>CAWDQB010000059.1:0-86935 GCA_963804315.1 uncultured Acidobacteriaceae bacterium
GCAGGGCAGAGGACGAATACAAGTAGCAGAGCCCCGCGCACCGGCTGAGGGGGCGGTTACCGCACTGCGTTTGCCAGCGGCGGAGCATCTTCCTCTGCGGTAGGAAGCAGTTTTCAACAAAAAGGTCACCTGAAGCCCGAAAGTTGCGGCCCGACTGATTTGCGTGGTAAGTTCGGCGCGGGAATCCATGCGGGGAAGGGGCACTCGGCGCGGAAACGGGGAGGGCCGCGGAGAACCGGAGGGCGGAAGTGTCCGGCCGAGCGGGCCACGGAGACTACGGCGGGTTGGCGGCAACCTGGTTGATGATGCGCTGGACGAAGACGACATGCGTATGGATATGACTGGCGATCGAAGGCACGAATTCGGTGATGAAATTGTCAATGGGCGCAGTGGCCAGGCCAACGCCGTAACGTCAGGCATCGGCGGATAAGCACGTCTGCTGATCGGGCACTATAGATTTGAAATGCCGATGTCGAACATCGGCGCGATCTCCTCTTCACCTCCGGCCAGGTGGGTATCGATCCGGCTACGCAGCAGGTAGTGGCCGGCGGCGTTGTCGAGCAGACTCGCCGGGTCTTGGAAAACCTCAAAGCCATTCTTGAAGAAGCTGGAAGCAGCCTTAACAATGTGGTGAAGACTATTGTGTTTCTGAAGAATATGGGCGATTTCGCCGCCATGAATGCGGTCTATGGCAGTTATTTTGCCGATCGAGAGGATGCGCCGCTGCCGGCCCGGAGCACTATTGAAGTGGCTCGCCTGCCAAAGGATGTGCTGGTTGAGATTGAGGTGTTGGCAGAGGTTAACGGTCGGTAACCTGATTCCTTTATCGGATTGAGAGCATCCAATCCGGGTGATCTTTGGGAGGTTGCTTTGACCGATAACCTGAACAAGGTTGCTCATTCGGAAGCTGAGTGGCGAGCATTGCTCACTCCGGAGCAGTATAGGATTCTCCGCGAGAAGGCCACCGAAAGGCCCTTCACGGGCGCGCTGACAGAAAATCACGAGACCGGCAATTATCACTGCGCCGGTTGCGGAGAGCTCCTGTTTCTGAGCGGAGCCAAGTTTGATTCCGGCTGTGGCTGGCCGAGCTTCATGATTCCCGCTGGTTCCCAGGCGGTCGCGGAACACGAAGATCTTAGCCTTGGAATGCGTCGCGTCGAGGTTACCTGCGCCGCCTGCGGAGGCCATCTGGGCCACGTCTTTCCAGACGGACCGCGCCCCACTGGGTTGCGCTATTGCATCAACTCCGCTTCTCTCACCTTTGAACGCGCTCAGTAGTTACGCCGTTAGCCCATTCCGATGGGGGACTTGCCGGGTGCGCGTCTACCGCTTCCCGGTCTGCGCGTATGCGCCCAGCGCTAACAGAGGAAAGTATTGACGATAAAGGTGATAGCTGATATAAAACACTCCGGGAAACCCAGTGCCCGTGGTGATGGATTCCCCCCAGCTTCCATCCGGTTGCTGGTTGGCAATCAGCCAGTGGATGCCGTCACTAACCGAGTTAGACTCCTTGCCACCGGCAGCAATCAGCCCCAGCAAAGCCCAGGCGGTCTGCGAAGGAGTGCTGACCGCCCGCTCAAAGCGCCCTGTCTCGTATCCCAGGCAGCTCTCGCCCCAGCCTCCATCGGGATTCTGCGCGCCGCGCAGCCAGCTTGCCCCGCGCGCAATGGCGCTGATGGCATCCGGTGAATTGGAGGCCGTCAGCCCGCGAATCGCCAGGAATGTTCCGTAGACATAGTTGACCCCCCAGCGGCCGAACCAGCTCCCGTTCTCCTCTTGCCGCTCCAACAGATATTGGATGCCCCGCGCTATCGCCGGATGGGAATGCTCAAAGCCTCGCCGGCAGAGTGACTCCAAGACCCGCCCCGTGATGTCAGGGCAAGTCGGGTCCAGCATCGCATTGTGATCGGCAAAGGGAACCTTGTTGAGAATCTGCCAGTTATTATCCACGTCGAAGGCGGCCCAGCCGCCGTCGGAGCTTTGCATTCCCAGCAGCCAGTCTATGGCTCGGCGTTCGGCGCGCGCCTGCCGCTCCGGATCACTCGCCTTCGCGTGCAATAGCGTCAGCAGCACCATCGCCGTATCGTCAATGTCCGGATAAAATTCATTGGCAAACTCGAAGACCCAGCCCGATGGTGTCAGATTGGGGCGCTTGACGGCCCAATCGCCGCGGCGGCGAATCTCTTTGCTGAGCAGCCAATCGGCCGCCGAGGTCAGTTGCGCCGATGCCTCGCCGCTCGCCGCGCCTGTCTCGCCCAGAGTAAATGCAGCAATAGCCGTGTCCCAAACCGGTGACTTCGAGGGTTGAAAGATCAAGCTCTCTTCGCCCTCCAGGATCAGCCCATCAAACTGGCGGATAGCTTCCACAAGATCTGGATGATCGCGTTCATAGCCGAGTGAGTCCATCGCCATGATCGAATACAGGATCGACGGATAGATGGCTCCCAGCCCGTCACTGTAATGCATACGGTCCAGCATCCAACGTTCTGCCTCCCGCAAAGCGCGTTCGCGGATCATCTTCACGCTCTGCCGCTCCCAGCGTTTGAAGAGCTTGTCGGCACGAATGAAAAGATTGGCGATGCGGTCTTTGCGATGCAACGCGATGCGCCGGTTGGGATGAAAGAGTTCATCCACGCGCAGCCCGCCCGGCGTGGGCCGCGTCAAGCCGTAAGCCTGAATGATCGAAAGAGGAACAATGATGGTGCGCGTCCACGACGACATCTCGTAGAGCACGCTGCCCGGAATGATCGTGATCTCCGCCGGGATCGTCGGGCAGTACTTCCGCGGAAAAAGATCAAAGAAGCTGAAGTTGATGCGCGTATAGCTGTTGCAGGCCTGAATGCCCCCCATCTTGAGAATCAGCGTCCGCGCCCGCGCCATCCGTTCGTCTTCCGGGCTTAGGCCGGTCATCTTGAGCATTGTGTAGGCGCGTACCGTGGCGTTGATCTCCGACGGTCCCGGCTCATAAATATTCCAGCCCCCATCGGCGCGCTGCGCGTCCAGAATGGAACGAACTGCTTTGCGGATGCGCCCCATGGTGGGAGGCTTCCAACTTCCATCCGGCTCAGCCGGGTAAAGCCACATCTGCAGGAGGATGTAGTCGGCCTGAAGAGTCGAGTCCGCTGTGAGATCGCCCACCCAATACCCCTCAGGATATTGAAGGCGCTCCAGCGCCATGGTGGCACGGCTGGCGGCGATCTGCGCGGCGCCGGCCAAATCTCGCTCGGAGGAATAAGCAAACTCGGCAAACGACTCAGCAGAAAGGTCTTCCGGTTCCTGTGCGGCAACAACTTCGGGCAATTCACGCATCATTCCCATCTCCTGTGCAAGAAATAGAATTTACAAAACCCGTCTTTGATAGACAGGTTTTGATGAAATATACCAAGGCTATCTGAATATGTCTACTAAAACCGTCGTTATATGACAGGTTTTTGCAGGAATCTATCTTCACTTTTAAGTGAAATACTGAACGCCTTTCATCCTGAGCGAGGCAGAACAAACTCTTTGCCCTCTGCGCCGTCGAAGGAACTGCGCCTGTCTCGCGTTGCTTTGAAAGGCCATGAATCACCTTACCGTCCAACATCGCCCGTTAAACTGAGGAGTGAGGTACTTTGTGCGGCTCCAAACTGTTTTCATCCTCCTTGTCTTTTCAATCTCCGGCTCAATCACCAGCTTCGGCCAGGGTGCCGCGCAGGAGCAGCCCCCTCAGGCCAACACAGCTCAACTGCTGCCGAAGGAAGTGGCTGAAGCGGAGTCCGAGATCAGCAGCTCCAATTGGGCTGCCGCTGAAGCCAAGTTGACTCCATGGCTGGTTTCTCATCCGGCAGATGCCCGCGCGCTCTTTGACGCTGGCTACGTGGCGGACGCGCAGAATCGTCTGGAAGATGCCGCCGGACTTTACAGGCGGGCTGTCGAGGCAGATCCAGCCTCCTTTGAAGCGCACATTGAGCTGGGCCTGCTGTTGGCCCGGCAAGGCAAGCTGGCGGAAGCCCGGCCGGAGCTTTCCGCAGCCACTCAACTGAACCCCGGCGCGGCGGGGGGCGCGGCCAAGGCGCGGGCCTGGCGCTCGCTGGCGCAGATTGACCGGGAAAGCGATCCAGCCGAGGCATCGAATGAACTATTGGCGGCGCTGAAACTGTCGCCGGAGACGCCTGCCGACACGCTGTTAGCTGCGGAGCTGGCTGACAAGACGGGTCAGCCGGATGCTGCCGAGGCTGCCTACCGTCGCGTTCTGGCCACAGACCCGAAGTCGGGCGTAGCCAATGCCGGACTGGCTCATCTATTGATTGCCCGGAAAAAATATCCCGAAGCTGAGACTCTCTTGCGCAAGGCGCTGGAGTTGGCGCCAGACGATGAGGCCCTGACTGCCCAACTGGCGACGGTATTGGCCGCCGAGGATAAGGCCGAAGCTCTGCCGCTGCTGCAAAAGCTGCACTCTGCGCACCCAAAAGATGTGGCGATCACGCGGATGCTGGCCGAAGTGCTGGATGATGCGGGCGACTTTGCAGCAGCGGACAAGCTCTACGTGATTCTGTTGGCGATCACGCCCGATGACGTAGATCTTCTGGTCGCGCACGGCCAGGATCTGACGCGCCAGCTCAACTTCGCGGAGGCGTTTGCGGTCTTTGACAAGGCCACCCGTCTGGATTCGGCCAACGCCGACGGATGGAGCGGGCTGGCTTTTGCCGCCTCGCGCACCAACCGGCCGGAGGTTACGCTGCACGCGCTGACCATGCGGTCAAAATATCAGCCCGAAATTCCCTCAACGTTCTTTCTCTGGGCGACAGCCTACGACAACTTGCATCAGAAGGCTGCGGACCGCAACCTACTACCATCACTTTCTGGACGCAGCTGCCGGCAAGTATCCGAATCAGGAGTGGCAGGCTCGCCAGAGACTTCTGTTGCTGGAAGAGAAAAAATAGCTTCTATAGAAGAGTCAAGTTCGAGAATTCACAAGCCGCCTGAGCCGATCTGTTCGCCTTTGAGAGACGGGTCCATTGCGTGCCCTTGTAGCGATCTGTGCTTTCATGATTGCCCAGATCTGAACGCATAGAATCCGAGCCATCCGATTTTGTTTGACCCGTGCGGGCTGGCAGAGCTACCATCCGTTACGATCATGCTCGAAGCCGAGATCAACTCCATCAAACCACGGCAGCGCCCGAAGTGGCTTGCAATGGCTCTTCTTCCTGCCGTCATGGTGCTCGCGAACTCTACTTGCTCTGCATTCCAGCACAACGGGATGCCTCGCACGCAGCGCCACGAGAGCCATCACGAAATTTTTCAGCTTGAAGAGAACTGGCGAAATGCCGTTCTGAAGGCTGATATCTCCGCGTTGAGTGCTCTGCTGGCCGACGACTATATCGCCATCACCTCCAGCGGAACCTTGCAATCCAAAGAGCAAACCTTGGATGGTATGCGCAACGGAACCACTCGTTTCACGGCGATTGACGTCTCCGACCGCAGGGTGCGTTTCTATGGAACCACTGCATTGGTAACCTCCAGAGTCTCGATCAGCGGGACTCACGCTGGAGTCAATATCTCCGGAAGCTACCGCTACACGCACGTCTACGTCAAGAATGCTCAGGGCGAATGGAAGATCGTCAGCTTTGAGGCCAGCCAGATTCGCGCTTCTCGTGAAGGCCGGTAACGGGCAAGTCCAACTTCCCTTACAATAAACCGATGCCTGAGTTGCCAGAGGTCGAGACGATTGCTCGCGGCGTTCATGAGCGTCTGCGCGGCGACCGCATCCTCGATATCTGGTTCAGCAGCCATCAGTCCCCTTTCAAGACATCGCCGTTGCTCCAGGCTAAAGGGCTGGAACGGCGAGAGATCCTGGCGGTCCACCGGACCGGAAAACACATCGTCTGTGAACTGGGAAGCAGAGACGGCTGCTCTACTCGCGGCAGGAAGCACTCGCCTTCCGCCCAATGGATTGTCCACCTGGGCATGACCGGCCGACTGCTGGTCACCACTCCCGAAGCTCCCGTCGCACCCCACACTCATGCGCGTCTCGGCTTGGCCAGTGGCCGCGAGTTGCGTTTTGTCGACCCCCGCCGATTTGGCCGGCTGGATTTCCGCGATCTGCGCCAAAGCGCGCCCTTTGCCGCGGCAGGAGTTGATCCCCTGATCGTATCGGCCCCCGACTTTGTGCAAATCTTTCATAGCCGCCAGCTCACCATCAAGGCAGCGCTGCTCAATCAGAAACTGCTGAGCGGTGTGGGCAACATTTATGCCGATGAGAGCCTCTTCCGCGCTGGAATCCGTCCCCGTCGCTTATGCAAACGGCTGACTCGGACCGAATTGGAAGAGCTGAGGTTGGCTTTGCGTGAGGTTTTGGAGCACGCCATACAACTGGGAGGCTCATCCGTGAGCGATTACGTGGATGCCGACGGTGTGCGTGGCTTCTTCCAACTGGAACACTGCGTTTACCAGCGCGATGGCCTTCCATGCCTCCGCTGCGAGACGCCGATTCGCCGCATCGAAGTGACGGGGCGAGGAACTCATTATTGCCCCAAGTGCCAACGATAGCCAGGGACGTTCTATGATAATCAGGATATTTCCGCATTCACAGTCTTAGAAATCATTGGATTTCTCCCTCAAGAAATCCGTAAACATATGAAAATAATAATGCTGTGCAATGGGCATATAATTGCTAATAACATTGTGCCAGTGATAACAAGGATCTGGAAGATTTTAGCCAGCCTGAAAGTGAGCGGACCCCGGCTAGAGCAATCGCCAACGAAGCGGCCCTCAAAAGGGATAGCGAGCCGGAAAGATCTGTAGAGGCGCAGTGGAAATCACCTCTGCCCACATATAAATTGGGAGGCCAGTGACTAGCGCAGAGTGTTCAGAGCGCCACTTTATCGGAGTGGCGTTTTTCTGTATCTGACCGCGGCTTGAGGATGATATCGGCCATTGCCGGCCCCGGAGATTCGATAGTTACTTGCCAGCGGCTACCGTCCGCTGTAATATCAGAGATGCCTATCAAGCGGCTGACGCGAGTCCCCCGGATATGGGGTTGTGCAAGCTCGCCGCGAGCGTAGAAGCTTCGCCAGACCGAAGCTGTCTTTACCGTTTACAGGGCGGCAAAGCTTCTCATAGGAAGGGCATCACCTGAGAAAGGCGCGGCTCACATCGTTACGATTCTGACAACCGGATGGAGATTTCCCCGGCTGAAGTGTGCGCGGTTGCAGGGCAAAATTTTTATCATTTATCGCGGAAGCTGAATCATAGCCGTAGCGGCGCGCGTAAGTTTTTTGTGAACTCCAGATACAGTTGGAATCTGAGTGAGCGATCCTTGATCTGGAATCTTTTCGATTGAGTATAGTCTGGTTCGGATGCAATGCATTAGGATCCGTTCCCTAAGTAGTTTCTCGCTGCTCTCCTTTATATTTCTCCGCCGCCAATCCGGCGGGGGCCGATTGAAGCTCAGAACCAGTCGGAATCATTGAACGATAAAACGCAATGCAACAAAGTGCAATTCATCAGGAAATTTTCGCATGACGACAGAATTGACCCAGCCCCAAGCGGAGCTGGAACAAGAATCGGCCAACGGCCAAGGGCAACCGCAAGGGCATCGCCGCCGCCGCCGCCGCCGCAAAAACAAGAGTGGGCAGGCAACAGCCGCGCAGCAACCGCAGACTTCGCTTCAACAAACTACTCCACAAATTCAGACACAAGCGCAGCCAGCTCCGGTCGTGCGTCCCGCCAAGAACAGGTCGGCATCTTCGCACCAAGGTGGCCGCCCCGGAGCGCAGCCGAATCTGGGCCGGAAGAAAAAAGGATTCACTCCCAAGAATTCGGCATCCGCCGCGCAGCCCGGAAATAATAACTCCCAACAGCCACAACGCAAGCGCAAGGGAACGCAAAAGGGTCCCAGGGAGTTTGTTGGCCCGATGGATCACAGCTACCGTGTGGTGAACGGGAATGTAGCGGACGGCCCTCCATCAACCATCCAAATCTCCAGCGGTGGGCGAAATGGAAGTCAATATTTGGATATGTATCAGGCCCCGACTCCAGTTGCGATCCGAGCCGACGCCCCCCCTCGCATATATTGTTTTATCGAAGACCTCTTCTTCGTTGCCAAAATTCAAGAGACCGCCCGCAAGCTCGGTGTCAAAGTGGAGTTTGTCAAGGGCGACAAAGAGATTGTTGGACGGCTGGCGGAGTTGCCTGAGGATGAGCGGCCCAAGCTGCTGGTCTTTGATTTGAATAACCTGAACGCCAAACCCATCTCTTTGATTCCCAAATTCAGGACAAAATTCAAGAAGGCGACATCAATCGTTGGCTTTCTAAACCACCTGCAGGGCGAACTCAAGGCCAAGGCGATTGAAGCCGGTTGCGATACAGTGATGCCACGCTCAGCTTTTTCGCAGACTCTGCCCAATCTTTTACGCCGCTACGGCATTGAAGAGGAAGAAGACAACACACCGCAACCGATGTGAGGAAAGCAGGGCATAGGGAATGAGGTTCAGACACAGCTTATAATCGCGCGGGGTCTGGGCTTCGGTTCATCAGAAACCCTGCTCCAGGCTGAATCTTTATCCAATGAAGTCGGCCGTATGCTGGTTGTAATGATGAGCAAGTTGAAGCACTGAACGCCTTTCTATTCCCTATTCCCTCCCCTTAACCCGGCGGCCAGACCATTGCGCGTCCGCCGAGCAAGTGAACGTGGAGATGATCCACTGTCTGCCCGCCATCCTCGCCGGTGTTGATGACCACGCGGTAGCCTTTGGCGAGGCCTTTTGCGCGGGCGATCTGAGTTGCTGCCCACAGTAGGTGGCCAAGCAGCGCGCAATCCCCTGCAATGCTATCGGCCAGCGACGAAATATGTTCGCGCGGCGTTACAAGCACATGAACCGGCGCCTGCGGATGCAGGTCCGCGAAGGCATAGCATTGCTCATCTTGAAAGACGGCTGTGGAGGGAATGCTTCCATCGATAATCTTGCAAAAAATGCAACTCATAACGCGTCCAGTGTACAGGAACCGGATCGTCTTTTGCGTGCCCCGCGAAAATAAAATTGCCTGGCTGAAGAAAAAACCTGTATTGGGCGTAGTCGGCAGCGGTGAAACTTCCCGGTTTAACACGTACTGTTGTTACTTGCGTTGAAGCGGATCGACTCTGCAGCAATATATTCTGGTTCAGCCATCGACCGGATTTATCCAAACTGCCATGGCCCTGATTGCATTCGTCCGCGGAAAAATCCAGGATCAGGCCCTCTTGAGCGAGCTATCAAGATAGTGGGAACTGCGCATCAAAAACCGGCGCTCAACCAGATTCCACATAAGAAATCCCGCAAGGCCAATGCAGGAGGCGCTGATCAGCAAAAAAACGAAAGGATTCAGTCCGTCCATCCCAAAGTAGATCAGAGTCTGCAAGATGGGCCAATGAACAATGTACACCCCGTACGAATAATCGCCATGCTTGGAGAAGTTTCCAAGATAGCGCCAGAAGCCGAAGATGAATACCACTCCGGAGATCCAGATAACATCTAGATTACCGGAAGTTATCGAGTGGTCAATCAAATAAAAACCGATGGTGATAAAAAAAATCGTTTTGAAATGCGATTTCAACCATTCAAAATAAAAGAGAAGCAATATCCCCGCGCAGAAATAAAATAACTGGCCGGGAAATTGAATTCCCAACTTTGAATAAATGGTATCGACTCCACTGTTCAGATCCCCGCTGCGAGTCCTGGCCATCGTGTCCAGCCATACAAACCCGTACTTCCATAGGAAGGAAAAAGCCATAAGCATTCCGATCGATTTTCTCTTGCCAAAACGGTCGCACAAAGTATGAATGATTGGAACAAACAAATAGAAGGCCACCTCAATCTTGAGTGTCCAGAGCGCTCCATCCACGGCAGAAGCCGGATTGGAGGTAAAGACGCCGGGCAGAGAAGGTGAAATAAAGTTGAGAAAAAGAAGATTAGCGCCAAGATACTTCCAGAAACCCGCGCCAAAATACTCCCATGAACTCAGTGTGCTCAAAGGCCAGAGGGCGATTGCCGAGAAGAGAATTACCGTAAAATATGCGGGATAAATGCGCCGGACCCGCTTGTCGAGATAGGAGCGAAAAGACGATGACCGGCTATAACTTCGATAGATCAGCAATCCACTGATGACAAAAAATGAACGGACGGCAAAATGCGGGGATAGATAGCGGCCAAAAGCAGAAAAAGCATCCAGCTCTGTCAGCGCATAAATATGAAAAAGGGCAACAATCGACGCCAGAATCAGGCGCAGGCAATCCAGATTGTTCCGGTTGAAATCTGCGCCGCCCTTCATCAGGTGCCTCCTCGCGGTATAAATGATGAACAGAAAAGAAGTTTGTTGCAGTATTTTGAATAGCGGGCGCATAATGAATCATGCTCGCGCACCGCGCTTGATATTCCAAGGACTGATTTAATGGTACATTGCCGGCTATGAACCAGGTTGAACGACTTCGCGCCATTCAGGAAACCTTGTCTCGCCAGGACTTTGTCAGCCTGGAAGACCTCTGCTCCACCTTGGATGCCTCTCGGGCGACGATTCGGCGCGATTTGATTGAATTGGAGAGCAGTGGGAACATCCGGCGGGTTCACGGAGGCGCCATGTCTACCGTTTCCCGCGACGAGGCGCTTGACTACCGAAAACTCTCCGTCAGTTGCCAGAAAGAAAAGATACGCATCGGGCGCGTTGCCGCGGATCTGATTCAGGATGGGCAAACTGTGATTTTAGGCGGGGGTTCGACGGTGGCTGAGGTTGCCCGCTGCCTTCTTGCCCGCCCCATCCAAATCATCACGAACTCGATTCCCGTCGCGCAGATCTTCTGGGAGTGCAAACAGACCGAAGTCACCTTGACCGGCGGCTATCTCTATCCGCGCCTTGGCATTCAATTCGGCCCCATCTGCGAGCGAATGCTGCAAAGTATTTCCGCCGACGTTGCCATCCTGGGCATTCGCGGCATTTCTGCCGATGGACTCAGCGATTCGAGCGCCTTGGTGGTCGCGTCAATCCGCGCGATGATGAAGTGCGCGCAAAGAGTGATCATCGTCGCCGACTCTACAAAATTCGGCAGAAATGCGATGATTCATGTCGCCAGTTTCTCAGAACTTGATCAAATCATTTCAAACAGCGAACTCGCTCCGGAGCATCGCCAGTTGCTCATAGATAGCGGCGTCAATTACTTGTTGGCGTAGGCCTGACGCGAAGACGCGCATGCGGCAGAATCAGTTCTCCCAAAATGCTTCAAGCGCCTCACACCGCAAAATCAATAAACCCACGCGCCGGATCGGTCGAGACCAGCTTGACTGTGACCTTATCACCAACGTCCAGGCCTTTGCCGCCTTGGACGACCATGCCATCCACGTGGGGATCGAGGGTACGGACGAAGGTGCCATAGTGGTTGACGCCGGTGACGATGGCGGGGAAGCTCTGGCCAATGCGCTTCTGCAAGACGACTGCGGCAATGCGCTTCTGCATCTCTCGCTCCACTTTGCGCGCGCCGTCTTCCATCAGAGTGCAGCGTGTGGCGATGGCGTTGAGGTCATCGGCGCTGTAGGGCTGCGGCGTCTTGGCGATCCAGGCTTTGAGGAGGCGCTGGGTGACGACATCCGGAAAGCGGCGGTTGGGCGCGGTCGAGTGTGTGTAATCCTGCACCGCCAGTCCGAAGTGTCCGGGGGAGACTTCGTCAGGCTTGACCAGCACATACTCACCCGGTCCCATCAGCTTGACGGTGGCCAGGGAAAGATCGGGAAAGTGGTCAGGGTCTTTCTGCTTCTGGGCGAGCAGAAAATCATTGAGCGCCTTGGAGTCCGGCTCCGCAGGCAGCGTCGTGCCGAGGCCCGCGGCCAGATCGACAATGCGGTCCCAGCGCTTGGGTGTCCGGACAATCCGCCGAATCGACGCGACGCCCGCCTGCTCGAAGGTGCGTGCGATGACCCCGTTAGCCGCTACCATGAACTCCTCGATCAGCGAGGTGGCGCGATTCTTGCTTTGCCGGACGATGTCAATGGCCTGCTCGGCAAGCATCACAGGGCGGGTCTCAATGGTCTCCAAGTCCAGTGCGCCGTGCTGGAAGCGGCCACCGATCATGCGCCGTGCGGCTTCGTCCTGGAGCTTGAGCTGCGCGGACAGGTCAGCGTTGGCAGCCACCTTGGCTGGAGCTGGACCTTTGCCCTCCAGCCACGCACCGACAGCGTTGTAAGCCAACTGAGCGCGATTGCGGACCAAGGAGCGGTATGCCTTGCCGTCAGTCGCCGCGCCGGCCGGGTCCACGGCATACTCGATGACCACCGCGATGCGGTCCTCGTTCTCATTGAGTGAGGTAATGCCCTCGGAGAGCTGAGAGGGCAGCATGGGAAAGACCTTGACGCCGGTGTAGACCGAAGTCGTTTCAGATTGGGCGTGCGAATCAATGACCGTGCCCTGGTGCACGCGCGCATCCACGTCTGCCACGCCGATCAGCACGCGGATGCGGCCATCAGCCAGCCGCTCGGCCCACTCGATCTGGTCCAGATCCTTTGAAGTATCGTTGTCGATGGAAGACCAATACAAATGGCGCAGGTCTTGAATGCCGGCTGTCGGAGATACAGAAGGCATCTCGGCCTGGTGTGCCTCAATCGCGGCCAATTCACCGTCGGTTCCGGCGGGAAAATCAGGCTGAAAACCATGCTCGATCATCGCGGCATGAGCCGCGGCAACAAGGTTGAAGTGGATCGGGTGGCCGTTCGACATGGGTTTTGGCTCCTTCAATCTGAAAGGTCAGGCTATCACGGCGGGGTACTGTTCGATGGGGAACCAGTGCTGCATTGAATGCGTACTCGCGTTGTAGCAGTCCTATGGAGGCGTCATGCAGATTGTATATAAATGGTTATTTACCACGCTGTGGGTGGTTTTCCTCCTCTATTGGCAGATTGCGGCGCGAGGAACAAAAAGCAATGAGCGCGTTGAGTCGATTCAATCGAGAATCGTGCGGACGGCAGTGTTTTTGCTGGTAGTCATACTTACCATGAGCAACTGGCTGCCCATTCCGGCGCTCTATAGGTTTTATCTTCCCAAAGCATACTGGACAACGTGGTTCTGGACAGGTGCGGCGGTGAATGCGCTGGGACTTGGCTTCTCGGTTTGGGCGCGCATGTATCTGGGCAGCAACTGGAGCCGTTCGGTGACCATCAAACAGGACCATGAACTGATCACCAGCGGACCTTACGGTCTTGCGCGGCACCCGATCTATACCGGGCTGCTGACGGGCTTTCTCGGCGTGGCGATCGCCCTTGCGCAGCTTCGCGGGCTGGTGGCCTTCGCGCTCGTTTTCATTGCGCTAGCGCTCAAGCTGCGGCTGGAAGAGCAGTGGATGCGCTTGCAGTTCGGTGCGGCCTACGAGCAATATGCCCGGCGAGTGCCAGCGCTGGTGCCGCTGCCGTCCAAGAAATCCTGACCGAAGTAGATTATTGAATGCCAAGATCGGTGAGCACCTTGGGCTTGGCTTCATCGACGACCAGCAGATTGTGGCAGGCCGAGCAATCCTGGGTGATGCTTGAGCCATCCTTGGCCGCGTGGCTGCCGTCGTGGCAGCGGAAGCAGCCGGGATAGTCCATGTGGCCGATGTGGTTGGGATGTGTTCCCCATGTGACCTTCATGCTGGGAAAGACATTCTGGCTATAGAGGGTTGCAAGCTGCTCGCCCGCGGCCTTGACCAACGAGGCTTTGGTGGCCAGCACTTGGGGATTCACGGAGCGATAATATGCCTCCAGCGCGGCGGGAATCTTGGCGCGTGCCTCGTCTTGGCTGGCGTAGCTGGCCTTGAGCAGCTCCAGGCCCTCTTTGTGGACCCAGGGCAGATCGGGCGAAATTGCGCCTTCGGCCATGGCGCGGTTGATCGCGTCTTCGGCAGTGACAAAGGTGTGCGCGGCGCGGTTATGGCAGTCGATGCAATCCATCACCCGGCGTTCGCCCGCCGGTGGGCCGCTGCCCGCCGGCAAGCTGGTAAAGACCGTCTCCGAGCCATCCTCATTGCGCTTCTGCACCCAGGGTATTGTGGTGCGGGTCGGATCAGTGGCGACGTATTCGATGTGGCCCAGGTGAACGCCATGAATGCCGGTGAGATGCGAGAGCGAATCGCGCCCGCCCAGATGCAGCACAACCACGGACTGCGTCTCGGTGTTCTTTTCGTCGTCGGCAAAGCTGGACTTGACTAGCAGCTTTTCGCCGATGAAGCGGGCCGGAGTGTGGCAGCCTTCGCAGATCTCACGCGCCGGGCGCAGGCTGCGCACCGGCGACTCAATCGGCGTGGGATAGTCGGGAATGATTTTGGGAGCAAGTGGGCCAGCGGATGAAAGCTGACCTCGATCAACTGCTTGGTGCCGTTCACCTTGGCGGAGACGTAGGCTTGCGCGCCGGAGCCGATGTGGCAGGCAACGCAATCCACGTGCGAGTGCGCGGAGATTTTGTACGCGGTGTACTCGGGGTGCATCACGTGGCAACTCTGCCCGCAGAACTGCGGCGAATCCATATATGCCGCGCCGCGATAACTGGCCACCGAGACCACCAGCAGATTGACGATGGTGGTTGCCAGCACAATATCCAAGCCATGGCGGAAGATCCGGTCATTCAGATCGATCTTGGGAAATTCGGCGGGAATCTGGCCCGCTTTTTGCAGCTTTCTGATGACGCACCCAGATGCCAACCGGAATCAGCAGCAATCCAAAGATAAAGAGGGCCGGAAGAAGCAGGAAGAAGATGATGCCGAGATAGGGATTATCGTTCGGCCGGCCGAAGATCTCGACCAGCCAATAGCCGATCATGGTAATGCCGGAGGCGGTGGTGATGGCTCCGCCGGCAAGGCTGATGGGATTGTTGCCGAAAAACAGCGCCGGGCGAACCCAGTTTTCACGGAATTTTTGCAGCACTGGCACTTTCTCCCTACTCGGATGAACGGCCCGCCGCAGGCGGCGGGCCTGGTTCGCTCATCTCACTTCGATTGTATTAGGGCCTGTAAACACTGCGCCGGGCGGCGGCGGCTGAGATAGTGTTAACAGACCCTGGTTATTTCAAGCCGCGATAAAAAGCGACCACGTCTTTGATCTGCGCGTCGGTGAGCGCATCCTTAAGGGCTTCATCTTGCCCTTTGCCGTTCTTGACGGAGTCAAACATCCTGGGCGGCGGTGAGAGCCTTGATCGCCGGATCGGAGACCGCCTTCACGCCCATCATCTTGGCCATGCCTGGACTGGGCGTGCCAGAAGCGCCATGACAGCTCTGACACTTGGCTTTGTAGGTCGCTTCGCCGCCCGATTGAGCAAAGCACACGGCGCTGGCCAGTGAAAGGGCCACGGCCAGCACCACTTTGGATTGAATCGTCTTGGTCACTCTTATTCTCCTTTGGGTTCGGCCAGGACAGACCAATGAAAAGTCCAGCCAGCTTGATTCTTTCTTCTTAAATTCCAGCGGCAAGAAGAGCCGCCGGCCTTCAATCAATCCTCAACCGATCAACCTTGGACGCAATTTGAGAACCTACAGCACTTGCAGAACTGCGCCGATTCTACCTTAATTGGGCAAACGAGCGAAAATGATCCACCGGAGAGCCGTGTTCGTGACGGAATTTCCATGCGATCCCGCGACAATTCTCCGCGGCAAGTTAAGCCTTCCAGCGATTCGAATTCTGGTAAAATCGCACATCGTTTCAATTCCGCTGAACTGATAAACATGTGTGCGATCAGGCGAGCCGCATTCACCTAAAAAGAGGGTAGGACTGGCGATCGATCCGCCCGTCCTCCCCTCAGCGATTCAAACACCAGACTTACTCAGAACTCGTAATGCATGGCAAGGGTCAGATTATTGGCGTGAAAGTTTCTCGGCGCGGTCAGGCCGGCGGATCGTTTCGGTCAGCCCTGTCGGATAGCTGTGAGCGTTGCCGAGTTGCAAGGAACAACTGTCGCGGTTGCGGAGGTTGTGGTGCTGCAGTACGGGCTGCCGGAAGGGCCGCCCTCGCCGTAGCCGAAGTAGTTGTACTCCGCGCTTGCAGATCAAGCCGCGGCGAACCGTCCAAGCGAAATTGACAAAAGGCGACTGATACTTCGAGACCAGCGAGCCATTGACGTCGCGCGCATCGTTGAAGAACCGGCTGCCGTTCACATCGCTGATGCGATAGCCAATGCTGGAGTGGATTTTATCGTTGGGAGAGAGCATGACCGCCGCAGACAGATACTGCGTTGGAGCATCCGATGAAGTCCTTGGCAAACCAGTCCGAGAGCGCCGCGCCGTTGATCTCCGTTGCGCCCGTAGCGCCTCTTCCGAAGACGTTCGGGCATGGGGCGCTGCTCGCAGTTTGCACAGCTCCCGGCAATGTGGCCGTGGCGCCATTCAGGTAGCAGATGTTGGTTGCCGCATACACATCGCGTATAGGCGTAGTCCAGATCCAGGCCATAGTGCTCGTTCGGCGCCAGAACCGCGCCCAGAGCTGAAAACCCGGCTGTAATCGACATGCTGGAGCGGGCCTTCATACGGAGTGCCGGAGGCGGTCGGTCGGGTGTCGCTGTGGCTGGTACGAACAGCGCGGTTGTGACCTGATTATTGTTGGTGTTGTTGTGGCGTTCCAGATCGTTGTATGCGCCGGAGATCGTCGCCCAGGGCTTGGGCCGGTACAGGGAATGCACTCGGTAGTGCCGGGTCTGCCGCGGACCAACCGGCGTGAAGGAGTTGTCGTCGTAGAGCGCTTCGACCGTGCCGTTGATGCTCCAATTCTGCATCGGATGAAAGGCTGCGTTGACGATTGCTGCCATTTTCGTTGATGGTCACGTCGCCATTGTTCGTTGCGCCGGGGGTTAAAGGTGCATTATCCGTCCCGTCCAGCCCTTCGTTGATCCGGTGCGTGCGGTAGCGATAGGTGAGAGAAAGCTGCAAGCGCGAGGTGGCTTCCCAGCTCCCCGTCAGATTATTGGTGAAGGACTTCTGCCCAAAGTCGGCCGGGTAGGGCGTATTGAATGGAGAGGCTCCAAACAAAGCGGTGCCGACCGCAGGCGTTGTAGAGATCAGCGGAGCCGATGCATAATTGATGGTTTCTTTTCCCGCTGTGGTGGGTGTCGACAAAGTGGTATCTACAGTGAACATGGCCGTCCCAGGCTGGTGGACATTGGAAAAGTCAACCTGATCGGCGAGGCTGAGCTGTACGGTTCGCCTGCCAGATAATGCCGTATTCACCCGCTACCACCTCTCGCTTGGCCGAGGCGGAAGCAGCATATGTGATCGAGCGGATCGCCGTATCCAGGCCCTGGACGTTCTCGTAGTAGCTGGGCAGGTTCATGTTGGCTTCGGTAAAGCTGAGATCTCCATTCATCGTCACATTCTTGATGCTGGAGCTTTGCAGCCGGAAGATCCCCGTAGGGGTGAGAATGCGCGTCGGCTGCGTGCCGGGTATAGCTGGTAACGACATCGCAGGCCGGATCGATGATCGGCATCCCGCCGGCGTTGGGGTAAAGAATGGTAGTGTTGTTGATCATGCATGGTCTTGTTGCAGGCGGCGATCCCGTACGCGGTCTGACTGTCCCAGTTGCCTAGATAGGCCGGTGTTCCGTCGGCCTCCTGCACCATGAATCCATTCGGATCAAGCGTAAAATATGAACCCGTCTTGAAGTGAGTGATCTCTGTCTCGAAGCTCAGTTTGGTGCCTCGCACAGGCTTCCAGTCAACACCGCCCGTGAACTCGTCCGTACTGTTGCGCTGATACTCCTGGAGCAGGGCGTTGTACTTGGCGATCGTATAACTCGGACTCAGTGTCGGACCCTGAAAGATATTCTGCGCATACCCCGCCCGGAAGGTGATCTTAGAAAGCGGCAGCAGCGTCAGGTTGGTATCCGTCATGCGGCGCACCGTGTTGAACATCACCGGCGACTGGTTGACCTGCGGCCAGGCCAGCGAAGTAGTGGAGGTTGGCGGCAGGTCCGATGGGAATCGACTGCCCCGTGGTGATATTCGGATTGCCCAGAAGATCGTAGTCGAAGTACTGGCGGTCGCGGCGGAAGAGGCCCGAAAACTCGTAATACTTGCCTTTCTCGAAGGTCAGCTTGGCAAAGCTGTTCGGATCGCCGCCAAAACCGTTGCCGACCGCGTGCAGCGAATCAACCAGCGAATGCGTGTTGCCCGGCAGGGCGCGCAATTCAAAGGTTTCGCCGAGCACGCGCGGGCCGGACTGCGTGTTGACCAGTGTGTCGTACATGGCTCCGCTGCCCGAGAGGCCGACGACGTGTCCGCCGACATCCACGGTCTGATGGGCCTTATACCCGTCTGGAACGTCCATCTTGGCGCCCGCCGCCGGAAGCTGGGCGGCGGCAATGCCCGTCGCCATCAGAGATAGAGTGATCGCGATGCCAGCGGCGATACGCTGAATCATGGCTGGAGAGGGCAGTTGCTTGAACAGACTTGAATAACAGTCATTCGTCTTCATAAGAAGCCTCACTTCAAAAACACGTTGTGACTGACATCGATTTCCCAAAGTCATTTACCAAAATGGCACAGGAGCTAGGCCGCGCCCTGGAATCGTTCCAGAAGGCGCGGCACAGCGCCCTTACCTTTTGAAATACGGATCGATATTGGACCCGTGGATAAACGTGTGGCAGTTAATGCAAGGCTGCAGTTCGGCCGATCCGGGATTCATCCCGTGAACCGTGCCGGCCGCCACCGGGCTATGGCACTGATTGCACAACGTGTTGATATTCGGCATATTCAGCAACCGCGGATTCTGCGATCCATGCGGCGAGTGGCAGGCCAGGCAACCCTCCGCCTTGACCGCGACGTGCTCATACACAAATGGCCCGCGCGTCTCGGTGTGGCACTTGGTGCAGACCGCGTTCTGATCCGCCGTGGATTTGATGTTGTTGTTTCCAAAGGTGCCATGCACGTCATGGCAGTCGTTGCAAGTCACCAAGCCTTCGTTCACCTTGTGGTGGAATGGCATGGCAAAGGCCGGCTTCACGTCGTTGTGGCACTGGAAGCAGAGCTTCGGCTCCTCCGCCTTGAGCAGATGCTCCTGGCCGCTATTGGCGTGAATACTATGGCAGCCGAGGCAACTCACATCCGCCTTGGCATGAGGGGAACGATCAAAGTTGGGATGCGTTCCCGCATGGCAGCCCTGGCACTTGGCATCCACTTCCTTGGTAGAGGCCTTGGCCGGATTGAAGATCTTCGTCACATCGCCGCCACCCTCCACGTGCGCCTTGCCCGCGCCGTGGCAGTTCTCGCAAGTCACGCCTTTGCTGCCGTGCAGCAGCGCCATCTTGGCGTGAGGATTGGAGGCGAATCCCTTGGCTGCCTCTTCATGGCAGGTCGCGCAGGTCTCCGAACCCACAAATCCCGAAGGTAAGGCCGGTGCCGCTTCCTGGGCCGCCGCGGCGTGCTGATCCTCCGGCGACTGGGCCCTCAGCGCGGGAACGCACAGAACTCCCGCGCCCAGCAACAACATCAAACACGCTTGCAGCACCGGTCTTTTACCCGGAACCGCACGGATCGGCAATTGCATTGAAGGGCCTGCTCTCAACATGAAAAATACCGCCTCGGATGCTCTTATAACAGCTTTGTCGAACAAATTTGCCTGCCGCCGCCAAGAAAATGCGACTGATTCCCTACATGGGAATGCCACTGGGTTGACGCGAAACCGGTTTTGCTTCCGCGGAGGCTGATCTGTGCGGAGCATCACTACATGACCGGAAGATTACGGCTTTGTCATCTATGTTGCGGTGACGTACATCACACTCTATTTGTACACCAAATGAACGCGCGGTTTCTTAACGCAAAGTGACAGAGACTTCATTTCAAATTCAATGCTTGCCGGGACTCCGGCGGAGGATCCGACCTTACCTCACGAACTCTGCTGCCTGGGAGCAGGAGCCGTTGGTCGGCAGGATGCGCCAATAACGCAAGGCCACAATGAAACCCGGCGTGCCGCTGCGCCATTCGAGACACTTTTGCCTATCTGGATTCAATCGGCTTCAGGAAGGACCGTTTTTCGGCCCCGCGCCACACCTGACTCCCGTGCATGAACATCCCGCATCAAGACCCAAATCTTGATCAACAGGGGCGCGCGGGCGCATCTTGATTTCCCGGTAAAATCGCACCGGTCTGGCCGCCAACATGCACGTGAGGTCCGTCACATCCATTGCGAACCCGGTTCTTGCACAATCTTTGCAGGCAAGATTCTCTTCCTTGGAGGCGCTCAATTTTTCTCAGCCCTGCATGGGACAAGCGCCTGCGGCATCGCGTGCTGATTCTGATCCCGGTGAGGCGAAGAAGCTGGGATGGCGCGGACGGGAAAACAATCATGGCGGACACAGAGAACTCGGCAGCAGAACAACCGCGGCAGAAGCACACCACGCGGCAGGTTCCGGTGGGATGCGCCGCCTGCGGCAATCGCCGCCCCGGCTGGTTCTGCTCCTTGGGAAGCGCCGTTTTGGCCGATCTTGAACAGGTGACCAGCACCGTGTCACTGCCGGCTCAATCTCATCTTTTCTCTCAGGGAGACGATGCTGGCTGTCTTTACATGATCTGCGGCGGCTACCTCAAGCTGACCGCGGGGCCGCATAAAGACCGGCAGATGATTGTCCGCGTAGCCGGTCCTGGCTCAATGCTCGGCCTCTATGCGGTTCTATCGCATGGCCTCTACGAGGTTTCTGCCGAGACGCTGACCGCCGTCCAACTGCGGCCCGTCGAGCGCGACAGCTTCCTTACCTTCCTGCGCAGCCACAAGGAGGCGCAGATGCGCGCCGTCCAATGCATCTGCCAGGAGTATCGCTTTGCCCTTCAAGACGCCTGCCGCATCGCCCTGGCCGAGACCGTCGCCGCACGCTTGGGCCGTCTGCTGCTGGAGCTGGCTCACCAGATCGGCGAGCATTTGAACGGAGGCGGATACCGCTTCCCGCTGCTGCTGACCCACGAAGAGATGGCTTCGATGGCTTCGACCACCCGCGAGACCGTCACCCGCACCCTGGGCCAGTTCCGCAAGGATGGCTGGATCTCCATCGAGGACTCCCTCATCACGCTGCATGAACCGGGGCACCTGCAAACGCTGACGTAGAATCCATGCATTGTTGAATATTCATTTGTCTGCCGCTGTCTCGCGGCAAAGCTATATTCGTTCCCTTTCAAGACATGACTACTACCACAAGCGATAAAGGTCATATACGCATCTCCTAAAAGATTAGTTGACACGGTTCTACCTGTTTGTTATAGTCCTAATAGTTTAGGAGATTATATGCCAGATCAACCCAAATTGAAGGGTCAACTGACTCCTTTGGAACTGCGCATTATGAAGGTCTTGTGGGCCTCTGGACCGTCAACTGTCCAAGCGGTGCAGCAGGGGCTTGGCGAAGAACTCGCTTACACAACTGTGCAGACCATGTTGAATGTCTTGCAGCGCAAGGGGCGTGTCACCAGAACCTTGATCGGTCGCGCCTACGAATATCAGCCAATTCAATCTCGCGAGGTCGCTCTTGGAGGCGCGGTTCGCGATCTACTGAACAGAATGTTCAACGGATCGGTTGAAGATCTCCTGATGAACATGATTCGCACCAAGCAGGTGGATGCCGCAAAGCTCTCCGAACTGCTACAGAGAGTTTCCGTGGCGGAAGGAGGAGCAGATGCAGGCCCTCGTTAGCGTTCTCTCTGCCTACGCCATCAACGCGCTTTGGCTACTGCCGATTATGGTGCTAGCTACCGAGTCGATTATGCACCTTCTGAGAGGAGTGCGCGCCAAGATCATCCATCGTATCTGGATTGGCTGCCTGATGCTTTCACTCACCGCGCCCTGCCTGCCATTTCTGCATAACTCGGCCTATTCATTCCTGGCAGAGAAGACCTATGCAATTCGTGACTTGATCATGAACCCCCAAGGCACATTGGCACGAGAGGCGCAGTTAAGCAATCCCCAACCTGGCTCCTTCCATGGTCCGCAAACTTTATTGTTTTCATCGGCATTCAAGAGCGTTGCTGGAATTGCTAACGGTGTTCTTCCTCGTTCTTCGATGGTCTTCGACTCCATCGCTCTCCTATATCTGGCTACAGTTTTCTTTGCTCTCTCTCGCATGGGAGTGGGACTTTGGAGGACACGCGGCCTGCTGCAAAGCGCGCAGAGAGCCATTTTGCAACCGGAGTGTGTGGAGAGTTGGAAGTCCTGCCAAGAACTCTTTGGACAAGAGCACATCGAGTTGTTGTCTACAAACCAGCTTTCCAGCCCCGCAACCATGAACTGGCCGCGACCGGTCATTCTTCTTCCAAACACTCTGCAAGATGCGCCGCCGGGCGAAATGATTGCGGTCTTTTGTCATGAACTGGCTCACATTCGACGGCGCGATTTCTTTTTGAACCTGATTTTTGAATTTCTTGGCCTCCTGCTCTTCTTTCATCCGGCGTTCCACTGGATTCGCAAAAGAATTCAGGAGACCCGTGAGTTGGCCTGCGACGATATCGCGGCCGAGGCGATGGATGGCAGGCAAATGTACGCTCGCAATCTGTTGCGGCTCACGCAGAAGATGCGCTCCGAAGCCGGCATCCAGCAACCCAACTGCACCCTCGGCATCTTCGAGGGAGAAATCCTGGAGAAGCGAATCATGAACCTTCTTGGTGAGAAGTCCGGTCTCTCTGTTTTACGGTTAAGCTTGTCGCTTGCACTTGGCGTGTGCCTATTGCTGGCTAGCTGCGTTATCGGCATGAAGTTTGGATTGAAACCGCTGTTTGCGCAAGCCGCAACTCAAACTGATCACGCTCCGGCGGGGTGGTTTTTGGCCGGAAGCAACCCGGAAAATTACCGCACAGGGGTGGACAACGGAGCGCTGCACGACAGCCAGCCGAGCGCCTATCTCCAATCGGTTGTGCCCGACTCCAAAGGATTTGGAACCGTAATGCAAACCATCAGCACACAGAATTACACGGGAAAGAGGGTTCGTTTGCGGGCTTCGGTCAAAGCGGAAAACGTCAGCGAATGGGCGGGGCTGTGGATGAGGGTTGATAAGGGCAAGGAATTCGTTGCCTTCGACAATATGCAGAACCGCGCGATCCGCGGAACGCAACCCTGGAAGACGCAGGACGTCGTCCTTGATGTTCCGCAAGATGCCACCAGCATCTCCTTCGGAATCCTGCTCACCGGAACCGGCGTAGTGTGGATGAATCATCTCACGTTTGATGTGGTAAACAACGAAACCCAATTGACCGGCGGCAATCCAAATCAAGCGCGCCCCTTGTCCGCAACTCCCGTGAATCTGAGCTTCAAAGAATAAGAACTGGGAGCGAAATGAGCGGATCGCGACCGGATGCGCTCATTCTCAAATCACTTTGCCATCCTTGCGGGCCGGTCTGGATGGGCGCTGAGCGCGCGCACTTGGATTTTTGAGCAGGTCAAGGTTCAGAGTCCAATCTCTTTCTCGTTCTCTGCCACCTCCCAAATCAGACTTTGGAGCCGTTCCTGGATCCGGCTGCTCATCGCCAGAAACCTCAACCCCAGAATATTCACTCCGCTCTTTACCTGAATCTTCGCGGGCATTCGAAGCGGATACCCGCAGGAGACAAATTGCACTTCCACACGAGTATCAATCTCAATGTTGTTGGGGGTATCGGTAAGCACCCGGCAGCCGCCTAAACTCAACTCCAGCACCGTGCATTCAAGGTTGCTATCGGAGTTGACAACCGCCAGCTTCGCGCCCACATCAATATCGTAGCGGTGATGAACACGCCGCTCCCGGCCCCCGGGAGGTTTTTCATGCCGCACCAGGCGCGCGTGGATTCTGCCTTTTTGGGCCGGCGCCTCCGCATCAGCTTCTGTCTTCTGGGCCTCCGCCTCCTTCGCGGCGAAGATCATCTCAACGTCGGCTGCATCGAGCAGACCTGCCTCGCCGAGGTTCTTGCCCAGAATGATGAAGCTCTTCCGCGTGACTGCGTCAAACTCGAAGCGGAATCGAAAATCAGGCTCGCTCAACATCGACATTCCCGTCAGAGCGTAGACCACATCGCCGAACCTGAAAGAAACTTTCACGTGAAGACTGTTCCAAATCAAAATAGGATCATCGGGCATAATCGTAGCCCCAGTCGCTGTCAGCTTCAGCATGTGGCCGCGCATGACTTTGCCCAGCGATTCCATTTCAATCAACACCGGACGCTTGGCTTTCTTGTCCAGAGCCGATATGCCGGTTTCTTCAACCCAGAGAGGAACCAGCGCCTCAGCTTTGAAAACCGCATCCGCCATTCCGCACCTGCTTCTATAGTTGCCGCGAAAATGCCGGATTCCTGCCCGCGGCTGTACCTTTCTTTCCCTTATCGGCTCGCATGATCATTAGATGACAGTTTGCAGGCATCTTTCCGATGATCCATCCTGGGACATCTTCAGCGAGCTTCTACCGGGCGGCAAGCAGTTGCTGCCATTGTCCATGTCAGCGGACCAGACGCGCATTCCATTCCATTGAAAATACCGTTTGAACCTGCTGACGGCGATAAGCCTGGGTCCCGCATCCTGGATGCTGCACACGAGGTCGATCACTTGAAAGCGGCGCGGAAAAGGCTCGCCAGACGATTCGGCGGAGAAATTGTTCAGGCGTAAGGATGCTTTCCTGCTTCAGAATGCCGAGTCCAAGAGTTATCATCGTCACAGTGGACAGTACCGCCGTAGCCTGTCCAATGGAACTAATGGTGCTTATGACTCGACTATTCGCTTTTTCTTTTGCTTCTTTGCTTTCTTGTTGCTGCTTGCTCGCTCAGAGTCCAGCCTCCGCGCCGGCGGCGGCTCCCGTTGCCGTCACCTCCGTCGATGGCACCGAGGTCCAGCAGTTTCAGAAGATTGAAGACGCCTGGGATGACGCCATCAATCTGCGCGATCAGTACGCTTTGGAGCTGGTGCTCTCGCCCTTGTTCGTCGATGTCTCCGCCGGCGGCGACATCACCACGCGCAACCAGCAGTTGGCTCTGCTGATCACCGGCGACGACAAGACCCTCCACCTTGAGCAGAAGGTGATTACGGTGCGCATGTTGGGCGATATTGCGGTGGCCAACGGCACCTATATCCTGCATCGCAAGCCCGGCGGCGTGAATCCCGCGGAAGAGCGGGGCGTCTTCACCCATGTCTTTGAACACGTGCGCGGCGGCTGGTCGTGCATCAACTCGCAGCGCACCAGGCTACCCGTAGAACCTGCCGGAAAATCCAAAAAGCAGTCCACCGCCGAGATGCCCTTCCACATTCCGCTGCTCTTCGGCAAAAGCGATAAAGACAAGTAGCGCGGTCAAAGCATTCCAGCGTAACTGCGCCGCCGAGACGGCGCAGTTATGCCTCTTTATTTCAATATGAAGAACAAGCAGAACTCTTATTGCAAATTTTACACATTTTTGCAATAACGCAAATTCGGCATATTTTTGCATTTATTCCAGCTTTCTGGAATAACAATATTCATTATTCTAGAAAACTGCTTTACTGTGGAATAATAAAGCTGCGTCACACTGGATTAGACGCATTCCGATGAGCATTCGACGGGAATCCGGAAGATATCAGACCTCTACAGTTGTTGGGGAGCGGGTCCAGGCGTATATTCCCGGACCGCTGCCGCCCATCCCCCCTTTGGAATTGGAACTGTTCTACGCTCTGCTGGACAAGGCAAATCAGGCTCTTGGCCGGCTGGACGCCGCAACTTCGCTCTTGCCAGACCCCCAGCTCTTTATCTATCTCTATCTTCGCAAAGAGGCCGTTCTTTCCTCTCAAATTGAGGGAACGCAGTCCTCACTCACTGATCTGCTACAGTTCGAGAGCGGCCACACGCCGGACGGCCCTCTGGACGATGTGAGTGAAACCTCCAATTATGTCGCGGCGATGGAGCATGGCCTGAAGCGGCTCAAAGAAGGGTTTCCCGTCTCCCTTCGCCTGCTCTGCGAGATTCACGGCGTGCTTCTTCGCAATGGCCGTGGCGCGGAAAGAACTCCCGGCGAATTCCGCCGCAGCCAGAACTGGATTGGTGGAACCAGGCCGGGAAATGCACTCTTTGTCCCGCCTCCGCCCGAAGCGCTGATGGAGTGCCTTGACGCATTCGAGAAGTACCTCTATGACGACCGGTTGCCGCTACTGGTCAAACTCGGCCTGATTCATGTGCAGTTCGAAACCATCCATCCTTTTCTGGACGGCAACGGAAGGCTGGGCCGGCTTCTTCTCACGCTTTTGCTCTGCGAAAGCGGAGTGCTCCGCGAACCGCTGCTCTACCTCAGCCTCTATCTAAAAACTAATCGCAACCGTTACTACGAACTGCTCCAGAAAGTACGTACGGATGGTGCATGGGAGGAGTGGCTTCTGTTCTTTCTGGAAGGGGTTGAGAGTACCGCGCGCCAAGCATCCGAGACTGCCTTCCAGCTGCGCGAGATATTCAGCGAGGATAGGCGGCGCATTCAGGAACAAGCTAAATCCGCCGCCACATCCCTCCAGATTCATAGTTACCTACAAGCCAAACCTGTTGCTTCCATCAGCTCGATCTCTGCTGGTGTTTCAAAGACCGTCACCACTGTGGCCGCAGTTCTGGCCAATCTTCAGCAGTTGGGCATCGTGAAAGAGTCGACCGGACGCCGCCGCAACCGTATCTTCGTCTATCAGCGCTGCCTCGACCTGATCGGCGAAGGCACCGAGCCGATTCCCGGTTTGCGATAACCTTACCCGGTCCTGTTCCCGCTTAGGTTTCCGCAGGCTGATGCCTCCGCGCCGCGCCAGACAATCGTGCCTTACCCCTCAAGCTCCCTTCCCCCCAGCCGATATTCTCCTCAAGCGCTACTGCGAGTTCTTGTTTTGAAGGATAGGAGCGCTCGGACGACAGGGGGTTGTCTTTGTGAAACACACTTCGCTGGTGATGCGTGTCATCGCATCCACCCTTCTGCTTGTCTCCGTTTTATGCTGTGTCTTCGGAGCATTTACGTGGTATTTCTTCTCCATACGCACCAATGACGAGGCTAAGCAGGAGGCTGGCCGGGAACTGGCTTATGTCCTCGGGCGCATCGCGGCCATCGACCAGCTCTCGCGTACCCAAGTCGAAACCGGCATGAAAGTTCTCCAGGAGCAAGGCCGGCTTGCGGGCGCACCATCTCTGAAAGGTACAACCATCGTTGCCGGCAAGAGCGTACCCGATCTGCATTTGGGCAGCGCATCGCAGACATTGAACTTCGCTTTGGTAGACAAGGTCAAGGAACTTGCCGGCGGCACGGCCACCCTCTTTGTGTGGGATGGAAGCAGCTTTACCCGCGTAAGCACCAACGTGGCCAAGCCGGACGGCTCGCGGGCCGTGGGAACGGTGCTTGATCCCAAGGGAAAGGCCTTTGCGGCTCTCTGCCAGGGCCGTTCCTTCTTGGGTGTCGTAGAGATTCTTGGCTCACCCTACACCACAAGCTACGTGCCTATGCTGGACTCCGGCGGCAAGTTGATCGGCGCCTGGTACACCGGTTATCGTCTGGATTCGATCACCGAACTGGGCAAGAGCATCGAGGATGCCACGATCCTGGAACATGGTTTTGTGGCCTTGATCAAACCCTCTGGCGTTGTCCTCTACCATGGATCGCGCATCGATTCAGAAAAACTGGATGCGCTGCGCAAGGATTCCAGCGGCTGGGTGATGCATCAGGAGAGCTATCCTGCCTGGGGCTACTCGGTATTGACTGCCTATCCGGTCAAGGACGCAACCAAGCGAGTAACGAGGATACTGGCCATCTTGACCGTAGAGACGGTCGTTCTGGTTGGCTTGATTTTTCTGCTGCTTTTCGTCCTTTTAAGACGGCTGGTTCTGCGGCCGGTGCGCGATCTGACCATTCATCTGGACAGCGCCGATCTGAATATGCTGCTGAAGACCGACCACGACGACGAGATCGGCGCTCTGGCGGCCAGCTTCAACCAGTTTGTTCTGCGACTGCGGCCCGCGCTCTTGCAGGTGCGCGACGGTTCGGCTGCGGCTGCGGCCAAGTCCGAAGAGATTCGCGGCATCTCGCAAAGCGCTGTGACCCGCATGAACAAGCAGCGCGAGAGCGCTGAAGACGCCTCCGGCGCGGTCGCTCTACTCTCGCGCGAAATCGCCAGCACATCGTCCCATACCGACGAAGCCAGCGAGCATGCCCGCGCGGCAGCCGTGGCGGCGCGCCAGGGCGACGAGCAAGTCGCCGCAGCCGTCCAGTTGCTTCAATTACTCTCCGACCAGACTCAGCAGAGCGCCACCAGCGTCGCCAGCCTCAACGAACGCACCAAGCAGATTGGCAGCATTGTCGGGGTTATTGGCGAAATCGCTTCAGGCACCAATCTGCTGGCCCTCAACGCATCCATCGAGGCCGCGCGCGCCGGTGAGCATGGACGCGGCTTTGCCGTGGTTGCAAGCGAAGTGCGCAATCTGGCCGAGCGCACCGCACAGGCGACTCGACAGGTGGCCGAGCTGGTCAGTGGCATTGAAAAGCAAACAGGGGATACGGCCAGCGGCATTCTCAACACCTGTCAGCAGGCAACCCAGAGTGCCGAGGCAGTCTCCACCTTGAGCGGAACCTTTGGACAAATCTCCAGAATGGTGAACGAAGTGGAGCAGCGGGTGGAGCAGATTACCGAAGCCGCTCATCAGGAAGCCGCCCAGGCTCATGCCGTAAGCGAAACCATGCGCGCCATGGAAGTCAGTGCAAAGGACAATGCCCAGGGTACCGAACAAGTGCTGGTCGCAACCGGCCAACTGCTGGAGACTGCCAATACTTTGGAGGGCATGGTCCAGCAATTTCAACTGCGTGATCTGCCGCAGGATTACGCATCCTAGCGCTATCGCGGACTCTGCCGTCTTGCTCCCTGCAGCCGGATCGAAACATGAACCAGTCCAAGCGCCGCCGGGGTCACGCCGGAGATGCGGCTGGCCTGCCCGATCGTCACCGGGCGCACCCTCTCCAGCTTCTCGCGCATCTCGCGTGAAAGCCCACTGATGACGCTGTAATCCAGCCACTCCGGAATCAGAACCTCTTCGGCAGCCTTTAACTTGACGATGGACTTCTTCTGCTGCTCCAGATAGCCGGCAAATTTGATCTCCGTCTCGACCGCGCGGGCCTCGTTGCGCGCACGGCTGCGTTTTAGTCTTGTATCTTCTTCTGTTTCTTCTGTTGAAAACAAAAAAACATTGTCATCCTGAGCGGAGCAGGTTGCGTTCTCTGCAACCTGCGCAGTCGAAGGACCTGCGTTTGCTTCAGCAGCCCATTCCGCCAGCAGAGGCTCGGCAGCCAACTCTTCCCGCACCGCCCCCAGCACCGCTTCAATCCCCACCTCAGGCCGCTTGAGCAGTTGCGCCCAGGTCAATCCGTCCGTCGCCGTCAGCTCTCCCAACCCCGCCGCGGACAGTCCTGCTGAACTGGCTTTGGTCGCAACGAGGCAGCGCATCAGCGCGGCGCAGCGTTCTTGCTTGCGTTCATACTCCGCCCAGGCCTCGTTGCCGATCAGCCCCAGCCGCCGTCCGTGCGGAGTCAGCCGCCGATCCGCATTGTCGATGCGCAGATGCAGACGGAATTCGGCCCGCGAGGTAAACATCCTGTACGGTTCGTTGACGCCCTTGGAGATCAGATCGTCAATCAGTACGCCGATATAGCCCTCGCTGCGATCCATCGTGAACGGCGGCTCGCCTTTGAGCTTCAGCGCCGCGTTGATGCCGGCCATGATTCCCTGTCCCGCCGCTTCCTCGTAGCCGCTTGTCCCATTGATCTGCCCGGCCAGATACAGTCCGTCCATGCTCTTGACACGCAGCGCGCGGTCCAGCTCCGTGGCGTCGATGCTGTCGTACTCAATGGCGTAACCAGGCCGCAGCATCTCCGCTTGCTCCAGCCCCGGAATCGAGCGGACAATTTGAAATTGCACCTCCATCGGCAGCGAGGTGGACATTCCATTGATGTAGACCTCATGGGTGTGCAACCCCTCCGGCTCCAGAAAGAACTGATGCTGCGTCTTGTCGGGAAATTTGACGATCTTGTCCTCGATCGACGGGCAGTAGCGCGGCCCGATCCCCTCGATCTGCCCTGAATACATCGCCGAACGATGGACATTTTCGCGGATAATTCTGAGCGTTTCCGGCGTGGTAAAGGCGATGTGGCAACTGATCTGCGGCTGCTCAATTCTCTTGGTCCGGAAGCTGAAGGGTGTCGGCTCCCGGTCGCCCGCCTGCTCCTCGAACTGATCCCAGCGGATCGTGCGGCCATCCAGCCTTGGCGGCGTGCCCGTCTTCAGCCTGCACGTCCGCAAACCCAGCGCCCGCAGCGCCTCGCCCAACAAAACGCTGGCCGGCTCCCCGCTGCGTCCCGCCGGATATTTCTCTTCGCCGCAATGGATCAGCCCATTCAGAAATGTGCCGGTCGTAATGATCGTTGCCCCAGCCAGCAACTGGCGACCGTCGCGCAGCTTCAAACCAAGAACCCGCCGCCTTATTATTTGACCGTCATCCCGAGCGGAGCAGGTTGCGTTCTTTGCAAACTGCGAAGTCGAAGGACCTGCGTTTCCGCTATCCTGATCCCTGACCCCTGACCCCTGACCCCTATCGTCGATCACCAGCCCGGCGACCTCCGCCTGCCGAATATGCAACCCCGGCTGCGACTCCAGCACCTCGCGCATCTTCACGCGGTAAAGCTGCTTGTCACATTGCGCGCGCGGACTCCACACTGCCGGTCCGCGCGAGGCATTCAGCAGCCGGAACTGAATCCCCACTGCATCGGCCACCTCGCCCATCACGCCGCCCAGCGCGTCCACCTCGCGTACCAGGTGACCCTTGGCCACGCCGCCAATCGCAGGATTGCAGCTCATCTGCGCAATCAGGTCCAGGTTCATGGTAATCAGCGCCGTCTTCATGCCCATGCGCGCCGCCGCCATCGCCGCCTCGCACCCGGCGTGTCCCGCGCCCACCACCACCACATCGTATTGTTCGGTAAATGCCATCCATCTCCGTTAAAACTGCGACAAGGCTATTCTACGGATTCTCTGCCCCGCGCGCACCAGTCGCCGCTGCTCTTCCCGTTTTCACTTATAATGAGGCGTTCTGCAAAAATCCATGGAATGGAAGGTGAGCGGGCGAAATGGTTCTCTGTTCCTGCGGCCAATTCACAGAGGAGGGGACGACACTCTGCCCCCGCTGCGAGGCTCTGCACGTGCTCGGCCTGGGCATGGAAGCCGTGGAGAACGAGATCCGCAGCGCCTATCGCCTGCTCTCCAAGGCGTGGCAGCCGGGTAACTTTGAGGACGATCCAAAGCTGAAGGAAGCCGCCGAAGCCAAGCTGCATGACATTCAAGCCGCCTTCGACTTTCTGACCTTGACCTCTACGGATCGAGCCCACGGACGGCGGCCTGAATATCGCTCCGCCAAACTGGCCGCGGCGGCATCGATTCCAAATCCGGTCTCCAGTGCGCAGATGGCTGGAGGAAGCTTTGCGGCATCCACGGCATTGTCGGCACCAGTTGCAACTCCCGCTCCGGCGGCATCTCCGGTTGCCGGCCCTCCGCAGGGAGAATGGCAAAAGGCAAAAACCGGGTTTCAGAGTTTTTTGCAGGTTTATCGAAAGGTCATCAAATTCTATCGACGGGCAAGACTTCTCGTGGTCATCGCCGCGATCCTCTTCGTATGGCTCACCGGCCAATCCTTCTGGACGCTTTTTCGCTCCGGTGGTACGGTCTATCAGCAGGCGCAGAACAACCGGAAGATAGGTTTTCTAAACGAATTGGCGGAGCAGATGCGGAAGCTGGACCCGCGCAATCCCGAGCCTGCACCGGCGACCGCTCCGGCTGCAAACGAACCGGCGACCGCGCCAAAGACACAACCTCGACCGGCGGAGAGGACTCTCGCGACTGCCCATCAAACTCCACCCGGAGCCATCAAGCTCACGCCGTACATCACTGTGGGTTCCACCCGCGAAGAGGTGCTGGCGCAGCAGGGAACGCCAACCGCCTCCACCGAAGACAAACTGGTTTACGGCAACTCCGAGATCTATCTGAGAAACAACGCCGTCGTCGGCTGGCGGATTGATCGCGCCACATCGCCTCTCCACGTCAAGCTCTGGCCAAAACTCCCCGTTGATCCTGATTTGAGTTTCTTCAGCGTCGGCTCAACCAAGGACGAAGTGCTGAAGATTCAGGGAACCCCGACGACCTTCTCTGAAGATCAGTTTGAATACGACCGCTCGATTGTTTATTTCAGCAACAACCGCGTCGTCCGCTGGAAGAGCGACCCCGCATCGGTGACGCTGTGGGCAAGATAAACTTATGTTTTTCAATACTATCTGTTGAAATTGCACTGCAAAATATGTTGTCATCCTGAACGGATCGCAGCGGAATTGAAGTCGGATGGACGGAGGATGCCATCCGGTCGGCGCGCGTCGGCGTCTAATCCGATAGAAGACAAGAACCGTGGAGAGATTCACCGTGCGCATTCTATGGAGCATCGTTTTGGTGGCGACGTTGGGCCTGAGCCTTGCCACAGCGGCGCAAGACAAGGACAGCTTTACGCCGATGGCGCTGGACGCAGGCTTTGGACCCATGGACATCCATGAACCATCCATTGCACCCGAAGAGATCATCCGCCAGTTTGCCGCCAAAGAGAGCGAGTTTGCGCAGGCGCTCACCCACTATACCTTTCGCCGCGTTGCCCGCGTGCAGACCATTGACGACGACAACAAAGTGGACGGCGAGTACTACGAAGTGGACGACGTGATCTTCGACTCGACCGGCCGCCGCACCGAGAAGGTGGTCTACGCACCTTCGAACAGCTTGCAGCGCGTCCAGATGTCGCCCTCCGATCTTCAGGATATTCAGCACGGGTACTCCTTCCCGCTGACTACCGAGGAGATCGCTCAATACAACATCAAATATGTAGGCCGCCAAAAGGTGGACGAGATTGACTGCTATGTCTTCGACGTAGGCCCCAAGAAGATCGAAAAGAGGCAGCGCTATCTGTTGGGCCGGATCTGGGTGGATGCGACGGATTTGCAGATCGTCGTCACCAACGGCCGCATGATCCCCGACGACACGCACAAAGGCAGTGAAGATCTGCATCCGCCCTTCATGACCTGGCGGCAGCAGGTGGACGGCCACTACTGGTTCCCGGTCTATACCAAGGGCGAAGGCATTCTGCACTTCACGGGCGGACCCAACGCAATGGCCCAGGACGTACATATCCGCGACACCATCAAATACACCGACTACAAGCAATTCGGCTCAACGGCAAAAATTATCTATGAAGGCGAGGAAGCGAAGAAGCCGGAAGAGCAGCCGAAGAAATAGACGAGTGTCTTGTCCCTATTGATTCAATCGCATAAGCACCGATCTTTGGGTGCCCCACCCAATGCAAGTTTGATCTGCATCCTTTACAAGACTCCGTTAAGTTCACCATGCACCGGTGGTCAAATAAGCATGAATGGAGGCCGCAGCCTTGCGCCCCGCACCCATGGCGAGGATGACCGTTGCTCCGCCGGTAACAATGTCGCCGCCGGCAAAGACGCCGCGCTTGCTTGTCCGCATCGATTCAGGATCGGCGACAATGTAATTGCGCTTGTTGGTGGCCAGATCCGGCGTAGTGCTTTGGATCAGCGGATTGGCCGTGGTGCCGACGCCGATGATGACCACGCTGGCGGGCAGAACGAACTCCGAGCCTTCGACCGCAACCGGCCTGCGGCGTCCGCTTTCGTCCGGCTCGGACAACTCCATGCACACACATTTCGCGCCGGTCAGCCAGCCTTTTTCGTCGCCGATGAACTCGACCGGATTGGTCAGCATCTGGAACTCGACGCCCTCTTCGCGGGCATGCTTGACCTCTTCCGCGCGAGCAGGCATCTCGGCCTCGCTACGCCGATAGACCAGCGTCGCCGTGCGCGCGCCGAGACGCCGAGCGGTGCGCACCGCATCCATGGCCGTGTTGCCGCCGCCCACCACAATCACGTCCTTGTCGCGGCAATCGTAGACAGGCTCGTCGAAGTCAGCGTTATAAGCGCGCATCAGATTGACGCGAGTCAGAAACTCATTGGCCGAGTAGACGCCGTTAAAGTGCTCGCCGGGAATGTTGAGGAAGACGGGCAATCCCGCGCCAGTAGCGACGAAAACTGCGTCGTAGCACTCCTCCTGCATCAGTTCGTCCAGGGTGACGCTCTTGCCGACGACGACGTTGGTCTCAAACTCGACACCCATGCGGCGCAGGTTATCCACCTCGCCCTTCACAATCGACTTGGGCAGGCGGAACTCCGGAATGCCGTAAACCAGCACGCCGCCCAGCTCATGCAGCGCCTCGAAGACGCGCACCCGATGGCCTTTCTGAATCAAATCTCCAGCCGCCGATAGCCCCGCTGGTCCGCTGCCGACGATGGCCACGCTCTTTCCCGTCGTGGGGGCATTGGTGGGAAGGCCAAGTTGGCCGCTCTCGCGCTCATAGTCGGCGACAAAGCGCTCCAGATTGCCGATAGCCACCGGCGCGCCCTTTTTGCCCAGGATGCAGCCGCCCTCGCACTGGTTCTCCTGTGGGCAGACACGCCCGGTAATCGCCGGCAGCGAGTTATCCTCACGCAGCTTGGCCGCAGCCGCCAGATACTCCCCGGCATGAATCAGCGCGACAACCTCTTTGATCTTCACGCCCACCGGGCATTCAACGACGCAACCCGGCTTGAGGCATTCGATGCAGCGCGAGGCCTCGGTGACGGCATCGAGGACTTGCAGGCCGAGATTGACCTCTTCAAAGCTGCGGCTGCGCTCAACAGCGTCCCGCTCCGGCATGTGCGTGCGCGGAATCTTCATGCGGTCCCTCAGGGAGATAGAATTTTTCTCAGACATAATGCTTCTCCCCCGCCGCCAGATCCGCGCGCAGTTCGGCTAACTCTTCTTCTTTATGCTCCTGGAAGTGCTTCAACGAAGCGCACTCCTTCTCGCGATACATGGTGTTGCGCTGCATCAGAACTTCGAAGTTGACCAGCGAGGCATCGAACTCCGGACCGTCCACGCAAGCAAATTTGCTCACCGTGCCGAGCAGCACGCGGCAGCCGCCGCACATTCCCGTGCCGTCTACCATAATCGAATTCAAACTGACCATGGTCTTGATGCCCAGCGGCGTGGTCACCCGGGCCACGGCGCGCATCATCGGCACCGGACCGACGGCCAATACAAAGTCGATCTTGCGCCCAGCCTCGACCAGTTCGTTGAGCTTCTTGGTCACCAACCCCTGCTCGCCATAGCTGCCATCGTCGGTCATTACATAGGTCTCGCTGCTGGCCTGCCGGACCTCGTCCTCAAAGACGACCATCTCTGTATTCCGCGCACCTTCAATAAAGACCACGTGATTGCCTGCGGCCTTGAGCGCATTGGCGGTGGGCAGAGCCATCGCCGTGCCCACACTGCCCGCCAGGATCACGACCGTTCCGAAGTTCTCAATCTCCGAAGGCTTGCCGAGCGGACCAACGATATCCAGGATCGAGTCGCCCGTCTCCAGCGAGTTGAGCAGGGAAGTGGTTTTGCCGATCGACTGAACCACAATGGTCACCGTGCCCGCCGCCGGGTCAGACGCTTTAATGGTGAGCGGAATGCGCTCGCCTTTTTCATGCAGCCGGAGAATAATGAACTGCCCCGGCCTCTGCTTGCGCGCAATACGCGGCGCCTCAATCACAAATTGCTTGATGTTGAGGCCGACGGTGCGGGCATCCAAAATCTTGTACATATCAAAAGTCTACGACATTTGCAGTTGATCAGCTATTCAGGCGAAGAAGATGCGCACGCAAGGGCATCTTGCCGCCTTGCGCATGGATGATTGGCACGACCGGCGCGTACGTTTGCAAGGAAATTGCTTGCGTGTCAATGCATCGTTCTTCGTTCTAAAACCCTTTAAGCCTACCCATTCAATGGCTTGAAGACTTTGGAAACCTGCAAAACGGGAAATCTCGCACAGGATTGCAAGACAGGACACTTGCTTGGACACTGTGGAATCTATAGGCTCATAGATGTATGGAAATTACCTGCACCCGTTGCCACCAAACCGTTCAGGCCGACAACTGCTACTGCTCTCATTGCGGACTCCCGCAACTTGTCTACACATCCGACGGCTCATCTGGGCAAGTGCAGCCGGAGCGCGGGGAGGAAGCGACGCCCGATGCCGGTAGCATCGCCTGGAAGCCGGCGCTGAACGCGGCTCTCAAGCTGGCGGTTCCTGCTGGGGTGCTTTGCGCAATCCTCTCGCCTTTAGGGTTGTTTGGGTCGTTCTGGATGGCCGTGGCCGCCACCTGGGCGGTCGCTCTTTACCTGCGCAGTCAGCGGCCTGCATGGATCACCATCGGAGTGGGCGCGCGCATTGGCCTGGTTACCGGCCTTCTTGGCGGATGGCTGGCATTCGGCGTAAGCGGCGGCCAGTTGTTCATTCAGCGCTTTTTCCTTCACCAGTCCAATCAAATTGACGCCAGTTGGCGGGCCATTGTCGAGTCCAGCCAGCAGTTGACCTTGCAAATGGGGTTTTCAGACGCGGCGCAGTTGCAAAGCCAAAAAGCCTTTATGCTTTCGCCTGAGGGTCATGCCGGCTTCACCGCCATCAGTTTGGTATTCAACTGGCTCTTTCTTACATTATTTGCCGTAGTGGGCGGCGCGCTGGGAGCACGGATGATGGGTCGTTCGCGCCAGCCGGAAATCTGATTTGGCAGATCTGAATCTTGTCCTTTTCTCCACAACTTGCCCGCAGGCGCAAACCCTTCTATCCTGCAAATGACAGGCCGCGAAAACATTTATGAGTGAACCGCAATCCAACTCCGCCCTGCGCGTCAAAGGCAGGCTGATGTCCGCCTCGGAGATCGAGCGCACGCTGGTGCGTCTGGCCCACGAGATCGTCGAAAAAAGCAACGGCAGCCCCGATCTGGCTCTGGTCGGAATCAAGCGCCGCGGCGTGCCACTGGCCGAACGGCTGGGCAAGCTGATCGGCAGCATCGAGAAGCGCCCCATCGACACCGGCGTCCTCGACATCCAGTTCTACCGCGACGATCTCTCCACCACCGGCGTGCGCCCCGTGGTTACGCCGGGGTCGGTCGGCTTCAATGTCGATGGCCGCGACGTGGTGCTCTGCGATGACGTGCTCTACACCGGCCGGACGATTCGCGCCGCGCTGGACGCGCTCTTTGCTCATGGTCGCCCGCGCCGCGTGCAACTCGCCGTGCTGATCGACCGCGGCCATCGCGAGCTGCCCATCGAGGCCGCCTACGTTGGGCGCCGCATCCCCACCAGCAGCCGCGAGATTATTGAAGTCAAGTTCAATGAGGTCGATCAAGACGAGCAGGTTCTACTGGTCGAGCGGACAGACTGAAATGCAGTTCTTAGTTATAAACCGTGAACCAAAAGCCTAAAAGCGAGAGGCTGTAAGCAAGAGCTTCCTCCAGTAGGGAGGCGTCGAAAATAGCCCAGGATGGAGCGCAGCGGAACCCTGGGATGGATGCAGCAAGAGGATCCTTCGCCCCGTAGGGGCGGACCGAATCCCATGAAAATGATGAGCAGCTTTTGGCTACAAGCTAGAGGCTAGAAGTTCAAAAATGACTCTATCCGAAACCAAATCTCGCCGCCCGCTCCACACTCCGCCGGTAGCGGCCTCGCCGTTTCCCTACAATCCCGGCTCGATGCTTTCGGTACTGGATTTCAGCCTGGAAGAGCTGAGCCACATCCTTGCCCGCGCCACGGTTCTGGAGAAGATGGACCCGCTGACCCGCACCCGCATCCTGGCCAAGCGGCGCATCGCTCTGCTCTTCTACGAGTCCTCGACCCGCACCCGCACCAGCTTCGAGTTGGCCGCCAAGGGGCTCGGCGCAGACACGACACTAGTCTCCAGCCTTTCGTCGAGCATTGAAAAAGGCGAGACGCTCAAAGACACCGGCCTGACGCTGCGCGCGCTGGGCGCCGAGGCCATCATTCTGCGCCATCCCAACTCCGGCGCGGCTTGGCTGCTGGAGGCCGAAACACGCCTGCCCGTCCTCAACGGCGGCGACGGAATGCATGAGCATCCCACGCAAGCGCTGCTCGACCTGCGCACTATGCTCGCCCACTTCGACCCTGCGACGAAACTTTGTAATCCTAAGCAAATAATTAATTCTGTCATCCTGAGCGACCGGAACGCAGCGAAGGGAGTCGAAGGACCTGCGGTTCCATCTCAACCCATCCACCACGTCACCGCCCAAACCCTCTCCGGCGTCACCGTCGCCATCACCGGCGACATACTGCACAGCCGCGTCGCCCGCTCGAATATGCTGCTGCTGCCGCGCCTTGGCGCGCGCGTGATCCTCTGCGGCCCCAAGGCTCTGCTGCCGGAAGTTGCCGCGCAGAACAGCCCCGGCATCACCATCGAACGCGACTTCGAGGCCGCGCTCGCACAGGCGCAGATCGTGATGATGCTGCGTATTCAAGCCGAGCGGCTGGCCGGATTGCAACTCGATTTGGACGAGTATAAAGACGCCTATCAGCTCGACACTCGCCGCCTCGCCACCTTCGCGCCCAAAGCTCTGGTCCTCCATCCCGGCCCCATTATCCGCGGCCTGGAGATCACCGCCGAAGTCGCCGACGGCCCGCAATCCGCGATCCTGGAACAGGTCCGCCACGGCGTCGCCATCCGCATGGCCGTCGTCGAGCGTGCGCTGACGGCGAAGATTACGAACGCGGCTTGACGAAAAATCGTTCACTGTATTTGTGGTAGTCTATAAACTACAGCATCCGCGATGATCGAATTCAAATAAACCGAGAACTTCCGGAAGTGGCGTGTCCGCATCAAGGACGTGCGGCGGCGACAAGAGTTCGCAGGCAAAGACATTCAAACAGCAAAGCGGCTGGCGGCCGAATGGTGCGAAGAAAATGGCTGAGAAAACAAAACTGAAAACACTGCACCCATACGATCCTTCCGAGGATCTCGGCTCGGACGAAGCCATCGCGATCTTCATGGCAGAGGCATTTCAAACCAATGATACCGGCTACATCGCTCACGCTCTCGGCGTCGTTGCGCGCGCCAAGGGGATGGCGCAGATTGCCGGCCAAACAGGATTGTCCCGCGAGCAGCTCTACCGCTCCTTCAGCGAAAAAGGCAACCCGACGTTGAAAACGACGCTCGCTGTAATGAATGCATTGGGCGTCCAGCTCACCGCGAAGATTTCAAACGCTGCCTGAGGAAAAATTTTCTCTTGGCTTCGTGGTCTCCCGCACTTCGCAATAAAACTACAAAAGGATGAGGTGAACCGGCCGTTGGCGCACATCCCGGAGGGATGAGGCCTCCGCTCGTTGGCACACATCCCGGAGGGATGTCACGAAAATAGCCCAGGGTGGAGCGCAGCGGAACCCTGGGTACGATGCGGAGAGAGGAGAGTTCGCCTCGGAGGGGCGAATCGAATGCCTCCATCTGATTTCGCCTGTTCGTATGAAGTTCGACTCAAGACGGAAAGGGAAGACAAAGAGCAGGTAGCGCCGACCTCCTGGTCGGCTGTTGCGTGGACCTCCCGGTCCACGCAACATACACCGAGAAGAACCATGCTTCTAACCGAGCAATCGCGCGTTTCGCACCGTCCCTCCGGGGCGGAAATCTCTATCCTCGCAGCGCTCCCAGGGTTCCGCTGCGCTTCACCCTGGGCTATTCTCGACTCCTCCCTCCGGGAGGAACGGATTTGCCACGCATCGGGATTGTCGTCGCGCACGTTGTGCAAGGCCGCGACGAGTTGCTATTCTGGGCAAGCGGCCAAAACCTGGGCCGCATAGAAGGCGTGAAAGATGAAACTGCCATCCATCGCCAAAATCCGCATTCCGATTCTGCTGGTATTGATTGCTGGTGCTGCGACTGGATTTATTCTCTTTCAACGTCATCCTAGTTCGAGTTTGATTGTTTTCACTTCCCTTTCAATACTTATATTTCCTATTGCAGTATCACTTCTTTGGATTGACTGGATTCGGAGTCACGGTGTTCGTTTTTCAGAAATCCTTTCACTTATTATGCTGCTTTACTGGATTCCGATTAGTTGGGTAGAAGACCACCATATCATTAGTCTTATTCTCATAACCTGTTTTTCAATCAGTATCATCAACGTTTTGCGCAGATTGTTTCGAAAAAAATATGTTCTAACAGGAGGCCGCGCATGACGGCACTGATGATTCGCGGTGGCCATCTGGTTGATCCGGCGGCCGGGGTGGATGCGCTCAAGGACATTCTGCTCAAGGACGGGCGGGTCGCCGAGATCGCCGGGCCGGGCAAGCTGAAGACGGCGAACGGTGCGGAGGTTCTGGACGCGACAGGACTCACCGTCGCTCCCGGGCTGATCGATATGCACGTCCATTTGCGCGAGCCGGGGCAGGCGCTACAAAGAGACCATCGCCACCGGCACGGCGGCGGCGGCGGCGGGCGGATTTACCTCGGTTGCCGCCATGCCGAATACCAGCCCGGTGAACGACTCGCCGGAGACGACGCGCTGGATGCAGGCGCCGGAGCGCAATGCCGCCGTCCGCGTCTTCCCGATTGCCGCCGCCACGCGCGGGGCTAAAGGTGAGGCGGTGAACGACTATGCCGCGCTGAAGGCCGCCGGAGCCGTGGCCGTCAGCGACGACGGCCTGCCGATCCTGAAAGATAACGTGATGCGCGAGGCGCTGGCCGCGGCGGCGCGCGTGGGGCTGACCGTGATCCAGCACGCCGAAGACACGCGGCTGACGCACATCGGCGACAAGGTGGCCAGCATGAATGCCGGTCCGATCGCGTTCAAACTGGGTCTGCGCGGCTGGCCGAATGAGGCCGAATCCGGCATCGTCGAGCGCGACATCCGGCTGGTCGGCGAGTTGCGCGAGGCCCGCGCCCATTTGCACGTCGCGCATATATCCACCGCCGCCGCCGTGGCCGCCGTGCGCCAGGCCCGCCGCAACGGGCTGCGCGTCACCTGCGAGGTCGCCCCGCATCACTTCCTGCTGACCGATGAACATGTCGGCGACTACAACACCAACGCCAAGATGTGCCCGCCGCTGCGCGCATCGGCAGATCGCGATGCCTTGATTGAAGCGCTGCTCGACGGCGTGATCGACGCCATCGCCACCGACCACGCACCGCACGCCTTGCACGAGAAAGAGGTCGAGTTCGACCGCGCGCCGAATGGCATTATCGGCCTGGAGACGGCGCTTGGACTCTCGCTTCGCTGGCTGCACAAAGAGTGGAAGATGCCGCTGGGCCGCGTCTTGAATCTGCTGAGCGCGCAACCTGCGGCATTGCTGAATCTGAAAGGGACGCGGAACGCTGGCCGTGGGCAGCTACGCCGATGTGGTCGTCTTCGATCCCAAGGCTGATTGGACTTACCACGCGCGCGAGGGAAAATCGAAGTCCGGAAATACGCCCTTCGATGGCTGGACGATGCAGGGCAAAGTTCACTGGACGATCTCCGAGGGGCGTATCGCGTACAGCAGCGAAGGCCGCATAGCCTGCGCCGCGGCGCGGGAATAGATTTCAGGCTCCGCAAACGTTATATTTCCTGGAATTTATTTCTTTGCCCGCTTGTAAAACGGCGTTGCAATTTGTTTTGCCCGCACCTGACTGGCGCGCACCTGGACCAGCAGATCCGCGCCGCTGGCAGCTATCTCCGAGGGAATGAGCGCAAAGGCGATATTCGTCTTCAGGAACGGCGCGGGCGATCCAGAGGTTATGGTTCCGATTTGCTCTCCATCCGAAGACAGTACGGAGTACCCATCGCGGGCGATGCCACGCTCGATCATCTGCAGACCGACAAGCCGGCGCTTCGGCCCAGCGGTTGCTTGAATCGCCACCAAGGCATCGCGCCCAATAAAAGAACCTTTGCCCAGCTTGAGCCAGCGCTCGTGGCCACTCTCAAAGGGATTGATCGAGTCCGAGATTTCGTGGCCGTAGAGCGGCATACCGGCCTCAAGCCTCAGGGTATTGCGTGCACCCAGGCCGCAGGGAAGAATCCCGAACTCCGCGCCTGCCTCCAGCAGCGCATTCCAGACTCTTTCCGTGGCCGTCAAGTCAGCGGGAAGATAAACCTCGAAGCCGTCTTCGCCGCTGTAACCAGTGCGGGCGATCAGCAGATTGGGCAAGCCGCTGACTTCTCCGAAGGTAAACCAGTAGTTGCGTATTGCGGACAGCTCCACCTTGGTCAGCTTTTGCAGCGTCTCCAACGCGCGCGGCCCTTGCACGGCCAGTTGCGAATAGCTGTCTGAGTCATCGCTGATCCGCACCTCCGGCAAAGATCCGGCATTGGCTTCAATCCAGGAATAATCCTTGTCTTTGGTTCCCGCGTTCACCACCAGCAGGTAGTCGTCCTGACTGATCCGGTGGACGAGAATATCGTCCACGAAGGTGCCTTCCGGGGTCAGGAGCGCGGAGTATTGAATCTGCCCGTTCTGCAGGGCGGAGGCGTCGTTCATGGTCAGATGCTGCACAGCGGCCAGCGCGCCTGGGCCGCGAAAACGAATCTCGCCCATGTGGCTCACGTCGAAGAGGCCGACGCTGGTACGCACCGCGAGGTGCTCGGCGACCAAGCCGCCTGGGTACTCGACCGGCATATCCCAGCCGCCAAAATCCACCATCTTGGCCTTCAGTGCTCGGTGAGCGGCATTGAGAGCAGTCTTCTTTGGCAGAGCAATGGCGGGCGGCGCCGGTAATATCATGGGAAATCCTTTCATGAGCCTCTCTTTACGATAGGGATTGGCGGCAATGGGGTCAAACCAAGGTATTATGCTGGACGCGCTCTGCCTCACCGCTTCCTTGCCCGCCAGAAGGATGTGACGCTCAGGTAGAGAAAGACGGTGATCACAGCGGCGGTGACCAGAAATCTCCTATGATCCGGGCCTTGCGCCCAGTTTGCTCGCACATCCCACAATCGAGGAGCAAAGGCAACCACCGGCAACAGAAAGAAAACGCCAGTGATCTCCAGCCACAGAATACCTCCCACGCGGCGAAGGGGGCGCAGAAAGCCGCTCACACCGCGCGCCAGTCCGCCCGTCGCCCGCCCGGCCACATGAACTGCCTCGCGCCTGCCAGCTTCACTACTCACGCCTACTCTGTCTGCCGCATTTGGCGTCATCGAGGCGCTCTGCGTACCAGAGGCAAGCCGTTCTCCGGCGATCCGTCCCGCCACCCGCAGCCCAATACCAAGCGCGCGCCCTATTTTTTGAGCTCTCATCTTCGATATGATGGTAGCAGCGAAGGTGTTGAACTGTAATTTTGCGTTTTATGGTGATTCACACTTGCCAGCGAACGGTAACCGAAGTAAGGTAGAGGAAACCTACACCGCCCAGCGCAATTTGCCCGCGCCGGTCGCAGCCATTGGAGGTGCTGATGACATCCCGTCTGCGTGAACTGATTCAGCAACTGGGCGAGGCCATCCATGAGTCTGTCATTGAGAGCGAGCAGATCGCTGGCGTAGTCCAGGATATTCGGCAGCATGGCTTTGACGTGCTGTTGATGCTGGAGGCCACGATCGGCCTGAACGATGTTGCAGCCAAAGAGGTTAACGAGGCATAGAAGGTTCGGAACAGGCCGATAGGGAGTCTGTACAAACCGCCTTGAGCGCACAAGCCAATTTACTCAAATTTGGCGCGCCCTTCACGCAGAACGATCTCGGCTTCCTTCGCTCCTTGCGCATCTCCGTGGCCAGTGAATCAGAGAATTCCGATCGAGCCTGACGGCCAGTAGCCGCCTATTTGTTTGTTCCGTTCTTCCCACACTGCCGCTCAGTCCAAAGTTCTATCAGCCCAAGGAATGACTTTTCAATGGATATGCACAGACGTGTGTGTCCCGCAATCTGAAACATTCCTTAAAGAAGGTTTACTTTGCGCCGATAGCTGGAAGAGAGTCCGTCTATCGTGGAAGGAGCATGTGTATGCTTCCCGCATTGCATCATCCAGTTTGGAAGGAAATCGTGATTGGGAAGAAGACGATTCAAACCGAGAAAGCAACTATAAATCTGTTAACACAAAGCAGCAGAATGTCTTATGGACAAAATCCTTGTCCCGACAATTTGAACGGAATTGTTGCCAAAATGTATGGTTTTTTTGCCCGTTATGAGTCTACTTTTGCCAGCGAAATCGCGCAGATCACCGAGTAATTGATCCAACTTTTTCCGTTAGAACGAGGAAAAAATGATGTCTGTAGGCGCACACTCCAAATTGCATACCATTCCGGAAGTGCAAGCTCGACTTGCTGCCGGAAAGTCCTTGTTCCTGGCCGGAAGCCGGCAGGCGCTCAGCCAACTCCCTCAAGGAAACTGGGTTGGTGGAACGATCTGCTACTTTATGGCCGACGAGGGCGGGGTGGTTTCAGAAGTGAAGATCTTCGCAACCGAAGTGCCAAAGTATGCATTGGGCGTTCGAATCGTAAATTACGGGCTGGGAAATCTTTCCAACCTCTTCAGCGACGCGCCGGAGAATGGCTTCACCTATCTGGTGATTCCGGCCTCGACCAAAGTCCACAAGGCATTTGCCGAGCAAGCGCCAAACTTTGCAGGCTTTCTGCTGCATCCCGTGGTTGGATGGGTTGCCGGTGTGCGCCTGGACCGTCTCGGCCAGGAATTGCCCGCCGTCTTCAATGGACATACAGGCGAAGTTTTAGAGAACAAAGCAGTTGCCCTGCACGTCACACTTCCCGCCGGCAAGCAGGCCGATTTGGAGATCGTGAGCATCTTCGAGGGCGGAAGCGGCGACGTGATTCACTTCAAGGAAGAGGGTTTTCAAGTAGCCGGCTGCCTCATCAACGACAAGCCCGTCAATCTTGCGGACTATATTGCAGAAAGGAAGATTCGCACGGAGTTTCCTCTGGTGGGGGACTATTGCGGATGCCCGGTGAATGTCTCCATCCAGAACGTTGATCCGGTTACGCATTGCGTCGATTTGTTCGCACCTGTTTTTCCGGGCGTGGATTACCGGTTTGCCGCTCCGGTGGATGACTATGCAAATGCCTTTGACAAGGTGATCGGCATGGATGCTGAAGTGCCGGAGTTCGCCTGCAACTGCATCCTCAACTTCCTTTACGGCAAACTGGAGGGCAAAAAAACTGGGAATATGACCGGCCCCATCACCTTTGGGGAGATTGCGCATCAACTGCTGAACCAGACGCTGGTTCGCATGTACCTGCATGATGTGGCATGAGCCGGAAAACGAATGACTTCGATTGCGAAGGACCGCACTGAGATCGATTGCGTTGGCCTTCGTTTCTTTGGAAACACTCAAGTGCCGAGCAAGGAGACAGACTCGCAAGCCGCCGCTTGGGATAGTTTCCGGTCGAACGTGCCGAGTGGAAGGCCTTCGCGAATGGCCAGATCCAGATAGGTGGCACCATATACGCTGAGTTGATGAACACGAGCCAAACGCACAATCGCTCGTCCATCTCCAAGTGCCTCGATCCGGATTGCCAAACCTGCGAGGCTGCGAATAAATGCATCGGCGTCACCTGCGGAAATTCGTTTCCGCCTCTCGGCAACAAGCAGAACATTCCGTATCTCATACCACCAAAGAGATGGAACCACTGCGCCTTCTTCATGCACCTTTGTGAGTAGGCTCCCGGCAAGCTCACTGGTCTCGTCAGGCAGCGCCCAGGCGGCGGAGATTGAAGCATCCAATACGAGCATCGTTCAGAACCTCCGGCCCTCTTCCTTTGCCTGCAGGATTTCTGCGACCGTCATTCCCTTGCTCCGTCGACCGATGGCGCGTATCTCGGCCATTGCCCGCGCGGATTCCTCGCGACGCGCATCCTGCTCAGGCACAATCCGTGCAATCGGTCGCCCATGCCGGGTGAGCCGGAAAGTTGTCCCTTGTTCAACCTCATCAAGATAATGAAGAAGTTTGGCTTTGACCTCGGTAACAGCAATTTCACGCATTGCAACCTCGAAATGACCAGATATAATGGTCATATTATATTCCCATTCCTTGGTCAACGCGCAATTTACTTTAGGTAAGATTCTTTATATAGCGCCTTCCGCGCATCTCATAATCGCCGCTGGCAACGCGGGCAATCGCCTCGGTATAGGCAAGATGTTCCTCGACGAGAATGCGCTCGCTCAGTGAGTGTGCGTCGTCTGTCTCCAGCACGGGAATCGCCCGTTGCAGCACGATCACGCCATGATCCAAGTGCTCATCGACAAAATGAACGGTGCAGCCGGCAACTTTGACGCCGTAGTCGAAGGCTTGCGTCTGTGCCTCCAGGCCGGGAAAGGCGGGCAGCAGCGAGGGATGGATGTTGAGGATGCGGTTGGGAAAGGCGGCGATGAACTCCGGCGAGAGCAGGCGCATATAGCCAGCCAGGCAGATCAGATCGATGTTGTGCGCTTTGAGGCAAGCGATCACATCGGCGTCGTGCTCGGCGCGCTTGCGGCCTTTGGAAATAAAGAGCGCGGTCGGCAGCCCAAGTTCTTTCGCGGCTTGGAGTCCACCCGCGTCGGCCACGTTGGAGATGACAACGGCGATCTCGACGTTGTGGAGACGCCCGGCGCGGATGGACTCAGCAATGGCGCGGAAGTTCGAGCCGCGGCCGGAGAGCAAGATGCCGAGGCGCAAGGGCCGAGCTTTCGAGGATAGTTGCAAAATCATTGTTGAGTCTCTATCGTCCATCCGAGAATATCAAGGTCATGAAGGGTACGGGCTTCAGCCCGTACAGCTGGAGTCAGGAAAGAAGCGGCTTTAGCCCCTGAGGGAATATGAATTGCGTGGCGCCAAATCCATCATGACCACTTAACGAAAAATTTGCCGATCGTTTTCGCGTTTTTGAATCTTCCCTTGATGCGATATCCCAGCTTCTCTACTACAACTTCGGGCGGAATATCTTCACGACGGAGAACTGCCATCTTCGGCTGCGACAATCCGGGAAGAAAATAGACTACACACAAAATATCCGCAACCAGACGGCGGGCTTCTCGGTCAAACTCGGTACCCTATGGGTCTGGTATCCCATAGGGGCGTGTGCTTCACTTTACCTCGATCTTCAGTTGCAATAAATCCTTGGTGGCAAGCAGATCATATCCACTATGTTCCCCGCGCGCATGGGAAACGTCATTCACATTCCAACCCTGCTTCTCGTAATACTCTGTGACAAAGCAGATTGCACGATCAGCAATGCTATCTGTCATTTATTTTCCAACCCGTGAAAGAAACCATCCCTCGGTGGCTAAAGCCACAATTTCAAATGGCCGGATGATGTACGGGCTGAAGCCCGTACCCTTCAATCTCGTCACTCCGCGACATGAGCCGGTCACCTGTCACCGGCCTACGTGTACTGCACCCGGCGCTCGCCTTTGACGACGCGGCCGATGACGAAAAACTTCTCTTCGGCGCGGTCGAGCAGGTTCTTGGCACGGGTGAACTTGGCTGCTGGAATCGCGGCAATCAGGCCAATGCCCATGTTGAAGGTGCGCATCATCTCCTCTTGCGAGACCTGTCCGAGATCGCGCAAGTGCTCGAAGATGGGCAGCACCGGCCAAGAACCGATCTCGATTTGCGCCGTGACGTTCTTAGGCAGGATGCGGGGCAGGTTTTCGGTGATGCCTCCGCCCGTGATGTGGGCCATGCCAGTCGTCAGCCCAGCCGTCACAAGTTTTTGAATTACATGAAGATAGCTGCGATGTGTCTTCATCAGTGACGCCCCCGCCTTTTCCTTGATAGCGGTAACGTACTGGGTCGTCTTGTAGCCGGCAACCTCAAAGAAGAGCTTGCGGGCCAAAGAATAGCCGTTGGTATGCAGCCCGGTCGAGGGAAGGCCAATGAGTACATCCCCAACCTTGATCCCCGCGCCGGTAACCATTTTGTCGCGGTCTACGGCGCCGACGATAAAGCCAGCCAGATCGTACTCGCCGTCGCTGTAAAAGCCCGGCATCTGTGCCGTCTCTCCACCGATCAGCGAGCAGCCATTGGCCTTGCAGGCCTCGGCCAGACCTGTGATGACGCTTTCGGTCACTTCGGCGTCCAGCCTGCCGCTGGCAAAATAATCCAGAAAAAAGAGCGGCGTGGCGCCTTGCACGGCAATGTCATTGACGCAGTGATTCACCAGATCCGCGCCCACGGTGTGGTGCAGGCCCATCTCGAAGGCGATCTTCAGCTTGGTGCCCACGCCGTCGGCCGAGCTGACAAGAATGGGGTTCTTCCAGCGCTGCGAGTCGAGCCGGTAGAGCGCACCAAAGCCGCCGATCCCGCCCAAAACATTACGGTTAAAGGTCTTCTGCGCCAAGTACTTGATGCGTTCCTTGGCACGGTCGCCACTGCTGATGTCCACACCGGCATCGGCGTAGGTCACGGATTTGGATTTGGATTCGTCAGACACGGTGCGGCTTTCTGCGGATGGAATTGTGAAACGGCGCAACAGGCCGGGAAGATCAATTTTAGCAGGAAACTCGAGGATCAGGGATGATCTTTCTGCGCCTGCAGGTTTCAGCATACAAACGATAAAGTAAAAATGGAAAGTCGGCTTGACACGCTAGACGACTTTATCTATTCTGAATTGGAAAGCAGACTTTACATGGCGCGCATCATTACAAACCGGATCAAAGAACTCCGCGCCGCCGCTGGATGGACGCAGGAAGAACTGGCACATGCCGCCGGGGTCTCGCGCCAGAGCATCAACTCCATCGAACGCAACCGCTATGTGCCCAGCCTGGAACTGGCGCTGGTCTTTGCCGGTATCTTTGCTTGTCCTACCGACCAGATCTTTCAACTGGAGAAGGAACAATGAAAACTCCCATTCTTGATAATCTCTCGATCCTTGGCAAAGTGGATGAACGCTTTCTCGATCATCGCCGCCGCTCCACCAGCCTTGCCGGAATTGCCGGCGGCCTATTGGCTATAGTGCTTTTTGAATACCGCCTGCTCATGAACCACATCAGGAGTTGGGATCTGCTTGCTGTCATCGGCACGATCGTAATGGTGAAGTTGGCCATGATGGTCTGGTACAGCTTCCGCGACTGATCCAACCTCATCCATTTCAAGGAGAAATCCATATGAGTCTCCGTGGTCGTCCATTCGATCCCAAAGCCCGCCGCCTCATGTTCATCGCCAATCTCGCTCTGATCCTCGGCATTCTGCTGTGGAACTCCGAGCGTTGGAATTGGGTTCATGGCCTCAGTCACTTTGAACAGCATTGGCTCGAAGCATTCACCGGCTTTCTCTTCGGGCTGTACATTGGAATCAGTCTCTTCGGGATGTGGCGCGCACACCATTGCCGTGGATCTGAACTCGACAACTTATAGAAAACGGGAGCGATCCTCGGGCGCAGGCAGCGGACAGTTCTCCTGCCGTCCCCAGATGCGGTAGCGCCAGCGGGCGTTGAGCCGGTAAATCGGGCCGCTCAAGAAATCCGGTATCCAGCCGAGCGCCGAGGCAACTGTCGGCCAAGGCTGAGGCAATTCGCGCAGCACGACCAGAGTTCCCTTGAAACGAACCCACAACTGTTCATCGGCTTGCGACGGATTGCGGAAGACTAGCACAGTTCCGGGAATGCCATTCGGTTCAAGAAGATCGGCATGACGCGCCAACAATTGCGTAACCGCCGGTGAGACGGAAGAGGCAAAGCGCAGCCGATCCCGTTGGTCTTGGCGGAGCAGCCAACGCACCAAGCCGTTGCAGAGGCCGCAGTGGCCATCGAAGACCACGAGCAGACGATTGCCGATTCCGTCCATACCTTTCATACACGTTCAGATGCATCGGCAACATCGATGGTCTCGATTTCAGAATTGCAGCTTGTTCTGCCTTCTATACTGAAACCACCATGAGTTCATTGATTCCAGCCCGCATTCGCACAGTTTCCAAGGCTCTTCAACAACGCGCCGAGCGCTACTTTCCCGGCGGGGTTAACTCGCCGGTGCGGGCCTTTGGCGCGGTGGGCGGCGCGCCGCCATTTGTCGAGCGGGCCGAGGGCGCGTATCTCACCGACGCCGACGGCAACCGCTATGTGGATTTTTTCGGCTCGTGGGGTCCGATGATTCTTGGACACGCTTTTCCTCCGGTGGTAGAGGCGATTGCGCGAGCGGCGCGCAACTCGGCCAGCTTTGGCGCTTCGACGGCGGCAGAGGCTGACCTCGCCGAGCGCGTTGTTGCCTGCTACCCGGCCATTGAAAAGCTGCGCTTTGTCAGCTCCGGGACTGAGGCGACGATGTCCGCGATTCGCCTGGCCCGCGCCGCCACAGGCCGCAAGATCCTCATCAAGTTCGAGGGTTGCTACCACGGTCACGCCGACGGGCTGCTGGTCAAGGCCGGCTCCGGTGTAGCAACCTTTGGGATTCCCGGCTCGGCCGGCGTGCCGGAAGAGATTGCGAACCTTACTCTTGCTTTGCCCTACAACGATCTTGAAGCAGTGGAAGCTGCCTTCGCCGTGCATCGGGGCGCGATTGCCGCAGTGATTTTGGAACCGGTCGTCGGCAACGCCGGATGCATTCCGCCTGCCGCTGGCTACCTGGCCGGTTTGCGCGCGCTCACGCAGCGCGAGGGAGCGCTGCTGATTGCAGACGAGGTGATGACCGGCTTCCGTGTGGCCCTGGGGGGAGCACTGGAGCTGTACGGCGTGGATGCGGATTTGGTAACGCTGGGCAAGATCGTGGGCGGGGGATTGCCAGTGGGCGTCTTCGGCGGCAAGCGGCGCTTCATGGATCTCCTCGCGCCTCTTGGGCCGGTCTATCAGGCGGGAACGCTGAGCGGCAATCCACTGGCGATGGCCGCCGGAATCGCCACGCTGCGCTATCTGCAGGAGCATGCGACCGAGGTCTATCCGCAGTTAGAGGCAATCGCCAAAGCCGTTGCCGAAGGTGTTGCCGCCGAGGCCGCGCGCGCCGGTGTGGCGCTGACACTGAATCGCGTTGGATCAATGTGGACGTGGTTCTTTACCGACAAGCCTGTCACCAACTACGCGCAGGCCGCCGAAAGTGACACAGCCGCCTTTGGACGCTTCCATCGGCGGATGCTGGAGCAGGACATCTGGCTGCCGCCTTCGCAGTTTGAAGCAGCGTTCCTGAGCGCGGCGCACGGCCAAGCTGAAGTTACTGCGACGATTCTGGCGGCGCGCGAGGCATTTCGCGAAGAGTAGATGGCCCTGAGTGAACTGGTTGGCGGAAGATCGTCAGCTTGCCCTACCTTGTAGAATCTCTTCAACGCTCGAGGAAAGCCATGAATCACTACGATCAGGTCGAGGAAGCAGCGGCTTACCTCAAAAGCAAGCTGGCTTTGCAGTCCCCGAAGATCGGCATCGTCCTCGGCTCGGGGCTGGGCGCGGTAGCCGATGCCGTCACCGAACCGTTTATAGTCTCATACGATGCCATTCCGCACTTTCCGCAATCCACCGTCGAGGGCCACGCTGGCCGGATCATTGCTGGTCTGTTGGGCGGTACGCCTGTCATTGTTATGCAAGGCCGCGTTCACTTCTATGAGGGCTATACGCCCGCCCAGGTCACCTTTCCAATACGCGTGCTGGGTGGGCTGGGCATCGAGTCGGTGATTCTGACCAACGCCGCAGGCGGCATCGCCGATGGACTTGCTGTAGGCCAACTTATAGCCATCAGCGACCACATCAACCTGATGGGATGGAACCCTCTCATTGGGCCGAACGAACCGCGCTTCGCCATCCACTCCGGCGCTGGGTTGCGCTTTACCGATATGACAGAAGCCTACTCCAGACCGCTGCGCGCTCTCGCTCGTGAAGCCGCCGCATCCGAGGGATTCAAACTCGGCGAAGGGGTTTACATTGCAGTCAGCGGACCCAGCTTCGAGACACCAGCCGAGATTCGCGCCTTTCGCTCGATGGGAGCGACGCTGGTAGGGATGTCTACCGTGCCGGAGACGATTGTGGCGCGCCATATGGGCATGGAAGTGCTGGGCTTGAGCTGCGTAACCAACCTGGCTGCCGGACTGGGTTCAACGACCTTGAGCCACGAAGAGGTTTTCCTCGCCGGCCGCATGGTGGAGCGGCAACTCACACGGCTTCTCCAGCGGCTCGTACCGCGCATCGCAAAGCGCGATCCTGTGGAAAAGGCTGGGAATTCAGGCCTTCCGCGGTAAGAATTCTGCTCTCCGTCCCGGATTGAATAATTTTTATAAGTGTTGCCTAACCTGGCATCTTTACCAAAGTTTCATTTAGGAACTATAAAGTTGTGCCTACAGCGCCGATAAAATCGCTGTGATGAACTTTTACTCCATCAATTGGCTCAAGCGAAAATCGGCGGAGTGGCTTCGGCAGAGCATCTCACCGCAGCGTCTGGCGCTCACGTTGGCGCTTGGCGTCGCCGTCGGCTGCCTTCCCGTGATTGGAGTGCCCACGCTGATCTGCGCCGCTCTGGCTGTGGCGTTGCGGCTCAATCTTCCGGCGATTCAGGCCGCCAATTATGCGGTGATGCCATTGCAGTTGCTGCTGATTGTGCCTTTCGTCCGGCTGGGTGGGCGGCTCTTTGGGTCGGGTCGCGCCACAGCGGCAGGATCGATGCTGCACGCGCCCTGGATGGGACTGCTCACACAAGCGGGAGGACTGGCCGGGCAGGCGCTGCTGGCCTGGCTGCTGATCGCCATCCCGGCAGTGGCGCTGCTGACCTTCATGCTCACCGCTCTGCTGCGCCGGGTTCCTCGGTGAACGCAGCGGGAAACTGAAGACAGCATTTAACTTGTACATCAAATACTATTCATTTGTTCTCGCCGGTCGTCCCTCATTGTGCGCCAATCTTACTTGCCCTTCGACGGGGAGGTAGAAGCAGCCTTGTCATGCATCACATCCGAGAAGAACTTGCCCTCATCCGTGAGCGCATAGGTATCCCATGAAGAGATCATGCTCGGACCCCACTCCGGATCGAAGCACCAGACCACCCAACTGATCCCTCTGGATTCGAGGTAGCCGGTAATCTCCTTTCCGTAAGCAAGACCCTGCTCTTTCGGAGCGTAATCGGTGCTAAAGCCAATCTCGGTGGCGATGATCGGGTAGCGGTCGGCCGCAAAGCCGAAGTCCTCTTCCCACTTGGGCAGCCAAGGCTGCGTCCTTTTATTCGGATAAGGATGGGTAACGTAGCCGATGCGCTCGGCACGGACGGGGTTGTCGCGCAGCGGCGAAAGGTCATAGGCCCAGTCAAGTCCGGCAACCAGCGGAATGGTTTCGCGATTGAAGGCTCGGATGATCGAAATCGTCTGTTCGTTGATCTGACGCCATTCGTCCCAGGTCATGGATCCAAGCTGGCCGCCAAAGAGTGTCGGCTCATTGAATATCTCGAAGAAGGCGACCGTGTGATTGCCGTTGAAGTGAGCGGCCATCACCCGCCAGAAGTTGAAGCTCTCGCTCAGGCTGGTCTCATACATCGGGTCTTGAAAGAGTCCCTGCTTGAGATTGCCAATCGAGTGCCAGTCGATATCGACATATAAACCCAGCTCGGTGGACCATTCAACGGCCTGATCGAGCAGGGCGAGGTACTCCTTCGTCCCGCGCTTGCGCCATGCAACAGGATGAACCGGAATGCGCACCACGGTGGCGCCGGTCTCCTTGACCTTGACGAAGAACTCCCGGTTCCAGTGGCCTTGACCTTCGATCTTGTCGGGATCGGCGATGTTGACTCCGCGGAAGAGAACCGGCTTGCCATCAGGATCGACGAAGCGGTTGCCGTTCACGGAGATCAATGGCAGCTTCTTCGCGTTGGGGCTGTTCAGGGGCTTGGTCAAATAGGCAGCGTGCCACCAATCATTCACCTTAACGGAGGGTTGATTAGCCGATTGTGCTATCGAACTCATTGCAAATGAGATTGCAAAAACCGCTACGATTGCGAGGCGCTTCATCTTGTCGGATACCTTCACAGAGGATTGCGACTGCGATGTGTTGCCAGACGCCTCACTCATCCCTTTGATCATAACCTTTGGAGTGCCAACTCTTGTGGGCAGTTTGGGCAATTCGTTTTTCATACTGAGACAAGCAGGAGGCTTCGCTGTGGGCTGAGAGTTACGATAAAGAGAATGACTACAGCACATGTAAAGCATATGCCAGTGGAGGTGACGGAAGGATCGACGCACTCTGCGGATGGAACGCGCATCGGCTTTCGCCGCTTGGGCACAGGTCCGACCGTCGTCTTTGTGCATGGCAGCGTTTCAACGCACACCGACTGGATGCCTGTGGCGCGGTTGCTGGCGGACCGCTTTACTTGCTTTGCGATGGACCGCCGGGGGCGCGCTAAAAGCGGTTGGGGGGTTGGTCCGTATTCGATCGAGCGCGAGTATGGAGATATTGAAGCGGTGCTGGCTGTGGCCAAAGCCGAAATCGGAACCGAAGCGGCATTGGCGGCTCACTCCTATGGAGCCATCTGCGCGCTGGGCGTGGCGATGCGTCAACCGGTATCGCGGCTGGTACTCTATGAGCCGCCTTTGCCTGTTGGCGGCTTGATCGCCGGCGAGAACCTGCCGCCGTACGTCGCAGCCATTGAGCAGGGCGAACTGGACGAGGCGCTGGAATGGGGTCTGGCCCGCTTTCCGCGCATGCCTTCGAAGACCATTGACGCGCTTCGCTCCTCAAAGGCTTGGCCGCGGTTGCGCGTGCTGGCCAAGAGCTGGATACGGGAACTGGTTGAAATGGATGCACATAGCGCCGATGTGGAACCGTACCGCGCACTCTGCTGTCCGTCACTATTGCTGGCAGGAAGCCTCAGCCCAGAGCATCCGATGCTGGACGCCGCGCGCGCGCTGGCCGGGGTTCTGCCGGGGGTGCGCTTCGAGTGGCTGCCGGGTCAAGGCCACGTTGCGATGCGCGCCGCGCCGGAGATGGTGGCGCGGCTGATCGGCGAGTTTCTGGGCGGGTGATCTTTCGTTAACTTAATGGAGAAGAATCGAAAAGACTCAGCGCGGAGCTGTATTGCCTTCAAACCATTGGGCTAACTTCTCCTCCGAGATTTCACCGGCGGCAAGGCCGAGAATCGTCATGAACGCATCTTCCTGGCTGGCAATGACTTCGATGCCGTTCACCTCAAGAAATGCAAACGAAACCAGCAGGGCTGCGCGTTTGTTTCCATCAACAAACGGATGGTTCGAGGAGATGCCAAAGGCATAGGCCGCTGCAAGAGCCGTCAGAGAGGGCGCTGAATCTGCGTATGCCAGCAGATTTCTAGGGCGCGCCAGGGCGGACTCAAGCAATCCTGAGTCCCGAATGCCTGCCGAGCCGCCGTGCGCCGCAAGCTCAAGATCGTGCGCAATGACCGCGTCCGCGGTGTCCATCCACAGAGGTTCTTGCACTACTCAGCCAACTTCCGCAGCGCATCGCGATACTTCCGCATCACTCGTTCCGTGGCTTCCAGCTTGCGCATGAACTGATCGTCATAGGCAGTCAAATGCGCGCCATAGGGAGTCTCAGTAAGACAAAGGGTATCACCCTTCGCAACATTGAGCCGCGCCAGCGTCTCCTTGGGGAGGATGATTCCGGCGGAGTTGCCGATGGCGATGATCTTTGCGGTTGTGGCCATGGGAGGCCTCCTGTTCAGGTAAGTATAACATAAGTTATAACATTATTCGTCCCGCGATCACGTTGAGGTTCGTGGCTGCCGTATTCGGAGTGGTCGATTTCGCGTGAAGGATTTACGCCCGATCCAACTCGGCAAACAGCTCACTCAGCACCACACGAATCGGAGTCTCCGGTACGGTGATTTCTCCGGAGGGAGCCAGCTCAAGTCCGGCTCTGGTTACGCGATAAGCCAAGCGGCGCCGGGGGTCCACGATCCAGATATTCTCAATGCCGAAATCTAAATACTCGTCCGTGCGTTCGGTGATGCGACTGAGCCTGTCCTCCGGTGAAAGAATTTCGATGACCAAGAGCGGAGGGTGGGTAAGAACCTGTTCCCGCGGAGTTCCTATGCGAAGCACGGTAACATCCGGTACGCGAAAACGAGTAGTCTTCACTTGAATGCGAACATCAGGAAGCGGTATAACTCCCCAATCTTCCCGATGATTCATCAATAGATGTGTCAGCAACATTTGCAAATAGCTGTGATCATACTCGCCCACGTTGCGCTCCTCGACCCGTCCGTCCACATAGTCGCAATCGGGGCGGTAGCTCGTGGTGAGGTACTCGCGCACGGAAACGAACTCCGCTGGGGATATTTCGTAGAGGGGCAGGGTCGCCATGCCCTGATTATTGCGCAAATTAGTAAGGTTTGCCAGTCTCATCTTCTGCTCTAGCCGAATCAACGAGGCCGCATTAGACCAATTCGATTCCGGCGATCTCCACTTCCAGGCCGCCGTATTCGGGGTGGTCGTTTTCGCGGATGCGGTAGGCTAGGTCGATCAGGCTGCCTTGCGTGAGGCCGAGTTCGGCGGCGCGGGCGGCTAGATTCCAGCCGAGGCCGCGCAGAGCGCCGCTGGAACCGGGCAAGGGCTGGGGCTGCACGGAATCCTGGGCCAACTCAAGGCGGATGTGGCGCTCTTTCATGATGTGCGGCGGAGCGAGCAGGCGGACGCGGCGGGCAACGAAGACCGGCTCGGGGTTGCCGTGGCCGAAGGGTTCCAGCTTGCGCAGCCAACCGACTAATACGGAGCTGATGCGGTCCAGCGGCAGCTCGGCGTGGATGCGCAGCAGATGGACCGGCTCGCGGGCAGCCAGATGCTCTTCGGCGTAGAGGCGCAGGCGGCGCTTCAGCTCTGGCAGGCGCTCGGCGGGCAGGGCAAAGCCGATGGCGAAGGCGTGGCCGCCGAAGCGGGTGAAGAGATCGGCGCAGCTTTCGATGGCGTTGAGCAGGTGAAAGCCATCGACCGAGCGGCCGGAGCCTTGCGCCACATTGTCTTCGACACTGACGACGATGGCCGGCTTGGCGGTGCGCTCGACGACGCGCGAGGCCAGGATGCCGATGACGCCGCGATGCCAGCCCTCGCCGTCAATGAGCAGCAAGCGGTCGGCGGCCAGTTCGAGGTCCTCAGTGAGGCGATTCTCGATCGCCGTGAGCGCGAAGGCTTCCGTCTCGCGGCGCTCGCGGTTGAGGCGCTCCAGCTTGGCGGCCAGTTCCGCAGCGCGGGCGGGATCGCGCGTGGTGAAGAGTTCGACGACCTCCGAGGCCACATCCATCCGCCCTGCGGCGTTGATGCGCGGGGCCAGGCGGAAGGCCACATCAAAGCCGCTGATCGCTTTGGCAGTTGGATCAAGGGCCGCAGCGGCGAAGAGCGCGCGCAAGCCGACTCCCGCCGGACGACGCAGCTCCTTCAATCCCAACGCTGCGATGACGCGATTCTCGCCCTTCAGTGGAACGGCGTCGGCGATGGTGGCAATAGCCGCCATCTTCAGAAAGCTGGGCAGCGTCTTTTCGCGGGTACGGGCCGGAATCGCGGCGCTCCAGCAATGCCTGCGCGAGCTTCATCGCAATCGCCGCGCCACAGAGGAATTTTTCGGGATACGGGCAAGCGGGCTGGTTGGGATTGAGTATCGCCAGCGCGTGCGGGACGGCTTCGCTCGCCTCCAGCAGATGATGATCGGTGATGATCAGGTCCACTCCAAGGCGGCGCGCAGTTTCGGCCTCGGCAAAGGCTCTCATGCCGGTGTCCACCGTAATGACCAGCCGGACATTATCGGCGGCTGCCGCTTCCAAGACGCCCGTTTGCAGGCCGTACCCTTCAAGCAGCCGGTGGGGCACATGGAAGCGAACGATGCCGCCCAGCATTTCAATGGCTGTTTTGAGCAGTACGACGGCGGTGGTGCCGTCTACGTCGTAGTCGCCGTAAAGCAGGACAGGTTCACGCGCGGTGATGGCCTGCTCCAGCCGGACAACGGCTTCGTTCATACCCAGCATCAAGAATGGATCGTGGAGGGCTGCGATGCCGGGATTGAGGAAAGCGAAGGCATCGGCGGACTGAGTGATGCCACGGGCCGTCAGCAATTCGGCTAGCACCTGGGGCAGACGCGCCGCCTTGGCCAGGGCAAGCGCATCGGCTGTATGCGGCTCCACATGACACCAGCGCTGAAGGGGTTGCTTCAACGGCGAACTCCGTGGCGGAACCGGCGCGAAGCCCCCAGAGTCTCCAGAGTCCCGGAAGCTGTCAGCACTCGTTCCGTTCAACAGGGCTATTCGTCCTCTTCGTCTTCGCAGCAATCATGGTCGTGGCCATCAAGGAGGAGATCTTGAAAGGCCTCGATGTCTTCAAGAAGCTCCTGAAAGCGCTCGTACCACTCTGTGGTGCTCTCATGCAGAAAGACAATGCCCTGATGAACGAAGCCGAGCTGGATGTAGCCGACGTTGCCAGTGTACTTGCGCAGCCATTGCGCCTCCACCAGTTCCGTGGTTTCTTCGTCGGGGAAGTTCATCTCCCCCGCCTCTTCGATCAGCGCGTCCAGTTCATCCTCCTCCAGCGTCATCTCACTGAAGGTCACAAAGGGAGCGCCCACGTGCTTGGCCATCTCCACAAAGTCTTTCCATGCGTCCGGGTTGTCCGCGCCCTCCCACACGATGGAGGGAATGTCTTCAGTGACATAGCCGGGCAGGCGTTTCAGTCCATGGCCTTCAATAAAGGCCACCATATCGTCTTTGAGGGAGAGAAGGTTATCAGTGCTCATAGTCAATCTATATTCTCTCAGACGCGGGCGGGCTGGCGCGGTGCGATTATGAAAAGTTTGCAGCCACGAGATTGATCAACAGATTCCTGGCCGCGCACTCTTAGGTAAGGATTTCATCGCCCGTTGGTGTTCGATATGATATTACTCTTATTACGTCCATAGCCTACAAGATGGTGCCGATAGTCACTGCGTCACTTCTTGCGCGGATGGAGAAACTTGACATATCTAACATGAAATCAACAACTTGATTCAAAATAATAAACGAAAGAACACAGGCATACACGTGTTGAGCTGTTCACATTCTCAGTTGCAATCAAAATGATTGAATCCGTGGGTCGAACAAGACGGCGATGCGCAAGTCACAGCCATTTTCAGAGAATGCTCGAGCGGTGGTTGCGACTTACGTAAAAACTGCAAAGACAGTCTCCTCTTTCAAGCGAGTGCTCTGCCTGTGGCTTCGGATTACTCAAGGGCTGACCCCCGACCAAATTGCGGATTCAATCGGATGGCATGTGGCCTCCGTCCGTCGCATTCAGTTGCTCTTCATGAAGGATGGAACCTCTTGTCTGAATGGTGTTGTCCGGGGTGGACGCCGGCGGGAAAACTTGAGCAGGAAGGAAGAAGCAGAACTTCTCGCGCCTTTTGTTCACCGCGCGAAATGTGGAATCAAGGCGGAGGTGAAAGCGATACATCAGGCCTATGAACGTCGACTACAGCGCAAAGTTCCAAAATCGACAATCTATCGAATGATCGCGCGCCATGACGTACAGCGCCTCTTCGTGGGACCGCGCGCCCGGCAATTGCGAGCTAGCCTTGAATCGAGCTGATTGATTGCAACTACAAGATTTATAACAGGTTACCGTCTTGACTGCGCGTGATGACGCGAGCAGTATCACGATAGCGAAAGCTGATTGCACGATAGATCGGAATTTCGGTTACTTCTATCGGCAAAATTCAAAATAAGGAGATTCAAATGTCTACGACAAAATTCACCGTGGTAAACAACCTGCCCGGACAAACGCAGGACCATGTACTGGTCTTCCTCAAACCCATCAACGCCTCTTCCAATTTTCAGTATTTTGCGTGGCAGGATCTGAATCCCTGCCTGGGCGCCAGCCAGAGCTTTGATTACTTGATTGATCTTTCCGTCGAGGTCTTCGATCCGACGATTTATCCGGACAAGAGCGGCGCGATCGCTCAGCCGGTCAAGATTGAACCGGGGCAACTCTACCCAGCAGTCAACACGAACGGACAAAGTCCGTGGATTGATACCTCCACCAATCTCAATAGCGGCAATATCCTGAGCACACAGGCCGCCATTGTGAACCAGTGCACCAATGGCGATTGTGCCAGCATTGGACTGAATTGGTACAACTGCGACCGCAAGGTTGTTACGATCGGAGCCGCAGCAAACGATATCCTCAACGTCGGCAAGACCATCTCCCTTGAATTCGAACCAACGCTTTATTTCATGGCTGCGGCACCAACTTTGACGGGGCCGAACTTTACGCTCCAAGACTACTCGAACATGACTGCCTACACCCTCAAGGCAGGCACTCCTACGGTTACAGTTACCTGGGGCCGGACATCGAAAATCAACAGCGCGGATGTCTTCACGTTCAGTCCTGTTTCGGCAGTTATCGGGCGCTAATCGTAAATTGGGTCGTGGCTTCGGAGCCATCCCGCAGTGTTTTCAACAACGCTCGGAATCCCTTCGCCTCTGGCCTGCCCGGGCGCTGTCGCGGCTGCTTTTGATAGCCGCCGCGGCAGCGTTTGGAGCAGGTCGAGTCAGTTGCAACCAAGAACGCAGTGTGGCAACGCACTTTGGCTCCTCTCGCGGCAAGAGCCGAACGTGCTTGCACGCGCAACATAAGGAGAATGAAAATGCCAAACCAACCTGTGAAAGTGATCGTTTCGAACAACTCTGCACTGTTAGCTCTCTATACCCAGAATGGCAAGGGCAAGATTGCCGAAGCGCTGACGACTCTGATCGAATCCGATCGAATCCGCAATATCTCCACACAGGTGATCTACATGGACGATACGGCAACAATGAATGCCTTGTCGGCTCCTGTGGTTACCGATCCTAAGGACTCGAAGCAGAACAAGGATGCTGTTGACGGAATCAGCAAGGCTTTAACTCCCGCCTACATTACCATTCTCGGCGGACCCGACATTGTCGCGCTACAGATTCTCGACAATCCGGCCGGCAGCGACGGCGACCCTGATGTTCCGTCCGACTTGCCGTACGCCTCGAACAGTCCCTACTCGAAAAGTGCGAAGGATTTCGTCAATGCATCGCGCGTCGTCGGCCGCCTGCCGGGCGTAACCGGCTCTTCCGACACGGGTCCGTTGCTGGCTGCCTTGGCTGAAGCCAGTGGCTATGCCGTCAAGCCAAAGGCAGATTACTTGAAGTATTTTGGGGTCAGCGCTGCGGTCTGGAAGGGATCGAGCCAACTAACAGCGAATAATGTCTTTGGCGCTACGGATACGCTTTATTTTTCGCCGCCAAAAACGGCCCTTTCCTGGACCACGGAACCGAATGCGTTATCGCACTTTGTTAACTGTCATGGCTCCAGCTACAAACCGAGCTGGTATGGACAGGGTTCAGATGGCTCATACCCGGCTGTTCTCTCCGCCTCACTATTGTCAGGCAAACTCAGTGCGGGTACAATTGCGGCGGCCGAGTGCTGTTATGGCGCGCAGCTCTATGCTCCTACCGACCAAACAATCAGTATCTGCAACACTTATCTCGCGGCTAAATCGGCAGCATTCTGCGGCAGCACCACAATCGCCTATGGCCCGGCTTCGACCCAGGGCAGCGCCGATCTGATTGCGCAATATTTCTTGCAAAGCCTGCTCGACGGTATGTCAGGCGGGGAGGCCATGTTGAAGGCGCGGCAAACCTATGTATTGAATCATTTAACGCTCAACGGTATCGACTTGAAGACGCTGGCGCAGTTTTACCTGCTCGGCGACTCATCATGCCGGCCCGTCGATTCTGCGGTGCCGCATGCGTCATTGGGCGCAGAGATTTCGCCTGAAGAACAAGAGGCGCTGCACTGCGACGATCTGCGTCTGGCCTTTGCCGCGTTTGCCTTGGGCACCGCAACCCAGGTCTCTACGGCGGCTGTGGATCCAAAGTGCAAGGTGAATTCGAAGATTGCCGACAAAGTACGCGCGGCGGCGCAGAAAGCGGGGGTGGATCCCAATATGCTGGCGAGCGGCCCAGTCCTGCAGGGTGAGGCGGCCAAGTCGCTGAGCGGAGGAAAGGATTCGGTTGCCGAGACGATTCACCTGGTCTACAATCTTCCACAACCAGCCGGAGAAGCCCCCGTGACGGACGGTAAGGTTGCAGTGGTTCGAGAGCGCGGCGGGGATATTCTTTCAGTCGAGGTGCTGTGCCGTCGATTGTGACGCCGTGCAATGCAGATCCACGGTGAGTTGACATTTCGTGAAGAACGGGAACTGGGGCCTGATAACACTCCCTCAGGCGGCATTGCGAGGTGACATCTCTTGGAGCATTTGCTCGTAAACAGGAATGAGAGTCTGCAAGGTGAGGTATTCAGTTCGCTCTTTGCGCCCGGCTCAAAGAGCGAACATGAAGCAGTAATGATCCGCGCCACCGATGGCCGGGAGTGGAAGCTGGTGCGGAGGGATGGGAATCCTTTCGTTGACCCAGTGCTTGACTCTTTGATCGGAAAGACAATCATCGTGGAAGGGGTGGATGCCGGATCGTCCTTCATTGCGGATAACTGGAAGGAGTTATGAGGCGAGGGGCAAGCCGGAGCCATCCTCTCATCGCGTGGCTGCGGTAACTACGATCAGCGGCATGCTCACAAGGTACCGGCATCATCTTCGTGGGAGTTGCGGCTTCCGCGCGGATGATTCGTGAATCCCCCAATCGCATTCCTCTTTCTCCAAGCTGTGTGCGTGATAAACTGTCCCTGAATAAATCGCATTCCGATTGCAAGGAGAAAGCATTTGCCCGCCTTCGAGCGCCACGTCTTTGTCTGTTGCAATACACGCCCCGAGAGCGCGCCGCGCCGCTCCTGTACCACTGACGGAACCAGCGCCCTGCATGCCGCTATGCAGCAAAGAACCAAGGCGGCGGGACTTGCCGGCCGCGTGCGCATCAATAAGTCCGGCTGCTTGGACCAATGCGAGCACGGGCCGATGGTGGTGGTCTATCCGGATGCCGTCTGGTATGGGGCAGTGCGCCCGGAGGATGCGGCTGAGATTGTCAATGAACACTTGATTGCCGGTCGACCTGTCGAACGGCTGCGCGTGGCTGAAGAATGCCTGAACAGCAAAAGCTGTCCGCACCAAGGATAAGCAAAACGATCTGAAGTCAAGGGTAGACAGCAAAGGGGAGCACTCGCAGTGCGCGCTCCCCTTGACCAACTTGGTTTTCTAATCGGGCAGAACCAGCAACCCAGACGCCAGCAGCTTTTCCGTCAGCCGGTCCAGCGCCATGGGCAGCTTGTAGGCCACCGTACGGACGCACATCCCCAGCAAAGGGGCTGTCTCCGCTTGGGTGTACTCCTGAAGAACAATGCGGCTGATCAACATTCGGTCCAGCGAATTCAGCTTGTTCAGGCAGTTTTCGACATCGAGAACAAAGATGACCGCATCCTCGAAGGTGCGGATCGGCCGGCTGGAACACCATCCCCGCGCAATGGGATCGCCCAGAATGTTGGGCGCCCTGCCCACCTGCATTGACGCGTACAGGTAGCGCCGCAGCAGGCTCTCCGTGTGCTTGCGATAAAAGCCCAGGCTGACCACCGGCTCGGCGGCAACCTTTTTTGCGGGTTGGATTCCAACCGACGCTACCGGCTTCCGCTCTTCCCCTCTCCTTTGCTCCTTGTGCGCTGGTTGAGCAAGATCGCTCCCATTCCATATCATTGGCAACTGAAGGGCTGCGCTCATTCCGCACCTCCAATTGCTTCCGCCACTGCCCAAACCCTGACCAGCGTTTTGCTGCGGGCGGGACGTCCGCGCCGCTTCCGGCTCTCTGGCGTGGGAAAGTCCTTCAGTTTCTCCTCACAGCTATTGCAGTACACACTCCCTTGGGTCTGGGCGCGATACCAAAGACAACCGCACCCCTCGCAAATTTTCAAATGCACGCGCAATTCCATGACGAATTCTCCCAATTCCCGTTCTCTCCCGAGGACTTTGCTTTAACAATCTTTTTCCCCGGGGCAGGAAAAACCGGGCATGGCTGCTCAGGGTTCTTGTGCCCTGATGGGGGATAGCTGCCCGAATTCTCTCGTTTTGTGTCATGCTCATAGCGCGCAGATCCTGGAATCATCCCGTCTGGCCTTCCCCGGACGCTTCTGCTGAGCGCAGGGGAGTGGGAAGAAGCAAGCCGGAAGCGATTCTGAGCTTCCGGCAATTGTTCATTGGCCGCTGAAAGGGGATGAAAAATGCCCGGTTCAAACTTGCGGCAACGAAACACTTCTTAAAAAATTCCCACAGACCACATCGGGATTAAGTAAAACTAATCTAGTAAGATGCTTCTCTTGCGTCAATCTCCCCCAGCGGCTTTCCGCTTGGTTGCTTTCCAATTTCCGGTGAAGAGCCGAAAATAAAGGCCACTCGGACCCCCCAGGTTTGCAGGAGGAAAATGGGAACACAATCTCTCCCATTGCTGGTGGCGGATTTTCCACAGATGAACTTTACCCAAATGCAAGCGAAAATGACTTCACCCCTGCTTTTGTTGTGCAAAAAAGTGTCCAAAGATTTTTTGGACACCTTACGATCTGGACACTGGCGCGTCCGGTTGAGCTAGCTATCGGCTGCTCTTGGAGTTAGGCTATCTGAACTGCATGACTATTGTCTACACGACAAAAGTAACCTGCCGTGTTGGCGAGTTAGTTATCAGTGTCCAGGTGGACACCGGCGCGGCGTGAGCCGCGCCGCTTAGGGAGGCGTGAAGCCGCCACGCTCAGCGACTGACCAGCCGACAAGGCAGAGCAGACCGCAGAAGAGCCAGCGATGAGGATGACCCACGGCAACCGCCGGAGCCACAACGGAGATGTGAAGGCGACCGACTGGCGAGCCGCACCAGCCGGCAAGGTGAGTGAGAGATGCTTTTTGTTTGCGCGTTCATAGTCCGATCCATGCGCCGCCAGTCAGGGGCGAGACGGCGGGTAATGAGCGTCGCTTTATGCCGCGCTTTTGGTTTTCGATCTCGGTGAGTGGCGAAGCCACGCGATGAGTCCTTGACAAGGCGCGACACCATGAACCTGAACGCGCAAACGGATTGGACCCACACGCTCGCCGCATAGGCACGCGCCGGCAGGCGCAACGGCGCGAGCCGCAGTTCTTTATAGTTTTTCGGAGGGGCGGAGGGCGCGCAGTTTTTTTGCGCCCTGTAGCCGCCGCGCAGCGGCGGACGCGAGCGGGAGAGCGGCGCGCCGCAGGCGCGGGCACCGGCAGGTTGGCGCGTTCTTTGCGCCAGTCTGCCGCGTGCCAGCGGAGGGGCGAAGCCGCCCCCGGAGGGGAGCGTAGGCGCTCAGCGATGCGCCGGTTGGCAGATGGCGCAGCCGACTGCCAGCGCGAGCTGTTGCGTGCGGCGTGCTTCATCGCCGCGGGCAGGTTGCGCCGGAGCGGGAAACTGGCGCGCGGCCTCAGCGGCGCGGCGGGGCGACCGAGGCATAAGCGACCGAGCGCAGATGCGACGCTGACCAAAAGGCCGCGCCACCTTGTATAGGCTTGGTTTATCTAGATTTTTATCTAGATGGGTTGTATCTATAGTTCTTTATGGTTCTTTGCTGGTGCGCTGAATGCAGCAGCAAGGGCGCGCAATCGCGCGCCCTTGCGGTGTCCCAGGCCTGACAATGGAGTTAAGCAGGCTGGGAAACTTCTCTGTTTCGTTGGCTCTATCGCGCATGGCTGCTTTGATGGGCGTGACCAGGTCTTGACTATGCTTCGTTGTCTCCAGTTCTTTGATGACTCCCATTGGCCTCTGGTAAACTTTCGCTTCCATGGTTGCTCTCTTTCTCCAATAGCTCTCTGAGCTTTTGGCCCTCTTCACGCGTGAGTCCCGGCCACGCAGTGGCCGGGACATGCTTTGGTTTCGGCAGGCTTTGGACGAGGTAACCCGGCTCAGTCATCCGAGTTCCTGCCTTCGCAGCTTGCAGATGGCATCGAGCAGCGCATCTGTCTCCCGGCCTACGCGGATTGCATCGCCGATCTGGCGCGCGATTGCCGCGAACTGCGTTTGCTTGTCCGCGCTGTCTTGCTCTTGCCGACGCAGAATAGCCGCTTCCTGCATCCACTTTGCTCTGTCTTGCCCATCGGCTATGGCTCTGCCGATGACGGCCCAGCGTGTTTCATCCGATTGCCGCATTGCCTCTTCAAGTTTGTTCATGCTTTCACCAGTGGGGGGTGGGGGGTTGTTTTGTCCCTTTGCCCGTCTACCGGCACAATCTCAACTGAGAAGCCCAGGGCGAAGGTCAGGCGTGACATGGATTCGAGCGAGAGCCGACGGCGGCCATGGAGGAAGTTGGAGACGTGGGATTGACCGAGATTGAGCTTTGCAGCCAAGAGTTTACCGGAGAGCGTCCCAGCCTGCACGCGCCGGTTGGCTACCACCCGAAGATTCTCATGCAGACGCTCGAAGGTCATAAAAAAATGCGGGACGCCAGCCTAGCGTCCCGCCCCATGATCTACGCGAACAAGCGATTTAGCTCACAGAGATGAGCCTATTCCCAAAATGGGAATCAGTCAAGTGGGCAAGCCGCCAGGACGCGGGACGCGGCCCGGCGCGCGTCTTCGTACATCTGCGCTGCATCGTCGAGAACAGCCGCTTCCCAAAGGTCTTCAGCCGCGCCAACGAGGATGTGAGCCAGCCGCGCGCACGCGGTGGGCTGTGAGATCATTGGCCCGGCCACGAGCGGCATAGGGGGGGGTGGGGGGGTGGTCATAGCCTCACGCCTTCCCGGATGACGATAAGCGGCCTGATGATCGTTTGGAGGCACGAGCAGCAGCAGTAGCAGCCAAACTCCGGATGCTCTTTGTGATTGCGGCCACAGGTTGGGCACTTGAAGATGATGATTTTTTCGGCTTTACGTTTGGGTTCGAGCGCTTTGTTTCGCATAGGTAAACTCTCCCGCAGTGATCGATTTCGATTCTGAGTTCATACCGCCCTTTGTGATCCTCGCCACATTCCGGACAGCAGGTTAAAACGAATCCGCCGCGTTGGCCGATAGCCGTTATGCCGCTTTGTCGCTTAGTTTTTGCTGGCATTTTTCTTCATCCTTTCGTTGAAGTTGCACCACACTCAGGGCAACTTGCGCGGCATAGAGAAGCTGTGATCCGTCACGCCCCGAGAAGATTCCCAGGGCGACTCCTTGGGCGATGCAGGCGATGTACGCGTGAATGTCTTCGTACGTGTCCAACGCTGGCAGAGCGAGCCGGTACATAATGCACGCCCGGTTCATGCAATCGGCTTTTTCTTTCGTTGTGAAAGTATCGCTCAAATGTTTCAAGCCGACTTCGGTATACGCATTGAGAGCTTTCGCCATGGCCTTTTGAATGATGCTTTGCTTGACCGGTCTGGTCATGGCCACGGCGTGGATGGTGCGGATAGGGTTCATGCGGTTTCCTTTCTTTTGGTGCGGCTTTTGATCGACTCCAGCAGATCGAGATTTACTGGAGTTGCATCGTGATCGAGATACCAAAGTGTTGTTTTCAAGTCATTGTGACCGAGCAACGCCTGAACCATACGTAAATCTTTCGTTTCTTCGTACAGGTTCACCGCAGTTGTGCGTCTTAAGTCATGCGGAATGATCCTTTTATCCACTCCCAACTTTTGCGCTAACGCTGTGAAATCACGGCGAAATGCGATGCAATCGTATAGACTTGGTGGATGTAATCCTCTGTCTTCCAACGCTCGAAGTTGCCACACATACGGAACCCGCGAGCCATGGTCTAACTCACCTAGAATCTCTCGAATCTCTTCTGTGACCGGCAATGTCTGGCACGCTTGCCCCTTCCCACGAAAGCGGCAGACTCCCATCTGTGCGTCATAGTGCAATCCGCTCAAACTGTTTACTACTCCGCTTCTGAGGGCCATGTCCGAGCAGAGCAGAATGAACAATTGCAAGGATGGTTTCGCCGCTTCGAGCATAGCTTCAATCACTTCTCTACTGATGACCACGTTTCTCGGTCTGACCCCTGCATACTTCGGAACGTGCCGATCCAACTTGGGCGCCCCGTGATACTCCCATAGATCGAGCAGAACCCGACGTAATGCAGCGCTTACAGTCACCTTTGTCGAATGGGCATAACCCGAGCTTTCGATACTATGGACAACTTCGATGATTTGAGCCGCGCCAATTCGAGACGGTTTGCACCCACCGCACGCGACGATGAGTTTCTTTCCAGCAGCGACAAACGCTGATGCTCGCTGCTTTTTCCACCGCTCGATTTCGGCGCTAAGGATTGCGGTGACCGTTTTCCCAGCGTCTTCGTTTTTGGGTGAGCGATAGCACGCATATCCTCTTCATGCTGCATTGCTGCTCGCTTGCTTGCGAATGACTTTCTTAGCCGCCGACCGTCTTTATCGCGCCAATCTGCATACCACTTTCCGTCCTTCTGAAACATACGCACCTTTTCTGAGAACCTAACACACCTTCAAGATTTGCCCCGGTCACCTGTGGACACCTTCACTTTGACGATTCATTCTTTACTGGAGCGTTGATTCTCTCAAGGTGGACACTAATATAACTTTTACCCAAATGCACGAGCGGCTCCGCTTGGAACTGCTGCGCAGGATCCAGCGGGGGACGGTGAGCGTCTCGCTACTGGCCCGCCAGACGGGCTTTGGCCAATCCCATCTCTCGAATTTCCTGCACAACCGGCGGCAGCTTTCGCTGGAGGCATTGGACCGGATTCTGGCAGCGCAGCACATGGCGGCCAGCGATCTGTTGCCCGCGACTTACCAGCATGAAGCCCTGCCGCCGGACGGCGAAAGAGGCACGGTGCCCATCGTCTCTCATGCCGCCGCGCTCTTTGAGCCGTTTATTCGTCCCTCGGCGGCGCAAAGCATGTTGCACTTGCCGGCTGGATTGCTCCAGTCGCTGCGAGTGCGCGTCTCCAGCCAGCGCCGTACCTGGGAGCGATTCGTCGCCGTGCGCGTACCGGCCTCGGATGGCGCTGCCATGGACCCGCTGGTGCTGCCCGATGCGCTGGCGCTGATCGACCGCCATTACAACTCGCTGATTCCCTACCGCCCCAACCGGCCTAACCTCTACGCGGTCCGACGCGGCTCGCATTTGACGCTGCGCTATGTGGATTTTGTCGCCAACCGCCTGGTCCTGCGCCCACACAGCATCAGTTATCCGGTGGACCTGATCGAGGTAGACTCCGGCGAGCCGCCCAGCGAACTGATCGTCGGGCGCATCGCGCTGCTCTTGAATGAGCCGTGAGGCAGTGCAGGGAGATAAATATATGGTTGAATTCAGTAGTGTCCGGTTAAATGTTGTCTGATCGCCCGCAACACATTCTTATTGAATGGATTGCTGCGGTTTTTGCCTGTCCACGATTTGAAATGCATCCCGGTCTTATACCCTGCCTGCAGTGAGGCAGGATGAACACGGGTAAAACGCTTTTCGCGCAGTTGATGGAGTTTGTTCCCTGGAAGACATTCTCACGCATTGTGATGCGGCATAACGGCGACGCGGGCACGCGCACGCTCACAACGGCAGAGCTATTCCGCATTCTCTCCTTCTCGCAACTGACCTGGCGGGAGAGTCTGCGCGACATTGAAGCCTGTCTTGCGGCCAACGCGCCTAAGCTTTTTCACATGGGCTTGCGTTCTGCGCCCGCCCGCTCCACGCTGGCCGACGCGCTCAACGGCCGCGATTGGCGCATCTATCATGCGCTGGCCATGCGGTTGATCGCCCGCGCCCGCGCACTGTATGCCGACGAACGCGTGCTGGATGACGTGAACGCCGCCGTCTACGCTCTCGATTCAACCACCATCAATCTCTGTTTGAGCCTGTTCGACTGGGCCCCGTTCCGCTCCACCAAAGCCGCCATCAAGCTGCATACATTGCTCGATCTGCGCGGCCAAATCCCCGCCTTCATTCACATCTCCAACGGCAAGATGCACGATGTCCGCATACTCGACTTACTGCCCACAGAGCGAGGAAGCATCTACGTCATGGATCGCGGATACATCGATTACAAGCGGCTTTTCGCGTTGCATCAGACGGGCGCGTTCTTCGTCACTCGCGCCAAGGAAACGATGGTTGCGCGGCGCGTTTACTCCTTGCCCTCCGATCGCGCCGGCGGCATCCTTTGCGATCAACGCGTGCGGCTCAACGGCTACTACGCCCAAAAGCACTATCCCGAGCACCTGCGCCGCATTCGCTACCGCGATCCGGAGACCGCAAAAACGCTGGTCTTTCTCACCAACAACACGGCGCTCGACGCAGCCACCATTTGCGCGCTCTACAAGTGCCGCTGGCAGGTTGAATGTTCTTCAAATGGATCAAGCAACATCTGCGCATCAAGCGTTTTCTGGGCACCAGCGAGAACGCCGTCAAGGCGCAAATCTGGGCTGCCATTGCCACCTATGTACTGATCGCCATCGTCAAAAAAGAACTCGGAATCGAAGCCTCACTCTACACTTTTCTACAGATCTTGAGCGTATCCATCTTCGAGAAAACCCCCATTTCATGCGCCTTAGGCGAGAAACTCGACGAAAGCGAAGAGAACCTCCTCGCAAACCAACTGAATCTATTCGACTTCTAACCGGACACTACTGTTGTGTTTTATAGGATAAATAGGTACTCAATGGGATACAGGCGCGGACGAGGACGTCCGCGTTCCAGCCGACCGGGAGGTCGGCGCTACACTTTTAGCTACTTCTGCGCGTCCTCGCCGATGCGCAGGACGGCCAGGAAGGCTTCTTGGGGGATGTCCACCTTGCCGATGCGCTTCATGCGCTTCTTGCCCTCTTTCTGCTTCTCCAGCAGTTTGCGCTTGCGGCTGATGTCGCCGCCGTAGCACTTGGCGATTACATTCTTGCGCAGCGGGGTGACCGTCTCGCGGGAGATGATTTTAGCGCCAATCGCCGCTTGAATGGCCACCTCGAATTGCTGGCGGGGAATCAGTTCGCGCATCTTACTGACCAGCGCGCGGCCGCGCTCGTAGGCGCAGTCTTTATGGACGATGATCGAGAGAGCATCGACCGGCTCGCCCGAGACCAGAATGTCCAGCTTGACCATTGGCGATTCCCACTCGCCGGCCAGTTGATAGTCGAGCGAGGCATAGCCGCGGGAGATTGATTTCAAGCGGTCGTAGAAATCCAGCACAATTTCATTCAGCGGCAGCTCGTAGGTGAGCAGCACGCGGCTGGCGGTGACGTACTCGAAGTTGAGCTGCTTGCCGCGCTTTTCTTCGACGAGTTTGAAGATGCCGCCGACGTATTCTTCGTTGGTGAGAATCTTGGCGGTGATGACCGGTTCGCGGATGCTCTCAATGTTGGTGGGATCGGGCCAGCGCGAGGGGTTGTCCACTTCCATTACGCTGCCGTCGGTGAGCGTAATGTGGTAGCGCACGCCCGGAGCGGTGGTAATCAGGTCCAGTTCGTACTCGCGCTCCAGCCGTTCCTGAATGATCTCCATGTGCAGCAGGCCGAGGAAGCCGCAGCGGAAGCCGAAGCCCAAGGCAGCCGAACTCTCCGGCTCAAAGAAGAAGGACGAATCGTTGAGTCGGAGCTTTTCCAGCGCGTCGCGCAAGAGCGTGTGCTCGTGGGAGTCGACGGTATAAAGGCCGGCGAAGACCATCGGCTTGATGTCTTCAAAGCCAGGAAGCTGCGCGGCGGCGGGCCGCAATTCTTCGGTCACCGTGTCGCCGATTTTGGTATCGCTGACGGTCTTGATGGTGGCGGCAAAGAAGCCCACCTCGCCGGCGAGAAGCTGGCCAATCTCGACGGGCTTGGGCATCAATACGCCCATAGAATCGACCTCAAAAGATTTGCCATTCGACATGAGCCGGATACGTTGGCCCTTGCGCATGGTGCCTTGCATGACGCGCACCAGCACGATGACGCCGCGATAGGCATCGAACCAAGAGTCGAAGATCAGTGCTTGCAGCGGCGCATCGGGGTCGCCGGTGGGCGGCGGCAGGCGATGGACGATGGCTTCCAGCACTTCATCCACGCCCTGGCCGGTTTTAGCGCTGACGGCGATGGCGTCGGTGGCGTCCAGTCCGACAGCCTTTTCGATGGCCTCCTGGGTGCGCAGAATATCGGCCGAGGGCAGATCGATCTTGTTGATGACGGGAATGATTTCCAGGCCGTGATTGATGGCCAGATAGGCGTTGGCGAGCGTCTGCGCCTCGACGCCCTGGCTGGCGTCCACCACCAGCAGCGCGCCTTCGCAGGAGGCCAGCGAACGAGAAACCTCGTAGCTGAAGTCCACATGACCCGGCGTGTCGATCAGGTTGAGCTGATATGTGTTGCCGTCGTGGGCCTTGTACATCATGCGCACGGCGTGCGCCTTGATGGTGATGCCGCGCTCGCGCTCCAGATCCATGTCGTCGAGGATCTGCGCTTGCATCTCGCGACCAGTGACCGAGCCGGTGTACTCCAGCAGACGGTCGCTCAACGTCGACTTTCCGTGGTCGATGTGAGCGATAATGGCGAAGTTTCTGAGGAAGCGTGCGTCCATGAAAATCCAGAGAGCTGTTAGATGGGTTGAGCGGCAAACCATAGAGCAATCAGCAATACAATCTGAATGGCCACGCGCGGGAGCAAGGATGGAACAGGGCTGCCACCGAGCGTCAAATGATGCTTTGCAGCATAGATATTGGCGGGAAAGACGGCGATGAGCATGAGAAAGAGTGTTGCCGCCGCGTAAGGCTCCAGCCTGGAGAACTGCAATGCAATCGCTCCCGCAGCTTCAAGAAAGCCGGTGAATGTAACCAGCAATGCGGGACGGGGAAAACCTGGTGGAATCATGGCGATCAGATCGGAGCGGAGGCGGCCGCGATGCGCGGAGGCAGTCAGGAGGAACATGACTCCCAGTGATGCGCGCAGCGGCTCCTGCCAGCCATGAAAAAAAGCAATGCCCGCGTGGCCCGCAACCAGAAAGAGGACAAACGAGCCTGTCAGAACATAAATGAGGATCATGCTGTGAAAGCCTCCTTTGCTTTGGATCGGTAAATCTGACTCAATCGGGCGAACTGCGGCGGTGCCGTTTGCGCCGTTCCGCGCATACCCGCCCTATGGCATAGCTTATCATCTAGATAGCTTCTTTTGAGGGCGTATCTCCTTGGCCTGAGGTCAACCGGTTCTCTTATGCAGATCAGCAAGATTCCGTTTCGATCTTTCGGCTGCGCCATGCTGGCGTTTACGTTGGCGGGCTGCGTTCCCACTACCCCTTCCGGGGCTTCCAAGGCGACGCTACCGCAAGCCACGGCGCCCGCTCTTGCTTCAGTCGCCGCGCCAGTGCAAGCCCCGCCCGCCGCGGCTTCCGCACCGCCAACTTCCACTCCTGAACAGCAGAAGACCCGCGCTCTGATCCAGCAAGTGGAAGCGGCCTACGCGCAGGGTGAGTCCGACTATCACAAAGGCAGATTGCCCGAGGCCAAGCAGGAGTTTGATCGCGCCGTGGATCTGATGCTGGCCAGCGGCATCGATATCAAAAATGATTCCGAACTGCAGGATGAGTTCGACCGCATCGTCGATGGCGTAAATGCGCTGGAGATGGAAGCCCTCAAGCAGGGCAACGGCTTTGTGCCCAGGAGGAAGCAGACGCCGGCCGAGGTGGCCGAAGACGTTACCTTCGAGGTGGACCCCAACATCGTCGCCAAAGCCAAGGCCGATCTGGCTACCACCAACTCCGATCTGCCGCTGGTGGTGAACGACACCGTTGCCGGCGTAATCAACTTCTTTGCCAATACAAAAAAAGGCCACAACACGCTGCTTCACTCCTTCCAGCGGGCCGGCCGTTACAAGGCAATGATTCAGCGCGTGATGGCCGAAGAGGGCGTTCCGCAGGATCTGATCTACCTCGCTGTAGCCGAGTCGGGATTCAATCCCCGGGCTATCGGTCCCAGAACCAGGTCCGGCGGCAGGGCTGGCGGAATGTGGCAGTTCATGCCGCGCGGCAACTACGGGCTGGTTCGCAATTCCTATGTGGATGAGCGCTTCGATCCGGAGAAATCCACTCGCGCGTATGCCCGCTACATGAAGTTCATCTACGGCGAATTGGGCGACTGGTATCTCTCCATGGCCGGCTACGACTGGGGCGCGGGCAATGTGCAGCGCGCCGTCGAGAAGACCGGCTACGCCGATTTCTGGGAGCTGTATAAACGCAATAACCTTCCCAAAGAAACCAAGAACTACGTGCCGGAGATTCTGGCGGCGATTATCATCGCCAATCATCCCGCGCAGTATGGCTTTGATGATCTGACGCTTGACCCGCCGGTGCTCACCGACACGGTCACCATCAATTATTCGGTCAGTCTCAAGCTGGTCTCGGATATTGTAGGCGCGCCGGTGGATGAGCTGATCGCATTGAATCCCAGCCTGCTGCGGACCTCAACCCCTCCCGATGCAGCCTTCGATTTGCATCTGCCCGGCGGCATGGAGCAAGTCTTCGAACAGCGAATCGCCCTGATTCCAGAGGCCAAACGCAATGCATGGCGCTATCATCGGGTGGTCGCTGAAGACACGCTGGCTTCGGTGGCGCGCGCCTATCACGTGACGGAAGCAGAGTTGGCCGCAGCCAATCAACTGAGGGCGAGTGACAGCATCGAAGGCGTCGAGGCATTGCTCGTGCCCACTCCGCCTACCGCTGAACCAGCGCATACGCGGCTCTACACCGTGCGTAAAGGCGATACACTGGTTACGATCGCGGATCGTTTTGGCGTCTCGCTGAATGAGCTTCGCCTGTGGAATAAAATCCCCGGCATCAGAGTGCAGCCAGGCCAGAGGCTGCGCGTGGCCGAGTCCGCAACGGCGCCGCATGCAGCCGCGCACGCTCGTCATCACACCGGCGCTCAAGCCGCGCCGCCAAATGATGCAACAGAAAAATCACCGTCATCCGGCGCGCCAAAAAAGAAAGTCCAACCAGCGGCAAAGCGCGCCGCACCCGCTGCCAGCGCGAAGAAAAGCACTCCCTCGGGTGTCAAGAAATCGCGCGCGAGCAGAAGGAATGCGAATTCCAAAACCGCATCAAAAAAATAAAATGGGCGGGGAACCTTATTACACACTTGTCATTTGATAGTGTGAGCGTGCAAGCTATTCCTACAATGGCTTGCGAGCGCGGAGTATTTTTTCTCCGCTGCGCCGAAGCAGGCAATGCAGACAAGCGCAGCAGCAAGCCGCTGGAGGCAACGGGATGGATGACGTAGTCAGGATGTACGCGATGAGCGACAACGAAGCGAATGCCAAGTTGACAGAGATTGATTCCGATCACGGCGGTTTTGATGAAGATGATGATATTGAAACCTCTGGCGTGCTTACCTCTTCGGATGACGACAAGGGAGAGGCTGATGTAATCGTGATCGAGATCGTGGATGAACCCGCAGCAAAGCCGGCCAAAAAGAAGAGCGCGAAGCGAAAGTCCCCCGCGAAGAAGGCAGTCAAGCCTCGCGCGGCGGAATTGGCTTCGGTTGAGCCTCCTCCTGCTCAGTCGGCTCCGGTCGTGAAGGCAACTGCCAAAAAGGCTCCGGCGAAGAAAGCCGTAGCCAAGAAGACTCCTGTGAAGAAAGCCAAGAAGGTTGTAGTCAAAAAAGCAGCCGCCAAGAAAGCGGTGGGCAAAAAGGCCTCTGGCAAGAAGGTAGCTGGAAAGAAATCAGCCGCCAAGAAGGTTGTGGCCAAAAAGGCCGCGAAGAAATCCGCCGTGAAGAAAAGCAGATCTGGCGTGAAGGGCGGAAAGGTTGTGGCCAAGAAGGCCGCAGCCGGAAAAAGCGCCAGTAAAATCACAAAAAGAGGTAAAAAGTTGGCCGTTAAGAAGGCAGCAAAGAAGGCGCCCGCCAAGAAGGCAGCAGTGAAGAAAGCAGTTGCCAAGAAGGCTCCGGCGAAGAAGGCAGTGGCCAAAAAGGCTCCCGCCAAGAAGGCAGTTGCGAAGAAAGCACCTGCAAAAAAGGCAGCCGCCAAGAAAGCCCCTGCGAAAAAGGCAACCAAGTAGCAGCGGCAACCCGCAGTACAAGGCAAGCAAAAAAGCCCGGCGCGAGTCGGGCTTTTTTGCGTCCAAGAGTCCGTTGTTCTGAAAGAGCACAACGCTAGAGTGCCATTCACGCAGTCATCCAGCGATGGGATAAAGCAACGACTCTGTTCCTTCTCTTCACCCCCCGCGTATAATGAGAAGTCAAGCTCTATATCTCCAGGCGGGCGAAGCCGGCCCGCCGCCTCCACGGACAACAAATGCCAGAGCACATCAAAAAGCAGCTTCTCGCCGAGATCGCAATTCTTGAGCATGAACTTCAGCACGAGCTTCCCGCTGAGATCAAGAAGGCCGTGGCCTTGGGAGACCTCTCCGAAAATGCCGAATACCACATGGCCAAACAGCGTCAGACCTTTGTTGATGCGCGCCTCGGGCAGCTCAAGCGGCGCATGGCAGAGCTATCGCTGGTCAATCTTGCCAATATTCCAAGGGACAAGGCTGGCTTCGGCTCAACGGTTGTGGTCTTTGACACCACCAAAGAGGAGGAGATCGTCTACCGCCTGGTGACCAGCGAAGAGTCTGATGTCGCCAAAGGTCTGATCTCGACGACCTCGCCGATCGGGCGCGGGCTGGTTGGAAAGCGCGTGGGAGACACAGCCGTCATTGTTACGCCCAACGGAAAGCGGGAGTTGGAAATTCTGAAGCTGACCACCATTCACGATGAAGCTACAGCGGCTGAAGCCAATGCCGCCGGCGCAGAACCGAATACGGAGCAGAAGTAGGTAAAATGGCAACGACCTGGACCAGCGCCTTTGGCAGCGCTTGCGGATGGCTCCTCAACAAGATCGTGCATGGTCTTGCGCTGACCCGCATCTCGCCCAATGCGCTTACTTTTATCGGGCTGATCATCAATATTATCGCTGCGGTGCTCTTTGGCCACGCCAACGCCACCAATGCCGACTGGATGTTCTTCTGGGCCGGCGTGGTGATTTTCTGCGCCGGAGCCTTTGATATGCTCGACGGCCGCGTGGCGCGCCGCAACAACCAGGTGACTGTCTTCGGCGCGTACTTCGATTCGGTCATCGACCGCTACTCCGACGTGGTGCTCTTCTTCGGGTTGCTGGTTTATTACGGCCGCATCAACCGCTTCCGCTATGTCTGCCTGGTGGCCTTCGTAATGGTCACCTCACTGATGATCAGCTATACGCGCGCCCGCGCCGAGGCGCTGATTGGCCAGTGCAAGGTGGGCTTCATGGAGCGCCCGGAGCGGATTGTGCTGGTGATCCTGGGAGCGCTCTTCAATCACTGGGGCGTGATGGCCCCTGCGCTCTGGGTACTGGCCACACTTTCCACCATCACTGTAGCCCACCGCATCGTCTACACCTACCAGAACACCAAACACCTTTCCCCATTGAACTGACGGCTTCACAGCCCGCACCGATTCAGCTTCTCTGGCAAGAGAGCGCAGATTCGTACTTCAAATCTGCGCTCTCCAATCCTAGTAATGTTTGGCTGGGTAGTAGACTCAGCCCAGGGGAGTTGGATGAGAGCAACGAAGATCGAATTTCGTCTGCGGATGGCAATCATGGCGATCATTATCACTTTGGGCTTCTCGGAGCCTTGGATGGGCGCGTGGGGTATCGGAACGCGCATCCCGTTGCTGATGGCTTTGCCGCTCGAAGTCAGCCGGCTTGGTCTGCTTTCCTTTTCAGTAGCAATGCCCCTGGTCATCGTCCTGGCTGCATTGATCGCCGCCAAAGCCATGATCCTCCGTGTCTGGGGCGCGGCCTGTCTGGGGCCAGCTACCGTGATCCACGCCAAGATGAAGGGCGATGCGCTCGTAGCTAGCGGGCCTTTTCGCTACGTGCGCAATCCGCTCTATATCGGACTATGGGCGATGACAACAACCTTGGCCTTCTTAATGCCGGTTTCAGGCGCGCTCTTTGTAATGGTTGTTGTTCCAGTCTTCCTGCTGAGGCTGACGTTGAGCGAAGAGGCATTTCTTGCCGGTGAACTCGGCCAACCCTACCAGGAGTACCTGCGCGCAGTTCCACGCTTGATTCCCCGCCTGCGGACTGCTCTGCCGCCCGCTGACAGCAAGCCGCAGTGGCTTCACGCTGTATTCTCAGAATTCGCTTCCATTGGCATCTTCCTTGCCATGGTGATCTTTTCCTGGAGCTACAACCTCCTCCTGATGGAAAAGGTCATCCTCGTCAGCTTTGGCCTCTCGCTGGTGGCACGTGGCTTTGTGCTTGGAACCGGCCGAAAGCAAAGTTCCACAGAGTAAAACCTTTTGAAGAGTGCGGAGATGACAAAGGGGAGAAGCTCAATGGCTCCTCCCCTTTGTCATCTCCGCACTCCAGGGAACTGGTCCTAGTCCGCTTTAAGCGGGGAAACTACTTCTTGACCGGTGCGATCACGTCCTTGGCGGCCTTGGCCACGCGGAACTTGACCACGGTCTTGGCCTTGATTTTGATGGCCGCGCCGGTTTGGGGGTTGCGGCCGATGCGGGCTTTACGCTCCGCCTTAACCAGGCGGCCGATGCCGGGGATTACGAAAACGCCGTTCTTCTTGGTTTCCTTGACGGCAGTTTCCGCCTGGAGTTCCAGGAAGGCTGCTACTTGCTTGTTGGTCAATTCCAGTTTCTCGGCTAGAAGCCGAATCAGGGCAGTCTTGGTCAATCCAGTTGCCATTGCGTTGCTCTCCTTTTTAGGCGGACCCTGGGGCGCGCCGGTATTGCGTGGGTTCAATTCGCAGGGCGCATTCCGCACGGAATGAGGCGGTAATGCATAAAACCCCTGTATTCATGCGGGCTAAAAACCCCGTCGTTCGTTACAATGCAGCTTTTAGGGGCTGATTGTCAATAAAAAATCCGCGATTTCCACACTTTTCTTTGGTTTTTACGCATAAATTGCCTATTTTTGCCGTTTTTTACACGGATTTAGGCGTTTTGCTTGGGTATCTTAGGAAAAATCTTGTCGGGAAGATCGACGCCTCCCTCACAAAATCTGTCGTTCTGCGGGAGCGCAATAAGCCGAAGGAATGGTGAATTCTTCATTGCACTTTGCTCCATCCATTTCACGCTCATCGTGAAATGGATGGAGCACGTCGAACCTAATCCAGTGTCCTGAGTCAGAAGTTCGCAGCATAACAACGCTGTCATCCTGAGCGAACGGGGCCCCAGGCGTTCTCTTCAGCCTGGGGATGGTGAGTCGAAGGATCTGAGGTTTGTAGAGGTATACCGAAAAGCAACCGCAGGTCCTTCGACTCCCTTCGCTACGCTACGGTCGCTCAGGATGACAGTTTTTTGTTGAACGAACTTTTGACTCAGGACACTAGTCCAAAAAGCACCTTCTTGCGCGGCATCAATGCTGCAAGCAGAGGCGAGTTCAAAGCCTCCACCACCGGCGTGGCTAACCGGAAATGGCGAATAATCTCGGCGGCAAAGCCCGGATTCAGGGCGACTGTCGAGGGCAGTGTGGCGCTTACCCCCCATTGGCGGCACTGAATCAGATCAAGCGCCGGATGCTCTTTGGGAAAGCCCTTGGGCGGGCGGCTGAGCACGTTGCCTTCAAACTCCGAAAAAGCCTTTCGCAGGGCTAACGTCCGCAGGAGCTTCCGGAACTCCTCGTGGTGTTCGAGGAACCAGTGGCGGATAGCGCTCAATTGATCTTTCTCCGGCATATACGCTCCGGCAGCGATGATGACTTCCTTGGCGTCGATGTGAAAGTAGTAGCCCGCGCCGCTGGTCTTCTCCATCCCTTGATGTGACCACCAGGCGGCGACGTGCGTCTTGTAGGGCTTCTTGTCCGCGCTGAAGCGGGTGTCGCGATAGATGCGGAAGAGGCACTTTTCCGCAGGTCGGACGAAACTGGGCGCAAAGCTCTCCATTGCCTCGTTGACCTTGCGGATGATGGCCAGCATCGGCTCTTTCAGTTCGGCCTCAAAGACCGGCTTGCGCGGCGTGAACCACTCGCGGTCATTATGGCGGGCGAGAGCTCGGAGAAACTTTAGGGCCTCGGGCTTAAAGTACAACAACTCGGCGGCTTCAGGCGAGAGTTTGGTAGCCATGGTACATAGTTTAGCGAAACTGTCGAAGAATTGAACTCTCCGTCAAATAAAATGGAAGATGATTTGACGAGGTATCTATATGACAGATGTCGCTAGTATCCTGCAAACACTACTTGACCGGATGCGAAGAGAAGTGGCGGCATTGGAGATGGACCGGAACAACCGTAATGCCAACATCGACTGGCGAACCACTACCAAAACGCCCCATCGAACTGAATCGACTGTTTCAGGAACTATGAGTGATACAAGGTACTGTCTGGTAGAGGTTGGCGCTCATACTCCAATGAATCGGATTCAATGAGAAAGTACCATCCAACTTTGCCGGAATATTCAAGCCTTTGCAAAGTCGCAGTAGACTTTGGATAAATGACTCAATATAATGTATTTGCGACGCAAGCCCGGATGGCGAAATTGGCAGACGCAGCGGACTTAAAATGGTATCCGACGGCTTGCACTGCAATGCATTACCCCGCACCAATTAACGCAAAATACTGATTCTTATACATATTCCAAAATCCTCATCAGCACGGCTTTGCACCGCCATGCATCAAAGTTTGTGACGAGGTGCCACCAAAACTGCCACCAATGAACGTCACTATTGCCTTCATAGGCTTCAGACCACCCCCGCAAGGCTTCCGGCAGGTCAACGCACCAACCGGCCAGAAAGACAGCTAGCGACTACTCCGCGCAGCCGGTTTGGCCTTATTGCCCTTCCCCAAAACGTCTTTGGCCGCAATTCGAGCAAGACCGAGCAGAATGCCGGAATTACTAAGGATGGCCTCCGGCCACAGGGCGCTGGCGGCTGTCTGAAGCAGCTTGAAGTCGCCCTCGTTCATCTTGACGTTTACTTGAATGGTTCTTTTGCCGCTTTCGCTCATCCTTTCTAGTACCAACCATAAAGCTGGCAAACACAACGATACTATTGATACTCTTAGTATCATGATTAGCGCGGCGCAGTTTGAGAAGTCGAAAGAGGCTGAACGAGCCTTTGAAGCGTGGCTCAAACGGGAAGGCTTTGCCTACCTAGCCATCTGCCAAAATGACCGGCAATTTGCCCCCTTGTTTCAAGGCAACTTGAAGCGCCCAGATTTTCTTGTGCTTCTGGAATCCATCGGCATGATCGCGGTAGACGTGAAAGCCTACACCCTCACCAGGGGAGAATACACGCTGCCCTACGAGACTGAATTCCGCCTTGCGATGACCTTTGAGCGGGTATTCCGGTTGCCTGTCTGGTACGCCTACTGGAACGAAGAGATGGGAGGCGCGCACTGGATTAGCGCGCTGAAGGCTGTCGAAGTGGGTGACCTGCGAGAGAACCGCAAGGAGAAGAAGGCATTCTTTGCAATCAACTTGAAGCATTTTGAGTGGATCGAAACGAATATGGACTTCGGGAAGCTCTACACGCAGCGGCTCCCATCCCTCGGCAAGATTAAAGCGATGAAGTCTTCTTGAAGTATCCAGAAACCAACCATGAAAGCAGTCTCCAAAGCGCACCCAAAAAGGAAAGGACACACGATATGAGCTACAAACACGGAGTCGTTCTCGGAAGGTCCACCTCAAATTCATCCCGCCCAACGTCGGGTCCCGCTCTCACGCCAGGTTCCGCCATCGGCGCTGCCGCCTTCTTCGCTTTCTGTTTTTACCTGATCTATAAAGTCATCGACCTCGTTCTTCGGCCTATTCTGCTTTTTGTCTTTCGGATGCTCTCGAAAGGCACACGCTACCTGTACCGTAACCGCAAGCCAATCGCCCAGGCTATTGCGCGGACCACCACCAAGGGCTATCATTCGGCGCGCAATTTCATCGAGACCAGGCGCGCGCACGCTGCTCCCAAACTCCCGACCAATGCCATGTCAAAGCCTCACGACGGCATCACATCGCAAGCGTCGATAAGGTAGTCTGAAAGAGAAAACTGCCCCCGAAAAAGGCTCCCATGACGGCACGGCGTTCCCCACTCTCGAATCGGCCAGTCCCGGCAAAACGGCGCGGCGCACCGCTGCCTTGGCCGCGCTCCGAAGCTGTGGCGGACGCTCTACAGTCCCTGGCCATCGAATCGCTCGATCCTGGAGCCGGGGTTCGCAAACTGGCCAGCGCCTATCTCCGCGAGGAAATGAGTCTGGCCGAACTGTGCTCGGCTATCGCCGTCCTCGACGAGCAGGAGCGCGGAAAGCTCTGATGGACCCCTACATCCACTCTCGATCTCACCTTTTGAAGAACAAGGCGAATCTTCATACGCCGGAGGCCCTGGCCGCGCACGAGGCGCGGATGGTTTTCAAGCGACTGATCTATCTGTACTCGCGTCCAATTACCGGTGCCTTTGACCTGGCGCACCTGCGGGCGATTCACCGTGCTCTGTTTCAGGATGTCTACCCCTGGGCGGGCCGGATGCGCTCATGCGATTTATCGCTTGGCTTCGTGAGTTTCTGTCCGGCTCTGCGGCTGGAATCCTCCCTGACGGCGCTGTTCGACGAACTGGCACGGGACAACTGGCTGCGGGAGCGAAGCACGGAGAAGTTTGCGAATGACGCTGCTTATTACCTGTTCGAGCTGAATGCTATTCATCCCTTCCGTGACGGGAACGGACGAACACAAAGGGAGTTCATCCGGGAACTTGGGCTGTCGGCGGGTCACCGCGTCCGCTGGGCACCGATCACGCAATTCGAGATGTACACAGCCTCCAAACTTTCGATGGCGACGAAAAATCCGATTGGGCTGGTTCACATCTTGCGAAAGGCTCTTGGTCTGAACGAATCGTAAGCCGATGACCGGACACCCGCCTGCTGAATTTCGGAGGCGGCTTAGTCTGCCCTGGAAAAAGCAGGCGGGGTGTCGGGAGCAGGGAGCGGCATCAGATAAGCCCCCTGCACGGCTTGACGCATCTTCGCAATCCTGAATTCAAATAGCTATCGCTTCGTCCAGATCGACTCCCAAGCGCCGTGACTCAACCAGTATCCCGTGGCTCAGCTTGAATCCGAGACGACGAGCCTCTTGCAATATCTCGATTCCACGGCGTAACTGCGCTTCAGTCCAGCGGTATGAATCCAGCATCTGAATCAGACTCCCAAACTCCGAAGATTCCCGTGCAAGTTCAGTGTGCCCTTGCTGGGTTGCCCACTTCGCAATCACTTGCCATTCTTGCGTCGGGACAGCTCTGAACAGTTGGCGGATCGTCTGAAGATTGTTCGATGAGTAAGCATTCGCACTGCCAAGCAGCGCTGGCTGTGGAGGCGCAGCGCTGGCAGGCATCGCAATCCCCCCCCCTGCACACTTCGGCTGAACTGCCTCCGAGTCGCATTGGTACTGCCATGCGCATACGAGAGAACGTCGCTCCTGCCGCCATGGTCTGCGGAACCTTGCGCAAAGCGGGTATGGCTTGTGTTTTGGACTCTTCCGGTCTGGCGGCGACGACCAGCCAGTTGGTCCACGCACTGATGAGGCGATACAGAAGCGCCGTGCTCTGCCCCGCAGTTGCGTCAAGCTCCTTCAAGCGCATTGCCGCTGCAAAGCGAGCAATCGAAGATAGCTGATCCCGAGTTTCAGACTGGGGATCCGGCATGATCGATAGCTCTTGCCGAATTGTTTCTCCCGCTTCCGTCTCAATCTCCAGCACCACGGGACCGCCGATTACTGTGCTGTGAAATCGTGCCGAAGCAATCACTGTATCTCCATCGAAGACTGCTCCGTATTGGGCCGGGGCAAAGTCCACAGCGCCCTCTGGCCAGTGAACAATGGCTCGTCTGGCGCGTGGTGCCCTCATTCGCTCAAAGTGCCGAACAATTCGTTCCGCCATATCCTCACGCGGTGCCACGAGTTCGCACTCGCCCCCAGTGCCGGTTGCCAGTTCCCGCACAAATGCTTCCGAGACTGCATTGCCAACTCCGACGGTGAAAATGCGATGCCCGGAGTGCTTTGCTTCCTGGACAACAGGTTGCCATGCAGAGACCTCGCCATCCGTCACCAGCAGAATATCCGCGCCCGTGGTTTCGCCCAGAACGCGATAGGTTGTTTGCAATGCTTCGCCGATCTGAGTGCCTCCCATGTTGGCATCCAGTTGCTGCGCAAAGTGCTGGGCAAGTTCCTGATTTGCCGAAGTACAGGGAGTGAGGCGTTCCCACAGAGAATGGGTTGCATTGCCGAAGGCGATCAGCGCCACCTGGTCGGAAGGTTGCAGAACATCGAGAATCCCTTCCAACGCCTTTCTCGCCTGTGCAATCGAATCTCCCTGCATTGAGCCGGAACAGTCGATGAGAATTGCCAGATTCAAAGGCCTTGGTTGATGAAGATCGGGAAAGAAAGGCTGAAAGCTCGCTACCGCCGCTACACCGTCGCCATCGCAGCCGCAAAGCGCGAAGCTGCGCGAGGTCCGAGGTGCCTGCACATTCAGCACAAAGTCCCGGTCCATAGCGGCTTGCTCTTCGTTCAGCGTGATTACAGTTTTATCCGTTTGCTGTGCGAGCGCGACCGTGTGTGAGGGGCAGGTGAACTGTGCTTGACGCAGGCTTCCGAAGACCTCCATGCTCAGCGAGAAGCGATTCTCCACGGTGAGCGATGATTCCGGCGTTTGGTGCGGAGCATGGGGTGAATCACCGAACCTCGTTGCGATTGTTGTGGGAACGAAAATGCGGAGCCGCTCGCCGGCCCAGCGGTACATCAGCGAATAGCGGATGGTGACAGTTGCGCTTTCCTGAGCCAGCAGGTTGCCGACGTTCATGGTAAACAGTCCAGGCTCCAGTTGTTCCAGCATGACTGCCGCATCGCCAGCCGCGATGGCATCTTCGTACTTCTCCTCAGCAGCCTTCTTTTCAACCACGACGCCCTTCAGAACGCGCCCGCCAATCTCAACTTCAAGCTCCAGCAGCACGGCATCCAACGGGAGCGGGAAGGTGTAAACCGCCTCGATATTGACAGACTCCTCGTTCCGATAGCTCTGGCGCATGGTCACTTCCGCCAGAAGATCCCGCAGAACAGCCGATACGGATACGCCGGTCAGGGCGACCCGTTCGCCGCGAATCCCTTTCATTGCACATGCCAGACTGCTCATTGTTCTCCCCCTCCATTCTGAATCTGTTCATAAACCTGCAACACACCGCGAAAGAAGGCTCGAACCTGATCCGGGTTCAATCCGGTTCGGCCAGGTTCAAGCGTGATTTCCACGCCATCAGCCACAACCAGGTGGCTCCAGACTTCCACGGTGCCCGTGCGCCGCGGAGCTGGCGGCAGCGGTCCACTCGCCTGCTGCTTGAGCACCTCCCCAATCCTTTCCAGGGAAAGCCCGGCAAGCTGCCATTTCCGCACCAACAGAAGCTGCTCCACATGCTGCTGTGTGTAAAAAGCCCCCTTGCCGATGCCCTGCGGGCGGTCCACTAATCCGGTCTGGATGTAGTACCGGACAGTCCTTCGTGGCAGTTCTGCCAAGGCGGCGATTTCGTCCAGTGAGAATGCCTTTTCGTTGTCCATGTCGGAAATATAAGCCAGTTCTACTGTCGTTGTCAAGTGTCACGTATGTACAGGTCAGAATTGATTGCCTGCCCGTCAGATCGTGCCGGGTTGGGTAATCCCCGCAGGCCGCTGGGACGTTGGAGGAATGGACGGGGAGCCGGGGAATTGTGGTGCTGAATATCCTGAAGGAGGGTGGCATTGTCGAAAAACCTGAGCCTTGTTATAGCGGCGTCTCGAAAATCCTGCCATCTATGGTTCGAATGTCAGCGCGTCCGCATGAATTCGAACCATGTCCGATTATGAAAACGCTCCGAGGCGTAAAGGCCGCGAGCGCCGCTCACGCGGTGGCCTATGGCCAGCCTTGACCCCTCTCCGCTCAACTCCGGCGAAACCTGCGTTCCCTTTTCTGTTTCTTCATGGTTCCGGCTTTTATCATCCTCAATACAGTACTGATTACGCTGCCAGTTTCAAACGCATCGCAAAGGCTACGGCACGTACCAGCCGGTGATGGTCCCGTCGCGGTCAGGATGCACGACGCACAGCCGGTGCTTTCCATCCTCGCTACGCTGCACGCTCCAGCCGTCGCGGTCACAGCGGACCAGAGCGCGCAAATCGCCATCCTGATCCATTTTGTACGCGGCTTGTCCCAGGCTCGACGCGGCCCAGCCGGATGCGGTTTTGACATCGAGGGCGCGGGCATATCCATTATCGTTCCCGACGTTGTATCCCCAGTAAAACGCTCCGCCCATCAATAGCATTCCCGCGACAGCAGCGCCGCCGAGCCACTGGAGCCAGGATTTCCGCGCCGTGCTATACGCAACGGTCTGCGCCGCCCGCGCAATTTCCTTTTGCGCGGACGCCACGACAGACTGGCTTACCGTTTCCTCGATTCTTGCTTTGGTTGCAGCCAGATCGGATTCAGCTAGATTGAGAAGCGTTGGAGATTGACGCTGCGTAGTCGGCAAGCGATTGCGAAATCAGTTTGTCAATTTGTTCCGGCATCTGTTTCGCCAGATCAAGATGATGGCCCAACAAAAACACCACAGCCCATATCGCATCGTTGTCCCGAATGTCGAGTTCCTTGCCGATGCGATTGAATTGGTTCGTTTCCTCTGGACTTGGTTCGCGGCCATAGATGGAACGGAAGGCAGTATCGACGTTCATGCCACGACTCCATCGAAGACCGTTGCGCACTCCTTTACCCAGCGGTTTACCTCGGCACGATTTCCGATGGGCGCGACTTCGATGACCTTTTGTATCGTCAGCCGTTCGCTGTGCAACTGATCGGAGATGCGATCTGCCACTTCGGGGAAGTTGAACGTCTTTCCCTGAGCTTCTACCGCCGTCCTGATCTTCGAGCCGTTGTACAGCTCGAATTTGCGTTCCGGCCCATGATACAGATTGCGCATGACGTGCGTTGTGCCACTGCCGACCGTATCGAGATATTCCTTCAGCAGTTGTAGGCTGTCACGCTGCGAATTGATTACCCAGAGCGTTACCAGCTTCCGGCCCAACTCTTGCATGGACTCAGTGAGCAGCATTCCGTAGAGCCTTACGCCTTCACCACTACGGGCGGGCGTGTTGATGACCACGGTTTCATCGGGCTGCTCTGCCAGACGATTCGCGAGGTCCATCCAGCCGTCCTTTTCGTCCAGGTTGATGTAGACGGTTTCGATTGACTTTCCGTATGCCTTGCCGACATCGGGATTCGCAGTGTCGGCATCGACGAGCAAAAGTTTCTCGCTGCGTTTCGTAAGGTAGTGAATCAGTGACATTGATACGATGCTTTTTCCAACACCGCCCTTTGAACCGCTAATCATGTAAACCGGCTTGCCCATACATCCTCCTTATTGATCCAG
>CAWDQB010000060.1:0-10286 GCA_963804315.1 uncultured Acidobacteriaceae bacterium
TGTTATGTGTGGCTCCTTCGTTCAGACGTTGGTATCTCGGCGCATCGGCCGGTTTGAGCAGGCGCAGGGAGGGACGTTGTTTTTCGACGAAATCGGCGAAATTGACGCGGCCATCCAGGTGAAACTGCTGCGCTTTTTGGGGGAGCGGACATTCGAGCGCGTCGGTTCGAACAATACGCTGACAGCGGATGTCCGGCTGATCGCCGCGACGAACAAAAACCTGGAGGAACTGGTCAAGGCCGGAAGTTTTCGCGAAGATTTGTTTTTCCGGCTGCGGGTGGTGGAAATCCATTTGCCGCCGTTGCACGCGCGGATCGGCGACATTCTGCTGCTGGCGAGGCGACAATTGCGTGAGTTTGCGCGCGGCAACGGCAAGGCGGTGAATGAATTTACGGCGGACGCGCTGGAACGGCTGGTAAATTATGCGTGGCCGGGCAACGTGCGCGAATTGCGCACGGCCATTGAGCACGCGGTGGTGCTCTGCCGGGGCGAAAAAAATTTTGGCGCGCGATCTGCCCCGCCAGGTTTCGCTGGGGGCGCCCGGCGGTCCGGCCGGGCGCGCGGGCGAGGCGCCATTATTTGCGCGAAATGATTTGACAGTGAAGGAGGCGGAGAAACAATTGATCATTCACGCCTTGAAAGAGACAAATGGCAATCGTACACTGGCCGCCAAAAAGGTCGGCATGAGCCGGCGGACATTTCACCGCAAACTGCATACCTACCATCTGGAAGGGCTTTAATTTATGCCGTTTTTACAAGACGCGATTCATAAACTCGAAGAAGGCACATGGGCGCGTTATTTAAAAATCGCCGCTTTCAGCGTTGCGATTGTCTTCCTGGTGCTCATTTATAATTTGCTACGCATACCGCAACCTCGCCACGCCGGAAGCGATGGACTCGGCGCAACTGGCGCGGAACCTCGCGGAAGGCAACGGTTATACCACGCTGTTCATCCGTCCATTCAGCCTTTACCTCGTGCAGAGAGCAGGGTGCCAATCGGGAGCTGATGGAGGAGGTAGGCTACGGTGCCCGCGACTTTACCGTGCTCAAGCGGCTGAGCGCTTTCGCCGAGCTATATGGGTCATTACCTGACTGTGGTGCTGGCCGAGAATCTTTATGCTGCCCGGCTGGAGGGCGACGAGCCCGAGCCCATCGAGGTGGTACCGGCGCGGATTTCCGAGCTGGACGACTGGGTCTGGCGCGAGGATTTTAGCGAGGCCCGCTCCATCGCCGCGCTTTACATGGCGCGCGACATTCTTACGCGCAACGGCGTGCCGCCACCGACGGGGCTGCATGATGAGTCTGGTGGAGGCGGTCGTTGCCATTGCCGAGGCCGCTGGCCGCGCCATCATGGCCATCTACGCCGACGACAGCATATGGGATGTTCAGAAGAAGGCTGATTCCTCGCCGCTCACCGCTGCCGACATGGCGGCGCATACGCTGATTGCAACCCGCCTGCGCGCGCTGACGCCGGATATTCCGGTGATGTCGGAAGAGTCCGCTGAAAATGAGCTGGCGGCGCGGCATGAGTGGTCGCGCTGCTGGATTGTCGATCCCCTCGACAGTACCAAGGAGTTCCTCAAGCGCAACGGCGAATTCAGCGTGAATATCGCGCTGGTCGAGGGCACACGTGCGGTGCTGGGCGTGGTGCATGTGCCCGTGCGGGAACTGAGTTATCTTGCGGTGGCGGGCGAGGGCGCCTTTCGGCAGGAGTCCGGCGTGGCCGTTCGCATTCATACCCGGCAGCTCGGGATGGGTGGCGTTACGGTGGTTGCCAGCCGTCGTCACAAGGGCAGCAATGAGGATGTGCTGTTTGAAAATATCCGCCGCGAATTTGGCGACTACAGCCTGCTGAATTTCGGCAGCGCCCTCAAGACCTGCATGGTGGCCGAGGGCGTGGCGGATTGCTACCCGCGCTTTCACGGCCATCGTCTATTTTTCGCCGGCCGTCGGAGGGTTCTCCTTGGACATCTCGTATACCCCCGCCGCCAATACCGCCAACGGCAGCGGCTCTCAAGGGTTCGGCGCTGGCACGGACCTGAAGAACAGCACCGCGGAGAACATCCTTTCCGTAGGCACTGACTTCAACCACGATTTCGGCGGTGGTTGGACGCTGGTGGCGGGCGGCGGCGGCCAATGGGCGTTCACGGCTCACACCGGCGCAGGCGGACCCCTGCCGCACGATCACAAGCCTTCGCAATACAACCTCGGCTTCCAGCTGGGAATTCCGGGCGGCTGGACGGCCGGCGCGGCCGGCGCCTACTACGTGAATTATCCCAACCAGGGCTTCTTCGCGAATGCCGCCACCGACGCCGGCACCAGCGGCGCCGACGGCTGGGTCGCCGCGGTGGGCGCCAACTACACGATCGACGCCCTCTCTCTCGGCCTCGAAGGCATCTATGGCCGCTATCAGGTCCATCAGGGGGCGCCGGATGCGGGCCAAGACGCAGTCGGGGCGTCAGCCTCAACGGCGCTTACGCCCTTGGGCCCGGTATCAATCTCGAGGGCCAAGTCGCCTACACCGAATATGACCCGGCGGTCGGCACACCCAGCAGCACGAACCCGGTTCGATACGACGCCGTGGAGATCGGCCCTTGTGGAATTGGCCCTTGTAACTCCGTTTCTTCTTCTGCTCTTCGTTGGAGCCATCGACCTTGGCCGTGTCTATTACATAGGCCTCCAGGTGGCGAACGCCGCGCATGCCGGAGCGGAGTACGGAGCGTACAAATCTACGACCGGTACCGCTGACATCCAGAACGCGGCCGCCAATGCCGTGCCGAAACTGGTCATGGCGAATATGCCGGTGGTGACAGCGGGCTGTGAATGCAGCGATGGCGGCACTACATTCGTTTCTGGTTGCTCCCCGGTACCGGTGTGTACGTCAAACGGCACCACGCGCGGCGGCAATATTGTCCATGTGGTCACGGTCACAACCAAGGCAGTTTATACGACAGTCGTGCCTTGGCCTGCCATTCCTGCCCCCTTCAATATGTCTGGTCCATCCACCATCACATTGACCAGGTCGGCCACCGTACGCGGCAATTATCCGTAGCAGACGCTATGGATTAGATATACTCTGTTAAAGGATGCAGGAGGATCAAGATGAGCAAACTGAAGAGCCTTATTTGTAAGGAAGACGGCGCTGCAATCGTGGAATTCGCCATTAGTGCCGCGATTTTGTTCTCGATGTTCTTTGGCATCATCGAGTTTTGCATGGTCGTCTATGCAGCCAATTCTGTCGTTTTGGCAGCCGAGCAGGGGGCGCGCTATGCCATGGTGCGCGGTTCGGACTGGACAGACCCCTGCACAACAACGACCAGCTTTGGCTGTGCGACCGGGACGACCAACGTGAAAAACTACATCCAGAGTCAAACCTATCCTGGTATCAACTTGGGTCCGACCAGCAATGCGACCATTACGGTTACACCGCTAACGACAAGGTCGGACACCACCGCTTGCGTGGCATGGAGTCAGGGCTGCCGGATAGAGGTGCAGATACAATATTCGTACGGTTTGAGTCTTCCCTACCTCCCTGCTGCCTCCTCCTCCATTCCTCTCACAGGAACCTCGATCGAGACAATTCAAGATTAGCGATAACAACCGCATCTCCGGCAAGTGACGAATGCCGCCTGGAGAGTCTTCTCTATAGTTAAAGAACTGAAATCCGCTGCCGACTTTCAAAACTTTGAAAGGCGCATTGCGCTGAATCGTCTATAGTGTTGTGAGGACGGAAATCTGAAAAGCTCCGCTATTTGCCGCTTTCGGCAACGCCCGGCTGGCGTCCAATCAAACTGAGTACTCCCCCGCATGATCGTCAAATGTATAAGTAGAACTGTGGACAAGGCGGTTGCGTATCCCGCAATCATGAAGCTGATGATTTTGGGGATGCTGGCTTGTCTGGGGATGGCATTCTGCGCGTCATCCTCTGCGCTGGGAAAAGAACAAGAGCCGCCGCCCGAGCCGGCTCCCAAGGCCGCATCCACGCTCGAGTACCGCGTGCCGCTGCTCGCCGAAGGAGTAAAGCTCTCGGAGTTTGCGGGTATGAAGCCCGGGCCGCAGTTGAAAGGCAAGCTGCTGAAGATCACCGGCTTCATTCAGAATTCTCCAAGCGATGGAAAGCCGGCCACGGAAGAGACGGAAGTTTGGCTGGGATATACCAAAAGCACCTTGTATCTTGTTTTTATCTGCTACGACCATCATGCGGACCTGATTCGCGGGCATCTGGCGCGGCGGGAAAATGTTCTGAGTGACGACAATGTTTCGGTGCTCTTCGATCCCTTTCAGGATCATCGCAAAGGCGTGCTCTTCACCGTGAATCCGGTAGGCGTGCAGGCCGATGCGGCATGGACCGAAAACCAGGGCCAGGATTACAGCTACGATCAGGTCTGGGATTCCGAAGGGCAAGTGACTCGCGATGGATGGATGGCGCTGATGGCCATCCCCTTTCGCAGCCTGCGCTTCCGTCCCGATGGCTCGGATTGGGGCGTGGTCTTCATGCGCAACTTTCCGCGCAACAGCGAGACGGATTTCTGGCCGCGCGTTGCCGCCAATATCTCCGGCGTGCTTACCCAGGAAGCGACGCTGAAAGGCATTCAGGGCGTGACCGGCTCGCATAACATCCAGGTGAATCCCTACGCGCTTGCCCAGAATGAGCGTACGCTGGAGACACTCGATCCGACCGATCCCTATTTCAGTTCCCGCCATTTGGAAGGCACCGCGGGCGGCGAGTTCAAGGCCGTTCTCAAGGACAAGATCGTCTTTGATGCCACAGTCAACCCGGACTTCAGCAACATCGAATCCGATCAGCCGCAGTTCACCGTCAATCAGCGCTATCCGGTGTACTTTCCTGAACTGCGTCCGTTTTTTCTGGAGAATGCCAACTACTTCACCACTCCTTCGCCGATTACCCTGCTGTACACCCGCAACATTGTACGTCCGGAGTATGGGGCGCGCCTTACGGGCAAGCTGGGCCACACCAACATCGGTATATTGGCGATTGACGACCGCGAACCTGGCGAGACGGTCAGCTCCAGCGACTTGCTCTATAACGAACGCGCCTTCATCAGCGTAGGGCGCGTCTCGGAGGATCTCGGCAAGGGATCGAGCATCTCCGCACTGTATACCGACTACGAGTTCGGCCAGGGATGGAACCGCATCGGCGGGATCGACTCCACCGTGCGCTTCAATGACAAGTGGACGGCCGTGGGCCAATGGGTGGAAAGCTCGACGATGGGCGATCTAGACAATCCCGGATACTCCGCCGGACCAACATGGAACATGATTGTGAACCGCTCCGGCCACTCCTTCAACCTCAATTCATCCTTCGTGGATTTCAGCACCGGCTTTCAAACTCAGTTGGGTTTCATCCAGAGTTCCAATATCCGCAGCGGCCATACTTACTCAAACTACAATTGGTATCCGAAGAGCAAAAAACTGCTGACTGCCGGAGTGGAAACGAACCAGAATATCGCTTTCAACCATCAAGGCGACCGCGTCTATCATTACTCTTCCTTCGACCCATTCATTGTTTTGCCGCGTAACATTGTCTTCGCGCCGATCCTAGGCCAGAACTCCGATACGGTCGGACCACCGAGTTTTCCGGTTCTGACCAGCTACCGTAATTTTACTGAGAATTACGGGGGGATTGTCTTTCGCGGCGCGCCGTGGGCGCAGATGAACTTCAATCTGACCACCTTTCGCAGCGGCAATGTAAACTACAATCCAGTTGCCTGCCCGCCTCCTTCCAGTCCAAATCAAAAGTGCAATCCGATTCCAGTGAATTTTCCTTCTCTGATGAATCAGGAGACGATGCAGTTCTATCTGACATTGCAGCCCATCCGCCAGTTAACTGCCGATAACATCTACCTGCTGGACCGCGATCACTCCGTCGCTGATGGTGCTCCGGTCTATGAGGCCCAGACCTTCCGCACCAAGGTCAACTATCAATTCACGCGAGCGCTTTCCGCGCGCGTCATTGTGGAGTATGACTCGACGCTGGCCAATCCGGCCGAGACTTCGCTGCAGCGGACCAAGCAGGTGCAAAGCGAGGCGCTCTTTACCTGGCTGCCGCATCCGGGCACGGCGATCTATGTGGGCTATAACAACGATCTGCAAAATCTGGACCGACGGCTGTGCAATGGCTTTCTCAACGGCTGCGATTCCAATGATACCGTCGCGCCGCATTCCAATAGCTTCTTGAATGATGGGCGGCAGATCTTCGTCAAGGCCTCCTACCTCTTTCGCTTCTAATTCAATGTCCGCGCATCCAATCCTCTGTAAGGCCGAGGAGGTTCCCCTTGTCGCTTCGTCCCGTGAAAGAGATTCTGGAGAGTAAACCTACCATTGAAGGCGCTGGAGTGAAGCTGCGCCGCGCCTTCGGCTTTGGCAAGACCACAGAGTTTGATCCCTTCCTGCTGCTGGATGACTTCCGCAGCGACCATCCGGCCGATTACCTGGCTGGATTTCCCTGGCATCCCCACCGGGGCATCGAGACCATCACCTACGTGCTGGCCGGCGAGGTGGCGCACGGAGATAGCCTGGGCAACAAAGGCCGCATGACCGCCGGCGATGTGCAATGGATGACCGCGGGCAGCGGCATCCTGCATCAGGAGATGCCCAAGGGTGACGCCCAGGGCCGGATGCACGGCTTTCAGCTCTGGGCCAACCTGCCCGCCGCACACAAAATGACTGACCCGCGCTATCAGGACATTCCGGCCAGTGCGATCCCTGAAGTGACCGAGGACGATGGGAGCAGCGCGCGCGTCATCTGCGGCGAGTTCTGGGGCAAAAAGGGTCCGGTCGAGGGCGTGGCTACGGAGTCGAACGTTGCCGCGCGCTACGTGGATATTTCGATTCCGCCCGGCAAGACCAAGCGCATCAAGGTGGAGACTACGCGCCATGCCTTCGCTTATATCTTCGCGGGCGCGGGCAGCTTTCGCGACGCCAGCGCGCCGCAAGCGGTGCTGACCGAGTCGGCCGTTGACCCCAACGCGCCTGCGGTTTACGACGCCCGCAACCATTCGCTGGTGCTCTTTGATCGCGGCGACGAGATTGCGGTGCAGGCTGGGCCAGAAGGCATTCGCTTTCTGCTGGTCTCCGGTCAGCCGCTGGAGGAGCCGGTCGCCTGGTATGGGCCGATCGTGATGAACACCGAAGAGGAACTGCGCCAGGCCGTGGCCGAATCTGCACAACAACACCTTTATCCGGCACAAGTGAGGTCAGGTTACTTCGGGTTCCCGCGGTTGCAACGACAATATCTGCCCAGGCGTCACGCCCGCCATCCGCAGCGCACGCAGGCTGAGCGCGTCGTGGCGCTTGGCCAGGCGGCGGCCATTCTGGTCCACCATCAAGCGGCAGTGAAACCATGACGGATTCTTGAAAGCCCAGCGCGCGGTTGAGCAGAATCTGCCGCGCGGTGGATTTGAGCAGATCTTCTCCACGCACAACTTCAGTGATTTTCATTGCCGCGTCGTCGGCCACGCAGGCAAGCTGGTAACTCGGAACGCCATCGCGCCGCCAGACAACAAAGTCGCCAAAATCCACGCCCGCCACAAAGCGCTGCGGACCCAGATTCCCGTCCTCAAACTCGATGGCCTCGCCGTCAGGAATGCGAAAACGCCAGTTAGATTCATCTGGAAAATCTTGCAATCGCGGAATTTCTACCGAAAGCATCCGGCAAGTACCCGGATAGATTGGTTCATCGTCCAGCGGCTCCTGGCCTTCAAATCCTGGGTGCCCCATCCTTTCGGCGTTTCTGTCTTTGCCGTAAAGGTGAGATTGCGAACCTTCATGTGGTGCGCTGAGCGCGGCCTCTAAATCTTTGCGCGAGCAGCGGCAGGGATAGATGAATCCGCCGCGCAGCAGCTTGCGCCATGCCTCCAGATAAAAGACTTGGCGGCCGCTCTGTGCGTAAGGCGCATAAGGCCCTCCAACATCGGAGCCTTCCTGCCAGCCAATTCCCAGCCAGCGCAAATCCTCAAGCGCGGCTTCGGCGTATGCGGCGCGGCTGCGGTCTGGGTCCAGGTCTTCCATGCGCATGATCAGAGAGCCGCCCGCCTTCCGCGCCCGCTCGAAGGCCGTCCAGAAGGTGCGCGCATGGCCGGCGTGCAAGTAGCCAGTCGGCGAGGGCGCAAGCCGTCCACGATAACTCGGCGGCGATGAAGAAATCTCCCTCATACCACTATCAGTTTAGTCAACGGCAGCCACGGCGCAAAAAAACAGGCTGCCCCGGATGGATGATCCGGAGCAGCCTGGGATGTTCGGTGGTTCAGAGTGTGCCGATCAGCAGTCACTATTGAATAATGAACACGTTCATGCTCCACGGAGTCAGTATTACGGTAAGCGGAAGCGTGGGGGACGTGATCGTTGTAATGGTCGGCGCCGCCCATGTGCTTGTTCCCGCGGGGTCCGCCGGAGTCCCGGTCGGCGAACCGGACAGATCGTAGATCGCCTTGTCGTAGGTGGTCTGCGTAATGGTTGTCGCCGTGGACTGTCCAGAGATGGAGATCGTAACCGGCTCGCTCACTGTCTCATTGCGGTTGAAGAGCACCAGAGCGGTTCCTGTCCCGCCATTGTGAGTGGCCGCATAGGCGGTGACATCCGATGTATCGCCTGCCACTTTTGCGGTCAGCACGTTCTCGCCGTTGACGGCGACGTTGCTGAAGAGCTGGAAGGCACGCGCGGTGGGAGACATGGTGCCGACGTTGCCCGCGCCCGGGCAATTGGTATCGGTAGATCCATCGGAAAAGACATTGTAAGCGCCGAAGTCCTGCCATCCGTAGACAGAAGTGGTGTCATTCCCGGCTTGGCCATTGCAATTGCCGAAGCCAATCCACCAAGTCAAGCGCGAGACTCCATCGTTCATCAACTCGCCCAGCACCTGGCCGGCATATAAGCCTTGGGTAATCGACCAGCTCTGCTTGCCAGGATTGGTGTATGGCCCGCCGATCTCACCCACATAAATAGGTGTATCCGGGGTCCCCCACTTCACCAGCTCCGCTTTGATCGTGTTGATATTTGCGGTCAGATTCTGCGCCGCGTTATTCACGAGGAAGCTGTCGTTTTCGCTTCCCGGCGTCTCTGGATAATAATGGTATTCCACGAAGTCATAATTCCCTATGGCGTTGGCGAGTACCGTATTGTCCCATCCGCTGGTTTTGTTGTCTTCGTCCACCACCACGCCCACCAGAGTCTTCGGTGAAGCCGTCTTGATCGACTGATAAAAACCACTGCTTCCCACCACAGTGCCGGCGTACGTTGTCGGATCCCACTGCTTGGCGTGCAGATCTTCCTCCCAGCTTCCGTAATTTTCGTTGCCCACCGTCATGTGGCTCACCGTGACGCCGAGGGTCAACGCGTTGGCCACCCATGCGGCAGCCTCGCTGGGCAAGCCGCCGGTGGTGCAGGTTGGATCCGAGCCGTAGTCCGCCGTGAGCGCAATATCCAAACCGGCTGGGACAGCCAATTGGTTGACGAAGTCCGCGAACGTATCATTTGGAAAGGCGTAACTGCTGCCGCAAATGCTGGGACTCGATGGATTGTTGGTGGTGCCCTCCCAGTGATAGTCGTCAGAAGTTGATCCGCCCGGCCAGCGCACTGCCTTGATGCCGGCAGTATGGAATGGGGTTACGGCATCGGCGAGGGAAGTATCATCCCAAACGGCCATGTTCATGCCCAGAATCTGGTCGGTCACGGCAAGCGGTGTGCTCGGCGTGCTCACGGTGATGGTGCTTGCCGCGGCCACTGTCACGGCTGAAGATGTGCCCGAGGCTGAGTTATAGGCCGCGGAACTGTTTGAGTCTGGCGTGTAAGCGGCCTTGAATGTATGAGAACCCGCGGACAGTGTACTGGCGGGAATCGTGATCTGCGCGACGCCGCTGGCATTGAGAGTTGCAGCCGCAGAAGTATAGCTTCCGCTGGTCAACACCACGGAGCCGGTTGGTGTAGCGCCGCCGCCACTTACGGTCACAGTTACAACCAGCGGCTCTGTCGCGTAGGTGGTCGATGTAGCCGGAGTCACCGTGACTGTCGGAGTCGTCTGTCCGGCGTAAGCCGCAGTTACAGTCGTGTTGGCGTTCAGGGTCACGCTGCAGGTCTCGGTGGTTGAGGTCGTGCATCCGCTCCACGCAGTGAAGTTACTGCCGCTGCCCGATGCTTTTGGCGCTGTCAATGTAATAGTGGCGCCGGCATCATAGGTCAGCGTATAGGCAGTATTGCCGCCTGTCAGGCCATTGATGTCCGCTGGAGAATTGGTGATCGCCACGCCGCTGGCTGGATCTGTTGAATTC
>CAWDQB010000061.1:0-23697 GCA_963804315.1 uncultured Acidobacteriaceae bacterium
CTGCAAGTACCTGTCCTGGACCAGGAATTTCCAAAGCATAATCCGTGAAATCTGGAAGAGCGAGTGTGATCAGGGATCTTCCGCCATTCACATGCATCCATCTGCGCCAACAAGATTGCAGGTGTGCGCGCCGGGCTCATCCACGATGTGTTCTCCGCTCATCAGGGCGTGGAAGACGACGATATGAATGTATTTTCGCTCGGCGGTCAGGTGATCGGGCCGGCACTGGCATGGGAATTGATTCAAACGTTCTTGAAGGCTCGCTTCAGTGGAGCGGAGCGGCACCAGCGCAGAGTCGATAAAGTGAAGGCGCTCGAAATGCCTGAGGTTGCGCATCGACAGTAATCTTGGATCTGGCCTTATTCTGATGCGAATCAGGAGCGGTCGACAGTTGCGGTTTGCGGGTATCGGGCTTCACTTGGTCAGGATGGCGAAACCTGGATGCATCCGGTATTGACCGTGAATTAGCACTTACGAAGTGCGCAATGGAGGATGTTTCATGATCGAGATTCTGAAAGACTTTCCCGACAATGTTGTTGCGATTTCCTGCGAAGGGCAGGTCACGAAAGAGGATTACGAAGGAATCTTTGTTCCGGCAATTCTCAAGACGCTCAAGCGGCACGACAAGATCCGACTCTTCTACAAGATTTCTGCAAACTTCACCGGCTACGACCCAGGGGCCATCTGGGAAGACATGAAGATTGGCCTCGAACATCCCACGCGCTGGGAGCGAGCCGCTGTAGTCACCGACGTTGACTGGATTGTGCAAACGATGCGCATTTTCAGCTTTCTAATACCTTGTCCATCGAAGGTGTTTCCGCCTTCAGAGGTCGCAGAGGCGCAAAGATGGATCATCGCCTCCAGTTGATATCGGATGGACACAAGCAACCATTGAATGAAAAGCAGCGCCGGAGGAATGAAATGAAAGCCACACAAAAATTGCATGAAATCGGCCAAAGTATCTGGCTCGACAACATCACCCGTGGTCTGCTGGCCAGTGGGACGCTTCAACGCTACATCAATGAATTCTCTGTCACTGGGCTTACTTCGAATCCGACAATCTTCGATCACGCAATCAAGAACAGTCATGACTATGATGGCGCCATCGGCCAGAAAATGGAGGAGGGCAAAACTGGTAAGGAACTCTTCTTTGAATTGGCGATCGAAGATCTCAGCCGGGCCGCAAAACTCTTCCAGTCGATCCACAACCGGACGGATGGCGTCGACGGTTGGGTATCACTGGAGGTCTCGCCTCTGTTGGCCCACGATACGGCTGGAACGCTGATTGCAGCCAAGCAGATTCACGCTCGCGCAGATCTGCCCAATCTTTTCATCAAGATTCCAGGCACCAGCGAAGGACTTCCGGCAATTGAAGAAGCAATCTTCGCCGGCGTGCCCGTCAATGTGACCCTGCTTTTCAGCGGCGCGCAGTATTTAGCTGCCGCTGAGGCATACCTGCGGGGCGTCGAACGCCGTATCGTTGCCGGTTTGAATCCCGATGTTGGGTCAGTGGCTTCTCTATTCGTCAGTCGATGGGATGTTGCGGTTGCCGACAAAGTCCCTGAGGAACTGCGCAATCAGCTTGGCATCGCCATCGCCAGGGACGCCTATGCGACGTACCGCACGCTGCTTGACTCGCCGCGATGGCAGCGCATCTTGAACGCTGGAGCCCGCTCACAACGTCTTCTTTGGGCCAGCACCGGAGCCAAAGATCCAAAAGCCTCCGCGGTGTTATACGTTCAGGCGCTCGCTAAGCCATTCACGGTGAACACAATGCCTGAAGGCACACTGAAAGCCCTCTCCATTCATGAAGAATTCGGCGAGGCCTTGCCAGCGGATACCAATGAGGTGTTAGCTGAATTTGCCAAGGCCGGCATCAATAGGGAAGCTGTTGCCGATCAACTTCTTCGTGAAGGGGTTGAATCGTTCGCAAAGTCCTGGAAAGATCTTCTAGCCTGCATTGCATCCAAAGGAAAGATGCTCACTGCCTCTCTTGCTTGAGTCCAGAATCAGCCGCGCCCTGATCCTTGTTCGCAATTGCTCAGAATCGCACCCTTCACAATGAAACACTTACTGGGCCAACGATTCGTGGCTTGGCTATGGATCGTTATGCGGGCAAACTGGAGTTTGTTAGATCGGAGCCAACAAAGGCGTTCGCGGTCGCATTACCGTGTGGAACCATTTCGCTCGCGGGAGCAGCCGTGCAAACCAGGTCAAGTCAACCATGGAAAAGGAGAACCATATGAATTCCAAACATTCAGTCGCGGCAATTTATGACACCCACGAGCAGGCGGAAAAGGCTGTCAAGGAACTCGAGCAGGCAGGTGTCGATATGAAGAGCCTGTCGATTGTCGGGCGAGGTACCCACACGGACGAACACGTCGTCGGCTATTACACTGCCGGCGACCGCATGATGTATTGGGGCAAGGTCGGAGGGTTTTGGGGTGGGTTCTGGGGTCTGCTTTTCGGATCGGGTCTCTTCTTCATACCGGGACTCGGACCGATTCTTGCCGCCGGTCCAATCGTAGCCTGGATTGTGGCTGGCCTCGAAGGCGCAGTTGTCGTTGGAGGCATAAGCGCAATTGGGGCGGGCCTGGTCAGCCTCGGCATCCCCAAGGACAGCATTCTGAAGTACGATGTCGCCCTGAAGACAGACAAGTATGTGCTGGTCGTCCATGGAACACCTGAAGAGGTTGAGAAGGCCAAGGACATCATTGCAGGCACGGAGCAAAGCCATTACGCCGTTTATGGCCAGGCAGTACTCGTCTAAGATGCAGTAGGTCTGCGCTGCGGCTGTGGTGGATTCCAAACATCCTTATGGAAGTATCCAGTCGCGGCGTGGTATGTACAGACTTCCGCTAACGACTCAGTGAGAGAAGTAACCCCAAAGGAGATGTGATGCTCATCAAAGCAAATGCACTGCAAGGCTACTCGCTCAAGAGCCTCGATGGAGACATCGGTTCGGCCAGCGAGTTCTTTTTCGACGACCAGTATTGGGCAATTCGTTACCTTGTCGCAAATACAGCAGCCTGGCTTAGCGGCAGGAAGGTATTGATCTCGCCGTATTCACTCGATGGTGTCAATACTGCTGAAGAGAAGGTGTTCGTTCTGTTGAACAAAAAGCAGATCGAGGAGAGTCCGTCCATTGATACCGACGAGCCGGTGTCCCGTCAATATGAAACCTCCTACAACGGATACTATGACCTTCCGAACTATTGGGGTGGGCCATATATGTGGGGAAGCTATGCGCATCTTAAACTCGATCGCACCAGTCAGGTCCGGCCTGTCTCGGAAACAATCGAATGGGACCGTCACCTTCGCAGTACCCACGAGGTAACGGGATACCATCTCCTCACGATTGACGGCGAGATTGGCCATGTCGATGACTTCATTATTGATGACGAGACATGGGCAATTCGCTACCTGGTTGTGGCAACAAAGAACTGGTGGCCTGGGAAAAAGGTTCTGATTTCACCAAAATGGATCGAGAAAGTGAGTTGGGAAGAACGGGAAGTCTCAATCGGCCTAACTCGCGAGACCGTCAAGAATGCGCCAGAATACACCGACAAGTCTCTGCTCACGCGGGATTACGAAACAGGCTTGTATGGGCACTACAACCGTGAAGGATACTGGGTCGACGAATTCGCAGCCGTGTGAGTGCAATGTAACAAGCTGCTACTTTTCGCCCTGCCCGCATCGGCAAGCGACAGAGCAATGCGGATGACGGACGACTGTGTGCGGCTAGCCGCAAATGCAAGCGGTACCGATCAATCAATACTGTTCTCTTTTGAACGGATTATCGGTTGCCCAAGTGCGAGGCTGACATCATATATGACCATGGCCTCAAACAGTCTCGCGGGCACTCTAGAGTTCGTCTGAGGAGCGACTTGCAAGAATTCGGCACCGATGCGGAGGACAATTCTGTCCTGCTTTCACGTGTCAAACCAGAGATTCGGGAAGGATGGAACTCCAAATCATGACTCTAATGGATGCACCAAAGTACGACGCGGTTCGTGAACGGCGGCACAAGCACATCGTGATGGTCGTCTTTCTGCTGGCAGTTCTAAGCGCCCTAGGCACCTGGTGGTTCTGGAATTGGCCGGAAGAGCACCACGTGAACACATTTATGTCGACTGTTGAATCCGGCGACCTGACAAAAGCGTACGGCATTTGGATACAGGATCAAGATTGGCAGCAACACCCAGAGCGCTACAAGGCTTATGGCTTTGATCGCTTCCAGCAGGACTGGGGAGTTGGCAGTCAATACGGGACAATTCACAGTTACAAGTTCGTTCTGTCAAGGTCGTGGGGAAATGGTGTCATCACTGGGTTGGATATCAACGACGGCAAGACTCCGGTTTTCTTGTGGGTGGATCGCAAGACCAAAGCGATCAGTTTCTCCCCGGTGGAACTATACCGGCCCATATGGGATACGCGATGGGATCCAGTGACCCATTGAAACCGTAGGAAGGTTGGACAGACTCGCCGATATAGATCGCGCTTCTATAAGCTCTCGATTGAGTAAGCGAACAAGAGGCCACCGAGTTGATCCGCGGTGGCCTCTTGTTGCAATTCATCTAGCCGTTTTGATTGTCCTGATCGGGATGTATCGTGCGGTAACTCGAATTGCCCTTCGACCAGACGAGCATCAGGAGTTCCTTCCCATCCTTGTCCTGGTGCACTGCACTGGAAAATTGGCTGGCAGAGTCGGCCGGCTTCCGGTTGACTTCCAGGATGACATCTCCAGGCTGTAGGCCAGCGTCATCGGCGGGGCTGCCAGAGCGAACATTCTGGACGACGACGCCATGCACCTGCTCCGGCACATTGAACTGCTGCCGTGCTTCCGCCGTCAGGTTGCCAACCTCAATCCCGATCTTACCGTTTGGTTGACCATCCTCACCGCCGTTATCTGCAACTTCTGAATTGCCGTGTAACTGGCCCACTGTGAGGTTCAGTGTTGTGGGCTTGCCCTCGCGAAGAATCCCCAAAGTGATCTTGGTCCCCGGAGCCATTTCGCTGACGGCAACCTGCAAAGCGCTTCCGTCCACGATCTTCTGTCCGTTGAGTTGCGCGATCACGTCACCTGTCTTCACTCCGCCGCTGCTTGCAGGCGAGTCAGGCGTTACCTGGGAGACGATAGCTCCAGTAGCGTCCTGCAGGTTGAAGAAATGAGCGTTGTCCGGGGTGACATCATTCATCCCGATGCCGAGATAACCATGCTCGATCTTGCCGCTCTTGATCAATTGCTCGGTTGTAGCGCGCACAATCTGCGAAGGAATCGCGAAGCCTGCACCGGCGAACGAACCGCTATTCGATATGATGAAGGTGTTGATGCCGACCAGTTCACCATGTGAATTCACCAACGGGCCACCGGAGTTTCCAGGATTGATGGCCGCATCGGTCTGGATATAGCCGCCGGGTTTGCGCGCGTCATCCGAATAGGGATTGGGGCGATTCACGGCGCTGACGATGCCGCGGGTTACCGAGAATTGGAAGTAACCGAAGGGACTGCCGAAGGCAAGAACCGTCTGACCCGGCTCCAGTTTGGTGGAGTCTCCCCAGGCGATGGTGGGAAGGTCGGTTGCATTCACCTTGAGTACCGCAAGGTCGGTCAACTTGTCGACGCCGACAACCTTCGCACTCAATATCCGTCGATCATTGAGTGTCACCTTGATCTGCGTCGCCCCGTCCACCACGTGATTGTTAGTCACAATGTATCCATCCGGCGAGATGATGATGCCGCTTCCCACTCCATGTTGAATCTGCGGCTGGGCTGGCTGCTGAAGCATGGGTCCAAAGAACTGTTGTAGCCCAGGAGGAAGACCCTGCATCTGGCCCTCCGAGGTGGCATACTCGCTGGATCCTTTTGACGTGACGGCGACGTTCACAACGGCCGGGGTAACGCGCGAGGCAACAGCTTCCATCGCGTGATCGAGCGATGTGAGAGCCGCAATACTGTTGTCGTCCATCTTGGTTGTGGCGGCATGAGCACTGTGATTGCCGGCGAAAACGATCCCGCCCAGTGCAAAGACGCCTACAAATGCAGCAGCAGCGCCAAATTGCTTTGCCGTTACAACTAATCGATTAGTTATTGGGGACATGACGACTCCTTTTCTGGTTGAAGTTGCGGTTAAATCTGAACGATCAGCCAGCCATTTGCAACGGCAACGGCGGCATACGAAGGATGGTGATCCTCGGCGACGGCGAAGATAAAGCGTGGAGGGGGAGCGTTGAACTCCCACTCCGTCAGCACGATCAACTCGGGCTGGATCTGAGTAGAACGGTTCTGCCGAAGCCCTTGTTTCAGCGAACTTCCTCGCCGGTCATTCAGGCGAGTCGCTTTCGAGGAGATTCGTTGTGGCATCACTGCCTTGACGAATGTCGGGTGAATGCTTGATTCAGGATTTCTCATCGGCAGAAAGACTGAAGCAGACGAGGAACTTGCAGCCATGGTCGATGGCACCCATGGAGCGAAGCTGACAATCTGCGGAGTGCGAGCCAGAGCAATTGCGCCAGCCAGCACAGCGAGCAACAGGCTCCCTGTCAAAACGGCAGCCGGTCCGCGCTGCATCGTTTCATTGCTGGGTCGCAAGATCCGGAGAACGCGCCGCGCCAGTTCCGGTCTTCGCTCCCAAGCGCCGAGCGCCAGAGAAAGGCCGCGGCTGACGAGCGTGATTTCGGCCAGACGCGTGAGGCAAAGCGCGTAGCTCTTTCTGCCGCAACTGGAGCTCAGAACCCGGTCGTCACAGGCAAACTCCCGTTCAGCACACAGTCGGCGCTCGACCCAGAACAACACTGGATTCAGCGGGAACAGCACAACGGCGGCCTTCTGCAGCAGGTTGAACCAATCGTCCGCACGGCGCAGATGCTCCATCTCGTGCAAGACTACCTGTTCCAAATCAGTCGCACTGAGTTGATGTAGCAAAGCCACGGGAAGGAGGATGCATGGTTGCAAGAAGCCTACCACGCAAGGTCGTTCAACCTCTGTCGATGTACAAAGCTTAGCGGCGCGACGATTCTTTCCCGCCTGAAGAAGTGTCAGTATGGAATCTTCTGGTTGAATGCGAGTCGCCCGCATCGCCAATCCTCGAAGATAGATGGCGCTCGAAATCAACTGCGCGCCACGCCAGAGAGAGAGAACCATCCAGACGCTGGCTATTGCAACACTCCAGAGTGGATCGAGGTGGAAAGGAGAAGCCTGAAATACGCTTCCACTCTCGAGATGGCTGTCCATCGAAGGGAAGAAATGCAAGAGTAGCAGCAGAAGAAAGACACTTGTCCAAACGACCCATCGTGCGGACGCACTGAGTTCAGGAAGAATATGCAGGCATAAGGCAACGCAAAGGACCAGTATGGCTCCCTCACAAATCGCGGAAACCAAACTGCCTGCCATTGCAGCCGACAGAGTTGAGATTGCATGAAGAAGCGGATTCATCTACTTCTCCTCCATCTTTTCGTCCGGTAACTTCGCAATCGCCACTCGCAGACGATTCAACTCCTCGGGCGCAATCTCGATGTCGCCCAACAGCGAGAGCAACAATCGCTCGCGAGAGTTTCCAAAGAACCGCTGCAGAAGATGGCGAACCTCTGACCGGCTCGCCTCAGACTCTGCTACACATGAACTGTAGAGGAACGCGCGGCCTTCTTGCCGGTGGCAGACGTAGCCTTTCTTCTCAAGTATCCGGATGGTCGTGAGGACGGAGTTGTAGGCCAACTCGGTTTCGGCTGCGGTCGCCGTCACCATGTCGGAAACCGCGCTTTCGCCACGCTCCCAAAGGATTTTCATAAGCCTGAGTTCGGCTTGCGTGAGCGTGATGGATCTCTTTGGAGGCATAGGGTTTGCCGATCACGGGAACCAGTTCATTGATCTTCCCTGCTTGATCAGACGCGCAACTAATCATTTAGTTGCTATCCCGACAAAAAGAGTTTTGGTTTGAAGGGACCGGAATCTGCCTGCAATCGAAGGTGTCTCCGCCAAACGGCAGTATTTCAATCAGTTGACAGCTTTGGCTCTTGATAAACTCTTTGCTCCATCTCGTCTGTATTTTGATCTTGAGTGCAATTCCGGTCAGCCCGCAGTCAACGAGACAACGACGCTTTATCGGGTTCCTACTCCGGTTTGCGATTCAGCCTTGAGTCCGCTCCGGCTGTGATGCAAGTTCACGCGACAGTTGTCCCAAGAAACAGACTCGATCCAGAGTGTGGGAACCAGAACGGTGCGGTCGAGAATCCATTTTCCACCTTTGACTTCCAGGTAACCGATATGCCAGGTAGTGTCGTCCAGAATGAAACTTTCCAGACGGCCGAGTTCACCGTCCGTGCCTCGAATCTCATATCCGTACAAGTCTCGAGCGCTGCGAAGATGCGGATCTTCTTTGGTGTGAACTGGATATTTCCGGCCTGTCGGAATTGGAACTCCGTAGTCCAGGTTACGATGCACCCAGGTGGCAAACTTGCCAAAGTACTCTTCCATCGCAATCTCCTGCTGGCGAGAGACCGGTTGCTCGGTGTCAACATCAGGGCTTTCGCGCACCTGGTCTTTCGTCAGACGAACGCTGAACGTCTTGTTCTCGCTATTGGGTTGCTCGACCGTCGAGATTGCCAGAACCACATTTCGTCGCTCAAGCCAGCTTCCTACATCGACGACAAGATAGCGAACCTCCCAGGTTCTATCGTCGAATATGAAGTTTCTGACACTTCCGATTTCACCGTCTGTCGCTTGTGCGGAATACCCGACTAAATCACTCAGCGTGTGCAGCATACTCCTCCTTGGTTGAAGACCCTCGGAACCATAAGAGCCTTCGTTTCTCAGAGATCTATAGATTCGATACTTCCCGACTATGACACTTGGCGGATGCAGGAACTGTTCGGTTTTGAACAGAATGGAGAAGCCGTTGCTGGCTAATCTTTCACACAAGCGGGTCTGTATTCTTGCCACAGTTTGAAGATTTATGCTGATCATGAGTCCACATTGGGAGATGTGCTTGAGCGTAATTTCTGCGAGATTCGTAACGTTGTGTGCCAGGATCTAACTACCGCACAATGAGGGAAACGTTAATGAGATCCAGATGGGTAGTGAACGGACCGATCAGGGCCGTGCTTGGTTTCTTGGAGACGCGTGTAAAGTTCTTGTTTACGATACTTCTCACCTTTATGATCTTACCGATGAGCAGATTGCCAGCAGAGACGCAACCATCCGCCACAGCCACGTCTGACCAAGCAGCGGTGGTCGAGGGTAACAACGCCTTCGCCATTGATCTGTACAACCAATTGCGGACTCAAAGCGGCAACCTCTTCTTCTCGCCCGATAGCATTTCCACTGCGCTGGCCATGACCTTCGCCGGAGCGCGTGGCGACACCGCTACGGAGATGGCGAAGACGCTGCATTTCACGCTCCTGCCACAACGATTGCATCCGGCAATGGGAGGTATTCTTTCCAATCTCAATGCCCCTCATGATGGATACCAGCTTCGCTTGGCCAACGCGCTTTGGGCACAACAAGGCTATACGTTTCTCGATGATTTCCTGAATGTGACCAAAAGCGATTACGGCGCAGGCTTGAAGCAGGTTGATTTCAAAGATGCCCCTGAGACGGCGCGATTGACCATTAACCAATGGGTAGAGCAACAAACCGAAGACAAGATTAAAGATTTGGTTCAACCGGGCATACTTAGCAACAAAACAAAGCTGGTGCTGACAAACGCCATCTATTTCAAGGGCGATTGGCAGACACAATTCGACAAAGCGCAAACCAGGGAAGAAGATTTTCACCTGTCTGCGGTGCAAAATGCGAAAACCTCCATGATGCATCGCGAGGGCGAATTCAACTACTTCGACGGTGGAACATTTCAGATTCTGGAGATTCCATACAAGAGCGGAGGTTTGTCCATGATCGTCTTGCTGCCCAAGGATGTAGGTGGCATGTTTGCTTTGGAACAGTCGCTGATCACGCCCAATATCAAGCAATGGCTTGGCCAACTGCGACAGGTTCCAAAAGTTATTCTGACAATGCCCAGGTTCAAGATGACGCAGCAATTCGAACTGCAAGACTCGCTTGGCTCGATGGGGATGACGCTGGCATTCGATGCGCACGCAGACTTTTTCGGGAATGACAGGAAACCGCGACTTGTTCATTTCAGCCGTGATCCATAAGGCCTACATCGACGTCGATGAGGAAGGAACCGAAGCAGCGGCGGCAACAGCGGTCGTGATGCGCTCAATGATGGCCAGAATGCAACAACCGGAGCCACCGGTATTCCGCGCGGACCATCCATTCATCTTCATGATCCGCGACAACCGCTCCGGCGGCATTTTGTTCATGGGACGAGTGGCCGATCCGACAAGGTAAGAGTAAGAGCCCGGCTGCCTTGTGGTCACACCTCTTCTAAATATTGCGGAAACTGAACTGGCTACGGGCTTCGGTCACTCCACATCTGTTAAAGTCGACAGGGATAGAGCGGCCTTATCTTTCGCCATTTCTCATACATATTCAGGCAATATGAAGGCGAGCAAAGACGGGGATCTTTACTACATCCAGGATTGCGCCGAACGCGATCGCCGCAGCGAATTCGCCTGCGACGATTGCGATAGGCAATGGTGCCATTGCAATTCCAAAGATTGCGAGTGTCGAAATAATGAGGACATCGGCAACTGAAGAGAGTACGAGCCAGATACTGGGGCGCAGACCCCAGAGATACTGACGTCCGCGAATAACATAGGTTGTGGCCTGGCTGCCAAAGACGATACTGACCACGGTCAGAGTCTGAAGCGCCTCGATTCCGAGATGCAATTGAAACTTGCCAACCACCAGTATCACTGTTGAAAACACAAGGAAGCAGAGTCCTAGCAATACTCCCGCACTCGTAATTCGGCCGATCTGCCAGGAGTTTGGCATCTTTGACGGTCGCACTCTGTCTGTGGTCAAAGACATCGCAAGAAAGTCGCCGGTAATCATCACAATCACGATGAGCATGGGCGTCAGGACTGCGTGCCCAGTCACAACCAGACCGACCGCCAGCAGTAGAACCTGAAATATCTTCTTCTGAACCGAATTGACGGTGTAAGTGAGAATGCGCTGAAATGTAACCCTGCCCTCCTGAACAGCCGCCACAATGCCGCCCAGCCCAGCCTCGGTTAGAACAGCGCCGGCGGCCGATTTGGCTACGTCGGTGGCGGTCGAGACGGCAATGCCTATTTGTGCCTGTCGCAGTGCAGGCGCGTCATTGGCGCCGTCCCCGCACATACCAACTGCATGTCCGCTTTTTTGAAAGGCTTTGACGAGATCAAATTTGCCTTCTGGAAGAACACCTGCAAAGACCGAATAATCTTTCAATTGAATGCCGTCCGAAAGATTGCCGATCGGGCAGATTGCTCCCTGCAATCCAACCGCGTGAGCGACAATTGCCGCTGTGGCCGGAGCATCTCCTGTCACCATGACTGTACGTACGCCGAGACCATTTAACTCCGAAATTAGAGTAAGTCGAGTCTTTCCGTGGCGGATCGCTGAGAGCAATAAGACCGATGATTTGCATGGAATGAGCGGGGCCTTCAGCAACAGCTAAAACTCGGTAGCCTTGTTTCTCTAGTTCGTCGACGATCCCTGCCGCGGCAGGCGATGCCGCGGCGAGGGCTGCAACTGCTGTATAAGCTCCCTTGATGATGTGCAATGCGCCGCCGTTCGGATTCGTTGCCGTGGCCTCGGAGGTTTTCTTGGCGGGGTCAAAAGGCACAAATGCAATCACCTTCGCCAGGCCGGGAGCCAGCTTGTGCGAGGCAGAGACACGTATCGCTGCATCGACAGGATCCTGGCCGCCTTCTGAACTAGCCAGAGAAGCCATATCGAGAACGTGAGCTTCATCAAACCCCGCCAAAGGACGAACGCTGCTTACTGACAGTTCATTGCGCGTCAGGGTTCCGGTTTTGTCCGAGCACAAGATATCGATCGAAGCTGCCTCGTCCACAGCGGAAAGCCGGGTTGGCAACACACCTTGCTTCGCCAGCGCGCCAGCCCCGACCGCAGCAGCAAGAGTAAATGTTGCCGGCAATGCGACGGGGATGATGGCAAGAACCGATGTCAACAACAGTGGAACAATCTCGCTCCATGGCATCGCGTGGGTATAGGCATACGTCCCAATCGCAACGATTACAAGACCATTGAAGATTGCCAGATTGCGCACAATCTTGAGCACGGCCTTCTGTTGAGTGCTGACCGTATGTGCAGTCCGAACGAGTTCCGCTGTACGACCAAATTTGGTGCGCGTCCCCGTAGCCGTCACGATGGCAGTTGCCTCACCGCGTCGCACCAGAGCGCCTGCGAACGTACCTGTGCCGCGACCGGCCTCAATGGGCAAAGATTCACCTGTGAGCATCGACTGGTCAAGCTCGACTGATCCATCGACCAGACGCACGTCAGCGGCGACGACACCGCCAAGCGACAACTTCACCAGGTCGCCGCATACCAATTCCGCTGCGGGTACAATCTTCCATTCGTCGTCTCGCTTGACCGACGCGTTCAGTGCCAGACGAGACTTGAGGGCTGTAAGAGTTGCCTGGGCACGGCTTTCCTGAAAGTAGGCAAGCGCTGCGTTAAAAAGGAGCAGAGCTGCAATGACAGCCGCTTCGTAATACTTGTGCAGGGCAAACTCAAGTACAACGGAAGCTTCAAGAAGCCATGGCACAGGCGCCCAGAATTTAGCCAATGCATTGCGCAGTGGGTGTGCTGACGTGTCCGGCATTGCATTGGGACCGTCCTTTTCAAGACGGCTTCGCGCCTCATCGCTTGTTAGACCTTGCGGCGCGATATCCGAATTCAGCATTGCATCCTTGTCCAAAGATGCAGGTACGACGGTACCATTTGCACTCACTGATTGCCACCTGATCTGCCGATCTTACTACCACCATTCCATCGAGCGGGTCGAAGGTGTCTTAAGATCCGGACTGGGTTTTGCAGAACGTAGAAGCAAGAGCGGGCACTGCACGAGCTTGACAACCTTTTCGGCAATGGAGCCAAAGATCTGTGGATGCCAGCCAGAGATACCGTGCGTCGAAATTACGACTAGGTCAACATGCTCCCGGTCTACTACTTCCATAATGTTTCCTGCAACATCGTTCCCGACTTCAATACTGGTAGTTGCCTTGATACCTCTTTTGGAAAGCACCGAATGGATTTTGGACAAATGCCGTTCGGCGTGATTCCGAGCTTCTTGCAGAAACGATTCCTCCGGAACAAAGTCGGGGAAAGTTGTAGTGGGAAAGATCGGAATAACGTTTACCAGATACAGATGCGCATAAAAATGCTCTGCAAGATCAGCCGCCATTTCCAAAGCAGCCTGAGAGGATGAACTGAAGTCGATGGGCAACAGAATCTTTGTTGGAATCGAAGAGAAGGTTCGAACTTCTGACATGATGCACTCCTGTGGAAAATCAGTATGGCCTGCTCTGTTATGCGATAAGCCGCTGAGAAATATCCATGTAGGATACCCCCGATCATGGGGTACATCGCAATCGGTTACGTCTTTTTTGGCGCGAGGGTGCGTGATTCACCTACTGATTGCGACTTGCCGGGAGGTGTGATCAAAAGGCTTGTCCAACATGTGCCTCGCCAGTCGAGCTACTTTGTCGATGCGCCCGCATAAGTGCATACGCTTGCTCAACCACAGCCGTGTGCTGCGCAAACGTCTTTCTCCACCAGATGTCAAAACGATCGGATGCAAGTCCCATTTCAGGATGAAACTGCTTTTCGCACGATTTGTATCGCGCCGCAGTGTGAATAGCGCCTGCTGGGGAGGTTCCTCGATATGCCATCTTGTCCCTGTTCCAATCCTGTGTGTCGTAGCCGCAATCACACTCGCGAAGCTATCTGCGATCTGCCGTCATTCGGCACTGTGCCCCTCGCAGTGTGCTTGCCGTGATCATCCCATCGCTAACTGCATATCAACTGTTCAATTGGATACAGTCATTTCAGTTTGGCCAAATGAGAATCGTACTGGGTGACAGAAACACTTCATGCAAAAGGTCTTTGCGAAGTTTTAGCAGGACCCACCCGGTACAGAGAAAGTGGAAAAAGATGCCTTCGAAGCAATTTGATCCTGATTCAAAAACCTACCTCGTAGGCGGCGGTATCGCCTCCCTTGCCGCTGCGGCCTTTTTGATTCGCGATGGGTTTATCCCAGGGCACACAATCACGATCCTTGAGGAATCATCCCGGATCGGTGGCAGTCTGGATGCAGCCGGGAGTCCCGATCATGGCTACGTGATGAGAGGCGGCCGCATGATCGAAAGCAAGTATCTCTGCACCTTCGATCTTTTCTCATCGATTCCGACTCTCGATGGAACTCGGACCGTGACGCGGGAGATCTTCGACTGGAATGAAACGATGAAGACCGCGTCGAAGTCCCGCCTTTTTCGAAATGGACACAGCATCGATGCGCCCAAGTTCGGCTTGAGCGAGAGTCACATTATGACGCTGGAGCGCCTGGCGCTTGAACCCGAACAACTCCTTGGGCGAAGCGCTATCTCGGATCAGTTCAATCCTGAGTTCTTTGAAACGGACTTCTGGCACATGTGGTGCACGACTTTTGCCTTTCAACCCTGGCATAGCGCGGTCGAGTTCAAACGTTACCTCGTGCGCTTTACTCATATGGTCTCTGGATTCAACACGCTTACAGGCATCATGCGAACCGTCTACAACCAGTACGATTCGATGGTGCGACCGCTCCAGAAATGGCTCGAAGAACGTGGCGTGATCTTCATGCTCAAGACGCGCGTTACCGATCTCAGTTTCTACTACGAAGAGGGAAGCTACTATGTTGACCAGATTATCTTCAACGATGGCGACTGTCTCAAAGAGATAGCCGTCAACAAGCAGGATAGAGTCATCGTCACGCTTGGATCCATGACAGAGGCTTCCAGTTTCGGGGCAATGGATTCGACACCGGCATTGCTTGGAATGCCTAATGAAGGTTCCTGGGCGCTCTGGGAAAAGATTGCGGAAGATCATTCGCAGTTTGGCCGCCCGAAGAACTTTGCTGACCACATTGAGCAATCAAAGTGGGTATCGTTCACAACCACTCTTCACGACCCAACATTTTTTCAACTTATCCACGATCTCTCTGGCAACGTTCCTGGAGAGGGTGGCCTGATTACATTCCCAGAGTCCAGTTGGCTGGCATCGATCGTTTTGCCGCATCAGCCACACTTCATCGGACAGCCAGAGGATGTGCAGGTTCTCTGGGGTTATGGTTTGTTTGTCGATGTTCCGGGAAACTTCGTGAAGAAGGCCATGTCGGCATGCACTGGGCGAGAGATTATGACAGAGATCATTGGCCATTTGCGCCTTGAGGCGCACGCCGCAAGGATTCTTGAAGCTGCCACATGTATCCCCTGCATGATGCCCTTTATAACTAGTCAATTCCTGCCTCGAAGCAAAGGGGACCGTCCTCAGGTCATACCGGAAGGCTCAAAGAACCTTGCCTTCGTGGGGCAGTATTGCGAAATGCCGGATGATGTGGTGTTCACTGTCGAATACTCCGTTCGCTCCGCGCAAACCGCCGTCTACTCCATGCTTGGCCTAGACAAAGAACCGCCTTCCGTATACAAGGGAAACTACAATCTACGAGTTCTGCTGGAAGCGTTCATGACCTTGCACGAAATTGGCGTCTAGGTCTGACCGATCTGCGGGTGCAGTGTATCGTCGGGTCAACTCCGACTGTGTGCCGACGGTCTAAAGCAATACGTAGGGGGACTGCTTTTGCTGCTTTGGAAGTCGTTTCTTATTGCATTCAGTGTTCTTTTGCCGCTGATCAATCCGCTCGGATCGGCTCTGGTCTTCCTGGGATTAGCGGGCGAAGCGCCAGCAACCGTCTATCGGTCGTTGGCGCGCAAGATCGCAATCAATAACATTATTTTTCTCGCCATCATTGAACTGGTGGGCGCGGCAATTCTCAACTTTTTCGGAATTTCTTTGCCTATTGTCCAACTCTCTGGCGGTATTGTAATAGCGGCCATGGGATGGTCTGTATTGAATGAGAGGGATGCACGAGCGATTGTTAAAAACAAGGAGGAGGAAAGCGAGGTACGAGCTGAAACACGAAAAGAATATCTTGAGCAAGGAGCTTTCTATCCATTTACCTTTCCGGTGACCTCTGGCCCAGGCACACTTGTCGCGCTGCTGACACTCACTGCTCACATCTCAAATCGCGATATTTCGAAAGATGTTCTGGCTCATATCGGAGTCTTTCTCGCTGTTGTCGTTCTCAGCGTCCTCGTTTATTTCTGCTATGCGTATGCGCCAAAGATCACGAAGGTCATTCCGCCATCAACAGCACATGGCATCCTGCGGGTGGTTGCGTTCATTTTGCTGTGCATCGGCGTACAAATTGCATGGAATGGCCTTGCCGATTTGCTTGCCAACGTAATCCGTCCGTAATCACGAAGTGATCGGATGCCCTTCCTATATCTATGTTCAGTTCTTCCATTTTCAGGCGGCGTGCAACCGTCTCTGTAATGCCTGTGCAAAAGAGATCAGAAGATGATTGCAGCAAGGAGTTCAATCACATAGAAGAGCATTTATTCCGAGTTGCATCAAGTATTCATGAAGTGGTGCGGGTGCAATTGCAAACGCAGTTCGACTGTCGAGATCCCCGGAGTTCGTCTCAAGAAAGACTTACGCTAACCCTGCGGGCGTTGAAGCCCGTTATCATGGTGCCGAAATATGAAAGTCATGATCGAGATTACCAAGCAACTTCGACTCGGAACAGTCTACCTTGGATGCGCACTCGCTGCTGGAGTAATTCAAATGGCTGCAGCTCAGCAGCCCCCTACTACTCCGTTGCCTCCAGAACAGTTGCAGCAATTGGTTGCGCCCATCGCACTCTACCCCGATGCGCTGGTTGCGCAGATTCTAGCAGCTTCCACTTATCCAACCCAGATTGTCGAAGCAGAACGGTTCATACAGCAGAATCCAAATTTGACCGGCGCGGCTTTGGGAGCTGAAGTTGACAAACAGGATTGGGACCCAAGCGTGAAGGCCATGACGCAATTTCCATCTGTGCTTGCCGACATGGATAAAAACCTCTCATGGACCTCCGAACTGGGCGACACAAATGTCAACCAGCAAGCGGATATCATGTCCGCTATTCAATTCATGCGGGAGAAAGCACAAGCGGCAGGCCACCTGAGCACCAACGCTCAACAAAGTGTGACGAACCAGGGGGACACGGTCACTATCCAGCCGGAGAATCCGAACATTGTGTACGTGCCAGATTACGACCCTGAATTTGTCTATGGATACCCGGTAGGACTGTGGCCCGGATTCTATCCGTGGTGGGGTGTACAAGGTCCATACCTTTCTTTCGGTATTGGATTTGGCATTGATCCCTTCTTCGGATACGGATGGGGTTGGCATGGGTGGGGATTTGACTGGCATAACCGCGGCCTGATGTATGGTGGTAGCCGATATATCTCCCGCAGTGGAACCTTCTACAATCGCAACGCTTATATGCACGGCAACTTCCGCGGACAATCTTCTTTTGCTCGAGGAAATAGCGGTTTGCGTGGCTACGGCGCGGCGGCTTCGCGTGGAAACGGCGGAGTGCGTTCAGGTGCCCTGAGTGGCATCAACCACGGAGGTACCGCGCGCAGCTATTCATCTCGCGGTGCGTCCAGTTTTCGTGGAAGTTCATCAGGCGGTTCGCGCGGTGCCGGTGCCTCACGGGGCGGTGGGGGGGATCACGCGGTGGCGGTCGTCGTTAGTTTCAAACAATTGTGCCCAGCACTCTTACCGATTCTCAATGCCAATTTGCCGCAGTTGAAATGGAGACAGCCATGAAAGTTCTTGAAGGAAGTAACTCTGGTGGAAAATACCTGTTTGGAGTCACCTCTGGAGCATTGATTGCAATTGCTTGTTCGATTGGAATTGTTCCGATCTCTGCTGCGGGACAATCAGTAGGACAACAATCAGGACTCTCACGCCAAGGTTATGCCTTGCAAAAAGCGGCAGTTCACCCCCCTGAAGCCGGGCAGAAAATCTTTTCATCTGCGACAGAAGCCAGCGACGCGCTAGTCTCCGCTCTTCAAAAGGAAGATGAGCAGGCCCTCTTGAGTGTGCTGGGAGCGGACGCAAAGAATATCCTTTCCTCTGGCGACGACGCCGAAGATAAGGAACACAGAACGCAGTTCTTACAGAAATATCAACAACTCCATCGCCTGGTTACCGATGCAGATGGACTTACGACACTCTACATTGGCGCGGAGAACTGGCCTACCCCGATTCCCCTCGTGCACAATAGGGCTTCGTGGTATTTCGATACAATCGCAGCAAGAAATGAAATTCTGTATCGCAGAGTTGGAGAAAACGAGCTAACTGTTATTCAGGTCTGCGGTGAACTTGTCGATGCGCAGAAGGAATACAACTCCGTGCAGCATGACGGAAGCCAGGAGCGACAGTATGCTCAGAGATTTCTTAGCGATCAGGACAAACACAATGGCTTGTACTGGAAAGCAGCATCCGGCGAAACCGCAAGTCCGCTCGGTCCATTGGTGGCTTCCGCGGAGCGTGAGGGTTATGCGGAAAACGCTGGCCAGCAGCCTGTCCCTTTTCATGGCTACTACTTTCGAGTGTTGAAGGGACAGGGAACGCACGCGCCAGGTGGATCAATAAGTTATATTGTGGACGGAAAAATGACTCGTGGATTTGCCTTTCTAGCCTACCCTGCAGATTACCGTTCGTCTGGAGTGATGACGTTCCTGGTTAGCCAGGATGGAATTGTTTATGAAAAAGATCTCGGCCGCAATACTGTCGACATCGCGAAAGCCGTTGTGCGATACAATCGCGATGCAACTTGGCGCAAAGCGGACTAGATGGCTGTCCGCGTACGCCAAGTGTGTCGACGCTGGTTGTAGAACAGTTGAGTTGCAATAGCAACTCGTTCAGCTTAGGCGCGCACTCAATCAAGTGATACAGGCTCAATCGTGGTGAGTTTCGCCAGGCGTGTTTGGAATGATCTTCATGAGCAAGGGAAAGAGGAGCGCGACTATAAAGTATGCGCCGGTCACCATCAACGCAAGTATTGGGAGGCCGGCGCCACAGGCCATGCCAATGGCAGTGACCAGCCAAACCGTTGCAGCCGTGGTAAGGCCGTTCACTTTGTCTTCCCGCACAAAAATCAGTCCAGCGCCAATAAAGCCGATTCCGGAGACGATCTGGGCAGCGACACGAGAAGGATCGAGGACGATGCGATTTTCGACAAGAACATCCGTGAAGCCGTATTTGGAGATAAGGAGAAAAAGAGCAGCAGCGGTTCCGATAATGGTATATGTGCGCAGTCCAGCGCTCTTGTGGCGAATCTCACGCTCCAATCCAATGACAGCGGATAGAAGAAACGCCATTCCCAACTCGGCAAACTGCGTGATGCCCTGACCGGATATCTCTGAAATCATCATGTCGGCATTGTATTCCCGTGAATCGACGCACGATGTTCACATTTCAACGAATAGAAATCGACCAACCCGAACTTCGCTTTCATTGAGGACTAACTTCATGCCTTCACTATTGGACCCCATCCAACTTGGCGACATCACTCTGCCGAATCGTGTGATCATGTCTCCCCTCACTCGCCTTCGCGGCACATCCGATCACCTTCCGACCGAGCTTATGATTGAATACTACACACAGCGCTCCGGTGCCGGCCTGATCATCTCCGAGGGCATTCCAGTTGTGCCGCAGGGCGTGGGCTATGCAAATGTTCCAGGCATTTGGTCGCCACAGCAGACCGAGGCGTGGAAGTCGGTAACGGAGTCCGTTCATCGCGCAGGAGGCCGCGTCTTTGCACAGATATGGCATGTAGGCCGCATCTCCGATCCGCTCTTTCTGGAGGGACTACTTCCCGTTGCACCAAGCGCGATCCGACCTTCTGGTCATGTCAGCCTCGTACGTCCTATCACCGAGTATGTGACCCCACGCGAACTGAATATCTCGGAGATTCCAAACGTCGTCGAGGGATTCCGCAAGGGCGCGGAGAATGCAAAGATTGCTGGTTTCGACGGTGTGGAAATCCACGGAGCCAACGGCTACTTGATCGATCAGTTTCTTCAAGACGGTTCCAACCACCGCACGGATGCGTACGGTGGATCGATTGAGAACCGCGCCAGACTCATGCTTGAAGTCGCCGATGCGGTCATCTCCGTATGGGGTGCCAAGCGCGTAGGCATGCATCTGGCGCCACGCGGCGATTCTCATGATATGCACGATTCAAATCCGTCCGCAACCTTTGGCTACGTGGCGCGTGAACTCGGCAAACGTGGGCTAGCTTTTCTTTGCGCGCGTGAATACTTTGGTCCAGACAGGCTAGGTCCGCAACTCAAGAAGGAGTTCGGCGGGGTCTACATCGCAAACGAAAAATACACTCAGTCGCTCGCTGACCAAGTTATCCATGACGGCGAAGCAGATGCTGTCGCTTTCGGCCAATTGTTCATCGCGAACCCAGATCTTCCCTTGCGGTTTGCGAACAATGCTCCGCTCAACACGCCGGACTTCAGCACTTTCTTTACTGCTGGCCCACATGGCTACACCGACTATCCTGGATTGGCCGCATCCGAGGAATCAATGGCGCTCTCTGGAAAGTGATTGGGAAGAGTTTGATGACCTCCGCTCAGTTCGAAAAAGAGAGTCGCGATTCCCGTTCGCGGGCAGTTGTTGTTGTTGCGCATCCTGATGACGAAGTTCTATGGTGTGGCGGCTACATACTCACGCACCCGGAATTCCATTGGCGGATTGTGACTTTATGCAGATCAGAGGATGCAGACCGTGCTCCAAAGTTTCGCCGGGTTCTAAAGCAATTGGACGCAGAAGGAGAGATGGCAGATCTCGATGATGGCCCCGAACAAATGCCTCTTCCACACGACTTGGTACAAAAGACCATCACTGATCTGCTTGCAGGCCGCAGCTATGACTTGCTTTTGACTCATGGTCCCATGGGCGAGTACACGCGTCATCGCCGTCATGAGGAATGCTGCCAAGGCGTCGTGGAGCTTTGGCAATCGGGCAACATCGATACAAGACAGTTGTGGCTCTTTGCATATGAAGATGGTGACCGTGCGTATTTGCCTCGCGTTTGTGAAGATGCGGACCGGCGAGACACGCTGACAGAGAGTGTCTGGCTTGAAAAACGCAGGTTGATTTCCGATGTTTACGGTTATGCAGCCGACAGTTGGGAAGCCCAGTGTACACCACGAGAAGAAGGTTTCTGGTGCTTTGATTCACCGCAAGCAGCACTCAATCGCATAGGACTATTGGAGACCCAATCTTGAAAGTACTCGTATTGAGCGAATACCCGGCACCTGCGGCGGGCTTGGCCCTGCAAGGCGAACTGCTGTGCAAAGGTCTGTTCGAAATGGGCGTGGACGTTCACCCAGTGCATCTGGAATCAACGTTGGAAAAGGAGTGGTACTATCGTTGGTTCAAGCCGGACATCGTGGTGGGTGTAGGATTCTGGGGCCATCTTCCCAATCTTGTTCTGCATCCTCACAAGTTTGGAATGAAGGCTGTGCCATGGCTTGTAGCCGATGGGTACATTGCAGAACACCGTGATGTGCTGAATGCTCTGCCATTGATCCTGGTCACCTCCAATTGGGTGAAGGAGGTGTACGTCAGAGATGGCATTCGGAGCGACAATATCGTTGTGTTGCCGGTTGGCTGCGGCACAGACCGATATAAACCGCATAGCCGTGATGATGTGAAGGTCCAATCGATCCGAGAGGAGTTTGGAATATCGGAGGATCAGTTGATGATCCTGACTGCTGGCGGCGATGGAGCATCAAAAGGCGCGCAGGAGGTCATGCTGGCGTTGGCAATGATCGATGCTGAGGCGCCTGACTGGAGGTATGTCTGCAAGGTTTGGCCTCAACCCCGCACCGAACAACAGAACCTGATCGACCTTAAACTGGCGGCGGATCTCGGCATCGGCGAGAAAGTCATCTACTCGACCAATGTTGTTTCACAGAACTTCATGCCTTACTTGCTTTCTGCTTGCGACATCTACGCTGCGCCTTCGCGGCTAGAAGGTTTTGGCATGATCCAGGTGGAGGCGAACGCTTGTGAAAAGCCGGTGATCGCAATCGATGCGATGGCATTTCGCGATACGATGGTCCACGGTGAGACAGCATTCCTCGCAAAAGTGGCAGAGGAGAGAAAGATTACTGAGGCGCTCTACGGAGAAGGTCACGACTACCAGTCCAGTCATCGGATCGTTTTTCCAAATCCACGAACTGTTGAATATCGAGCCAGCGTGCCCGAGATCGCAAAGTATCTTTTGCAACTGATGAAAGACAGCGCACTGCGAAAGCGCATGGGTGAATCTGGTCGCAAGCGCGTGGTCGAACGATTCGACTATCGTCAGGTTGCAAGGCAATTCGTTGAGATAGTCTCTGATCGACTGGGTATCCAGTAAACAGCTTGACGGCGCTTGTGCTCGCCTCGAAGATCAGCACGCCAGCGAGGCGTCCATGTCTTTCGACGAAAAGTCACGAATCTCTATCGAGCAGGCAAAAGAAGCCGCTCTCAATATCCTGCTGCATAACGCACAGGGACCATTTCAAGGACTTCCTCGAACCGCTGGATGGGGATATCCAGAACCTTACACACGAGATCTGATGATCTCTTCGCTTGGCTTTTTGGCAACTTGCAACGAGAAGCTTTCGGACGCTCTGGAGCGCACACTGGTCGCGCTTGCAAACAATCAGTCGCCTCACGGCCACATTCCGTCCCTCGCGCACGATTCAGCCAACCGCGGCTCCAGCGATTCGACGCCTCTCTTCCTCTTCGGTCTGGCTCTTTACAGAATATCCACAAATCAACCAGAGTTTCTGATCGAAGAAGCAAGCAAAGCGCTGCGCTGGATGCAGTATCAGAGTCCCGACGACAGAGTGATGGTTTCACAGTTGCCCACCAGCGATTGGCGTGATGAGCAATATGTAATGGGGTATGGGCTGTACGTCAACATGATTGTCTACGCCTATCTTCGCCTTTACGGAGAACACGACTCCGCCGATCAGTTGCGCGGATTGATGAGCCGTCTTGAAGTTAGTTGCGAAGAGAAAGTCAACTATGAGCAGGAGGCGATTGTGGAGCCTTCCGCGCCTTACTACGCCCTCTATGCATACAAAATTATGAGCAGCGACCGCTTCGATCTTCTGGGCAATAGTCTCGCCATTTTGACTGGAATTGCGTCACATGACCGGGCGGAAAAGATGCTGCTTTGGGTCGAAGCCGAGTGCGAAGCCATGCGAGGCCGCGGAGAACTATCTGTCGATCTTCCGCCCTGCTTGTTTCCGTACATTTTGCCCCATCATGCGGATTGGCTGCCAAGATACGAGCGCTACAACCGGCCTGGAGATTATCACAACGGAGGTGTGTGGCCATTTATTTGTGGCTTCTATGTCGCGGCGTGCGTAGCGGCAGGCCAAATGGATCTGGCCGAGCGCAAATTGCTGGCATTAACTGATCTAGTCAAGCCCTGGCATGAAAACGCCGCCGAGTGGGGCTTCAACGAGTGGATCCACGCGCAAACCGGCAAACCGAGCGGCCGCGATTGGCAGACGTGGTCAGCAGCCATGTACCTGTACGCGGCTGAATGCGTGCAGAAAAAGCGAACCCCCTTCTTCGACCTAACGCGCACGGGCGTCACGGACTTAGCAGAGTAA
>CAWDQB010000062.1:0-46642 GCA_963804315.1 uncultured Acidobacteriaceae bacterium
CCCCTGAACACTCTTTCTGAAAACCACTCCGTACAATAGAGAAAGGAAGCGCCACCCGCCCCATGGCCGAAAAGGAAAAGAAGCCCCAAAAGCCCGATGACGATCCGGTCGGCAAAGTCTACGACTCCCGGCTGATGCGCCGGCTCGGCCATTATCTGCGCCCCTACTGGTTGCAGGCCGCCGTCTCCACGCTGGCCATCAGCCTCAAATCCCTCTGCGATGTCACCGGCCCCTTTCTGGTCATGGTGGCCATCGACCGCTACTTTCCCTCCGCCTCCGGCTCGCCGCTCTCCACCAACCTGCTGGCCCGCGGCCTGGGCACGCGCAACTCGCTCACCCGCCGTCTCTCCGCCGATCCCATCCAGGGCATCACCCAACTGGCCGAGGTCTACCTCGGCGTGCTGCTCTGCGCTTATCTCTTTCAATTCATCCAGACCTACCTGATGCAGTGGACCGGCCAGAAGCTGATGTTCGATCTGCGCCGCGAGATCTTCCGCCACATGCAGCGCATGCACATCGGCTTCTTTGACGCGCACCCCGTCGGCCGCCTGGTCACCCGCATCACCTCCGACGTGGACGCCATCAACGAAATGTTCACCGCCGGCGTTCTGGCCATCATCGACGACTTCCTCAACCTCACCATCATGGCCATCCTGATGCTCAGCATCAACTGGCGGCTCTCGCTCTGGCCTTCTCCGTCCTGCCGCTGATCCTGGTCGTCACGCGCCTCTTCCGCGACACGTCCGCGCCAGCTTCCGCCGCGTCCGCGCCGCCATCGGCCGCATCAACAGCTTCACCCAGGAGCACGTCTCCGGCATGAGCGTCGTGCAGCTCTTCAACCGCGAGCAGCGCGCCTTTGACGACTTCGAAGTCGTCAACCGCCAGCACATGATCGCCTTCAAGGACACCATCTTCGCCTACGCGCTCTTCTATCCCGCCGTCGATCTGCTCTGTGCCGTGGCCATCGCGCTGGTCATCTGGCGCGGCGGCTTCGGCGTGCTCTCCGGCGTGGTCACCATCGGCGTGCTCAATATGTTCGTGCAATACTCGCTGCGCTTCTGGCGGCCCATCCAGGACATGAGCGACAAGTACAACATCCTGCAATCGGCCATGGCCGCCAGCGAGCGCATCTTCAAACTGCTCGACACTGCGCCGGAGATCGTCAGCCCCGCCCAGCCGCTCCCCGGCGACGGCAGCAACCGCATCGAATTCCGCCACGTCTGGTTCACCTATCAAAAGCTCACCGAAGAGCAGCAAGCCGCTGTTGCTGCAGCCATGAAGGGTGCGGGCTTTAGCGTGAAGGGTGCGGGCTTTAGCGTGAAGGGTACGGGCTTTAGCCCGTACATTGATCCCGCCCAAAAAGACGGAGCTTTAGCCCCTGAGGGAAATCCCTCCGCCGCATTGGCCGCCATCCCCGGCATCGAATGGATTCTCAAAGACGTTTCCTTCACCGTCGAACCCGGCCAGACGGTCGCCATCGTCGGCCACACCGGCGCGGGCAAAACCACCCTCACCAGCCTGATGATGCGCTTCTACGACGTCACCGCCGGCCAAATCCTCATCGACGGCATCGACCTTCGCCAGCACGATCTCACCGCCCTCCGCCAGCACTTCGCCGTCGTCCTGCAAGACCCCTTCCTCTTCACCGGCACCATCGCCGAAAACATCCGCTTCGGCAACCAGGCCATCACCGACGCCGATCTGCGCCAGGCCGCCCGCGACGTCAACGTCCTGGACTTCATCGAGAGCCTGCCCCATCAATTCGACGAGCCGGTCCGCGAGCGCGGCAACTCGCTCTCCACCGGCCAAAAGCAGCTCATCAACTTCGCCCGCGCCCTGGCCTACAACCCCCGCATTCTGATTTTGGATGAGGCCACCTCCAGCGTCGATACCGACACCGAACTGCGCATCCGCGGCGCATTGGAGCGCATGGTCGAAGGCCGGACCAGCGTGCTGATCGCCCACCGCCTCTCGACCATCCAGCGCGCCGAAACCATCCTGGTCATGCACAAAGCCCAGTTGCGCGAAAAAGGCACCCACCAGCAACTCCTCGCCCAGCGCGGCCTCTACTGGAAGCTCTATCAGCTCCAGTACAAGGACCAGGAACAGATCTAGGATCATTACGTGGGCCGCGGCGGTGAGTTCTCTGGTCGAAAATCAGTCCACGTATTCTGAAGGCAGGAACATTACAGATCATGCATTTGCCGTCTATTGGTTACCTTGAGGTTACCCTTAAAACGAATATTTATTAAAAATGATTACTTAGGATGTGCCAGTGCGTATCCTTCCGTGTTAGATTGACTTCCAGAGTGATACGAGCCTACTCCTAGCGCTCTAAATTCCGACAGACTGGTAAACCCCATGGCTACCCCAAAACACAGATCATCAGCGCAATTTGCATAATTTTTCCGGACTCAGCCTCATTGGCTGGCTCGGAAACTTCCATTGAAACTTATGCGTTCAACGCCGAACTCGGGCAACCGGCCAGAACGCAATTCCAATGGGCATTTGCCTTCTCCGGAATGTCCCTGTCCCCCAACTTCAAACCGAGCGGAATTCCCGTTCAGAAAGGGTAACAACATGATTCGGAGATTCATTCCATCTTTACTAGCCATACTTGCATTGGTATGGTTTGCGAACCTCGTTTGTCAGGCTCAACAACCAGAGTCCGCAGTATCCGATAGCTCCGCAGCACGGGCAACGTGGCGGGAGTCCATCAAGCATATTCCTGTCCCCGGAAAGGGATGCTTCAAAGCCTTGTTTCCTAGCACTCAATGGAATGAGGTGCAATGCGAAGCGCCGCCGGCTTATCGGTCTGCGCTACCGCAAATTACAAGCCGGGACCAAGTCGTTGGCAATGGGTACGACTATGTAGCTCAGGCTCCATCCGGACACTTATTCAGTTCTGTCGTCGGCAGCTTCCCGGCGGTGGATAACGTAACATCAGAAAGTAGCGTGGGCGTTCCAGCTTTTGGCAATGGAGGCATTCTCGGACCGAACGAATACACGCTCCAGGTCAACACCAATTTCTATCACTCCGCCGCATGCGGCAACTACACCTCCTGCTTAGCCTGGCAGCAATATGTGATGTCGACAAACACACCTTCATCGTTGACAGGCGGCCTGACCGGCGACACAGAAGTCTTTATCGAATACTGGCTGATTGACTACGGTTCTAGCACCAACAGTGCTTGTCCAAGTGGATTCATCAATGCCGGCTCAAGTTATCCCGGGGTGGACTGTGTGCAGAATGGTCCGGCTACATTCATTTCCTATGGGCAGTTGCCGATTACAGATCTTGCAAGTCTGACGCTGACGGGTTCAGCAACGGCTGGTGGAATCGATGTGGCTACTGTCACATTTGACGGCGAGGCTTATAGTGCGTCGGTCTACGATTACCTCACGGATATCGCCAGTGGATGGGACCAGGCCGAATTCAATGTCCTTGGCAACGCCGGGGGATCGGAGGCCGTGTTTAATAACAATTCATCACTTACCGTGAAGCTCGCCGTGGCCGATGGATCGACGGCCGCGCCAACGTGCATACCGCCTTCTAGTTATTACGGTACAACGGGTGAGACAAACAACTACAACCTGAGTTCAACCTGCACAGCCGTTGGTGGGTCAACGCCGTATATTGAGTTTGTGGAAAGCCTTGGCACACCGCCGCCGCCGGCCGCCGCGCCGCCCACCTATTCGGAGACCACGACCCCCAGCAGCCAGCGCAACTGCGGCAATCAGATCGCCGGCTATAACGAGCCATGCTACATGACGTACGCGGTCACTATCTCCGTCGCCGCCGGTGAGCAATTGTATGTCAATGGGGCGTATTCAGGAACTTCCTACAGCAATTCTTGGACAGAAAATTGGGGTTCGCAAATATGCGAGGAAGTTGGAGACCTAGGCTATTACTGCTTCGGTTATGCGAATCCTCCTGCAATCACCGCTTATGCAACAGAAGCCGGATACTCTAACAGCAGCACGATCACCATCTTCTGATCGTAAGTACTAAGTGAGCATCGATGGTTGCCCCAGGTATCGGTTTCTAGACCTGGGGCAACTGTTTGTGCGGCCTTCAACGATTTGAGTTCGTGATCTGCAGCGCTCCCAGGCGGCAAATTGAAGGATTGGGAGAGTTCGCTAAAAAGGCACCTTGCGGACCATGAAAAGAGCAGAGAAACTTCACCTGGATATCGTCGAAAAGGCACATTAGTATCAGTAATTATCGGACGGATGAATAGGGAACAAAAATTATTGCAGAGAATTAAATCGGTTTCCGATACCCTCAAAAAAGACAAGTGCAAAAAACAGAGCGCGGAACGGGAGGCAGGAGAAAGCCTTCCTGAACTTACATGGGCCACCTCCGCGGTGCGGGTGCGCGGGGGAGGGGAAAGAGACCGGATTCTTGAATGACCACCAACTGAATCCGGCGAGATGTTTTCGGGGCGATCCCGAAGCGGGATTGCCGGACATGTTCCTTTTCAGCGGGCACGAAGGTCCGTGGAGCGTTGGCCGGAAATGACGGAAGAATGACTGCAACAGAGCATGATTTGAATGCAGGAAATGCGAGCGGGAAATCAGGCAGTACAAACCCAAACAAGGAACGGCGAGCCGCAAAGACGGGCGGCGAAAAGAAGGCGCCCAAGGACGGCGCAGAGCGGCTACGGCAGGCAGCAGACAAGCGAGTGGGCCGGAATTCAGAGAAGCTGGCCGAACTGCTGGAGACAAAGGCGCTGTCAGGAAACCTGGATAGCCTGAAGGTGCTGGTTATGCTTGCGGAGCGCAAGAAGCCGAGTCCGGAGCCAGTGAAAAAACCGCGCAGGCCAGGCATTGCCCATCAATGGGCAGCGGAGCCGGCATGGCGGAAGGAACAGGAGAAAGGCGGGAACGGCGAATAGGGATTGCCGCCCCAGGGAGCAAAGACGCTGCCTGGGGCGGCTTGCAACGATGCATTCGATGGCATGAGTCCAAGTTCACCGCCAATGGAGTTGATGGGATCTCACACTTTCGCAGAGCATGCGGAAGGATAAGACACCGGCTTTTTAATGATCAGGTTTTTTGAAAACTTTAGGATGCGCCAACCGCTTAACTGTTCACTCAGTCTTATTCAGAAACCACTTCAACAAATTCTCGAATCAAAACTTGAACTCCAACTGCACTGTGGCGATGCCGTCCCCGGACTCGAACTTCCACTGATGAACCGCATCCTCGGCGGCATGTGCCAGCATCTGGTTGCCGCTAATCGTTTTCACCGCCGTAACCTTGCCGTCGGCGTCGACGGTTGCTTCAACTACCACGAGTCCGGTGATCTTCAGCCTTTTGGCCAGCTCCGGATATACGGGAACCACCCGCGATTTGACCTCGCGTTTATCAGTAGCACTGCATGGAAGCGCAAGAAGAACCGCAATTGCCAGCGCCGCAATCTGGAGCAGCCGCACCATGCAATGTGTTTTGTTTTTGAAAAGATAAAAGAATTTGTTCATGGCCGAATCCTACCGTTCAGAACCGTTTTGGTTCATTCAAATTATCGGCAACAAACTAGAAACCTTTAAGAAATTAAAGTGGCGGACCGCCCTCATTTCGTTTGCAATAGGGCAGCCATCAACCTGAATTCGGCAGGCGGATTGTTCATGCAGCCCAGAGGATCTTCATCAGCCGAGAAAAGTTATGCCCGGTTCATAGCGGTAGGGCCGCGACGAACCGGGCTGTGCTTGGTACGAAAGATCAACGGAAATGGAATTGATGCTTGATCCAGTTCCCGATGAGTTAGTGGATAATCACCACATTCATGCTCCAGGGGGCGAGCGTCAACGTCAATGGCAACGACTGCGCTCCCAGGCTGGTAGTGGTGGGCGGCGCCCAGTCATCGCTCTGCGACAAGTCATAGATCGCCTTGTCGTAAGTGGTTTCCGTAACCGAGGTTGAGGTGGTCTTGCCGGAGACGTTGATCTGTACCGTCTCGCTGTTGTTTTCGTTGCGGTTGAAGAGGACCAGCGCCTCGCCGCCGCTGTTGGTGGCCGCGTAGGCAACAACATCGGTAGTATCGCCGGTAACCGTTGGGGTCAGCGCGTGCTCGCCATTGATAGCCACCTGGCTGAAGAGCTGGAAGGCGCGCGCGGTGGGCGACATGGTCCCGATGGGACCGGCGTTCGGGCAGGTTGGATCAGAAGGCCCGTCGGAGAAGACATTGTAGGCGCCGAAGTCTGCCAGCCATAGACCGAAGAGCTGTCATTTCCGGCCTGGCCGTTGCAGTTGCCATAGCCAATCCACCAGGTCAAGCGGGTAACTCCGTCGTTCATCATCTCGCCCAGCACCTGGCCGGCATACAAGCCTTGCGTAATCGACCAGCTTTGTTTGCCAGGATTGCTGTAGGGTCCGCCAATCTCGCCCACGTAAATCGGCGTGCCGGAGTGACCGTACTCCGTCAGTTCCGACTTGATCTTGTTGATGTACGTGGTCAAGCCAGCTGCGTCGCTGTTGATCAGGGTGGTGTCGTTTTCCTCTCCCGGAGTTTCAGGATAATAGTGGAACTCGACGAAATCGTACTTCGCGTCGGACATGACAATCTGATCCCAGGGAGCGTAATCCGGCTGGACCAGGACGCCGACCAGCACATTGGGGCTGGCTGCCTTGATATCCGGATAGTAGCCGGAGGCCACGGCATTGGCATAAGTGGTCGGATCGTGCTCGATCGGATGATGATCCGTCTCCCAGGTTCCGTACTCCTCGTTGCCCACGGTAATGTGGCTGACGTTGGCGCCCAGGGTCAGCGATTCACTGGCCCACGAGGCGGCTTCGGTTGGATCACCGTACCCGGTGCAGTTCTTGCCCGTGCCGTAGTCCGCAATCAGCGAAACATCGAGTCCGGCGGGCTTGACCAGGTCGTTGACGAAGTCCGAGTACGCTGCATTCGGGTTGGCGATGGTGCCGCACTCGGTGTTGGTCTCCCAGTTATAGCCGTCGGCCCATGATCCGCCCGGCCAGCGCACTGCCTTGATGCCAGCGGCTTCAAAGCCGGCCGCGACGCCAGCGGTGGTTGGATCGTACCAGGCGGCCATGTTCATGCCCAGAATCGTATTGCTCAGAGCGGCGCCGGTATTTGCCGGATTCACCGTGACGGTAGCGTCGGCGTTCGACGGAGCCGGCACGGTAATGGTGATGGTAAAGGTGTAGGTCGTCGTACCAGAAGTGCAGGTGATGGTGACTACATAGGTGCCAGGAGGAACAGTGCTGCCGACCGAAAACGTGAGCAAACTGGTGGCGGTAAACGGGTTGGCGCTGAAGCCGGCCGTCATTCCGATCGGCAAGCCCGATGCCGAGCAAGTTATGCTGCCAGTGAATCCGTTCTGATCAGTAACCACTATGGCGTCCGTGGAGCTGGAGCCTAGCGCAATTGTCTGAATGGCCGACGAAGGCGCCACTGTGAAGCTTCCGCTGCTCGTCACCGTAATCGTAATAACAAGGGTGCTCTTGCAGCCGTTGGCGCTGGTATAGGTCACCGTGAAGATGTTGACGCCGACATGGAGCACAACACCATTGAGTTGGCGCGTGGTGGAGGTGAATCCATTGGGGCCACTCCAGAGCCAGGTCCCCCCGGTAACCGGTTGCGGTCCCAGGTTCACAATCGATCCCAGTGCTACAGTCGCTGCATTGGTCTGCTGCCATGCCCCGCTGTTCACCTGCAAGTATGGAATGATCACCGTGGGTACGCACGCACTAGGAGCTACGGTGAGCGAGATCAGCGTGGTCGCTGAGTTCGAGCCGGAAACGCCCGTGACGGTGATTGGATAGGTTCCCGCAGTCGCTGTCGCGCTTGCCGTGAAGGTGAGGGTACTGGACGTGGCAGACGGGTTTGCACTGAAGGCAGCGGTAACTCCGGTAGGCAGCGTCGAATAACTCAGTGTCACATTTCCGCTGAACGGGCTGATATCCGCGATGGAGATCGTATCGCTGTCGGTTGCGCCTTGCGTAACCGACAGCGCGGCGGATGCGGCAGAAAGCGTAAAGCCTCCAGTGCCGCTAACGTTCACCGTGATGGTGGTAGTAGCTTTCAGCGTGCCCGAGCTTCCGGTGACGGTGATGGTGGCCGACCCAGTGGCCGTGGCGCTGGCCGTCAGTGTTATCACATCGCCGTTGACCGTGGCCGTAACTCCCGTATTTGTGCTGGTGGCGGCAAGAGTTACGGCACCGGTGAAGCCGTTCAGGTCGGTCACTGTGATGGCGTCAGTCGTGCTTGCGCCTTGGGCAAGCGCAACGGTGGCCGACGCGGGCGCGAGCGAGAAGCTTCCTGTCACGCTGCCGACGCAGGTGGTTCCGTTGACGGCGAACGACGCGGGCACCGCGTTGGTCGCGCCATTCCAGGTTCCATTGAATCCAATGCCTGTTACGCTGCCGCCGGCGGCAACGCTGCCGTTGTAACTCTCATTGGTCACCGTAACGTTGGCGCCGCTCTGGGTTTCATTGCCATTCCAGAGGGAGGAAACAGTTTGCCCGTTGGCAAATGCCCAACTGAGCGACCAACTGGACCAGCCGGTGGTTCCCGTATTTTGGATGGTGATGGCAGCTCCAAAGGCGGTGTTGTTTTGAGGCGAGATTGTATAAACAACCTTGCACGCGGTTTGAGCTGCTACGCTCGGGGCAATAAGCGTGATTAGCAAAGCCGCGAGCACCGCGAGGTACGCGGAAAATTTCCGAGTAAACGTCTGACAGCAGGACGTTTGCGGAGTAGTGAAGCTGTATTTCATGGAGTTCCTTTCGGGGAGGGCTTATCTGGTTTACGGCCTGCTCGGTGCGCAATTTTGAGACGCGGAGACGTACGAGATTGTGCCCTGGCATAACCGCGGTGTGGAGGTTGATCAAACGTTCAAGTACAACCGAAACGTAAATTTCCGGCGAAACAAGCCTATCTACGCGTGAAGTCGATTGTCAATAGAGAAATCTTCAATCAGCAGCCGCACACCTTGCCAGCTCCTAAAACCTTTGAATTGGCGGAAGGTTCCGGCTGAAAACTAGCCAAGGCCTGGCCACTTTCCTGCATACAGGCGTCAAACCCGCTCCTGTATAATTCTCCGTTGCTACAAAATATGGCAACGGAGGCGTTGAATGGACCCGCTCTACTTGATTCCCGTGGGAGTCCTTGCTCTCATCGTTTTGATTGTTTTCCTCAGTAGCTTCTTCACCGTGAACACCGCGGAAGTGGCCATCATCACGCGCTTCGGCAAGTTCCTGCGCGTCGCCGATCCGGGCCTCAACTGGAAGCGCCCGTTCTTTGACTCGGTAGCAGGCGTGGTCAGCCTGCGCGTCAACCAGATTTCACTCACCATGGAGACCAAGACCAAAGATAATGTCTTTGTCACAATCCCCATTTCGGTGCAGAATCGCGTGCGCCCGGAGAAAGTCTACGACGCTTATTACAAACTCTCTGACCCGACGGCGCAGATCAAGAGTTATGTGGAACAGGTGATTCTGGGCCACGTTCCAGGTATGACGCTGGATGAGGTCTTTGCCTCGCAGTCCAGCATCGCTGCCGCCGTCAAGCAGGAACTGGACGCGGATATGGCCACCTTCGGCTTCGAGATTGTGAATGTGCTGGTGACCGACATTGTGCCCGACCAGAAGGTGAAGTCGGCGATGAACGACATCAACGCGGCACAGCGCGAGCAGGTGGCCGCCAATGCGCGCGGCGAAGCGGAAAAAATTCTGGTCGTTAAGAAAGCCGAGGCCGAGGCCGAGAGCAAGGCGCTGCAAGGCCAGGGTATCGCCAACCAGCGCAAAGCGATCATCGAAGGCTTGCAAGTTTCTGTCGAGCAGTTCCAGAAGGCCGTCGATGGCGCTTCTTCGCGCGAGGTAATGCAACTGGTGCTGGTCACGCAATACTTTGACACGCTCAAGTCTATCGGAGAAAGCGACAAGACCAACACGCTTTTCCTGTCGCACTCACCCGGCTCCGTCAAGGAAGTTTCAGATCAGATTCTGGAGTCCATGCTGGTGGCGCAACGGGCGAATGGCTAAGCGCTCACCCTGGGGTTCGCCGTGTCTCAGGTTTCAGAGTCGAGACCTGGGACACAGGCTATTGTTCGGTCTAATATTCGCTTGAGCAAAAGGAAAGGAAATGCGCATGAATTCTCATCCCAGAGATTTTTCTGCCAGCCCGTCGGCTAGCTCTAGTATTTTGGTCCTTGTCCTGCTCATATTAGGGATAGTTTTGTCCTCGCCGCTCGCAGCGCAGACAATCACAATTCGGTTGCTCAATGGAAAGACGGGACAGCCAATGTCAAATAAGAATGTCACGCTAGAGTGGTCGCCAGGTCACTTTATGCAAGACTCTGTTGTCTATTTTGGTAAGGATGGCATTGGTAAGGTTGAAGTTCCTATCGGAGCGGTATTCTTCACCATGATGCCGGGACCAAAGGTTGGTAAAGAACCATACAGGGTCGCATTTGGTGATTGCAACTTGGTTCATTGGGAACGGATTCAAATTGCGGAAGTGCTGAAAAATGGCTATGTTCCGAGGAACGACTGTGGTAAGAAGAGTGCTGTTCCCTTACCCGGGGAAATTGTATTCTGGGCATTGCCGATACCATGGTGGCAGCCTGATATGCAATAGTAAATCACGACTTGGAAAACCCGGCACAAGTGTAAAGATAAAGAGAAGTGGCGAAATGACCGCAAACGAACAGGTTCCGTTGCAGCACGAGATTATTCTGTATGCCACGTCGGATGGCAATGTCCGTGTCGAAGTGCTCTTTGAGAGCGAGAGCTTCTGGCTGAAGCAGAAAAAGATGGCGGAACTGTTTGACGTTGGTGTGCAAACCAACAACTACAAGCTTGCACGGTCAGTTCGATTTGCTCTTGCGACTATCTGCCTCTTCGCGCTGTTTTCCGCTGGACTGCACGCGGCAGCCGGCGCGCCGATTCGCATTTCAGTTCTGGATAAGAATGGAGTCATAATCGCCGGCGACGGCGCGGAGGCTTCCTCTGCCGTCTCTCTTAATTTCGATCATGAATATCAGCCGGGAGATCAAGTTGTGCTGCGCGGTTCGCGGCGCATGGCCGTAAGGCTGGATAAGAACTTTTCCGAGTGCTTGCTCTATCTGCCGGATTCTTCGCGGGGGCAATTTTATTTTTCGATTCCATATGGCAGAGCCGAGCAGCAGACAGGCAGCGCCTATCCACCGGAGAGCTTTGCGGGTAAGACTCATCTCATCAAGGCACGCGCGCTTACAAAAAGTGAACGCTATAGCTATCGTAATCTGGCTTTGAACCCCTGCGATTCGGAGCCGCCGAATGACAGGTCCGCGCCGGCATTTCCGCACAGCAGCACCAATAGTTATGCGCGGAACCTCTTTGACTTTGCAGCGCGCAATGCAATAGACGGCGTCGAGTTGAACGGCCATCACGGCGTTTGGCCTTATCAGTCGTGGGGGCCTGAGCAGCGGCTTGACGCGTGGTGGAAGCTGGACTTTGGCCGACCGGTTGAGCTGGACAAAATAGCGCTGATGAATCGCGCCGATTTTCCGCATGACAGTTACTGGAAGAGTGCGGAGATTGAGTTTTCCGATGGAAGCCGATTGCCGATTCAGATGACTTCTTCGGGCGGTTTGCAGGAGTTCAACTTTCCCAAGCGAAAGGTCACATGGTTTCGCATTGCGAAGTTAGTGCCCGCAGACCCCGCGAAATGGTGCAGCTTGATCGAAGTCGAAGCATGGGGGCGTGATCTACGATGACCTTTGATTTGATATAACCCTTGACCTTCCGTGCCGGAAGAAATGAAAAATTAGCGAGGTAAGTCATGAATCGTCGATCTTTTTTGCAATCTGCGGCAGCGCTTGGTACGCCGATCATAGTATTTCGCGGAGCGATGGCGCAGGTTGCCAGAGGGCCAATGAACGCGCCTAACTCCGAGAGTGCAAGCCGCATTGAAAAGGCCAAGGCGGCGGCGATGGCAATGGAGCGTCGCGACTGGGAGCAGGGGATTCTGGCGCAGGCGATGCTGGAGATTGACGACCGGCGAAGCGTGATTCTGCTGACCAGGGGGGCGATGGTGCAGCGCACGCAGGATGGGCGTCTGGGGGTGGTGATCTCCGGCAGCCCCACCGATCCAGCGATGGGCGGGGCGGCTTATGCAAAAGCCGCCGAATGGAGCGGCGACGCGCAGATTCGCGAAGCAGTGGACGGTCTGCTGAATTGGATTCGCAAAGGCGCGCCGCGTAATGCGGAAGGCATCTTGTATCACACCTTTCATGCGCCGGAGATGTGGTCCGACGGCTTGAACTGCGCTCCGCCGTTTCTGGCGGCGATGGGCTTTTATGACGAAGCGCTCAAGCAAATTGAAGGTTACCGGCAGCGGCTGTGGAATTCGGAGAAGATGCTTCTAGCGCATATATGGGATGACGGCACCCGGAAGTTCAAAGATGGAAATTTCTGGGGCGGCGGCAATGGATGGGCCGCCGCTGGTCTGGCCCGCGTCTGGCGCAGCTTGCCCAGCGAACGAGTGCAGGATCGGTCGCGTGTCGCAAGTATTGCGCGAGAGATTGTGGACGGATGCATTGCGCATCAGCGCGCAGACGGACTTTTTCACGATGTGGTGGATCAGCCGTCGAGCTTTGTTGAAACCAATCTAGCGCAGATGCTTGCCTATGCGAGTTATGAAGGAGTACGCGCTGGATGGCTGCCCGCGAGTTATCTGCCGCACGCCGACCGGATGCGCGCCGCCGCGCGATTGAAGATGGATGCGGATGGCTATGTGCTGGGTGCATGCGGGGCACCCAACTTCGACCGCCCCGGCCCTTCAGCCGAAGCACAAGCCTTCTGCATGCTGATGGAAGCCGCGGGAAGCAGGCTGACTCAGCACGGAGTTTGAATTTGCGCGAAACACCTAACTTCCCGCATAGATGCAGGATACAAGGCATCCAGTCCCGATTAACTCACACTACCCCGCACCTGCACCAAGGCAAGTTACAGAAAACTCCAGAATGAAAGCTCTGATGTCAGGAGGCCATCTGCAGCAGTTCCTGCTCGGCGCGCAGCCAATCCTGCTCGGCGTAGCCGTCAGTATAGCCGCGCTGCGCCCAGTATTGACGCGCTAGCTGCTCGATCTCGGCGCGAGAGGGAAGTGCCACTCTGACGGTTTGAATGGCCTTCTCTTTCTTTGCCGTTGTCTTGGTTGTTGCCTTGCGCGGTTTCGCGGGCGCCTTAGTCTTCTTTGCTGTATCTGCCATTTTCGTTCTCCTTCGTGGGGTTTCGTTGGAATTCGCCGCCAACCTGCGGGGGCATCATCTTCATGATACAGGAATGTTGCATTCAGTGATACTCCCTGCGCGAAGAACGTATCTCCCCAGTGAACAGTCGCGTCGATTTTCATCCTGCTGCAACATGACGGCATTGCATATTTTGCGGTGGAATCCGCAGCGAGGCGATACTCTATCGGTATGCAACTTACCGATCATTGCAGTGCAGTTACTGGGCTTGGATACTCATCGCCGTGGTGCGTCAATGCGGGATTTGTGGTTGGAGATGAGATGACTCTCATTGTGGACACGGGCGGTAACACGTTGGCCGCGCAAACCATCCACGGCTACGCCTGTGCGGCGCGGCCCGCCAACAAGCTGCGCGCGATCAACACTGAAAAGCACTTCGATCACATTGGCGGAGATTGCCGAGTTCAACGAAGCGATTCCCTGCGCAGCGTGGCTCGCTCACCAAGAGGAGCGCGCATTTTTCTATCGTACGAATTTAATCAATCCGAATTGTCTGATTCACGATGAGATGATTTTTGATCTGGGCGGAGTCGAGGTGAAGATTCTGCTAACTCCAGGGCATGCGCGGACGAATCTTTCCGTGTGGGTTGCGCAAGATCGCGTCTTGTATACAGGTGATTGCGTGGTGCGCGAGTATCTTCCCAACTTGGACGCGGGCAGCGCGGACGATTGGAAGTCATGACTTGATTCGCTGGAGAGGATTGAAGCTCTCAATCCGGAATTTATTGTAGGCGGGCATGGGCCAGTCTGCTGCGGCGACGAGGTTTCAACTGCAATCGATTCGATGCGCAAGGTGCTCAGGGAAGCAATCGCACGCGGCGTCTCGCCGACATCGATCCGGCACGATTCTAGTCTTGTGTCTCGGTAAGCAGGTCCATATTTAATATCTTTGAAAATAATGCTGACGAACCGCGCGTTCCCCTCGGGGCTATCGCCCGCTTGATTTTGCAGGCTAAATGTATGAGCTAAAGCCCTTACCCTTGAAAACTCGCATGGTCAGAGGTTTTCTTAAAGACGAAGGGCGTCTGCATAACGCAGACGCTCTTCGTCTTTGCTAATTCACTGCACTCAGGTTAGAAATCAAGACGCAGGGACATCTGCACCTGTCGCGGGCTGCCGATGGTGTGCAGCGTAATGCCCAGGCCGGCTGGGCAGTTGAAGAAGGTTACTATATTCGGGTTTGACGGCTGGCCTTCCGCGTTGCATCCCGTTGGCGCTGGAGTGGTGCCAGCGATGGGGTAGCCGTTGTAGCCCACATTTTGCGAGACCTGGTCGCCGGTTACATCAAAGCTGGTGGTGTTGGTCAAGTTGAAGACATCCAGGCTGTAGCGCAGCTTGATCGATTCAGTAAAGGGCGTGATCTTGACCAGCGAGGCGTCGGCGCGGTGCTGCGAGGCCTGACGGAAGATGTTGCGCTGGCCACTGGAGACAAAGTTGGTCTCATAGGGATCGTTGGCCGGAATCGCGCCGCCCAGATCGCCGGGATTGAGCAGCGGAATAGTGAAGCACTGAGGATTGAAGAAAGCGTCGGTTGGTCCGAATGCGCCGGATTTTCCGGTGACAGCAGACTTGGGAGTGCAGCCGGAGGCCAGCGGCACGATGGGGTTGTTGATGCCATCCGAGACGCTATAGAAGACGCTGCCTACCGCACCGGTAAAGTCAATCACGCTGAAGGGCTGGCCGCTTTGCAGCACAGTGACGCCGTTCAGGCTCCAGCCGTCGACGAAGTCGCCCTTCAAAGTGCGCTCGGGCACCAGCTTGGGCAGCTCGTAGGAGTAGGTGAAGTTGAGCACATGTTTGCGGTCGAAGTCGGCCAAGCCGTAGCCGGAGCGCAGGTTGGAAGGGTTGTCGCCGTTATAGAAGAGACCCAGTCCGCTCTGCTCGTCGGTGGTGTGCGAGAAGGTGTACGAGGTGCCGGCCTGCAAGCCATGGCTAAGCCGCTTGTCCACATGAAGCTGCGCCGCGTTGTACTGCGAGACGCCCGCCGCCCGGTAGTCGATCGACTCGCCGGAGTAGCCAATGTACGGAACGCGGAGGTCCACGTTGCCGCCTTCGTAGTTGCTCAGGTAAGGCGTTCCGTCCGGCAGATTGATGGGCTGTGGCTTGGCAACTTCCGCTGGAGTTATAGGAAGTGCATTGGGAGACAGTGTAGCCATAGGAGTAATTCTGGCCGCGGATAGGATTGGTGGGCGTGGCGATCTGCGCTTGGTTAAAGGGCGTCGGGATCACCTGATGGCGGCCCAGGTTGCCCACATAGCCGATCTCGATGGCCAGCGTGCTGGTTGGCTGCCATTGCACGCCCAGTGTGTAGGCAATCGCATAAGGCAGGGTGTTTTTGCGATCATAGACGCCCATACTGTAGGGTTCCGCGTAGTTGTTCAGGATGTTGTAGGCGTTGGGCAGGTATTGCGTAATGTCGGAGGCTTTGCCGGTGGGTGGCGCTCCCAAGACTGTGCCCCAGGGCATGGAGAGGTTGGCGTCCGCTCGGCGCGCAGGTAGGGATATAGCCGTTGTAGTAGCTGAGGTCGGCGGTGTTGCAGGTCTGCGAGTTGACGAAAGGCGGCGCCTGCGCCACGCCAAAGGGTCCGCCCTCGACGAGTCCTGCGGCGTAGCCCGGCGAGAAGTAGGTAAACAGCTCGCCGCGATCATAATAGATGCCGCTTCCGCCGCGCACCACCAGCTTGCTCTTGAAGCGCTCCGGCGACCAGGCAAAGCCCACGCGCGGCGCAATGCCCCATTGCCGCCCGGTCAGCGTGGTGTCGCTGGAGTTCTGCGCGATCACGTAGCCGTTGTTGGCGATGGTGCCGTTGGGGTTGTTCGGATCGCCTGCCGTGCCCGCGTCAAAGAGGCTGGGATCGAAGTTGTAGAGGCGTCCATACTTTTCGCTGAAGGCGCCGTTGTGGTCGTAGCGCAGACCGAGGGTCAGACTCAGATTGGGCCAGATCTGGTACTTGTCCTGAACGTAGAGGCCGGTCTCATTGGCGCGGTAGTAGCGGTCGCCGTTGCCTTGCAGGAAGGTAGTTACATTGAAGTCGTCGTTGGTGGTGACCAGACCCTGAACGAACTGACCGAAGTCCGCCGACGAAGTGGTTCCAGCCACGCCGGGACGCCGGTCGCGGGGATTCAACTGGGTGTGCGACCAGCTTCCGCCTATGGCCAGCGTATGCTTGCCGAGGGTCCAGATGGCGTTGGCCGAGGGCATCCAGCGATTCTGAAAGACGCCGGTCAGCGAACCTTGATTCGATCCGGGTCCAATATTGAGGGTCTGCAAGCCGGTGGGCGTATTCGCGCCTAGAATGTCCACGATGGTCACGCCCGCGTAATAGGATGACCCCAAATTATTTACGCCCACGCTGCTCGCGCTGAAGGGTTGCTCATTGGTCGAGTAAATCTTCTCCCGCGCAAAGCCCAGCGTCTCGGTGACGCTCAGATTGGGGCGCAGGATATTCACGTTGTTGACCGAAAAAACCTGGCTACCCGCATCGAGATGCTGCGCCCATCCGGGAACGTTCGAGTACGCATAGGGCGCGATGGTTGGATCGTGCTGATAGTAGTACTTCAGCGCCAGCGTGTCCTTGGCGGTAGCATTCCAATCCAGATCGGCAATCGCCTGATCGCCGAGGAAGTAGGCAGTTCCGGGCAGCGAAACGTTGTAGGGGTGCGAGACCGATGCCACGCCGGTCGGATTGGGAACCAGCCAACTGCCCGGTTCGCCGGGAAGGGCGGGCGCGTTCATCAGTTTATAGGCAACGCTGCTGCCGGGGTTGATCGTGTTGTTGTTGAGCTGACTTGCGGTAAGCGGCGCCCCCAGAGAGCAACTGTAATTGGGCTGTGTCGAGTCGGGTTGTGAGCACCATCCCGCATTGGCCACCGTCGCCAACCCGCTGGTGCTGCGGTCGTCCGTCAATCCCACCGGCACCGAGAACCGCGAGTAGCCGATCTCCTGGTCGGAGACGTGCAGATGCTGATAAGCGAGGTAGCCGAAGAGCTTGTCCTTGATGAGCGCGCCGCCCACTGTTCCGCCTAGAATCTCGCGGTGCAGCTCAGGAACCTTCTGATTGGCGGGGATGTCGTCATCGTTTTTGAAGAAGAACGGCGCGGCGTTCAGCCAACTGCTTCCGCGATGCACATAGGTGCTGCCGTGCAGGCTGTTGCTGCCCGACTTGGTGCTGATGTCCAGGTGCGCGCCGGCGGTCGAGCCTTGCTGCGCATCATACATGCTGGCATTCACGCGGACTTCTTCGATGGTCTCCGGAGCAGGGCTGGGGATCGCGTTGCCGATCGACAGATAGATTGACGCGCTGCTCTGAATGATGCCGCCGGCCGTCGAGTTGCCGCTGCCCGTGTTGTCCACCACGCGGAAGCTGGACACCTGGCTGGTGCTCTTGCCGTTGAAGAAGTTCGAGGCGTCCACGCCGTTCAGCAGAAAGCTATTGGAGGTATCGCGCTGGCCGTTGGCCCAGATCGGCGCATTGCCCAGTCCGGAGTTGACGCCTGTTCCGCCGCCCAGCTCCGCGCTGACACCTGTTGATTGAATCGCCAGGCCGGTAAAGCTGCCCGTGGCCAGCGGCGCCATGTCGATCTGTTGCTGGTCCATGACGTAACCGTTCGTCGTATCTACGGCATTCAGCAGCGGCGTGGCCTGCACCTCGACTGTCTCGCTCGCCTTGCCCACCTGGAGCTGCGCGCCCACGGTCGCCGTGCGGTCGGCCTGCACCGTGATGTGCGGCGTCTTCTGCGCCTCAAATCCTTGCGCGGTGAAGGTCAGCGTATAGGTGCCGATGGGCAGATTTACGAAGGCATAAACGCCTGTCCCATTGGTCTTCACGGAGCGCTCGAGGGCAGTCTGCTCGCCCACCGCCGTCACTTGCACGTTGGGAATCGCACCTCCGTTCGGGTCCGTCACCTCGCCGGTGATGCCGCCAAGAGTCTGCTGTGCCCCAAGCGATGGGCACAGCGCAAAGGCCGCCACAACCACCGGCAGCCAACGAAGCAGGGAATTGAGCTTGCGCAGAAATGGGTTCAATAAATTCAAGATGCAGGCCTCGGAAAATAATACTCCCCGCAACATTCGTGAAGTGGTTGCTAAACCACTCGGCTGGACTTCAAATCTGATTTTTCTGCCCATAAAAAAAGAAAAACAGAATCGTTTATGAGGCATTCGGGTTCGTTTGCGGGTTCAGCCAAACTGCGGGGGTGCTTCCAGATTAGCGCAAAATCCCCTAAGTTTTAACTAAAGATTGAGACACAAAGCCTCTCAAGGAGGTTGAAATTGTGCAAAAAACTACAGAATCAACAAGTTATCCCCTATTCGGCAGTGGAATCGCCGAAATCGTCTGAAACGAAAGACTGGTAGCGGTATTTATCTTGATGGGGGTGCCACCCGATGGGTGAGCCGCCGAAGGCAGAGATTTCCGTCCTCAGTTTCCAGTTGGAGTCATTTTCAGTCGTGACGCCGGGTGGCCGCATTAGATTCGCGGGGACTGCCAAGCCAGCGGCGTGAATAAGCTGCCGCAGCGTCAGTTTGCGCATCAGGACTAGAGCGCGCCCGTCCCTTCGGATAAAGGATGGACGCGCTGGAAGATATCTTGAAGCTGGCCGAGTGGGATAAGTCGAGGCGGTTAGTTGCCCTGCGCCGAGCGGCTAAGTCCGATGTGGCGCTTACCAGAAACTCCGACGATGGTCAGATGGAACTGTTGCTTCCCGGTGAAGACGTGGAGTGATGGGAGTATGCGGTGCTGATAACTTGGTCCTGACAGTAACTATGCTCTGGAGCCGATGCGCCGCTATACCGCGACCGGGCCGACGCGGAAAATGGCTTCGACGAGTTGAAGAGCCAGCGGGGTTGGGGCGGCTTTACCACGCAGGAGATCGAACGCTTTTTAGATTCATTTATCCAAGCCTTCTCTTGCTGTGCTCAAAGCACAACTAATAGTGGAGATTCTGGTCTTCAAGGCAATTTTAGATGAGATAGCGCGGGCGGATGTGATTGTGACCGGCGACGCGAACATGCTGGCGCCGCATCCCTTCCGAGACATTGCAATTCTTACGTCCGCCGAGTATCTGGAACGAAGATAGAAAGAAGATATCCATACGCCAGAAATCCCAGGCCCTCTTACAGGACCTGGGATTCCGGAGAGTGTTCACAAACGAGTTATCGGCTGAAGACCACATACTTGTGTCCTTCGTAGAGGCGGAAGCCGCCAGACGGGTCGGCAGCCACGGCGAGCGGAGTGGGCCGTTTGAGTCCTGCGTCGTCGGCTGAATCGACTGTGAGGAGGTCATGCCCGCCCACGTCGGTTACCACAAACTTGTTATCCGCGACAAAGCCTATGCCGTAGCGCCGGCAGGCAGGCTCTGGCCGCCCACTTTGATGGGAACTTCGGCGATGAAATAGGCCGAATACTTGGTCTGCACGCCGGTCGAGTAGCCGCTGGTGTCCACCAGTGTGGCCAGAACGAAGTAGCCATCGGCAAACTTGACGCCGCCGGAGTTGCGCAATTGCGTGGTGGCCGATTGGCCGCGATAAAAAACACTGGCCGGAAGCAGTTTTTGCACGTCTGCCGGCTTCAAGACCGTTGCGCCACCCTGCGTCTGGCTGATTGCCGGTACTGCCATCATCGCCATAGCCATCATTCCAGCCGCCGCAGTCTTCCAAATTCCTCTGAATTCCACTGAGAAACCTCCTTGTTTCCGCTCTGACCGGAGTATATCGCACCCAGCGCGCCGCGGGCATAGTCCTAATTGCCGATCGAAAGCACGTCATAGTTATTGTTGATCGAAACCTTCTTCACCGTACCCGGCAGTTTGGAGATGGGAAAGGTCCGTTCAAATGTCGAGGAACCGGTGATCGGAATGGTGCCCAGGCGTGTAACCTTGCCGTCTGTGAACTCCAGGTAGATCGGCACCAGCATCTTGAAGGCCGGCGAAACATCTGCCTGAGTCAGCTTGACGTGCAGGCTGGTGATATCTCCACTCTGTGTCACCTGGCCCTCAAAGTGATAGGTCGGCAGCTCGATGCCATAGACATACTCATTGAAGAACCAATCCATCTTCTGGTTCCCATCCAGGTCCATCGACTTGCTCATGTGCTTTTCCACCACGGCCTTGAAATCCTCCGTAGTGGCGGCCTGCATCCGATAAGTGCTCAGAAAGTCGTGCATGGTGGCGCTGAAGCGGGCATCCCCGTCTTGCGGCGTCCACATCATCATGCGAATCATGTGCAGGATATAGGAGCCTTTGGGATAGACGAGATTCTGATAGACGCTCCAGCCTGACTTGGGCGAGCTGAGGCGCCGGCCCATGGTAACCGGGCCGACATCAATGGGCCGGAAACCGAAGGCGTTCTTCTCGGTAAGCAACTTGTGCTGCTGCTTCCAGAACTCCATGTAGTCAGCCGTCTGTCCGGTGGTTTGCAGAAAGATGGTGGCTGAAGTATTGGCGAAGCCTTCGCTCATCCATTGGTCGCGATAGCTGCGGAAGCCCACTGTCTGCCCCCACCATTGATGAGCCACTTCGTGCGGCGTAACCACCTTCCAATAAACATCGAAGTTATCGCTTCCAAGAAGAAAGTGCCGCTGTGTATCGTCGAAGAAGCCGCAGATAGGCAGGTAGACCAGCATCGGCCAGCTCTGTCCGTAGCCGCAGGCCGACTGCTGAGTCAATGTGATGTGCGAGAAGGGAAGCTGGCCAAAGTAGTTGGTGTAGACCTGCGCCGCTGCCTCGCCCTGGCTGAGTTCGGTAGCCAGCATGGGAGTTGTGTTCAGCGTGCCCAAGCCATGGTTAGAGAATCGTTGAACATAATCCGGCGGCAGAGAGTTGGCGTAGGCATCGACGGTCAGCCCGCCGCCTTGTGAATAACTGAATTGACCTTCCTTGTTGATTAAATCGCCCAGACTGAAGCCCACCACCGCCAGCGGCACCTCGGTCTTCCACTCGGAGGTGGTGATTCCACCGTCGGTCTTCTCGCTCACCTTGGTTCCCGTGGCGATCAACTGCAATCCCTTGGGCACGTGAAAGAGCATATGGTAGGTCGCGTAGTCGCCCAAGCCCTGGTTGGAGTTGGGATACCAGTTTTCACGGGCCGTCGGGTAATAGTTTCCCTGGCCAAAGTTGAAGACCACGTCCTTGCCTGCATAAGTGATCTTCACCGTCGCTGTCTCGCCCTTTTTGAGCGGCGCGGCCAGCACCAAGCCGAAGTCCGGGTCATCGCTCTTGTCCTCCTGCACATAGTCAAGCGCTTCACCTTTATCCGTTTCCACTTTGCTGACGCGCAGAGAGGGATAGAGATCGAGCGGAACAACTGCCACACCATCCTGGTCCGCTTGAAGTTCTACCGTGGCAAAGCTCGAGAGAAGTCCATTTTTCTCGATGGAGACATCGAGGTTTTCGCTCACAATCCGGTAGGCCGCGTTGTGCTCGTTTCCGCTTGCAGTGCCGTTGACGTACTCCGCGGCCCGGTGAAACGCCAATGGATACGTCATGGTCTCATAGCTTCCGTTCCAATTCTCAAGCGACACCTCTTCCGGCGCAAATCCCGACACACCCTGCGGATCGAGGACAAAAAACAAATGGTTGTTCTTCTTTCCGCGAATGGCGGCATAAAAAAATCCGCCGGGGGCAGGACTCAACACATCTTGAAGCAATCGCAGATCCAGATTCCCATCGATCTTCCGATAGTAGTATTGGTTCCCGCCGCTCAATTGATTTCCTGAAGAATGGTGGCGCAAAAAGCTACGGAACTCATCGGCCGTCTTGGCGTAATCCGAGTCCGGTGCGCCCATGCCCGTCGAACCCTTGCGCAACTCCGCCGCGGTGTCATCGGTAAAGCGCAGCACCACTTGATCGAAATCCTCGTCGAACTCCTCAGCGTGCGCGGCAAGGCTCAGATTGTGGCGTTCCTGCACAGAAGGCGGCGTAATGTGCAGATGTCCCTCGCCTCTGAAGACCGCGCCTGTCACCTTGCCGTTCACTTCGTTATAGAAGGCGAGGCTCCCGCTGCTGAAGGTGAAGGTGGCCGCGTCACGGTGGAGCACTAGATTGCTGACCGTAATGACCTCGCTGCCCGGCGTCAGGCTGCGCAATTGCTGATAGACGGCATTGCTGTTGGCGGTGTGCTGGGCGTGCGAGATTCCAATAAAATTCGCAAAAACAAGGGCGAAAAGCAGGCAGGAGAGACGAGCGGGTGAGAGCAAAGAGCAGGCTCCTTCCGAAAATAGTAACGCGCACAACTATAGACGATGATTGGAATCTGTGTCGAGCGGCTTCAATTTCACAGCCGCAATTCACTGTTTCGTTTCCCTTGAAAGGCTGCGCGGTGCGACAATCAATGCGTCGGAGTCCCCCGCGTTTCCCACGGCTCCGCACGGAGGGAATCAAGCCAATGAAGCGCTCACTCGTTTGTACAACTCTTCTACTCGCCGCCACTCTATCCGCACAGCCAAGCCCGCCTAAAGCTCCGCCGGCAAGCCCCGCGGCCACCGAATCTGTCACAATCGCCGGCAAGGCCATCACCATCAGCTACAGCTCGCCAGGCGTCAAGGGACGCGCCGGCCAGCTCTTCGGCAAGGATGGCCGCATCGGCCACGATCCCACCTATCCCGTCTGGCGCGCCGGAGCCAACGCGGCCACCAAGCTGCACACCGACGCCGACCTCTTGATCTGGGCGGCGTGAGGTGCCCAAGGGCGATTACACGCTCTACGTCGACCTCACCGATCCCGCCAACTGGGTGCTGATCATCAACAAGCAGGTCGGCCAAGTGGGGAACGATCTACGACAAATCGCAAGATCTGGGCCGGGTGAAGATGACGATGGAGAAGCCGCCCGCACTGGTCGAAAACCTCAAGTACACCATCAAGGATCTGGGCAACGGCAAGGGTACGCTCTCGCTGGCCTGGGAGAATCTCTGCGGATCGGTTTCTTTCACTGTGAAATAGAAGCGGGTGCCCCAGGTCCGGTGTCCCCACAGACAGGTCATTGTCTGTGGGATGGAGTTCCGGATTCTCGGACCTGGGATTCTCAAGCTCGATGCGCAAAAGTTGCGATCAAGAACTACAGCTTGACCGAAGCGGCGCGTGGCGATGTGCCGCTGATCTCGGCTGAGCGGGCCTCGGCGAAGGCGGCTGCGCCCAAGAGTGCGGCGCGGCTCTCCAGGATGACGCGCACCGGCATATTGATGAGCAACTGGCTCAGCCGTCCCTTGCTGGTGAAGGCCTTGATGAATGTGCCGTCCTTTAGCTTTTCCAGAATGCGGGGCGCGATGCCGCCGCCGATGTAAACGCCACCCACCGAGAGCAGTGTCAGTGCCAGGTTGCCGGTCTCCGCGCCATAGGCCGAGACAAACATATCCAGCGCCTTCTCGCAGATTTCGCTCTTGGCGGCAAGCGCCAGTTCGGTGATCACTGCATTGGGGTCTTCCGCGGCGATGCGCTCGGCCAGCCAAACCGGCTCGTCAATGCCACGCACCTCGCGCAGAAACTCGTAGACGTTGGTCAGGCCGGGACCGCTGACCACGCGCTCAAAGCTGATGCGCCCGTTGTACTTTTGCTTGAGAAAGCGCAGCAGGTCGATCTCGTCTTCATTGCGCGGCGCGTAATCTTTGTGCCCACCTTCGGAGGGATAGGGCGAGTGGCTGCGTCCATTCCAGATCAGCATCGCCTCGCCCAGGCCAGTACCGGCAGCAATCAGTGCGCGGTTGCCTAGTTGGCTGGGGTCGCCTTCGGCAAGGGTATAAATCTGGTCGGGAGCCAGTTCGGCCACGCCGTAGCCGTTGGCCTCAAGGTCATTGATCAGAAAGACGTGGTTGATATTCAGGCTGGCTGACAGTTCGCGGCTGTCCAATGTCCAGGGCAGATTGGTGAGGCGCAGACGCCCATCGCGCACCGGACCTGGCACGCCAAAGCAGGCCGCCGTAACCTTGGCCGCGCCGGCAAACTCTTTGACAATCTCTTCCAGCCCGGCATAATTTTTGGCCGGGAAGCGCTCGTCACGCGAACATTCCAGTTTCCCATCCACAAAATCGTACAGCGCCAAATGAACCTTGGTGCCGCCCACATCCCCTGCCAAAATCATCTTTCTCTCTCCAAAACTCCGCAGCCGTCCTTATCCGTTGCCGGTAGAAGAACGGCTGCGTCTTGATCCAGTATTAAGCTCAGTATACCGCTTGAAGGCCAAATCAATTGGCTGGGAAGGCGCTCCGGGTCGTATGGCCCCATCAAGACTTCCCGCAAAATCTCTGCCTTTTCCCGGCCTGCAACCAGGAAAAAGACCGAGCGCGCATGATTGATCACCGGCCAGGTGAGCGTGATGCGCCACGCATCTTTTTGGGGCAAATGGTTGGCGACCGCAAGGCGGCCCAGCTCGTGAACCGCGGCGGTGTGGGGGAAGATCGAAGCCGTATGACCGTCATTGCCCATGCCCAGGGCCACCAGATCAAAGCGCGGACTCTCGGCGCCCTCCAGCCTGAAGCTGTTCCGCAGCTCCGACTCGTAGCGCGCTGCGGCTACCTCCGGCTCCAGCTCGCCCTCGATGCGGTGAATCTGTTCGGGGCGCAGGGGCACATGGTCCAGTAGAGCCTCGCGCGTCATGCGATAGTTGCTCTCGGCATCGCCTGGCGGAACGCAGCGCTCATCCACCCAAAAAAGTTCCAGCTTTCCCCAGGGCATTCGGCTGCGCCAGGGCTGATTCGGATCGGCCAGCGCTTCAAAGGCCGCTTTGGGCGTCGAACCGCCGCTGATGGCGATCCGCACGCAGCCCTGCGCGGCCACAGCCTCACCTGCCATCTCCACAAAGTACTGCGCCGCCCGCCGGGCCAACGCCGCCGGGTCCGCTTCTACGTAGTACTTGACTGTCAACCGTTTCGCCATCGGCACGCATTACCCTTTTTGAAGACTCTATGCTCAAAGGTAACACGGAGAGCAAGATTTATCCTCGCCTCGCCGTTTCCTGATCCGGCTTGTGAGAGTTACAACGCTCTCCCCCTCCATCGAAGTTCCTAGGGCCTGTTAACACTACCTCAGCCATATATTGAGAAGCAGTGGTATTACCGACATTACAAAAAATTAAAATTTTTCTTCTAAAGTCCTGCGCGAGGCTGCCGATGAACGAAAAGGGGAAGTTTGACTTCAAATTGAAGAGGAGAGATTGCCATGCAGATCATCGGCATTTCAGCAGCCGCTTTGAACACTCAGCCCGTGAATCCGGTTTTCTATGTCAAGCCTGTCAAGCCAGAGGTGCAAGCCGCCCAATCGACCACCATCCTGCTGGCTGCCACTTCGGATTCGAGCCAGTCGGCGGATAGCCAAAGCACCTTTATGTACATTGCATCGTCTTCCGGCGGCATCACCGTCCTTTCGGAGATGATGTTCTCCTCCAGCTTTTCGGCCGTTGCGGGAGGCGATCAATCTGCCAGCAGCTTCGTCGAGTCAAGCAGCGTTTCCACCGGCTTCGGAACGGATTTCTCTTATGCCTCGGCAAGCACGGCCAGCTACTCCACGGGCGAGCAAGGCGTCAGTCTTCGCTTCGATGCGATGGCCTGAGCGATGTCGCTCGTTCTTCACTCCCATCGAATCAAAGCCTTCTTCGCTCATTACGAAAAGTTTTAAAAAGATTTCTAAAGTCCGGCGCAGATCTGCCGATAAGCGAATTGGGAGGGATCGACTTCAAATTGGAGAGGAGAGATCGTCATGCAGATCATCGGCTTTTCAGGCACGGACTCAAACCCTCAAGTCTTGAATCCAATTCTCTTTGGCAAACCCGCGACAACGGCTGTGACGGCCGTTCGGCCGGAAGCCACCGCACAGCCGAGCGCGCCGCCAGCGAACGCCGCGCCAGCGGTTCCAGCGACAAACGTCCGGAGAACAACTCAAACACATGGCGCATCGGCGGCTGGTGGTGGAGCGGCGGCGGCAGCAGCTGTGACAGAGATGCAGGTCTCCAGCTACTCCACAATGGTGAACGGAACGCAATACTCCGGCAGCATTGTCGAGAGCGGAGGGCAATACACAGCCTCCGTGCCGAACCTGCCCGGCGCGACGGCAACCGGAACAAGCATCACGGCTGCGGAGAACAGTCTCGACCTCCGCATCGATGAACTGGTCTGATGATGGCTACTGTGCGTTCTTCTCCCAGCGCTTGGGACGCCGGTTCTGCTGCAAGACCTTTTTGCGCAGGCGCAGCGATTTGGGCGTGACCTCGACCATCTCGTCCTCGGCGATGAACTCGATGGCCTGCTCCAGATTCAGAGCGCGGTAGGGAACCAGGCGGATGGCCTCATCCGCGCTCGATGCGCGCATATTGGTCATGTGCTTTTCGCGGACCACGTTCACGTCGAGGTCGTTGTCGCGCGAGTGTTCGCCGACGATCATGCCTTCGTAAACCTCGACGCCCGCGCCCACAAACAACATTCCGCGCTCTTGCAGCCCGTTCAGCGAATAGGTCGTCGTCAGTCCCTGGCGGTCGGAGATCAGCGCGCCCGTGGGCCGCTGCGGAATCTCACCCTGGTAAGGGATGTAGCCGTCAAAGAGCGCATTCATCACGATGGTGCCGCGCGTCTCGGTGAGCATTTCGCTGCGCAGGCCGATGATGCCGCGGCTGGGCACGCGGAACTCCATGCGCACACGGCCTGAACCATGATTGTGCATCTTGGTCATCTCGCCCTTGCGCGGACCCAGCTTCTCGATCACTGTGCCGGTATAGGCTTCGGGCACGTCGATGGTCAGGTGCTCGACCGGCTCCATGCGCGTTCCGTCTACCATCTTGGTGACGATCTCCGGTCGTCCGGCGGAGAGCTCAAAGCCCTCGCGGCGCATCATCTCGATCAGAATCGCCAGTTGCAATTCGCCGCGGCCCAGCACCTTGAAGGTATCCGGCGAGCCGGTGTCTTCCACGCGAATCGAAACATTGGTGAGCAGCTCTTTTTCCAGACGCTCGCGCAGGTTGCGGCTGGTCACGTACTGGCCTTCGCGTCCGGCAAAGGGCGAGTTGTTCACGCTGAATTGGATGGCGATCGTCGGCTCATCAATCACGATGAGCGGCAGCGGCGCGGGGTTTTCGAGGCTGGTAATGGTCTCGCCGATGGTGATGCCCTCGATGCCGGCTACGGCCACAATGTCGCCCGTCGATGTCTCAGTGGTCTCGATGCGCTTGAGTCCGCTGAAGGTGAAGAGCTTGGTGATGCGGGTCTTCATCAGCGAGCCGTCGCGCTTGGAGATGGCCACGTCGTCGCCCGCGTGCAGTGTGCCCTGAAAGACGCGGCAGATGGCAATGCGGCCAAAGTAATCGGAGTAATCCAGATTGGTGACTAGAATCTGCAATGCGCCGTCGGGATCTCCTGTTGCCGGAGGAATCGTCGAAACAATCGACTCAAAGAGCGGCTGTAGGTTCACGCCGGGAACGTTTGGATCCAGCGAGGCCGTGCCCGCCTTGGCCACCGCGTAGAGCACCGGGAAGTCAAGCTGATCCTCTTCCGCGTCCAGATCGATGAAAAGATCGTAAATTTCGTTCAAAACCTCTTGCGGGCGCGCATCGGGGCGGTCGATCTTGTTGATGACCACGATCGGCTTGAGCTTGGCCTCCAGCGCCTTGGCCAGTACATAGCGTGTCTGCGGCAGCGGTCCTTCGGCGGCATCCACCAGCAGCATCACGCCGTCCACCATCTTGAGCGCGCGCTCCACCTCGCCGCCGAAATCGGCGTGGCCGGGGGTGTCAACAATGTTGATCTTGCCGCCCTCAAAAACGATAGCGGTGTTTTTGGCAAGGATGGTGATGCCCCGCTCCCGCTCCAGTTCATTCGAGTCCATCACCCGCTCGGCTACCTGCTCGTTGGCGCGGAATGTGCCAGATTGGCGCAGCATGGCGTCTACCAGGGTTGTCTTGCCGTGGTCCACATGGGCAATGATGGCGATATTACGAATCGTCTGGGTCACAGGGGGGCTTTTCCTTCTTTGGGTTGGGCCGATGAGGCTTTGTGGTTTGGGGGACGATACTGTGGTCAGTGATCAGTAGTGAGTGATCAGTAATCAGATGGCCCTTATTGCGCTCTCAGCAGTGAGAGAACTGCCGCGCACTGCGGCCTCTTCCATTCTAACAGCAGGGGAGAATGATACTCCCGGTTGCCTGGCAAAGCACTGCTGCGCGAAACTGGGCGGGTTGCCGCCAGCGGGATCAAGACTTAGCGGTAGACTCCCTCGGCACGCAGGGTTTCAATGCAGCGTTTCAGCCCGCCGTCGGTGGTCAAGAGGCTCCAACGCTCACGGGAGGCGACGGCGCAAAGCAAAATATCAACCGCGCCGCACTCGACTCCACGACTGCGACAGAGATTGAAGAGGCGCGCCGCCTCTTCGTAGTGCGGCGTTGCCATTGGCGTGTCGGGAAAGGCTTCGAGCGCCCGTCTCAATCGTTCAAATTGAGCGATTTCTCTGATTCCTGAGAGAACTTCCTGCCGGATGGGGCCAACCATGGCCACGCGTCCGTCTTGAATCGCATCGACGAGCAAAGCCACCATCCGTTGCTCTTCGCCGTTCAATGCGGCCGGATCTTTGCGCCGCAGGGAAAGCGACCAGACGCAAGCATCGACCAGAACCTTCACAATTCAACCTCGATCCGGTCAAGCTGGCGCGTCTTCTTGGAATCGTAGGCCGGATCGTAGTCGATCGTCCCAAAGAGCTTCAGAATTTTCATCTGCTTGCGCCGCTGGATATATTCCTGCAATGCCGCCGTGACGGCTTCTTTCTTGGTCGCGTGAGCTCCAATCCGCCGCGCCTCATCGATCAGTCTGTCGTCGATAGCTAAATTTGTGGGCATCGATGCGCTCTATTCAGTGTGTAGAGTATCACACATCAGCATGTGTAAACTCGGATTTATAATCATTCCATACAAAATTTCTGGACCGGGAGGCAACTGGTTGAGCTTCGTGGTGTCCCACGCTTGCATCAAAGAAAGATGCAAGCGTGGGACACCAACTTTTAGGGCAACAATAAGGTTCTGAGAAACGTAGAATGCGGCATTCGCCACTGACTTACCGCATCACATTGCGAAGAAGAAACGGACCAAAGCCATTCCCAAGGCAAATGTGAACCCATACCAGAAGCTTTCAATCCTAACTGCTCTCTGGTCTTTCCGGCGATGCACAAGGCCCACTTCCATCGCTTTGCCCGGGGAGGCTTCGCTCTTCCTGTACTTCTCCGCGGCCAGCAGGATTCTGCCCCGCGTCACCAGATCGCGCATATTTCAGATTCCCAATTTCTGGTCATCGGCTACCTAGAGCCGCTTCAAATCGGTCTCCACCCGGCAGCCGTTTCCATTGCTGAACTTGAGCACACCGCCTAGTTGATGGGCAAGGCTGGCAGCCAGCTTCAATCCCATCGAAGGGCAGGCGGCTGCATCGAATTTCTCCGGCAGGCCGACGCCATCGTCGCTGACAGCCAAGCGCACAACGCCATCCACGCGGTGAATGGAAATCTCGATCACGCCCCGGCGATTCTCTGGAAAGCCATGCTTGAAGCAGTTGGCGATCAATTCATTGACCAGCAGCCCGAAGGGAATCGCCCGATCTAGAGTGAGAGGTATCTCGTCAGCCTTCAGGCGCAACTGAATCTGGCCCGGCGCTGCCGAATTCGAGGCTACGACGCCCTTGAAGAGATCGCGTAGATAGTTCGAAAGTGAGAGGCTGGCCACGTCCTTGGCCTGGTAAAGCCGCTCATGCACCAGGGCCATGGCGTGGATGCGCTGAATGGTGGCTTCGGTCGAGGTGCGGGCCTCGCCGGGAGGCAGCAGGCGCACGCTCATCCGCAGCAGGCTCTGCACTACTTGCAGATTGTTTTTGACGCGGTGATGGATCTCTCCCAGCAGCACCTCCTTTTCCTTGAGCGAGGCTTCCATCCGTTCTTCGTGTTCGCGCTGCGCTGTTACATTATGCAGGGTCAGTACAATCATCGATTGGGCACTAGTGGCAGTCTTGAGCTTGGCGGCGCGTGCCTCCACCCAGGCCACCGATCCGTCCTTGTGGCGGCAGCGCAGTGTGGCCGGATGGTAATCGCTCTGCTCCAACTGGGCAAGCATCGTCAACAGATGCTCCCGGTCTTCCGGGACAACGATCTCCATCCACGAACGCCCAAGCAGTTCGTCGGGCTGCATACCCAGCAAGGTGAGGCAGACGGGCGAGATATAGACCAGCTTGCCTTCGCCGTTATAGACCGCAACCAGGTCCGAGGAGTGCTCGACGATGGCGCTCATCAGCGCACTGGTCTCGTCCAGCCGACCTTTCAGGCGGCCAAGCCGCGCTACACGCTCCAGCACCAGCGGCAATTCATTCCAGAAGCCGTCCGTCTTCTTCACGTAGTCGGCAAAGCCGCGGCGCAGAGCCTCGATGACCACCCCTTCATCGCTGACAGCGGTGACAAAAACCACCGGAAGCTCGGGGTCGCGCGCCTGTGCCGCGTCCGCCACTGGCCAGGGTGCGCCGTCCGGCAGCCTGTAGTCCAGCAGCAGAGCCTCGTATTCTTCAGAGGGCACCTTGTTCAGCGCCATCAGACCGGCTTCAACGCCGGGAGCGACCTCAATCGAATAGCCGGAGCGCTGCAGCGCCCGCCGCACCAGTTCGGCATTTCCAGGATCGTCCTCCACCAGCAGAATTCGCCGGAGAGCGCCTGCTTGGCTGACCGGAATACTGTTCATGGCTTGGCGGCCGCCTCAGCCTCCTTGTTGTCCTCGGGCAGGCGGATTACCTGAAGAAAAAGGCCAAGCCGCTTGATGGCTTCAATGAACTGAAGTGGATCGACCGGCTTGGTGATGTACACCGAGCAGCCCAGTTCATAACAAAGTGAAATCTCCCGCGGATCGTCGGTGGTGCTCAGCATGATAACCGGCGTCCTGGAGGTGCGCGCGTCGGACTTGATCTGACGCAGGACCTCGATGCCGTTGACGCTTCCGGGCATATTGATGTCCAGCAGAATCAGCAGGGATTCCCCGCCACGATCCGCATAATCGCCGCGGCGGAAGATATAGTCCAGAGCCTGCGCTCCATCGTGCAGAGCAACCATCGGGTTACCCAGCGCAATGCGGCTCAGGTTGCGGCGCACCAGTTCAACGTGTCCCTCGTCGTCATCCACAATCAAAACGGTAAAGGTCGATTCATAGGCCTTCATGAGCGGTCTTCCCCCGGTCGTCCATCATGTGATCTTCAGCGTCGATACAGGGTTTGCGGGCAAGGAAAAATGGAAGGTAGTTCCCACGCCCTCCTGACTATCAGCCCATATCTTACCCCCAAGCCGCTCGACAATGCGGTGCGCAATCGCCAATCCCATCCCTTCTCCTTCCGCATTTTGGCGATGGAAGCGTTGAAAGACTTGAAAGAGCTTTGCCTTTCCGTATTCGGGAATGCCCAGGCCGTTGTCGCGCACCCAATAATGCACAATTCCTTCTTCGACTTGCCCACCGATTTCGATCTTGAGAGAACGCTCAGGACTTCGGTACTTGATCGCATTGCCAATCAAGTTGGAGAAGACCTGGCCCAATGCAGTCGTATCCGCGGTGGCGGATGGCAATGCTCCAATCTCCACCTCTGCTCCGGTCTCGGCAATCAACTGCTGGAAGGTAGCCACTGAGTTGGTCACCAGCTCCCAGACATTGACGCGGGTCAGTTGATAGACTTGGCGGCCCTGGCGGGAGAGCGCCAGCAGCGCATTGATCAGCCGCTCGAACTTCGTCGTAGAGGCGGAGATATAGTGCAGTGCGCCGCCAATATCATCCTCCAGAACCGGCCGGACGCCGGGCCAGCAATTCTCCCAGTTCGGACAGGCTTGAATCATCTTCCGCAGGGTCTTGCTGCTCTCCTCAAGCTCGCGCACAAAGCCTTGCACATTGACCAGCGGCGCGCGCAGATCATGAGAAACGATATGAACAAAGGCCTCGACCTCCTGGTTTTTGCGCTGCAACTCCGCCACTGTTTCTTCCAGTTCGCGGGTCCGTTCCGCAACCCGCTTTTCCAAATCCGTGGCCACCCGCGCCAGCGACTCCTCCAGCTTCTTCTGCAATGTCATGTCGCGCGTCACGCGGATGTAGCCGGTCAGCACTCCCTCTTGATTTCGAACGGCAGTCAGAACACCACTCGACCAGAAGACTCGAACCATCCCGGCGTTTTCTCCACCCTTCGGTGATGCAATGGCCGGTGCGCGCGGCCTCCTCCAATTGACGCTGCGGCTCACCCGCCTCGATCTCGGCGGGCAGGAAGTTCATTGCATACCTTTGACCCAGCGCTTCTTCCGTGGTGTACCCCACCAGCGCCTGCGCGCTCGGACTCCAACTGTCAATCCGGCCCTCGGCATCCAGGGTGTAAATCAGATGGTCGGTGACGTTTTCGACGATGATGCGGTAGCGCTCCAGTTGAGCATTGAGGCTCTTCAACTTCTCTTCAGCCTCTTTCTGCCGGGTCATGACACGCGCCACGCGGATATAGCCGGTCAGCTCGCCTTTCTCGTCCCGCATGGCGTTCAGAACGCCGCTGCTCCATTCGCGCCCTTGTTTGACATTCAGCATCCAGGCATCCGACACATATCGCCCGGTGCGCGCAGCTTCCTCCAATTGACGTTCAGGCTCGCCCGCGGCGCGATCTTCAGGTGTAAAGAACATTGAATAAGGACGGCCAATCATCTCCTCGGGCGCGGCGCCGCTCAACCTCTGCGCCCCCGCGCTCCAGGTGGAAATCCGTCCATCCGTATCAAGTGCGTAGATAAAGTATTCGTTGATGCTTTCGATGGCGATGCGGTAACGCTCCAATTGAGTGTTCAGGCTCTTCATCGCCTCTTCAGCCTGTTTCTGCTGGGTCATATCGCGCGCCACGCGAAGAAAACCGGTTAGTTCTCCGGCCTCATCCCGGATGGCGTTGAGGGTTCCGTTGACCCAGAAACGCGACCCGTCCTTATGCATTCTCCAGCAGTCGGTTGTGCAGTATCCGATCCGCGCCGCCTCTTCCATCTCCCGCTGCGGCACACCCGCCTCTATCTCCTCCGGAGTAAAAAATATGGAGTACTCCTGGCCTAGAATCTCCTCCGCCGCATAGCCGGAACCCCTCCTCGCCTCTTTTCCCCAACTGGTGATCCGTCCACTGGTATCGAGAGTATAAATTGCATAATCGCTGACATTCTGCAAGACAATCCGGTAGCGCTCCAGTTGATCGACGTGGATTCGCTTTGCCTCTTCGGCAGTCTTCTGCGCGCTCATATCCCGCGTCACCTTGGCAAAGCCGCGCAACTCTCCGCTCTTGTCGCGAATGGCGGTCAGCGTCACCAGCGCCCAGTACTTCGTGCCATCCTTGCGCACCCGCCAAGCTTCGGTCTCGTATCGTCCCAGACTCTCAGCCGTCGCCAGCTCATCTTCCGGCAAGCCCGCCGCCACATCCTCCGGAAGAAAGAAGATGGAAAAGTTCTTTCCCAGAATCTCTTCGGGCTTGTATCCCTTGCTGCGCTCCGCCCCTGCATTCCAGGTGACCACATGGCCCTCAGGGTCGAGCATGTAGATTGCGTAGTCAGTAACGCTATCCACCAGTAGCTGGAAGAGATCATCGCTATCCATCATGGTGCGGCGAGAGTCGCGCAACGCCTGATCTGCCGCCCGCAAGGCATGATCTGAAACCCGCAGGCTCCGGTCCGACTCCCGCAAGGCCCGGTCCGATTCCCGCGCTGTCAAGTCGGACTCCACCATGCCCCGGTCGACCTCCTGCATCGGCTGGCCGGAGTGCAACAAGGCTCGATCTGACTCCTGCAAGGCCCGGTCCGATTCCACCAGCACATGATCAGACTCAACCAGAGCCTCTCCGGAATCCGACAATTCCCGGTCAGACTTCTTCAGCGCACTGGCAGATTTCCGCCACTCCATGGCGGATTGTTCGTGACTCAATACCTTCTCCAACGGAGCGCTGCAGCTTTCATTCCCAAGCCGATTCAAGGCTTCTGGATCTTCCGGGCGCGATCCCTCGATGAATGACATCATTGCCTCCAGGGCTTGAGTTTCAGCATTGCGAGCCAGTCCCTGGTTTCTTTTTTACGGGCGGAGCCGTTACAGATCCGGCAATCCAATTCTGTGGAGTGCCCCATTCTTTCGAGCGTGTTTTTTTGAAAGGACGGGAAGGGTTCTTGCCGGATCAATTAAAGCTGCTCCTGCCACTACAGTATCGCTCCAAGTTTGCAAGAATGGCGAAGTTAATTAAACAATTCAAAATGACTCCCAACAAAGAACATTTGAAGAAATAATACTGAAACGGGAAAGCGAGGTGGGCGCAAAACGGGAACCTACCCCGCCGCAAAACCTTAGCGCCGAACTTATGGTCTGCTGTCGTGTGGATCTCCTGGTCCACGCTACTCTTACCATGAACAGGAAAACTTCCATGCCATCAAGACGCATGAATAAAGAGTTCGCAATGAACAAGCGCGGGCGAGGACGCCCCGCGCGACAGCCGGCCAGGAGGCCGGCGCTACATTCATGCAATTACTTCTTCACGCGTTAACTAGTTCACCAAGCGTGGCCTCGGCGTGGCCATAAAGGTGCCCCCTTGCAGCAGTGTGTGCATCAAATCCTTGGCGATGCGCGGGTCCGGGTCCATGCTCAGCCCGGTCAGCGAGCGGCCAATCAGGCTCTCCGCCGGCACGCCCGACTCGCGCTGCAAGGCCTGGTTCACGCGCACGATGCAGCCGTTTCCATCCAACTGCACCATCGCCGTGGGCGATCTCGATCAAAGGAGTGCGACTCATCGAGCGTTTCTTCAATGGCCTGGGAGCGCATCCGCTCGGCGGCGTCGCGCAGGGTGAGCACGAAACCCTTGCGCTGACCCGCCGCAGTGGCGAGGGGCGCGAGGCTCAAATCCACCCGCAGCTTGACGCCGTCGGGCTGCGTCAGGCTCCAGCCGAACTCCTCCAAGGAACCCGCATCCTCCCGCTTGTTCAACCCATCCAGCGGGCTGCGCTGAGCTTGCGGCATCCGCCAGATGTCAGGACATCGTTCCAGCGGACGGCCTTTGGCCGTGGCCGAGCGTCCAGCCGGAGAGCGCCTCCGCGGCGGGATTCATGAACTCGACCCGCCCTTCGGCAGAGAGCATCAGCACGCCTTCGCGCATTCCGCCCACCGTGGCCTCCAGCTTGCGGTGCGCCGCGCTCTGCCGCGCATCCTCTTTGGCCTTGTGCAGCGCCACCTGCAGCGTTGCCTTCAGTTCGCCGCTCTGAAAAGGCTTGGTCAGGTACCCGTACGGCATCTCCTTTGCCGCACGGGAGATCGTGCTTTCATCGCTGTAAGAGGTAAGAAAGATCACAGGAATGTGATAGGCGGCGCGCAGCAAGCCGGCCGTCTGAATGCCATCCACGCTGCCCACGATGCGCACGTCCATCAGCGCCAGGTCCGGCCGGTGAACTCCAGCCGCCACCAGCGCTTCGTCGGCGCTCTCCGCCACGCCCAGCACTTCACATCCCAGTTGCTCGATCTCCTGCTTCAGGTCTAACGCTACAATCGGTTCATCCTCAACAATCAGCAGTCTTCCCTTCATGATCGACCTCCTCTTTGGCAAGCCCTCTTCTGGAAGTCCGCTATCACTCTCCCGATGGGCGGCGGAATCACACCTTCATGCATACGCTATCGTCTTACTTGCCGTGAACATTAGGTGGAAAAGTGGGTCCGAAATAACCTCCTGTCATTAGAGCGTTCAAAAGATCAGTAATCCGCGAATGGAAATCCATGAATCAGGATAAGATAACTTTTGAATCCCTCTTCTCGCGCCTATGAGCCGCACCTCACATTCTCGCCGCGTCAAAGCCCGTCCGACAGAGCCACGTTCCCGTCGGCTGTTTCTGGCCTGCGCGGTTGCGGCTGCCATCTTGCTGCTGCTGTTGCGGTTGCTGATCTTTGCCCGCGGCCATGGAAGACGTGGCTTCTGAGCGGTTTAACCGTCGAGCCGGAGAATCCGCCATGAAAGGTTCCAGCTTCAATCCGGTCGAGTCCATTGATGCCCGTGTGCTGATTCTGGGCACGCTGCCCAGCGTAAGATCGCTCGCGGCGGGCGAATATTACGCACATCCCAGGAACAGCTTCTGGTGGATCATAAGTGAATTGATCGGCGTTGCGCCGAATTCGCCCTACGCGGAGCGGCTTGAACGGCTGCGGCACTCTGGCATTGCTCTGTGGGATGTCTGTCGAGCAGCCGAGCGCGCCGGCAGCTGGGATTCCAATATCCTCCTCTCCACCGTCGAGCCGAATGATTTCCGCTCGTTCTTCGCGACTCATCCGCGCATCGAATTGATCTGCTTCAATGGGCAGCCGGCAGAGAAACTATTCCGCCGCAAGGCGCTGCCGCTGCTCGGCGGTTTTCGCCCCATTCCGCATCGGACGTTGGACTCAACCAGTCCGGCCTACGCGCGCATTTCGCGGGAAGAAAAACTGGCGCGCTGGCGCAAGTGCCTGGAACCGTTCCTCGATTCCCGACCGGCGCAGTCGCAAGCGTCTTGATGACGACTTCAAATCGGACTTTTCAAAGTAAAAATCTTTTGAAGCATCTCCGCACTACAATAGATTCTTGCTCCAAGAGATCCAACGCGATTGCTTGAAAGTCGTGCTGGTCTCGCCGCGCAATCCTCTCAATATAGGAGCGGCGGCGCGGGCCATGGCCAACTTCGGCTTCCAGCGCCTCTCGGTTGTTGCTCCCTATGCACCAACATGGCGAGAGGCGCGCTCTGCCGTTGGAGCGCCGGATGTGCTGCAAAACGCCGACAAGCACGGAGTGCCTGGCCGAAGCCGTTGCCGATTGCACCCTGGTTGTAGGCACAGGAACTTTGACCTATCGCAAACCCGAACAACCTGTTGTTCAGCTTCCGGCTCTGGCCCCGCGCGTGGCCGAAGTGCTGGCCCACGGCGGGCGGATTGCACTCGTCTTTGGCACGGAAAAGCATGGACTGACCCGCGACGATCTCTCGTATTGCCACCTGCTGGTTGAAATCCCAACTGATCCCCGCCAGCCCTCAATGAACCTGGGCCAGGCCGTCGCTGTCTGCCTCTATGAGTTGGCCACGCGGGTGGAATCCGAACCACTCATACCTTCCGCCAGTCCGTACACGCGATCCGGCTCTACCGGATCTTCCGGCTCTCTGGAGTTGCTGGCCGGGGTCATCGAAGAAACCATGCTGGCCGCCGGCTACTCCCCGCGTGGGATGCAAGCCGCCAACCGCCATGACATGCGCCTGCTTCTGCGCAGGCTCTCGCTCTCCGCTCATGACTCGCGCCGCATCCTTGGCCTCTTCCGGCGTATACTCTGGCGGCTGAAGCGCTTTTCAGAGCCTCCTTTCTGACCGGATTAAGAAGACCAAATTTTCTTTTCGACTCCTGAAACAACACCTGTTAAAGTCATACGCAAAGGTCTATCTATGGATTTGCCGTTTGACTCTCTGCGACTCTATTCTCTTCGAGCCTCCGCCCTCTTCGGTGCGGCACTCAGCTTCTGCGCGCTGACGCTCGGCTTTTCCCTGCCCGCGCAGCAGCCCGCTGCCCCAGTGGCGCAGGCCGGGGGCACCTCTGCTATGCAACCAGCGCCAGCCTCGACGCCTGCCCCTGAGTCTTTTCAATCCGGCGGGATTACGGAGGAACAGTTGCGGCAGATGCTAGTAGGCAAGCCACTTTATCTGCGCGGGGGCTACCTGGACAACACCCTCAACTTCGACGAGCACGGAAAGCTCGATGGACACTCGCCGCAGGGTTCCTATGCGCTCAGCGCCATTCAGATCGATCATGTACGTCTCACCAAGCGCAAAGTCGAATTGGATGGAGCGCGCTACGGCCTTCGCTTTCTGGGGCAGCTTGCCTATGAAGACCCGTCGACGGCGCTTGATCGGGTCAGAATTACGCCCAAAAAGAAAGAGGTCAAGATCACCATCGACCGGGAGCAGGTGGTGCTTCCCAAAAAAAAGAAAGAACCCAAGCCTGAAAAACCGGCAAAAGAAAAGAAGGGCAACTCCGCGGCGGCTGCATCCGCCAAGCCGGTCTCACCGGCCGCGACACCCGATCCTGCTCAACAGGTCAGCGCAGCGAAGGCAGACAGCGCCACCATACTCGAGGCAAATCCTTCAGCCGAAGCCGCCAGCACGGGGTTGACCGTAACGCCAGCCCACGCCACACGGGTTCTTAAAGATGCGCTCGACCAAATCTTTGCGCAGGGGCTGGACGAACGCATGATGGCCGCAATGCCCGATTTCTGGAGGCTCTACTATGAGGCGGTGGCCGCTAAATCCGATTACCGGCCCAAGGACCCATCCATCTACCGCCAGAACACGGTGGACCAGAAGGCGGTTCTTCTGACAAAATTCGAGCCTGACTCCAATGAGTTCGCGCAGGCCGCCGGGGTCGCCGATATGTCCCAATATCATGTGGTCGTCAAAGCCGATGGCACCGTCGGCGAGGTGGCCGTCAGCCGTCCGATTGGCTTCGGTCTGGACGAAAATGCCGTCGCGGCCATTCGCAATGCGCGCTTCCAGCCGGCGATCAAGGACGGCAAACCCGTCGCCGTGATGCTGAATCTGGATGTACCCTTCCGCATCTTTTCCAAGCGCACCAATGTCCACAGCGCGCCGGAAGCGGCCGATAAGCCCGCCGAGCCGCAACTGCCCGGCCCGTACAGTCTGCCCCGAATGTAAGGTTTATTGCTCATGGGAACCTTCTTCGCACTGTAAGACAGGTGTAGGACAGACCTTCGGCTCGTTCAACTCTGAAGAAGCAAGTCTACGCTAAACCCGCCCCCTGCATCGAAGTCCCGATCAGAAATTCAAAAGGCAGATGGCTTCGCTCATTGAATTGCGGCAGAGGATCTGTCCTGCCAAAAATCGCCATTCGACAAATTTTCAAATCGGGTAGAGTGGAGCGTGGACCGGGAGATCCACGCGACAGCCGGCCAGGGGGCCAGCGCTGCCAATTCTTTCAGTGAATCAAACTTGTTTATCAACAAGATATAGATTCGTACACTCGATGAATCACTCGTGGGGCAGACATCGATACGCAGCTTACCGGCACGCAGGGACACGGGCGTCTGCCGGACGCTGGATGTCTGTCTTACACCTGTTGTACGGCTGCCTTACAAACGTCCGACCGCTGCAAGACGAACGTAAGACAGCCGTAAACGGTAAGACAGACGATGATTTCGTCGAATCTGCCCACTTTGCCGCAATTAAATTGATCTTCATTCCGATTCAGTCCCCTGCCACACTTCGACCCGGTTGCCTTCCAAAGACTCCTCCAACTCCGGCTGCCTTGGCCATCGCTACTCCTCGTGTTGGCGAAGAACTTCTTCGAGTGTGGGCTTATGCTTGATCGCGCGGCCAGTGCGGGGCGCGGGGTCGATCATGCGCACCGGCTTGGGCTGGCCCACCCGCTCCCGCGCATTGGCCTTGACGGCCTTGGTGGCTGAAAATTTCTCTGGCTTGCGTTTCGTCATGGCAAGTATGAGTATGGAATAGTCGGGGCTGGGGTGGTCAAGTGCCTTGACGCCGTAACAAATGGTTTTACGGCACGGAGAGCGGGAAGAGCATGGAAGAGCGGGATTTTTTTAACGAGACTACGGAGCAGCGCACTCACACCTTGACCTGTCCCAAGTGCGGCCAGGCCGGCGAGTATAAAGTCACCTGGATCGTCCGGCGGAAGCGGGCGCAACTGCCGCGCGGAGCCGACGAGAGAGACCGGGCGCGCTTTGCCAAAGCGCAGTCCTATATGGTGCGGCGCGACGAGAAGCTGGCCTGCGCCAATATCCGCTGCCGCAAGCCCTTCGAGATCACGGCGCTGCAATCGGTGGCCTTTTTAATGGAATAACGCCAACGGAATGAGTGAAGAAGCAGCGGATAAAATTCTCTTTGCTTCTTCACACTCTCCTCCACTTATTCTGTGTGGCCTTTCAGATTTGATGGATTTGATGAGCTTCTTTGAATCATGATAAGGATTTTAATCAAACCTTTCTCATGATTGCCGGCTTGAATTTTTCCCATGAATGATGCCGGCTTCATGAAATCGCTTTCATGAAGCCGGTCGCCTTGGAGGACTCAAGTCTTTGGTTGAAGATCTTTCAGACTCTTGGAGTTCGTCAATCAACTCCGCCAGCTCCCCTTGCTTCCGATAGCTCATTTCAAGAAAGCGAATCTCCACAAAGGTTTTGTTCTGAACGTCTTCCGTAATGCCAGGCAGCAAGAAGGGCAGGCCATGCATCTGGAAATCCACTTCCACGCGGACGTGCAGCCCGGCAACAAATGCAGAGACGGTTTGGATGGTGCAACCCTCCCTGCTGATGCCCACGATGGCGCCATTCTGTTGAAAACCATCCTTGAGGATACGCAGAACGGTGGGCCACGCATCATCCTTCCGGGCCTGCACCATGGTTTGGCGGAGCACAGCCGTTGTTGGCACGGGCGGCGGTGAAATTTCTTTTGGCCTGACCGGTGCGGCCTTGGGTGCGCGCAACCACTCTTCGGGGATCTCCACATCCAATGCCGTCATCCCGGAGCGAGCAGAGGCCACTATCGCCGCCTTGACTTCTTCGGTCGCGCTCTGATCGACAAGGCCTGTAAGCAGGCCGGCCAGTTGGTTCTTGGAGCGGGGACTGGCGTGAAGGAAGCGGATGCCGATCAGGTTCTGGCGAGTGGTCCACTGGGTTGTGCCGACCATGCGCAGGACCATCCCCAAAATCGGCAGAACGACCTCGACATTGGCCAGATTGCCGGGCAGGAATTTGGACTTGGTGCGAACACAGCAACCGGTCAAGCTGACATCCACGATCTCACAAGGGAATTGGGCACCCCGGCAGTTGAGGCAGCCGCCAGGCACGTTGATCTCGAAGCGTTCGGCGGCTCGGCGGTCCCGGTAGCGTGCATCCCTGGTTCTCGCCTGCTCTAGCGCGTCAATGCTGAAGGACGCCATGCGCTTCCCTTCCCCCTACGAGACCTCTAGCTCCGTTTATCGGCGCCGGCTGGAGGGTCATGAGCTTGTGGCTTAGCCTGGAAGCATGAAAGGTTAACTTTCCTGAATCAAGTTAGAATGGAAGTCTACATCACAGATGAAATTGATGTTCTCTAAATTAAATAGAATGAATCACTTCAAAACCTATACCTTCAATCTCAAAACCTCAGGCGAAGGCCGAACTGGAATTGGCGTTCTCGGTAGAAGTTGGTGGCATTGATGTTGAGGGGCTGGCCGAAGGCGGTGGAGGTGGAGTGAAGGATGGTTCCGTTGGACTCGGTGAAGGGACCGCTCATGAAGTTCAACGTGGGCAGGCTGCCGCTGGAATCGCCGGGTTCGAGGTAGTAGCCGGTGGTCTCCAGTTCGGTGACGTTTTGGTGGTTGAGCAGATTGAAGCTCTCGGCGAGCAGTTCCAACTGGCGCAGCTTGCCCAGGTCGAAGCTCTTGCCAAGCCGAATGTCGGCCTTCCACGTGCCGGGATAGCGATAGGTGTTGCGGCCGATGTTATAGAAGTGGCCGTCGCTGCCCTGGCCGTAGACGCGGTTGTCGCCGCCTGAGCCGTTCATGCCGGGGCCGAGGGCGACGATAACCGCGCCAGCGGAGGTGAATTCCTTGGCCAATGAGCCGGAGGTGCGCATGGTGTAGGGCAGGCCTGTGCGGGCTTGCAGGACGGCGGAGAGCATCCAGCCGTTGGCGAGTTTCCCAGCGCGTCCGGTGAGCTTCCAGGGCGATTCATAGAGGACCGAAGCACCGAAAGAGTGGCGCATATCCTGATCGCTGACGCCGTATTCGAGGGCGAAGCTGGCCGGGTCAAGGAGGTCATTGCCGGCGCCTTGCGCGCTTTCATTGGGATTCCAATCCATGGCGTGGGCGTAGACGTAATGGGCGTGAAGGGAGAGTCCGCGGCGGCCGTAGCGCTCGACCTTGAGCATGCCCGCTTCGTATTTGGAGTTGGCACGGGATTCGATGGTGGTGATCTGCTGATAATCAGGGCATGGGCGGCCGGGAAGGGTTGTGCTGCCGGGCGTGTAGTAGGGGCATACGCCCTGATTGGACGACCCCTGGGTCGACGGCCATGATGCGTAGAAGGGGACGGTGATCTGCGGGGCTTTGATGGGTCCGGCTCCGGCGGGGTCCTCGACGGCATAGGTGATGGTTTGCGAGGAAGATAGAGGCGCGAGATTGGTATCAATGGAGATGGGCAAGCGGCGGCCGAGGCTGATGAGCGCGCTGGCGGTGACTTCGATGTGGCCGGGGAGGGTTTCTTCTACAGCGGCGATGGCCTGGTGAATCTCAGGATTGTGGAAGATGCCTGCCAGTTGGACGGCTCCCGGCTTGATCACGCTGCTTGGCTGGCCGGTGAGGACGTAAGGGAAGGGCGGAGCGCCGCCGCCGTTGTTGGGCAGATCGTCGGTGGGGCGCATGAAGAAGCTGAGATCGCCGGCGAGCGATCCGGTGTGAGTGAGCGCGGTCTGCAGGGTCTGATTTTCCGTGCGGCCATAGTAGATTCCGTAGCCAAGGCGGAAGACGGGCCAGTGCTTTTTGCCGGTTTCGACGGCCAAACCGAGGCGTGGAGCGAAGTTATTGCCCAGCGCGGGGAGGGTTTCAGTGAGCGGAAGCTGGATGTTTTTAAGCGCGGCGAGCGGCGGCGGTCGTTGCTCGCGCTCCCAGCGCAGACCGGTGGAGAGAACCACACGCTTGTCTGGCTCCCATTGGGCGGTGGAGTAGATGGCCCAATCGTTCGTTGTCAGACGCCATTCGCTGGGACCAATGGTCTGCGAGTAGGAAGTGTAGCAGGGCAGGTTGCCGAGTCCGCGCAGATTGCCGCCGGTGTCGCGCCAGACCTTGCCGGTCTCGTCGCAGTTATGCTGATCGTCGGGGTCAAGCGCGCCGGTCAGCCCGAATTTTTCAAACACCAGCACATCGGAGGCGAAGTTTTCCACGTTGGAGTAAGTGTATGTGCCGGTCTGATTGCGCAAGAGGGTGGTTGCGTCGGCGTTGTGGCTCAGGGTGAAACCAGACCGGACGAGCAGTTTACCGCGAATCCAATCGACCGACTCCTGGCCTTGGAGGGTGCGCTCGTCTGGATAACTACCGGAGCCGAAGCGCGCGGGATTGCCGATGGTAAAGCCGAACCGGTTGTCTACAATGATCTCCGGCAATTGTTTGTATGCATTTCCAGCGAGGAAGGTCTGCTCGAATGCGGAGGGAGTTTCCGGGCGCTCCTCCTCGATGACTTTGCCAACTGAACCTTGGGTGACGGCGAGAAGGTTGGGGGTAAGAAAAGCCTCCCAGCGTCCGAGGAGCCACTCCTCGCTGGCCTTGGATGTGCCGAAGCTGGCTCTGCCGTAGTTCTCCGCTGCGCGGGTGAGTCCTCCGCCGGGGGAGTTCCACAGCGCGCCGATGCCCTCTAGTGTAAAGTGATGGCGCTCGGCGGCTTGCCAATCGAGACGGGCGAAGCCGGTCCATTGTTTGGCGGTACGCGGAGCAGGGCCTAGCAGCGGTGAAGCCTCTGGCCAGCCCGCTGGACAGTCCGCAGTTGATCCCCCAAATGTCTCCAATATGCAGGAATAAGAGACCAGGCCCTCGACGACCGGGTTCACGCTGCTTAGCGCCAGCCGCGCGCTGAGTACCTGGAGTTGATCGTCACTGGGCTGGGCAAAGAAGCCGGTGGTTTCAGAACAAGGGGGATTGGCACAGGCGTTCGCCGGCTCCAGTTGCAGCAGATAGGGATGCCTGACCATCGCAAAGCCTGGATCGTTGCGGTCATAGGCATCAAGCGCTGCAAACCAGAAGAGCTTGTTGCGGCGGATGCGCCCGCCCACGCCTATTCCCCAAACTGTTTCTCGGTCGCTGGGCGTGAATGGCTCCGGCGTAAAGACTGGGACTGAGAGCGGAGGGCCGGATGGGTTGTAGTCGAGATTGGCTGGAGAAGTCTCTTGTATCCACTGCGTGAAGGGATTCTGCGCGCCCCAACTGTTTTGGCGATTGAAGAGGAAGCCTTGGCCGTGCAGATCGTTGGCGCCGCTCTGGGTTTCAACGTTCATGCGCCCGCCAGCGGCGCGAGCCGAGGCTGCCTCGACGTTGCCGGCTGCGGTCTCCACGGCCCGGATCGCCGACTCGCTGATGGCTAGGCCGTGACCGCCAGCTCCAGACTGTGGAACCCCAGCCGGATAAGAGCCTTGGCCGAGCGAACCTTGGCCGGAGGAGATCTGCCCGGAGCCGCTGGTTGCGCCAAAGGCCAATGAGCGGCTGACGCCATCGATGGCGCTCTCGATGGGTTGGCCGGAGCCGCGCAGGGAAATCTGAGCCTGACCTCCCGCTGGGGTGGAGGAGGTGGGAGCATTGTCGAGTACAAAGTCCTGCCAGCGCCGTCCGCTGACCGGCAGCGACTGCAACTCGGCTGCGCTGGTGGAGGTGGCGGAGGAGAGAGGAGGACTCGCCGCCAAGACAGGTTGAATTGGCGCGGCGGAAGGCGCGGCAGAAGCGCGCGCCATCAAAGGTGACAGCGGAAGCGGCTCAGGAGGCAGATTTGCCGCCAGCGGCGTGGCATCCGGTTGAATGAGAGGCAAAGGAGGCGGAATGAGCCGAGCGATCAAGGGCAACGGTTCAAATGGTTCAAGGGATAGTTGGGCGGCAGCGGGCGTCGCGGCTTCCAACTTAATGATTGGCCGGTTGATTTGAGGCAGAGCTTTGTTCGGAGGTAGCTCTTCGCCGTGCATGGCAGCCAGAACGGGCTTTGGAGCCAGTGGCTCAAAGCGCATAGCCGCCTGCACGCGAGCTTCGCGTCCGGCAGAGATTACGATCTTTCCAACCGTCCGCGGCCTAGTTGCGCGCTTTCTGCCTCCAGTGTGTACTCGCCCGGTTGAATGCCCGTGAAGCGGTAGCTCCCATTTTTTGCCGTGACCGTGCGCGCCGCCTCCTCGCCGTTCGTCTGGAAGCGCAGAAGAACGGTCACTCCCTCCAGCGGTTTGGAGTAGAGGTCCGTGAGCTTGCCGGTGAGGGAACCTGGAGTCGCGCTTGAGTCCGACGGAGCCGGTGCGGCTTGAGCAAGCAACTGCGCCCCCGTGCTCAAAAGGAGCACGGCAACCGCCAGAGCGTTGATCCATCCACGGCTCAACCCTGCCATCGAGATTCCTGCTCGCGGCAGACACAGGGAAAAACCGTTCTCTGCAATGATTTCGGCGTGCTCTAACGGCGCGTCCGGATGGGATCGGAAGTGTTCTAACCTATTTGGGAAAGAAAACTCCTTCTTTGGCTCTTCCAATTACTCCCAATCATTGCATTGCAAGCGATTCTACAGCCTTCATCCGGTAAACTGGAAAGACGGCATCTTGGGTTTGGCCTCAACTGTAGGCATAGAGCGCAAATCGCACTTCCCTGATCTCTGATCTCTGACCCCTGATCCCTGGTGTTTATGTTCATTGATGAAGCAAAAATTCGCGTCAAAGCGGGCGACGGCGGCAACGGCTGCATGGCCTTCCGGCGAGAGAAGTTTGTTCCGCGCGGCGGCCCATCGGGCGGCGACGGCGGACGCGGCGGCGACGTGATCATGGTCAGCTCGCAGCGCCACAACACGCTGATTCACTTCCGCTACAACCCTGAGCACAAGGCGCAGCGCGGCGAACACGGCCTGGGTTCGAATTGCACCGGGCTCGACGGCCGCTCGATCACGCTGCAAGTGCCGGTGGGCACCTCGGTCTACGACCAGGAGACCGGCGAGCTGATCCACGACTTTCAGGAGCCGGACGAAGAGGTCATCGTCGCCAAGGGCGGGCGCGGCGGGCGCGGCAATCAGCACTTTGCCACCAGCACCCACCAGGCCCCGCGTGAGCACGAACTGGGCCGCGCCGGCGAGGAGCGCCACTTCCGTCTGGAGCTGAAGCTGCTGGCCGACGTCGGTCTGGTCGGCTATCCGAATGCCGGCAAATCCACGCTGATCTCGCGCATCTCGGCCGCGCGGCCCAAAATCGCCGACTATCCTTTCACCACGCTGGAGCCGAATCTAGGCGTGGTCACGGTGGGCGAAGAGCCGGATCAGGAGTCCTTTGTCGTCGCCGATATGCCGGGCCTGATTGAAGGCGCGCATCTTGGCTCCGGCCTGGGCGTGCAGTTCCTGCGCCACATCGAGCGCACCCGGCTGCTGCTGCATCTGGTCGATGTCTCGGATGCCTCGGGCCGCCCGGACCCCGTCGCGGACTTCAAGGTCATCAACAAAGAGCTGGCCAGCTTCACCGGCAGCACCGCGCCCAAGGAGTACGACCCCTTTGCCGATGAACCCGAGGACGACGGCGAGCCTGACCATCCTTTGGCGCACAAAACGATGATCGTCTGCGCCACCAAGATCGACAGCGCCAACCCGGAGAAGCTCAAAAAGCTGGCCGCCCACGTCAAGCGCCGCAAGCTGGAGTTTCACGCCATC
>CAWDQB010000063.1:0-205724 GCA_963804315.1 uncultured Acidobacteriaceae bacterium
GCCCAAATGACAATTGTCTTCACGGCTGCGGGAAGCATACTGTGCGCGTCCGTTGAACGGGTATTCAAACGCGTTGGGTATTAAGTCGAAAGAGCGATCCGCGAGGGAAGGTGCTTGGAAGGGCCTAATACCCTAATACTAGGTTCAGCCGACAGACAGAACAAGCGAGCGCCCGTCTGTTACAAGGCGGATCAAACGGCATTTGGTCGATCTGGATCAATCACCCGTGACTTACCCAACTCCACCGAACATTGCTGGTTCTAAACTTCGCAGTTGTTCTTTGGAGTTGGGACAGCGGACGCTGATGATGGGCGTCGTAAACGTTACGCCGGATTCGTTCAGCGACGGAGGCTATTTCTGATCCAGAAGCGGCCATCGCGCATGGGCTGCAGTTGCTGGAAGAAGGGGCGGACATTCTGGATTTAGGCGCGGAACCACGCGGCCGGGATCGCGGGCCGGGGCGGCTTACACTACCCTCTGGTTGCACAGAGGAAGAACAGGCGGGCTCTTCCCGTGCTAAAGGGGATTCTCAATGCAAGGTCCGACGCCGTGGTATCCGTGGATACTTACAAGGCGGCGACGGCGCGGCGGCGCTGCGGCCGGGGCGGAGATCTGAACGATGTGAGCGGCTTCGCGTGGGACGCGGAGATGGCCGCGGTTTGCGCGAAGTTCGGGCGGGCGTGGTGCTGATGCAACGCGGGGGCGGCCCGAGGAGTGGCGACACAGCCGCAGCTGGGGCCGGAAGAGTTGCTGGCGACGGTGCGGGCGGGGTTGGCGGCGACTCTGAAAGAGGCTGCGGCGGCAGGGATTCCGCGCGAGGCGGTGGTGCTTGACCCCGGCTACGGCTTTGGCAAGCGCTTGGAGGAGAACTACGCTTCTGGGCAGGCAAGAGGAGTTGCTGGCGCTGGGAAGGCCGCTGCTGGCCGGAGTTAGCCGGAAATCGTTTCTGGGCCGTACGCTGGCGCCGCTGTATGGCGGAGCAGACGCGCCGGTTGAAGCTCGCGAGACGGCGAGCGTGGCGGCGCTGGTGGCGGCGATTTTGCACGGCGCTTCGATAGTGCGGGTTCATGCGGTGCGTCCGGCAGTGGAGGCAGCGCGGATTGCCGATGCCGTGCGAGCGCGCGCATGAACTATGATGGAATGTTCCGGACTAGGGACTAGGAGGAATTTCATGGCGCAAGACGCAGCCGCAGAACGGTAAGGTGGGCCGTAATAATTGCTCGCATCGTGGGGCTTCTTGTTTATGTTGCGGCGTTTTTTTTTGCCCGCCGTGCGAGAGGTTGCCAAGGGTAACTGATACACCGGAAGTGCTTCAGGGTTCTCGCTGCGCATGGATGATGCTGATCAATTCCTTCAGCCATGAACTTTGGCAGTCTTGGAATTTTTTGGCGATTCTGAGTGGCTGGATCAATCCGCTGATTGTTCTTTACCTGATATTCCTGCTTTTCCCCAAGTTCAGATGGCCTCGGCGGATTGTGGCGGGGCTGATCGTGCTCTTTATCATCGGGACTTGGATCTTCTTTTACATTTATCCGCTGGTTCCGCTGGTGGGCCACTTCCTGTGGATTGCGGGAATTCTGCTGATTTTGGCCGGAGAATTGCCAAGGCTGGAGCCGCGGAATTGAGCGCGGAACTTTACCGAATGAGGGCGCAACGGTACAATTTGAAATGCAGGCCGAAGTAGCTCAGTTGGTAGAGCAGCTGATTCGTAATCAGCAGGTCGTCAGTTCGACTCTGATCTTCGGCTCCATCTTCATCAACCCAAGGGGTTGCAAAAGCCGAAGGCCTCTCATCACGAGAGGCCTTCGGCTTTTGTGCGCCCAGCATGGGCGGACTCATACGGGTGCAAGTCCTGTCGCAAACTGGTCACAGCGAGTGCAGTGAAGGATTGCGTTATGCGGACCCGCTTGTCCGGTGGTGTGGCAGGGGAGAGCGGCCTACCGCTCTCCCCAATGCCGATCAGAGAAAATATCAATGTACGCCTTGGCCAAAACCAAAGCCTTCAGCCGCGCGTTGAGGCGGCTTTTGTAGCGGGAAACGGTGTTGTCGTGCAGAATGCCCTTCTGCACGCTCTTGTCGAGGGTGGAGACGGTCGAGCGATACTGCTCCTGGGCTGCCTTCACGTCGCCCTGGGCGAGCGCTTCGCGCAATCGCGCAGGCTGGTGCGAACACGGCTGCGGTTGGCGCGGTTCACCGCCGTGCGGGTGACGGTCTGGCGGGCGCGCTTCAGCGAAGATACATGGTTTGCCATTGCTTATCCTTATGATCTCAGGCCCTGATAGCGGGCAGGTTGATGCGGTCATAGAATGCAACTCATGCCGCATCCCTCGCAATTTTTAAGTTTACGGTAAATCTCGCCGAAGGTCAATTTGCGTGAGTGGTTAATCCCGGAACTACTTGGTCTGTTGTTCATCCGGCCTGGAGGGTGCGGGTGCGGCTACGGGTAATATCTGCACCAAAGCAGGTGCGGCCTGCGCAACTGGCGCAGACGGGAGTACTTGCTGCCGCTGGCCCGAAGCGCTCAGGTCCACTGGAATCCCTCCAGGCACAATTACCGGAGCGTTGTAAACGTAGTCCAGTTCACGTGTCAGCTTGTAAACCACAGGAATGGTCAGGAGCAGAAAGCCAAAGGTTACCCAACTGCCGTCCAGCCCGTAGCCTCCGCCCGTCAGCCAGAACGGTCCCATCGGGTTGCCTTGCACGATGGGTGAGTGGCGGGTCTCGCCGCTGATGGCCAGCCCGAAGAGCAAAGCACGGCTGGCCTTCCAGCCGAAGTTGATTCCCCAACTCACCCACAAGGCGCGGCTGCGCAGATAGGCGGTGGAAAGAACCAGGCTCAGCGCCACGGAAACAGCGATGCTGGATTGGCTCGAGCCGGGCAAAAACGACTGCACGATGGCATAAAAGGCAGCAAAACCCAGAGCCGCTCCTAGCGAACCCACGGCTCGTTCAAATCTTTGAAATCCGTAACCGCGAAAGGCAACCTCTTCGGCCAGCGCGGCCAGCGCAAAATAGCAAACTTCCACCAGCAGCCAACCCCAAGCCGAGCTTCCAAAGATCAGCACGATAGCGATTCCGCCGCCCACCACTAACGGCAACACGCAGGCCACGGCCAGCGACCAGCCCACGGCCAGCCCCAACCCTGCCTCACTCAGCCACCCCGCGCGCCGCGGCAGTCCCTGCTCGCTGATCGGATGCAACGCGCCATCCAGCCAGAAGCCTATGGCTGCGTAGCCTAGCAAAAGAAGAAAGACCAGCATCGCCTGCTCGATAAGCGGTACAAATTGCTCAGTCGCAATTCCCAGCGCTCCGTGATGAGCCAGCCCGCGGGCTGCAAAAAACCAAATCACGGCAAGAATGAACCGAAGATAGGAGCGGAAGCGGCTTGGGGCGGGCTGGATTTGGCTTGTAGTCATCAACCCTCCGTGTAAAATTGCGCAATCTTGCGAAATTTTGCCTGTCGCTCGGCTACTAGTTGATCCGCGGGCATGGCCTTCAACTCCGCGAGCTTTTTGATCAGCACACCGCTCAGCATCCCGGTACCAGCCGCGCGGTCCGAATGAATGCCCTCTGGTGGTTCCTGGACAATCTCGTCCACGCATCCCAGCGCAGCCACCTCCGGCGCACTGATGCGCATCGCTTCCGCGGCCAACTGCTTGTGAGACGCATCGCGCCACATGATGGCAGCGCAGGACTCCGGCGTAATGACGAAGTATAGCGCATTCTCCAGAATCAGCACACGATCGGCAACGGCCAAAGCCAGCGCTCCGCCCGATCCGCCTTCACCGCTGATCACCGAAATCGTTGGTACGCGCAACCGGGACATTTCCAATAAATTGCGCGCAATCGCCTCGGCTTGGCCCCGCTCTTCGGCGCCCAAGCCAGGAAATGCTCCAGGCAAATCAATAAAGCTGATCACCGGCCGGCCAAATTTTTCGGCAATCTTCATCGCCCGCAGCGCCTTGCGGTAGCCCTCGGGGTGCGGCATTCCGAAGTTGCGCCGCACTCGCTCCTTGGTGCTTCCGCCTTTGCGGTTGCCGATCACCATCACCTCTTCACCCTGAAGACGCGCCATGCCACACGCCACTGCCTCGTCGTCGCCATAGGCGCGATCACCATGAATCTCGCTGAAATCAGTGAAGATACGCTCAATAAAATCCATCGGATAGGGCCGTTGGGGATGCCGTGCCCGCTCGATTCTGATCCACGCCGGACTCGCCGACTGCGCCTGAGGGGAAGTTCCTGCTGTCTGTTCGCTCATCGATTCCTGTCGCGGCCTCTTACGCGAATCTTGCGCGATCCGCCGCTACTGCTGATTCTACGGGGCGCGGGCCGCTGAAACAAATCTTTAACTGGTCGGGAAGCAACGAGCCGGACTTTTGCCATCAACTTGATGAGAAATCTCTAGCCAAGCAGAGCTATAATCTGTCTACCTTCTATCTCAACTCATTAGCATCAAAGAGAGAGAGACCATGAACATCAAACCGGTAATTTTCGGACTGCTGCTTTTCTCACTGGCAGGTTCAATCGTGGCCCAAACGCCTCAGACACCAACCCCGACGGCCAAGCCGGCGGCTAAGCCAGCGTCTAAACCGGCTACAAAGCCCGTTGCCGGAGCTAGATCGCAGGCTTCCGTCAATGCCGCCGCTCGCAAACAGCTCGACTCCTACTTGCTCGAGTTTCAAAGCAAGCCCGACGATGCTGCCCTGCGCCAGAAAATCGTAACGCTCGCCAAGACTTTGAATCCAGAGCCGGCAATTCCCCAAGCCGCACAGGACACTTTCGCCCAAGCGACGGCGCAATTGAAGTCCGCCGTCTCGGCGACCGACTTCAAAACCGCGGGCAAGCTCTTTGAGCAAGCCGCCACGCAAGCTCCCTGGTTTGCCGATGCTGACTACTTTGCCGGCGCTTCCTATGCCCGTGCCAGTGACTACGATGGTGTCCGACGCAATCTGGAGTTTTTTCAGGCAGCCGTGCATCCCGGAGATGGTTTTGGAAAGGCCGAGGAACTCAAGCGCGACCTTGACCGCCAGCAGTTCGAGCAGCAGTTGACGGCGGTGATGCAGAAGTTCGCCGCCGATCCCAGCGATGCGGCCCGCGCTGAGATCATCAAGATGGTTCAAGCCGCCAAGATTCAGCCCGATGTCCCCGAGGAGGCTCGTGGGCACTACGTGACCGCTGTTGCATTGACCAACGCGGCGGATGACAATCCCGGTTATGAGCAACGCGCCGTCGAGGAGTTCCAGAAAGCCCTGCTCGGTGCTCCCTGGTGGGCGGAGGCATATAAAAGGCTTGCTGCCGCGCAGTCCGCGGTTGGCCAGTTCACTGGCGCCGATGCCAGCCTGAACTTTTACCTGCTCACACAGCCTGCTGATGCCCGCGCCGTCCAGGACGAAATCTACAGCCTTAAAGTAGCGGAAATGAAGGCTGCGGACGAGCAAGCCAAGAAGCAAGCGGAAGATGTGCTGAAAAAACAGTCCATGGAGCAGGTGCAGAAAGAGCAGCCCCTCGCTGCCTCCGGCAACTTCACCTTCGAGGGAAGCTGGTACGACGCCTCCACGCCCAAGCAGTATTTTGTCGGCGGCGCATCAGAACCAGATTGCGACTATGAAATCAAAAAGAATGGTGGTCATTGGTCCATTGCGAATCACTGCCCTAACCTGAAGCGGTCCATTGACCGCGTCGATGTCCAGGCCGGTCAGCTTCGCTTCCGCCTGACAGGGCACGATCCTGCCTTCCCCTACTCCGAGGTGGACATCACCTTCACGCTATCTCCAGACGGGCAGAAGTTGGATGGCCGGGGAACCTATTACGATCAAGAGAACTTTGCTGCCGGCTATTACTCAGTTCTCTGGATTCGCCGCCAGTAAAAAAGCACAGGCGCAGGCCTTCTGCTCCAGGCCTGCGCGTTGAACGATTGTTGTTCGCGCTCTTCTCCACCTACCATATCGAAAGCGAAAGGCTGATAACAACAATCTCCAAGTCACGCCTTCTCTTCCTCACTTTCATTTAATGTTACTAAAGATTACCTCTTTCGTAACACAAACCTCAGCATATTGCGCTAAACTGACAGCAGAATCGTTTTTAACGATCTCCGCCGCCAAGCCAATCAAAAGGACGAAATCCATGCGCAAGCCGTTGGGCCAATTGGGGGGGCAATTCAAGGTCCATTCCTCCGTATTGCACCGATATTTTTACTGCTCTCCACGGCCTTTTCCCTCGGAATGACTGAGCCTGCCAATGCTCAGGTCTGGGTCTCTTCCGGGTTCAAGCCGGGAGCCGACGCACAGCATGAAACAGCGTATTGCAGCACTTCGGCGATTGACCCTGCCACTGGAGCCACATCTCCCGCGGCAACTGATTATGCAGCATTTATTGCATCATGTTCCGTTACTTCATCCACAGGAGACACATTCACCAGCCCTTCATCAATATGCATTAACCCAGAAATATATTTGGGATGGACGGGATCAGGTGGAGGTGCGGGGGACCCGTTTGAAACGGGAACTAACCCAACCGGAATTTGCACGATCGATTTTCCTCTACAGCAAGGGGTTCAATACACCATCAACTCCGTACACTGGATGAATTTCAATCAGAATGAGGATAGTGCGTCTTATTATATTTGTAATACTTCTTCTCTCAGAATGATATGCAATTTGATCCTCGATCCTGAGGGTTTCATGAAGTTACCTTTGCAGTTAGGACCTAGTTTTTCAACCCAAAGACCAAGTATTGTACAAGAAATTACAGGCGCTATGACTGGAACCGGCGTTGATCAAATCTTCCCAGAAGTGGATTGTATAACCGATCAACAAAGCTCCGCATGTAATTTCTTTTTTACATGGCAGATTGCATCAACCTCAGCGCAGTATCTGGCCTGCTCCATTCCAACCATTACCTCTGTCACTCCTGACGGATGGTGGACCTCACAGAGTGCGGATATTACGATCAATGGCGGTTGTTTTTTGACCTCATCGGATGCCAACGGTCCTTCAAAGGTAACTGTAACGGACGGGAAGCATGCCGTGACGCTGAGCAATATCAACGTGGTCAGCTCCACGCAGATCACAGCCACCGTGAATGTAACCAAGAAAGCTCCGTCGGAGACGGTTACATTGACCGTCACTAACCCATCCGGCAGCGCAACGCCAGGGTCTGCTATAGCCAACCCCGCCCCCGTGGTCCTGCCTATCCCAGTTATCCTATGGAAAAACAAGACGATCAGCGGCGACGATGCGCAGATCAAGAACCCATCCGTCATCGTCGGCCAACCGGTTGAGCTGACCACGACTCCAGCCACGCTCCCCGGCGGCTTTACTATCAGCAACCCCACTTGGACAATCCCTGGTACGAATGTGCAGCGGTTCAGCCACCCAAATAGCGGGATCGTACTGACTCCAACGCAGACTGATCAGCCCAATACAACCTATTATTGGCTCTATCCTCAAGACGATATGAATGTGGTCTATACCTATTGCGCAACGGACTCAAACGGAATCCAAATCTGTGAATCGCCTGAGGCGGAAGCCGTCTTCAAAGCGAAAAGTCCCGGAAACCTGACGCTGGCCACCGATGACTCAAAGTTGGCTTTGGTGCGAAAGCTAGATGTATGTAATCCCGTCGGAACAGAACCCTTTCTTGAGTACGGGGATCTTTCAGGTCCGGCTCCGGGCTGCGGGCCTGACGAAGGTGATCCCGGCATTCACCTCACTGCGTCAGGTGCTTCCTCCGGCTCTTATGTGTTCGTTCAGATTGTGCAAGCTGATATTAACGAATACACTCATGCGACCGGTCCCAGTCCGACATACTGTGGAGTTCATGATGGGCTAGATGGAGGATATCCATTTACGGCTGTGAAAGGGCAGAATCATCAAATCGCGTACGATGGCCCACAAATGGGGCTGTTCCCTAATGACCTGACAGGCACTCGCAACTTCCACGCATCCATGTATCTGCTTTGGCAATCTGATGAACCCAAATCGATACCGGTGCCAATTGGTTTCCAGGACTGGCAGTTCGTCGCCACAGCTGTCCAGAATACAAACGGCAAATGGGAAAGACATGGCATATTGACTGCGAGTGGTGATGAAGGGTATCCGTCAGAGCAACCGCATCTGTTGTGCGGGCTGAGTTTGTGATGAACTTTCTTTATGAGTGAAGCGGGAGCGGTGAGTTTGAAGCATCGTCGCCGGAGCCGTGCGGAAGCCGCGCAGTTGGTTGCCGAGTATGAAACCAGCGGATTGACGCGGAAGGCGTTTTGCTCGCGGCGCGGAGTGTCGGTGGCGGCGCTGGATAAGTATCGGCGGCTTTATCGCCAACCGACCGCGCGAGCTGCAAAGCGTTTGCTTCCGGTGGAGTTATTGCACGATAACTCGGCAGTTACGGCAAGCGGGGACGAACCGTGCAGTCATTTGTGGCTGGAGTTCACCAACGGGCGGCGGATCGCAGTGGGGCGCGGGTTTGATGCACCCACGCTGGAGCGTTTGGTGAGTCTGTTGGATCGGGCGTAGCGCGTGTTCGGCCTGGGCGCGGCGACGCGCATCTACCTTGCGCCTGGCGCTACGGATATGCGCAAAAGCTTCAATGGCCTGTATGGCCTGGTGCGCGATCAGTTGCTGTGCAACCCGATGAGCGGCCATGTGTTTTTGTTTTCCAACGCGCAAAAGAATCGGCTGAAGATATTGTTTTTCGATGGCACGGGACTTTGGGTTTGCGCGAAACGAATCGAGCGAGGCCGCCTTCACTGGCCTTCTGATGATGCCGAGCAAGGCAAGGTGGTGTTGAGCCGTGAAGAATTTGCGCTGCTTGTGGGAGGCATCGATCTCGGGCAAACAAGCAAGCGCAAGTGGTATCGCAAGCCTGTTGGCGAGGAATCAAATATGTCACGAATGACCGCATGATTACTGTTGATTTCCATACTTATCCACAGCGTTATATGTTACAAAAGAAGCATGGTGAGCGTGCCTCTCCAACCGATTGTTTCGCCACACTCCGATCCTCTCTCCGTCGAAGTCATCTCACAATTACAACGCGAGCTTGCCTATGCGCAACTGAAGATCCAGTTTCTCGAAGAGCGTCTGCGGCAAATGCGCATCGCCAAGTACGGCAAGGCCAGCGAGAAGCTCAGTGATCTTCAACTGGAACTACTCGAAGCTCAGCCCGGAGTCAGCCGCGAAGAAGTTATTGCCGAGAGTGAGCGTGATCCTTTCGCGGAATCATCGCCGGCAATCGATAACGAAAGTGCTTCTCCGCAACAGCGAGACAAGAAGAAGCATCCGGGCCGGCAGACGCTGCCCGCGCATCTGACTCGCGTCGAGAAGATCATCGTTTGCACGCCCGATCAGTGCATCTGCGGCGGCTGCGGCAAAGAAACTGCGGTCATTGGTTACGAAGAGAGCGAAGTGCTCGACGTGAAGCCCGCCGAGTATTTCGTGCGCGTGACGAAGCGCGAAAAGCGCGCCTGCAAGCGGTGCGAGGAGTTAGGCGTGGCAGTTGCTTCGGTGCCTGAGTCGATCATCCCCAAGTCACTGGTCTCCGATCAAATCATCATCGGCACGGTCGTCGCCAAATATTGCAACAGCCTTCCGCTCTATCGGCAGAGCGCGATTCTCAAGCGCGATACGGGCCTTGACATCAGCCGCTCCACGATGGACGGCTGGGTGATGCAAGTCGGCGAGATGCTTCAGCCCATCGTCCGCGTGATGCGCAGTGAGTTATTAAATGGTAACTACATCCAGGCTGACGAAACGCCCGTCGATGTGCAGACGCATGACAAGCGCGGGTGCAATCATCAAGCCTATCTATGGCAATATGGATCGCCGGGTGGATCGGTCATCTTCGACTTCCGCATGGGCCGCGAGCGCGAAGGGCCAAAACAATTTCTCGGCCAGTTCAGCGGCATTTTGCAAACCGATGGCTACGCCGCCTACGAAAACGGTATCGGCGGGCCAGCGATGGTGCATGCCTGTTGTCTCGCGCATGCGCGCCGCAAGTATATCGATGCCATCAAGGTCGATCCCAAAGACAAGGACTCGGCAAGCATCGTCGCGTTGATGGATGAGTTATTCGCCATCGATGCCGAGGCGCGCGCGCAGAAGATGAATCACGCCGAACGTCATGCGCTGCGCATGGCAAGCGCGCCTGCGCTCGTGGCCGAACTGCGCAAGCAGATACAGGCCGCGCAGAGCAAGGTTCTGCCCCAAAGCGCCGCGGGCAAGGCCGCGCGATACACCTTGGATTTATGGAAAAAGCTGACCATCTTCCTCGAATATCCTGAGCTGGAGTTATCCAATAATCTGGCCGAGAACTCCATGCGCTCGGTTGCGATCGGCCGCAAGAACTGGGTGCATCTTGGCAGCAAAGAAGCCGGGCCAAAAGTGGCGGCGATCTTTTCCATCGTCGAAAGTTGCCGCAGACTTGGCCTGCCGATCCGCGAATACCTGGCAACCGTCCTGCCTGGACTTGCCGACCGTTCCGTGAAAAGCCTCGACCAACTTACCCCGGCAGCCTACGCGGCCAGCAAAGCAAAGTAACCTATCTGAACGCCGCCGCTTCGGTCAACCGTGTAGTTGGTCGGACGCATACGATGAAGGAGAGGGTTTTGTGCCATCAACCCCATATGACAATGCAATTTATGGGTATCCGCAATGGACCCATCTTGCTAGTAATGATTGTGGAGTAAGCCAGGAGGAACAACAATGATGCAAACCTATCTGAGATATTATCGGATTCTGATCTTTTCAACCATCATGGCGTTATCACTTGCACTTCCAGCGCAGGAAGAGCGCGATTCGAATATACAGATTAAAGACGGCGTAAAGACCTATGCTCCCATTCGACACCCGGGCGCAACCACGCCATCGTTCACGCTCTCAATCCGAGGCGGCGACGACGCAAGTACTCGTTACGAGTTCAAAGTTGGATCAATCGTGGCGATTACGATCTCGTTAACCAACATCGTCAACCACGACATCGATTATTCTGGTCATTTTCGGCATCTCGACAAACAATATAAATACCTTGTATGGGATGAAGACGGAAGTCCTGCAGAGAAAATCTCTTTTGGAGATCCTGATCGCAGCACCTCCAGCCTCATATTGCGCTCGGAAGTTTCTTCGGCTAAACCAAAACCATGAGGCCGATCTCGAACAAATCTATAAGTTCGATAGGCCTGGAAAATATACGGTGCAGGTTTCACGCCCTGATCCGGATTTTCTAGATGAGAATGGAAAACCAACTGTTATAAAGTCCAACATTATTACCATCACCATTACGGGTTAGTAATTGGCAAGGACCCATCATCCGTCTCAGAATCCAATGCCCATTCATCGAAGGTTTCATTTTTCGTGGATGAGTCGGAGATCACGAACCCAGGCTTCCCGCTCATCGCGACAAAACCCCGCGATGAACGGGACTCATTTTATGACTTTGTGAAGTTAGTGAGCAGGTCACCTGCCTGGCTCAGGTCTTCTTCCTCTGAGGGATAAACCGATCGGTGTCGATGCAGGCATTCTGGCTTCGAGCCTTGTGAGCGGCTCCAATATACTGGCTTGACATATTCCTATATAAGAATGTATTGTCTGGTCATGGCAAGAGCAAGCACCACATCAGATGCTTTCAACGCGGTAGCAGAACCCCGCCGAAGAGAGATTTTGAGCTACCTTGCCGGAACCGAGAGGGCTGTCGGAGAGATTGTGACAGCGCTCGGACTCGAGCAGCCTTCTGTCTCCAAGCACCTCCGCGTGCTTCGCGACGTGGGGCTGGTCAGAATGCGATGCCAGGGCCGGCAAAAGCTATACCGGACCAACGCAGACGCGATACGCCCTCTGCACGAGTGGGCGCGCACCTTCGAACGTTACTGGCAGCAGCAATTGAACCGAGTCAAGGAACGCGCGGAGGCAATTGTCCGCGAAGGCACGCAAGAATTGAATTCCCCACATCCCAATCCCAAGGAGAAGATATGATTGCTACGGAACAGACCCTCGAAAACCTGACCTTTACGCTTAACCAGGAGATCCATGTCCAGGCACCGCTGGATGTAACATTTGACGCATTGCTCGAGCAATTGGGGCCTGGCAATGAAACGCCGGAAGGCAAATCTCTTAGCCTGAAAATTGAACCATGGCCAGGAGGCAGGTGGTATCGCGACCTGGGGAACGGCAACGGGCACTTTTGGGCTTGCGTGCAAGCCATTAAACGGCCAACCCTGCTTGAATTTTCCGGTCCGCTCTTCGCCTCATTCCCGCTTGTCAACAATGTGCAATATCGACTTAGTTCTGTCGATGGTGGAACATTGATAGTCTTCCGGCATACTGCGCTCGGCTTACTCACCGATGAGCACAAAAAACAGATGCCTGACGGGTGGGCCTCAATGCATGAGCGCGTACGCAGATTCGCTGAGGCCAGATAGAGCCGATCATCCGAGGCCGGCAATTCATGAATCATGCGAATTGCCGGCCACGCTAACTCCACTCCTGATCTAAGAAAATCTTATCGTCGGCCGTCACTGCTTCGCTTGCGGAAGACCACCTTCAGCTCCCGCCGCCAGTGCTCGGTGAGCGCGATCAGCTCCCACTCGACCTGCGGAGAGAAGTAGCGCAGCACCGGCTCGTTGGCCGGATGAATGCGCAGCGCCGGAGCGGCCAGCAGCAGTCTGGGCGCCAGCGGCGAAACCTCCGCCCCGGCAAAGTAGCCCTGCCGCTCAAAGGCCGAAAGCGGCCGCCCGCCTTCGCTGCCCGCCGCCGGCTGCCGGTCGTCGTTCAGCGCCCGCACGCGAATCCAATAGTCGAGCGCCTGCAACGGCAGATGCAAATCCTCGTCGGCCTTCAGCTCAATCACCGTCAGCCGCCCGTTGCGGTCCAGCGTCAGCAGGTCCAGCAGGCCCCGGTCGCCGGTCGAAAGCGCGGGCACCTGCGAATAGAGCAGATCGCCGCGCAGACCCGGCAGCAGCTCGGTGATCTCCGCCCGCAGCCGCGCCTCCAGCCAGCGCTCCGGCTGCATGCGGAAGAGCGGATCGGTGTGCGCGCCGTCGCCGTGGCGGCTCAAAAACAGCCGCGTAAACAGATCGCGGCAAAGCGGCTCAGTCTCCGCCGTCAGCGGCGTCTCGTTGGCGCCCGCGCCGAAGGTGATCTCGTCCTCGCGTGCGAAGGTATTGGCCGCAAAGCCACACCGCACCCGCGCAAACTCCAGCCCATGCAACAACAGGCCGACTTCGGTCGGCTGAAGTGGGATGCACTTCAACTCTCGATCGGGCGGCCTCCGGAACCAGCGCGAGCAGCCGGTCGATTGCCAGTTTGGTTGCGCTCGATCGCCGCGGAAGCCGAAAAGGCGTGAACCAGCCGCGAGTCCAGATTGCCGGTATCGCGGAAGTCCACAGCGGTCAACTCTTCGCTGCGCTCATCCAGCGTATAAAGTTCGAAAATCGCCGCGCCGTGATTCAGCCAGGCCATGCGCTCGGCCGTCGTCCGCCAGGCTCCGGCGGGCACAATCACCTTCAGCCCGCCAAAGTGCCGCCGCCCGTCGCCCTTCTGCCGGCAATGGTCCAGCCAGAGAATCCCCAGCGTCAGCACGCCGTCCACCATCGCCGCCGACTCCGCCTCGCCGACGCCGATCACCGCCTCGGCCGCCGTGCCGCGCAGCAGCCGTCCGCGCACATAGGCCGGACCAAAGCTGTGCTCCAGGTCCATCGCCGAACGCAGGCCATCGACTTTGGAACCAATGAAATGCCGGGTCAGCACCCGCTCCAGCAGCCGCTGATAGTTGCGCCGCGCCGCATCGCGTGCGGTGGGTGTGCGGCGGTCGCTGGTGGGAACCAGCTCCAGCGTCTGCGGCTTGGCTGCGCCCATGCGGCGGGTGGCCACGCGCAGGCATTGCGCGCGCTCTTGCAGTCCAACCACGGTGCGGATCAGGTTGCGCTCCTCGCTCCACAGTTGCAGCAGGCAGCGCCCATGCTGCTCGCTCACCGCGTAGCGGGCCGTGCGCATATCGAAGAGCACACGGCCATCCTCCAGCAGCGCCGCCGCCGGATGATCTGCCAAATACTCTTCTATCGCTTGAGTCAGCTTTTGTGGGGACGCGGCCTCGGCGTCAGCGGCCATCTGCCACTACCAGCCCTGCCGCGCGCGCAGGCAAGTGATGTGCGCGACATGGTGGCGCGAGTGCCAATCGTACATCGCCAGCATTTTGACCAGCATCTCCCGGCCCCGTTCCGGATGGTTGTAGCCCTTGCGGAAATCCTCTTCGCTGAGCGACTCCAATAGCTTCACCCACCGCTCATGAATCCCCGTAACCATCGCCAGCGAAACATCGAGCGGCAGTTGGCTATCCGCCAGCTCGGCCCATGCCTTCTCGTTGTAAGGATTGATCGTTGGCCAATCCTCGGTCAGCGCCAGCTTGCAACGCGTATACGCCATCGCATGGCTGTCGGCCAGGTGATGCACCACCTGCCGCACCGTCCAGCCTTCCTCACGATAAGGCGTGTCTAGTTGCGCGTCGCTCAACCCCGCAACTGCGGTCTTCAAGCGCTCCGGCATCTTGCTGCAGTGTCTGAATATGCGCGGCGCGAATGCCCGGCAAGCTGCTGGCCGGAGGTGCAAACCGGCCAATCGGAAAACGCAGATCGTCCACTTCTGTCATTGCTCGACCCCTGCCAATCCCCTTGCCAAGAGGAGGCCCAGTTCCTCGTACGAACCCGCTGATCAAACCGCCGAATCCCGGCTACGCTCTATGCGTGATGATGGTGGTGATGATGATGGGGGTACTTGTGGTTGTGCTTCGACGCAAAGGCTGGGCTGGCAAAAACCAGCAGGAGCAGGACGGCAGCAAAAATCTTCTTCATGGTCAAAATGTACCACGATCCAGAGTCCGGCGGTAGCCCCGTCCTTGCCCGGAATCAAATCAGAAACGGGGGCAGAAGATCGTTTGCAAACGCCAAATCCAGCGTAAACTAGTAAAACAATGAACATACCGGCTACCTCCCCGCGTCCCAGTCACAAACGTTACTTTTTTGAAAAATTCGGCATCACCGAGCGGCTCCTCGAGCGCTGTCTGGGCGAGGCCCTCTCCGCCGGCGGCGACTATGCCGACCTCTATTTCGAGTCGCTTACGGCCACTTCACTGGGCGTGGACGAGCAGATCGTCAAATCCGCCAGCCAAGGCACCAGTGCCGGCTGCGGCATTCGCGTCCTCAGTGGCGAGCGCACCGGCTACGCGTACACGGACAACCTCAGCCCTGAGCGCCTGCTGCACGCCGCCCGCACCGCCGCGCTGATCGCCTCCGGCCCAGCCAAGCAACCAGTGCAGGGCTTCGTTGATGCGCCCGCCGCCGACCTCTATCCGGTGCCAGTCGGCGGCTACGATCTCGACTTGGCCGCGCGGCTCGAATTGATTCTTAGGGCGGATCGCGCCGCCCGCGCCTTTGACCCGCGCATCGTGCAGGTCCGCGCCAGCTATCCGAAGAGCTGCGCCGCATCCTCATCGCCGCTAGCGACGGCGCATTCGCCTCGGACACCCAGCCCCTCTGCCGGTTGAATGTTTTCGTCATCGCCAAAGACGGCGAAACCACCACCAAAGGCTCCACTGGAGGCGGCGGCCGAGCCGGACTCGATCAATTCACTGGCTCCAAAGAACCCGAGCATCTGGCCCGCGAAGCTGCCCGCGCCGGCCATCCTGCAGCTCACTGCCGTCCCCGCGCCCGCCGGCGAGATGGAAGTCGTTCTCGGTCCCGGATGGCCCGGAGTCCTGCTCCACGAGGCCGTCGGCCACGGACTCGAAGCCGACTTCAACCGCAAGAAGACCTCCGCCTTCACCGGCCTGATCGGCCAATCGGTCGCCAGCTCCAAAGTCACCGTCGTCGATAACGGAACGATTTCCGGGCGCCGCGGCTCGCTCAACGTCGACGACGAAGGCACCGCCACGCAGGAAACGGTCCTCATCGAAAACGGCATCCTGCGCGGCTACCTCACCGACAAGCTCTCGGCGCGCCTGATGAACTCCGCCAACACCGGCAGCGGACGCCGCGAGAGCTACCAGCACATCCCCATGCCGCGCATGACCAACACTTATATGCTGGCCGGCGACGACTCGCCCGAAGACATTCTGCGCTCCGTCAAGCACGGCCTCTACGCCGTCAACTTCGGCGGCGGCCAGGTGGACATCACTAACGGCAAGTTCGTCTTCTCCGCCAGCGAGGCCTACCTGATCGAAGACGGCAAAATCACCGCCCCGGTCCGCGACGCGACACTCATCGGCAACGGTCCCGACGCCCTCAAACACGTCTCCATGGTCGGCCACGACCTCAAGCTCGACGAAGGCATCGGCACCTGCGGCAAAGACGGCCAATCCGTCCCCGTCGGCGTAGGCATGCCCACCATCAAGCTCGACAAAATGACCGTTGGTGGAACGGGAAGGTAGTCGGCGAAAAATTCTTGCGCGATTATCTCAAATATGAGATATGATAAGCCATGTCGTGGTCCGTGGAAATACTGAACGATACGGTGCGTGCCGAGATTCGGGCACTTCCGCAGGATTTGCAGGCGCGCTTTGTCAGACTCGGTGATCGCATACGCCAGATGGGCTTGGTTGGTCTGCACGAACCCCACGTAAAGCATCTGGACGGCAAGTTATGGGAGATGCGTCTGATTGGGCGCGATGGCATTGCCCGAGCGCTCTACGTAACCGCAATTGGTGAACGAATCTTTGTGGTACGGGTTTTTATTAAGAAGGTGCGAAAGACTCCACGTGCCGAAATCGACCTGGCGCTTCAACGAGCAAAGGAGATTTTATGACCATTTCTTTCGAAGAACTCAAGGCGGAGTTGCTCTCCGACCCAGAAGTCAAGCGCAAGTATGATGCGCTCGCTTTCGAATTCGAATTCTCTGCCGAGTTGCTGCGGGCGCGCCTTCGTGCCGGCATCTCTCAAGCAGAACTGGCCCAGCGCATGGGCACCAGCCAGTCGGCAATCGCACGGCTGGAAAGCGGAAGATCCCTACCCAGCGCCAAGACCCTGATCCGCTTCGCCGAAGCAACCGGCTCGAAGATTCAATTACGGCTGTTGGCGGCGTAATGCAAGAGCAAGGTCGAGGACGATCAAAGCTCGACGAAGGCATCGGCACCTGCGGCAAAGACGGCCAATCCGTCCCCGTCGGCGTCGGCATGCCCACCATCAAGCTCGACAAAATGACCGTCGGCGGAACGGGGCGGTAAGGACGCTGGCAAACTTTTGCTCAGAAAGGGATATCGTCGTCGGAGATTTCGATTTGCTGCGCGTAGTCGTCCGGAGCACCGCCGGGGGCCGGAGGACGCTGGTCGAAGCTGGCCACCGAGCTTGCGGAACTGTATGTTTCGCCAGCGAATTGGAAACGAGCATAAGCATCCTTCAGCGCTGCAATCCATTTCTCATCTGATTCGTCCGCAAACACTTCTTCGCCGACGAAAGAGAGCGCATTGTAGGTTGATTGGTCGTGTTGCCTGAGAAGCATCTTTAGACAAATTAAAACTGAAGGTCCCGGAGTCTGATGAATCCGACGGAGGGCCTGAAAATGATACTCATATATGTAAGCACGGGCAACCGGAGAGTCCGATCCAAGTCTCGTAATAACTGCGGCTGCATAATCTTCCTTCAGTTCCATTTTGTCGGCTATACCTGTGACCCAGGTTCCTAACGCCCCCTTGGTGCATGTTCTTTTGATTTGGTTAAACTCACCTTCACGAATTGATTCAATAAGTCGGTGTTCGGTTCGAAGGCGAGCGATCTCAGAAATCTTCTCCCAATCATTCTGGGCGATCTGTATTATCGTTCTAAACTCGGAGTCAGCTGTCGCGTTCTCTAATGCCTCGGAAACGACTTGCCAAAAACCAGATTGTTCATCTTCATTAAGAATTTTGAGAACCGATTTAATAAATAATTCGATGTTCTTTCCTGGGGCTTCAGTACGGCGATGGAATACTTGAATGAGGATATCAAGAAGCTTCCGGACCGGAACTTTTGCAACAAGCGCATCCGCGTATTTCTCGCTCTGGCCGAAGTATGGATCAAAGACCTTACCGATTGTTTGATCCGCGTCAAATGGCGAACGCGCCTTGTCTATTAGGCCAAGAAGATAGTCAACAAAGTGAATGATCGCGTCGGCTACCTCAACGGTGTCAGATTGTCTTCCGTGACTTCTCGGGTTGCGTATCGCTGAGTAAAGCCCCATCAATAAATAATGAACCCCCTTTTGCTCGTCTTGATCCGAAGGGGTATGTAGGGAATTGACTTTAACGATTGGATTTGTACCGGAAAATGCAGCACCAACGAGCTGAAGACCGTCAGACTCCAGACCACTCTTGTCTCGGATCACATCGCTAAGGAAGTAAATGCTATCGAGAATGGCACCGGAATAGTTCCCAGCTTCGTACGTGCCTTGAATGGCAATCCATAGCCGCTCACTTATTGCCGATGAGAGATTCAATTTGAGGCCTTCTTTTCGTGATACGGAGAAGTCTAATGGTTCGCCGCTGGATTGTCCAGCCTGCTGAGTGGCGGGTGGCCCCGGTCCCAGTGACGGTTTTCTACCACTCTGAGGGTGCCCCCGGTCCCTCGCATTTGGGGACCGGGGAGGGAAGCAAAAACTTCAGCGTCGCGCATCATCCGGCGTCTTGTATGTAACACTCAAAGAAAAGGAAGTCCGCATGACGATCCCCTTCGAAGAGTTCGCGGCTGAATTGCTGGCCGATCCCGAAGTCAAGCGCGAGTACGATGCCCTGGCCCCGGAGTTCGAAGCCCTCGCCAAAAAGCTGCAAGCGCGGAAGCGTGCCGCAGTGAAAGCGCCCACCTCACGCCGCATCCTCGCCTGACCGGAACCCGCTATTTCATTTGCCGGGAATCAAGATGCGTTAGCCCTGGGGGCTGCGCGCTCCGTCATCGCTCCGTTCCCTTTTTCTTCACGCACAATTTCGCCGTCGCGCATATACAAAATGCGACCGGCTATCGAGGCTGCCTCTGGATTGTGGGTAATCATGAGTGTGGTTTGGCCAAACTCCCGGTTTGAGCGCACCAGCATGGAAAGCACAGCGTCCGAGCTTTTGGTGTCCAGGTTCCCGGTTGGCTCGTCGGCCAGCACAATCGCCGGGCGACAGATCATCGCTCGCGCAATCGCCACGCGCTGCTGTTCACCCCCGCTTAATTCACTCGGACGATGATCAAGCCGGCCCTTGATTGAGAGCAGGTCACTCAGGTGGTCCAGATATTCACGGTCCAACTGCTTCCCATTTTTTCCCTCGGCGCGGCCGCTTACTGTGTAGGCAATCTCGATATTGCCCATGGCCGAAAGTGTTGGCAGCAGATTGAACTTCTGGAATACGAAGCCGATACGATGCTTGCGCAGACGGGTGCGCTCGGCATCACTCAACTGAGCAAAGTCAACGCCGTCAATGACCACGCGGCCTTCGGTGGCTTGCGTCAGCCCGCCCAGCAGGTAAAAAAGCGTGGATTTGCCTGAGCCGGACGGTCCGACGATGGCGACAAACTCGCCCGGCTCAACAGAGAGCGATACGCCGCGCACTGCGGTGACCTGAAGCCGGCCTGCCGCGTAGACTTTGGTCAGCTTCTCGGCGAGAATAATGGGCGAAGATATTTCGGGCTGCACAATTGATATTGTAAACGGCGCCTTCGGGGTGCGCTCGTTTGACGGGTTAGCTACAGCCAGAGAAAACCTTAGTTCTATCTACGCGGTAAGACAATTAACGGCCGAACCAGAGTCATGATACAGATAATGCTCCGCTACCATTGATCTCAGGACCAAATCAAAGATGCAGGCCGACGCGCTTGTTCAACCTGGAAGGTACTGAGGACAGTCCCTAATCTCCAGTAGTGGCAGCGGCAGGATCCTGATCGCGGATGGCGGCGCAGTCAATCGACAGGCAAGCTCCCAGTTCGCTGAAGTCCTTCTCCCACTTTGGACGGTCCTCAGCCTCCAGCGCGGTAAGTCCATAACTCGAAGGTGCGCAGAATCTCATACCAGATGTTCTGCGCCTGCCAAAGGTTGAGTTCAAAGGGAAGCTCGGTGAGCAGGCGGCCCAGCGCAAGCGCCCGGTCCAGCGACTCCAACGAACCGGAGGACATTTGCAGATCGATCATGGCGCGCTTCATACGCCCATCGGCAAGAAAGGAGAGGGTGGCCGCTTCGAGCGGAACCTGGTCGGCTTTAGCCAAAGCAAGAAAGGAACGCAACTGAGGCTGGTCGATAGGTTCGGCATCCAAAGCGCGCCGCAGGCCGGCGTTGATGGCAAAGCCCGCCGCCAGCGTGAGCGCGGCAGGCTTGGGTAATCCGGCCTGTGAAAGATAGTGCAGCAGGCTGGCGTGGTCTTTGTAGATTGTGGTAAGCGAGTTTTCGATGTCGGAGAGGGTTGTATTGAGGATCAGTTGCACGATGCGCCGCTGCTCGTCGGTAAAGAGCGAGGTCAGCGAATAGTCCATGCGGCCATAAAAGCGATCCAGCATGCGAATCACTTCTGGAAAATCGGCGCGCTGAACGCGCTCGGCGGCTTCCAGGGCAAAGGCTTCGAAGGCTGCCGCATCTTCTGGCAGGTAGGCTTTGACTGCGGCAGTGATGTTCTGATCGCCAAAGTGCAGTACCGCAAAGGAAAAGCTTTGCTGGTTGCCTGTGATCGCGCCGACGATTTTCACCCGGCCCAGGGCAAGGCGTCCGCGACCGGAGCTGTATAGATCGTAGGAGTTTCTCCAGACGCGGTAACAGAAGAGGTCGGTCTCTTCGGCGAATGAGGAAAAGACCGAGCTGATGGCGTAGTGCGCCGCAACCTGCTCCAGTCCTAGCTGCTTTGTGGCGACCTGCTCCAAGTAGATCTTGGCGCCGTCTCCCGCTTTGGCCACGTTGGAGTGGGCCTCGCCCATTCGGGCCAGAAATGCCGGCTCGAGCTGCGCGGCTTCTTCGCCGAAGATCTCTTGCGCCAGTTGCAGCACCCGCGCCGCGTAGGCGATGATCTGCACGGTTTCAATGCCGGAAAGATCATCGAAAAACCACCCGCAACTGGTGAACATAAGCTGTGTGTGGCGCTGCATCTCCATCAACTGCAATGCGGTTACGCGCTCTGGCACGGTGAGAGTGTGACTCTGATGCTTGCGGAAGAATCGCTCAACGACCTGTGGGCTGTGATCGAGCACGGCCTCAATATATTCATCGCGGGCCTCCCAAACATCTTTGAAGAGCTTGGCGCCGGTGGCTTCCGTAAGCTGGACCAGAGCGTCGCGCAACTCATTCAGCGCAAGGCGCAGAGGCGCGCGCCAAGCCTGATTCCAGCCTCCATGGCCACCGTTGCAGCCGCAGTCGGAGCGCCAGCGCTCGATGCCGTGAACACAGCTCCAAGAGGTATTCTCAACGATCTCAGCCTCATATTCGGGGGGAAACTGACCCAGAAAACAGCCATAGTTGGTCAAATTGACAGTAGGGTCTTCTTCCAGCAACCTGAGCGCGTAGGCCAAAGCCATTTCGCCGTATTTGTGGTGGTGGCCATAGGATTCCCCATCGGTAGCCACATGGACCAATTGAGGGTTGGAATTGTACTCGAAGCCGGATTTGAGGCGCCCGGAAAGACTCTCACCCGAGTTGAGCAGCCCCTCGAAGGCGATGGCGCGCGAGGCAGGGCCATCGTAGAAAAAGACGGCAATCGAAGTGCCGGATTGGAAGCGAACCAGATAGGGGTGAGTCGTGTCTACGCTGGCGTTGGGCGTATCGGTCCAATCTCCGCCGTCTTTCAGGCTGCGAAAGCGCTTGCACTGGTGGGGCGCGAGGACGGTAAATTTGATGCCGTGCTGGGCCATCAGCTCCAGTGATTCATTATCGGCAGCGGTCTCGGCCAGCCACATTCCCTCTGGCGGTGAGCCGTAGTGGTGCTGATAATCGGCAATGCCCCAGCGAATCTGTGTGATGCGGTCGCGGCGGCTAGCCAGCGGCAGAATGATGTGGTTATAAACCTGGGCCATCGCAGAGCTGTGGCCGCGAAAGGCCTTGCGGCTGCGCCGTTCACCGTCCAGAATCATGCGATAGGTGCGCGGCGCATTCTCCAACAGCCAACTGAGCAGCGTGGGGCCAAAGTTGAAACTGATGCGCGCATAGTTGTTGACAATACGGGTGATCTTGTTCTTGTTGTTGACGATACGGGCTGCGCCATTGGTGGCGTAGCACTCCGCGCAGATGCGCTCATTCCAGTCGTGGTAGGGCGCGGCCGTGTCCTGCGTCTCGACCGTCTCGAGCCAGGGATTCTCGCGCGGCGGCTGATAAAAATGCCCATGAATACAGATGAATCGCTTGTTTGCCGCCATGATTGCCTCAACCTTTGTCTGTGAGCCGCCTATTCGACCATTGTAGACGTTATCGGCAGGCCAGAGCCGCGCCCTTAGACAGATTGCAAGCAGGCAAAAACTTGGTTTGGCTATGAAGTGAAATGGCGCGCGGCTTCTCCTCTTGATGGATCAACGTTTTGTTTCCTTGCATATGCTTGCACAGCAATCAATCTCGATTTTCAGAAGTTTTTTCAGCAAGATCTGAGGTATAGTAATTTCCACAAAGTTACCGTTTATTTACTTGACACGATAAAATAGATTACTTAAAGTGTATATATTTTAGGAAAGGAGGTACGTTAGTCATGGTGATCATCATTATCATCATTATCCTTGCGAGCCATGTACTGGGTGCCTAATTGATTGATGCCAACGAACAGTCCTACCCTACTCAACACTGGGCAGGTTGTCCTGTCACATGAGTACTGCGGCTTCCCGCGGGCCGCCTGCCCAACTGATGTTACGGTTCCAATGCAGCGGAGCCAACTGCGTCAATGAACTGCCTTTTCTACGATAGGCCTATATCAATTCTTTTGATTGGATCGTCCAGAAGATTCGGTGCCTTTAGCCAGATCGCAAGCCCGCCACAGATACCAGCTTGCCACGGAACGATACGGTGCCCAGCGCTTGCCGCGCTTGAGCAGCACTTCGGGCTTGGGCAGGTCTTCGGCGGCCAGCGGGCGGGCCTTGGGCAGGCGCAGGAATGTGAGCGCGAAGCCTTTACGCACGCCGTAGTCAGTTGACGGCAGAACATCGGGCCGGCCCAGGCGAAAAATTAAAAGCATCTCCACCGTCCAGGGGCCGATGCCGCGCACCTGTGTGAGCCGCTCGACGATCTCGGTGTCAGACATTTTGCATATCGCGGCGTGCGTGGGGATTGTTCCGTCCAGCGTCCGCGCAGCCAGATCCTTGAGCGCACGCGATTTGTTGCCGGAGACGCCGGCCGAGCGCAGCACCTCGTCGGGGGTGTCGAGCAGTAGTTGCGGCGTGGGATCGCCGCGATAGAACTCTCGGACGCGGGCATGGATAGTAGCCGCCGCCTTGCCATTCAACTGCTGATAGAGGATCGACTCCAGCAGCGATTCAAAGGGAGATTGCTGCGCGTCGAGCTTGAGGGTGAAAGCACCGGCGCGGTCGATCAACGCAGACAGCTTGGCGTCGGCGGCGCGCAGATGCACCAGCGCTTCGTCAGAATCAAAGGGAAGTTTGCGGCTGCGGCCATTGTGGATCATGGGAATCAGTGTACCGCGCCGGAACTCCTCCCTGGCAGGAATTGAGCGGACTCCTTAAAAATCGCACTCAGGCTGCCCTCACCCTTGTAGAATCCATGGGAGACGAACAGGAGCGCCAAGACCATGAAGATGAGGCCGGGAACACAAACGGGGTTTTTGCTTTGCGGCAAGGAGTGGACGGACGGCGATGCGCTGGAGGTTCGCTCGCCGTGGGATAACGGGTTGGTCGGGAAGGTAACTATCGCTACCCGTGCCGACGCTCGTCAGGCAGTGCATCACGCCTCGGCCAGCCTGCGGCGCACGCGCGCTCTGCCGCGTTGGAAGCGGCGTGAGATTCTGGAGGATGTGGCAGCGGCGCTGATCGAGCAGAAGGAGCGCTTCGCGCAGTTGATCGTGGCCGAGGCAGGCAAGCCGCTGCGCATGGCGCGGACGGAGGTGGATCGAGCCGTGCTGACCTTCAAGACGGCGGCAGAAGAGGCCTCGCGGCTAGGCGGCGAGAGTATTCCGCTGGACCTGATGGAGGGCAACGAGGGGCGCTGGGGGTTGATGCAGCGCTTTGCCGTGGGTCCGGTGCTGGCGATTACACCCTTTAATTTTCCTCTGAATCTTGTGGCGCACAAAGTAGCGCCAGCCATGGCCGCCGGCTGCCCGGTGATTCTGAAACCCGCGCCGCAGACGCCCTTCACCGCGCTGGCGCTGGGCGAAGTGATACTGAAGGCTGGCTGGCCGGCGGAGGCGCTAGCCGTGCTGACGCTGACGAACGCTGACACAGCATGGCTGGCCGAAAAGGAAGACAGCATCAAGCTGGTCAGCTTTACCGGCTCGTCTCAAGTGGGCTGGGAGCTGAAGGCTCACTCCGGGCGCAAGCGCGTTCTGCTGGAGTTGGGGGGCAACGCGGCGCTGATCGTTCACGGCGACTGGCCGGATGTAGACGAAGCGGCCTTGCGCACCGCGCACGCGGCCTTTGCCTATGCGGGCCAGTCCTGCATCAGTGTGCAGCGCTCCTTTGTGGAACGGCGCGTTTACCAGACCTTTCTGTGGAAGGTGGTGGAAGTGGCAGGTAAGATGGCTACTGGCGACCCATCCCTGGAGGCGACCGAAGTGGGTCCGCTGGTCCGGCCAACAGAGGCCGAGCGCATTGAAGCTTGGATCAAGGAGGCAATCGAGGGCGGCGCCAAGCTGGTGGCCGGCGGCGAGCGCCATGGCTCAGTAATTACGCCCGCGATTCTGACTGGAACCAAACACGGCATGAAACTGCGCGACGAAGAAGCCTTCGGTCCCGTGTTGTGCATTGAGCCATACGATGACTTTGAGCAGGCGCTGGCCGATGTGAATCACTCGAAAGTATGGCTTGCAAGCAGGCCTGATGACCCGCGACGCCGGCCACATCCTCACTGCGTATCGCGAGCTGGAAGTAGGTGCTCTGATCGTTGGAGACACGCCTAGCTGGCGTCTGGACCCGATGCCCTTTGGCGGCGTTAAAGACTCGGGACTGGGACGCGAAGGCATACGAGCGGCCATCGAGGAGATGACCGAACCGCGCATGCTGGTGCTGGCGGGGATTGGATAGGTCCAATCAGATTTTACTTTGCGATCATCTCCAGCATCGCTTTCACGTCGGCGGCATGAGGACCGTCTGGAGCGAGTTCAAGATACTTCTCCAGAGCCAAGCGGGTCTCCGCTGTAGCTGCGACTTTGCCGTTGTCTATTGGTGCATCGGCAAAGAGAACTGAACCAAGAATGAACCACGCGTTGGCCCTGGTTGGATCGGCTTGAACGCACTTGCGGCAAGCCACTGCTGACTCACGCGTGTTGCCATTATTGTAGAGTACGGCGCAAATGTTAAAGTTGGCACGCCCCGCATTGGATGCGAATGCGGCCGATTGGTTATATGCCGCAATGGCGTCCACTGTGCGCTTGAGCTTGAGCAGCGCGTTGCCCTCGCCTATGTAAATTTCCGCCAAACCGTCCTTCCACTCGATCAAAGACTCGCCTTCAGCAGGTTTTTCCTCCTGCGCCTTGGCCAATGCTTTGTCGTAAGTCGTCAGAGCCGCATTCGCAGAGCCGGAGAAAAGCAGCGCATCGGCCAGCAACTTCATATTGGTAGCCTTTGGTTTGAGCGCTACAAGTTGCTGCGCGGTAGCGACGGCGCTTGTCCAATCCTTCGTCTGCATAGCCTGCGAATAGCGATTCGCCAGAATCTCCGCCTGTTTTTCTGCACTAATAAAGGTTGCTTGCGAGACAGCCGACAAGATGAAAAGAAACTGCACAACAGCCGTAATCAAGATTGGGAGAAATCGGCGCATAACATACCCCCATTTTTCAACTGCTGGCAACACACTAATCCTCAATGCGCCCAAAGACAAGTCATTTCGGCGTAGAGTCTCTACTTACTATTCAGCGGAGAGAGTATGTATGAAGCCGTGCCAAATACAGACACAACCAGCGCGGCGGTCACGCATCGCTTTCCGCCGCGCTGACTGCAAGTCTGCAAGCATCAACGCAATAAACTAAAGGTTGGGCGGCCGATTGCGCCGCGATTTATGCCTTGCCTTTTTGAGCGGCCCAGCGCTTGCGCTGGGCGTCGGCGATCCGCTGACGCGCTTCAGGGCTAAGGGTGCGGCGCTTCTTGGTCTTGGCAACCTTGGCGGCCTTCGGAGCTTTCAGGGCCTTGGCAACCTTGGCCACTTTAGCAGACTTAGTCGCCTTGGCGGGCCTGCCAACTTTTTTGGTTAGGCGCTCGGTGATCTTCTCTGCAATTTTGCCGGTATTAGCCAACAGGGAGCGAACCTGCGTGAGCTTTGCGATTTCTGCGTCGATTTGAGAAAGAATAGAGTCAATAGCCATGAATCAAGGATAACTCACAAATTCACTTTTGCACAGCTTGACAAATCAAATGTCCAACTTATTCAGAAATTTCTTCGCTGATTTCATTCCGGCTTACCCACGGTCTTGCCCTGATAAGCCTTCTGCAAGATAAAGAATGCCTGCTTCTTCTCGCCTTGGTCGGAGATAAGTCCCTTTCGGTTGAACTCATCTTGAATGCCCGGCAACTTGCGCAGCGGCGAGCGGAAATCCATCAGAATCCACGGGACTCATGCCTCTTAGTTGCGGAATCCGGTTGAGCATTCCCAGTTGATGGCGATAGACATTGGCCTGATACTCCTCGCTCCAGCGGTCGTTCTCGCCGCCATGCAGGCCAGCCTTGGCGCCGCCGCCAAACTCGCTCACGATCAGGGGTTTCTGATAGTCCACGCGCCACTGGGTTGTATCCGCAGCCTCGGGATGCCCTTCATACCATCCTATATATTCGTTGAAACCGATTACGTCCAGCGACTTGCCCAGCGGATCATCAATGATCTTGGTATTTATATCGCCGCGCACCAGCAGCGCGGCAGTGATCAGACGCGTCGGATCAAGTTCACGCGTGTGAGCGGCCTCAGCTTCAATGAAGCGGGTGCGCGCATCTTTGTTAGGCGTTTCATTGGCCATCGACCACAGGATAATCGCCGCGTGATTGCGTGAAGTTCCTATCTCCTCGTCCAACTGCTGTTCGGCCTTGGCCAGCACGGCGGGATTCTCAAACTGCAATCGCCCAATAGACCGGAACCTCCGACCATACCAGCAATCCCATTCTGTCGGCAGCCCGCAGCATCGTCTCATCGTGGGGATAGTGCGCCAGCCGTACAAAGTTAGCTCCCAGTTCCTTGGCCCAGCCCAGCAGCGTCGCCGCGTCTTTGTCGGTATTCGCGCGGCCCGTGCGATAGGGCGCTTCGGCATGGATGCAGATGCCGTGCAGAAAGATCGGCTTGCCATTCAACAGGATTTCGGTGCCGCGCGTCTCGATGGTGCGGAAGCCGATTTGTTCTTCGATGGTATCTTCGCCAGCGCGCAAGATTACCTTATAAAGTTTTGGGTTCTCCGGAGACCAGCGCTGCAAATTCGACGCCGCCAATAGAAACTTTGCACGACCGTCCGCGTCGAGAACGCCGGAGCCATCAGAATGCAATTCAGGAATCTCTACCTTCACTTTGTCGCCGGTGTGTCCGCCTTCAACGTGGACCCATCCCTCGATGTGTTCAAGATTCAAGGAACCAAGAAGGCTCTGGTCGTTACCAGGAGGGGTGATATTCGCCTCTGGCGTTCGGCTCAAATGCACATCATACTGATCAATAAATATTTCGGGAACCTCGATCAGTGAGACCGAGCGGGTCAGCCCGCCATAGTTCCACCAATCGGTCTTCAACGTTGGAACTCCGTCCTCGTGGCGGGTATTGTCCACCGCAGCCACCACAAAGTTATCGCCGGCATGAACTTCCCCGGTTACTTCACAGTTGAAGCTGGTAAAACCTCCTTCATGTTCGCAGACCTTTTGCCCGTTGACCCAGAAGATAGAACGATAGTTGGCTGCTCCAATATGCAGAAACAGGTGCGTGTGCTCCTTGGGCTGATAAGTGAAGCCGCGCTCGTACCAAACCGTCCCCTCATAGTAGTAAAGTGAATCGCGCTGCGTGTTCCAGTCGCCGGGAACCTTCAGCGTAGGCGACTTGGAAAAGTCGTATTCTTTCGGCCTGGGGTCGCCCGGCATGGTCTTCTCGTTGCGAAAGTATCCAGAATTGCCATTCGAATAAGGATCGATGATCGTCGCCCATTCGCCATCGAGCGAGAGCGCCGGTCGGCGGTCAGCACCGGTAAGAATCATGGGCGCGGAGACAGACTGAGCGGCGGCAGAGCCGGCCAGCGCGGCAAGTATCATGAGACAAATGATCGATGCGCAAGAGCGGAGAGAGAGACGCTTCATAGCGGAGCCTCGCAGATTGAAATCAGTATCGCTGTTTGAGATCTGCTGCAAACAGTGATTCCACGCGAAAGAGTTATCTTATCGCCTTTCGGCATGGCTTGGCGAACCTCGTCGCGGAAGTTCTCCGGGCAAACAAAAAGAAGGGGATGAGCCTTGCGGCCCATCTCCCTCTTCGCGGCTAATCTTTTCGATATCGATTAAGAACCCAGATACTCGACATGAACATAGGTGCCGAGGCGGACGTTGTAGGCCAGATAATAGCCTTCATGGTCTGGGTCTTCATAGATCACGATCTGGTCTGAGTCCCAGAGCCAGCCGTCGCAGAAGGCAATGTCAAAGTCCGCGACGCGCCAGTTCCAGCCGTTAAACCAGAAACGGCCAGGTCCGCCGCCACCGATGCGCCATACGTGCCCGCGGCCAAAGCCGCCGGTGAAGCGGCCATGCGCCCAGGGATGCTCCAGATGATAGTTGGCATCGCCGCGGCCAGTGTCATGTCCAACCCAAGTCCGTCCATCCACGTGCGGGACGTTGGGATGGCCGTCCTGATCGGCGTAGTTGCGCTTGGGATCGGCCGCGTGGGGAGCGGCAGTGTAAGCCTTGGGTCCGTGAGCCGGGATTGCCTGATGCGCTCCCGATGAGCGGTCATGGTGCTGCGCGAAGGCTGGTACAGAAAGTGCCAGCAATGTAATCAATGCTACCTGAATAGATTTCATGGGTTCCTCCGTATGCCTTTGGCGGGAGCAGCGAGCCTCTGCTGTCCTTCTGCCATTTTAGAGTCAAGCTCAACTTCATCCAATAGAACCCGGATCGCGGCGGCAAGTTGCGGTTTACAAACAGCCTTTCTTGTAGATATTTTTTGGTTCGCAATGGTGACACGATGATTGAGAATAGGTCGATTAGTAGACTTCTCGGCCAAAAACTCGTCTTATTCTTCCCGGCATATTATTTCCCAGGTATCATGCAATCATCTTACTCACTAGTCGGTAATATAGGCGACACTCGGGGCATTAAAAAAGGCTCTGACCAAACTGGGCATTTTCTTGATTGCGGCCAGTTGCATTTCAATCTTCTCGCTCAGCTTTTCACCCTTGCGTAGCGGCGTTCTGGATACCCCAGTCCGCTTTACATGACTCCAGACCAGTTCGTCCGGATTCAGTTCCGGCGCGTAGCCGGGCAGAAAGTGGATCGTCAGCCGCCCTTCGGTCGAGGCCACATACTCCTTTACCAGTTTGGTTTTGTGGGCAGGAAGTCCATCCACCACCAGATGAACGGGCTTGGTGCGATGGCGCATCATCTGCTTGAGCAACGTGACGAAGAGTTGGGCGTTGAGGCCGCCCTGATAGGTCGAATACCAGAAGGCACCCTTGGAGTTCACCGCGGATGCGGCGCTGATCGACTGCCGCTGACCGGGCCGCGCGATGACCGGCGTCTCGCCTTTTTTGCCCCAGGTCTTGCCATGCACGGTGTCGGCGCGAAAGCCCGATTCATCCCAGAAGTACACTTCGCCGCCTTGCGCTTTCGCCGCGCTGGCTATGGACGGGAAGGTCTCTCGCTTCCATTTCTCAATCGCTTCCGGATTGCGCTGATAGGCGCGTTCGAGTGGCTTCTGCGGCGTGAGTCCGAGTTTGGCGAGCAGTTCGCCCACCGCTGTAAGGCCAAGTTTCACACCAAGCTTCTGCTCGATCAAACTGGCGATCATGGCCCGCGTCCAAAGGCCGAAATCCAAACCGTACTGGCGCGGGTCTTTGCCGTTGACCCAGGCGAACACCTGCTTCTCCTGACGCGGAGTCAGTGTGCGCGGACGCCCGGTTGCAGGCCGCGAGCGCAGCGCTTTCAAACCCTTGCCAAGACTGGAGGCGACAGCAAGCCACTTGTAGATCGTGGTGCGATTGAACCCGTAAGAGGCGATCACTGACGAGGGCCGTTCGCCTTCGCGAACGCGTTCAACAGCCATCAAACGAATGGATTCAAGAGTCTTGTGATCGAAGGTGCGCCCATCTCGCTGCATGACTCATGATACGAAATTGCGGGCTTGATTACTACAATAATGTCGCCTTACTTGCCGACTTGTGAGTAAAGGAGGACTGGATGCTCTTTCAAAGACGCCAACTGCTTCGAACCCTGTCATTCGCTTTTGGGTCGAGCTTCATCTGGAGCCGGAATCAACTCGGCCTCGCTGCGCAGTCAGCCACACAGCCAAAGCTTATCCCTCCCTCTGTTGGGATAGCGGTTCGTGATGGGAGCGCTACAGGAACAGGGATAGAAAAGGTGACCGGGATTGGAGGGTTTTTCTTTCGAGCCAAAGATCCGAAGGCACTGGCTCTTTGGTACGAACAGCACTTGGGGATATTACCAATACCAGCGAGCTACGGAGAAACCGGATGGCAGCAAGAGGCAGGGCCAACCGCTTTCGCTCCCTTTAAGGAGACGAGCGGCTATTTCGGAGATGCCAGCAAGAACTGGATGTTGAACTTTCGAGTCCGGGACCTCGACAAAATGGCGGCCCAACTGGAAGCCGCGGGTATCACGGTCAAGATAGACCCGGAGTCCTATCCCAACGGCCGGTTCGCCCGCCTGCATGATCCTGAAGGGAATCCGATCGAACTGTGGCAGCCTAAGGCCGCCGAGGCAAAAGGCTAATTCATTCAAGAAATTTGGGTGCCGCAGCTCCGGATCTTCGGACATGAGAATCGATGAACATCGTGGCGCAAGCGCCCTATGCCTGGACGGCTAATTCCGCCGCCATGCATACAACGGGAACTGGTTGACCAGCTCGGCCACTTTGAAGCGAATCTTCTCGAGCGCCGCATTAGCGTTACGCTGTTCCCGACTCCGTTGGCATGGCACCCTTGATCACGAGCCATAGAGTGAGCGCAATCTCGCCGAGCATGGCGGGTTGGCAAACCGCGAGAACCCTGTCCCGGTACTCCGGAAACAGTACACCCGTAAAGCACCAAGCCACCCAAGAAAGACCTCCGAGGGCAAGCCAGACGCCCAGAAGCCGCGGCAGGAAACGCGACCGATACGCAAGGATCGCCAGTGGGAAAAGCCACACTCCCCAGAGGATTGCGGCAGCGGTGTTCAGATCGCCGTGCAAATCGAGGAGCAATATGGAGATGGCATCCCTCTGAGGTTTATCGAATGCGGTGAGGGTGGAAGCTTTTTGCAGGATCGTTAGCACACCCAGGTCGCTGACAGCATTCACGATGTAGAGGACGGCCGGCATGACTCCGCCGAAAATCACCACCAGCACAGCGAGATGCTGATCCACTCCTTTGAAGAGCCGGTAAAATGCCATCACGAGGAAGATCAAGATTACCGCGCAGAGCAGGTCTACGGCGATACCGATGCGGAAAAGCTCTTCGTTGGCGGCGATGTTGTTGACGGTTGCTGCCGGGTTCCCTCCCACGAACAGCTTATCGGGAATATACATCAAACGAAGCGGGCCGAGTAAAACGAGGAGAAGGTACCAGAGTCCGGCGACTCTTCCTGGATTGCGGGTTAAGTTCATCTTCCCTCCCAATCCGGTTGGACTAATTTTCACTACGATTGCGCTCTTCTCCATGCATACAGCGGGAACTGGTTGGCGAGTTCGGCAACTTCAAGGCGAATCTTCTCGAGCGCCGCATCATCGCTGCGCCGCGCCAGGGCCTTCTCGATCCAGGCGGCAATCAACAGCATCTCCGGCTCTTTCATGCCACGTGTGGTCAGCGCGGGCGTTCCGATGCGGATGCCCGATGCCTTCATGGGCGGATTGATATCGAAGGGAATAGTGTTCTTGTTGACCGTGATGCCGGCCTTGCCCAGCGCCAACTCAGCCTCCGAACCCAAGATCCCCTTGGCGAAGACATCCACCAGCATCAGGTGATTGTCCGTTCCGCCCGAGACGATGCGGAAGCCGGCCTCTTTGAGTGCCCCAGCCAGTGCCTGGGCATTGGCCACAATCTGCGCCGCGTAGCTTTTGAACTCCGGCCTGAGCGCCTCGCCCAGCGCCACTGCTTTGGCCGCCACAATGTGCATCAGCGGCCCGCCCTGCTGGCCCGGGAAGACCGAGCGGTCTATCTCTTTGCCGATGGTCTGCTCCGGCTTTTCGCCCACTTGATAATCTTTGCCGGCGACGATCAGCCCCGCGCGCGGCCCACGCAGCGTCTTGTGGGTGGTGGTGGTGGTGATGTGCGCGTATGGCACTGGCGAGGGGTGTACGCCGCCCGCCACCAAACCGGCAATATGCGCCATATCAAAGACATACGTCGCTCCCACCTTGTCGGCAATGGCGCGCATCCGCTCGAAATCCCAAAATCTTGGATATGCGCTGCCGCCTCCGATAATGACTTTGGGCTTTTCGCGCTCAGCCACCTCTTGCATCTGGTCGTAGTCGATCCGTTCAGTGTCCTTGCGCACGCCGTAGAAGGTTGTTTTGTAGAGCTTGCCGCTGAAGCTGAGCTTGTGGCCGTGGGTCAGGTGTCCGCCATGCGCCAGGTCGAGGCCCAAAATCGTATCGCCGGCCTTGATCACCGCCGCGTAGGCCGAGGCATTGGCCTGCGAGCCGGAGTGCGGCTGCACATTGGCGTACTCGGCATTGAAGAGCTGCTTGGCCCGGTCGCGCGCCAGATTCTCCACCACATCGGCGTACTCGCAGCCGCCATAGTAGCGCCGCCCTGGGTAGCCCTCGGCATATTTGTTGGTGAAAATCGAGCCGGCTGCTTCGAGCACCGCTTCGGAGACGAAGTTTTCGCTGGCGATCATCTCCAGCCCCTCGTGCTGGCGAAGGGTTTCATGGCGGAGAGCTTCGGCAACAACAGCGTCGGCTTGGGCAAGTGTCAAAGAGATTCGATCAGTCATATTAAAATTTTAGCGCCTTTTACCGGCAGGGTGTAATTGATCTTTCGATTAGAAAAGGTAAAAAAACTTTATTTGTGTTCTCTTTTGAACAGATATTCCCTATTCTCCGGGTAGAGACTAATTAGAGGTCATATGCCTTTTCCCAGGTCTGACTCCATTCCGCCGCCATCTCCAGGATGGCGGCGGAATCTTTTGCGCAAAATGGTTTCGCGAATGGGATTGACGCGCCTCCAGCGCAGGAGGATCGTCAGCAAAATCAGCGAAAATCTGGTATTGTTTTTTCTAGAGCGCAGCAGATTTTCCCCACATCATCTATGAGAAAAAATTGGAAGCTGATCGTCTTTACGGCGATATTCGTGACGGGCGCATCGGCGCAAGCGCAGACTGCCGGGATCGACCCTTCTCTGCTGGCCAAGGCTAATGCGGGCGACGCGGCGGCGCAGGTGCAGGTGGGAGAGAGCTATGCGGCTGGCATAGGCGGCGGGCGCGACTTGAAGCTTGCCGCCGAGTGGTACGGAAAGGCGGCCGGGAAGGGCGATCTTGCCGGCGAACTTCATCTTGCCGCTCTGTACCGCGATGGCGGAAAAGACTTTCCTCGCGATATGGTGCAGGCGGCGGTCTGGTATCGGAAGGCTGCCGAGCAGGGCGACGCAGGCGCGCAAGCAACCTTGGGGGTTCTGTATTCGATTGGCCAAGGGGTTGCGCAAAGCTACGTGGAAGCCTACTACTGGTTGGACCTCGCAGCCTCCGCAAAGGGTCCCAAGCAGGAACAATACGCCGCCAGCCGCCAGTTGATGGGCGCGCACATCACCGCCGACGAACAAGCGGTAGCCGAGGAACGCGCGGCACGATGGCTGGCCGCGCATTCGCGCCCCGCCGATTAGGCATTGTCGGCGGCAACAATCAGTAGCATGGTTCATTGATTCGTGCTACTCTGATTCTTCGCTGGTAAGAGCCGGTAAGAATTGATGCGGAGGCGGACGTGGGTGTTCTGAGCAGAATCGGGATTGCACTGGATTCGGAACTGCTGAAGCGCTTTGACCGCTCAATCGAACGTCGGGGCTACACCAATCGTTCGGAGGCTTTCCGCGACTTGATTCGCGACCGGTTGGTGTCGGAAAGGATTGCCGCGCCGGATGCGGTTGTAGTAGGCACAGTGACGCTGATCTATAACCATCACGCCAGCGGCATCACCGAAAAACTGACTGAAATCCAGCACGAGCATCATGAATTTGTGGTCTCTACCAGCCACGCGCACCTGGATCACGGCTCTTGCCTTGAGGTGCTGATCGTGCACGGCAAGTCGGCCAAAGTGGAGAAGTTTGCCGACCGTCTGATCGGTCTGAAGGGCGTCGATCATGGGCGTCTGGTGATGACCGTTCTTGCCGGTTCGATGGAACGATATCGCCCGCGCGAGCGCGAAGCCTCACACAAGCACTGATAAAGGTTTCATTCTCAGTTTTCTCGACTCCGTTTCAGAAAGAGAGCCGCAGTGAAGTCAAGTAGCACGATAATCGTTTTCGTAGCACGATGCCTTATGATTCTGCTTTTCTCCATCGCTGCGGCCGCTCAAAACGGCGCGAAGACTGTCAGCGGCACGGTGCTTGATCCGGCGGGCAGGCCAGTGGTCGGCGCAGCCGTCGAACTGAATTCCACATCGGGCGCGCAGCGGAAATGCACAACTGGAAGCAGCGGCGGCTTTGCGGCCTTGTTGCCAGAGTGGGGCTTGTACACCGTGCGTGTCCATCATCCGGGTTTTGCACCTGTCACGCAAAAAATTGAATTGAACGCCGAGACTGCATTTGTGGTCCTTCGCCTGGAGCGAGTTGCGGCAGTGACGGAAGAGGTGGTTGTCAATGGCGGGGCCGACGAGATTGAAATCGAGTCACCCGATCCTTCCCAGAAGGTACTGGTGCGCGAGCAGTTGCTGGACGCCAATCCTGGACGGCCGGGCGCGCCAATCTCGATTCCGGGCCTGCCCATCGAAACCGCGGCCGGAGGAATCAAAGCGCCGCAGTACTTTTCTCCCGGCGTGATGGCCGACCACGGTGAACCGATAGCGCAGTACATTGCGGTCGGCGGCTACCTGGTGACCAACAACCTGTCGGCCAACGCGCACGGCAACGGCTACTCAGACCCCAATATTTACGTCTCTGGCGCGCTGGCCGGCGTGACCACCGACGGCGGGGCCTTCAATGCGCTCGAGGGCAACCACTCGCTCAACCTGGCGGCAACTTATATGCCGCGGCAGCAACTTGCAAATTATGTGACTCTGACCGGCGATTCTCGTGACGTCGATATGACAGCAGGATATTCCCCCAAAGATCCGGCGTTGCGAGAGTGGGTGGCTCTAGAGATCAACTACGGCAACGGCCTGCTCAAAGACATGGAACACCGTCAGATGTACAAACTAAACACACAGCGGGTCATCGAGTCAGGCAAGCAGGAAATCACACTCTACGGCGTTCTCTATTATGGCATTTCGCATGAGGGCAACCTGGTTCCCATCGGCTATGGCCGGGATTTGAATGACACGCTGGATGCGCGCCAGAAGGACCAGACACACACCGTTTTGCTGGCTGCCGATGACCGTTGGAAGCTGGGCAGAAGGGATGAAGCAGCTTTCTCTGGATTCTTCAGAAGCTACAATCTGGCGCTGTTTTCCAACTTTGGCGAAGGGCTGATACGGCAGAGCGAGCACCGCTTTGTAGAAGGCTTTCAAGCGCGCGAGAGGCACGAGTTTGCTTCATGGATGCAGGGCATGATCGGCCTCGATTACCACGAGGATGAGATTCGCAACGACGATTTAGACCACTATGGCCCCCCCTACAACGATGTGCTGGTTTATGGCCCCTTCACTAAGGTATTGGCCAGCAACGTCACTGTCCGTGATTTTGCGCCTTTCGCTTCAGTGCAAGGCGCCCTGGGCCATCATCTGCGCTATTACGGCGGCCTGCGGCATGAGATGATTGAGTTGAAAAACGAAAACAAATTGGTTGCAGTCGATTCATTTGATCTCTGGAGCACATTTCTGTCTCCCAAGGCCACATTGGCCTGGACACCGGGAACGGGTTCGTTTCGCTGGCTACCATCGGCATCGTTCAGCCTGGGTCAGGCCTTCTTTACGCAGGACCCGCGCACCTCGGCGGAGAAGTCTGCCATGCTGCGGGTGTCGCCCATTGAGCGATCCCATTCCTTGCAACTTGTTCTGGAAAAGGAAAAGGACTCGACCGTCGCACGTATCACTTTGTCCCATACGACAACCACCGAGCAAACAGGCAAGATTGACCCGGATAACGGCACGCCCTTTGACTTGGGACCGGGAAGACTCAGTTTTCTGACCGCCGATCTCCGCCATGTATTCAGCGGCTGGGGAAGCGTACAAGCGATCTTTTCCAAGGCGAATGCGGTGGTATTGAACGAGTGGAGTTCCGATCCTGGATGGACCACCAACTCTGGATGGAATCCGGCGGCAGAGTGTCCGCGCACCATCTTCGACAGCCTGGTCACGTTGGAGAAACTGCCTCTGGGATTTCACGCGCGCGGCGAGTATGAGTATGTAGGCCACAAGATTCTCGACGCCGCGAACGCCCAGAATGGATGGAAACAACTGGAGGCGATACCTGTGGGAGAAACGCGGCTGTCGCTGCTGCGTACATTTCTGGACGGACGCCTGGAGGTGGGCGCGGACAGCCTGATCGCCCGCGGCTACACCGGTCAGACCTCTGAGACCATCGCCTCATTGGCCTCGGGCACGCCGTGGCAGGTGGGAGATGGGATTCCTTATTGCACAGCCGGATCAGGGCCAAGCGGCATTTCAAATGACTTTGATTGCGGCACCAACGAGTGGCCAGTCGGCATCCGCATGGTTTCGTTTGCCGGCGCATCCGTCTCGTGGCGTTTTGGCGCGCCGAAATAATGTAAGTCTTTTTTCAATCTCTGCGGTCCATGCCAGATCAAAGATTTCTTCGTGAGTCAAAACTGAGTAAGCAGAGGCGGATTCGTTCAAGAGCCAGGGGGATTGCAGAGCTTAATCTGGCAAACCTGAAGACATCTTGATCGTTTTCAACCAAGTTTCCACAAGACTGGGCCAGGAATGGACCGGGAGTCCATTTTTCCGCAAGCCGTATCCGTGGCCGCCTTCCGCATAGATATGCAGCTCGGCGGGCACCTTGGCGTTCTTGAGGGCCATGAAGTAGACCACCGCATTTTCGACGTGTGCCGGATCATCTTCCGTCTGCACGATGAAGGTAGGTGGGGTTTCGGCATTGGGTTGGATGTCGGGGTTGGGAGCGAAGTTCTTGTCGGCCAGGGCCAGGTAACCGGGGTAGACGATGATGGCAAAGTCGGGACGGCAACTCAGCTTGTCTACGGCGTCGATTGGGTCGTAGAGACGCAGATCGTAGTGAGTGCTGAGTGCGGCAGCCAGATGCGCGCCAGCGGAAAAACCGAGAACGCCGATGCGGTTGGGGTCGATATGCCATTCGGCTGCGTGGCTGCGCACCAGGCCGAAGGCGCGCTGCGCGTCCTGCAAGGCGGCGGCTGACTTTGGATAGGGGCCAGTGTCGGGCACGCGATATTTGAGCAGGACGCAGGTAATGCCCGCGGAGTTCAGCCAGTCGCAAACCTCGGTGCCTTCCAAATCGATGGCCAAAATGCGATAGCCGCCGCCGGGAAAGACAACGACGGCCGCGCCTGTGCCGCCGTTCTTGGGCTGGTAGAGCGTAAGGGTGGGCGCGGAGACATTGCCCAGGCGGATGAGCGGGCGGCCAGCGATCAGGTTGTCCTTGGCGGTGGTGGTATCGCCCTCGGCGAGCGGATTGGCGGTCACGCCAGGAGCCGCAACGGGCCAGAGAGAGATGGTTGGATGCTGGGGGGATGGCGGCCAGCCGGAAGGCTGTGCGCCGAGAGTCAATGAAGAGGCTGCGATTGCCACAAAAAGTCCAAAAAAACCTTTGCTCATGCCGGAATCCTCCCGGAAGTTGCTTCGCTGAAAGGATTGCACCGGCGGCGGCGTAATGCAACTGTCAGCAAGTTGAAAACTGGACTGCTCAGTCTTTAGGCCTCGACGCCGGGCGGGATCAGGAGCGTGACGGCGTCAGGTACAATCTCTACGCGGACGGGCAGCTCGCCGAGAAACTCACCGTCGGCTTCGGCGAAGACGCGCACCGGTGAGCCGGGCAAGGGGCGGCACTCGACCGAAAGAGCGTCAAGCAACTCGACCTTTCCTTTGAAACTTTGACGGCCGATGAGAGCGGGAATCATGAAACCGAAGTAGCGTAATCGGCTGCGGGTCTTAAATGCGGCCAAGCGTAGCTTGTCGTGGTGCAGCGAGGCTCCGGGGAGAAAGTTGTTGATGAGGCCGCCGAAGTTGCGGATTCGCACGGCCAGCAGCTCAGAAGCATACACGACACGCAGCTCTGTGCCAGCCACTTCGGTGAAGGCGGCTTCAAAGAGCGGGAATGGATAGGTAAACCAGACGCGAAAGGCCTCAATCACGTAGAGGAGATAACCGAGGCGGCGCTTGAGGACGGGATTCAGAAGGGACATGAAGTGAGCGTCCGCGCCAATGCCGGCGGCGACCGTGAAATAGCGAGAGCGGGTTGTGCCAGCGGCGTCTTGATAGAAGATTTTACCTACCGGGATGCGTACAGCCTGGGCAGTGAGCAGCTTTCGGACGGCCTTGGACGGCGAGGTTTGCAGACCCAGATTGGCGGCCAGCGCATTGGCTGTGCCCAACGGTACCACGCCGAGAGCCACCTGAGTGCCGACGAGGCTTTGCAGAACTTCATGGACGGTGCCGTCGCCGCCGCACGCGATGATGGTGTCACAGCCGCGGCGAGCGGCCTCAATAGCCAGCGGACCAGCGCTGCCGGGAGCTGTTGTTTCCAGGGCTTCGGCTTCTACGCCCGCGTTGTGAAGTACGGCGATGGCGTTGGCAATGGAGGCTCGGCGGCCTTTGGAATGCTGGCCTGAGGCAGGGTTGTAGATAAGCGCGACACGACGCATGGCGAAATTCCCCTGTTTTCGCGCCGTGCGCGAGAATGGAAGCTATCTTTATATTTTCGCACCCTAAAGTGGCGCAAGGGGAGGGAAGCTTCTATTGCATTCAATCCATCACTAACTTTGTTCAGTTATAGGTTGCTCGGGCCATTAAGTTGACCTTATTAGCCTTTATAAATCGAATCCAGCAGTCTCAAACCGGTGCGCACAATAGGGGACGAGAAAACTCAGCGCGGTAGAAATACTCACACGCTATCTGAAAAGCTCTGATGACTTGATTCGCCGATGTCAATGCGGTTGCCGAAGGATGACATTCGATTGGCGGACAACTCGCGCACCCATCGATTTTGCGCATATAATCTATTCTTCTCCATTTCTTCGCCATTATTTTCTTCCAATCTCTCTTCAGCCCTGCTACAATCCCTACGAAATCTAATCCATGCCGCCGCGCCGTCAAATCAAGATCCGCGCCGCGCTACAACTTCAGGAGACCCTCCTCATGGCTATCGCCGATGACCGCAGCAAAGCCGTAGAACTAGCCCTCGCACAGATCGAAAAACAGTTTGGCAAAGGGTCGATCGTCCGGCTCGGCTCCAAAGAGGCGCTCGTCCCGATCGCCGTTATCTCCACCGGCTCCATCAGCTTTGACGCCGCCCTCGGTGTCGGCGGCTTCCCGCGCGGCCGCGTCATCGAGGTCTTCGGTCCCGAATCTTCCGGCAAGACGACCATATGCCTGCAGGTCATCGCCGAGGCGCAAAAGACCGGCGGCCTGGCGGCCTTCGTTGACGCCGAGCACGCTCTTGACCCCGCCTATGCCCGCAAACTCGGTGTGGACATCGACAACCTCCTCGTCTCCCAGCCCGACAGCGGCGAGCAAGCCCTCGAGATCACCGAGGCTCTCGTCCGCTCCGGCGCCATCGATGTGCTGGTGGTCGATTCCGTCGCCGCCCTCGTCCCCAAGGCCGAGTTGGACGGCGAAATGGGCGACAGCCACGTCGGACTGCAAGCCCGCCTCATGTCCCAGGCCCTGCGCAAGCTCACCGGCACGGTCTCCAAATCCCGCACCTCGCTGATTTTCATTAACCAAATCCGCGAGAAGATCGGCGTCATGTTCGGTAACCCGGAGACCACCACAGGCGGCCGCGCCCTCAAATTCTACTCCTCGGTCCGCGTCGACATCCGCCGCATCGCCGCCATCAAAGACGGCGATGCCGTCACCGGCAACCGCACCAAGGTCAAGATCGTCAAGAACAAGGTCGCCGCGCCCTTCCGCGAGGCCGAGTTCGACATCCTCTACGGCGAAGGCATCAGCAAGGAAGGCGACGTCCTCGACCAGGCAGTAGCCAACAATATCGTCGAGAAATCCGGCGCTTGGTATGCCTATGCCGGCGAGCGCATCGGCCAGGGCCGCGAGAACACCCGCACCTTCCTCAAAGAGAATCGCGAAGTCTACGCCCGTATCGACGCAGAGCTGCGCAAGAAGCTCAACATCGCCGCCGCCAGCGCCGAGATCCCCGCCATGCCCCCCGCCGGACCCGCCGAAGCCAAAGAAGCAGTCCGCGGGCGGAAAGGGTGAGACTGCTCGTCTTGCAGAACTCCCCAAGTTTCAAAAATCGATACCCGGGGAGTTCTGCTGTGGATATATAGCCTTTATTTATGGCGTCAACAGTAGCTTCTGGTCCAGCAGGGTTCGATTGTGCCCGGTTTCGCTGCTGATCGCCTGACAGATGCGCATCACAGGTTTCTTGGACGGAACCGTGCCCAGATAGGCGCGCCCCGTCTTCGTCGAGTAACGGCGGCCAATGAGTCCCATCGAATACTCCTCCCTACTTCAACTCCTCGATGGTGACGCGGTCGTTGGTGTAGATGCAGATGTCGCCGGCGATCTTCATGGCTTTTTCGGCGATGGTGCGGGCGTCGAGGTCGGTGTTTTCCAGCAAGGCGCGGGCGGCGGCGGTGGCATAGCTTCCGCCGGAGCCGATGGCGGCCAGCGGCTCGTCGGGATCAATCACGTCGCCCGAGCCGGAGATCAGGAAGGTCTGGTTCACGTCGGCGACAACCAGCAGCGCTTCAAGGTTGCGCAGCATCTTGTCGGTGCGCCAGTCCTTGGCCAGCTCGACGGCGGCGCGGTTCAGGTTGCCGGCGTACTGCTCCAGCTTGGTCTCGAAGCGGGCGAAGAGCGAGAAGGCGTCGGCGGTGGAACCGGCGAATCCGGCCAGAATCTTTTCTTGGTAGAGGCGGCGAATCTTTTTGGCCGAATGTTTCAGCACGTGATCGCCGAGGGTGACCTGGCCGTCGGCGGCCATCACCACCTGGCCGTTGCGTCGGACACAGATTACGGTTGTCGAACGAATGCGGGAGTGCCGTGCCGCTTTGGGATTCTTGCTCTTAGCCATGAGTAAACCTCAGAAAATACGGGCATCCGGCTGAACGAATTCACGGCAAGATGCAGTCACGAGTATATCGCAGAGCGGGAGCTGTGTTGGCCAATCCCGTTCTTAAAAGCGAACAAAGGAAGAACGCAACCCGGAGGGGCAGAGACTTGGGACTTGTTTAGCGGTTGGACCTCCTTTCCACTTGATCTCATTCTGATCGTGAAGGAGTAATTAATAGGCGAGCTTCGACAGAGATTTTCAGGATATTGCGGATCAATTTGGCATCGACGCCATGCCTAACCTTGGTGGAGATCGTCTTGGGCGCTGTTTTCCCAGAGCGGCTGAGGTATCCTCTAAGCTGGGGCTTCGGGGGAAATGCCTCGCACTCGATGAATTTTCAACCCATCCATCTATGGGGGATCGCCGCCGCCGGAGTCATGGGCGGCGGACTGCTTGCGCTGGGGCTTTGGCTGATCTTCCACAAGCGTCCCACGGCGTTGGAACTGGAACGGGCGCGGCGGAGGTTTCTGGCCCACTCCGGACGGCTGGTGGACGGGATGGTGCTGGATGTCTGCGAGGTTGAAAGCCTGCCCAAATCCAAAAAAGAGGTGGCCCGCACGCTGACTATGCTGCTGTTCAGCTATCGCATTGGCGGAGTGGATTACGAATCTTCCCAAGATATTACCGATATGGGTGGTGTGATCGATGTGGCACAGGTGCGGGCGGGCTTTCCCTGCTCGGCGCGCTACCAGCCGGGGAACCCACAGAACAGCATCGTGGTGGCCGAGGATTGGAGCGGGCTGCGGGAGGGGTTGCCGGTCTATCCCTCCTATGATGATCCCGATCCGATCGATCGAAGCCATCTGGAGAGTCTACGGCCTGGACGGGGATGAATAAAATGTTTCATGATATGAAAGCGGATATCATGAGCCTCTTTCATATTGTCGTTTGTTAACAGATACGCGTGCGGACACGGCTTGAGAAGCTCGCGTGCTAAGAACCTGTCCACTGAAATTATTTACAATTTGCACATTTCTCGATTTTCCACTATCAAAACCACCCTCAATGGGTCTATCTTCTATTTGCGTACATTTGCGCTTGAGAAGGAGTATCCCCCCATGAAAAAGTATTCGCGTATTGCCCTTGCCGTTGCCTTGTTAGTGTGCGTCACGCCCCTGGTGGCGTTTGCTTCCGAACCTGGCACCGATCCTTCTCCTATACTTTGGGATCCTTGGGTGGTTGGCGTGGTGGTTTCCGCGATTCTCTCTGGTCTCGGCCTCTAAAATCAGAGAGAACAAAATTCGCGAGGAATAATGAATCTGTCGGCGCTTGATTGGGTTTTGTGGATGGCCGGTTTTCTAGGCGAAGTCGCCCTATTCTCGATCCTCATCTTCCGGCGCAGGAGCAGGGAGTTCCCTGCCTTCACTACGTTGATCGGATTCATTGCCTTGAGAAGTTTGGCGCTGTATTTGATCCATGCGTATGGTTCTCGTCTTTGGTATGCACGAGTTTACTATTCTACCTACTTTCCCGGTTTTGCTTTGCGAATCGGGATGGTCTGGGAGGTTGCACGGATCGTAATGCGGCCGACCGGAAGCTGGCTCCGAGACGCCAAAAAGCAATTCATCCTGGGAGGTGCGGCGGGCATTTTACTGGCTGCCGCACTCTCCTGGATGCTTTCACAGCCGACTGCCAGTCGTGTGAATTTGCTTGTAGCACGCTCCGATTTATTCACGGATCTTGTGGTTTGCGAACTTTTTGTTTTAATGCTATTGGCCGCGAAACAGTTTGGCCTTGGCTTTCAAAATCATGTCTTTGCTCTTGTCACCGGCTGGTCAGGCTGGGTGGCTGCGGCGATGCTGGTTGACCTGCTGCATGGTTACCTTGGTAATCGTATCTATTTTGGTGCGCTGGACAACGTAAGAAAGTGCGCCTATCTGGCGGCGCTGGTTTACTGGATTATTCAATTTTGGAAAGAGGAGCCGGCGAGGCAGGATATTCCTCCAGAGCTGCGCGCTTATATTCTTGCGCTGCATGAGCGTGTCAATAAAAATATTGACAAATTAAGCGCTCAAAGGTAATATCGTAGCGATGACCTATTTGCAGCCTTATCTCGCCATAGTTGCAAGCGGTGGCCTGCTTGGCCTGTTATTCATCCTGCTGACGCAGTTGCTGAAGCAACGCCGGCGGAGTTGGCAAGATATTGTTGGCGATCTGCAGCAACTGAATACCGAAAAGCTATCCACGGTGGCGATCGATTATCTTGTTCCGAACAGCGGCCAGATCGATTTGGAACCAGAGGCAATCTGGGAGTCGCTTGGCGGCTACCGGGGTCTGCAGAAAATGCGCGAGAATGCCGATGTGATGCTTGCGCTGGCTGCCTGCGCACAGCAGTGGAATTTTACCGAAGCTGTCATTGTTACGGAACGCATGAGGATGGATGCCCGCTCAACTGCGCCGCGCCGTTCGCGGCGTGGAACTGGGATTGTTTTCCTTCTATCTATTGCGTCGTTACCGGCTTACCCTCCCCCTCCGCGCCCAGGAGGCCTGCTCTGCGTATTATCTGATGCGCCAGCGCCTCCTGTTTCTTTATCAGACCAGCCACGCGGGCCTTTATCCCAGGCTGGCAGAAGCGCTTTAGAGTCATGACTCTCCCGCCTTTTGCTCCCAAGCACAGTTTCCGATGCCGAAAGCAACTCATTGCGTATAGGATATTCATTATTGGCGTCCGGCGGTCAGGTTCTTGCGGATAGTCTCCGCACAGACCTCGCTCTCGAAGGGGAAAATGCTCAAAGGGTTTCGTGATTTCATTCTGCGCGGAAACGTTGTCGACTTGGCCGTCGCTGTTATCCTTGGCGCAGCCTTCAATGCTATTGTCACTTCGCTGGTCAAGGATATTTTGACCCAATTGATCGCGGCTGCGGTGGGCAAGCCTGATTTCAGCGCGGTGGTGGTGAAGGTCAATGGCACGCCGATCCTGATCGGCAGTTTCCTGAATGCAGCATTTTCTTTCTTGATCGTGGCCTGCGTGGTCTACTTTGGAATTGTTTTGCCCTTGAACAAGCTGATGGTGAAGCTCAAGAAGCCAGCGACCGAAGCTGCTCCGTCCACCAAGCCGTGCCCTGAATGCTTGAGCGAGATTCCGCTGGCCGCTCGGCGCTGCGGCCATTGCGCGCAGCCATTAGCATAGAGCGGCGCTGGATCTGGCATACGTGGCTGCGGGGCGCCTTGATGGCTTTTTTGGAGGGCGAACGATCACCGCTTTGTCTTTATTTGGAGAGGCGATTCGAATCTGTGCCACAATGTCGAACCCTTTCAAAGTGATCACATTATCAGAGGTTCGGCTCATGACTTTCTTCAAGTCGATTGTGTATTTTCTTTTTCTCACGCCAGTTTACAGCCTTCTTGGAGCGCAGACCTTTCGCTCCCGACCGCTCCAGCCGTCTTTGGTTACCGCAACTTTACCGCGCAAGCAAAGGTTGAAGAAGATTTCCTCGCCGTTCCTGATGCTCGGCTGGCCGGCCAGCATTTGAAGACGTTGACACGAGAGCCGCATCTGGCTTCAACGCCAGAAGACCGCAAGACCGCCGAGTATGTGGCGCAGAAGTTCCGCGCGGCGGGGCTGGAGACGGAGATTGTGCCGTACCGCGTGCTGATGAATCAGCCCAAGCAGGTGCGCGTGGAGGCTTCGTGATCCCAACGGCAAACTGCTGATGAGCGGCCCCACGCGGGAGCACGTGGACTGGCGACCCGTACCAGGACGATCCGCGCGTGGTGATGCCCTTCAACGGCTCCTCAGGTTCAGGTGATGTAACCGCCGATGTGGTTTACGCCAACTACGGGCGCCTGGAGGACTTTGACCGGTTGGCCGCCCAGCACATCGACTTGCGCGGCAAGATCGTTCTGGTCCGCTACGGCGCCAACTTCCGCGGAGTCAAGGTCTACATTGCCGAGCAGCGCGGCGCGGCTGGCGTGCTGATCTACTCTGATCCGCACGACGACGGCTATCTACAAGGGCGACGCCTATCCGATGGTCCCTGGCGGCCGGAGACCGGGGTTCAGCACGGCTCGGTGCAATATCATCTTCAAGTATCCAGGCGATCCGGAGACGCCCGGCGTGGCCTCGACGCTGGATCTGCCCGACTCGGCGCGCGTTTCGCCTTACGGCAACGAGCCGCACATCATTTCGATTCCCATCAGTTACCACGACGCCGCGCCGATTCTGCAAGCGCTGCAAAGGTCCCGGCGTGCCGACAGGATTGGCAGGGCGCGCTGCCCTTTCACTATCACTCGTCTGGGACCCGGCGGCGTGAAGGTTCACCTGGTTCAGCGGCAGGATTATCAGCGGCGCATCATCTGGGATGTGATCGGCAAGGTGAAAGGCTCCGAGTTCCCGGAGGAATGGGTGGTTGTGGGCAATCACCGCGACGCCTGGGTCTACGGCGCGGTTGATCCCAGCAGCGGCACCGCGGCAATGCTTGAATCGGTTCACGGCGTCGGCGCGCTGCTCAAGCAGGGCTGGCGGCCTAAGCGGACGATTGTCTTTGCCAGTTGGGATGCCGAGGAAGAGGGCCTGATCGGCTCGACCGAATGGGTGGAGCAGAACGCGCGGCGCTGGAACATGCAGTAGCCTACTTCAACACCGATGTCGCGGTTGCCGGGAGCGATTTTTCCGCCTCGGCCGTGCCTTCGCTGAAGCAGTTCGTGCGCGAAGTGACGCGCTCAGTGCCAAGCCCGCTGGGCGGAACGGTCTATCAGCAATGGCGCATCAATCGACCGGCGCATGAATTGCACCCGAAGGCAAGCGAGCACGGCAGTGAAAAGGCGGCGGAGAGCGGGGAGATCGAAGTGGGCGATCTTGGCTCCGGTTCGGATTTTACGCCGTTCTTTCAGCACATCGGGGTGCCCTCGACTGATATCGGCTCCGAGGGTCCATACGGGGTTTATCATTCGGTCTTTGACAATTACGCGTGGTTTACCCTGAATGCCGACCCGAAGTTCGTATATTTGCAGGAGATGGCGCGGGTGCTGGGACTGGAGGCGGTGCGCATGGCCGACGCGGATGTGCTGCCCTACGATTATCCGGCCTACGCTCGAGCGATCTTGAATTACATTGGCGCGGCGAAAGCCAAGGCCGCGGATCGAGGGTTCACATCGCTCGACTTCAGTCAGGCACTGGCAGCGGCAGAGCGATTCGGCGTAGCGGCAGAGCGGGGAAATGGAGCGCAGATCGCAGCCAAGGGCGACTTAACGCGCCTCAATCTTGCTCTGCGCCAAACAGAGAGCGCCCTGCTCAGTGAACAGGGCTTGCCGGATCGTTCCTGGTTCAAGCACACGATCTATGCTCCGGGCGAGTTCACCGGCTATTCGGCGGTAGTTCTTCCGGGCGTGAACGAGGCTATAGACGCGCGCAACACCGGTTTGGCGGACCAGCAACTGACGGTATTGACGCAGGCACTGGATCGCGCCACGCGTACCTTGACTGCCGGGTTGTAAGAGGATGGTCAACTGGAGTGTATAGGGAAACTGTTTCATCGCCGCCTGCATCCAAAGGGAATGCGCCGCCGCGATAGAAACAAAGAACCACAATGAAGAACCATGGAGGCCGAAATGAAGATGAGAGGCGTGCTGCTGGGAGTGTTACTGGGGATCGTAATTCTTCCGGTTAGTCTGTTTTTGTGGCTAAGCTTTGGCAAAGTGCCGGTGGCGGTGGCGGACCCTCCGTTCTTCCACGAGCGCCTGCTGACCGGGTTGCCGCTGCACGCGCGCATTCATCGCGAGTTAAAGAAGAGTCCGGTAATTTCCCCGGATGAGGCGAGCCTGGTCTCCGGTGCGCATATCTACATTGAAAAATGCGCCGTCTGTCATGGCATCCACGGCAAGCCCTCGCAATTGGGCGGATTTATGTATCCGGCGGCGCCGCCACTGTGGGAGGATCATCACCATAACGGCACGATCGGCGTCAGCGACGATCCTCCGGGTGAAACCTATTGGAAGGTAGCCAACGGCATTCGCCTTACTGGAATGCCGTCCTATGCAAAGCAGCTCACCGAAGCCGAGATATGGAATGTGAGTCTGCTGCTGGCCAACGCCGACAAGCCGCTGCCCCCACAGGTAGTGGAGATTCTGCGCGGCGAGACGCCGCCTGTGCCTGTGGTCAATGCGCCAGAGACCAAATAAGAAAACGGAAGAGAGGCTAGGTTATGAGCGTACTCGATTCGCTGCGCAAGGGCTTCAATTTGTTCCTGCTGAGCTTTGGCGTCTCGGCTCCGGCGAAGAAGCCCGCGCCCAAGCCCGCCGTGAAGCCCAACTCAGGCAAGCTGTGAATTAGAATCAGAACTATGCCGCTGACACGCCAACAGGCTCTCGACCACTTCCACTCCCCCGACCTGATCGGCCTGGGCAAGAGGCCGACGCGGTGCGCCGTCGCCTGCATCCGGAGGGCGTGGTCAGCTACATCATTGACCGCAACATCAACTACACCAACTTCTGCACCGAGTACTGCACCTTCTGCGCCTTCTACCGGCCGTTGACCGGACCGCGCTCGGAGGAAGGCTATATCCTCGACTTCGAGGTGATCTACCAGAAGATCGCCGAGACGCTGGAGATGGGCGGCACAGGCGTGCTGATGCAGGGCGGCATTCATCCCGATCTGAAGATCGATTGGTTCGAGCGGCTCTTCAGCGGCATCAAGCAGCGCTTCCCGCAGATCTGGCTGCATTGCCTCACCTCGTCCGAGATTCTGGCCATCGCGCGCTACTCCGATCTAAGCCTGCGCGAGACAATCATTCGGCTGCGCGCGGCGGGGTTGGATTCGATCCCCGGCGGCGGCGCGGAGATTCTCGACGACGAGGTCCGCCATCGCATCGCGCGCATCAAATGCAACACCGAGGATTGGGTCAGCGTGCATCGCACCGCGCACCAGTTGGGGATGCGCACCACCGCGACGATGATGTTCGGCGTGGGCGAAACCTTCGAGCAGCGCATCAATCATTTTGAAGTTATACGGCAGTTACAAGAAGAGACCGGCGGCTTCACGGCCTTCATCCCCTGGAGCTTCCAGCCCAAGCATACGGCCCTCGGCGGACGCGGCTGGGAGGAAGCGACTTCGGTTGAATATCTCAAGACGCTGGCTATCTCGCGCCTCTATCTCGATAACTTTGAAAATGTTCAGGCAAGCTGGGTGACGCAAGGCCTGAAGGTGCTGGAGATAGCCCTTCACTTCGGCGGCAACGATGTTGGCTCGGTGATGCTGGAGGAGAATGTGGTCAAAGCCGCGGGCACAAGTAACTGCACCACGGAAGAAGAGCTGCGGCGGATTATTCGCGATGCGGGCTTCAAGCCTGTGCAGCGCGATACGCTCTATCGGACGATGTTTTTGAACTGATGTTTTGTTTGGAAAGGACAGTTTCGATGCTTGATCTGAAAACACTTGCGAAGCAATACATTCCGATGAGTCTCGAATGGCAAAGCAAACCCGCTGAAACTCTATGGGATAAGAAAACAATAGAAGCAGTAAAATCCATCAACGAACCGTTTTCTAATCGTGTTGATCAAATTCATCGGTGGTTGCAGTCTTACCATGTACTTCAATCTTTTTCCGCAGAAACCGAGAAGAATATTGCCGAAGAGATAATAGCATACGCTGATAATCGAACGCGAATCGATCTCGGAATGAATCAGGAACTTATTCTTCATGAGTTCAAAGAGTTAGAATTAAGACTTCAGAGAGTTGTGCCAAAGAATAAATCAGAAAAACCTCGCAAAGTGACATCTCTTGTATCGAAAGCAATCTGGTGCTGCTATCCAGAAGATATTCCTATTTACGACAGCTATGCCGAACATGCTCTTCAGATACTTTGCAGGTTATCGAATATCAAAGTGACTGAAAATATCAACCACCCGAATGGAGAGTATGCTCGTTTTCTTGAGGCTTGGTTTCTTGTCTACAATGAAATAGAGTCAGCAATTGATCCTGAAATTCTGAAAGATTATCCATATAAAATCAGGGTGCTTGATTCACTTTTGTGGTTTATAGGTCAACCGAAATTCGACACTATTTGACGCAGTAAAACTCTATGGTAGTTCCCGGAGGGAGCCGTCGAGAATAGCCCAGGGCCGGGGTCCCCGCGGACAGGTCTTCGTCCGTGGGGTGGCGGGGTGGAGCGCAGCGGAACCCTGGGTAGGATGCAGAGAAGAAGAGATTCCCCCCTGTAAGGGCGGATCGAAGGAAACTCTGCACTTGACTGCACCTTATACATCTTCCCGCAGGGGCTGAAGGCCATATTGACTCTATAAGCTTTATCGGAGTAACTAAAGTTGTGCCTGATCAAAACATTGACTTCATCAGAGGTCTCCCAATCCTCACCTCTGCTATGCTGTGATTACTTTAACCGGCGCAAAGGAGGAAGGGATGCCCGAACACAGAGCGCGCAAGCACCATCAGGACCGGGTGGCGGAGACGCTGCGCGAGGAGATCGGCGTACTGATCGAGGGCGAGCTGGTGGATCCGCGCATCAACCTCTGCTATGTGACCGAGGTGGCGTTGAATCCCGGCGGCAAATCGGCGCGGGTCTACGTGGCCATCGATAGCGCCGTCAAGGACATTGAGAAGGCCGAAGAGGAGACTGTCGCCGGTCTGGAGGCGGCCAAAGGCTTCATTCGCTATGAACTCAAAGAGCGGATGGGCGTGCGCCATGTGCCGGAGCTGAGCTTTTTGGCCGACCGCTCAGGGCGCTTCCAGGCACGCATTCTGGAGTTGATGGACCGGCAGCGCAAGCGGCAGAAGAAGCCCGCCGAGGCGGTGCTCCCGACAGAGCCAAAGACGCTGGCCGAGTAGCCGCGTGGAGATTGCGGAGGAATCATCCCGGTTCCGTCCTGCACCCCGAATCTGTTAGCCTTGACCCTGTCGATGCTCAGATGGGCCTGACGGATCAGGCCGCTGAATCAGTTGGAGAAAAGCAGGAAGTGGAAACAATTCGGAAATTATCCGCTTCAAAGTTGCGCCTTCGGTTGCCCTCTTGGGCGGTTGCCGCAGAGGTGGCTGTTTTTCTTCTATTTACTATCTTTTTTCTTTTTTATGGGCAGACTCCTTGGACCGGAGGCGCAGGCCTGGGCCTGGTGGGCGCCGATGAACCCCGCTATGCGCAGATCGCCCATGAGATGCTGGACCGCTTCGACGCAGCGCCGCCATTGGGCAAACTGAGCGATTGTGTCTCGTGGAAGGGTAGTCTCAGCAATTTGGTCACGTGGAGCGGGTGCCAGAGGAGTTTCAGCAGCCTTGGGCCGGCACTGAAGCAGGAGCTGTCCGCCTGCGTCACTCCATATCTCTACGGCCAACCCTGGCTGGAGAAACCGGCTCTTTACTACTGGCGTGCGATGTTCGTCTTCCAGGACTTTGGCGTGCATGACTGGGTCGCGCGGCTTCCTTCGGCCAGCTTCGCCTTCATCATGGTAGCGCTCATCTACCTGCACATGCGGCGCTTCCGCCCGGGCGGCCATCTGGATGCCGCGCTGATCACGGTGGCCTGTGTCGGCATCATTGGCTTTGCTCGCGGCGCCTCCACCGATATGCAGATGGCCGCGCCCTTGGCGATTGGCCTGCTCGGCTGGTATGCGTGGTATGAGACGGATTCCAAATTCTGGCTCTTCGACATTTATTTCTTTACTGGAGTAGCCACGCTGGCCAAAGGGCCGGTTGCGCCGTTTCTGGCCATCGTGATTGTTGCGGCCTTCGCAGGATTGCGCCGCGAGTGGTCGATCCTTCGCCGCTCGTTCTGGTGGCCTGGAGCGCTGCTCTACTTTGCCATTGTGCTGCCCTGGTTCATTGCTGTGCAGTACAAGAATCCCACCTTCTTCCGCGAGTTCTTCCTGGAGCATAACCTGGAGAGATTCGCCACCAATCGCTTTGAACACCAGCAGCCCTTCTGGTATTACCTGGCTGTGGTGCTGCTGGCCGTCATGCCTTGGACAGTGATCGCCGTGCGGGCCTTCGCTGACGGCATTCACACCTCAGTCTGTGAGTGGCGCGCGCGGAACTTCTCCAAGTGCGCTCCTTGCGCCAGCCGCCCGGGTGACGCCTTTCCGGAGTTTCTGGTTCTCTGGGCGCTGATCCCCATTCTCTTCTTTTCACTCTCTCAGTCCAAGCTTCCGGGCTACATTCTGCCCTCGATCCCGCCTATCACTATCCTCACGGGCGACTATCTCTACCGCCGCCGACCGACGGGACTGAACCGTTGGGTGCTTCTGGGGCATTCCGTATTGTGCGGCGTGATGGCCATGGCTGCGCTGCTGCTGCCCTGGTTTGTGGCGCATGGCGCGCAAATGCCGCCATGGCGCGCGCTGATAGTTGCCGGTGTTGCCTCCCTCGGCGCGGCGCTCTTGATTCTGGTTGTGGTGAAAGGCTACGGCGTGGCCCGGTTGCGGCTGGTCACCTCGTGTGTGCTGGTGGTTCTGCTCTTCTTCCTCTTTGGTGTTGGCCCGGTCTTCGGCATTCCGGCTATCGAGCAAAGCAAGCGGGTGATTCGCCTGCTCGACCGCTCGTACTCGGCCCGTCCGCTGGCTGAGCAGATTGCCTCGGTGGCACCGGGCGAACAGACCGTCGCCGTCTTCCGTGTCCGCCGCGACATTGAGTATGGCCTCTCTTTCTATCGCAATCAAAAGGTGGTCAACTATCAGCAGACAGGCGTGCCGGACGAACAGCATGTGCTGGTGATTCGCGTCTCAGGGCGCGGCGCGGACCCGGAGACCCAGGCTGACCTCGATGTTCTACTCAAGGATCGCCACTACGAACAGCTCTTCACCTGGCCCGAACAGGGACTGGTGGTTTACATGGTTGGCAGCAAGTGAGTGGACAGTAGCCGATAGAGCAGATAATATCTAAAAAATTGCAGACTGATCGCCTTCCACATTGATGGAAAATAACTTCTGCTCACTAACATCACTAACAACTGACCAGCGATGGCTGTCCGCTGTCCACTGTTCACTGTTCACTGTTCACTGACCGGGAGAGCAATGGCTTCCAGCGCGTCCATCGAGATCCTCGACCTGCGGCACTTTTCCGCGCCGCCTCTACAGCCCGTGCTGGAGGCCGAGTGCGCGCTGTGGATGGAACGGCTGCATTGGAACTATACCGCTTCATCCAAGCTCCTCATGCAGTACCTCGACGGCCATACGCTGCCCGGTTATGCAGCTCTGTATGCCGGTCATGTGATCGGCTACGTCTTTTGCGTTTACGAGGAGACCAAGGCAGTCGTCGGCGACGCCTTTGCGCTCCCCGGCGCGCGTGCCGACGGCAGCACTGCGCAGGAGATTGAAGAGACGCTGCTCAAGCATTTGCTGGAGTTGATGGTCAACTCGCCGCAGGTGGAGCGCATTGAATCGCAACTGCTGCTGCACCCCTCCGGCTCGCTGGCAGGCGCTTTCCTGGACGCGGGCTTTCAGGTCTACCCCAGGCTCTTCATGCTGCGCAAGCTTGACGGCTACTTCGTTCCACCGCGCGTCCATCTGCCTGTCCGTCTGGATTTGCGTCCCTGGCGCGACGAGGATATGAACGCCGCCGCGCAGCTTATCTCCACTGCCTACCGCGGCCATCCCGACAGCGTGGTCAACGACCAGTACAATACGCTGCATGGCTCAATGCGCTTTCTCAATAACATCGTTCGCTTCTCCGGTTGCGGCGTATTTTCTCCGCCAGTCTCGCATGTGGTCATTGACCGCCTTACGCGCGAGATGGTGGCGCTGGTTCTAGGTTCGCGCGTCAGTCCGCAGAGCGGCCACATCACCCAGCTTTGTGTCCATCCCAGCTATCGCCGTCGCGGGCTGGCCCGCAATCTGCTCAACCTGGCCGCCTCCTGCTTTCTGCGCCAGGGAGTCAGCGAAATCTCCCTCACCGTGACCGAAGCTAACACCGAGGCCATCGACCTCTACAGCGCGGAAGGCTACGACTGCCACCACAAATTCGACGCCACCGTCTGGCTGCGCAATCGATTAGCTTGATAGAAACCCCTTCGCCATCGCCAGATACTCGTCGAAGCGCAGGAACATCGTCGCATGGCCGCCATTGTGGAAGGTGTGGACCTCGGCCTGAGGATAAGTTGCGCGCAAAGCTTCGCGTCGCCGAGGACTAATGACATCCGTATCGGATTCGGCGATCAGCACCTTACCCGTCCAGTCCTTCAGATCATCCGGCGTGAAGTGATAGCCACGATGATACTCAAGCTGGATGCGGAAGTTGGCCAGCATATCGGCCTTGGTGATTCGCGTGGAGAGCAGCTCGTTGAGATAAGCCTTCCAAAAGCCGCGATCTTCTGCCTTCGCGCTCAGGGTCTTAAGCAGCGGCTTTCGCAAAAGCCCAGTGATGACGCTCCACGGCAGCAGATGCGCCAGCCCGTTGAACAGCCACAAGCCCGGCACAAGATACCTCAGCGGAACGCCGCAATTCGATAGCATCAGATGGCTGATCCGCTCCGGATGCCGGCGCACAAAGACCTGGGCCAGCGCGCCGCCAAAAGACGCGCCCAGAATCGCCGCTTGCTCAATCTTCTCCGCGTCGAGGATTGCACGCAGTCCGCTGGCCAGATCTTCCATCGAAGCAACGCGCGGATACGCCGGATAGAGTACGCGGCAGCAATCGCTGATGGCCAATGCAAACTCAAAGCCAAGATCATTGACCAGTTCGCCACCGGGAAGAGCCAGCAGCGCCAGCGGACCCGTGCCGATTACGCGGTAGCGCCATTCCACCGTGCGGTCGCGGACCAGCTTTTCCGGAAAGTTGCGGCGAAAATCTGCCAGCATGGCAGCCGTTTCGTTCGTCTTCGCCAGCATAGTATTCTCGGTGTGAACTTCCCGGTTCATGCAGGTATTCTAACCCAGCTCAAACCGATTACTGCCCAGCCGCAGTCTCGGTCCGGGCCACCTGGTTGATAATCCGCTGAAGTAGAACCACGTGGATATGAATGCGCCTTGCCACATCTGGCAGGAACTCGGTGATGAAGTTATCGATGGGCGCAGTGGCCAGCCCCGTCGCGTAGCGTTCGGCGCTGGAGGGCAGATTGGTCCGCTGCCCTGGAACGTAAAGATTGCCGATCTCATCGTCGATGGCAAAGCCCACGAGATCTGCGTAGTTCACCATATTCCGTCCGTCATCGCCCCGTGTCCACACAACCTGCACAATGGCATGTTCAATGCGGCGAGGAATGGAGGCCTGGGGCACGCGGTGGTAATGCGGGTCCTGGTGATCGATCGACGCGATCAGAAATGTGCCGAAGAACTCGCCGGTCATATCCTGTGCATAGCTGACGCCCACGTTGCGGCCCAGTCCTTTCATGCCGGGACCATACGGCGAGTCCGCGTCAGAACCGACCGCGATTGCCGATGTGCCCACGATGGTGAGCGCGTTGAAAGGGTCCAGAACGTTGTGCGCCGCCAGCCGGGCCTTTTCCTTTGGCGTCAACGGCTTCACCTCGGGTCCAGTCAAGAAGCGTTCAAACCAGTTCTTCGGCGGCTGGAGCGGACAGGGGGCGACCTGCGCTCCGGACTGCGGCCCTGGGCAAGGAGGAATCTTCCCTGCCGCAGCGGGCGCGGGGACTTGCGGCAGTGGGGCATCGGTCAGCGGCGGCGCGGGAATCTCCGCCGCGCCGGCCCGCGCCGGAAGCATCGCAAAGAGTGATGTGATGGCAAACAGCGTCAGAATGGCTTGACCGGCGGCAGTCTTCATCCGTGTGGCCGTCATCCCTTTACCTTAATGATTCTGACGCTGTTTTTTCCTAAAGGTACACATTGCGGATGCAATCATCTTGACTGCCGGGGAACATTGGTCATTCGATTCCCGTATTGACCATTGCGGCACCTTGCGGCTTTCCGAGATTGACTCGCTCAGCCGCGCGCCGCAGACTGAAGATGAGGCTGCATCCAAGTGCCTCATCTCGCGAGGTTCATATGAGTTCTTATCCCCCTCCCGGTCCACCTTATGGTCCTCCCTTCGGCGGCCTGGGCGCGCGCCTTGAAGAGGCCGTCGAACTGATCGAGATGGAACTGCGCCACACGATCGCCTATGTCAACGAGGCTGTGGTCCCGCAGGTGCGCAAGGAATCGATCACCGCCTTGCGCACTGTCTCCGACAAGCTGCGCGATCTGGCCGACCGCTTTGAGCAGAGCCGGAGTCCGCGCCCCTGATGAACAGAGTGCAGGATGGGTTCGCGGCTTCCCACCCTTTGTGCAAAGAACGCACAATGGATGGGGCACGGGGCTTTTTAGGCTTGCTCAATTTTGGACGGTTCCAAAGATCTAAAAGCGGGAACTGGGCCAACTATCTGCTATTTTTGGCGATTCCTCAAGGCTTGCTTGGGCTGATCCTATCGCTCGGGCTGGTCTCCGGCTGCGGCCACCGTGTGGAGGTTGAGCCGCTGCCCGGCCCTGAAGCCGCTCCGCCGATTCAAAGCCAGCCTCAACATCCAGCGCAGTCCACGCCATCCGCACCCAGGAGCAAACCATCGCCCTCCCGCATTGCTCCCACTCCCGCGCCGCCCGGAGGCGTCAGCCTTGATGACCTTGACTTCATCGAGAGGCACAAGCCAATCCTGACCGAAGAGGGTCTGGCCACCTGGTACACAGCAGCCAAGGGACGCCAATCGGCCAACGGCCAGCTCTTCAGTGACCACTCCCTGACCGCCGCGCATCGCACACTGCCGATGGGTTCGCTGATTGTGGTGACCAATCTGAGCACGAATCAGTCCAGCCCGATGCGCATCACAGACCGCGGCCCTTTTGTCGAGGACAGGATTCTCGACTTGACCATCGCCTCGGCCAAAGCCATCGGCATCTATCGCATGGGGACGGCCAAGGTGCGGCTGGAGGTCTATCGCACGCCCAAGCCCATCGACACCGGCGGCCGCTGGTGTGTGCAGATCGGCGCCTTTACCAGTGCGCGCAAGGCCAATAAACTCAAATCGCAATTGGAGCGCAAGTACTCTGGCGCCAAGGTCATCGAATTTCCAGGAGAAGCGAGCTACTGGGTGCGCATCCGTCCTGTAGGCGACGACCGAGAGCAGGCCGAACAGATTGCACGCAAGCTTCATCCAGCCGAAGGCAAAGCTTTTTTGACCAGGCTGGATTAGAACCTGTGAACACTACCTCAGTCGAAGCGGTAAGCGCTGATGGCTGCGCCCATCGGCTCATCGCTGAAGATGCGCTTGCCCGGCGCATCCCCGCCTGCCCCGGCAGCCACGAAGAGCGGTAACAGGTGCTCTTCACGCGGATGCGAGTAGGCGGCAAAGGGCGCCTTGCGCCAGCCGGTCAGCAGTTCGTCGCGCTCCGCGGCGGGCGCTTCCACCGCACGCGTCAGCCAGTCATCAAAGCTCCGGGCGCGCACCACGGTCTCTGGCCGAAGGTACGCGCGCAGGTTATGGAAGCTCATGCCACTGCCTACGATCAGCACACCCTCCTCGCGCAGCGGAGTCAATGCCCGCCCCGCCGCCAGATGCAGCGCCGGATCAAGTGAAGCGGCCAGCGAAAGCGAGACCACGGGGATCCGCGCATCGGTAAAGGCCACCTTGAGCGGAACGAAGACGCCGTGGTCGAAGCCTCTGGTCTTGCTGACTGCATGGGGCAATCCGGCCCGATCCAGCAAGCTGGCGACCCGCTCGGCCAGTTGCGGCTCGCCGGGTGCGGGCCAGGTGAGCTTGTAGGTATGCGCGGGGAAGCCGGTATAGTCGTAGATCAGGGCGGGTTGCTCGGCGGCGCTGGCCGTGAAGGCAGGCTCCTCCCAGTGGCCGCTGATCACTAAGATGGCCTTGGGCGGAGTACGCAGCGTAGCCGCCAAACCAGCCAGAAAGCTCTGGGTTGCGTTCCAGGTATCGGCCGGACCCCATGTCCAGTCCATGAAGAAGCAAGGCCCGCCGCCGTGGGGTAGAAAGATCGTGGGCTGGCGTTCGACGGTCATAAGGCATTCTCCGAAGAATCCCGGCCCGATCTTTCGAGCCGGAAGATAGTTGTTCAAACAACTAAACTTTGGATGCCCTCAACACCTCTAGGATTCAACCCTGACGTGACTTGTTTTACTTTGCCTGTTCACTTCCACTCCCGTTATTCCAGCGGAGCGGCCAGAAGGTAAATGTAAATCAGCATTGCAGCGCCAATGAAGGCGGGAACCAATCCAGCTAACGCTACCTTCTGCCCAATCAACTGCGATAGGCCGAAAACCATCCCCAGGCCCACACCGATATTGATCAGGGCGCTGATTTTCAGGCCTTCGCGTGACTTGATCCGCCTGATCCTCTCGTCTTCCCTCAATAAATCGACGGCTGCTTTGGCTCCCTCGCCAGAGGATTCAGTAACCCTCCGCAGGGTTTCTGCCTTGTAAAAAGCCTCGCGCTCCTTCTGCCGGTTTCCAAGCCAAGCCATGATGGTGATAAATGTAAACACTGACACAATGGCCACGATCGGGACCAATATCCCAGCTAACGTCTCAAGCTGATTTGAATCCATCTCATCCTCCAGGCTGGGGTTTTTCCCCATGCGTCAGGTAAGACAGCAGCCCTGCGAATTCGGTTGCATAATTTTGGAAGAGGCCCTTGCCAAACTCCATTTCGATTGCGAATGAATAGCAGGGCACACCTTCATGTCTTCCGAAATAACTCATAGAATCAACATGATAACTAGGGACTGTTAACACTTGCGGGAAGTATTTTTTGCATTTTTGCTCCTTGATGGGAGCCGGTAATTGACCCGATTTGCGGTAAATGCCTCCAAGCCAAAGTCCACGCACAACAACCTATAGATACTCTTCAACCTTTGGCTGCAGGTGGCCGCTGGTGCTGGCTCCCGCGTCCTGTTTCAGGCCGAGGCTGTCAATGACAGGACCCAAAGCGAGCAGCGAGATCAGCAGGATCGCCAGATGGAAATCCTGCAAATCAGGCGCGGCGGCGGAGTGGCCTCGCGCGTGGGCGATCAGCCGCAGCGTGATTGCGCCCACTGCAACGCCCATGCCGGAGCTGAGTTGCATCACCGCGCTTAAAAAGCTGTTGGCCTTGCTCATCTGGCTCCACTCCACATCCACAAACGCCAGCGAGGTCATACAGGTGAACTCCATGGATCGGCAGCCGCCGTGGAAGTAAAGAACAGCGACGATCAGCCAGACCGGCGTCGCCGGCGACAGAGTCGCGCAGACGGCAATCGATGCCACGGTGATCAGGCCATTCACAATCAGCACATGGCGGAAGCCGTAGCGGCGCAGCGTCGGGATGATGACCGCCTTCATGCTCAGATCGCCGCCAAAGAGAACCAGCAGGTACAGGCCGGATTGAAAGGCGGTCAGCCCGAAAGCGATCTGGAACATCAGCGGCAGCAGAAAGGGCAGCACCGCCACCGAGACGCGAAAGGCGCTGGCTCCGTAGATCGAAAGCGAATAGGTCTTCAGCCGCAGTGAAGCAAAGTCAATCAGTGACCGCTGCGGATGACGCCGCGCCAGCCAAACCGCCGCAACGCCGCTCAGCAGGCTCAGCGCAAGAATCAGGGAAGGAAGCTGCCAATGGCCGCCATCGCCGCCCAGCTCCTCCATCGCGTAGACCACCCCAGCCGAAGCAAAGCCGCCCAGCAGAAATGTCGATCCGTCAAAGGGATGAAGCTCCTCGCCGCGCACATTTTCAATCCACAGTATGGCCAGGATCAGGGCTAGAAAGCCGACCGGCAGATTGAGAAAAAAGATCCAGTGCCAACTGAAATATGTCGTGATAAAGCCGCCCAGCGGCGGACCGATCACCAGCGCCGAAAGCGCCGGCCAGGTAATCCATGCCAGCACTTGGGTCAGCTTCTCTTTGGGCGCGGTCCGCAGCACAATCAGCCGCCCCACCGGAACCATCATCGCTCCGCCCACGCCTTGCAAGATCCGCGCCCAAATAAAATGCGGCAGCGATCCGCAGAGTCCGCAGAGCACGGAAGCCAGCGTAAAAACTCCGATTGCCGAAGAAAAGACCGAGCGAGCGCCAAACCGGTCGGCAAGCCAGCCGCTGATAGGAATGAAGACCGCCAGCGTCAGCAGGTACGCGGTCATGCCGATATTCAAGCTCACCGGGCCGACGTGGAAGCTGCGCGCCATCTGCGGCAGAGCCGTCGCGATGATCGTGCCGTCCAGCATCTCCATGAAGAACGCGCCCGCAATCAACGTGGTCACGTAAAACGGTGAGCGAGCCTTTACCATCGCTCCATTTTACTGGACGCATTGTTTTTGTATTTGCGGCAAGGATGGACTACTACCTCCTCGGCGGCAACAGAAGGAATGCGCCGGTTCACTTGCCTTTGTATTCCTGAAATAGCTCGGGGAACTGCTGTTTGAGCGGCTGCGATCTTGGGGCGGTCGCAGACCTGGATGTAGGGGTTGTCCGGATTGTTGTCAGCGCGTAATGCTGGTGGTACGCTTCGGCGTCGTAGAATGCCTTGAGCGGAACGACCTGGGTGACGATCGGCTTGGGGAAGACGTGGGCTGCGTCGAGCTGCGCGATGTAGGCAAGGCTGATGCGGCGCTGCTCTTCGCTGGTATAGAAGATCGCCGAGCGGTAGGATGTGCCGACATCGGGGCCCTGGCGGTTGAGCTGGGTGGGATCGTGGGCGACGGAGAAGAAGACGCGCAGCAGTTGGCCGTAGGTGATCTTCGAGGGATCGAAGACGACACGGACCGACTCGGCGTGGCCGGTGGTCTCGGTGGTGACCTGGCCATAGGTTGCCGTCGAGGCCGAGCCGCCGGAGTAGCCGACGGTGGTGTCCAGCACGCCTTTGACGCGCTCGAAGACCGACTGTGTACCCCAGAAGCAGCCTCCGGCAAAGACCGCCGTCTGCTTGCCATGCGATGCAGCCAGAGGAGCGTCCTGCGCGGCGGCGGGAATGGGCGGCCTGGCGGCCGCACGGCAGCCGGCAGGAGGAGAGCGCGGCGATCAACAGCAGAGAAGAGAGTGCTGCGCTAGAGCAAATTTGCTGGGCATGGGGAAGCTCCTGAGCCGTCGATCGAATTTACCGGCAGTTATGAGATGCGCGGAGGCCTGAAAGGATTGGCTTCGATTCCGCCTTTTTGGAGGCTGCTTGTGCGTCCGGCGATGGGAGCTTGGCCGGCTGCTGTTTGCCGGAGTCTGCGCCGCCCCGTTCCACTAAAATTATTGTGTATGCACCAAAACCTCTAGCGTTGTGTTGCGCGCTTGAACCTTGCGTGAGCCGCAAGAAGCTGGAAGAGCCTCTTTCCAGCGCGGGCCTCTGAAGAAAGTGAAGCCAAAACGATGAAGAATCCGGCAGCAAAGTACACTCCGACGCCCACCGTTTCGTTGACGGACCGGCAGTGGCCGAGCAAGACCATCGGCAAGGCGCCGCTCTGGTGCAGCGTGGACCTGCGCGATGGCAATCAGGCGCTGATAGATCCGATGGATTCAGAGCGCAAGAACAGGATGTTCGATCTGCTGGTCCGGCTGGGCTTCAAGGAGATCGAGATTGGCTTTCCCGCCGCTTCGCAGACGGATTTTGATTTTTGCCGGGAGCTGATCGAGTCGGGACGGATTCCGGCGGACGTGACGGTGCAGGTGCTAACCCAGGCGCGCGAACATCTGATCGAGCGCACCTTTGAGGCGCTGCGCGGCGTGCGGCGGGCGATTGTTCACGTCTATAACTCGACCTCGACGCTGCAACGCGAGGTGGTCTTCAAGATGGATCGCGCGGGCATCAAGAAAATCGCAATGGAAGGCGCGCGGATGCTGCGGGAGAGCGCGGCAAAGTTTCCTGGGCCGGAGTGGGTCTTCGAGTATTCGCCGGAGAGCTTCACCGGCACCGAGCTGGACTATGCGCTTGAGGTCTGCGAGGCGGTGCTCGACGTTTGGCAGCCAACGCCGCAGCGCAAGGCGATCATCAATCTACCCTCGACGGTGGAGAATTCGACGCCCAATGTTTATGCGGATCAGATTGAATGGATGGGGCGCAACTTCAAGCGCCGCGATTCAATTATCTTGAGTGTGCATCCGCACAACGACCGCGGCACGGCGGTGGCTTCGGCCGAGCTGGCGCTGCTGGCCGGAGCGGATCGCGTCGAGGGGACGCTCTTCGGCAATGGCGAGCGGACGGGCAACGTCGATCTGGTGACGCTGGCGCTGAACCTGTACACCCAAGGCATCGAACCGGGGCTTGATTTCTCGGATATTCTGGAGGTGATCGAGAGCGCCGAGTTCTGCAATCAGTTGCCCGTGCATCAGCGGCATCCTTATGCGGGAGAGCTGGTGTTTACGGCATTTTCCGGCTCGCATCAGGATGCGATCAAGAAGGGCTTCGCGCTGCAGGCGGGCAAGGAGCAGTGGGCAGTTCCGTATCTGCCTCTGGATCCGAACGACATTGGACGGAGCTATCAGGAGATTATCCGGGTCAACAGCCAGTCGGGCAAGGGCGGCGTGGCGTATCTGCTGGAGCGCGAAACCAGTATCCGGCTGCCGCGCAAGCTGCAAGTGGAATTCAGCCGCGTGATTCAGAAGATCAGCGACGTGACGAGCCGCGAAGTGCGCCCAGCGGAGATATTGAGCACATTCGAGGCAGAGTATCTTCAGCAGCGCGCGCCTTTCGCCTGCGTGCGCTACTCCGAGAGTTCAAGTGATGGAACCGTGACCATAGCGGCGACCGTCAGGAATGGTGACGTAGAGGAGCTGATTACCGGCAGCGGCAACGGCCCCATCGATGCCTTTGTGAGCGCGATGAACAGCCGCTTTGGCTTGGCGATGGGAATCGTCGATTATCAGGAGCAATCGGTCAGCAAGGGCGCTTCTGCCAAAGCGATGGCCTTTGTCGAGATTCAGTTCGGCGAGGCGGAATCGGTCTTTGGCGTGGGAACGAATGCCAATATTGTTACGGCTTCGCTGGACGCGATTCTGAGCGCGGTCAATCGCGCGGTGCGGCTGGGTAGGGTTGCGCTCTCGCCTGCCAAGAGCTGATTGACCCATTTATAATCGGGAACGGAAGGGCGCGCAGCTCTGCGCGCAAGGGGTCAGAGGACAAGATGGCGGATATACAGGGAAGAATTGCGCTGGTGACCGGAGCGGCGCAGGGCATTGGACGCATGATTGCGTTGGAGCTGGCGAAGGCTGGAGCCACGCTGGCGCTCGCTGACATCAACGAAGAGAAACTGGGGGCTGTGGCGGCAGAGGTTCAGGCGCTGGGCGGCACGGCGGCGGCCTTCAAGCTGGATGTATCCAACACGGAATCGATCGAGAATGGCGCCAAGGCCGTGCTGGACAAGTTCGGCAAGGTGGAGATTCTGGTGAACAACGCCGGTATCACCCGCGACAATCTGATGATGAGCATGAAGCGGTCGGAGTGGGATCTGGTGATTGCCATCAACTTGACCGGGCCGTTTCTGCTGACCCAGGCGCTGCTGCGTCCGATGATTAAAAATCGCTGGGGCCGGATTGTGAATATGGCGAGCGTGGTGGGCCGCGCCGGACAAGCGGGTCAAGTGAATTACGCCGCTTCGAAGGCCGGACTGATCGGCTTGACCAAGTCGCTGGCGCGCGAAGTGGCCTCGCGGGGCATCACCGTAAATGCCGTGGCGCCGGGCTACATTGAGACACCAATGACGGCGGTGCTAGACGAGAAGGTGAGCGCGGCGATGCTGGCCAACATTCCTCTTGGGCGGCGCGGGACTGACCTTGATGTGGCGCGAGCGGTCAAGTTCCTGGCCTCGGAGGAGGCAAGCTACATCACCGGCCACGTGCTGGACGTAAACGGCGGGATGTTCATGGGGTAAGCGGGGAAGATCTTTCCTGCTTTAGCATCGATAAATTGACAATCAAGCATCCTGACTATTGACTGCGCTGCGATCGCATTGGATCGGAGCGCAGTTTTTATTTTTGCTCCGGTGAGGGCCTACAGCGTCACCGGTCGCAATTTGGCGCGAAAAGAAGGGATGCGAGCGCTCAACAGCGGTAGCCGAATCATACTCCGAAGTTTTCTCAAGTTGCATGCCTGGCTGGCCGATAACCAACACGGGATGGCCTGCATGGCGACACAAGTTGAACGGGTGATAAAAAAGCAACCTACATTGACCGCGGAGCGCGCACTGCCGGATTTTGGCGGAGTCTTGCGTTATGTTGCGCGTCAGCCCATTATGGACATGCGTGGACGAGTGCATGGGTACGAACTCCTCTTCCGCGCAGGTCCGGAGGCGGCTTTTCGTGGAGATGGCGACCTTGCAACCCGCCAAATGCTGGACAACTCTGTCATCTTCGGACTGGAAAAGCTGACCGGAGGCCTGCCTGCTTTTGTGAACTGCACGCGCGAGTCGCTGGTGGGGGAGATGGTTCATGTGCTTCCCTCCGGCATGACGGTGCTGGAGATTTTGGAAGATCTGGAGCCAACGCCCGAATTGATCGCTGCCTGCCAAAAATTGAAATCCGAGGGATTCCGGCTGGCGTTGGATGATTTCACCTGGAAGCCGAGTCTGGAGCCACTGGTCCTTATGGCCGATTACGTGAAGGTGGATTTCATCCAGACCGGCTTCTTGGAGAGACAGGCTTTGCTTCAGCGGCTGCGCGGCGTTCATATCGCATTGGTTGCCGAGAAAATCGAGACGCAAGAAGAGTACACGCAGGCCTGCCAGGAGGGCTTTACTCTCTTCCAGGGATATTATTTCTGCCGTCCATCGCTGATTGAAAGCCACAAAATCCCGGAGAACAGCCTCTCTCACATCGAAATCATGCAGCACTTGCGAAGTCCGGTGATTGATGTGCGCCGACTGACTGCTCTGCTGAAGCGCGATGCCTCGCTGACCTACCGGCTGCTACGCCTGGTGAATTCGCCGATGTGCGCGATGCGCCAGGAGGTACGGTCCATCCAGTCAGCTTTGCTGGCCGTGGGCGAGGACGCCTTCCGCCGCATTGCCATGCTGGCCATTGCCAGTGAACTGAGTTCCGGACAGCCGCCTGAGATTTTGCGCATGGCCTTTGTGCGCGGGCGATTCTGCGAACTCTCCGCTAAAATTTGCGATTTGGACTCCACGGAGCAGTATTTGGTGGGCTTGCTGAGCCTGCTACCAGCGATGTTGCGCCTGCCCATGGAACAACTGGCTCCATCGCTGCCGCTGCGCGATGAGGTTCGCGAGGCACTGCTGGGTGCGGACGTTGCTGAACGGACTTTGCTCCACTGGCTGGAGTACCACGAGTACGGCGACTGGGACGCCTGTGATCGTGTGGCTCACGCCAATCATCTTGATCCGGAGTTTTTGGTGGCCTGCTACGCGGAAGCGGTGCTGTGGGCCGAGGCAGGAGTTAATTCGGCGACATGACTGTTTGAACATAGTCTGGAAGCATCAGGAGAAAGTCGGGAAGGAGCGTATGGCAACACTGGTTTCTTCAGACAGGAGATCCACTACGGCTTCGCCGGATCAAGCTGGCGGATTGCGGTACGTTGCGCGGCAGCCCATCCTCGACCTTCGCGGCAGGGTCCATGGGTATGAATTGCTCTTCCGTGCAGGGCCGGTAACCTACTTCAGCGGGGATGGCAACTTGGCTACCCGCACCATGGTAGACAATGCGGTGATCTTCGGGCTGGATCGCCTGACCGGCGGACTGCCGGCCTTTGTCAATTGCACCCGTGAAGCACTGACCGAGGGCTATATCAATATTCTCCCTTCCAGCATGACGGTGTTGGAGATTGAAGCTGGGTTGGAATTGACGCCGAGCCTGATCGAAGCATGCAGGAATCTGAAGATCTCCGGCTTCCGTTTGGCACTGGATAACTTTACTTTGGCGCCAAACATCGAGCCGCTGATCCGGCTTGCGGACTATATCAAGGTGGATTTTTCCCAAGTCGTGCAGGAGGAGCGGCGCGATCTGGGCAAAAAGCTGGGCGAGAAGCCGGTGGCGTTGGTGGCGCAGAAGGTGGAGACTCAGGAAGATTACCGGCAGGCCCGCGAAGAAGGCTTTACTCTCTTTCAGGGCTACTATTTCTGCCGCCCGGTGATGCAGGAGCACCACAAGATTCCGGCCAACCGCATCTTTCAGATCGAGATTCTGGAATTGTTGCAGGGTGATGCTCTGGACATGAACAAGCTGAGCCAGTTGGTGAAGCGGGACCCATCGCTCACTTACCGGATTCTGCGGCTGGTCAATGCAGCAACAGGAGCGGCTCAAACGGAGGTCCAGTCCATCGACGAGGCGATGGCGGCAGTGGGCGAGGAGGTCTTCCGGCGCATTGCCACCAATGCCATTACCAGCGAACTTAGCGATGAGCAACCGTCTGAGGTTCTGCGAATGTCGTATGTGCGCGGGCGTTTTTGCGAACTGGCGGCCACCAGCGCCGCGCTGAATCCCGCTGAGCAGTACCTGGTGGGGATCTTGAGTATGCTTCCAGCCATGATGGGCCTGCCGATGGAGGAGCTGGCCCCGGCGCTGCCCCTGCGCGAGGAGATTGCCATGGCTCTGAATGGAGCCGATATTCCCGAGCGTAAATTGCTGCAATGGATGGAGTTCCACGAACAGGGAGACTGGGACGCCTGCGACCGGATCGTGCTGAAGAACGCTCTGAATGCCGAAGAGGTCCTGCGTTGGTATGAGGAAGCAGTTGTATGGTCCGAAACAGCGCTGAAGTCGGCGGCGGGATGAGAAAAGCCGGTGCTTCAACTCTCGAATCGATCAGGTAATCTTTGCCGCGCTATTTGGGTTGAGGCTCGAAAGCTGGTGAGCCTTCTCGTGGAAGGGATGGCGTACCTCCAGACTGCATTCCCATTACGGCCACTGTCGCGGCAACAAAGATTCCGTCCTTCACCGCGCCCTCCACGCGGAGATTGTCTCCCACTTGCAAATCGGCCAGCGTGAGGGGTTCGCGGCGCTTGCGGAAGGCGGTGTTTTCGTCGGCGACAAAAGTATGGGCTGCATTGTCCACCGAACTGAGCAGGGTCACCTTGGCTTCATTGATCGCCGTGACCTTGCCCACCAGCCAGGTCTTGCCGAAGCTGGCCAGCATCGCGCGCATCTCCCTGGCTCGCACCGGGTCAATCAGAACGACTACCATCGCGCCCACGGATTTGGCCGTCGTATCCACCTCGCCTATGACGCCAATCTCGTCGCCGACTTTAATGTCGGCAGCTTTGAGCGGCAGCGGAGGATTGCCTCTCATGCCTTCAGCGGCGCCTTGGCCGCGGCCTTCGGCTTCTTGTCGATTACCTGATTCGCCGGGGCGCTGGATCGACTGTTTCAGCATGCGGGTGTTGACGCTGAAATGAATCGCGTAGCTTTCACCTGTCTCCGTTCGGATGGTGTAATGATCCGCGGCGACTGCGGTGACCGTCCCAGTGATGCCGTTCCCGCCAAAGAAGCCGCCGCGCCCGCCGCGCTGACCACTTCCTTCGTGAGCTGCTGGCGGACCAGAGGGCTGAGGCGTGGGCAGATTCTGCGCGGGAATGGTACGTGTACACACGAGACCAAGGATAAAAATGGCGATGTGACGAGATTTCATGGCAACTCCTGCGTATTTAGACGTGATTGAAAGGGAACAGGAACGCGCGACCGCAGATCATTCGACTCCCTTCGCTGCGCTTCGGCTGCTCAGGATGACAGTGTATTTGTCGATTGTGGTATACGTCTATCTATGGACCGCCGCAGTATTTCTTTCGCCGCTCTGCTTTTCTTCTTTGCCGCAACGCTTCTCAGCCCGATTGGAAGTCACGCCCAAAGCCCCGCGCCTACGCCGCCCATGGGATGGAATAGTTGGGACGCTTATGGACTGACCATCGATGAGGCTGACTTCAAGGCCAATGCCGCCGTGCTGGCCAAGTACAAGCAGTATGGATGGCAATACGCGGTGATCGACGAGGGATGGTATATGGAGAATCCCTTTGGCACGAGCTTGGAGCAGAAGAAGTATCTGCTGGACGGGAATGGGATTCTGATTCCAGTGGCCAACCGTTTTCCCGATTCGGTGGATGGAGCGGGCTTCAAGCCGCTGGCCGATTGGATTCACAAGCAGGGATTGAAGTTTGGCATTCATATCGTGCGCGGGATTCCGCGGGAGGCGGTGAAAGAAAATCTGCCCATCGCCGGGACGAAGTTTCACGCGGCGGACGCCGCTGCCCTTGATTCGCCTTGCCCATGGGATGAGGGAAATTGGGGCGTGGCCGACAATGAAGCAGGGCAGGCTTACTACGACTCGATGCTGAAGCTCTATGCAGGCTGGGGATTGGATTACATCAAGGTGGATTGCGTCAGCGACCACCCTTATCGGCCGACTGAGATCAAGCAGATAGCAGCGGCGATCCGCAAGACGGGGCGGCCGATTGTGCTGAGTCTCTCGCCAGGGCCGACCCAGTTGGAACACGGCGGTGAAGTGGCCGAATATGCGCAGATGTGGCGCATCGCCGACGATCATTGGGATGGCTGGAGTTTTCCGCACAAGCCTGGAGACAGCGAGTTTCCCTTTGGCCTGCGCGATGAGTTTGACCGGCTGGCCAAGTGGTTCTCCTACTCGCGCGAAGGCAACTGGCCAGACGCCGATATGCTGCCCATCGGCTCGTTGACGCCGCATCCGGGCTGGGGCGAGCCTCGTCAATCCCGCTACACTCACGATGAGGAGCAGACCGAGTTCACGCTGTGGGCTATTACGCGCTCGCCGCTGATCCTGGGTGCGAATCTGACAATGCTGGACGATTTTACGAGTTCACTGCTGGCCAATCAGTCGATTCTTTTCATCAATCAGAATGTAACCTACAGCCGGCCGGTGGATGTTGCCGGTCTGGGAGCCGGCTTTGAAAACACGCGCGTCTGGCGGGCTACAATCAACGAGCCGGGAGCCAGGAATTATGCCGAGTATTTCGGCTTTTTCAACTTGAACGACAAGCCGGTGACGCTGCGCGCGAGTTGGAAGCAGTTGGGGCTTGAAGGCGGCAAGCATCTCACCCAGAACCTTTGGAACGATAGTGGCTTCAAGGAAGTGAAGGAAGTGACGATGACCCTGCCTGCTCACGGCAGCACGGTATACGAGATTCGATAGAGGGGGCAGAGACCGTGCGGCGACGGGATTTTCTGAGCGGATTGACGGCATTTGGGGTGGTGGCAGCGCGGCTGGCGGCTGCGGCGCGGAGCAACGGGGATAAGCTGGCGGCAGCGGCGAGGGAGCAATTGGGCGTGACCACCAGCTATGACCCCAACTACACAAAGCTGAATTATCCGGGCGGCGATCTTCCGCGCTCGACCGGGGTTTGCGCCGATGTTGTGATTCGCGCAGGGCGGGACGGACTGGGGCTGGATCTGCAAAAGCTGGTGCATCAAGACATGGTGAAGGATTTCGATGCCTATCCAGCGCGCAAGGTATGGAAATCAAAGAGGCCCGACACCAATATCGATCATCGGCGAGTCTTGAATCTGGAGACGTATTGGACGCGCGTGGGAGCGCGGCTCTGGGTTGCCAGTGCGGCGACACCGGGAGACGGCTTTCCCAAGGCAATCGAAGTCGGCGATATTCTTACCTGGATGCTCGATGCGCGGCTGCCGCACGTGGGGATTGTGGTGGGTGCCGGCCCGCAGAGGCAGGTAGTGCATAATATTGGCCGCGGCGTGGAGTTGATTGCGCTAGAAGAGTTCCACTCCGAACGCGCGGCGGGGCATTATCGCTGGCCAGTGATGTAAAAACTTGTAAGGATTTTTTAGTTTAGGGCCTGTTATCACTACCTCGGCGACTGCGGTGCGCTTTGAACGGTCATCGATGTTGGATCGCAAAACAGGAAGCGCCAAGTGCAGGAATGGACCGGCTTTGCAGGGCTTGAAAGAAACGTCTGTGACCTTGGGCACAGGCAACTGTATACTTGAAACGATATTCGTAGTACCGACGAACCAATCCCGCGCAGCGCTGTCCGATGCTGGAGGTCTGGCGCGCGCTCAGCCTGACAACTGCACGTTTCCTGTTGAATTGCTGAGCCGTGTCCCGCCTCCTCTCCTCCGGGCCGCAATCGCGGCAACCGAAAAATACGGAGGTTTTATCCCATGACGCAGGGCGCTGTGGACAAGTCATCTGCCAAAAAAGCAGATTCAACGTCAACCCAATATGTGTATTTCTTCGGCGGCGGCAAGGCCGATGGCAATGGCAAGCAAAAGGACGTGCTGGGCGGCAAGGGTGCTGGCCTGGCCGAGATGACCAACGTCGGATTGCCGGTGCCTCCGGGGTTCACGATTCAGACCGAGGCATGCCGGGAGTTCATGCGCGGCAAGTTGAGCGCCGCGGTGGATGCCGAGATGTACGCCGCTCTGACGCGGTTGGAGGAGTTGCAAGGGCAGAAGCTGGGCGCGGGCAAGAATCCGCTGCTGGTCAGCGTTCGCTCCGGCGCCAAGTTCTCCATGCCGGGCATGATGGACACCATCCTCAACCTTGGCCTTAATGACAAGGCCGTCGAAGCGCTGGCCAAGCTCAGCGGTAATCCCCGTTTTGCATACGATTCCTACCGCCGCCTGATCCAGATGTATGGCGACGTGGTGCTGGACGTTCCGAAGAAGAGCTTCGAGCACATCTTTGATGGCGTCAAGAAGCGCGTCAAAGTGAAGTTTGATTACGAACTCAAGGCTGAAACCCTGCAAGAGATCATCGTCGAGTACAAAAAGCTGGTGAAGAAAGAGACCGGCAAAGAGTTCCCGCAAGATCCCAAGGAACAGTTGGTAGGCGCCCGCAACGCCGTCTTCCGCAGTTGGATGAACGAGCGCGCCAAGACCTATCGCCGCATTAACCGCATCGACGATTGGCTTGGTACAGCGGTCAATGTGCAGGCCATGGTCTTCGGGAACCTGGGCGAGACCTCCGGCACCGGCGTCGGCTTCACCCGCAACCCCGCCACCGGCGAGAAGGTCTTCTTCGGCGAGTATCTGATGAATGCGCAGGGTGAGGATGTGGTCAGCGGTGTGCGCACCCCGCTGCCGATCAGCGAACTCGAGCGTGTGATGCCGCACTGCTATGAGCAGCTCAAGGAAATCACCAGCCGCATGGAAAAGCACTACCGCGATATGCAGGACTTCGAGTTCACCATCCAGGATGGCACGCTCTATATGCTGCAAACCCGCAACGGCAAGCGCACCGGCCTGGCCGCCGTTCGCGTGGCCATCGACATGGTCAAGGAAAAGCTCATCACGCAGGAAGAGGCCATTCACCGCGTCGAGCCGAACCAGTTGTATGACTTCCTGGTTCCCCGTCTGATCGAAAAGGGCGAGAAGATTGAAGTTCTGGCCACCGGTTTGCCAGCCTCTCCGGGCGCTGCTGTCGGACAGATCGTCTTCAGCGCCGAAGAGGCGGTCAAGCAGCACGCCAGCGGCAAGTATCCGGTCATCATCCTCGTCCGCGGCGAGACCACGCCTGAGGACATCGCTGGCATGGAAGTAGCCGACGGCATTCTCACCTCGCGCGGCGGCATGACCTCGCACGCAGCGGTTGTTACCCGCGGCATGGGCAAGTGTTGCGTTGCCGGCGCAGGCGATTGCACCGTGGACGAAGCCAAGAAGGAACTCCGCGTGAAGGGCAAGACCTTCAAGCAGGGCGACTGGATCTCGCTCGACGGCACCACCGGCCGCGTCATCAACGGCAAACTGAAGACGCTGGACGCGCAGCCAGACGATCCCGATCTGGTTACCTTCATGAGCTGGGTCGATCCGGTCCGCCGCCTGAAGATTCGCGCCAATGCCGACATTCCTCGCGACGCCAAGAATGCCCGTCTCTTTGGAGCCGAGGGCATCGGACTCTGCCGCACCGAGCATATGTTCTTTGCCGAAGACCGCATCGAGCACATGCGCACCATGATCCTTTCCAACAATGAGAAGGATCGCCGCGCGGCTCTCAAGAAGCTCTTGCCGATGCAGCGCGCCGACTTTGCCGGCTTGCTCAAGTCGATGGAGTCGCTGCCTGTGACGATCCGCCTTTTGGATCCGCCGCTGCACGAGTTCCTGCCCAAGCGCGAAGACTTGCTCGTCGAGATTGCACGCCTCGAAGAGACCAAGCCCCGCTCGCCCAAGCTCAAGGAGCTGCGTCCGTTGCTGGCGCGCGTCGAAGAGCTGCATGAGCAGAACCCGATGCTCGGACTGCGCGGCTGCCGTCTCGGCATCGCCTTCCCGGAGATCACCGAAATGCAAGCTCGCGCCATCATCGAGGCTGCTGTTGCGGCCAAGCTGAAGGGTGCCGAGCCGCACGTCGAAATCATGATCCCGCTGGTTGGCTCTGTTGAGGAGATGCGCAACCAGGCCGTCATTGTCCGCCGCGTCGCCGAGGAGGTCTTTGCAGAAAAGAAGACCACCGTTGACTTCATGGTGGGAACGATGATCGAACTGCCGCGCGCGGCCCTCACCGCCGATCAGATCGCCGAAGAGGCTGAGTTCTTCAGCTTCGGAACCAACGACCTGACGCAGACCACCTTCGGCATCAGCCGCGACGACATCAACCAGTTCCTGCCAGCGTATATGAAGGCGGGCATCTTCAAGCAGGATCCCTTCGCCACCCTGGATCAGGCGGGCGTCGGTCAGCTTCTTGAGATTGCCGTAGCCAAGGGCCGCAAGACCCGTCCCAACGTCAAGCTGGGCATCTGCGGCGAGCATGGCGGCGATCCCGAGTCCGTCAAGTTCTGCCATCGTATCGGCCTCAACTATGTCTCTTGCTCGCCCTTCCGTCTGCTGACGGCGCGGCTGGCAGCGGCGCAGGCGGCCATCGAGGAGAAGATGTCTGGACCGGCCCACACCAACGCTTAGTTCGCACGGACTGGCTTAAATGCATGAAGGGCGCAACCATGTGGTTGCGCCCTTCCTGCATTTGTAATTGGAAGATGCTTCTACTGCGCGGTAAAGGTATAGTCGTTGGACTTCCATACGCCATTGAAGTTGGTCCACAGGCGGGCGAAGATTGTTTCGCCGTTGACCGGCAGATTGCCGGTAGTGACGGTGGTGGCCGTTGTGTGCGCGTCCAGCAGATTGCCCGAAGCCAAGCTCTGTGCCCAGGTAGAGGGTATAGCCGGTGGCTCCGACAACGGGCGACCAGGTGAAAACCTGGCCGGTTGCAGCCAGCGTTGCGCCGGCTGCCGGTGAGGCGAGCGTGGCCGCCACCTCCGGGTTGAAGAGGTAGTCGTTGTACTGCGCCCAACTGCCGTTGAAGTGCGAGTAGAGTCGGACGTAGAGGGGCAGGCCCGTGGTGGGCAGACCGGTGACGCTGGCCGTGAGGGCCGTGGTTGAAGCGCCGGTGTAGAGGTTGTGCGAGCCTGGGCCGGTGCTGCCCACCATCAGCATGTAGCTGTTGACGCCGCTGCCCGCCGACCACTGGAAGGTGGCGCTGGAACTGGTGATCGTGCTGCCCAAGGCGGGCGCGGTGAGCGCGGCCAGCACGGGAGTGCCGGACATGATGTAGGTGTAGTCCGTTAACTGCCATGTGGTGGTGAATCTGGAGTAGAGGCGGACGTAGAGCATTTCGCCGTTGACGGGCAGGCCTGTGACGTTAGCCGTGAGGGCCGTGGTGACGCCGGAGGCATAGAGGTTGCAGTTGCCGGCGTAAAGATCGCCCACGCAGAGCTGGTATCCATTGACGCCGACGCCCGCGCTCCAGGTGAAAGCAGTGGAGGAGGCGGTCAGCGTGGAGCCGGGGGTGGGTGTGAGCAGCGATGCGCCAGCCCCGGTGTAGGTGTAGTCGTTGTAAAGGGTCCAGCTTCCGTTGAACTGCGAGTAAAGGCGCGCGTAGATGATTTCTCCGCTGAGCGGCAGGCCTGTGACACTGGCCGAGGTAGCTTGCGTCACGGCGCCGTTGTAGAGGTTATGCGAGCCTGGGCCGGTGGTGCCCAGCATAAAGATGTAGCCGGTGACGCCGCTGCCGGTATTCCACTGGAAGGTATCGCTGGCGCCGGGCAGGGCCGTGCCGGGCGTCGGCGCGGTAAGCGCGGCCAGCACGGGCGTTCCGGAGGTGGTGTAGCTGTAGTCAGCCAGCAGCCAGCTTGCGCCCGCTCTGGAGTAGAGGCGGACGTAGAGTTTTTCGCCGTTGACGGGCAGGCCGGTAACGTTGGCCGAGAGGGCCGTGGTAATGCCGGATGCGTAGAGGTTGCAGTTGCCCGCATACTGATCGCCCACGCAAAGCTGGTAGGCCGAAACGCCGCCGCCGGCTGACCAGGTGAAGGTGACGGCCTGGGTGGAGAGCGTGGAGCTGGGCGTGGGGGTGAGCAGCACGGCGGGGTAGACCAGTCCAGGAGATGTAATATCCACAGCGTAATTGCTGTTTGGGGTGATGCAGGCATCCGCTACTGGGTCGCAGGTCTGAAAGACCCCTGCGGTGAGATCCGTGAAACCTTCTGATATCGACCCGTTATCGTTCAAGGCTGCCGGTATGTAATTGGCATCCGACAGCAGCAATGTGTAACTTCCAGCCGCAAGTGTAATCTGCATCGAATCGTCGCCGCAATCGTTGTTGGACCCGATAGCCACCAACCCTGCGGAAGGGCAGTTGCCCACGAACGCCCATGGCGGATTATTCAGATTGTCTGCGTCCACCAACGGGTTGCCTGAGCTGTCTGTCACCAATGTGGCCGACGATCCCGTCCCAGAGAAGAGGGCGATCAGAGGGTCAAACCCTCCCGCCTCGATCGTCTGCCCGTTGGCATTGACTCCGCCGCCAAAGGCCCACGTCTGAATGGTGACCGCACTGGTAGACGAAAGAGTGAAAGGTACCTCAAAGACATCTTCTGGAGAACTCAGCGAGCCGGTGTAGGAAAGACTCTCAGCCGGCAAACCGAGTGCGGCTGCCGCCAAGAAACACAAGGTTAGAGTAATGTATCGAGTCATGATGTTCATCCATTCCGCAATCCGGTAATTTTCTCTTACCGCGTGCTGTGATCGAGGCCAATCTTTGCGCAATTGAATCATTTCTTGAGCAGATCTGCCGGTTGCTTCCGCTTGAGATTCAAATACCTGGAGCCTGCATTCCCTTTCAAGGGATTTGAAGGCGCTATGGAGATCGGAGCCACCGGCAATGACCGGCACTTGGGTCAATTAGCGGTGAGATATCCGTGAACATCAACAACCATCTGGGTGTTTCCCTGGCCGCCGATATATACATACACGGAACTTCCGGAGGGATATACGAAGCCTGAAGGAAACTGCAACTGTGTGAGACCGACATTCGGCAGGTACCAGTATTCGCGCTGGCCGATCGTCGTATTGTCATAAAGGTTCAGGTAGTTGTTGCCCGCAGTCATCACGCTGGCCTCAATGCTGGTGATCACCAGATTTTGCCCCGCTGGAACCACATAGCCTGGTCCAAACGTACCCCCCGCAATATACTCATGCAATTGAGTCATTACAGCGGGATTGACGTTTGCTTTTCCGAGTGTGGTCAGGTGAACAATTTGTGACGCTTCTCTGGAAATATCTTCTGTCACCGCAGGATTCGCGGAGGTATTCGTCACCTGGACCAGCGCGGCCGCTATGGCATGCACCTCACGCGGGATGGCCAGCACGAGCGCTGCAACAATAACCACGGCACATCCCATCCCTGCACCAGCACGCAACAATGTCGATTTCAACCGAAACTTCGCGATGTCCATCATTTCCTCTTCCTCCCATATGCGGTGGCACTCGACAAAGCAAGATGAGGGCCTTTCCGGTGCATCCGCCGCTTCAACACTTGTATATGACCTGCTTGCCCATCCCCAAGGGCGCGCGTGGCAGTCAAATTTAAGAGCAGCTTCAGGAAGGTATTCCCGCAGCCGCGGACGATAGTGTCCAAGCCATCCAAAGTGAAAAGAGTCTAGTTTACAAAACCGTTCACAGTTACATAGACACTGCCGCCCGTGATAGGCATGCCCGCAGCCAGGCAGGTATGGGCTACGTTGTCATATCCGGTAGCCGGTGAGAAAACAAGAGGCGTAGGGAAGGGGAGGACAAGGGTTGAATTCGGCTGCACTTTGACAACCATGAACGGGTTGGTGCCCGCCTCAACGTTGACGGTTCCTCCGCAGGTTCCACCCGACAGGAGTCCGGCATAGATGTTCACCTGGTCAACGGTCGTATCCGAGCTGGTGAGCGTGATTTGCGTGACGCCAAGCGTTCCCGTGCCAGGACCGACGGATTGCGAACCGGTTCCAGTGAGCTGCATCAGGGCGTAAAACGGTTTTCCCGGCACAGCAGTTGTGGTGGGAACCGGGTTGGAGTCCGTATTGGTGATCTGCACAAGCGCGGCGGCCAGCGCATGAACTGTCTTGGGGTTGATCAGGACGACACTTAAGAGGACCAGGATCACACTGCCCGATCCCATCACAATCCATCTTGTAAATTTCATTCGAACGCTCCTTGCGTTGTGGCGACGTACGCCTGTTGTTGCCGAAGCCAAACGGTATACCGGCGACACAGGGGGAAGTGATTCTGGTTGCAATAGGAGAATGCTATACCTAATGTGATCAGTATCACAATGTTTATTGCATTTTTTTAATCAACGAGTCAAATCTTTTTTGCCTGAAGTTGGCCTTGAACCTAATTTTCGAATGACTTTTCAGCCTCCCATTCGGCTGTGCCTGGTCATCGCTTGTGATCACAAGGAAATTAAAGCTGGTGAATTATCATCGCTTCCAGAGCCGAATGCCTATGATTAACTTGCATTCTTTGTGTTACTTACACATGTTTCACTGCACCGCCCGCAGAGCACTGCCGGGCAAGCGATCATTTCTGACCCATTCAAATCAAACTAAATTTCGATACGGATTGAGCTAGTTGTGATGTATGTCACTCCTTTCTGGACGTTTCAGCATCCAGATGGTGTGCGGCGGAGCCTTCTTGTATCCGGGTGGCGCGCATCTCTCTGCGAAAATAGAAGTCGATGCTTTCTCTGCAAAATGCCGGCAAGCGGTTTGGACCGCGGGTTCTGTTTCTTGAGGCCAATTGGTTGATCCGGGCTCGGGAGAAAACCGCGCTGGTGGGGGCCAATGGCACCGGCAAGTCAACACTGATGAAGGTGCTCTGCGGGCTGGAGTCGCTCGACTACGGACAGTTGCAGCAGACGCGCGGCATGAGCATCGGCTACCTGCCGCAGGAGGGGCTGGCACTGACCGGACGGACGGTTTTTGAAGAGTGCCTGACGGTCTTTGACGAACTGCGCGAGATGGAGCGCGATGTGGAGCGGCTGGCTGGGCAACTCTCCGTTCTGGATCACGAAGGCGCAGAGTACGAAGCCGTCGCCGAACGCTACTCGATGCTTCAGGAGCGCTTTCACGCACTGGACGGTTACGCGCTGGATGCGCAGGTGGGCGGCGTGCTGACCGGCCTGGGCTTCGACAAATCAGACTGGACGCGGCAGACGGACGAGTTCAGCGGCGGTTGGCAGATGCGCATCGCGCTGGCCAAGTTGCTGCTGGCCAAGCCGAATCTGCTGCTACTGGATGAACCGACGAACCACCTGGATTTGGAGACTCGCAACTGGCTGGAAGATTACCTGAAGAGTTATCCCTTCGGCTATATTCTGATCTCGCATGACCGCTATTTTCTGGATGTAACCATCGATAGAACCGTCGAAATATGGAACAAGCGGCTGAATATTTATCAAGGAAATTATACAAAGTATCTAAGTCAGAAGGACGAGCGGCGGACGCAGTTACAGGCGGCGTATAGCAATCAGCGCCAGCAGATCGAGCATCTGGAGGCCTTTATCAACCGCTTCCGCGCGCAGGCCACCAAGGCCAAGCAGGTCCAGAGCCGCATCAAGGAACTGGAAAAGATCGAGCGCATCGAGATTCCGGAAGAGGAGGCGGTGATTCACTTCAAGTTTCCTCAGCCGCCGCCTTCGGGGCGCATGGTCGTCGAGGCCGAGGAGTTATCCAAGAGTTATGGTGCGAAGTTAGTACTTGATAAGGTGCGCTTTGGCATCGAGCGCGGCGACCGCGTGGCGCTGGTGGGTGTGAACGGCGCGGGAAAATCGACGCTGATTAAACTCCTCACCGGTGTCGAAGCGCCGACCTCGGGCCAGGTGAAGATGGGACACAATGTCCTCTGCGAGTACTTTGCGCAGGATCAGTACAAGGTGCTGGACCCTGAGGCGCGCATGCTGGACGACATCAGCCGCGCCGCGCTGAAGGTTCCGGAGAGTGAACTGCGCTCGCTGCTGGGCTGCTTTTTGTTTCGCGGCGATGATGTCTTCAAGCCTCTGGGCGTGCTTTCGGGCGGCGAACGCAACCGCTTTGCGCTGGCGCGGATTCTGGTTTCGCCGTCGAATTTTCTGCTCCTCGACGAACCGACCAACCACCTGGATATGCGCGCCAAGGATGTGCTGCTGGACGCCATCGCTGCATTCAGCGGCACGGTAGTCTTTGTCTCGCATGACCGCTATTTCATTGACCGGCTGGCTACGCGCGTGCTGGAGGTGGAAGGCGGCGCAGTGACCAGCCATGAGGGTAATTACGAGGATTATCTGCGCTGGAAAGGGATTGCATCCAGCAGCCTGCCGGTTGAGAGTTTAGTAAAAGATAAACCGCAAGAGCCTGCCCCAAAGAACAGTATTGGGGCCGAAGCCGAGAGCGAATCTACTAATCATCGTCCGCGCCGTTTGAATCCCATCAAGCAGAAGCAGATGGAGGAGCGCTGTGCCTTTCTGGAAGAAGAAGTTCCACGCATTGAGGCATCGATTACGCACACCGAAGAGCAGTTGGGCGTCTACGTCAGCGCCGCCGAAACGCAGCGGCTGACCACTCTGGCCGAAGATTTGCGCGCGCAATTGGAGGCATTTACCTCCGAGTGGGAAGAGTTGATGTTGCAGTTGGAGGCTGGCTGATTACGTTACGAATCCCAGGTCCCAAAGGCGGGACCTGGGGCACTCAGATTATTCGTAATTCTGGCTAGCGCTTGCCCTTGATGGTGATGGGACTGGAACCGCTGCCGGCGGCCTTTTTGGCGGCGCGCTTGGCGGCGATGGCTCTCATTTCCTTGCCGATGTGGGAGTTGTTGATGGCGATCTGCAGGGCCAGGTTGATGACGTTGCTGGTGCCCCAGTAGAGGGCCAGGCCAGAGGCGTAACGCCAGAGGAAGCTGCCCATCAGCACCGGCATCATGATAGCCATCATGCGCCGCTGCGATGGATCCATGCCCGGTGAAGGAGTGATGATCTGGGTCACGAACATAGTGACGATGATCAGAATAGGCAAGATGTGGAACGGGTCGGGCGTGGAGAGATCGGTGAGCCAGAACCAGTGCGCCTGGCGCAGCTCGATCGCGTTGGAGAGCAGTTCGAAGTAGGCGATGAAAAGCGGCATCTGCACCAGCATGGGCAGGCAACTGCCGTACATATTCACGCCTTCGACCTTGTATAGCTCCATCATCTCGGCGTTCATGTCGGCGCGTTTGGGGTCTGTAGCCTTGAAGTTGGCATACTTCTTCTTGATGGCGTCCACTTTATGCTGGATGCGCATCATCTTCAACGAGGACTTCAGCATCATATAGCGGGTGGGCAGCATGAGCATGGTGAAGGCGGCGGTGAAGAGAATGATTGCCCAGCCCCATGAATAGGGGCCGGGGCCGAGCAGTCCCTTCAGGAAGCGCAGAACGTAATAGAGCGGCTTGGCGACGATGCCCATCCATCCGTAGTGGATCAACGGAGCAAGGGAGACGCCGTCTGCCCTGCCGTTGGCGCCGATGGCATGGATGGAGTTGAGCAGGTCCATCGACTTGGGACCTGCGAAGATGCGCAGGCTGGTCTGGCCGCTGGTGTCCCCCATCGCCAGTCCAAGAACGTGAGCCGGGGTCTTCTCGCTGTTGGGATCATCCAGGTCGCGCGGCAGGTCGATCGTGTTGTGCAAATATACAGTCGTGGCGCGTTCGGGTGCGTCCGGCAAAAAGGCCGCAGTGAAGTAAAGGTCTGTGACAGAGTTATAGTCGTAGGGCAGGTTCTCGGTTAAATGATTGCTGACCTTGGGCGCGGCAAGTGTGTCTTGCTTGCCGTTGAGCGACCAAGAGATGGTCGAGAGCGCAGAGGCGCGGATTTGCGAGCGAGTGGAAGACTTGGGAACGAACTCCTCCATATCGCCGAGACCGGCGGGCCAAGCAACCAGTGCGCGGACGGGTGAGCCGTTGCGGGTCACCTGCGTCTCGACGCCGACAACAAAGCTGGAGTCAAAGCGGAAGGTCTTCACGACATCGATGCCGTTGGCGGCGTAGTGGAAGGTCAGGGCGCTGGTGTCGGGCACGTCCACATGACCGCCTGCCGTGGGCTGAGCGCCGGTCACCGAGAGCTGATAGAGCGCCGTCTTGTTCAACTGCTCATTGAGCGTCCGGCTCATAGGTGAAGAGCGAAAGCGGGTAGCCGAATTTTTCCGCGGCCTGGGGCTGGACTAGATCGAGGAGATGGCCGCCTGCTTTGCCGCCGCTGTCGTAGTAGTTCTTGAGTACCCAACTGGTCACCTGCGCGCCGCGATTGGTGAAGGTGATGCGGTAGTTGGCGTTCTCGACGGTAGTGGTGGTCTCGGTGGAAGCGGCCACCTGCGCCACCTGCGCCACCTGCGATGGGGCCAACTGCGCTTGCGGCGCGTTTGGGGCTTCGCTCGGAGCGGTCTGCTGGCTCTGAGCCTGATTCTGCTGGACGGGCGGAGGCGCGACGGGCTGCTGGGGCTTATAAAAAAACTGATAGCCGAGCAGGATGACGAGAAACAACAGAGCGAAGATGGTGAGGCTGCGGTTGTCGCCGCCGCCCGCCGGGCCGGAGCCAGGCCCCTGAAGATTGGGATTGCTAAATTCTGCCAAGGTGAACTTCCTATTCGTTGGAGGGCCGGCCGTCTGGCTGCCGCTCTTTCTATGGTAAAGGTTTGTGGTGAATTTGGTGCAGCGGCGCGAGCGGAGGAACTGGATCAAGTCCGCCGGGCGTGAAAGGATGGCAGCGCAATAGCCTCCGGGCGGCAAGGTAAGTGCCGCTCCATGGGCCGTGGAGGGCGATGGCCTGGGAAGCGTACTCCGAGCAGGTAGGCAGGAATTTACATCCGCCACCGGGCGAGAGCACGTGCAGCGCCGGTGAGAGCCAGCGGCGGTAGGCGTCGAGAATGGCGAGCAGGATGCGGGTCATGGCACAGGCTTGCACGGGGCCGTATTTGCAGTCATCCGCTTGGCCTCGGTCTTTGCCTGTTGAAGGATACGCACAACCTCGGCCTCAAGTTTCGTGAAATCGATGCTGAGGACGGTGCGGCGGGGATGGAGGATCAGATCGCAGCCTGTCGGGAGCAGATCGGCGTGGCGGCGCAGTGCCTCTCTCATGCGGCGCTTGAGGCGATTGCGCTCATGGGCCTTGCCGATGACTTTACCGGCGGTGAGGCCCACGCGCGGACTATCTGGCAACGAGGCACCGGCGTAAGCGGGCTGCTGCGGGGCCAAAAACCAGCTCATCGATGCCGATTGACGCTTGCGGCTGGCGGCGTAGGCGCGCTGATAGTCGGCGTGTTTGCACAGGCGCAGACCAGCAAGCGACTGCCTGGATGGCTGGCGTTCGTCAGAACTGAATGGAGTTTTCATGGCAACGCCGCGGAAGGTGTTGGCCGAAATTGGGTTGAAGGAATCATCCATTCCGGCTCCAACAGTAGGCGAGGGCGAAACGGCGGGCAAATTAGTCGCGGAAGCCAGCACTGACGGCAACGCGCTTGCGTCCGATAGCGCGACGGCGGCTGAGCACGGCGGCGCCGGCCTTGGTCTTCATGCGCGCGCGGAAGCCATGTGTCTTCACACGCTTGCGGCGATTGGGCTGAAATGTGCGCTTGGGCATAAAAATGCGCTCCTGTTTCCTAGTGAAAATCTTCGCCTTGACGGCAAGTACTTATAGTATCGCAGATCGGCCCGAGAATCCAGCATGAACTATGCCGTGCATTTTGAGCTGCTTGATTGAAGCGTGTGGGAAGAAAAAAATTCAAATCTGTAGTCATCAGAATTAGTGCTTTGTAAAACGATTTTTCTGCGTAACTCTGGTAACTTTCCCGGAGAGTTTCACCATCCATGGTGCAACTTATCGAGGCCGTTAAAAACTTCGATGAAAGGGCTATTACATCGAACCCGAAATGTGCTAATCTTGGGACCGTTCCAAAAGTTTTTCCAGCGTCTCACGAAACCGGATTTTTATCCCAGGCTCCCAAGTGAATTTCAGGGACCGAACAGCGGCAATCAGGCACTCGGCAAGAAGATAGATGAACGCAAGGTTCAGCGCTTTGCGTAGCCGGGGGTATATTGTCAAAAATTGGCCGATGAACCAAACCGTTATTATTCAGTGAGCGCAAGCAAGGATCAGCACGATGGCATTTGCAGTCTCCCCAGCTCCGGCAATTAATTCCTGGCTCCAGATTCTCTCTGCTTTAGAGATGAAGGTGATTCGCCAGTCTTTTGAAACGTGGTTTAAACCTACTCGTTATAGTCATATAGCTGGACGCACACTGTACGTTCGTGTGCCTTCGCCAGAGTTTCAGCACTTGGGTGACCGGTATGGCGACCTGATCCAAGAGGCCATCGAGCAGCACGGACTGGAGTTGGACGACGTCTGTTTTGTGACCGCCGAGGAAGACCCCTCAGTTCCGCCGGTGCGCAAGGACGGCGGCTTTGCGCCTGTGCCGGCTCACGCGCCCACCGCGCCGCCACAGACGCCTAACCGCACTCCGGAACAGGCACGCTTCGACTGGTCCACCGCCGCGCAGCTCAACCCGCGCTATACCTTCGAGGCCTTTGTCATCGGCAACGGCAACCAGTTCGCCCGCGCCGCCTCGCTGGCCGTCGCCGAGCGGCCCTCCAAGGCCTATAACCCGCTCTTCCTCTATGGTGGCGTGGGTATGGGCAAGACGCACTCTGATGCACGCCATCGGCCATGAGGTGAAGCGCCGCCAGCCCTCTTCGAGTATCTGCTACGTCTCGGCGGAAAAGTTTACCAACGAGATGATCACCTCGCTGCGCAACGACCGCATGACCAGCTTCCGCGACCGCTTCCGCACGGTGGACGTGCTGCTGGTGGACGACATTCAGTTCATCGCCCAGAAGGAGCGCACCCAGGAGGAGTTTTTCCACACCTTCAACGCGCTGCACGAGAGCATGAAGCAGATCGTGATTGCCAGCGACCGTCCTCCCAAGGAACTGGCTGAGATCGAGGATCGCCTGCGCTCGCGCTTCGAGTGGGGTTTGATCGCCGACATTCAGCCGCCCGATCTTGAGACCAAGGTCGCCATCCTGCAAAAGAAGGCCGAGAACGAGCAGGTGCATCTTCCCATCGACGTGGCGATGTTTGTGGCCTCGAATGTGCGCACCAACGTACGCGAGCTGGAAGGCGCCATGACACGGCTGATCGCTTGGTGCCAGATGAACCGCATGGAGATTACGCTGGCCACAACGCAGCAGTGCCTCAAGCAGTTCATTGACCTGCAAGTACGCAAGATCACCATCGAGTCGATTCAGCGTGCTGTGAGCGAGAACTTCGGCATGAGAGTTGTGGACCTGAAGCAGAAGAACAATTCGCGCAATGTTGTCGTGCCGCGCCAGATCGCCATGTACCTGGCCAAGCAGATGACCGAAGCCAGCCTACCGGAGATTGGCCGCCAGTTCGGCAACAAGCACCACACAACGGTGATGCATTCGATCTCCAAGATCGACGAGCTGCGCCGCGCCGACAAGGATCTTCACCGCACTCTGAACAAGCTGCAAGAGCAGTTGAACGCCTAGCCGCCCGCGGCGGGGCCAGCCGTCGCTTGTGCGCCAGTCTTTTTCTGATCGCTGATCTGTGATGACTATTCGGAAGCCGAAGGCATCGCATAACTTCTTACTTCAAGCCATTTTGAAAGTAACTTATCTTTTGAAGATTTAACCGCGCGACCTCGACCAAATCCTCTAAAAAACCGGATTTGCATCCAAAACATAGGAGCGGCTGGGGCGGTCAAGTGGTGAGAATTCAAGCAATAGCTTGTACTCCGCCTATGCTCGTCCCGGTAAAATTGTCGGATGGGTCTTACATTCGATGTGCTGGCGACAAGCGCGGGTGGCGGGCGCCGGGGACAAATGCACCTGCCGCACCGGACGGTGGAGACGCCGGTCTTTATGCCGGTGGGAACAGCGGGGACGGTGAAGGCTGTCTCGCAGGATGTGCTGGAAGAGCTGGGCGCTGAGATCATTCTGGGCAACACCTATCACCTCTATCTGCGGCCGGGCCATGAGGCGATCCGGCGGATGGGCGGGCTGCACAAATTCATCAGTTGGCCGCGAGCGATGCTGACCGATTCGGGCGGCTTTCAGGTCTTCAGCTTGAGCGCGCTGCGCAGGGTGACGGATGAGGGCGTCCGATTCCGCTCGCATCTGGACGGGAGTTCGCACTTCTTTACGCCCGAACATTCCATCGATGTGCAGATCGCGCTGGGCGCTGACATTGTGATGGCCTTTGACGAGTGTACGGAATATCCTGCTGAACGCGATAGGGCGCAAGAGAGCCTCCGGCTGACGATGGCCTGGGCGCGGCGGTCGCTGGATCACTTCAACGCGCATTCTCACGAGGTCCCATGGTTCAACGAAAACTGGGCGCCTCCGGTCTCTTCTTTGAGACCGTGGAATGAACCGCGCCGACAAAGCCTCTTCGGAATCGTTCAAGGCGGTACGTACTTGGATTTGCGCCGTGAGAGCGCGGAGCGTCTGGTGGAGATGGACTTCGACGGCTACGCCATCGGAGGCTTGAGCGTAGGCGAGCCGCGCGGGAAAACTCTGGAGATGATTGCCGAAGTGCTGCCGCTGCTGCCCGCCGATAAGCCCCGCTATCTGATGGGAGTCGGCTATCCGGACGAGATCGAGGAGTACGCCCACATGGGCGTGGATATGATGGACTGCGTGCTGCCCACCCGCGCGGCGCGCCATGGGCTGCTCTTCACCAGCGAGGGGCGGCTGAATATCAAGGGCGCGCGCTTTGCCGAGGATCAAGGCCCGCCCGATCCGGCGTGCAATTGCCCGGTTTGCCGGCGCTACTCGCGCGCCTATCTGCGCCACCTGATGCACTGCGGCGAGGCGCTTTCCGCAACGCTGAATACGATCCATAATCTCGCATATTACCTGGGAATTATGGAGCGGGTGCGGAAGAGCTTTTATCCGAAGGCTTGAGTCCAGACTCATTCGCAGCCGGAGGCTGTGCACTGATCTTTGTGGTACTCGTCCAAATACATGGTCCATGGCGGCTGCTGGAGCGCATCCCGGTACAGCCCAAATTTGAAATAGACTCGTCCCCGTTTGGGATAGCCGCGCGCAGGCTGATAGACCGTCGGCCCGCGATAATGGACGATCTCTTTCCCGTCGAGTGTGCCGTCGATACTGCCCTGACTGCCCGCATCGAAGCGAGTGACAAAGCGGAAGTCGAGCCAGCGCCCGCGCAGATCCTCTTCGCTTTGGTAAAGAACTGCGTTGCCGTGTTCATCGTGGCGGGTGATCGACAAGTGCCCGCCGGTGTAACGAAGGGCGAGAATGGGATTGTCGGGTCGGCAGGAAGAGGCGATGCAGAGCTGCTTCCATTGCGCAATCACCAGGCGCGGCGCGTCTTGCGGAAGCTCGCGCGGAAGATAGAGGCTGAAGGAGTAAACGTAACTTTGGCCGATGCGCGAATAAAGCCACCAAGACTCCAGAAGTTCATCTCGCTCCGAGGCAACTCCGTCGTCACTGGCCGCCTCGTAGCGGTCTCCGGAGTGCACTGTGATGGCCAAAGCGCGCTGCCCGGAGCGGACAATTTGATCTTGTATTGTGGCAGCGCCGGAGACCATGCGTTGCGAGGACCAATGGCTCCAGCTCAAGCCGGAAGACTCGAATCCGTCGTAGACATGGACAGGAATCAGTCGCGCTGCTGTCAGGATCAATAGCCCTAACAGCAGCATCGTTAAGCCAACCTTGAGAAGTACTTTCAAATAAAGATTCTTCCTCGCGTGATTACTGTCATCTTTACGCGAGGGCGAGGTGTTAGGTTCCCTCAACCCTCACAATTGATATTCAACGCGGATTGGCAGTTCGTTCACTTGATCACATCGCTGCGATCGACGCAGTCAGCAAGCCTGCGAGTCCGCGGATTGCCGCGCCGCTGGAATCGCCAGCGCGAGAGTCGCGGCCGCGCTGAGCCAGAGAATCATTCCTGTTCCAAGCGCCGAGACGCCCTGAAGTTCTCCGGCGGGTATAATGAGCGCACTGGCCAGCGCCCAAACCACTAGCACCGATCCTGACAAGTAATGGAGCTTATAGCGGAAGAGCCGCGCCAAGGGAAATAGATGCAGCCCGACGATGGCCGTGATGGCGCACATAACGTAGACATCCTGGTGTAGCTTGGCCAGCGTAACAGCCACAATCGCCACGGCGATCCACTCCGCCGCGTTGATCCACGCAAAGGCCCTGCCTATGGCGGGATCGTTGGGCTGGCGTGGCCAGCGCTTGGCAGCGCGCAGCAAAGACAGCGCAGCCATGATGAGAATTGCCAAACCCAACAATACTCCGGCGACTGTGGCCGTGTTGAGCCGTTCCAAGGCATAAAGCGCCAGAGCTATCCAAAGCGCGCCGAAGCCTGCGAAGAAGAGCGCGCCGGTGGCTCGCCCGCTGATTTGATTGGCGGTGAGATTTTTCTGCATGTGTGACCTCCTGTTTTTTTTGTTTGTGTTGGGGAAGTTATGTTTTAGTTGCCGATGGCTCCGCCGAGCAGTTGCTTGAGCGCCTGCACGTACTCTGTGAGCGCGGCGCGGCCGGCTTCGGTTACGCGATAGAGGCTTTGCGGCTTGCGCTGGACGAACTTCTTTTCTACGGCGACGTAGCCAGCTTCTTCCAACTTCAGCAACTGCGCGCCGAGGTTGCCGTCGGTTGATCCGGTCTTTGCGCGCAGCCAGGTAAACTCCGCCTCTTCTACGCCAATCAGCAGCGAGAGCAGGGCCAGGCGCAGCTTCCCGTGGATGACGGGATTCAGCTCCGGCAACTCAGGCATGTGCAGCCTCCAGCCGGCGCTCGCGCGATTCCAAAATCATAACGTAGACGCCGAAGACGATCTGGCAGAAGAAGATGGCAATGACAAAAACAACAGTGCATTGGTTGGCAGAGCCGAAGCACGCCGCAATCGTTGCCACCCACCAAACGATTGCGGAGGCGATCTGTGCCTTCCAACGAAGGATCATCCCGGACGCGCCGTTCGATACACCGAGCATGGCGGCGACAATCGCCACAAAGATATGCTGGTTGAATCTGCCGCTGAACCCCAGAGCCGGCAACAGTACGCACATCGATACTCCCATGGCGCTCCAGATGGAATAGATGGCGCGGCCTATCGTTGTTTCCGGCCTGCGCTGCGGTGTGCTTTTCTTTTTTTGCCGGATGATGAGCCAGCACGGAATCCAGGCGCTCAACATGGTCACGAGCCAGGCCCAGGGCCATTGGTTGTATGCAGTCCAGGCGATGGCGATATAGTAGGCCACGCCCCAGAAGACAAAGGTCCATCCCCAGCTCATGGTGGTGCGCCGGCCTTCGCCGATCATGGCTTCTATCAGAGTGAGCCTGTCTTTCAATTCCTCTTCGAGATTCATTGTCATGGCGATTCTCCTTGATAAATGATTCGCATTAAATCTGTTCCGGGCTTGAGCGCGGTCATTCCTTACAGCCGTACATCGGCAGACCGATCATCGAGGGAGCAACCATAATCGAATGCGTTCCTCAACAGCCAGCCAAGCCACTACGTGCCGGACGGTTGACCCAATCGCAGAGCAGGGTTGAAAGCATTAGCGCCTGAGTGATGAATCCCGGATATCCGCGAAATTGGCAATCACCGCTCTCTTCAACTCACTCACGGTTTGTTTCCGGCCACCACACTTTGACCTGATTGACATCTCTTCTGGATGCGGGTTTTCAACCATTGCCTTCCAGGCTTGATCTCTTCTTCCCCCACCGGAAATCATTTATACAGAGAACTCTACATTATAGAGCGCAGACTGTCAAGAATTATTTTGACCTGTGAATGAGCAGGGCAGACCGTGCGCTATCTACAAATTTCGTTCTAACGATGGTTTATAGCGGAACCAGAATAGGTGTCCACCGAATCTGACACACTCAAATTGACGCGACCATCAGGGAACGGCAATCCTTCCTAGATTCCAAAAGGGTATAGAAATTCTGGTTTCGCCCTAGAAGACCATGCAGGAACTCCGGCGGGGTTCGTGGCCTGCCATCCTTTTGTCGATTTCGTCAAGGATGAGGCAAGGATTGTTTTGTAAAGGTAACTCGAGCGAAACGAAGCTAGCCGCGCAGTGATTCAATCACCGCCTTGACCGTACCCAGCACTCCGGAGATCTGCCGCACGGGCTTGCTGACAGCGTTGGCTACAAAGCCACCGGCGCGGTCCAGCGTATCCAGAAGATGCGTGCTCATCTCATCCAAGCGAATGCTCTGTTTGCGCACCCGGTCTAAAATATCGAGCGCCGCCAATTGAACCTCCGCGGTCTGTACGCGTAGTCCTTGGGCAATCTCCGCCAGATCGCCAGTGGCCGACTCGATCTTGGGAGCCATGCGTGCCAAAACACTCTGCGCATTCGACACAAACTCCTGGGCACTGGAGATCACAATCTGCGAATTGGCCAGCGTATCCCGCGCATCATAGAGGACCGGCATCACCGAAGTCCGCAGGTTCTCTGCCTCCGCGCGCACGGCAATCGAGGCCTTGCGCACGGCAACTGCCACAATCAAGAGGAGAAATGTCTGTAGCAACAGCGCCAGCGCGGTAATACAAGCAAAGGCAAGCAGAATAGTTTCTTGGTCCAGCTTTGGAATATGCATACAATTGACCTCGCGCAAACTGTCGGCGGGTTTGTTTTTTGGATTTTCCGCGCTCCACAAGCCCCGATCCAGAGCGCTCACTGTAGAATGCACGCATGAGCGCCAGCCGCCGCTGTAACGCAGTCTCTGCGCGGATGATCGAAGCCCCATGGGCCGGCGCAAACTCCACCGCCGGCCCATGAAAAACACCGACTACTCGGTGGGATCGACGGGGACCGCCGGCACTTTGAAGGCCCGTCCGGCGTCAACCGCCGCATTGACCCGAGTGGCCTGCTCTGAGACCAGACTCTTGCCGCGCTCAACAAATTCTTCCCACTGCGCCCGTCCGCGATCAACAACTTCGCGTCCGCGATCAACGTACTCGGCCACTTGCTCTTTGCTCTTTTCCACCAGTTCGCTGACCTGCTCGGCGGCTTGCCGGGTGCGGTTGCGCAGGAACTCGGTTCCCTCCCGCGCGCCATTGGCAAGGTCTTCCCGTGTTTCGCGCCCTGCTTTCGGGGCGTAAAGAATCCCTACCAGCGCGCCTACACCCAATCCAGCCACAAACCACGCCAGACCGTTGATTTTACTTTCTTCTGCCATGATGATAACTCCCCTCCGCTCAGCTTGAAGATGGCCTGAGCCTATCAAATTTCTCTGCCTGCTGCAAATCAAAACAGCCCACTGCTTTCATCAAGCCGACGGCGTAGCTCACATTTCAAGACTATTTTCGCAGTGACCCCTCTGCGTAAGATGCTCCATCAGTATACGAAGTTGCAGCGCGATTGCGCATATTTCTTTTTGGATCAATGCACTATAGAACGGAAATGACGTCCCAGTACCTTCGTTCGTCTTTTCCGGAAGATGGTGGCTGCTTGGGAAACAGTGCCCCGGACGATACCATGTTATTAGATCTGGTTTGAATTCCATCAATCGAAATCCAAACGCATCTCCTTCGACTGCGCCAGTATGACATTTAATGAATTTGAATGAATGAAGATCATAATCAACCCGCCAAGGAGTTATCTTTCCGCATGAAACTTGACCTGCCCGCCGGCAACTTCCGCGCCTATCTCTTCGACTGCGACGGTACCATCGTCGATTCCATGCCCCTGCATTACATCGCCTGGAAGACCGCCTTTGCGGAATGGGATTGCCCCTTCCCCGAAGATCTTTTTTACTCCTGGGGCGGCAAGCCCACGCGCGAGATCGTCGCCACGCTGAATGAAATGCATGGCCTTCATATGCCGGTCGATGCTCTCGCCGACCACAAGGAAGAGTTGTACTTCGCCCTGCTTCCACAACTCAAAGTGATTCCGGAGGTGGCCGAGCTGATCGAGGCCGAGTACGGGCACATCCCTTTTGCAGTGGTCTCCGGCGGGCGTCGCAACTCGGTGGTCAACGGGCTGAGCGCAGTACACCTGCTCGACCGCTTTGAGACCATCGTCAGCTCAGAGGATTACGTCCACAGCAAGCCCGCGCCGGATGGTTTTCTACTGGCTGCGGAGCGCCTGGGCATCGCGCCTGCCGATTGCCTGGTCTTTGAAGACACCGACCTGGGCATTAACGCCGCCACCGCCGCGGGTATGCAGTCGGTGCGGGTCGCTTCCCCTGGGAGCGTATCCAAAAATAGAAACGCTCACGCCGGAACCGAAACGCGGGCCGGTGCGTAAACGCTGATGGAGGCGTGTGCCAATGGCTGAAGCAACCAGCCCGCCAGTTATCGAAAGGGTGGATCTCCGCCCCAAATCTGAATGGGCGATTCTGCTCGGCATCGCCGCTGCGATCGCACTCATCCACATGGCCACCAATGGGCGCTACGGCTTTCATCGCGACGAGCTTCAGTTTCTCAGCGAAGCCAAGCACCTCGACTGGGGCACGGTCGCCTTTCCGCCCTTCACGCCCTTTGTCGAGCGCATCAGCATGGAGCTCTTCGGCCTCTCGATGGTCGGTCTGCGCCTCTTCTCGGTGCTTTCGCAGGCTGCGGTCATCGTGCTCACCGGCCTGATGGCCCGCGAACTGGGCGGCAAGCGTCTGGCGCAGTGTACGGCGGCGCTCTGCACGGCGCTGGCGCCGATAGCGCTCTTCAACGGCACCGAGTTCCAGTATGGCACCTTCGATTATTTGTGGTGGGCGCTGGTCGCGCTGTTCACGATTCGCCTGTTGCGCACGGAGAATCCGCGCGGGTGGCTGGGGATCGGCGCGGCCATCGGCATGGGCCTGGAGACCAAGTACACCATCCTCTTTCTGACCTTCGCGCTGCTCTGCGGACTGCTCTTCAACCGGGCGCGCCGGCTGCTCTGGAATCGCTGGTTTGCCGGCGGCGTGGTGATCGCACTACTGATATTCCTGCCCAATCTTCTCTGGCAGATCCACCACGATTTCGTTTCATATCACTTTCTCCACTCGATTCACATTCGCGATGTGCGCTGGGGGCGCGGCGACCGGCTGACCTTCCTCTTCAAGCAGTTCTTCATGTGCGCGAATATTTATGCCGCGCCGCTGTGGGTTGGCGGCTTGATCTGCTTCTTGCGCAGCCCGCGCTATCGTCCACTGGCCTGGATGTACCTGATCCCCGCAGCCTATTTTCTCTCCGTTCAAGGGAGCTTCTACTACCTTGCGCCCGCTTATCCGATGCTGATTGCCATGGGTGCGGCCGCAGGCGAACGCTGGGTTGACCGGCTTTCCAAGCTATGGCACCGGATTGTGGAGATTTTTTTCTTCCAGGGAATCGTGATGGCCGGATTCGCAGTTGGTGCTGCCATTGTGCCACTGGCCGGCTCCGGTCCGCTGCTGCGTTATGCACTGGAAAAGAACGACGCCCTGCGCGAGGAGATTGGCTGGACGGAGCTGATCCGCACCGTCGCTGGAATCCGCGATTCCTTGCCGCCCGATCAGCGTGCGCACCTCGGCATCGTTGTCGGCAACTACGGCGAGGCCGGGGCCATCGAAATGCTTGGGGCCGCCTACCATCTGCCACCACCGATCAGCACGGTCAATTCGTTCTGGTATCGCGGCTATCCCACTCCGCCGCCCAGCACAATCATCTTGCTGGGCAGCAGCCGCGAACGAGCGGACGAGATTTTTACGAACTGCCGTCTGGCAGGGCAGAACGGCAACCCCTCCGTCGTAAAAAATGAAGAGAGTGAGATGCATCCGGAGATCTTCGTCTGCGGACCTCCGCGCATTCCATGGCAGGAGCTGTGGCAAAAGGTGCACGACTTCGGCTGAGGAGCCGTTTCACTTCTTGAGTGGTTCAGCAGGGCAGTTTTGCCAGTCGGCAGGCCGCGAGAAAATTCCTTTTCGTAAACAGAAATCGCGCACCATTCCCCGAAGAAGAGGAAGTTTTAAGCCATCCCGGATCAGTCGAAATAGATGTAAGGACCAATCCGGGATGGCGAATAATCTATGATTGCGCTGCTGAAGCCGGCTTCGCTGTCCAAACTAGGGGAGGACGAAGCGGATTCCGGCAACACCTGATAGTGCGGCGGGGGCAAGAATCGTTACAGCTTGAGTGGAATTATTTTGGCCTTGAATTCGCCCTCCTCATCTACCTTCAGCAGCCCCACCGTGACCGGCAGCCGGAAACGCCGGGGACCGCAGGAGCCGGGGTTGAAGTAGAGCACGCCTTTGCGGCGGTAGAAGTTGGGAACGTGGGTGTGGCCGAAGAGCACTGCGGCAAAACTCCCGGCGGCGGGGTCCAGATGCAGAGTCCGCAGGTCGTGCAGCATATAGACGTAGCGGTCGGCGATTATCACCACATCTGTCTCCGGCAGTTGGCTGAAGGGTTCCATGCGGTCATTGTTGCCGCGAACTGTCGTAACCGGAGCGATCTTGCCCAACTCATCCAGTACAGAAGCCTTGCCCACGTCGCCCAGATGCAGGATGCGCTCAACGCCATGCAGCGCTCTTGCTACTTCCGGGCGGAAGAGGCCGTGTGTATCGCTGACTACGCCAATCTTCATGTTTACCTGTACATGAGATCAAATTCGCCGGCGAAATCCTTGGGCCAAAACACTAAATAACTTTCATCCCCGACTCTTTCACGACGAGCGATAACGGCTCCTTCAAGCTGACCGTTTTCCTTAAGGCAATCAACAATGATTTGCTCTGAGGCTGGCCCGTCTACGACATCACAGAATATATTCAGTGTGCCACCCCCAATATCGTGGCCGTCGCAATTCCCAAGTCCAGTCCAGGCGAGGCACTCATTCATCAATTCTTCGATCACTTTTTCTTTGTCGAGATCCCTTACCGAACCCATTCCATCGATCCTGTATTGAATCACGACTTGAGCCATATTCTCAATCTTTACCGGCATGAATCCTTCTGCGAATCGGCCTCTTCTCTTTCGTGCAATTAGGAGAGCTTCTCTACCGAGCTTTCATGAGTGGGAGTTTGCTAGTTTCACCCTTATCTCCCAAGCTTTCCCCAATGAAAGATCACTTGGTCACTGATATCGTCCCACGCTTCCCAGTACTCAGTTATATCATTCAACCGTTCGATAGAGCTTCAACATATGACGTCACCTTGGTGAATTATGTGAATTAATTGATTCCTTGAGTGTAATTTCTCAAACTCAGAAGGTATCAATGAATTCATAGCCCCATCTCCAGCCGGGTGCGCGGGTCGAGCTGGTCGCGCAGCGCGTCGCCGATAAAGTTGAAGCCGAGGACTGCGCCGGCCACGGCCAGCCGCAGGGAAGAGGACCATGTGCGGAGAGTCGAAGAGATGCGCGCGAGCGTCGTTCAGCATCGCTCCCCAACTGGGCGCGGGGGCGGGAATGCCCAGGCCGAGAAAGGAGAGCGTGGCCTCGGCCAGAATCACTCCGGCCATGCCGATGGCCGCCTGGACCAGAATCGGCTGGACGATGTTGGGCAGGATATGGCGGAAGAAGATACGCATTCCGCTGGCGCCCAGTGCGCGGGCCGCATCGACGTACTCGCGGTCGCGGACGGACATCACCTGCGCGCGGACCAGGCGCGCATAGCCGGCCCAGCCGCCGACGGCCAGCGCCAGCACCAGGTTCGTGAAGCCGGGGCCGAGGAAGGCGGCAAAGGCGATGGCCAGCAGAATCCCCGGCAGCGCCAGAAAGGTGTTCATGGCGAAGGTGGTCAGCGCGGTGTCGATCCAGCCGCCGAGGTAGCCGGCCAGGCCGCCGATGCCGATGCCCAGTGCGAGGGAGATGGAGACGACCGTGACCGAGACGGCCAGCGAAAGACGCGCGCCAAAGAGCAGGCGGGAGAGCGTGTCGCGGCCTAGCTCGTCGGTTCCGGCCCAGTGCGCGGCCGAGGGGCCTTCGAGGCGATGGAGCAGGTCAATGGCCGCGGGATTGGCGGGCGCAAGCCACGGCGCGGCCAGCCCGCCGAAGATAAAAGCCGCCAGCAACAATACGCCCGCCACGGCCAGCGGCTGGCGGCGGAGGCGGTTGCGGAGCATGGAAATTATTTGCATCGGCACTGTAAGAATACCGCGACGGGCGTAACTGCCTCCCATCCGTACAATTTTTGAAATACGAAGACTAACGCAAATGCGGGTCCTTCGACTCCGATCGCTTGGTTCCGGTCGCACAGGACGGACAGTTCGTTTGAGCTGATTGGGAAGAATGCAGATGCATTTGCAATGCCCGGTGGCCAATTCCATAATCAATCATGCGGAATTTGCGATGGAGTTGGTTATTGGCTTTCGTGCTGGCTGCGCCTTTTGCCAGGACGCAGCCAAGGCAGAGCGCGCCGATTCAGTCCGAAGCATGGCAGCTTGTCCAACTGGCGAACCAGTCACGGGCGGCGGACGGGGCCGGAGCACTGAAGTGGGATGCGGCGCTGGCTGAGGCGGCACGGCGGCATTGTTTGCGCATGGCGGCGGAGGGGCAGCTTTCGCATCAGTTTCCCGGCGAAGCGGAGTTGAGCGCTCGCGCGCAGTCGGCTGGAGCGCATTTCAGCCTGATCGAGGAAAATGTGGCCGTCGCGCAGAATCCGGCGGCGATTCACGATGCGTGGATGCACTCGCCCCATCACCGCGAGAACTTGCTGAATCCAGCAGTGGATCGCGTGGGAATTGCTGTAGTGGCTGGACCCATGGGACTGTATGCCGTGGCCGATTATGAGCGCGTAGTCGAGCAGTTCTCACCGAAGCAGGTGGAGGCAATGGTTGCGCAACTGGTGCAGTCTGATGGCGTCGCAGTGCAGGGCGATACGGCGTTGGCCCGCGCGGCATGCGCGATGGACGATGGGATGCCGCGCGCAAACTCAGGCCCGCAGCCGCGCTTTGTAATGCGCTGGCAGAGCGCGGAGCTGAATCAATTACCGCAGGCGCTCAAGGATCGCATAGCCACAGGAAAGTACCGTCAGGCGGAGGTGGGCAGTTGCCCGACTAAGGAACAGGCAGGAGCTTTTACAGCTTACCGGCTGGCTGTGTTGCTGTTCTGAACTCCTTTCGCCGCACTGCCGCCTCACCCACAATACGAGCGATCACTCAGCACCGGCTGCTCCCATCAGCACCAGCGATCGCTGCGCAAAGGGCGAGTAGACCAGCAGCGTCATGCAGGCCAAGGCAAGGCCAAAGTTGATGTGATGCAGCAGCAGAAAGGGTGCAAGCGCCCATAGCTCATCCAGCGGGAGCAGATAAGGCCAGATTCTCAGAAATTTCCCGTGGAAGCGGGGCGCATGGAAGAGAGTGGCAGAAAGCACAAACGCGCGGACGGGGATCAGCAGCGTGGCGGTTGCGATCAGTGCCAGCATCACCTGAGGCGAGCGGGGCAGCGGCATGAGCAGGCCGTCGATCTCTGCCAGATTGGCCAGTGCGCCAATATAGAAGCCCAAATACATGAATTGCAATACGACGAAGAGCGTGCGCACGACGGGATAAGAGGCCTGCGGAAGTTCCTCCGGCGAGGCCAGAATGTGTCGGCGCGGCGGGTCAGGCTCAGCGATGGCTTCGGCGGGCGGGGGCGAATCGGCTGGCTGGCCAATCTGCTCGACCGGAGCGATGAAGCGATAGCCACGCCGAGCCAGCGTCTCAACAAATCGCGGATGGCCGGCCTTGTCGCCTAACGCCTTTCGGATTCTATTGACCGCCGAGTTCACGCCGTGATCGTAGTCGACAAAGGTGCCGTCAGGCCATAGCGCTCGGCTGATCTCCTCGCGAGTAAGCACCACGCCGGGCCGCTCCAGCAGCATCAGCAGCATCTGGAAGGGCTGGGTATTCAGCTTGACCCGCAGGCCTTGGCGGCGAAGCTCTCCCGCAGCCGCGTCCGCCTCAAATACTCCGAAGCGATAGCGCCGTTCTGATGGTACATCTGACATGACTTCTGCCAGTGTAATGGATGAAGGGCGCGATTTCCCAGCTTTTGGGCAATGTACAACTTTTTATAACTCAAGTGGCTGCAATCAGTTGCGCGGTGAGAAACAATCATCTGGAAAGGAGATTCCGTGCATTGCCCCGCAGGCCTGCCCGTGTAACGTTCTATTCATGATGCAACGCTTGATCGCCGATTTTGTCCGATGCGCCGCCGCTCTCTGCGGGCTGCTGATCTTTTCAGCCGCTCAGTTGGTTAAAGCCGACCCACCGGCTGGGGCGGTAACGGCATTCAATAACTATGCCGGCGCGCTGGAGTCGCGGCTCGCGCAACGGCACAGCGCGCCGAAGGGCTTTTTGGTTCCTTCCGATGCGCAAAGTGAAGCGCGGCTGCGCCGGGGCGAGTTGATTGTTGAAAACCTGAAGCCGGCTGGCACGGAACTGCCCGGAGCGATGCTGCATCACTGGCGCGGCACGGCGTTTGTACCCGGCGCCACAGTGTCGGAGTTCGAGCGGCTGATGAAAAACTTTGACAGCTATCCGCGCATCTATGCGCCGCAGGTGCTCTCGGCCAAAGTGATCGCACACCAGGGCGACCGCATGCAGGCTGTGATGCGCGTGCGCCAGCAACACATCATCACTGTGGTCATGGATACGAGTTATGAGGTTAACTTTGCGCGGCTGGATGCCCTCCACGGCTACTCAATCTCGCGCAGCACACGCATCACCGAGATTGACTCCCCCGGCACGCGCAAGGAGCGAGAGTTCGGCGCAAGCGAGGAACATGGCTTTCTTTGGCGGCAGAATGCTTACTGGAGTTATGAGGAGCGGGACGGCGGAGTCTATATGCAGATCGAGTCGATCACGCTGACGCGCTCCATTCCGCGCGGGCTGGGCTGGGCGGTTGCGCCGTTTGTGGAGAGCGTGCCTCGTGATTCGGTGGAGTTTACTTTGCGATCAACATGTACTGCTCTGCGACGATGAGTTGATAGTGGCATAAGAACCCCCTGAGTTAGTCGAACGCTAAATTGATATGGGCTTCGGCACATATGCGAGATTTCCACGCTCAAAATAACTTTTCTGAACTCTTATCACTGCAAAAGACAAGGAGAATTCAATGAATAATTCAGCCGTTTCATCCACAAATAGAGATACATTTCAACACGCGATTCGCATCAATCAGTCACTAACTGCCTCGTTGGAAAAGCGCGCCCTGCAATGGATGGCCGAGCGCGCGCCGCTGTGGCTGACCTCGGATCAGCTAACTCTGCTTGGACTTTTCGCACAGATTGGCGCGGGCATCTTTTATGCGCTCGCGCGCTACAGCCGCTTTGCGCTGCTTGCGGTGATTGCGTGCATTGCACTGAACTGGCTGGGAGACAGTCTAGATGGCACATTGGCTCGCGTGCGCCGTCATGAGCGCCCACGCTATGGCTTTTATGTCGATCACATGGTGGACCTCTTCGGCGCAACCGCGCTGATGTGCGGGCTGGGGTGCTCTGGCCTGCTCCATCGACAGACAGCAATTGCCATGCTCATTGCTTTTCTTTTGCTGGCCAGCGAGAGTTATCTGGCCACTTATACTTTATCTCGCTTTCAGCTTTCACAAGGCATCTTCGGTCCCACGGAGATACGCATCTTTCTCATCATCGGCAACCTGGCGCTGCTCCATCGCTCATTCGTGACGATCTTCGGCCACAAGATGCTGCTCTTTGACCTGGGCGGAGGAATCGGCGCAGTGACAATGTTTGCCATGGCCGTCGGCATAACTCTGCGCCACACCGCGCAACTCTACCGCCAGGAGCCGCTGCCATGAATCCTTGGGTTCGCTGGTGCAAGTTCAATCTGGTTGGAGCGGTCGGCATGGCGGTGCAGTTAGGATCGCTGGCGCTTTTCAACCGCTGGGCTGGAGTGCATTATCTCTACGCCTCGGCGGCTGCGCTGGAAGTTACCTTGCTGCATAACTTCGTCTGGCATTTACATTACACTTGGCGCGATCGCCAAGATAACTCCGCTCTGTTCAGCCAACTGTTGCGCTTCCATCTCTCCAACGGGCTGGTTTCGTTCGCCGGCAATCTGGCGCTGATGCGCGTTCTGGTGGCGGGCGCGCACATGCCGTTGCTTGCGGCCAACGGCATCGCGATTCTCTGTTGCTCGCTGGTGAACTTTTGTCTGGGTAATGAGTGGGTCTTCACGGCGAAGCGGCAGACCGTTCAAGGGTAAAAAAAATTGCAGGTGAATGAGAAAAAGTGAAGCTGGAAATGTTGTCGCCGGTTTGGGTGTCGGCTTTGTTTTACTTTGCAATCAGCCCGCGGGCAATCGAATCCAGCATTCCGTTGAGGAAGTTGATGGACTCGGGAGCGGAGTAGCGGCGGCCGATCTCCAGGGCTTCATTGATGACGATGGGGAAGGGTGTGCCTTTGAAGCCGATCATTTCACCAACGGCCATGCGCAGCAGATTGCGGTCCACGGCGGGCATACGTTCAATGCGCCAGTGCTTGGAGTTAGCCGCGAGCAGTTCGTCAATCTCCTCCAGATGAGCAATGGCCACTCGGAAGAGATCTTCGGCGAAGCCGCTTATCTCCGGCTCGACCTCGTCGGCGGCCTTCCAGAAGTTGGCGCGAACCTGATCCGGCGACTGCTTGCCGATGTCTGCCTGATAGAGCATCTGCATGGCAAGCTCACGCGATTTGCGGCGTCCAGAACCGCGATGCTGTCCGGCGGTCAAGCAGCGCCCCCGATCTTGATCTTACGGTTGACACTGACCATCTCGATGGCGGCCAGTGCCGCTTCAAAGCCCTTGTTGCCAGCCTTGATGCCGGCGCGGTTCAAGGCTTGCTCCAGGGTCTCGCAGGTGAGCACGCCGAAGCTGTGGGGGATTCCGGTTTCCTGCTGCGACTGGCCGATGCCGCGCGCCACTTCGTTGTAAATGGCCTCGTAGTGAGCGGTCTCCCCGCGCAACAAGCAGCCCAGCGTGATGACGGCGTCGAGCTTGCCTGTCTCAGCCAGCGCGCGGGCGGCGGAGGGTATCTCCCAGGCGCCGGGAACGCGGACAACTTGAATGTCGGCCTGCCGCGCGCCCGAGCGCAGCAGAGCATCCAACGCACCCTCCAGCAATCGCTCAGTGATCACCGCATTCCAGCGGGCGGCGACGACGCCAAAGTGCATACCGGCGGCGGAGAGATCGCCCTTTACGGCCACCGGCTTGCCTTTGACCGGATCGGTCCACGCCCAAAATGAAAAAGAATAACCCGGCTCCGGCTCGACGGTGAAGAGGCGCGACTTCCAATGCGTCTCCGAGATGGTGGAGAGGCGCGCGACGGCCTGAGCGCCACCCTCATTCCGCAGCCAGCTTTCAGCGGTCTGATAGACGGCATCCAATGCGGTCACCTCGACCAGAATATCGGCGGTAGGAGGTAACAGACCATCGACGAATTCCAGATTGCCCAGCGGCGCCAGGAAGGCTGCTCCGCGGCTTTGTTCTTCTGTCCAGCCTTTGCCTGATGCGAATCCCAGCGCGGAAAAGAAGCTGGCCAGCCGCTGGTAAGCAGCCGCATTGCCCGTGGGACGAAGAAAGGAAATCCCTTTGATCATCATTCCATTCTACCGTGCGAGGGCAGGGAATCAGCTCTTCGATCCATTGAGGATCACCGGGAGAAGGTGAATTGGGTTGATGGTCCTGCGTATCTGAAAAATCAAGACTCGGGGCGCGTGGCATTGAACAAGCCCAGATCCGTCGTCTCCGCAGCGCTTGCCCGGCGCAGCAATGGCACGGAGCTTTTTCTCGCGAAACTCCTTTGCCGCCCCACAATCAAAAGAACCGGCGCATGGCCGGCCCTTTTGATTGTTTGTTGCCAGCCGCTAGGTGGTCGAGCGCGGCTTTACGGCGACGGATGTAGCTGGAACAACGGAGCCAGTGCCGTAAAATGTGCAACCGAGATCGGTGCCACCGGCAGAGACAGGCGTGCAAGCTGGCAGATTGGGGCTAATCTGCTGCGTGTCGGTGGGCGGTGTGGTTGAGTTGATCGTTGCCGGAATGGTGATGGTATGAATCATGTTGTCGCCCGCGGTAGAGACAAAGAAGAACTTGCTGTCCGGAGTAAAGATTCCGGCCAAAGGCGCGCTGGGCGGCGTGCCACCCGTTTGTGTGGTCAACGGAACGTAGCCCACCGTTCCCGGTTGCGAGGGATCAGCAGTGTTTGGCTCATAATACGAAAGCAGGGCGCTGGTATTGGACTGCACGGGCGTATAGGTGATGAATGCTAGATTGGAGGCCGGTGATGCAATGATCCGGTTGACGGCCGTGGCGTAGATGCTTCCCAGCGATAGCTGCGTTATGTTGAACTGGTTGGTCAACACCAGCGGCGAGAGTGTGTCTCCAATGTTTAGCGAACCATTTGCGGTGGTGTCTAACAGTGTGCAACTCAACGCGGGGCTGGTGGCATCAATGCCGGTGAGTGAAGCAATATTGATATCGGCAAGGGAAAGAACGCCGCCTGTCGCCGATGCGCCCAAGATGTGCTGGCCGTCGGTGGTCGCGGTCAGCGCGTCGGTCTGCACACCCACCGTGTTGTCGCCGGTGTTCCCAGCAATCTGATCCGGTCCCGGATAGAAGTACGTACTGTTGTAGTTGCCGACAGTTCCCGTTGGGCACCAGGTATGTACATCCGTGGGGAAGCCTCTGAGGTAGGCGCCGACGGAGGGAATGACGATCGCTGGATTCTGAACGGTGCTGGAGATCGCTGCATTGGGCGGCAGGGTAACATTGGGCGGCAGCATGCTTTGTATCGTCGAGGTATTCGATGTCGGCAGCACTCCTGGCGGCAGAGGGTTGCCCAGCGGACTCTGCGGCAATGCGTAGATGACCCAGCCGGTATTCGAGTTGTAGACGTAAAGCGTATCAGTATGGCCGGTAATGCCCTGACTTGGATTGTTCAGCGATGCATTATCTGTGATGTAGAGAGTCTTCGAATCCGGGGTCCAGGCAGCGGCATTGCCCATGCCGCCGAAGGTCGAATAGGAACTGGAGGAGGTGCCGACGAGATAAAAGACCTGACGCTCCTGATCGTTAATCAGCACAGTCGAGCCATCCGGTGAGACAGCCAGCACAACTCCCGGCACGGAGGTATTCTGCGCGGCCAGCGAACCGTTGGATGTGCTGAAGATCATCAGCTCATGTGGAGAACCGAGGTAAATGCTATTGCCCTGCGGATCCATCACCATCGAATTTGGCACATAGGGCAGTCGCGCCGAGGTGCCCGCCGTTCCGGTCAGCAGGTCGATCGGGAAGATGTATTGCGACTGGCCGGGCGCGCCAAACCAGAGATAGTCGCTGGCCGTGCCAGGGGTGGTGATCTTCACCGGATTGGAGGCAATCGGAAGCCCCGTGCCATACAAGCCGGTTTCATAGATGGGGGAAGGATTGCAGGTTGAAGGTTCGCAGAGTGCGTAGATTGAAGCCGTGCCCGGAAAGCTGGTCGTGATCGCGCCGTTGCCGGAGACCGAAATATCGGCGGGATCGGTGGACTGGTAGGTCAAGCTCAAACCGGTAAGCGGGTTTCCAAGAGTATCAACAACGCTGGTGACCAGATCCTGCGTGACGCCCTGGGTGATGTTTCCCGAGGTCTTTCCATTGGCCAGCGTCACCGAGATCGACTTCGGCGGGCAGGTGGAAAAGAAGCCGGCTGACGATCCTGAGGTTGACAGGGACGCGAGGATGGGCGTTGTGCCGGGCTGCTCGGCCGTTATGGTTGTCGTGGTGGTATTCGCGTCGATGCTGGCGATGGCCGTGTTGTTGACCGAATAAGTGAGAATGCCGACAGCGGATGAACACGACGGAACCGAAGTCACGCCGGGGGCAAGTCCATCTGTACATGCACTCTTCGGATTGGTCACAGAAGACGGAGCGCAAAGAAGATACTGCTTTGGATTGCCGAAACTATCGGTTCCGGCATAGCAGACCTGCGCATCCAGCGTAGCCTTCGTGCCCTGCGAATAGCACTGCTGCCCCGCGCCGCCAGACAATGGCGTCGTGACTAGGCTGACCGAGGTCGCCGGTGCGTGGACAAAGACCGGCACCGGATTGGAGACGATCGATTGCGCGCTCGCCGTGATATAGACAACAGAGTAAGGCAGGCCGTTGGTCGAAGGCAGCGGATCAGGCGGGTTGCAGACGGTGTAGTTGGCGATGCCACCACCCGAATTCCGGTTCCAGGTGCCAGCGCAGATATTGCCTGACGGCGAAATATCCACCAACTGGTTGTTTGATGTGCCGTAGGAAAAAGAGGGTACGGAGGCGAGGGTGCCTTTGCAGGTCACAGCCGCCGGCGAAGAGACATTCCTGGTTTGGCCATAAGCCATGGAATAACCTGTCGTCGCAGGTTGAAGAGTGATCGCCGACACTTGGGTGATCTTCAATCCATATCCCAAGCCATTGCAATAGTCTGCGCCCGGATCGCGGGAGCAGCCAGAGATCGAAATCCCGGCCGGAATGGCCAAGCACAACAAGCTGATAAGCGTCAGAAACCGCCGCATGAATCCTCCCCGCTCCGCTTTTTCTCGCCGCGAAACGGTCCCTCCCGAACCAGTCGGAAAAACTGCTGAATTGTGCAAAGTCCACTCCTCGCCGCCCGCTCCGGGTGTTGGCTGTTTACGAATGAAAAACACTCCAACCCGTTGCTCAAAGGAAGCAGTGAAGAGTGAAATCACTATAAAAGGAACGCATGATCCTCCGGAATGTGCAGCCAGCCTCCGGTTAAATCGCGGCTCTCGCGTCCTGCTCTGCCGCCTTGCCGGCGGATCAATCGCGCTCATGAAACTCCAAGGAAAAGTGTATCAGGACGGGGTGGCAACCGGCAGAACGCTCCCGCAAGCCGCCTCAATCATGCTTTGTTAGACGCCCGCGCCGAGGGATGGAAAGCAGTTTGCGGCATGGCTGAAAGATCTCAGTTGCGGCGCGGTGCAGATGGTAAAGGCCTTTTCATTCTTTGCAAGAAATTTACACGGCGTATGCTTGACACAGAAGATAATTGAGAGTAACACAGAGGATAAGAGGGTTTCTCCTATCCCCGTCCAGATCGCCTGAAGACAGGCAGGGAATCTGGAGTAAGCAGTTTCCGCATTGTCCCCGCGAGGTTTTCCAGGAGTTGGTGTAAAGCCTCGGAATCAACCAAAGAAATTGGAAATCCCGGCATTGGAAGGTTTTTATTCCACTGTAGGGCCGGTGTCTGTTATGTTTCCCAATTTGCTTTGATTGAAGGAATCAAGTTACTTTCTTCTCGCCTCAAACCCTTGATTTTTTGCGACAGGCGAGCATACTTAGTCCAGTAACCATTTGATAGGAGTTGAAGATGAGCCACCTCAAGGAATGCGAATCAACGGATCGCCTATCTGTTGGACGGAATGGTCTCCATCGTTCGTTCAGGCAGTCGGGCAAGGCCGAGCGAATCACCGCGGCCCGGACTGATTCAGATGGAATCTGCGTGAATCGATCTACTTTTGCCGAGGACTTTATGCTGGAGCACTCTGACTCCGGCTTGCTGATCGCCATGATGGGGAGCGCGGGCCGGTTCGTTGCTCCAAAGGAAACCTGTAAATCAACCCAGCACTATGGCTTTCCATCCTAGATTGGCTGGAGATTGGCAAAAGCGGGATTGGCAAATGACCGGAGGAGAAGTTATGGGTTGCTTGGTTTGCGCAAATTTGGAGGGAGCGTACCTTGCGCGGTTGAGCGAGTACGTTGAAGCCTGCTCTTCGGCAAGTTACAGGGTCAGCACGAAGCTCGCGGCTCAGATCAATGTCGAGATGGAGCGCGCCCGGTATGAATTGGAGGAGCATCAAGCCGTCTGCTTTTCCACGATTCGGCCGACGGTGTTGCGGCCCGCGCGGGAGGCGCCCGCCAATCTGGTATCCATCGCGGCTTAAAACTTTTTAAGGCGTCCGGGTCAGAGCGATCTTCGTCCGGGTCGGCTAGAGAGTGTCCGCAGGAATGACAGTGTTCGGAACAAAAGCTACAGAGCTTTCGTCCAACTTTGCAAATAAAAACGGCCCGCTTCTCATCATGAGGAGCGGGCCATTTCTTTGCTTCAGGTTGTGAGTTATGCTTTGGCGCTGGTCAACGCTCCCAGGTCGGCGGCCAGCTTTTCTGTGGAGAAGGCTTCAATCAGATCGCCTTCCTTGATGTCGTTGAAGTTGCCCAAGCCGATGCCGCATTCCATGCCGTTGGTGACTTCGCGCACATCGTCCTTAACGCGCTTGAGCGAGCTGATCTTGCCCTTGAAGACCTGTTCGCCGCCGCGGGTGACCTTGATCTCCGCATCGCGGCGGATGACTCCATCCTGCACACGGCACCCGGCGATGGTGCCGACCTTGGGAATGCGGAAGACTTGCAGGACTTCCGCGCGGCCGGCGTAGTTCTCCCGGAAGGTTGGATCGAGCAGGCCAAGCATGGCCAGGCGCATCTCGTCCTGCAACTCGTAGATGATCGAGTGCAGGCGAATCTGGACGTTCTCCTGCTGCGCCAATTCGGCAGCCTTGCGCTCCGGGCGTACGTTGAAGCCGATGATGATGGCATTCGAGGCGGTGGCCAGCAAGACGTCGCTTTCGGTAATGGAACCGACGCCGGAGTGAATGACCTTGACGCGCACCTTCTCGGTGGACATAAGGACGAGCGAATCGGCCATGACTTCGACCGAGCCGGTAACGTCGCCTTTGATGATAAGCGGCAGATCTTTGACGCCCGCGGTACGAATCTGTTCGGCAAGGCCCTCGAGCGAGACGCGGGAGTTCTTGGCCAACTGTGCGTCGCGCTCCTTCATCTTGCGGTACTGGGCGATGCCCTTGGCCTTGTCTCGGTCGGCTACCACCAAAAAGGTGTCGCCGGAGTCCGGCATGGATTCCAGGCCTAGGACTTCTACCGGGGTGGAAGGTCCTGCTACTTCGATGGCGCGTCCGCGGTCGTCAAACATGGCGCGGACCTTGCCGAAGGTGTTGCCGACGATGTAGGAGTCGTTGATGTGGAGGGTTCCGTCCTGCACGAGGACAGTGGCGACGGTGCCACGGCCACGGTCGAGCTTGGCCTCCAAAACCGAACCGACAGCCTTGCGTCCGGGGGTCGCCTTGGGGGCTTTGACGTCCGAGACAAGGCAGATCATTTCGAGCAGGCCATCGAGATTCAAGCGCTTCTTGGCCGAAACCTTGACGTATGGAGTATCGCCGCCCCAATCGTCGGGAACCAGGCCGCGATCGGCAAGCTGCTTCTGCACACGGTCCGGATCGGCGTTTGGCTTGTCGATCTTGTTGACGGCAACAATGATCGGCACACCGGCAGCCTTGGCGTGGTCGATCGCCTCCAGAGTCTGAGGCATGACGCCGTCGTCGGCGGCAACCACGATGACCACAATATCCGTGACCTTTGCGCCGCGGGCATTCATGCGGGTAAAGGCCTCGTGACCGGGAGTATCGAGAAATACGATCTCGCGGCCGTTGGCCGGGGAGCCTTCCTTGGCAAACTTCACCTTGTAAGCGCCGATGTGCTGGGTGATGCCGCCAGCCTCGCCGGCCGCGACGTCGGTCTCGCGAATAGCGTCGAGCAGCGATGTCTTGCCGTGATCGACATGGCCCATGACAGTGACCACGGGCGAGCGCGGAACTTCCAGCTCTTCCGTGTTGTCGGCTTCCAGAACCTCTTCAATGGCCTGGTTGGCAATCTCTTCCTCGTAGCTGATGACCGTGGCGGCGGCACCGAATTTGGCGGCGACATCCTTGACCATTTCGGCGTCGAGGGACTGGTTGACGGTGACAAAGATTCCACTCATCAGCAATGTGGCGATCAGATCCTTGGCACGGACATCGAGCTTCTCGGCCAGATCCTTGACGCTGATGCCTTCGGTGACGGTAATCTCGCGGGTGATGGGCAGCGGCTCGGTGCTGTAATGTACCCCGCCATAACGTGGCGGCGGCACAAAGCCCTTCATGGGGCCTTCCTTCGTCTTGGGATACTGCTGCTGACGGCCGCCGCGGCCTCTGGAAGGAGCACGCTGCGGGCGAGGTGCTTCACCGGTTGGCGGAGCGCCGCCGGGCCTGGGTGGACCACCGGGCCGAGGCGCCCCAAAGCCTCCCGGCCGTGCGCCAAAGCCTGGACGCGCACCAGGTGCGCCCGGGCTGGCTGCGCCACCATAGCCGCCGCCGGTTCCGGCATAACCGCCCGGAGTGGTGCGAGTGGGATGCTTGGGACGTGGGCCGCCGGGGAACTGGCCGGGCGCTCCCGCGAAGCCGCCAGGGGTGCGCTGTGGATAAGAGCCTGGTCCGGACGTGGGCCGGTTGCGGTCAAAGATCGGCCGGCCGCGCTGAATGCCTCCGGCATTGATGCCGGTATTGGGCGCGGGGACCGTCGGTACTACGATGGGTGCCTTGTAAACCGGACGGGGTCCAGTCTGCGGCACAATCATGCGCCGGGCAGGCAGCGACGGAGTGGGCGATGGTGTGTGCGTGTGACCCTTGGCGCGATGCGCGGGTTGAGGCTGCGTGGAGGCTGCCTCAGGTTTGGACTCCGCGAGAACGGCGGGTAGCGCCGGCGCAGCGAATTCTTCGGCCTCCGGGGAAGCTGCGACCGCAACCAGATCTGAAGCGGGAGGCTTCGCGATTTCCGCTTCAGTTGACGCGGGAGCTTCAACCTGCCTGGGAGACGCATCGGGCACAACAGCTTCAGGTACGGCAACATCAGGGACTGCGACCGGCGGGACAGGCGATTTGGTCACTACATCCGGCTCGGCGACAGGTGGCTGAACTTCGCGGAGTGCGGGAACAGCAGGCGGTTTGACCACCACCGCGACGGCGGGCGGCGTAACGACAATCGCCGGACGCGGCGCTGTTTGAGCGCCGGCTGGTGTTTTGGCCACTACGGAACCCACAGGCGGACGGGCGGCGATAGCTGGCGCGACCGGTGGAGGAGCGATGATGGGCGGCGCAGAGCGGGGCAACGGGACAATCTTGCGAGGTTCCGGGCGGGCGGGCGCAGCCGGCGGCTGGGCAATGAAAACCTTGGGGGGCGGCGGCACCGGAGCGGTCGGCGGCGACGGCGCGACAGGACGCTGCGGCAGATGACTCTGGCGGGCTTCGGCTTCCTGCTCCTGCTTTTTGGCCAAGATCGCCTTCAACACGTCGCCTGGCTTGGAGATATGCGAAAGATCGATTTTGGGCGCAATGCCCTGCGGAGCGCGTGCGGCCTGCGAGCCGGTTTGGCTTGCGGGCCGTGATCCGCGCTCAAAATGCGCGCGCACCTTATCGGCCTCATAATCCTCCAGAGAACTGGAGTGCGTCTTGCCGGTGGCCAGGCCAAGTTCCGCCAATATATCCAGAACCTGACGGCTCTTGACTTCCATCTCGCGCGCGAGATCGTTGATACGAACCTTACTCATCCGCCTCTTTTCAAATTGTGCTTTCCAAAGCCCTTAGTCGCTCATAGCTACCTCTTGGCATTGGCAGTGGTTCAAAGTACTGTGATTGCCTGAATGGGCTGCGAACGAGCGGTGCATCTTACGCGCCGTTCTCGTTTGCTGCTTCTTCGTCCTTGGTTGCGCTTTCAATCTTCTCCAGCAAGGCCTTCTCCGCGTCCTGAGCATCTGCATCACGCGCTTCAGCCGATTCTCCGCGCGGGCCTTCGCCCTCCGACTCTTCCATGACGCTGACACTGCTTCGCAATTCCGCAAGCACGGAGGCGTCATTCTCTGCCTCCGCCTCATCGGTTGCCAGAACGGCTTCCCGTCTCCACATCACTCAGCTTTGGCTTCCGGGTGCTTCCTCGCCCTCTTCAAACTGGCCGAAGTAATGGCGTACGGCGACGCTGATCTTCTCCAGCGTCTTTTCGCCGATGCCGGGGATCTCTTCGAGTTGCTCAGGAGTCATATCGGCCAGCGTCTCGACGGTGGTAATGCCAGCCGCCACCAGCTTCTGAATGATGCCGTCGCCCAGTTCGCTGACCTGCTCGATCGGCGTCGAAGGACCGCCGGAGAAGGCCTGCATCTGCTGCTCGACCTCCTGGCGCTTCTCCTCTTCGCTCTTGATGTCGATCTTCCAGCCCAGCAGCTTGGCCGCAAGGCGCACATTCTGGCCTTTCTTGCCGATGGCCAGCGACAGTTGCGTGTCGTCCACAATCACTTCAAGCTGCTTTTCGCCCAGATCGGCAATGGAGACTCGGCTCACTTTGGCCGGCTGCAAAGCCTTCTCGGCAAAGGTGGTAATCTCCTCGCTGAACTCGATGATGTCGATCTTTTCTCCGCGCAGTTCGCGGATAATCGACTGCACGCGCATGCCCTTCATGCCCACGCAGGCGCCCACCGGGTCCACGTCCTTGTCGCGGGACTGGACGGCGATCTTGGTGCGCTCGCCGGCCTCGCGCGCTATGGCCTTGATGACGACCGTGTTGTCGTAGATCTCCGGGACTTCGGACTGAAAGAGATTGGAAACCAGCTCCGGCGCGGCGCGCGAGACGATCACCTGCGGACCTTTGGCGGCGCGGTCTACCTTGAGAGCACCACGCGAACCCGCTCGCCGATGGAGAATTGCTCCAGCCGCGATTGCTCCCGCTTGGGGCAGCGCGCCTCGGCCTTGCCCAGATCGTAGATAATGTCCTGACCCTCGATGCGCTTGACCGTGGCGTTCAGCACTTCCTTTTCGCGGTGAGCGTACTCCTGGAAGACGGTGTCGCGCTCGGCCTCGCGCACCTTCTGGAAGATCACCTGCTTGGCCAGTTGCGCGGCGATGCGGCCCAAGCGGAGCTGGTGTCCGTATGATAGGTACGGATCTCACTGCCTATCTCAACGTCCGGCGCCAGTTCCTTGGCCGCGGTCAGCGTCATCTGGTTCAGCGGGTCTTCAAGCGGATCATCGTCGGCCACCACGGTCTTGTAAATGTAGACCAAAATCGTGCCATTTTCTTTGTTCAGCTCGCCGCGCATATTCTCCTGGGTCTTGTAAAACTTGCGCGTGGCCAGGGCGATGGCCTCCTCGACCGCGCCCACAACGATCGCGGGGTCAATGCTCTTTTCCTGGCTCAAGAGCTCGATAGTCTGATACAAAACGCTGGCCATACTTGCTTGCTCTCTCGCTGTACTTCGTTTACGGCTTGGCGCCGGTTAAGTTGTTTCGAATGCTAAGAAACTAGTCCCGACAAGTCCCGGCTCTCTATCAAATCTCCGGCACCAGTTGCGCCTTCTCCATATTTTCCAGCGCAATCTCGACCGTGCTTACGCCGGCCTTCCGGCTCTTGCTGTTCTGCTTGACTGCGTTCAGGTCCAGCGTGATCGTCTCCGCCGACTTCATGCCATCAACCGCCCCTGCCAGTGCCGGTTATTGCGGATCGGCTCAAAGGTCTGCACCTTCACCAAACTTCCCGCAAAACGTTCAAAGTCTTCTGGCCGGGTCAGCTTTCGATCCAGCCCTGGAGAACTGGCTTCGAGCGTGTACTCCGCTCCCGGAACCAGATCCTCCACATCCAGCAGCACGCTGAATTCCCGGCTGAAGGCCGCGCAATCCTCGTGCGTAATGCCAGAGAACTGCTCCACATGGAGCTTGCCCTCCCGCGTCTCCTCAATCAGCCGTTCAGGCAACTCGCCGACTTCGATCCCAGCCTCCAGAGCCGCTTTCAGCTTGGCGCGCCCCTCGGCGTTCTTCTCCAGATAAACGCGCAGTGTGCGCTCCTTCGCCGGACCAACGAACTCGATTTCCACCAAGTCCAGCCCGTGCGAGGCGGCCACCCTCACCGCCGCTTTCCGGATTTCTTCCAGCTTCAATGCCATCGATCCCTAAACCCCGGCCAGCAAATCTACTTGCCGGATGCCCTATCTCACGCCCAAACCGAGGAAAACATCTCAAAAAACCCCGAAATTTTCCGCAAATAAAAAGTGGGCTGTAAGCCCACTCATCTCTCCGCCAGCCGGCGAAATCACGGCAACTCAGGCGGACAAACTCGTCTGCATCCTTAGCATAGGCCAAAATGCCGTGGATTTCAATGAAAAAGAGAGGAAATATAAGATCCCGCCTACAGCTTGCAGTTGCGGAAGAAGCTGCCGGAAGAACAAAAAGGATGGGGAATGCCGGAGGCCGGACAAGAATATGCCCGAAAAAACAAGCTCATATCGTGATGCTTTACCTACAGGAATGATACCACCCAAAGGTAAAGAACGCGGGCAGAATGCATTAGAATGAAGATGCAACGAACTCCGAGATAGGATTCCCCTCTTATGAACGCAGCGTTGAACACTACACTTGTCTCTCAACTGGAAGCGACTGCCGCCGGGGTTGGCCTGGTTCTGGTCTCTGCTTCGGAAGGCGCGGATCTGCACGGCAAGCCGACGGCGGTCTTTACGCTTGGGCTGGCTGAGGCGGCTTTCGCCGGACATACGCTCAAGCTGGAGCTGAGCGAGGATTTTGTCTTCGACAAACCGCACCTGCTGCCGGAGTTGAAGGCTCATCTGGCCGCACAGAGCAAGCGGCTGCGCAATCCGCGGCCAGAATGCGCCGTGACGCTGGCCGGACTGCCGGTAGCCTTTGGGCAGTTTCAGTGGCCCTTTCACCGCTCGACCTCGGGTGCGGACACTTATATCGTCCACGGGGAGATGCATCTGGCCGACGGCGGCGCGCATAACTTGCACGCCAAGGTGGCCGCGGCCGTGACGCAAACTTTTGCCGAGATTATTCCGGCAATGGAACAGCCCTATGCCGAGAGCTTTGTCTATAACGCGATTCGCAAAACGGTAGACCGGGGTCAGCTTGAGTTCCTCAAGTCCGGCAACCGTCAGCCGGTGATGGTGACGACCCGCTACTACAGCTTCTGGCAGAAGAAGTTTCTCTTTACCGAAACCACGGACGAAGAGCGGCTGGATTATCTTTTGCGCAAGGTTTTTTGGCTGTCAGGCATTCAGGGCGAGGGTCAGTTTGTGTGGATCGCCGACCCGATGGATGCGCAATACCTGAACACAACCGAGGCGGATCTGCTCCGGATGGCAGGAAATGAAGCCGGCGCCGGGCTTTTGCGCCTCGACGGGGAGTTTGCCGCTGCTACGCCAAAGTTGATGGAGCGCGCGGAAGAGTATCAGGCGAAGCTGGAGGCGGCGCTGAACTTCACCAAACCGGCCTTCAATGAGTCGATGCGCGCCGGCCATGCGAATATGTAGGGTTGGATACTACAATGCCGAACCGCAGTCGGAGCAGAAGCGCACGCCTTGCGGGTAGGTTTGTCCGCAACTCGCGCAGGCCACGACCGAGCCGGATTGCGCCGGGGACACATTTACGGTGACGTTCACTGGCTGACCCCATCCAGGCACAGCAATTCCAAGCATCGCGGCAATCCCCGCCGCTTGAATGGCGTTGAACTCGCGCACTCGTCCGGGCATGAAAAAGCACTCGATGAAGCCCAGGAAAGACGGGATTCCTGTCCAGAAGAAGCAGCAGTAGAGAACACCCAATCCGGTACGGCGCAGATAAAAGTGGTGAATGCCAAAGGCGCCCAGAAAAAGGGCCAGGAAGATACCGATAACTTCATCGCGGCGGACCGCTTCATATTGCTGGTAAAAGATGGCTTGCGGGTTGGGATAGGGTTGGCTGCTCATGGGCTGTTCTCCTTGTTCTGCGTGATGGTACGCAGTCGGACTGCGCAGGGTTCCATTCTGCCGAAGGAAGATGTGGTACAAGCCCTAGTGAGTTGGCGGATTGGACTGGCTGGAACCCGGTGGGGCTTGGCCGGATTCGCTCAACTGAAGAATGTGGAGGCTGGCCTGAGTCTCCGGAACGGTTCCGTCGTTCACCTGAACAGAAACGGGCTTACCCTGGATGAGAATGCGCGAAACTTGCTCGCCGCGGGCGTCAATGCGGATGCGCTGCGTGACGGAGGTCGCATCCGAACCCGAGCCGGCGCTTACCGTCACCGGGACTTCGGCTGCGGAGTAGCCAGAGTTGGCAATATGAACGGCAACTAGCCAGTTCCCCGCCGAGGCCTCCGCGGGGAAGACGCCGTTGATGCTCAGATCGGGCAGGCCCTTGTCGGCATCGACCCAATCGGCGAAGAACCAGGCGAGATCGGGCCGGCTGGTGGAATCTTCGATCAACTTTTCCAGGGAGGTATGAGCGGCAGGATCGTAGGCTCTGAGTGCGGCGGACAGCGCCGGATCGCCGGCCAAATCACGCAGCATCCAAAGAACATAGGCGGCTTTTGTACGGTAATAGACGGGCGAAAGCGCTTGGGCGAGCGGCTGGCCGGTGCTTTGACCGGGACTCTCCGGCTCGGCCAAGGCAAGCGCGGCGCGACTTGCCTCCAGAGTGCTTAAGGCGGCCTCGCGTCCTTGCTTCTTTTCCACCCACAAACTGCCCATGAAGGTTGCTAAGCCCTCGTTGAGCCACGCCGGGGGAGGCTGCAGGTTGGGCGCAGTCATCCAAGCGTGAGTGAGGGCGTGGACGAGAATGCCGTTCAGCGCCTCCGGGGGAGCCTTCGAGTCCGGTTCGCGCAGTGGCGCGGCCAGCAAAGATCCGGTTTCAAAGGGAGCATCCAAGGGATCGGGCAGGTCTAGCAATACAAGTTGGGAGCGGGGATTCTGTCCGATCCAACCCTGTAGAAAAGGTGTTAAAGCCGCCGCCGCAGTGGTCCAGAACTGAACGGATAGATCATCTTCCGGGAGAGTCCAGGCGGTCAGATTCGTGCCGGGGTGAGCGGTGCGCATGGCGACAAAAAGACTTGGGGGCTCAAAGCCGAGTGTCGTGCTGCCGGAGTCGGCGGTTGCCACACTGGCCACTTCCTGGTTCTGATCGAGCGTTGATCCTGGCTCGGTGATTGTGAGCAGGCACATTGTGGCCGTTGATGAGAGCGATCGGTCGGAGCCTGGCCATGCGGGAACTCGACGGTAAGGCGCAGGCGGAAGCGCGCACCGGTTAGCCGCAGCTTCTGTTTGCTGATTTCGTCAAAGAGACGCGCGCCGTCACCGAGAAGGACTGGGACGCTGGAGGCGGGGTACCAGACGACATTGCCAAAGCCGCGCAGGCCGGTAAAGGCCGGGCTGATCTGGTCCCAATCGGAGCGCAGGGCCGTCTCTGCCGGCGCGCCGATGGAAAGCAGGCGCTGGGAGCTGGGGGCGATCAGGCCGGAATAGGAGACGTCGAATTGCAGGGATTGACCGGGCGCCAGCGGCTGCGCCAGCGGAACGGCGGCTTCATGCAACTGTCCGGTGTGGTCGGCATCGGAGTTGAGCGTGGCAACTTGAAAGGCGATGGTCCTTGCCGTCGGCGCGGATGCGCTCCCAATTGAGCGAAGAGGAGATCTGCAGTGGAATGCGGGTGAGCGGCGGCTGGCTGTCGTTGCGGACGCTGATGAGAGCGCGGACGGCGATCTGCTGTTCTGCGGGACGAAGATGAACGTCCAGTCCGTAGGAGGTGATAGTGACAGCCTGACGCTCGGCGTCGTCAACGGAAGGTTTGGCTACGGTTTGATTGCCGGAGGGAGCGGGCAGAACGGTCTGGTCGGTCGTCTGGCCGTTCTCGTCGGTCGAGCGGGAGAAGATGACCTTTCCCGGGATGAGGCTGGACTTCCTGTTGGTGGGCGGGCGGGGCGGTTTGCGCGGGGCAGGTGAACGCCATAAAGCAAAAAATGACCGTTGCAGTCATGCTCAGCGAGATTCCCGGCTTCCTAGCCATTACACAAAATACTTGAAATGGATGGGGCACAGAGCATTTTTGAGCGTGTCTGCCGAAAAAAAACTTCATGAACCAAGGCCTTTCTGCTTCTTTGGCTTCGACGCCGCGGCACTTGCGGTGCGGCCAATATTCTCTTGGACGTGGCGGGCCTCGTTTCGGCGCTGGCGGAAGGCTTCATAGAGCACCACCGCTCCGGCGGCGGAGACGTTGAGCGAACTGACGCCACCGCTCATGGGAATGCGCAGCAGGTGGTCGCAGGTGCGGCGGACCAGATCGTGCAGACCCGCGCCCTCCCGGCCCAGTACGAGGACGCAGTCGCCGGTCAGATCGAATTGATCGTAGTCCGAGGAGCCGCGCTCGTCCAGGCCGATGATCCACAGGTTGCGGCGCTTCAGCTCTTCCAGCGCGCGCACCAGATTGACCACGCGGGCGATGCGCAGATGCTCGGTTGCTCCGGCGCTGGCCTTGACCGCGACCGGGCTCAGCGGGGCCGAACGCCGCTCGGTCAGCAGCACGCCGTCCACTCCCGCGCCATCGGCCACACGCAATAGAGCGCCCAGGTTCTGCGGATCTTCCACGCCGTCCAGAGCCAGCAAAAGCCGCGCCGCGCCTGGTTTCGCTCGGCGCAAAAAGATCCTCGATGGTGAGGAACTCCTGCGGATGGACCAACGCCACCACGCCCTGATGAGCGGGGGTCTGGGCCAACTGCGTCAACTGCTCGCGCGCCTCGGTCCGAACGCGGACGCCGCTCTCGCGGCAGAGGGCCACCAGCTTTTCCAGGCGCAGATCGTCGCGCTCGCGGGCTACCACAACGTGATCAAAGCGCCGCCGCCCGGCCTTGAGAGCCTCTTCGACCGGATGCACCCCATACAAAACTTCCATAGTGATCAGTGTAGAAGATTCATGCGCAGAAGCCGACAGGCTGGCAGCTCGACCGCAAAGAAGGGAGTCAGTCTCCAGGACAAGCTCAAGAATGATGCGGGCCTTTCGACTAGGATCAGGGATCAGAAAAAGACGGCGGGTTGAGGTTCGTGGTCTCCCACTCATCCGTCCTGAGCGCAGTCGAAGGATCTGCGTTTTTTAGGTTGGATGAATGGGGCACAGCGGTTCTTGGTTATTTCATGACCGGGCCACCTGCCCCATCCTCCCTCTTTGCGATTTTTTTTACGAAAGGTGTACCATAGCACCATGGCAAACTATCGCGTAGTTCTCCGCCACTCCGAGGAAGGTTACAGCGTCTTGTGCCCCGGTCTGCCCGGCTGCTGGTCGCAGGGAGCCACTGAGGAGGAAGCGCTTGCTAATATACAGATCGCCATTCAGGAGTATGTGGAAGCGGCTGAGGAATTGGCTCGTGAGGACGAGAGCCGATTCGTAGAAGTCGCTGTCGCCTGAGCGAAGGGCATTATAGTTACTGACGGAATAGATCGTGTCCAAAATCCCCGGAATCAACCATCTTCGAGCCGTTGCCGCGCTGGAAAAAGCAGGCTTCCGAGTTCTGCGTCAAGGCGCGCACATCGTCATGACAGATGGAGTGAGAATTTTGACGATTCCCCGCCATAATCCCATCAATGCATTCACGATGGGAGGCATTGTCCGGGATGCTGGATTGAGCTTGGAAGAATTTCGGGCTTTGCTCTAACTTTACGTTCGCCTGAGCTATGGTCTACCTTGGATTGGTCAGGGATCAGGGATCAGAAAAAGACGGCGGAGTGAGGTTCGTGGCCTCCCACTCATCCGTCCTGAGCGCAGTCGAAGGATCTGCGTTTTTTAGGTTGGATACATGGACGCAGCGGTTCTTGGTTATTTTATGAGCGGACCACCTGCTACGATCTCTATAATGGCCTTGTCTAGGAGCCGAAGAGATGACTTTTTTCAACGACCCAAAGCTGACTGAATTAGCCTCGAAGTTTACCGTCGCAGATTACGAGACCGCTCGTGACGCGCAGGAAAGAGAGAAGATTGCCGAAGCTCTGCAACGCCGATTTACAGAACGCTATCTTGCCTCAGTGACGCCCACGAAAGGAAAACAAATACATGGCTTTACCATCATGGCGATCTTTGTGCCTCATGATTGAGTCGTTGCAATCGTTCTGTGAAGGTTGGAAAGATAGTAATGGAAAGAGCGAAAAGGCATTTACCCGATTTTTCGACAACCATAATCAGTTCGATTGTTTCCGGGGTGAAATTGCTCACTCCTTTTGGGTGAACATCCGATGCGGCATATTGCACCAAGCGGAGACTACTGGCGGATGGAGGATAATCAGAAGAATAGGCTCATCTCTTTTTGACTCCAAAACTCTAACAATCAATGCAACGCTTTTCCTTGAAAGTCTCAAAATTATACTAAACGAATTTTGCAATGAACTTAAGACTGAGGCATGGGATTCCGATAAATGGAAGAAGGTTCGTGTGAAATTTGAAGCGCTCTGCAAAAACTGTGGAGCAAAGCCCTGATAGTTGAAACGTCGAAGGCATCACTCAGTTGTAATTTAATGCAATCTGCTCGCTTGCTCACACGCGTCCTTATATCCCATGGTGCAGGCCTTTTTGTATAACATTGCAGCCTCTTGAATATCCTTACTGACGCGCCATCCAATTTCATAATCATTCGCCACTAAACCGCAACTGTAAGCGTCTCCTCCATAACAAGCTTTTGATAAAAGTTCATGTGCGCGAGAATCGTCCTGTTTGACGCCTTTTCCTGACGAATACATGAATCCAAGCGATGAACAACCATCAGCATTTCCTCCATCGCAGGCTTTTGTATACAATGCTACAGCGTGTGGATAATCCTTCGCAAAGTGCCGCGGAGGTTCCCATTCGTAGCTATCATCGTATAATCTACCTAACTCTTCACAAATTGATGCATCTCCAGCGTCACAAGACTTCGACATGAGAGTTGCTTGTCGGGAATACATCGCAGCTGCCTTCGAAGGATCACGGACTACACCACGACCTGAATCGTAAAGCCAGCCAAGTCTTTCACAACTGTCAGCCTCCCCCGCATCACATGCTCTTGATTCAAGTTCTTTCGCTTGAGAGTATAGCTCCCATGCACGAGATGTATTCTTTTCTATTCCCCACTTGCCACCCATATCAACTCCTTCGTCATGCGTGTAAAGTTGAGCAGCGAGGTAGCAGCCATTTACGTATCCATTGTCACATGCTTTAATCATGAGATTCACTGCTCGTTGGTCATCCTTCACGACACCCTGATAGGGATTTTCGCTCAAATACGGGAATGCGAGAATCCAGCATGTCTTCCCGTCTCCGCGAGTACAGGCCAGATTGCGAAGAATCCCACCAAGATTATATTCATGTGCTTTATCGAGATCGTCGGAACGTTTGACGATCATAGAGGTTGGCAAACTGAATGCGAGTACAGCAATAGCGACAGCCAAAACCATCATTGAAACCGAAGGTATCCAGAGACATCGCGATAACTTTCTAAATCCTTTACCACGTAGCAATTCTGATGCATTAAATAGCACACACTCTTTGACAGTTTCCTGTCGCACATCTGGCGGAAGATACGGCACCGCATCGATCAGGCCGAGCAATTCGGCAACGTCTTTGGGGCGGTCGTTGCGGTCTTTGGCCAAGAGGCGCAGGACGAATGCATCGAGGCCTTGCCAGTTGGCCAGATCGGGGCGGAGGGCGCTGGGCGGCGGGGGTGGGGTGGTTTGGTGGGCTTGCGCCCAGCCTTCGTAGCTTTCGGCGTGGAAGGGCGTTTGGCCGGTGAGCATCTCGTAGAGGAGTCCGCCGAGGGCATAGAGATCAGTCCGTCCGTCGAGCTGGGCGGCGGGGGTTCCGCGCCACTGCTCGGGGGCGGCGTAGGCGACGGTGAGCAGCGTGCCGCCGGTGCGGGTGAAAGCGGTGCTGGCTTCCTTGGTGGCGACGATGCCGAAGTCGGCGATCTTGGGCTGCCAGCCACTGGGGTCGCGGGCAAGGAGGATGTTTTCCGGCTTGATGTCGCGGTGAACCATGCCGCGGGCGTGGGCGGCGCCAGACCGGCGGCGATTTGGCGGGTGAGGGCGAGAGCCAGCGGCACATCAAAGGGCTGGGGCGCGTCGCGCATAAAGTCGCGCAAATCGGGGCCGTCGACGAACTCCATGGAGAAGAAGAGGGAGCCGTCTTCGGCGGATTCGAGGTCGCCGCAGTCCACGACGTTGGGATGGCGAATCTGGCGGAGGGTGCGGACTTCGCGCAGGAAGCGGGCGGTAAAGGCAGCATCCTGGCTCAGCTCGGCGGAGAGGAATTTGAGGGCGCGGGGCTCGTCCATGAGGGTGTGCTGGGCGAGATAGACTGCGCCCATGCCGCCCTGGCCGAGCTTGCGTACGATGCGGTAGCTGTGATGGACGACCATGCCGGGCTTGAGGTCGCGGATTTCGTTGAGTGGCAGGCCGTGGGTGGGACAGGCGGCGAGCGTATCGGGATAACCTGTTGAGCACTGCGGGCAGTGTTTCATGAGAGGCCTTGCAGGAGGATTCGGCGTTGGGGCTATTGTTCCACTCTGAGATGTATTGTGCAATGAGGTCGTGGCTTCCCACCCATCGCAAAGAACGCGATAGATGGGCACCCGGATTGTCATGAATACCATGTGAAAAGTGCCCCAGCAGACTCCCGCGCCTCTGCGCTGATACACTTGCAGTGCAAGCAGATGCATTCCAAAAGCACGGTTGAACTGCTGCCAGTCTTAGTGGAATCGAACTTCTGCCATCAATATGATTGAACTTTTGCCTTCCATATTATCTGCGGACTTTGCCCATCTGGCGGACCAGGTGGCTGCGGCTGAGCGGGGCGGCGGCACGGTGATCCATGTGGACGTGATGGACGGACATTTTGTGCCCAACATCACCCTTGGTCCGCCGGTGGTGAAGAGCCTGCGGCGGTTTACACGCCTGCCGCTCGATTGCCATTTGATGATTACTAACCCTGACGAGTTCATACCCGCCTTTGCCGAGGCGGGGGCCGACTGGGTGAGCGTTCACTATGAGGCCTGCCGGCATCTGCACCGCTCGCTGGAACTGATTGCGCAGCATGGAATGAAGGCGGGGGTGGTGGTGAACCCGGCGACGCGCGTCGAACTGCTCACGGAGATTCTGCCCATGGTGCATCATGTGTTGGTGATGAGCGTGAACCCCGGCTTTGGCGGGCAGAAGTTTATCGAATTCTCGCTGGACAAGATCCGCCGGCTGTCCCAGATGCGCCAGGAACTGGGGCTGGCATTTAGAATCGAAGTAGACGGCGGCGTGGCTCACGATACGGTAGAACGCATCGTCCAAGCAGGAGCGGAACTGCTGGTGGCTGGGAATGCGGTCTTCGGTGCCGGGCAGCCGGAGCGGGATGCGCGCTTGCTGCTTGCGGCGGCAAAATTAGCCGCAGGGGAATGAGTTTGGCATCCCATCCATTGTGCTGACAGCGCGCAATGGATGGGGCACCCAAGTCATACTCTGACAGAAAAAGTTGAAATTTAACCGCGGGTCCTTCGACTCCGTTTGTCGTAAAGAACGCGACATATTGCGCTCAGGATGACAGTAGTGTAGTAACGACAGCAGTGTAGTGAGGTGGTATGAACCGGTTGACGTTGAGGATTGCCGCGGTTGGATTGGCGGCGCTGCTGCTGGGCGGAGTTGCGGCCCAAGCGAAAGAGAAGCAGCCCAAGAAGAAAAAAAATGAGGACTTGAGCGCCAACCCGCTGGCCGGAGTGAAATCCAAGCAGCCGGACAAGGAACTCTTTGACAAGGCGATGATCGCCATGAAGAAGGGCCGCCTGGATGTGGCGCGGCTTGACCTGCAAACCATGCTCAATACTTATCCTGACTCCGAATACCGGATGCGCGCCAAGCTGGCGGTGGGCGATACCTGGTTCAAAGAGGGCGGAACCGCGGCGTTGACGCAGGCAGAGGCCGAGTACAAGGACTTCATCACCTTCTTCCCCGATGCTCCAGAGGCGGCAGAGGCGCAGATGAAGGTGGGCGACATCTACTATCAGCAGATGGAAAAGCCGGACCGGGATTACACCAATGCCGAAAACGCCGAGCGCGAGTACCGGACGATGATCAATATGTTCCCCGACTCGGCTCTGGTGCCGCGCGCCAAGCAGAAGCTGCGCGACGTGCAGGAGGTTCTGGCGGAGCGCGAAACCGAGATCGGCCTCTATTACGGCAGCCGGGAGAATTACCCTGCATCGATTGCGCGTTTGCAGACGGTGGTTGATACTTATCCACTGTATTCCAAAAGCGATCTGGCCTTGCTGGGCATCGGTGATGCGTATGCCGGCGAAGCCCATTCCATTCAGCTTGCAAATGGACTTCCCGGCGCAATCAAGGAACGTATGCGCGCGGTCTATTTGGATCGGGCTGCTGAAGCTTATACCAAGGTTGTCACGCGTTATTCGATGGCGCCCCATGTGGAAGATGCCCGCGACCGGCTGGTGGCGATGAACCGGCCTGTTCCCGAGCCGACCGAGGCCGCACTGGCCGAGAGTGAAGCGGAAGAAGGAAGCCGGCAGCCGGTGCACTTTACACACAAGACATTGGATATTGTCCGGCCGGGTCCATCGGTCATCCAGGCAGTGCATGTGGGCGAGCCGAGCCTGGAAGATCCCAAGCGGACACTGGCGCCGGATGTGACCAAACAAAATATGTCCGTCTTCACGGCGGCCGCCACGGCCGGCCAACCCATCTCGCCCGTTGAGGTTAAGCCACCGACCGGCGTCAACGAGCCGCCGCGTAGCGATCAGCCCAATTCAGCGCCCTTGCAGCTTGGACCGCCGACGGGTGGAAATAGCCTGGGGGTTCAGGTGGTCAGCGCACCCAATGCCGCGCCTGCCGCGGACGCCGTTGTCAAGCCTGTAGGGCCGGTCAACACCGCTCTGCCCGCCGTGGAAAAGCCTGCGGAAGCTCCCGATCAAGTCAACGACGTCAAACCCGGCACGATGCCCACTTCCGCAACGAATCCCGCCGACGCCAAAAAGAAGAAGGCCGACCTGAGCGACGAGTCCTCCAGCAAGAAGAAAAAGAAGAAGGGACTCAACAAGCTGAACCCCTTCTGAAACCTGCTTTAAGTGTTTCATAGGAAGCCAAGGGCCACTAACATGTGGTCCTTGGCTCTTCAGTCTTCGGGCATTATTGATACGCCATGATCCCGGCCAGTTTCTATCCGGAGAGCGTTTGTTAAAGTTTGACGCTCCAACCTTTGCCTCCTATAATCCAACTAGTTCCTGCTGACCTCTCCGTCCGCATCTTTCCTCTCTGCTCGATCCAATGCAGAGATACAGTGGAAGAGCCAAGAGATTTCTCAGCAGATGCCGGTTTGTCTTCGCGTTCAAGCGTGAAGAGACTCACAGGAAATCCGAAGGAGTTTTTTAATCACATGAAGCGTTCGCTCGCACTGATTGCCACGCTGGCCTCGGGCTTTGCCCTGAGCGCCGCCGCCCAGACTCAGCCTGCTCCCGCCGCCGCGGCGCCCGCCGGTCCTGCCAAGATTGCCGTCATTGCCTTTCAAGTGGCCGTAGCCCAAACCAACGAGGGCCAGCGCGACTTTGCCGACTTGCAAAAGAAGTATGCGCCCAAGGAAGCCGAACTCAAGGCCGCCGGCGACGAGATCGATACTCTCACCAAACAATTGCAGGCGCAGGCCGACAAGCTGAGCGACGCAGAAAAAGCCAGCAGAGCCAAGACCATCGACGACAAGAAAAAGAAAGCGCAGCGAGACCTGGAAGACGCCCAGAACGACATGAACGGCGAGATGCAGGAGCTGTACAATAGCTTGGCCTCCAAGGTTGGTGATGTGTTGATCGACTATGCCACCAAGCAGGGTTACACGCTGGTGCTGGATGTAGCTCAGCAACAAAATCCTGTGCTGTACGCTGCTGAGTCCACCAACATCACCAAAGCCGTCATTGACGCCTACAATGTGAAGTCGGGCGTGCCCGCGCCTCCAGCTCCGCCAGCGGGCGCAGCTCCTGCGCAGACAACGCCCAAAACCGTTGCTCCCAAGCCGGCCGCGCACTGAGGTTGGCTCGATTCAAATGCTTTAGACGCTTGCCAAGGCCCCGCTCGGCGGGGCTTTGGATTTCAGGAATCTACTCTTGACAGCCGAGGTGCATCAACGGACGAGCCGAATTAATTCAGCCCCCGGTTTGACGCTTCCCGCCTGGTGTTCATAGAATCGAGTTGCGCTGTTCCTGCTTCTACGTCTATCTCTTTCTTCTGTCCTGGCGCAATCTGGTGCAGAGATTCTGGAGAAGCAATGAGGGCTTCTTCAGAACCAGCCCTGATTTGCGCGGGAGCCATGCAATTCCAAGGGAATCCTATGAGGAGTTTTTTGATGCACATGAAGAGTTCGCTTGCACTGATCGTTACGCTGGCTTCTGGGCTTGCCCTGAATGCCGCCGCCCAAACTGCGCCCGCGCCAGCCGCCGCGGCGCCTGCCGGTCCGGCCAAGATTGCCGTCATTGCCTTTCAGGCGGCCGTGGCCCAAACCAATGAAGGCCAGCGCAACTTTGCCGACCTGCAAAAGAAATTCGGACCCAAGCGCGAACAGCTACAGGCCTTGAACACTGAGGTCGGCACGCTGACCAAGGAGTTGCAAACGCAAGGCGACAAGCTCAGCGACGAGCAGCGCGCCAGCCGCACACGAACCCTGGAAGAAAAGAAGAAGACGCTGCAGCGCGATGCCGAGGACGCGGAGAACGACTTCAAGTCCGAGAGCCAAGAGGTATTCAACGGTCTAGCCTCCAAGGTCTACGAGGTTCTGCTCAGCTATGCGCAGCAGCAGGGGTACACGATTGTGCTGGATGTTTCCCAGGAGCAGAATCCAGTGCTCTTTGCCAGCCAGTCGTCCAACATTACCAAGGCCGTTCTCGAGGCCTACAACGTGAAGTCCGGCGTTCCAGCGCCACCAGCGGCGCCACCGGCAGCGGCGCCAGCCCCCAAACCAGCCGCGCAATAAAACGGCTGAAGGCAACAGGTTGAACAGCAAAAGCCCTCAATCGCGGGGCTTTTGCTGTCTGCTTTCTTGTGGATGAGGTGCGAAAGAAACGGTGGGCCAATTGTGTCCATTGCGCCGCTTGCTGTGGAAAATATTGTGGATTACTTTACTTTTAACTACACAAGATATCATTCTTTTCCCCTTGTCAAGACAAGGTTAATTCTGGTAGTCGATACAACTCTTTATTTATCAATCACTCTCATGGCTGCGAATGAGTGGGCGGCGAGGTTGATCAGCGCCAGCGCCCTTCGGCAAGCCCTTCGCCGTTATCCACAGATGCGGTTAAACATCTCATGAATCAGGGCCTGCACACACTCTGGCTCTTGAGCGTGCATTCCACCTCTGCGAGTACAGATTGCCAATCGCCGAGCCGAGGCTGTCGGAAGATGCGCAGAGTCGGATACCATGGCGTATCGCTTCGCCCATGCAGCCAGCGCCAATCAGCGGCAAAAGGCAGCAGCAGCCAGACCGGAACTCCCAAAGCGGCTGCGATGTGCGCGGTTGAATTGTCGATGGTAACAACCAGATCCAGAGCCGCGACCTGCGCCGCAAATTGATCGATGCTGGCGATCTGATCGACTTCACGATCAATCAGCAGCGGCGCTCCTGCCTCTGCCGCCTGCTGCTCCAGCGCGTCAAAGTCTCCGTACTGCAGGTTGATCCAGCGAATGCCGGGAAGCGCAAAGAGAGAGGCAAATTCTTTCAGGGCGATGGAGCGCTTGCGGCCTGTCTTCTGATTTTTTGTCTGCCATGCCAGGCCGGCGGGCAGACGGCCATCGGCGTAGCGAGAGCGAAAGAGTTCCCGCCCCTCTGGATCGGCCTTGAGATACGGCGAAACTGTAGCGGCAAAGTCTGCTTCGCTCCCACGGAAGAGCCTTGGCAGACTGCCTATAGGCAGATGAGCGGCGAAAACTTCGATCGGCGCTACGGCGGGTTTGTTGCCTGTGACCACCTCGATCTCAGGAAAGGAGCGCGCAAAGAGCGGCTGGAGTCGCGGATCGCAATCAAGCGTGATGCGGTTGCCGGTGCGGATGGCGTCCGGAAACAACCCGGCAAACTGAATCTCGTCGCCGACACCCTGCTCGCCCCAGAGGAGCAGGCGGCCCGACTCCAGCCTGTCTCCCGTCCACAACGGCTGCGCATAGGCCCGCCTGGGCGTGTCGTGGTCGGGAGACTGCCAGCGGTACTCATAGTTCTGCCAGCCGTTAGCAAAGTCGCCACAGCGCAGTTGGACCAGCGCCTGACCGAAGCGCGCCTGGGAGTACTCGGGCTGGATCACCAGCGCCCGCGCCATCGACGCAAGCGCCTCCGGCAAGCGGCCTAGATCCTCCAAGACGCAGCCCAGGTTGTAGTGCGCCTCGGCGTAATTGAGCCGCAGAGCCAGAGCGTGCTCAAAGCTGGCAGCAGCCTCCTCCAGCCGGTCCAGCGTGTGCAACGTGTTGCCCAGGTTATAGTGGGCTTCCGCCAGTTGCGGCTTCAGCTCGATTGCCCGCCGGTAGCACTCCGCGGCCTCTTCCAGCTTGTTCTGGGCATTGCGCAGGTTGCCCTGGTTGTAACAAGCCTCTGCATAATCAGGCTTCAGTGTGAGCGCCTGCCGGTAACAGGCCTCCGCATCCTCCAACCGTCCCATCGCAAGCAGAGCGTTGCCCAGGTTGCCATGATACGCGGCGGCATCCGGACGGAGCGCCAGCGCGCGCCGGTAGTCTGCTACAGCCTCTTCAAGACGCCCCAGCGCCTGAAGTGCGTTGGCATGGTTGAAGCAGGCCTCGGCAAAATCCGGCTTGAGTGCCATCGCCCGCGCATGGCTGGATTCGGCCTCTTCCAACTTGCCTTGGGCTTGCAGCATATTACCTAGATTGACATGCGCCTCGGCCAGGTTGGGGTTTGACCGGAGCGCCGCGCGGAAGCAGGACTCTGCCTCCTCACGACGCCCTTGCGTCTCCAGGATGACGCCCAGATTCATCCGCGCCTCGGCCAGATTCGGATTGATGGTGAGCGCCCGCTCATAACTGGCTTTGGACTCCTCCAGCCGTCCCAGTGCTTGCAATGCCGTGCCTAGATTTGTGTGGAAGGCCGCCGGACGCTTGTCACGCGCAATCGCCTTGCTGATCAGTTCAACAGCCACATCATTGCGCCCCACCTGATGCGCCAGCACGCCTAGCAGATGAAGGCTGTCGGCATGGTGCGGGTCCAGGTTGAGCACCTGCCGGTAGAGCCGCTCCGCCTCGGCCAACTGCCCCTGTTGATGAAAGCGCAGGGCGTTGGCGCAGAGAGCGTTCAGGTCAACGGGCGGCGCTGCGTTCTGGCCTTGCCGCTTGGGGACAAGGTGGAGAGAGCGGTTCATGGAATCAGTGTATGTGTGAGAGAGTTCTTATCTAGCGGCAATTATGCGATTGTCGGAGCTTTGCGCCGCCAATTTTTCCCGCTCTGGTTGATTCCCGTTCCGGGTGTGACTCGGCTATTAGTAGCGCCGACCTCCCGGTCGGCTGTACTGGCGGCTTCCCAGCCGCCAGAAACGAATTGTGCAACTCTGTGCGAGCCGGAGTCTGATTCATTTCGTGATAAAGTAGAGCCGGGAGGCAGCGCGTGAATGCCAAAAGAAAATTCACCGTCCTGATCGAACAAGACGAAGAAGGCTATTTAGTTGCCACTGTGCCCGGTCTGCGTGGATGCCATACACAGGCAAAGAGCCTCGACACGCTGATGAAGCGGGTCCGTGAAGTCATCGCGCTGTGCCTCGAAGAGGAGCGTGACCATCCCGGCGCCCTTGAACTAGTGGGCATTCAGCAAGTCACCCTATGACCCGCGTTCCACGCCTGAGGGGCAGAGAGGTCGTCCGGGCACTTGAACGGGCGGGCTTTACGGCGGAATGAAGTCGCGGAAGTCATGTTTTCCTCAAACATTTCGATGGCAGAGCGACCGCCGTTCCTGTACATTCCGGCGAGACGATTGGACCGGGCCTGATGCGGGCGATTCTGCGTGACGCGGAACTGACCGCCGAAGAATTGGAAGGCCTCCTCTAAGGAAAAGGCTTTTCAGGCGGTGAAGACATCGTGGGGCGGGAACGCTGGTCTCTAGTACAGGAAGGGCGAAGCCTCCCTGGGCAAAGCAGCGGAAGTGGCCGGACTGCCCGTGGGACAATTAATGACGCTGCTTGGGGAATTCGGTGTGCAAAGCAGGATCGACCAGGAAGACTATCGCCAAAGTCTGGCGAACCTCGCTAAAGTTTGGTGATGCGGCCTCCACCTTACTTGAACTTGTCCAACTTATCCAAATCGCTATTCAGCTTTGAAATACATGTTTTGAGTTCATCAACCTTACTTTGTGACAAGAATTCCTTGCAGCGATTGTGATCAGAATTTGCAATATTCAGCGAAATTCGAACATTTGAGCGTAATGATTGCCCAGAGGATGCAAGTTGCCTACTGAGATTATTCCAAAAATCATTTATAGAAGAGAGACGTTCTACCGCGTCATCAAAATCAGGTCTAAGACCTGCAATCTGATTATCAAGTACAGTTTGTTCAGCCTGCGCCTGCGCCAAAGCTTTTGCTTGTTCCTTCGCTTGGGTTTCTGCTTGTTCCCGTTCCCTTTGCTGTTCTTTAAGAAGAGCTTTTTGCTCAGCGGCAGATTTCTGCTTTGCCGCTTGCTCCTGATCTTTTTTCTGTCGCAATCGTTCGATCTTTGCAGTCATTTTCAAATGAGCCACATCTCTTGCGCGGGTAACAAATGGTACGACGCAATCTGGAACTCCTTCTTGTGTCATGCCCAAGAAAGAAGACTTGCGCTTGCAGGTTTCGATCGCTTTAACTGCACCCGACTCGACGTCGATAAGCCGAACTCTAGCCGTGGTTGACTCTGCGGAATCAATTACGACCAAGAAGTCAAGCCTTCCAAGAAGTCCCTTCAACGCACCACTCGATGCGTTAAATGATGAATTTTCAGAAAGGTGTAACTCTTGAAAGATGGCATCAGTGTTCATTCTGTCGAGGTAATCAACGTCGCCGCGATTCACGAATTCTTTCGCTAATTGAGACTCCAGGCTATTCAAATATTCATTGAGAGCCTTGAGGTCACTGATGTCTCGCTCATTCGTGGCAATTCCGGAATACTTGGTAATTGAACCAACGGATACACTCACTTGTTGTGAACTTGCTAGAGAGCAAAACAAAGCGAGGATAAGATAGGCAGCAAATTTTCGCATGACAAGTCTCATTCTTCCTACTGATTTGTAACGGGCGCAAATTCATCGCCAGCCTGTGGAATTCCAACCCCATCACATTTGCCGGACGAGATAGTGTCTTCTATTACGGTGATGGTGAGAACACATTGCTTCTTCTTGCGGATGATGATTTGTCCCGTATCAGGATCCTTCATGCCTGTGTCCGTGGGCCGAACGACACTGAATTTATCACCTACCTTGATGCCAGCTATCTGGCCTTTGTTGACAACAATCAATCCGTCCTCAATGCCTACAAACTTTGGTTGGGCCGGGGCCACCTTTATTCCAATGGCGCTTGTAGAAATCTTTGCAGACAGTTGGGTCGCAATATCATGGACTGCCAGATCAACTAACTTTGGAAGTGAAGTCTGGTTGCTTTGAGCTTTCGAACTGCTGGGTATTGAGAATCCACGTACCATTGCACCTGAGGAATTGCTAGATTGAGCGAGAACTGCTTTTTGCTCACTACTGACGGATGGTGCCACTATTATTGTTCCCGTTTCCACTTGTATGACCCTAGCAGTACCACGTAGTTCAACTACCCCATTTTGTACCAGCTTTGAGCCAAGTATTGATGACTGATTATCGGTAGTGATATTCGCGGAGAAAGCGTCGATCTGCCCAAGAATAAGTATGTCTGCGTTGGCCAACTTTCCAAGCTTGGCTGCACCGTCGGCGCTAAAGCGGTCTCCGTATCCCTGCGTTTGCTCAGCAAGAATCTTTCTGAGATATTCTCTGTCAATAACTTCGAATGATCCAGTTTCTGTAAGGGCGGAAATTAGCTCATCGGTGACACGTTGCCCGATCCCCATAGACTGTGTTTGAACGCTTCGATCATCGAAGCCGAGTATTGCGATTCGTTTACGGGATTGAGCATTAGAGAAAATGCCGGAGAACGTAACCAACATCAACAGAAGGGCAACACTAATTGCGCGAGCATAATGGCTAAACATTCGACGATCTTCCACATCTTCCTCCAAATTTTCACTGTTAAATGGAAACGCAACTAATTTAAATGAGTAGAGAGCATAATTGCAACTATTTATTCAGCCGTTGGCGTTATGAACCCACTGGCCGCAACCCGCCCCACGCCGCGCAGGAGGGCTTTGATGGGCCAGCGGTCTTCAGCGCTGGGGAAAAAGATCTCTCCCACGCGGCGGGCTTCGGGGCGATAGTACCAGCGCTTGAGGAGCGCCAGATGGCCCTGGCGGAGGGTTGGGCTGATCGCGGAAGACTCCGCCAGCGTGGCTAGAGTAGCCTCCATGCGGGCTTCCAGCAGGCCGCGGGCCGGTTTGGCTGGTTGATCAGTGGCGGGTGGGGCGCTTTCCGAAGAACATTCCTCAGGGGCTAAAGCCCCCGCTGTTGTTGCGTCATTGATGGCACGACTAAAGTCGTGCCCTTTCAATGCAATAAGCGTCTCGGATGCGGCTGTGGGTTCAGTCTCCGCCGGGCTGTTCCCTATTCCCTGTTCCCTGTTCCCTGCCATCTCCGGAATCGCTTCAATCGCCATGGGATGCGCGAAGAGTGAGGTGGAGCCGGAGTTCTCGTTTTGGATTCTCATGCCTTGCGTGGAAAAACCCTGCGGGCCGCTGAGCCGGCCGTTTTCGTAGAGGAAGACGGCCACTTCGCCGGGCACAGCGGAGGCTTGCAGGATGACCGCGCGCAACTCGGCGAGCGGGCGGACCAGCTCAGCGGCCAGCGAGCGGACGCTCTCCACGCGCTGGACTTGAGCGTGAACGGCGGCGGCGGCCTCAAACTTCAGATTCGCCGAGGCCGTGTCGCGCTCGTTACGGAGCTGGACGAGACGGCTCTCGCCGCGCGTGGCCAGGAAGCGCTCGACCGCGGAGGCTTCCTCAGCGTAGCGCTCGTCTGTACAGCCTTGATAGCAAGGCGCGAGGCACATCTTCATCTCCGAGTAGACGCAGCCGGGATGATCGGGACGCGGCGCTAGCTCCTCGGTGCAGCGGCGCAGCAAGAAGAGCTTGAGGGCCTCGTCGGCGAAGCGCTCGGCGACGGCGCGCGAAGGGAACGGCCCGTAGGACCAGGCGGCTTCGCGCAGGCTGGGGCGGTTGGTCACCGTGATGCGCGGATAGGCGTTGCCGCCCAGAAAGCGGACGAAGGACGGCGCGCCGAGGTGCATCCGTTCCAGGCACTTGGTGCCGTAAACTTTTTCAAGCAGTTCAAATTGAAGCAGAAGGGATTCAAACTCCGAGCCGGTAAGCCGCCAGCGAATCTGCCGGACGAGACCGGCCAACTGCAAGCGGCGTGGATGCTTTTCCGAGGGCTGAAGCAGCCGTTCCAGCCGCCCGCGCAGATTAGGCGTGCGGCCAATGTACGGCTCGGCGTGCGCCTCTTCGCCATACAGCGCAAAGACCGCTGGAGCCGCGGGCAGTTGCGCCAGCGCGGCCTTGGCGTCGGCGGGATCAAATGCGAGCTGTTCCATTGCGGTATCGAAAGGACGCATCGATTTTTCTATTTCGCTCTGATCCGTCCTGTCCATCCACATTACTCCGTTGCTAAGTCTATCTTATTCGTTGTTTAGCTTCGTCAAAGCACTTTCCCAAATGGAGCCTGCCCTATAAGGTCCATCTCCATCAGCATCACACTGCTGCTCATCGAACCAGACCCAATAAACTCTGTTCGTTCCGAGCGCACTATTCTCTTGCCGAGTCAGTCCTCCATCCCATAGGCCAGATATAGAAGTAACTGCCTCTGGTGGTGATGAGATTGTGCCTTTAGCATTTTTTGCCCAAAAGAAATCATTTGAAACTTGGACTCGATCTCCTGCAACGAACTGATTTTTCATGTAAACCGCGCCTTTCCAAAATGATTTGCTAAGCTCCCGCAATGGTCATGCCGTCGATGCGCAGGGTGGGCGAGGCGATTGCGCCGCGAAATTCCAGATCGCTGCCGATGGCCGTCACATTCTTGAGCATCTCGGCCAGGTTTCCGGCGATGGTCACCTCTTCGACGGCGTGGGTGAGCGCGCCGTTTTCGATCCACAGGCCGGTTGCGCCGCGCGAGTAGTCGCCGGTGACCACGTTGACGCCGAAGCCCATCAGGCTGGTGACGTAAAGGCCTGCGGGTATCTCGGCGATGATCTGCTCCGGCGTCTTCGGCCCAGGTTCAAGATAGAGGTTGCCCACGCCGATTCCCGGCGCTCCGGCGAGGCCGCGCGAGGCGTTGTGGGTGGATTTCATGCCCAGCTTGCGGGCGGAGTAGGTATTCAGCAGATAGCTTTGCAGCACGCCTTTTTCGACGACCACGGTGCGCCGCGAGGGCAGGCCTTCGCCGTCAAAGGGCGAAGTGCCAAAGCCGCCCATGCCGTTGGGCAGCAGCATGAGGTTGTCGTCAATGAGTGTGAGGGCAGGCACAGCAATCTGCTCTCCCAGGCGACCGGCGAGAAAGGACGCGCCCCGCCAGATGGCGTCACCCGAAGCGGCCTCGAAGAGCGATCCGAGCAGTGAGCCAGCCACCTCCGGCGCAAAGACGATGGGAACTCGCTGCGTGGCCACACGCCGCGCGCCCAGCCGCCGCAGAACCCGCCGCGCCGCCTCTTGACCGACTGACTCGGGTGATTCCAGGTCCGCGACGCGACGCGCGCTGCTCCACCAGAAGTCGGTCTGCTTGCAGCCGTCGGCGTCCTCAGCCAATGGCGAGGCCGAAACACCGGCGTAGGCTGACCGGTAGCTGCCCAGAAAGCCGCGTGAGTTGGCCAGCACCCTGCGCCCGGTGGCAGCCTGAAAGCTGCCTCCGTCAGAGTTGGTGATGCGCGGGTCGACGGCCAGCGCCGCCGCTTCGGCTCGCCGCGCCCACTCGATGCGCTCGGCTCCAGCGAGCGAGTATACATCCTCGCAGTAGAGATGCAGATCGCCGGCATACGAGCCGAATTCGCCCGCCTCCTCCAGTCCGCTGAAAGGGTCTTCCTCGGTGACCTTGGCCAGCGCCAACGCGCCCTCCACCAATTGGCGAATCCCTTCGGTTGTCAGGTCGCTGGTGGAAGCCGAGGCAGACTGCTTGCCCAGAAAAACGCGCAACCCCAGCCCGCGCGAGCCGGAGTCTTTCAGCGTTTCCACTTGGCCCAGGCGGACATTTACAGAAAACTCATCACCCTCGCGGACAGCAGCTTCGGCATCGCTGGCTCCGGCTTTCACGGCCAGCGCTACAACATCAGTTGCCAGGGATTCAAGGTCAAGGGCATCAGATTCGGGTTGCAGCATTTCTTCGCTCATCCCTTCAAACTATCAAAGATTGGCAGGTTCGTGCGTTGGAAGATTCCAGATCCCTTCAAGTAGCCGGCAGAGGACTCATCGCGGTGGTTGTATCTCCACTGCGAATTGGGTTGAGCGGATGTCGCCGGCAGGTGCAGAAACGTCTTCAGCCAATTCCGCGCGTCTGTCCGTAGTCGGCAATGTCACACCAACTCTCGGCTCTGCTTAATACCGCTGCAATGGCAATGAGCAGAATCTCTTCTAGCAAATGGTCCCGATTCCGCTCCACCCGCGGATCACGCAACTCGGCGAAGTATTTCAGGGGATTGTCCATATCCCCTTGTCGACTCAGACACGCCGTCTTGCATATAGCAATCTAGGGCCTGTTAACACTACCTCAAGCGGCGGCGACGGGAGCCAATTTTCCCCAGTTCGAGGCGCGAGGAGCGAACTGTAGCCGGTTACTGGAGCGACGAGCAACGAAGAGATGGGGGAAATTGGCCCCGTCCCTTCGGGTTGCGGCGAAAATCCGCCCATACTTTGTTGTCGCCCTTGTGCTTGGAGCGACCAAACCCTGCGGACTCCGCCGCGTCTGGGCGGATTTTCGCAAGCAACGCCACCGCCTGAGGTAGTGTTAACAGGCCCTAGGTCCATTTATATGCGTCGGCCCTGAGGCTAGGCCAGGGCAAACGCATTTGAAAATTGGTTGAACCACTGAGGGTACTTTGCCTGGGCTGGCGCAGGCTTGAAGTTGTTTGTATGACAACTTCATTTTACGGGCGCTTAAAAAGATCGCATCCCAAGACGAGTTACCAATCCGTCAGCGTGCCGTCCAGCTTGCGGTTGACCGGCAGATAGGCCCGCTGGTACTTGTACTTGGCGGCCAGCGCCTCATCCAGTTCGACCCCTAGACCCGGCCCGTCGCCTGGATGCATAAAGCCATCCTTGAAGAAGTATTGGTGCGGGAAGACTCGGTTGGTCTCTTCGTTGTGGGGCATTAACTCCTGAATGCCGAAGTTGTGGATGGCGGTATCAAAGTGCAACGCTGCGGCCAGCGTGACCGGCGAAAGATCAGTAGCTCCGTGGAAGCCGGTGCGCACATGATAAAGCGCGGCAAAGTCGGCGGCTTTCTTCATGGGTGTAAAGCCTCCGCCGTGAACCAGGGTCATGCGCAGGTAGTCGATCCACTGGTTGCGGATCAGATCGTGCGCATCCCAGATGGAGTTGAAGACCTCGCCCACGGCAATCGGGGTCGTGGTATGTTCACGAATGGTCTTGAAGCCCTCTTGCCACTCGGCCGGCGTCGGGTCTTCCATCCAGAAGAGATGAAAAGCCTCCAGTTCCTTGCCCAGCCGGCCGGCCTCGATAGGCGTGAGGCGGTGGTGGCAGTCGTGCAGCAGATGCAACTCTTCGCCAAAGGCCTCACGCACGCGGGCAAAAAGCTGCGGCGCATGGCGCAGATACAACTCGGTGGACCAGCAATCCTCATGCGGCAATCCGCGTTGCGCCGGCTCATACTTGCCAGGCACTTTGGAAACCCCATAGGCGGCATCCAGGCCTGGAACGCCGCTCTGCACGCGGATCGCCCTGAAGCCCATCTCCTTGTGCCGCGCCACATCTTCCAGCGCGTGGTCAACGTCCTTGCCGCTGGCGTGGGCGTAGACCAGCACGCCGTCGCGGCTCTTGCCGCCCAGCAGGTTATAGACCGGCGTATTGAGCGCCTTGCCCTTGATGTCCCACAGTGCCACGTCGATGGCCGCAATCGCCGACATCAGCACCGGTCCGCGCCGCCAGTAGCCGCCGCGATAAAGATACTGCCAGATGTCCTCGGTCTGAAAGGGATCGCGGCCAACAATGCAGGGAAGGAGATGGTCGGTGAGGCAACTGGCGACGGCCAGTTCGCGGCCATTCAGCGTGCCGTCGCCTAAGCCGTAGATGCCTTCGTCGGTCTCGATCTTCAGCGTGACAAAGTTCCGCCCCGGCGAAGTGATGTTCACGGTAGCGCGCGTAATCTTCATGGCTTTCCTGCTCCGGTTGCTGTTGGCTTCTAGCCTGATCCTAGTCCCTGGTCCCTGCCTTACTGATTCACCCCGCTGGCCAGGAAACCGCCGTCTACCGCAATCACTTGCCCAGTGATAAACGAAGCAGCATCGGACGCTAACAAGATCGCCGCGCCGGACACCTCGCACGCCTCACCGAAGCGTCCCATCGGGGTGCGCATCAGCAGTTCCGCGCCGCGTGCCGTTCCTTGCACCAGCTCCGCATTCAATGGCGTGGGAAATATTCCCGGCGCTATGGCGTTCACTTGCACTCCCTTCTGCGCCAGTTCGACGGCCAGCGAGCGGGTCAGCGAGGCCACCGCCGCCTTGCTGGCCGAGTAGGCCGCCACCTCATGAAAGCTGACAAACGTAGAAAGGGACGCAATGTTGATGATGCGCCCGTAGCCGGCCTTGACCATCGTCGCGCCGAAGATCTGGCAGGCGCGGAGCGTTCCGGCCAAGTTAGTGTCCATCACTCGGCGCCAGTCGGCCTCGGCCTCTTCAAGCACCGGAGCCTTGTGCGTGATTCCAGCGGCATTCACTAGGATCTCTATCTTGCCAAACTCCTTCAGAACCGCATCATGCAGGCGCTGCACGGACCCCCGCTCCGTTACGTCGCTCGCCAGCCGCAGCGTTCGACGGCCCAGCGACTCAATCTCCGCCGCCGTCTTCTCCACCTGCTCCAGCCGCCGGGAGGAGGCAATCACGTCCGCTCCGGCCTCGGCTAGCCCGACTGCAATCGCCTGCCCTAGCCCGGTGCTTCCGCCGGTGACCACCGCGACCCTGCCGCTCAAGTCGAATAACTTCAGGCCCATCCAAACCACCTCGCCGAATCGCCAGCCGCGCCTTGGAAGATCTTTGCCGATTAACTATATCAATAAAAATTGTAACCGTCGCAGCTCTTGCGTCAGAACCAAACGGATTGCGTCTAAAACAAATCGAGGCTCCAATCTTGCAGAGGAGCCTCGATTTGTTGTATCGCCGTTTGCAGCGACCGCCGCTAATTGCCGATGTAGATGGTATACGTCACCGGACCCCAGGATGCGCTGGTCGAGTCTTGCGCGGTGACTTGGAAGGTAATGGCGCCGGCCACCACCGGCGTTCCGCTGATGATCAGCGTTCCGCCGTTGGAGCTGTAACTCAGGCCATCCGAAAGACCGGTAACTGTGAAGGTGTAGGGTGAGGTTCCTCCCGAAGCGGTGATCGTGCCGGTATAGTCTTGACCAACGGTTGCCGCTCCCAATGTACTGGGGTTGGTCGCCGGAATGTTGACGCCGGTGTAGCCCGGATAGTAGTACACAGTCAGAAAGGATTGGTTTGCATAACTGTCGCTGGCCATTACCTGCCAAGCATAGCTATCCTTGCTGGTCAAACTTGGCTGGGTGGGAGCGCTGCCGCCTCCGGTTGGATCGACACCCCAGGTAATGGAATCGATGGAACTGGAGAAGGTGGTTGAATCTGAATTGTACCCTGGAATTCTCCAGCCTAGGGGCGGTGAAGAGTATGGACCTTGCGACATAGACAGTTGGAAGTAGTAGTTGTCGTTGGCGCCATTGCTCGGATCTGTCCAACTGAAGTTGGGTGTCAGATCTGTGCCAACTCCGGCGGGCGACGGATTCGCGCCAAAGTTTCCGATCGCACCGTTTATTTTTCCAGTCACTGTTTCCTGGCTTCCGTCCAGGTAGGTGAGCAAGATGCTGTAGGAATCCCCTACATTCGGCGCATTGCCATAGAGATTGAGAGCGCTGCAATATGCATAAACTCCGCCTCCCAAGCACCGGGCGGTATCCTTGGCGGTCACCAGACCTGGACCCGATGTTCCCTCGGCAGAGATGATCTGCTTGCTTCCATTCGAAATATACTCTCCCAGTCTGTATTCCTGCGCATTGTTGGAAGAACTGCCGACGGTTTGGAAGTTATAGGTATTCCACCAGACATAACTGTTGCCGCCGCCAACCAGCGAAATATCCTGAGTGGCTGAACTGCCGGTAATGGCTAACTGATTCACAGGTCCAAATGGATACATATCGCCATCATCCAGGACATTGTCGTTATTCTGGTCAATGAATGCATAGAAATAGTAATTGCCATCGGCGGGAAGCTGGATGCTGTAGGGCTGCGGGCTTACCGGGTTTGCGATAGCCGTGTAGTAGGTTTGATCTGTGGACAGATTTTCAAAGCTGATATAGAGAGGACCAGTGGCCGCATTGTTGAAGGAAACATTGCCGGAGGCCGTAACAGTGCCCGAGGGAGCGCCGATCGTCACCGGACCCGTAACGCCGGACCAGGCGCTGGATGCAGATCCCGCAACGCCCTGATAGCGGAAGTAGAGAATCTGTCCATCCGTGAGTCCACTTAGAATCCAAGTAGCTTCATATGTACCGCTCGCCGGGTAGCTTTTACTTCCATCGATAGTAGCGAAAGTTGAATCGGTGCTCCATTGGACGGTATAAGATGTCGGCTTTTCTTCATAGGATAACATGAATTGATTTGTTTGGGATGTTTGACCCAACATCTCGAAACCGGTGATCATTGCCCCGCTCTCGAAGGGAACAACTTCCAAAGTGGAAATAGAATCGGAGGAAGAGAAGGCCACCGGTGCTGGATCGGTCAGCGCGACGGAGACTCCAGGAAGATTGGCAGTGGAGATAGTACCGGCAGATGCACTCCCTGTAGGATCGGATGCATTGATCTGCCCGGAATTCAGGGAGTCTCTCCATGCATAAACGGTATAGGTGCCCGGCGCAACTCCATGAATTGTAAATGGACCCGGTGCAATGATGCCGGTCCCAAGGCCCGTAAATACTGTTTCGGTGGCAGAATTGATCGTGCAGGAGTCCTGCAAAACCAGATAGATCGGGCCGGTTGCATTCCCGCTATAACTCACCGTGCCGGAGATCGAGTAGTTGACCAGCGCATTGAAGTTGATTTGCGTGCCGCCATTACTCACGGTGATGCTTTGTGAGGCGGGGGTAAAGATAGCATTTGTTCCAGGGATCGAGGGAGTTATCGTGTAGGTTCCGTAAGGCACAGATGCAAAGGAGAAGCTTCCATTGCTGTTTGTGGTTGCCGTTTGCGCGATGGGGGTGGTGTTGATGGAAAGAGTTACTGCTGGTCCAGCCAGGCTATTGCAGCCGTTGCTCAGCATGAGATTGTTGAAGACCACGCTGCCTGTTACCGGCGCGCTGGGTGACGGGTTGATGGTCAGGCTCAGCGTCGCTGTTGCGGTCAGGGCCGTGGGCAATCCGGAGTCGGTCATCTGAAAGGTGAGATTGGTGGCGGGCGTGGTTGTGGTCGCGCTGGCGGCAGCGGTGATCTCGCCGGTGGTTGCGTTCAGGCTCAAGCCCAACGGCCAGGAGCCGCCTATCAGCTTCCAGGTATACGGCCCGATGCCGCCCGCCCCGGCCAGCGTCGTCGAGTAGGCTGTTCCCGCGGTAAACGAAGGCAGCGAGGTGGTGGTAATCGTAGGCGCAACTGGAATGGTCAGCGTCACCGAGCTGGATTTGGTGCTGTCCGCCACCGAGGTTGCCGTCAGCGTCACAGTCTGCGCGGAAGCAGTGGCGGCAGGCGCGGTATAGGTCGGAGCCAGGACGGTCAAACTGGAGAGCGAGCCAATGGCGGGCGCGGTCCACGTTACTCCGGCGTTGCTGCTGTCGTTGGCAACTGTTGCGGTTAGAGCAGCCGTATCGTTCCCATCGACCGTCGTCGCTGATGCGCTCACAGAGACGCTGATCTGCGGGTTGATGGTCAGTATGACGGAGGCGGATTTGCTTTTGTCGGCCACAGAAGTCGCCGTCAGCGTCACTGTCTGCGCGGAGGCGGCGCCGGAGGGCGCGGTGTAAATTGGCGTAAGGGAAGTCAGGCTGGAGAGCGAGCCAACCGAGGGCGCTGTCCAGGTAACCCCTGCGTCGCTGTTGTCGTTGGTCACCGCCGCGGTCACTTTGATTGTTCCGCCCCCATTGATGGTTGTCGACGGTGCGCTTACCGAAACACTGATGGGGTTGGAACCGCCGCCGGTATTGGTTCCCCCACCGCCGCAGCCGGAGAATCCAAGAAGAGCAAAGAAGGCAAAGAGCAGCAGGCTTTGGGCAATGCTGATCTTGAAAGCAGAGACAGCAGACGTAATTCTGGTCATGAACGAATCTCCGACAGTGAGATTGGATAGTTCCAGTGATCCTACTGTCGACGATGGAGGGTTGTCTATAGGGTCCTGGTGTGGCGCACTCGGCGGAATCACTGCGCAAAGCCGACCCTATCGGCGAAAATGAAGATACGGAGCACGAAGCATCCAAGAATGGTCAATCGATGGTTAAGGACGGGAGGCGGATTGGCGCTGTTGGCTTTGGCGCTGGGCGCGGCTGTGCATCTGGGGGCGCAGGAGATCATGGCAGATGCGCCCCAGCCGAAGCGTGCGGTGAAGATTCCGTCGCTGCCCGACCGGCTTCCGGATAAGCCAACGCGTCCGCCACTTGCGGCGATTGCTATAGGGCCGTTGGGGTTTTCTCCGCCCAGCAGCATCTATATGGGCCAGCGGTACAGCTTTGTCTCGCTGGACTTTCTGGATGAAGACCACTTGCTTTTTACCTTTCGCGTGCCGGGGCTGATTCATCGTAATGAAGGGGAAGGCGACGAACGACAGATTCGGGCCGTGGTGCTGGCGCTGCCCTCTGGCGCGGTAGAAGCTGAAGCCTTGTGGACAGTGCATGACCGTCAGCAGTACATATGGATGCTCGCGGGCGGACGCTTTCTGCTGCGCGACCGGGAGAATCTTGAGCTGGGCGACGCTACCCTTGAGCTGAAGCCCTTCCTGCACTTTCCGGGTCCGCTGCTCTCACTTCAGATGGACCCCGAGCAAAAGTACATGGTGACCAATTCGCGCGAAGCCGCGATGGCCGGCCAGAACGGGCAGAAGCCGGAGAGCGACGCTTCGATCGCGGTGCGCATCCTTCGCCGTGACTCAGGCGAAGTAATGCTGGTGAGTCACAGCCAATCCGCCGTACAATTGCCGCTCAGCTCCGAAGGCTACTTGGAGATAATGCGCGCGCCGAGTGGGCGATGGCTTCTGAAACTGAATTATTTGAGTGGGGGCGGCCGGATTCTGGGACAAGTGGAATCTGCCTGTGCGCCAACTAATGATTTTCTCTCGCGGCAGGAACTGCTTTTGACGAGCTGCACGCTGAGCGGTACGGGGATGCTGACGGCCATCACCACCGATGGGCGTCAACTGTGGCAATCGCTGACCTCGAATACCACGGTCTGGCCGCTGTTGGTGAAGTCGTCCGGCGGATTGCGGCTGGCGCGGGAGGCTCTGGCGGTCACTCACTCAGTCACTTCCAGCACGCCTCTTTCGCAAGACGAGATCAAGGGCCAGCTGGTGGAGGTGCTGGACGCGGCGGATGGCAGGGTGGCGTTGGAGACGGCTGCCAGTCCGATTCTGGACGGCGGTGGCAATGTGGCCATTTCGCCCTCGGGGAGGCGCGTGGCCGTGCTCTCGTCTGGCACAATCCAACTCTTTGAACTGCCAGCGCCGACTCCTCTCCCGGAAGGTGAGGCAACGCTTCCAGCTCCGCTTTCAACTCATTGAAAGGAGAATATCTCCAACGATACGTTTACAAATTGTGTAAACTAAACTGCGGGAGAGATTTCTTGTCTACTGACGTTGTACGTTACACGGCCGCCGCACTGACTGACGTTGGCAGCAAACGCCCATCGAACGAGGATGCATTTGGGTATTCGGCCGAACAGGGAGTCTACGTTGTCTGTGACGGCATGGGCGGAGCCGCGGCAGGTGAGATCGCCAGTTCCATGGCCGTGGAGGTGGTGTTGCAAGGGTTAAGCAGCCGCGCCCAATCCCAAATCCCTCTTGAGCATCAGGTAGCCGAAGCCATCCGCGCCGCCAACGAAGCGATCTTCGCTCGCGCCCGGAACAATCCTCAACTGAGCGGCATGGGCACCACGCTGGTGGGCCTGTTGGTGGAAGGCAGCCGCGTGCTGGTCTTCAATGTCGGTGACAGCCGCTGCTACATTCTGCGTGAACAGACCAACAATCCCGAGCAGGCAGCTCCGGGGGAAAGCGCCCTTCCTACGAGCCGTCTGCACCAGATCAGCCTTGATCACTCACTGGTTGAAGAGCAGGTCCGCATGGGCCGCATGACCCATGAAGAGGCGCTGCACGCCAACTACCGCAATGTAATCACCCGTGCGCTGGGCACGCAACCCACAGTCGAACCGGATATCTTCGAGTTACATACCCTGCCGGGCGATATTTTTCTGCTCTGCTCGGACGGACTGACGGGCGAGATCAGCGATGAGCTGATTGAAGCCATTCTGGCGCTCGATTTGCCTTTGGACACTCTCGCTGCCCAATTGATCGAGGCCGCCAAACAAGCCGGGGGGCACGATAACATCACTTGCACCTTGGTTCGCGCCGAAGGGTAGCATGATTCGTTTCCAATAATGTATTGGCGTACCCGCTTTAACACTTTGCCGCTCGCCATAGAGCTTCAAGTGATACGTTATTTCTAGCGGCCCTTGATGAACAGACGCACACGCAGAACAATATGGATCGTCACCGCAGTCCTGGTAGTGCTGGGCGCGGCAATCTTCCTGCGCTATGTTGCTCCTCCGGAGGCCGCGCGCCTCTTGCCGGAGTCGGATGGCATTCTGTATTTCAATGTGAAGGCGGTGCGGAGCTTTGCCCACTTCAAGGATCTAAAGCCGGCTCATCACGCGGAAGACTACCAGCAGTTCATTGACGCCATCGGGATTGATCCGGAGCGCGACGTGGACGAGGCGGCTATCGCGCTGCACCGCATGACGGACCCAAGAGGACCCAACGGCGCGGTGGCGTATTCGATGGTGCTTGTGGGCAAAATCACCGGAGCTAGGCTGAATGGCTGGCTGGAGGCGCACGCGGTGAGCCGCGAGTCGTATGCCGGACACACGATATATTCGATTTCCTCCGAGGGCCGGACAGTCAGAGTGGCGCAGATTGGCTACAACATGGTAGCCGTATCCAACTTTCCCACACCGGAGATGATTCACTCGATGCTGGAACAGCATTCGACGGCCGCGCTTCCCTTTGCCGGCTCGACGTTGCTGGCTCACCATTGGGATTACCTATTCTGGACGCCTCACCAGCCGACCGTGCCGCTGCTCTCGCGCCGTCTGGCGTGGGGGGTTGGGCAGATTGGCCTGCCCTTTACCGATGGTTGCGAGACAGCTTCTGACGAAGAGCGCTCCAGTCCGCATGGCGGCGTTCCGGGCTTGCCCGTACCCAGCAATTGCACGATCACCGTTCTTGGACTTTCACTGCCGCTGAAGGTCAACTCAACAATAGTCGCCAGCGCGGCTCCAACTCTGGAGGGCAAACTGCGGCTACAGATTGAGGAGGAGACTCCCAACGAGGAGGCAGCCGCCCGTCAGGCCGCAGCACTTACTGTGTTGGTAACTTTGGCCCGCGGATTCACTGTCCCGCTTTCTGAGAACACCAGCAACAACAGCTTGAAAGAGTTGCTCAAGACCGCCGTGGTGAGCCAGAAGCGTGATCGTGTGGTGGTGACGGCCACCGTAGGCCATTCATTTTTCAGCGCCGCGTCGGCAGAGGAAAACACTGGTCCGGGAAGATTCTGATAATCGGCGATAGAAGTATCTCATTTCAATTGATTTGTACTCTGATCGCCTTCCTCTGTTAAAAAACCGTGGCAGGTTTAAGGTGGAGCATGTGACATTCAGGCCTCCGCCTTCGTCCATAAGGATAAGCCGCATTCCCCGGCGGAGGTCCCATGATTCGTAATACAGGTTCCTTGAACACACCCGCTTTGCTCTGCACTCTGGCTTTTCTTGCATTTCTAATCCTTCAGATTGCCAACAGGCCGGCCAGCGCATCCCATAAAAAAGTCGCGCCACACCACACCGTGCTAACCGGCCAGAGCGCCTTTACCGATGCCTCCAAGGAAGCGCCCGGCATCCGTCGCCATTTGACGGTGGCCGACCTGCCTGCCATTGCGCGGGATGAGTCGGTGGACAATGGACCCAAAATCGTTCCTCGGCCCGAGGGCGTACTGCCCATCGCTCCCAAAGGCTTCAAGGTCGAACTCTTCGCCACGGGACTCGACAATCCCCGCCTTATCCGCACCGCGCCCAACGGCGACCTTTTTCTGGCCGAAAGCGAAACCGGCAAGATCAAGGTTTTTCGCGGTGTTGACTCAGACGGTAAAGCCGCGCAAGTTGCGGTCTTTGCCGAGGGCCTTCATCAGCCCTTCGGCATCGCCTTTTATCCCTCCGGAGCAAAACCTGCTTGGGTCTACATCGGAGACACCGATGGCATCGTTCGCTTCCCCTACAAAAACGGCGATCTGAAGGCGGCCGGACCCTCCCAGCTCATTGCCGATCTGCCCGGCGGCGGAAGGTTGCGCGGCGGCGGCCACTGGACCCGGGATGTGGTCTTCTCCAAGGACGGGACGAAGCTCTTCGCCTCGGTTGGTTCGCACTCCAACGTGGACGACTCCGACACTCATCCCGAAGAGTTTCACCGTGCCGATGTGCTTGAGTTCACGCCGGAGGGTAAATTCATCAAGGTCTACGCCAACGGTCTGCGCAACTGTGTCGGTGAGGCCATCAACCCCATCACCGGCGAACTCTGGTGCTCGACCAATGAGCGCGACGGCCTGGGCAATAACTATCCGCCCGACTACGTAACCCATGTTCAGGAGGACGGATTCTACGGATGGCCCTGGTTCATCTACGGCGGCTCCAGAGGCGGCATTCAAGACCCGCGCCACCCCGGCAAACATCCGGAACTGCAATCGAAAGTGATCACCCCAGATATCCTGGTGAATCCGCATTTCGCTTCGCTTGAGATGCTCTTCTATCAGGGCCGGCAGTTCCCAGCTGAGTTCTGGGGCGACGGATTTGCCGCCGAGCACGGCTCCTGGAACCGTGCCCAGCGAGGCGGCTATGAGGTGATCCGGCTGCCCATGGTCAAGGGCCACGCCACCGGCGAGTACGAGGACTTCCTCACCGGCTTTGTGCTGCCCAACGGCGCGGTCTGGGGACGGCCGGTAGGCGTCGCCGTGGCCAAGGACGGCTCGCTCTTCGTCTCCGATGACGGCTCGCGCTCCATCTGGCATGTGAGTTATAAAGCCAAGTGACTAACATTGCATTCCTGGAGTGAGGTTCATCGTGACATTTGAGCAGTGAACGGAATTTCACTGTCTCTCCCGCGTCGAGACATTATATCCGTCTGAACAGGGGTTTGAGTTCATCGACGTAGCGGACATTCCGCATGCCGACCAGAACGCAGTCCAAACCCGCCTCCAGATAGGTCCGGCATGCAATTACGGCCAGGGGTTCTTTATCATCTTCCCGGACCAGTCCGCCGGCAATCAACTGGTCTCGCATTTCCATTGCCGCCAGATTCATGCGGTGCTTTGCTGATGCAACGAGAAAAGAGTGAAACTTTGTGTAGGTGACTGCCTCGTCTTTGGGGATACTTCCTACGTACAGCCTTCTGAGAAGCGGATAAAAGTACTGGTGAAACACAAGGTCCACTGATTCCGTATTCTGTAGTTCTTTCCACGCATCGAATAGCTGGATTATCTCCAGACTGCCGGGTGCATTGGCCTCGCCGCGGCTTGCCATTTGTTTGTCGAGCAGCCTCCGGCATCGCTCCCATTGATCTTGTATTTCACTTTCAGCCGGGAGTATAACTTCTTGAGTCGCCAGCCGGAGAATGCCCTTTGCCGCGATTGCATTGAGAGGTCGATTTCCAAAGGTAAACAGGCCGTTCTCCCGGGCAAACTCTATTACACTACCGGCGCTCTCTTCAGGCTTCAGAGCCGCCTGTCTCTCGACAAAGTTAAACGGAAACTGAATTACCTTGAAATGATGTGAACTTGAGATCTCTTCGGCCAGCAGAAGAACCTGCCGCAAATCGATGGAGTTTGGTTGAGAGGCTGTTTGAAAGCGGCCTGAGCTAATCCCGTAGCAACGGATTCTACCTTCCGCGACGCAGCCTTCCAGGAATTCCATTGCACATGCCAGCCTGCGGTACAAAGGCTTCACCGGCGCGGTTTCGTCTTTGAAGTAATACTCTGGGTTATGGAGAAGATACGCGTCCACCACCTCTCGATGGAGGCGGCGGCGTGAACCATCGAGCTGTCTGCTCAAGAATGCCGGATGTATGCAATGGACGTGTCTATCTCCGATCTCAACCACCTCAGCCCGCTCCGCGTCCTGTATGGCATCTTGAGTGGCGTATCCCGCCTTCGTAACGACGAACGCATCACGCGCGGGATTGTCGCTCAGAACTTGTCCTATGAGCTCCTCGGATTCTCCGTTGCTGTAACTAGGGGCAGTATCGATCACGGAGCATCCGCAGTCCAGCGCATGTTGGAGCGCATTGCGGTGATCGATGCTATCCTTCCTGATGCGATAACCGCCGAACCCTAGTTGACTTAGGCTTGGAAAATCAATCATGATTTTGTTCCGCCACTGTTTGTTCTCCGGAGTTTTCCCGGCCTGGATTTGCGCAGAAAAACTTCTCACAGCTGAAAGTATAAGGCTGGTTGGAAAAATCAAAGTTGCTGATCTCTTTTTTCCTGTCTTCGTATATTTTCGTGAAGACCTTGCAAAATTGAGAGACGATGTCCAGGCCTTTTTGACTCAGTAATTCAGATGAAATCAGGCTCTTGATATCTGCTTCAAACCGCCGCATAATAAATGCGATCCGCCCAACGAGTTCGTGCCGTCTCTGGCCTTCAAAAGCCCCCGCGTTGCAGCACTCATTCATCCCCTCTGACATGGCCGCCTCGGTAAAGAGAGCATGCAGTACAACGTAAACGGACCTCGTTTCAGCCCTCTGGTCTTGGTGCGGTAAGAGATGATCTGCCGCTACTGTAAAGTAGCTGTCAGATTCATAAGTCATGGAACTGAAAAGTACGTGTCCACACTGGTGCAGTATGTCTTCGATGAAGAACACTTCATTAGCGGACCTGTCTACATTGAAGAATGCCGCGCCATGAGCAGCGAGACTCGAGAAGGAGTTATGGCAATCGCTGCGGAAGAGAACGACGGACCGCACCACATCGTTGAGCGCATCGATGAATGCCGGGTAGACTTTGGCCAGCGTTAGAAACGCCTTGAACACCTGAGACTCGTGAGCCTTTACAACAGCACCAGTAACATCATCCGCCACTGCCCCATCTTTGCCGGCGTGAAAGGAGTAGAAGGAAGCGGGGACTCTTCGACTTAGCTCGATCCGGGTTCCCGGGATCAGGGTTAGCGGCTCGAAATGATAATTAATTTCGCCTGTCGTGGAATTCACCCGGAACTGAGAACCATTCTCTGGAATCTGAAGCAGGAAATCCGCATCTGGTCTTTCCGTGTTCAGATAGCCGATGTTTGGCAGATAGATGACACCTTCGCGATCTGAGCGTACACGGAGCGAACTTGGACGGCTCTCAATCTCCATGTAACCCAGGAGTGCTTGCTCGACAGGGAGTGGAGAAGAATCAAGGCAGAGAGAGGCGAAAACCACGGGATCCAGAAGTGGCCGGCTGTCGCCCTCTGGAAGGAATGCCAGAAGCGCGGGAGCGCGGTAATGCAGAAGCCGCTTCGCCATTTCTGCGAAAGCGGCTTGTCCGCTTTGGTAGGAGTTGGAATGCAAAACTTGCTCAAGCAGCATGATGGCAAAGAGGGTACGCGAACATACCCTCCCCTTATTTATCCGACGACGCTGGATGCGACGACGCTGGGCAATGGCCGTGTCAAAAGAGACTCGTCAAGTTTTTGAAATACAGGAACCAGCTCCGGAACCCAGAAACCAAGTGTCTCGGCTACGAGACAGTGGCATTCCATGAAGGTGCCTCGATTCAAGAGTCCAAGTACGGCTTGGAGATCAGGCGCGCTTTTTTGCTGTAAAAGCTCTTCGATGGTTATGTTGGGAACCTTGCGGCCAGTTGTGGTAGTAGTAGTCGATTCGGCGGCATTTGCTGTCAGGCCCGAGGCGACTGCTGCACCGGCAACAATGGCACCTGTGGTCTTGAGAAAGTCGCGACGTTCCATGCTTGAAATGTTCTCAGGCATATTAATTAACCTCCGTTGTGGGGATTTACGCAAGCGAATGGCCTGCGCGTGACACGATAAGAGCACGCGGTCGTCTGGTTGTCAAGCAAAGATTCTCATTGCTGTCCAGCTAATTCCTAAGTTGGCTACAGGAGGAGGTTAAGGATCTTGGAGTTACCGGACATCCAGCCGGCGCGCTTTTCTCTTCGCGCATAGTTAGAAGGACAAGTGAATCTAATCCCCGCCGCAGGAACAGAAGTCCAAGATTTCTCCTGCGTCAATCCCAGAGCCTCCTCCACCGTCTTATGCAACTTTGCGGCTGCGCGTCTTCCTTGAATGCCACTCCGAACCTCGGCTGCTCACTTTAAGCACTCTCTAACTCATAAATCTTACTTCCACTCTGCGTTATACCTCCACCGTGTCGGCCGAAGAGTAATATACTGCACGACGCGTGGCAATATGCCCCGGTTTGGGCTGCTGCCGTGGGGCAATGATTCATGCCAGATCACCAGATCCCCAGCCTTGCCGGCAATCGGCTTCAATCCGGGATGGCGAAGAATTGCCTGACGGGGATCTTCCGCCGCAGGCAACTCACGCAGCCACTGGTCCAGCGTGCGGTGGAATCCAGGAATGCAACTGAAAGCTCCCTGATGGCGGCGTATCGGTGAGGTAGAGGATGCCCTGCACTCCGAAGAAGTGGGGTTCCGCCAGCGAAACATCCCAGTGCACATGAGGCCCCGGAAACTTCCAGCCGTCGCGCTCGGGAGGGTTGAGGCCGCCCTGATCCACCGTTGGCCAGAGGTCCTCCCTGCCCCACAACTGGGCGAAGGCCTTGACCAGGCGCGGCGCCTGGCGATTGGCTATAAAGGCTGGATGGCGCAGCAAGGGAACCCAAATGCTGACGCCGAACTTGTTACTGTACCAGCTCTCCGGCTGGCCGGGATCAGCATCTAGAAACTCGTAGATGGCCGCGGCGGCGGCATCGCGGTCTTCAGCTTTTACCGCGTTGGGTACGACTACATAGCCGAACTCGTCCCAGAAGGCCAGTTCATCCGCCGTCAGTCCAGTCACATCGGCCAGGGAACCGGCGGCTGAACTGACGAGCTTGCCTGCAAGAGCATCGCGCAGGCGCGCCAGCCGCGCCTCTTCGATTGATCCTCCATTCGTATCGAGAATCCACTGTTCAAAGGATTCGAAGTCCGTTTGGCGTGCAGAGTGAAAAAATCTGCTGGTTTCCAGAAGGTTGAGTCCCAATCCGGAGAGCAGCGTATTCTCCAAATCCCACTCCCCATGGTCTGAGTTGGGCTTGGCCGCCGTCTGCCCAGCGATGAGCGAGCAGCGCGCCCAATAGCGATGAAGGTAAGGAATCTTCAATTGGCCCATGCCCTCCGCGCCTTCGGCTTCCCCGGCAACGGCAGCGGCTTTCGAGTTTCTATTCCATTCCATTGCGCTGGGAACCTTCCAACAAGAAATGTAACCGGTGGACTTGCTCCTCTGCCACAACAGGATTGAAGGATCTCTTAATACTGCTTCAGCCCTAGCGCCTCAACCACCGCCGGATCTGCTACCGCCGGCTGCCCGTCTTCTTTGGTGACAACCCCAAAATTGCCGCGGTAATCCCACATCGTCCAGCCGATGCCGTCAGCCTCAAGGGCCGTTCTTACATCACGGATCCAATTCGCCCGCGACTGCGGGTCAGAGTGATCGCGAAAGGCGCCAAACTCATTGCAGATCAGCGGCACGCGATTCTCTTGCGCCCAGTCCGACGCCGCATCGATCATCAGCCGGATGCGGTGCGCGTCCCAATGGTCCAGCCAGTAGTGCTCCAGATCGTATCGGTTGCCGGCATCCGGCACTTCCTTCAAAAGCTTCGCCATGGATGCCTCGTCTGCCGGATAGGGAATTCCATGGGTATAACTCCACCAGGGAACGCCCCAGCCAGCTCCCTGGTGAGTAAACTCATACGGCGTGTAAAAGTGGAAGGTATAAATCACATTGCCGTCGGGGAGGGGATGCTGGGTCAGCAGATCCCGCAGATCAGAGTAGTTCGGCCCGGTGGCGATGATGGTATTCTTCGGCGCAACCTCGCGGATGGCCGCTGCAACTTGCGCCTGAATCCCGGCCCACCGATAGGGGTCGTTCACCTCCGGTTCATTCAAAATCTCAAAGAAGACCCGTTCCGGGTCCCGCGTAGCGTAGTGCGCAGCCAGACGCCTCCATAGCGCGGCCATCTGGTCCACGCCGTCGTTACCTTGGCGCAACTGCTGCTTGAAGTTATCCTCAGGGTGCAGATCGATTTGCACGGCGAGTCCCTTGGCCAGCATCGCGTCCACGGCGCGGTCCAGCCTGCCAACAAATCCGGCGTTCAAGCCATCTTGGCCATGCGGATATTGCAGCAGCGGCGCGGCATCGATACTCAACCGCACGCTGTCAAATCCCAGATGTGCAATCAGCGCAATGTCTTCGGCATCGGTATACCGGTCAGTTCGGGCGGCGGAGTAATCGCGGGATTGCGCAAACCACATTGAGGCATTAATGCCCCGCTTGAGGTGCTGCGCGCGGCGAGTGGCAATCTGGAGATCGGCGGCGCGATCTTGCCCGGCGGCAGGAAGCACCAAGGCTAGCAACAAGGCAAGGCAACAAAGACGGAGAGACATGGTGGATACTCCCGGATTCTGGCTTGGAAAATACGAGGTAACGATACCATAAAAGGGCAATGGCCTGTTTTCCGCTCAATTACCTTTCGTGCACACAGATAGAAACAGCTCCCGATTTGCCGGAAGCCACGCCAAAAAAGTGTACGGGAATCGTTAATTGACTTGCGAATCCGCCGCGCCGGGTTCGTTGAATGCGATCTGCGCGAAGGTGGTGCGGAGATATTTGTACGGATTGACCGGCACATTATGGACGCGCACTTCATAGTGCAGATTGGGTCCGGTGACGCGGCCCGACAGACCGACATAGCCGACAACCTGGCCGCGAATGACGTGCTGGCCGGGCATCACTGCCATCGAGGAGAGATGAGCATAGACGGTGACCACCTCGTGGCCATGATCGATCCTGACCTGGCGGCCATATCCGTTGGCCATGGCGGCTTCGGTCACATCTCCATCAGCGGATGCGCGCACCGGTGTGCCGACCGGCGCGTCAATATCGATACCGGAGTGGAATGCGCCTTCACCGTTGATCGGATCCTGGCGCTCGCCAAAGCTCGATCCGATGCGGCCTTCGACCGGCCAAAGCGAGGGTGCATCGGCCAGTTCCGTCCAGTCACCGGCAAAATTCGGTGACAATCCGCCCTCCAGGGCGCGCGAGATGCGGCCCGACAAGGCCTGACTGCGCAATTGATAAAACTGGTCCACGGAGATCTTGACCTGCTGCTGATCCGGATCGTCGGTCAGGGCAATGCTGGCGGAGGCCGGCTCGGACGCCACGCCAGAGGCCGACGCAGACTTGGCCAGCTTGCTCTGCCGCAATCCGTAGAGCGCGGTCACCTCATTGGCCAGGGCGCCCAGCGAAGCCACCTGCACATTGCGGTCATGTGCAATCTGCGCCATTTGCTTGTAATTCTTGCTCAGATTTTCTTTGTCCTGGCGAAGCTGATTGAAGCTCTCGGTCTTCAGTAACATCCGCGTGTAAGAACCTGCTAGACCAACAATCGTAAAGGTTCCCACCAGAGCGGCGGCGACAAATCCATAGACATAGCGAAGCGGCAGGGGAATCTTGCGAATCTCCCCGTCTTCATCCCGTGCTACAAATAGGATGTAATAGCGCTTGCGCAGCATCTTTGCCTTTCATCCACTCGGATTGCAGGACCGCAATTCGCCGTTTACTCGCCCGATGCGCAAGGCAACAAGGCGAACTCGTTCCCCACATCGTATACTCACCGGAAAGGGGTATGATTCCAGAACGTCTTCCAAGGCTACCAAAATAGTCCAAGTCGAGTCAATGAGTTTTCCCCCTGTCTTTTGGCTACTTTGTAGCAGAATCGGTTCAATATTGACCCAAGATGAAACTAATTCCACCAAGACTCGTTCATCCTTATCCTATTCTCGAACTATGAGATTGAACCGTTTCAATTCGGGAAGGCACTCCGGTCATGGCGAACTCGCCCTGCTCGAGGAGATTCGCGCCCGGTGCGCAGGTACTTCGCGCGGCGGGCTTCGCCTCGGCATCGGCGACGACTGCGCATTGCTGGCGCTGCGCCGGGACGAAGAGATCGCCGTGACCACGGATCTATCCATCGCCGGACGGCACTTCAGGCTGGACTGGCATCCACCGGAGTCCGTCGGTCATCGCGCTTTGGCGCGCGGACTGAGTGATCTGGCGGCGATGGGTGCACGTCCCGTGGCGGCCTTCCTATCGTTGGGGCTGCCGCGTGAGCTGACTGTAGCCGCTGGCGGCGCGCGATCCCATTCCCGATCCTGGGTGCAGCGCTTTCTGGACGGCCTGCTCGCTCTGGCCGAGAGCCACAACGTACCGCTGGCCGGCGGCGATCTGGCCGAGTCGCCCCTTGCCGTGGCGGACATCGTTCTGGTGGGCGCGGTTCCGCGAGGGCAGGCACTGCTTCGCTCCGGCACGCGGTCTGGAGATCTGCTTTATGTGACAGGCGCTCTGGGTGGAGCTGCCGCTGGACTAGCACGATTGGCTGGATTGGCTTCGACGGAGAGCATCAAGCCGCCGCGCATTCCAAAAAAGCTGGCAGCTCAGCTCGCGCCGCATCTCTATCCTCAGCCGCGCGTCGCGCAAGGACTCTGGCTTCAGCGGCGCGGTCTGGCCTCAGCCGCGATGGATATCAGTGACGGCCTTTCGACTGATCTTGCACACCTTTGCGCGGAGTCCGGCGTTGCCGCCGAGGTCGATGCGGCGCTCGTGCCGATTCATCCGGCTGCGACTCTTGATCAGGCCCTGCACGGCGGCGAAGAGTATGAGCTGCTCTTTACCGCGCCGTCTACAGAGCGATTCCCGCGCGCAATCGCCGGTGTTCCGGTCACCCGAATAGGGCGCATCGTGAGAAAGCATGCGAATCAACCCCCCATCACCCTCGTCACAGAGCAAGGCCCTCAACCGCTGAAACCGCGCGGCTGGGAACATTTCGTTTAATCTTTGCTTGGGGACTGTTAACAATAACTTGGATGGAATCACCAATTTCGCCTCGGTCCAACAAGGTCCATTAGGACCTCCTTCTTCACCCGGAGCCTTTTCTGAGTTAAAACCAACCTTGTGATTTTGCTCTGTGCGTACGCTTGATGCCCGTTACCGCGCGCGTATGGATATGTTCATCGTCACTCTAGCATTGGCGTGCCGCAACAATTCCTGCACGGTTATCACCTCCTCTTCATGCGACTTCAAAATTGCCGCGAAAGAATGGCGGAACATGTGCCGGTGCCCCGGACTGGGCTTATTTCGTTGGCTCCCTCTGGGAGAAGACCTATAAAGCACTCATCGAATGGCTAAGGTCAAGGCCATTTAGAACTGCTGCTGTTTCGGCCGGCGCAGCCTTCTCTTGTTCTTCTATCAGGCGAGCAAACGCTTCTGGTTCAACCGGGCGTCCGAAGAGCCATCCCTGCCCTAGAATCTGATTTGATTCAGAGCTGAAATAGCCAGCTTGCTGCCTGGTCTCGATTCCTTCCACAATTACCTGCAGATGCAGCGACTTGGCCATGGCCATGATCTGCGGCAAGATGGACAAAGTGACCGCCTCTGTCCCGATGGCCTGGGTAAAGGATCTGTCGATCTTGATCGCATTTACGGACAAATCGTGCAAATACGAGAGGCTAGAGTAGCCGGTTCCGAAGTCGTCGATATGGACGCTATGGCCGCGCTCGTGCAGTCGTCGAATTGTCTCGATGGCCGCCTCATGCCGTGCCGTCGAGCTTTCGGTAATCTCGATGGACAAGCTTTCAGCCTTGACGCTTTTCCGCTTCAGTTCGCCTTCCAGCATCGCCAGAAAGCCCGGATCGGCCAGATCTGCCGCCGCAACATTGATGCTCAAGTGAAAATCGGGGTGCGAGTGCAGTAGCTCGCTAAAATCATTCAATGCATGGCGCACCACCAGCCGGGTGATTTTGCCCACGAAACCACGCTCTTCTGCGATTTTGATAAAGATGTCAGGTCCAACCGCAAAGCCTTCTTCGTCGGTCCAGCGCGCCAGCGCCTCGGCGCCTACAATCTTCCCACTGGGCAGGTTCACGATGGGCTGATAGACCATCCGCAACTCATCGTGGCGAACAGCCCGGAGAAGCTGCTGCTCAATGCTCCGATTGCGCTGGTAGACAACGGAACAGAACAAGCCCAGGAATGCGCCAACCAGCCCGCCCAACGCCAAATACAGGCGAATCTGAGTGTGATCAGCTCGCAGGGCTTCCGGTATAGAGGCATAGGCGGTGATGCAGTTGGAAAAGGTGGGGGAGCACCGCGTGAAGTACATGCTGTCTCCCACGCGCGCGAAAGCATTTCGCGTGAAACTTGCGGCACTCACTTCAGGCGGTTCACCGAGCAGCCAGAAGACTTGTCCGCTTGCGCCATCGCGCACCGCTTCAGCGTAATGCTCGTGCCAAGGACCTGGATGCGCTTGAATGAATGGGATAAGGACAATATAGAAATCGCCATGCTGCAGGGTGATCATGATCTGGTCTTCACTCTGGTAGAAGGCGAGATTCTTATAGATTTTTGTGCCCTCCACGAGCGTGAAGTCCTGTTTGGGATGGCTGAATGGTTGCGGCGGGCGAGCCAGAGAGGCGGAACATTCGATCTTTCCGTCGCTCATGCGACCAGCGTCCTTCAGGTACTTGGCGTCGAAGATCAGGGCGCGAAAGTAGGTCAATTCAGCGCTCGAACAGGGAGAATTGGTGGAACCCAGCATTGCGGCCAACACGGCCCGCGATTCAACCAGACGAAGATCCACCTCCGCCGAGGCCCGGATTGCGTCTTGTGCAAGCCGGCGCTCTGCCAGCTTCGTCGTGACAAAGCGGCCAAAGATCCAGCCTGCCAATGTGCCGAAGACGACCGCGATGAGCGTGGCCGCAAGTGAAAACAGGATGCGCTGCTTGAAGGATCGTTTAGTCACTGAGAAAATTAGCCTTCTTTGCCGGTTGAACTCCCGTCATCGACCCGATGCGGTCGGCATGAGTTGCTCATCGGAACAAATCAGGGCAAACTTGAATACCGTCCCGCTATGTTCTGTACGGCGGTAATATACTCCATGGGCATCAACCACCGTGGTCAAGCCGCACCCACCAGGAAAAATGTCTCCATCTCGCCTGAAGCCAGCAGACGCAGGAACTCCTCGGCCGGGACTGGGCGGCCAAAGAGCCAACCCTGGCCGAAAATCTCCTTCGATGCGCTGTTAAAGTAGCTGGCCTGTTCGCTGGTTTCGATCCCTTCCACAATCACTTGCAGGTGCAGCGCCTCGGCCATGGCCATAATCTGCGGCAAAATCGTCGCGGTGACCGCCTCGGTTCCGATGGCCTGGGTAAAGGATCGGTCAATCTTTATGGCATCCACGGACAATTTATGCAGATACGAAAGACTGGAATATCCGGTTCCGAAGTCATCGATATGGACACTGTGACCGCGTTGCTGCAATCGCTGAATTGTTTGAATGGCCACATCATGCCGTGCCGTCGAGCTTTCGGTGATTTCGATGGATAGGCTTTGCGGTTGAACGCCGGCCCGCCTGAGTTCTTCTTCCAGCATGGTTAGAAAATGCGGGTCAGCCAGATCCGCCGCCGCCACGTTGATGCTGAGGCGAAAATCAGGGTTGGCGCGGAATGTCTCGGCAAAGTCGTTCAAGGCGTGACGCGCCACCAGCCGCGTAATCTCACCCACAAAACAGTGTGTCTCGGCGATTTTGATAAAGATGTCGGGACCGACTGCGACGCCATCTTCGTCGCTCCAGCGCGCCAAAGCCTCCGATCCTACTATTTTGCCACCGCGCAGGCTGACGATAGGTTGATAGACCACTCTCAGCTTATCTCTGCGAATGGCGCGTCGAAGCTGCTGCTCCATGCTCCGGTTGCGCTGGTAGAGTAGACACGCGATAAAGCCGAAACAAGCTCCCATCAACCCGCTCAGAGCATGGAAAACCTTCATTTCGCGGCGGTTTATCTGGAGTCCTTCGGTTACGGTAAGAGAGGCCGTAGTGCAGATGTGATCGATGCTGAGTGACGAGCAACGCGTTGAGTACATAACATCGCCAATGCGGAAATCGCTGTTAGTAGTCAGTTGCTTCTCCGATGGTTGCACCCCGCCACCCGCCTCAGGGATTGGCATGTACTTTTCTGCTCCTCCCACAGTTGTGTTCCAGATGCGGACAGCATTGCGTTCCCGAAGACTTTCATAATAGGGATAGAGAACCACGTAGGAGTCCGCTGCCCGCAGAGCGTTCATCGTAGTATTCGGCAGTCTGAAGAGGGCAGAATTACGATAGACCTTCACTCCGTCCGTACCAATGGAGTCCGGCTTAGGCAATGCTATGCCAGACGGAGGCTGCGGCCTAAGCGTTGTAGAACAGTCGATCTTGTTGTCGCGGATGCGGCCAATCTCCTTGAGAAAAATGGAATGGTAGAGAAGGCCGCGGAGAAATTCCATATCTTCTTCGGAACAGTGAGGATAACGCGAAGCATTCATGGCGTCGAGCGCGGCATGCACATCGCGGGCATAGGTATCACATTCGTCGATGTTACGCGCCGCTTCGCGCCTTAACCCTCTCATGACCAGCAAAAGTGTGATCTCACGCCCGATCCAAACGCCGCACAGCACGCCGCACGCCGCCCCAATGAGTGTGGCCGCCAGTGCAATGAAGGCTCGTTGTTTGACGGTGCGTTTTGTCCAAGAGGAAACTTGCTCGCTTTGCCGGTCCATATCCCCTCGTTATACCGCTAGGTCGGCTTGAGAATAACATCGGTACAAGTCCAAGCAAACATGAGCATTGCCCCGGCATTTCCTGTTCGACGGTAATTGAATCCCGCAAGAAAAAGAGCGCAGCCGAAGCCGCGCCCTCTTCCAGGTTCGGTGTTATCTGCCTCTAACCCTTGGCTACAGCGAAGCGCTTGTTGATCTCGTGCCAGTTGACCACGTTCCACCAGGCGGCCAGATAATCCGGACGGCGATTCTGGTACTTGAGATAGTAGGCGTGCTCCCAGATATCGTTGAAAAGGATAGGATAGAGGCCCTGCGAGAGCGGCGAATCCTGATTGGGGGTGCTGATCACCTTGAGCTTTCCGCCGGTGAAGACCAGCCAGCCCCAGCCGGAGCCGAACTGCTTGGCCGCGGTCTCATTGAAGAGCTTTTTGAAGGCCTCGAAGTCGCCGAAGTCGGCGGCGATTTGGGCGGCGATGGGACCCGTCGGCGCACCGCCGACACCCTCCGAGCCGACCGGACCCATCAGCTTCCAGAATGCAGTGTGGTTGGCATGGCCGCCGGCGTTGTTCTTGACCCCGGTGCGAATCTCTTCGGGAACCTGCGCCAGATCGCGGACCAGGTCGTCAATGGGCTTGGCGGCCAGTTCGGGGTGGTTGGCCAGCAGGGCATTGGTGTTATTGACGTACGCCTGGTGGTGCTTGTCGTGATGGATGTGCATTGTCTCGGTGTCAATGAACGGTTCCAGGGCGGCGTAGTCGTAGGGAAGCGGGGCAAGTTCGTAAGCCATCGGGAAAATCTCCTTGGTCGTGCCAAATCCATCGTGCTTGCAGCGGTTGGGGGTTGTGCCGCGTCCATGCGGGCAGGGCGGGAGAAGTGGGCCAGGCTGCGCGGGTCAGCCTAGCCGTACATTCTATGGATGCTAAAGGGTGCGCTAAGTTGCGGGAAAGTTGAAAGGATCGGTAGGGGCGAGAGTGTCAGGCACGCGCGCAGTATTGATTCACCCGTTCAATAAATCCCGCTCCACTTTGTCCCACGACTGCACTGAGGTGGCCAACTCTGAAACGGTTCCCTGCTTTCCACACCGGAAATGGCTCGAATTGGTGTCTCGCGTGCGACAATGGAGGCAATCGTGATGAACAATTCCTTATCGAGCCTCGTTCCCGATCCAGTTTCGGTCACACCGGAGCTTCTAGCCCAGCACAGCATCACCGCGGAGGAGTACAGCCGCATTCAAGCTGCTCTGGGCCGCGTGCCATCGCTCACCGAACTGGGCATTTATAGCGTGATGTGGAGCGAACATTGCTCCTACAAGTCGAGCCGCGTGCATCTGAAGCGGCTGCCCACCAAGAGCGACCTGGTGGTGCAGGGTCCAGGCGAGAATGCCGGGATCATCGATGTGGGTGACGGCTGGGCCTGCGCCTTCAAGATCGAGAGCCACAACCACCCCAGCTACATCGAGCCGTTTCAGGGCGCGACGACAGGCGTGGGTGGGATTTTACGCGACATCTTCACCATGGGAGCGCGTCCGCTGGCGGTGATGGATTCTCTGCGCTTTGGGCCGATTGAAGCCGGCGGCGACGAGCCGGAGCTGGTGCGCAAGAATCACTCCATCGTCGAGGGAGTGGTGGGCGGCGTCGCTGGCTACGGCAACTGCTTTGGCGTGCCCAATCTGGGTGGCGAGACCAAGTTCGAAGCCTGTTACAGCGGCAATCCGCTGGTGAACGCCTTTGCGCTGGGGATGGTTCGCAAGAATGAGATCTTCTATGGCAAGGCCAGCGGCGCGGGCAATCCGGTAATCTACGTCGGCGCCAAGACGGGCCGCGACGGCATTCACGGCGCGACGATGGCCAGTGAAGAGTTCCACGAAGGCACCGAGGCCAAGCGGCCTAATGTGCAGGTCGGCGATCCCTTCATGGAGAAGCTGCTGATGGAGGCCTGCCTGGAGGCAATGAAGACGGGCGTGATCGTCGGCATTCAGGATATGGGCGCGGCGGGGCTGACCTGCTCAACCTGCGAGATGGGCGCGCGCGGCGGCGTAGGCCTGGACGTGGAGCTGGATCTGGTTCCGCAGCGTGAGACCGGTATGAGCGCCTACGAGATCATGCTCAGTGAGAGCCAGGAGCGGATGCTGCTGGTGGCCATCAAAGGGCGTGAAGAGGAAGTGCTGAGCGTCTTCAAGAAGTGGGGGCTGGATGGCGTCATTGTCGGCACGGTGCAGGATGAACCGCGGCTGCGCATTCGTCATCATGGCGTGCTGGTGGCCGACATTCCCAATACTTCGCTCACTGACGATGCGCCGCTCTACCATCGCCCGGTTGGGGTTTGGAAGTCGCCGATCCCGGTCGAGCCTTCGGATGAGGTTCTGGCCAAGCTCACGCTGGAGCGCGATTTCACCGCCGATCTGAAAATGCTGCTGGCCAGCGCCAACGTGTGCAGCAAGCGCTGGGTGTACGAGCAGTATGACAGCATGGTGCAGACCAATACTGTGCTTGGCCCCGGGGGCGAGGCCGGCCTGATGCGCATCAAGGGCACGTCAAGCCCGGATGCAGCGGAGGGGCCGATTGGAGATCGCGCTTTGGCTATGGCTCTGGATGGCAATGGCCGTTGGGCGTATCTCGATCCCAAGCTGGGCGCAATGCACGCCGTGGCCGAATGCGCGCGCAAGGTGGCCATGACTGGTGCAAAGCCCGTAGCCGCCACCAACTGCCTGAACTTTGGCAATCCGGAGAAGCCGGAGATCATGGCGCAGCTCTCGACGGCCATCGACGGCATCGCCGAGGCTTGTACGGCGCTGGGTACGCCGATCACCGGCGGCAATGTTTCGCTGTATAACGAGACGCGCGGTGAGGGGATTTACCCAACGCCGGTTCTGGGAATTGTCGGGATTCTCGAAGATGTTTTCAAGGCGGTTCCAGCGGATTTCCAGAAGGCGGGAGAGGCGATTGTGCTGCTGTGGCCGGTTCCGTCCGGCGAGCAGCCCGACCCCAATCTCGCCGTTCCTTTCAAGCCGATTCCGATGAACGCCTATGTTGTGCCGGAACTGAATCCCAGCATTCCTGGTTCCATCTTTCCTGATCCTGTCCCGGATGAGCCGACCTCTTCAGATACTGAATTGGTCGCCTTTGGCTCTTCGGAGTACGCCAAAGTGGTACTCGGCAGCCTCTGGGGCACGCCGCCGCCGCTTGATCTGGAGGCCGAGGCCAACCTGCATAAGCTGCTTGCCAAGCTGGCCGATGAACGGCTGCTCAGCTCTGCCCGCGACATCTCCGACGGCGGCATCGCGGTTGCCTTGGCGCAGGCCGGGTTCGCCAAGGGCATTGGCGCAACTGTTGAACAAGATCCTTCGCTGATGGTTCATCCGCTCTTCGGCCTCTTTGCCGAACCGGCCACCACATTGCTGCTCACCACGCACTCGTCCAATGTTTCAGTCATTGATAAGCTGGCGCGCAAATCCAATTTCCTAAGCGCTCGCATCGGCGTGACCGGCGGCGACCGGCTCGAGATTACGGTGGACGGCGAGCCGTTCATCTCTGCACCGCTGGCCGATCTTCACAAGCCCTGGACCTCGGCCCTGGAAGCGATCCTCCATGACGAGGTTACCGCATGAGCAGGCTGCTCTATCAAGGAGTCGAAGGCGAATTGGATGTGTCGGAGTCGCTGCTCGTCTTATCAAGATCTGGTCATCCTGAGCGAGCAGAGCGAGTCGAAGGATCTGCGGTTCAGGAAGTTTCTGCCTCCGACAAGCTCCACGAAGAGTGCGGCGTCATCGCCATTCATGGACACCCGGAAGCTGCTCGCCAGGCTTATCTTGGTCTCTACGCCCTGCAGCATCGGGGGCAGGAGTCGGCGGGCATCGCCACGGCGGACGGCCAGCATCTGGCCAACATCAAAGGCATGGGCCTGGTCTCGGAGATCTTTACCGACGATGTGATCGCCAAGCTGACCGGCTCGATGGCTATCGGACACACGCGCTATTCGACGACCGGCGACTCGGCGCTGCTCAATGCACAGCCCATCCGCGTTGATTCCACCAAAGGCCTGATCGCCATCGCCCACAACGGCAACCTGGTCAACTTGGGTAATGTGCGCGCGCGCCTGGAGCGCGCTGGAGCTTACTTCCAGACCACGTCGGATTCTGAAATCATTGTCCAGCTCATCGCCCACTCCGCTGCCGGGAGCCTGGTGGACGCCATTGCCGATTCCCTCGGTCAGATTGACGGCGCCTTTTCCATCGTAATGATGACCCGCGACCGCGTCTTCGCCGCCCGCGACCCGCATGGCTTCCGACCGCTGTCGATTGGCCGCATTCGAAATGCCGACGGCCCGGACACCATCATCTTCTCCTCGGAGACCTGCGCTCTGGACCTGCTGCGCGCCGAGTATATCCGCGATGTGCTTCCTGGCGAACTGGTCATGGTAACTGAAGACGGCCTCACCAGCCGGCAGTATTCGACCGGCACGCCGCAATCCAGTTGCATCTTTGAGCATGTCTACTTTGCGCGGCCTGACTCGCGCGTCTTTGGCCGCTGGGTGCAGCAGAGCCGCGATCAGATGGGCCGTCAACTGGCCCGCGAATCCGCTGTGCCGGCTGATGTCATTGTGCCGGTGCCCGACTCCGGCGTCACGGCGGCGCTGGGCTACGCGGAGGAGGCCGGCGTTCCCTTCCGCCTGGGCTTGATCCGAAATCACTATGTGGGCCGCACCTTCATTGAGCCCGAGCAGCGCGTGCGCGACTTCGGCGTCCGCCTCAAGCTCAACCCGGTGCGCAATCTGCTGGAAGGCAAGCGCGTTATCCTGATCGACGACTCGATCATCCGCGGGACAACGAGCCGGAAGATCGTGCGCATGGTGCGCGGCGCGGGAGCCAAGGAAGTTCACTTGCGCATCAGTTGCCCGCCCACCATCTCGCCCTGCTTTTACGGCGTTGACACGCCCAGCAAGCGTGACCTGATCGCCGCCAACAAATCCATTGAAGAGATTCGCCGCTTCATTGAGGCCGACTCACTCGCCTATTTATCTCTGGAAGGACTGCTCAACTGCTGTCGAGGCGAGGAGAAGACTGGCTACTGCACCGCTTGTTATACCGGCAACTATCCCACGGAGTGGGTGGATGTGGATGAAATTCTGCCTGCTGCCGTGAGTGTTTAGCAGTCTCCATCCATCCGAAATATTTTGAAGGACAGACTTCGATCTGCCAGAATGTGTCCACTTCCTATTCAAGAGGATTCTTATTCTGATGGCCACGACGAGCAGCCCGCGCAAGACGCCGTTTCTCCGCGGCGTCTTTCTGATTTCATTCTCATCGCTGCTCTTTCAAATCCTGCAGACCCGCATCATGTCGGTGATCTCCTGGTACTACCTGGCCTTTTTTGCCATCAGCGTGGCGATGCTCGGCATGACTGTGGGCGCGGTTTGGGTCTATCTCTGGAGTGATCGTTTTCAATCCGCGCAGTTGGCCGTCAGCCTCTCTGATTTTGCACTTCTCACCGCCTTCTCCATGCCTGCCTCCATGGTGCTGGTCTTTTGCCTGATTACCTCTCCGGCTATGTCGCTCACAACCGTTGTGGCCTGGGCCTTGCTGTTGATCACCATGGCTGCGCCTTACGTTTTTGCTGGAGTGGTGGTGAGCCTGGCGCTGACGCGCAGCCCCTTTCCCATTGGGCAGGTCTACGGCATGGACCTGCTCGGCGCTGCCTTGGGATGCATGGCGGTTCTTGCTTTGCTGAATCTGCTGGATGCTCCCACGGCGGTGATCGTTGCTGGAGTTATTGCCGCTCTCTCCTCGCTGGCCTTTGCCGCCAGCGCCAGCGGCGAAAACAGGCAGCGCCTCCGCGCAAGATCCTGGAGTCGCAGGCCCATGACGGCCGTCTGTGCGCTGCTGGCGCTGGCTCTTTTCAATGCTCTTTCGCCGGTTGGCTTCAATCCCATTCTGGTGAAGGGCGCCATTGATTCTTCCAATAAATATCATCACTTCGAGAAGTGGAACTCCTATTCGCGCATCCGCGCATCCCGCCCCAGCATCATGTTTCCCGAATTATGGGGACCGTCTCCCAAGATGCCCGCCGAGACGCGCGTGCCCGAGGTTGTCATTGGCATCGATGGTTTGGCCAACACCACGGAGATGTTCCACTATGACGGCACCGCCAACTCGAATGACTTTCTTAAATACGATCTATCGAATCTGGCCTATCATCTTCCTGGAATTCAAAAGGCCGCGATTATCGGAGTGGGCGGCGGGCAGGATATCTTGTCGGCTCATCTCTTCGGAGTTACCGACATTACCGGCGTCGAGGTAAATCCGGTAATTGTCGGCCTGCACACCAGCGATCCACTCTATGCAAAGTTCTCCAACATCACGGCCATGCCTAATCTGAAGCTGCACGTGGACGATGCGCGCAGTTGGTTTGCCGCCACCCATGACCGCTTCGACCTGGTGCAGATGACCGTCATTGATTCCTGGGCGGCGACCGGCGCCGGAGCCTTCAGCCTCAGCGAAAATGGCCTTTACACGCTGGAGGGCTGGCGCGCCTTCTTGAAGACTCTCAACAACAACGGCATCTTTACCGTCAGCCGATGGTATGCTCCCGATCAAATCAACGAGACGGGGAGGATGATCGGCCTTGCCTCCGCCGCATTGATGGACATTGGCGTGACGGATGTGCGCGCGCATCTGTTTGTCGCCACCGACGGACATCTGGCCACGATGGTGCTTTCCAAAGCGCCTTTCACCGTGGATCAGTTGCGCGTGCTGCACGAGGCGGTGCGGGATGAAGGCTTCAGCGAAGCTCTCTCGCCCGACCGGGAGCCTGATTCAAAACTGCTGCACCAGATTGTTGATTGTCACGATCTAACCGGCTTGAATCGCGTACTCGGTTCCACCTATCTCGATCTCACCGTGCCCACGGATGCGCGGCCATTCTTCTTCAATCAACTGCGCATCTTCGACATTCCCGGCCTGATCGCCGTGGTACGTGACAGGCGAGATTCCGGAGCGAGCGGCGTCTGGTGGGGCAATCTGATCGCCTCAGCCGTTCTCGTGATGATTCTTTTCATCTCTATCCTCGCGGTCATCGCCACGATCCTGCTGCCTCTGCGCGCCTCGGCTCGCCAATCCGCGCGTCCGCTGATTGTTGCCGGCAGCCTCTATTTTTCTTTGATCGGCATGGGATTCATGCTGACGGAAATCGCGTTATTACAGTATTTCAGCGTCTATTTGGGCCATCCCATCTACTCGCTGAGCGTCTGCCTCTTCAGTTTGATACTGACCTCCGGCCTGGGAAGTCTGGCGCAAGACCGGCTCAAGCTCAATTCGCATGGCAAGTTGCTGCTGTGGGGCGCTTTGGTGGTGGCTTACTTGACGGTCATGGTCGACATACTGCCCTTGATCTTCCATGCAACCACGGATCGTGAGCGACTGACGCGCATCGCCATATCTCTCGCGGCGATTCTTCCGCTGGGCTTCCTGCTCGGCTTTGCCTTTCCCACCGGGATGCGGCTGGTCTCAGCAATCGATGCTCGGCCAACATCCTGGTTTTGGGGCATCAACGGCGCAACAGGCGTGTTGGCCTCGGTGCTCGGGGTAATCTTCAGCATGTCGTTCGGTATCCATGTCACCATGCTGATCGCCGCTGTTTGTTACTTGCTGGTGATTCCGACCGGCTTCCGCCTGTTGGCGTTAAGGCCCCGGCTTGACCAATCTGCGTGCTGAGGCACGGAATTATGGCCTGTACAAACTGGCTGGATTGGCAAAGATCGGCAGAACGATGAGAGACAGAATTATGGAGCCGGATCTGGGCGTGCGGCATGAGTATCATTTGACTTTCGTTACTTTACTCATTTCGATTTGATATGATTCAATCCTTCCGCCACAAGGGACTGAAACACCTCGATGAGGAAGACAACCCTCGCGGTGTATTGGCGGAGAATTTGACTATGCTGAGCAACATCCTTGCGCGTCTGGATGCAGCCAGTTCCGTGGAGGATATGAATCTACCCGGGTTCAACCTGAACTCTCTGAAAGGTTCCTTGCAGGGCTTCGTGGCAGTTACGGTTCGAGCCAATTGGCGAGTGGTCTTTCGCTTTGTCGATGGCCACTATGCATATCGTAATCCCGATTCCAGCCGTCCAGAGAGGAATTTTCCAGTTCATTGCGGTTCTCCTTTCAGCTTATTCCGGATGCCCCATACTTGAATCGCTCTTTGATTCAAGGGTGGGAAGCTGATACCGCTCGTTCGGCAAGCCGAAGGCCGCTGGCCCTACCGCAGGTCTTCAGGCGGCGATAGGCCTGATCTGGCGGCGCTGCTTCTGCAATTCTATCCATAGGTCGTGCTGGAGTTGTGCCTTGGAGAAGAAATCAGGGGAGAGCGAAAGAGCTTCGCCACGGCGGATGCTGAGGTCCATCGTGACAGAGGTGCGGCCGTTGAGGATGCGCGAGTTGGTGGCGCGCACCACGCCGACATGTTCGGCAACTTCGGTAGCGGTTCTCGCGCCGAGAAACTTCTTCAACAGTTCGCCTGGACTCGCTGGGTTATACATCATGATCATAGCTGTTACACTCAGACTGAAACTCATAGCAAGTCGAGAATTTCCTGAATAGAAATAGATTGCGCTTGAGCCACTTCGTCCAAAATTCCATGAAACGTACCGATCTTGAGAGGGTCGTGCAGCGGTACCGAGATCGAGTGGTTAGGCTTTGCTTCGTGAAGTAATCGGATATGGCTCCCCTTCTGGCGAATTACGGCGTAGCCGAGACGCTCCAAAGCGCGTATCAGCCGCTCCGCAGATACCCCGCGTGGTAGCTTCATGCGGCATCAAGCGCAATCAGTTCATCTTTTACAAAATGCAACTGGATGATTTTGGGAGTTTCCGCTGCATCCTCGAAGTGGAGGCTGGTCACTTCTCGCACGTTGTCGCGCAACTCCAGCCAAGTTTCAGCTTCCGTAAAGATCGACTGCCCTAGCGCCCGGGCTACATAGCCACCCTCTTCCGCTTCACGTACCTCAAAGATCAGTTCCATGCAGATAGCATATCGGAAAAACGCTTTTATGGACGGTCAATCTTTCGCATTTTTCCTGCGAAAAAATAACTGCGGGGCCTTCGATTCGCCGCGCCCACTCAGGATGACAGCTTATTTGGCTGTTCATGTAAGGATTCTCCCGCCGGCGGAAAGACGCGCAACCGCTCGACGAGCCGGTCGGTGGAGGCGACGACCTCGATGCGCAGGCCGGCTTCTTCCAGGACAAAGACTTCGCCGGGTAGCGGGATACGGCCTTCGATCTCACAGACCAAGCCGCCCAGGGTCGTCGCTTCGTAGGCTCCGTCCAGATCATTCAAGCCTGACTGCTCGCCGAATAACTCAGGCAACTGATCGACGGGAAAGCTGCCCGGCACCAGCCAGATTCCGTTGGCCTCTCGTTGCGGCTCCTCGATCAGCGCATCTTCCTCGTGCTCATCGTGAATCTCGCCGACGATTTCTTCCAGCAGATCTTCGATAGTGACCAGGCCCGCGACGCCGCCGTATTCGTCGATCACAATGCGCATATGCTGCTTTTCGCGCTGCATCTCGCGCAGCAATTCGTAGACGCGCTTGGTCTCCGGCACAAACTCCGCCTCGCGCGCCATGCTGTCCACTGTGCGTGTGCTGGCCTCGGTGTCGGCAATCTGCAGCAGATCATGCGCAAAGGCAATGCCGGTAATGTTGTCGATGGAGTCTTCATAGACCGGTACGCGAGAGAAGTTGTGCTCGCGCAGCAGTTCGAGAAAGGCTTCCAATGTGAGGGTAGAAGGCACGGAGAAGACCTCCGGCCGCGGCGTCATCACCTCGCGCACCAGCTTGTCGCCGAACTCGACAGCCGAGCGGACCAGCTCGCGGTCGCTCTCTTCCAGGATGCCCTCTTCTTCGCCGGCTTCGAGCAGCGCCTCGACATCAGCTTCGCTCTCCTCTTCGGCGGTAACCGGCTCCTCGGCGAGCTTGGCGACGGAGTAGAAAAAGCGAACAAAAACGGTGATGGGGGTCATCAGCCAGAGCAGAAAGCGAATCGGCCAGACCAGACGCCCTGCCCAGCGGCCCTCGGTGCGGTCGAAGAGCAGCGTGGGCAAAAGCTGGTTGCAGAAGACAATGACCAGCACAACACCGAGAACGGCCTGGGCGATTTCGGCGGCGTTGGGGCGCGTCAGACCGCCTCGATCAAAGAGAACCGCGCCGAATTCCAAAGCGATAATGCCCAGGGCGAGCTGCTTGAGAAGCGAAGCGCAGATGGCAGCATGATCGCGCGTCAGGCCCAGATGCGGCTCGACCAGCTCCTCCCAGGCGTCCAGGTTTTCCTCAATCTCGCGTGTGAGTATCTTGCCGAACTCGCTGTAAACGCGGCTGATGTAAGAGGCCAGAGTCTGGACGGCGGCGAGGGTGAGGATCAAAAAAATGAAGAACGGGGTCATAGCTTGGAACCCTGTTTGCTGGATGAGATCCGTGGTTTGCCAGCCCGAGGTTTGATGGCCAGTTTGGCAGGATGGACCACAGGTCCTTCGACTCGCTCCGCTTCGCTTCGGACGCTCGGGATCAAAAGCTTTTGGGAAACAGCATTCTCTGCGCGTTCGATAAGACCTTGCGGTAGATTGAGCCTGGCGCGCAGTAGTCGCTCCCGGCGCGCCATCTGGCCCTCATCAACCTCGTGATCATAGCCGGCCAAATGAAGCAAGCCATGAAGAATCAATACTTTGATTTCCATTGATAGCGAATGGCCCTGCTCGATGGCCTGCTTCATTGCAGTGGGGACGGAGATGGCAAGATCCCCGGCAATCTCCTCTGCGCCAATTCCCTCCGCTGGAAATGAGAGCACATCAGTGGTTTTGTTCTTGCCGCGAAACCGGCGATTGAGTTTGCGGATCGCTGCGCCGGTGGTTAGAAGCACTGTAACCTGACCCTTCACACGAACTGTATCTTGAGCGAGTTTGAGAAAGCGGGTCAGTGTACTGGCGGCGGGCAGGCGAAGAGTTCTTTGCGAGGCCATAGGAGCGGACGCAGCCATGCCCATCGCCGCCGTCTTACGCGGCGCGGGGTGGGAGTCCAGGTCTGGGTCGAGAAGGATCATCTTACTCGAAGACGCCGGATGCGCGGCTCCGTTCACTTTCGATTCTACGCTATGGCTCAATAAGCGCGGCACTGTGAATGCAATCAGGCGCGGCACTGTATTCAGTTTTCGTCTGGTGCTTGCCGCCGCCTGTTCCACACCACGATTAAATTCCCGCAGTAATTCATTGTAAGTAGCGGGCGGTCGGCTATAATTGAGGTAAGTTGCAGATAAACTGTGTATTGCCAGTCGGTTGAGATGGCTTATGGATTTGTTTCCATGGGGAGGTTCGATGCGCGAGGACTTGATCGCCTGTTTGCGGAAGATGATCGTGAACGATCTGTTTGTTGAAATTGCTGAGGAAGATATAGGCCTGGATGATGGACTCCGGACAGTTGTCGGACTGGATTCTGTAGGCTTTGTAGAAATGCGTGTGCTTTGCGAACAGAAGTTTAACATCGAGATTAGCGATGACGACTATACCCCTGAGAATTTCAGATCGGTAAGGGTGTTGGCGGAGCTGATTGATCGCTTGCAGTCCCATAAAGCAGCAAGCAATGTTCAACAGTAACTCGATCCCTCCAGTCTGTCTCGAACTCGAAAGGCACGAATTCCCAAGTCTTCGGTCGATTGGCAGCGGCTGACTTGTCAGAATGATGACATGGCTGTCGCATTGAGCGATTATTCATAACGAGCGCGACGATAGATTGGCTTGGCATTCCCTGACAACGAGAGCCTGACAACGAGAGATGGATATCCTATGGCAGATAATCCGCGAATCGCAGTGACAGGGATGGCGTGGCTGACAGCTCTTGGTGACGGGCTGGACTCCGTTTGGCAGGCGCTGCTCGCGGGGAAGACGGGCATTCGGCCAATCCCGTACACTGGGCGCCTGCGCAATTTGCTGGCAGCGCCTGCGATGGACGCAGGCCTTCCTCCCTCCGAGCGGCTTGTAAAAATGGCCTGCGCCACTATTCGCAATGCGCTGACGCAAGCCAAGCGCGAACCAGGCGATCCGCAAGTGCGATTGGTTCTGAGCACCAGCCTGGGAGCAACTTTGGATGAAGAGGCTTCGCGGACTCCGCTCTCTGGCTGGGCCGCAGAAGGTGGCGCGGGAGTTGGGAGCAAGCGCGCCGCCGATTGTGATCTCCACCGCATGTTCTTCAGGCGCGGATGCAATTCTTGTGGGAGCTGAACTGATTCGCTCGGGCGCCGCGAAGTGCTGCGTCTGCGGCGGCGCGGATGTTCTGACACCCAACAAGCGTCTGGCTCATTCGGCGCTGGGCACCATGTCGCCAACCCATCTGCGCGCCTTCGATCAGCGGCATGATGGAACGCTGCTGGGCGAAGGCGCCGGCTTTCTTGTTCTTGAGGCGGATGCACCGACGCAATCCACAGTTGCGATTCTCAGCGGCACAGGTTCCGCCAATGATGCAACCGGGATGACCGTGGCGGACATGACCGGATTGTCCGCCGGCTACGCGATGCAGCGCTCGCTTACGGATGCGCAGCTGCCCTTGTCTTCGATTGGATTGATCAATGCGCACGGCTCCGGTACAGTAATGAACGACACCACGGAGAGCAATGCATTTACAGCGCTCTTCACAGGGCCTGAGCGCCCGCTGGTCTTTGCCACCAAAGGAAACTTCGGGCATACGCTGGGCGCGACCGGAGCCATCGAAGCCATTGCAGTGATACTCGCCCTGCGTGAAGGGAGCGTTCCTCCGATCCACGGTTTGGAGCTGTCGCTGCCGGAGTTCTCTTTGCCGCTGGCAATCTCCCAACCAATCTCTTGCACTCCCCGCGCGGCGCTAAGTTTGACGCTTGGCTTTGGAGGCTTCGACACGAGCCTGATCTTTGAGGTGGCCTGATGAGCGAAATGAATCCCCTGATTGTCGCCGGATCGGGTGAGGCCTCCAGCCATGATCCAAGCCTCTTTGATGCCAGGATTCGCGCGACCATCCGCTACGCCGACCCAGCGGCATGGATTACCGCGAATGCGGTTCATTTTGCGCTGGCTGGAGCGCAGACTATTCAAGCCGAGTTTCGCCATCAGATCGGCATCATTACCGTCAGCGATCAAGGACCGAGTCAATCAATGGCCAAGATGCAGGCAGATGGGGAGACTGGGTTTTCTTCTCCGCTGCATTACGCGGCGTCGGGTCCATGGACGCTGGCAGGAGTCTCGTGCATCGCCTTTGGATTGCGCGGGCCGACCCTGAATCTGACCATGAATCCGCACGATGGGGTTCCGGTGTCGCTGACCATCTGCGAGGGTTGGCTCAAGCGGAAGGTTGCGCCGTTTGTGGTGGTGGCGGCCAACCGCGCAGAGATTTCAGGCTCGATAGGCAGCCGCGCCGTACTTCTGGCGTCGCCTGAATTCTCTAATGCTGGCGCGCCGTTGACGGAGTCAGTCGCCGCCTGGTTGGCAGCCGTCGAACCGCTAGGGGGAGCCAGCGCATGAGGTCATTTCCCTCTCCGCAACTGCTGGATTCATTCGTCGAACGGACCGTCGACGCGCTTCCAAGCAGCGTTCCATTCGGCACTCCCGACTGCGAGGGCTTGGGAAAAGCCTGGAAGGCGTTGGGCCTTCGCCCAGGCGATCTGGTTCTGCTCTGCCTTCCCAATGGCCGTGAGCTGCTGCACCAGTACTTCGGGGTGTTGATGGCCGGTGGCGTACCTGCTCTGCTGCCGCCGCTGATGCCCTCGGCGCGTCTGCGCGAGATTGCCACCGCAATGGGAGCTTTTGCTGTTGGCGCGCTACGCCTGACCACCGGCGATCTGGGAGCCGAGAGCTACAAGCATATCGGGCCTTTGCACATTGCTCTGTTCGAAACGCCGCGTCAGCCGGCCAGCCGCGCCCGGCGAAGTCGTCCTCATGACCTCTGGAACTTCCGGCATCTCCTCCGGCTGCGTCTTCGATTTCGAGGCGATTCTTCTCAATGGCCAGCGTCATGCGGATGCAATTGGCCAGCGCACGGACGACACCGTGCTGCTCAATCTTCCGCTCTATTTTTCCTTTGCGCTCTCCAGCCAGGCGTTGGCCTCGATGACGCGGGGAAGCCGGTTGATTATCAGCGGTCCGCCCTTCCATCAGGCGGGTTATCAGGAAGCCTTGAACCAGTTTCGCGTGACCGTTTCCTCGCTGACACCAGTCCATATCCGTTCTTTTTTTTACAACGAACCGCGCGCGCTGAGGGAATTGCGTGTGCTATCGGTGGGCGGCGATCAGCTTGAGCAGGAGCTGGCCGCGCGCCTGGTTGAACTGCGCAAAGGCCAGGAAGTTTATCTTACCTACGGGCTGACGCAGGCCGGGCCGCGCGTCTCAACCCTGGCTGCGCACGCCGCGTCTTCTTCGCAGCTCAGTTCAGTAGGCCTGCCTCACGAAGGGACCGAAGTCTGGCTTCAACCGGTTCTCGACAGAAGCGGAAGGCAGCAGCTTTTTGTGAAGTCCGACACCGTGATGAAACGCACCATTGGCCGCGTTGAAGGCCGCTCCAACGAACTGGTGGCGGCGCGGACTATTGCTACCGGCGACGCCTTTGAGATCGACGTGGATGGCTACCTGTTTTTCAAAGGCCGGCTCAGCGATTTCATCAGCCGCAAGGGTGAAAAGATCAGTCTGGCGACGGTGCGGCGTCTGGCGAGCGGATTACCCCATGTTGCGGTTGCCCAGACAAACGCTTTCCGCCACCGCGATGGGGGCGAGGATTACGATCTGGAGTTGCGCGTGGATGCGGCTTGGCTAACGGAAGAACGAAGAGCTGGCCTGCAGGCGATCTTGAAACAGATTCTGCGGCGCGCCGAGATGCCCCACACCATAACCATTGAGCCGGCTAGCCCGTTGGATGCACAGAGGTACAAATGAGCACGAGTCAACAACCCGTGGAACCTCCATACGGCAACGCGCTCAAGCCGTCGTTGCGCCGCCGTTTGGCGACCTCGCAGAGCTTTCCCGCGCGTCTGCTGCGATGGGCCTATTACACGATCAACAACTTCTCTGTGCCCGCGCCGAGGATTGTTGTGCGACCGCTCTTGTGGGTCTTTTTGCTGGTGCGCAACGCCTATTATTTTACTGTGCGCGTTTTCATCTGCGAGCCGTACTTCAAGGCCTTTTGCACCCAGTACGGGCGAAACCTGCATACCGCCGCGCATCTTCACTGGATCACCGGCAAAGGCGATATTGTGATTGGCGACAATGTCAGCATCTTTGGAAGAATCGACATCGGTTTTGCCGCCCGCTTCTCCGATCACCCAATGCTGCGGATTGGCGACAACACCGGCATAGGCGGCGGCTGCGTCTTCACCGTCGGCAAGCTGATTGAGATTGGGCGAAACTGCAACTTCTCCGGCAGCATTCAAGTGATGGACTCCAACGGACATGATACGGACCCCACGGCGCGCTGGAAGCATGAGGCGCCGCTGCCGGAAGACGTGCGGCCTGTCTTCATTCGCGATAATGTTTGGATCGGCAAGAATTGCATCATCTTTCCCGGAGTCAAAATCGGAGAAGGAAGCGTCATCTCGGCAGGTTCCGTGGTGCGCAGCCACGTTCCGCCTTACGCCGTGGTTGCCGGCAATCCGGCCAAGGTCATCTTCCGCTTGAAAAAACCCGATCCATCCACCTTGGCGTAGCCTTGAAACGGAGTAGTCAATGGAAAAGATCACAGGCGGGCTTCTGCTGATCCGGGAATTGAAGGCGCGGGGTGTCCGCCGCCTCTTCACCCTTCCTGGCGCGCCGTTGTTTCCGGTCTACGAAGCCTGTTTGGATGAAGGCATCGAGGTGATTACGGGCCGACATGAAGCGGGGCTGATTCATATGGCCGAGGGCTGGTCGCGCGCAACAGGCAAGCCCTCGGTCGTTCTGGTCTCGCCCGGTCCGGGCCTGGCCAACTCCGTCGCTGGAATCTCCATCGCCTTCGCCGAATGCTCGCCGGTCATTCTGCTTAGCGGCATCGACCTGCCGGCCAACCTGGGCAGAGGCGGAAGGCAGGAACTGCCCCAAGTGGACCTGTGCGCCCCCGTCACCAAATGGTCGGCGCTGCTCACGAGCGGCTTGCGCATTCCGGAATACATCGACAAAGCCTTCCGCCTAGCCTCCAGTGGGATGCCGGGACCGGTCCAGATCAGCATAACTTCTGATGTATTTTCCGGACTGATCGAAGTCGAGGAGAGCGTCATCGCGCCTGCCTCCCAGCCCGCCGCCGCACAGGCCGAACCGGCCTTCATCGAGCAGGCTCTGGATCTGCTCTCCCGCGCTGAGCGGCCCTTGATCGTTGCCGGTTGCGCGGCATTCTGGTCAAAGGCTGGCGGCGTGCTGCGCGAGTTCATTGAGACCGTCAAGATTCCGGTGATGACCATCGAGCAGGCGCGCGGACTGGTTCCCGACAACCATCCCTACTGTTTCGGCGATGGCTACGGCACGGTGAATCAGGCCGCTCAGTTGGAGGGCCGCGTCGATGTGCTGTTGCTGCTCGGCGACCGGCTGGACCACCCCCTCGCTTATGGCAACTGCTTCGGCTCCGCCAAAATCATTCACGTCTGTCCCAATGCCGCCGAGATCGGGAAGAACCATCCCGTCGAATGCGGAGTGGCCGCCGATGTGCTGGCTGTAACCGCTCAATTGCTGGAAGCGGCCAAGATTCGGCAATGGAACGAGCCGTCCGAATGGCTTGCCCTGCTGCGCGAAACCCGCCGCGAGCAAGCCGCGCGCGCGCAGCGAATGGCCGTCTCTACATTGCCCGGTGTGCATCCGGCGCGGATCGCCCTGGAAGTGGAAGCGCTGCTCGATGAGCAAAGCATACTGGCATTTGACGGCGGCGATTTTTCCTCCTGGGCGCGCTACTGCATGACCGCCCGCCGCGCGGGAGGCTGGCTGGCCAGCACGGTGCTAGGCCATCTCGGCGTTGGTTTGCCGTACGCGATGGGCGCCAAGCTAGCCTTTCCCAAAGCCAAAGCGGTTGTGATGACCGGCGATGGCGCGCTGGGATTTTCCGTGATGGAGATGGAAACCGCCGTTCGCTATAAGATTCCGATAGTCGTCGTCGTGGCCAACGACGCAGCCTTCGGCGTCGAGGTCTACTACCAGCAAAAATGGTTCGGACCGGATCGCGTCGTAGGCACGGAGCTGACCAACACGCGCTGGGATCTGCTGGCTGAATCCCTCGGCGCGCATGGAGAGTTCGTCGAGACTCCCGAGCAGCTTCGGCCTGCGCTTGAGCGCGCCTTCAACTGCGGCAAACCGGCCTGCATCAACGTAATCGCCCAACGCACGCCCAGCCCGCAGACCCAAACCTTCTCGCGCATCTATTTGTTGAAGCGCGCCCACGCGCGGAAGAACCTTTGAGGAGAAACAGATGAGCGCCAGCCCTGCGTCAAAACCTTCAACACCGCCGCCGCCCGCCGATCCCTTCGATCTGCTGGCCGAAGGCGCGCGCGCGCGCAAGCTCTCCGGCGAACTGGAGGGCGTCAAGTGCATGGCCGAAGGGATGCGCCTGATCAACAACACCGTCCTGACTCATGTGCTCTTCGCTCTCTGGGACAGTGGTTTTTACGAGTACTCGCTCACCCATCCGCGCTTCAGCATCGCGGAGGCCGCCGGGGAGCTTGGCCTGGATGCCGAGGTCTTCTCCATGCTGCTCAATCACCTGGTGGGTTGCGGCATACTGCGTGTGGATGGGGAAGAGATGGAGCTGACCGAATACGGCTCCCGGCTCACCAATGTCATTGTGCGCGGCGCAATGAATCTCAATATCGGCGGCTACACCTCCCTGCTGACGAACCTAGGCCCGCTCCTCCGGAAAGAAACGACGCGCGCTGACTTGGAGGGCTTTCGCACAGGAATCCATAACAGCCTCGGCACCGAGCAGATGGCCAGCGTCCGGCTGCTTCCGGCGGTGCGCGCCATCCTTGCCGAGCGCAACCTCCACACCATGCTCTATATGTCCTGCTGCTCTTCCGGTGAGTTTCTGGCGCAGATGGCGCGCAGCGACCCGGCCTTTCATGGAATCGGCATCGACACCTCGGAAAAGCAAATGGCCCACGCCCGGATGATCGTCCGCCGCTACGGGTTGGAATCGCGCATTCAGTTGATTCAACAGAAGATTGGCGTCGAGCCGCTGCCTTTGGATGCCGAGTCGCGCAGCCGGATCGATGTTGTCGCCTCCATCTATTTGCTGCACGAGATTGGCCGCTATGGCAGGCAGAGGATCGTGGATGTACTGCGCCAGATCAAGGCATCCTTTCCCGGCAAGCTCTTCCTTTTTTCCGAGACAATGCCGCCCGAAACTCCGGACTCGGTCAAGAAGCCCCCCTCACAGTATGCGCAGCTCGATTACCTGCTCATCCATCGCCTGCGCGGCAAAGGCCTGCCGTTGCCCGCCGAGGAGTGGAAGTCGATCCTCGAGGATTCAGAAATCAAACTGATTGATTACAAAGAGGTCTACTCAATCGGAGTTTTCCTCGCGGAACTTTGATGGGAGAATCGCACCATGGCGCAGAAAACAGCCCTAGTGATTGGCGCGAGCGGCGGCTTAGGCCGCGCTATTGCCAGGATGCTTGCAGAAGAAGGCTACGCTTTAGCTCTGGTCGGGCGCAACGTAACAAACCTGGAGGCGGTGCGCAATGAGTTGGGCGCGGCAGCCGAGAATGCACTCATTCTTTCTTGTGATCTGACCGACCGCGCCCAGGCTCAGGCCATGGTCGAGCAGGCCCTGGCGCATCTCGGCGTCATCGACGTGCTCATCTGTGCCGCCGGAATGAATGTACGGCAGCGCAGCCTGCGTCTCTGGACCCCGCGGATTGGGACCGGGTCATCGCCGCCAACCTCACCACGGCCTTCAACGCCATTCACTTCGTGCTGCCCTCGATGCGCACGCGCGGAGGCGGACTGATTGTGCAGATCTCTTCGCTCGCCGGCCTGCGCGCAAACACCATCACCGGCGCGGCTTACTCCGCCGCCAAATTTGCCCAGGGCGCTTTGGGCGTCAGCATCAGCCGCGAGGAGCGCGGGCGGGGAATCCGCTCCACCGTGATCTACTCCGGCGAGGTCAACACTCCGCTCCTGGAAGCGCGCGGCGAACGCGTCGGCGTCACGGTGAACGAAGGCCGCCGTGAGTCGATCCTGCAACCCAGGGACATCTCCGATGCGGTGCGCCTGCTGGTCAACTTGCCTCCGCGCGCCCATATTCCGGAGCTGGTCATCAAGCCAACCATCGACGATTTTTCTTAAGGAAGATACTCTTACCAATATCTTTTCGCTTTCCGAAGATATTTTTGCAAATGACTTGGGTTTGCAAGCAGTTTGATCCTTTAACAGTTGATTGATGGAAGATCCGAATTAGCTCTATCCATCAGGCTGCTTCAAAATGAAAGGCTATGGACCCCCTCCGTCCAAATTTGCTAACAGACCGTGAATCTGTGATGGAATCTTTTTTAATGCTATTACTGGCAAAGCCGGACCCAGCTTGTAGTTTCTCTTGCAGCCTCCGGTGCTAAAGTGGTTTTACCCTACTTTTCTCCGGAGTCTGTTCTTTTGCAGGGTCTTCGTTCGCTGCTCGTTATCGTTTTCGCGCTTCCCTTGGCTGCTCGGGCCACATCGCGCGTGCAGGCCGCGCCGGTGCCGCCGGAGATGCGCTCAGCGGCCTTTACCGTTCGCGTCAACCGGCAGCCTGTGGACGTAGCTCACGCCGCAGCCAGCTATGAGTATGTCAGCTTCGACGGCTCCGGTCCGTTCAATGTCGAGATTACCGCCGCCGAGCCTGGCTTCTGGGAGCGAGGCGTGGACATTCAGCCTTGGCGGCTAGACTTGCGGCCCCAGCGTGACGGGCAGACGATTCGCTTCCGGCTCAGCGGTCCAGCCAAACTCTCCATCTCGCGCCCCGGCGATTTCCTGAACCACGCGGCCATGCTCTTCCTCTTTGCCGGGACGCCGCCGCCGCCGATCCCAAGAGAGCAACAGATTCATTCCTATGAGCCGGGCGTCTACCACCAAAGCCTGAACCCGAGAAGCGGCGAGACCTATTATCTGGCTCCCGGTTCTTACTTCTACGGCAGTCTGAATCTCTGGAAGGTGCATGACGTCAAGATTTTGGGCCGCGGCACCATTGTCTACGAAGGCACGCAGGACCCAACTACCGACGAGGGCTGGATGCAGAAGCCGGATTGGCACTGTATCGGCGCGCTTGAGGCGCGCAACATTGAGATCGACGGCTTGACCTGCATCGTGCGAGCGCGGACCTGGTCGATCCAGATGAAAGACTCTTCCGGATTCACCTACAATGATCTGCGCGTGATCGGCGGCAATCCGGGCAATGCCAACCAGGACGGTATGGACTGGCTGGGCGGCGGTGATACGACCGTGCGCGATACTTTTATCCGCGCCTCGGATGATGTCTTTGCCATGCAGGGCAACTGGGACGGCTACAAGGACGAGGATTTTACGCGACCTGGCCACGATGTGCAGAATATTCTAATCGAGCACAGCGAACTCTCCACCAGCATCTCGAACATAGTGCGCGCCGGCTGGCCACGCAAGATCTATAACTCGAAGAACTTTACCCTGCGCGACTCGGACATTCTCCACGGCGGCATCGGGGCCTGCGGACAAACCTTTGGGCTGTTTGGCTTCTGGGGCGCGAATGGGGCCAAAGGAACGCACGCTGGCTTCACCTTTGAGAATCTCTTTCTGGACAATTGGTATTCACTGGCGCAGATGGAGCAAGAGAATCCCGGCCTGCAGGATGTAACCTTTCGCAACATCTGGGCGCTCGATCAACCACAGTTGGCCGATTCGACGGTGACTGGTGACGTGACGGGCGTTACCTTCGACAACGTGAAGCTGGGCCAGGCGCGCGCCGCCTCCGATGCAGACCTTCTTCTGACGGTCTCCGGCGGCGCGCAACCTCCCCAGTTCATTGCGCCGCAAGGGCCGCTGGCGGCCTTCACCATGGACCCGCCAGTCTTCACTCCCGGCGAAACCGTGGCCTTTACCGCGCAACCTTCGTCCGGAGCGCACTATACATGGTTCTTTGGCGACGGCACGCAAGCTACTGGACGCCGCGTACGTCATCGTTTTCCTGATGCCGAGGGAACCGAACTCGATGGGGGGAAGAACGGCGCGGGGCGCTTTCGGGTTATGCTGCAAGCGATAGATAAGCAAGGGAATCAGGATTGGGCCGCACAGGGAGTGGTGGCCGTGGGCAAGTGGCGCGATGCCGTCTCGCCGATCGGCTCGGTTGTGCTCGGGTTGGCTTGGCGAATCTTTCCAGGCACGTGGTCCGAACTCCCCGATCTGGCAGCCGAGCACGCTGTCTTCAGCGGCGACTCGCCCAACCTGCACGCCGATGCGCAGGGCTTTACGCAATACGCCGCCGCATGGGATGGCTTCATCGACATTCCCGCCGATGGCGGATACACGTTTTATCTGCTTGCCCGTGATGGCGCGCGGTTGGTGATTGACGGCGTGGAAGTGGCGCGGACTGGCCCACCCTTCGCGCAGGTCTGCGGTTCGCCAGGCAACGCCATGCGCTTTGATCGCGGCTCGCTGGGTCTGCGCGCGGGCAAGCACGCGATTCATTTAGAGGGCCTGCACTCAGCCAGCCAAGGCGCGCCCCGACTGCTTTGGGAAGGCCCCGCGCTGCCGCTGACCGACGTGCCTCCTACAGCTTACAGCCACTTGCGGCTGGATGCAGTGAGGGCTGGAAGCAAGGAGTAGGGCCTGATAGATTCTCCTCGATCAAAGTAAAGAAGTGATTTTGCTAAGTAGATTCTTTAACCGACAAACCACTTCCACTGCTCCTCGGTCAGCGGGACGACGGAGAGCCTGCCGATGAGGACGAGCGGCGACTGGGCGAAAAGCGGCTCGGCTTTGATCTCGGCGAGGGTCTTGGTCTGCTTGAGGCGCTTGCCGACTTTGACTTTGACGATGGGGATTTTTGGGTTGGATGGATCGACGCTGAGGACTGTGCCGGTGCCGACGGCGGTGCGCTCGTCACCGGTGTGGTAAAAGATCCATTTCGTTCCCGGCTTCATCTCGCGCAGGTACTTGACGGCGGTGGGGTTGGTCACGCCATCCCAGATGGTCTCGTGGTCGCCGAGGAAGTCATCAAAAGAGTAGACGGCGGGTTCGGTCTTGAAGAGGAAGTAGGCGCTCATGGGGTTCATGGTACGCGAGAAAACAGGGAATTGGGAAGAGGGAATAGTTGGTCACGACACTCGGTTTCATACTACTTGTGCGGTATGAACACATACGAATGGACAGAATAGAAATAAACCTGCAAATCTCATCATGTGAATTGGCCTCCCCATCCATTTCACAAAGAACGTGGAATGGATGGGAGGCCAGAAACTACTCCGGCAGTCTCGCGTCCAGAACTTCCTGAGCGCGCGCCGCACGCCAAGCGGCCAGCCGTTCGTAGAGCGCTTCATCTGTCAACGCCAAAATCTCGGCGGCAAAGAGCGCGGCATTCGCAGCTCCCGGCTTGCCAATGGCCAGTGTGGCCACGGGAATCCCTTTGGGCATCTGCACCATGGAAAGCAGCGAGTCCAAGCCGTTGAGCGGCGTGGCGGCGATCGGCACGGCCAGCACGGGCATCAGCGTCTTGGCCGCAATCACGCCGGCCAGATGAGCCGCGCCACCGGCTCCGGCAATCAGCACGCGCAACCCGCGGCCGCGCGCGGCGGCCACGTATTCAAAGAGTTGATCGGGGGTGCGATGGGCGCTCAGAACCCGCGCCTCATGGGGAATCTCCAGCGCCCGCAGAATCTCGATGGCCGGCAAAAGCACCTCGTAGTCGCTCTTGCTGCCCATCACAATACCAACCAAAGGATGTTCGCTCATGAAAACTATTATACGAAGGACCGGCCCAAAAGTTGGACAATTCCAGGAGCGTGCAAGCGCAGGCCAAAAGAACGATGCTAGGATTCCATCGCGCCTCATTCCGCTCGCATAATTCTGTGCCGATTTCTCCACTCCGCCGGGATGAAGGGCACGATTTCGGTGAAAAGCAAATATAATTAAAGTGAGTTCGCGAGCGCCTCGTCGCAGGCGCTTCATTTCTGCAAAGAAGACCTCAAAAAAATTGCGCGAAAACCAGTTCGCGAATCCTTCATTTTTCTCGGAAAGGGTACCGAATGGGTTCTATTTATTTCCCTGCCTTCCGGCGCGGCCAGATGGTCGCGTGGGTTGTTTCCATCTGTCTTGTCGCTGCGGCCTTCACGCCGCTTATGGCTCAATCCACCTATGGAGCTATCGTCGGCACGGTCAGTGACACGACGGGAGCGGTGGTGGTGGGCGCGCCGGTAACGCTGACCAATACCGGAACCGCGGCCACCCGCACGATCCAGTCGGACGCGATGGGCAACTTTGCCTTCAAAAATCTGGAGATGGACAAGTACACGCTGAGCGTGGCCCAGCCGGGCTTTCAATCGGCGACAGTGAAAGAGATCGTGTTGACGGCGCGCGAGGTGCGGCGCGTGGATTTTTCGCTGAAGCCGAAGAGCGAGACGCAGACAGTCGAGGTGCTGGATACGGCGCTGGCCGTGATCTCAACCGATGTCTCGAACTTGGCGGAGACGAAAATCGGCGAGGAACTGGTCGAACTGCCGGTGGCCATCTATTCGCGCTCGACCGGCTCGACCAGCCCCATTTCAACGCTGACCACCGAGGCTGGCGTGCAGACCGACGACGGCGGCAATCTGGATGTGAGCGGCACCACGGCGGCGCTGCTCAGCGTGACCATCGACGGCATCTCCAGCGTGGGCGTGGAATACTCCGGGCCGGTGAATGAGATGTTTCCGTCGTTCAATTCGATTGAAGAGATTCGCGTTTCGGAGTCCAACAACAATGCGGAGTTCAGCGGCGTGGCGGACATTACCACCGTCTCTAAAGCGGGTACGATTCACTTTCACGGCGGAGCCTTCGAGAATAGCGAGAACACCATCTTCAATGCGGACGACGCCTTCTCGAATACCAAGCCGCGCATCATCATGAACGACTTTGGCGGAACCCTGGGCGGGCCGATTACCCTGCCGAGCCTGCACGTTGATAAGAGCTTTTTCTTTGTCAGCTATGAAGGGTTGCGCCTGCCCCGCCAGACGCCGCTGTTGTTGAGTGTTCCTTCGGCGGCCATGCGCGCCGGCAATCTGACGGACTATCTCAATCAACAGGGAGTCAGCGCGATCTATCAGCCCGATGGAGTGACGGCGATCGACCCGGCAAATGTGCCTGTGAATCCAATCTCCGCACAGATCATGACCGCGCTGATGCCCATGCCAAATTACGGTGATCCGAGCTTAATCTCGAATAACTACCAGATCAACTTCCCTTCGCCGATCAGCTCCAATCAAGGCGACGTCCGACTGGATCATATTCTCTCTGACAAGCAGACGATCTTTGCGCGCTTCTCCTACAAAAACCGTCAGGTGATTACCGCGCCGATGGCTTCTTGCACTTTCTCGTATTGCGCCGAGGCGGGCAGCCCGCTGCAAGGCGGCTATAACACGCCGGAGATCGACGAGGGGATGACCTTTGCGCACAACTATGTTTTTTCGAATACGCTGCTGAATGAGTTCCGCGGCGGCTTCAACGCGCAGCATACCTCGGAGAACCAGAGTTACTCAACCTCAGCGCTGCTGGCGCAGACCGGCTTGACCGTTCCGCAGCCGGATCTGCAATGGCCGGAGGCGCCGCAGATCTTGATTAACGGTTATCTCTCCACGGGCGCGGGCAACCCCGGAGTGCAGCGTGGGCAGATTATTCAGGCGCTGGACAACTTGAGTTGGACGCACGCCAAGCATACCTTCAAATTCGGCGCGGACTTCAAGCGTATCAGCGACCACGACGAAAACGTCTATGGCAACTACCGCTCCGGCTGGTATGTCTTTGACGGCTCAGCGGATGTGAGCGCGGCAATCGCCGGTGGAAAAGCTTCCGGTTGCCTCACCTACATCAATAACCAATGGGTCAATAACTGCACATTGAATGCACCATTTGCGGAATTTCTGCTGGGCAATCCGGATTACACGAACGTCAGCTCGACGAACAATCCAATCATGAACGGCCTGGGCTACTCGTATGCCTTTTATGCGCAGGACGATTGGAAGGTCACTCCGCGCCTTACGTTGAATGTGGGCCTGCGTTATGAGCTGCATCCGCCTGTGCGCGACACCGGCTTCAACACGGCCACTTTTGATCCTGATGTGGTGACGAATGAAAATAATCAGAATGTAACGGGAGCCGTGGTGGTTCCCAATGCGCAGGCGCTCGCTTTTACGTCTTCGGCGCTCGCTACCTCCATTTATCCGATGCAGGTCATCACCGCTGCGCAGGCCGGAATTCCCAGCTCACTGCGCTACACCGACAAGACCGACTGGGGTCCGCGGCTCGGCTTTGCATGGCGCATCTTCGGCAATGACAAGACAGTTCTGCGCGGCGGCTGGGGACGCTTTCTGGAGACGCCACTGGGCTTCTCGCTGGTAGCAGGATGGGCTGCCCATGCCAGCTATGTTGGAACCTACAACCAGGACTACGATACTGACCTCGTCACTCCGCTGCTCTCCTTTGCTAATCCCTTCAATGCGGGAGCCGGCAGCAGCGGCACGGCGAACTTCGATTACGCTTATCCGATCCACTACAAAGACCCTTCCGTCCAACAATGGAATCTAACGCTGGAGCGCGACTTGGGACACGGCTTTGGCGCGCGCCTCTCGTACACGGGCAGCCACGGCGCAAATCTGGAGGCGATGGTCGATGAAAACCAGGTTCCGGCCAACACGGTGGGCTACACAGTGGCTTCGGCCAATAGGCCTTTTCCGGAGTGGGCGGTCATCCAGAGCGTAGTAAACGCCGCCGAGAGCAACTACAACAGCGGCGTCGTCGAAGTCTCCAGACACAACGGCAAGAACCTGACTCTCGACGCCAGTTATACCTTTACCCGCGATCTATCCAACGCGGGCGGCGCAACGCCGACGGCCTTTGCGGTTGCCGGCGGCAGCTTTCTGACCGACCGCTTTCATCCGCGGCTGGACTACGGCAACGTGATCTATGACCGGCGGCAGCGCTTCCTGGCCTCGTGGCTCTATAGCCTTCCCTTCGGCCACGGCCAGCGCTGGCTGAAACAATGGCAAGCTGACCGATGCACTGGCCGGTGGCTGGCAACTGAGCGGCGTGACCATCTTTCAGACCGGCCCGTTCCTCACGCCCTATGAATCCAGCGTTGATCCGGCGGGAACCAATATTCTGAGCACGGAGACGATCACCCGCGCCGATATTGTCCCAGGCGTCTCCGTCTACCCGGCTCGCCGCACTACTAGCGAATGGCTCAATCCCGCGGCCTTCGCCGTTCCTACGGCCAATCGCGGCTATTTTGGCACGGCGGGCGTGGGCAGCGTTGTTGGTCCCGGCACGGGCAACATCTCGCTCTCGCTGGCCAAGGAGGTTCTGCTCGGCGGACAGCGCAAATTCGAGTTCGGCCTTGCGGCGGCCAATCGTCTTGAACCACCGCAACTACGAACCGCCCAATATGCAGGTGGATGCGCCCGAGCTTCGGCAGCATCACCGCGCTGCAAACCGCCGAAGGCGCAGGCCCGCGCAACTTGGAGCTGAGCGGGCGATTTACATTCTGATTGCTGGCTGCACGCGCGGTGGTGTCATGCTGTCGTGCGTGCGGCCATCCTCTCACGTAATAATTTGTAACGTCTTTGACGTATACTGTGCGATCTCCCCGTCCATTGTGACCAGCGTCAGCCCTTCCGCCGCAGCCTGCGCAATCAGCATCCTTTCGAAGGGATCTTTGTGAATCGGCGGCTGCACATAAAGGCCTGTAATATGCTGGGGGCGCAAGTGCAAGGGGGTTGCGGCCAGTTGATCCAGCGCATCGAACCACCAGACGCGCGGGTCGCCCACATCGAGCCGGCCCTTCATGCTCTTGATCATGACCTCCCAATAAGTGAGCACGCTGAGGAAATTGGGACCGGTCAAAACTGCCTTGAGCGCTGTGGCTGTGAGTGCCTCTGGAGTATGGAGCGCCCAAATTGCTGTGTGCGTGTCAAGCAAGTACCCGCGAACTGGAACTTCGCCGCTCAGTTCTCTTCACCCAGAAGCTCTTCTTCGGTGATAGGGTCATCCCAGCCGGGCAGCAGGTGGATGCGGCCCTTCATCTGACCCAGACGCGCCTTGCGGCGCTCCGCAGGCGGCGGAGCAAGTTGGGCAACTGGACGGCCATGGCGAGTGATGACCACCGGTTCGCCGCCCTCGACGATCCGAATCAGTTCGGTAAAACGATTTTTGGCTTCCGCTGTGCTAACGTCCATACTCATGATTATAGCTATATTTTATGGCCATAATAAACCATCAGGCCGATTTTATTTGAGATTGAAATCAAATGAAACGCCCGCGCCACTCACCGGCGAACCGGGAGTGGCGCGGGCGCGAGTGAAGAAAATTACTCTGCGGCGGCTTCCACGGCAGGCTCTGTAGCGGGAGTTTCTTCCCCGGCTTCGGCCAGAACCTTCACCTTGATCTGTGCGACCACTTCACGGTAAAGCTTGATGGTCACGGTGAACTCACCCAGGCTCTTCAACGGCTCGTCCAGTTGAATCTTGCGACGGTCGATCTCGAAGCCCTGAGTTGTCAGAGCGGCGGCAATGTCGGCTGAGGTAACGGAGCCAAAGAGATGGCCGGCCTCGCCGGATTTACGGGTGAATTCCAACTCCACGGGCGTGAGCTTGACGGCCAGCGCCTCGGCTTGCGCCTTCTCCGTGGCGGAGCGGCGAGCGGCGGCTGACTTCATCTGCTCGACGACGGCCTTGTTGGCCGAAGTAGCTTGCAGGGCCAACTTCCGTGGCAGCAAATAGTTGCGGGCATAACCGTCGGCGACTTTCACCAGATCTCCGCGATGGCCCAAGTGCAATACATCATCCTTCAGAATGACTTCCATGACTGATTCTCCTCTGTGCGGGCCACCGCTACCGCTCCCATTCTCTCGAAGAGAATCTTGAGCCAAGCGGGCCGCACCGGGTTCCAGATCGGCATCCACAATATTGCCTTCCGCCAGTGCGGGCACCGCTCCTTTGGAGCAAGTACACGAGCCAACGGAACAGCAGCCGAAGGTGACTTCCTCTCTTCATCCACCGCCCGAAGCCGGCAGTTGAGGAGATTTTCTAGTGCCGCGTCGCAAAAGGCAGCAGGGCAATATTCCGTGCCTGTTTGATGGCGCGGGTCAGACGGCGCTGATGCTTGGTGCAGACACCCGTCAAACGGCGGGGCACAATCTTGCCGCGCTCGGCCACAAAACCCTGCAAGAGACGAACATCGCGATATGGAATCGCGTCGATCTTCTCCGTGCAGAACTTGCAGACCTTCTTGCGGCGAAAGAACTTGCCGCGGCCACCGGCTCCGCCGTTCGAGGGCCGTCCCCCGGGTCCACCGGCAGGGCGTCCGCCGGAGCGGGGACCAGAACTGTGGCCGGAACTGTGGCCCGTGCTCGGACCAGACTCCGATCCGGATGCTGCTGGCGCGCTGGTTGCTTGAATCTCTTCAGACATACTGTTTCCTCTTTACTCTCATAGCTTTCTGAAATGGCCGCTGGGCCACTGCCGAAACGCTGGATCGGGCCGCCGTCCGCGTCCGCAATTGAACGGACCGACTGTGGCAATTCATTTACAGCAGATGGTGGACAGTGAATAGCATTCTGCAAATGACAAATTGTGCACTGCTTGAAAACATCCCCTGTCAATCAAATCCCTGCTCACGCGGCTGGAGCGGGTTCTACGACAGCCGCAGGCACTTCCGCTACGGGAACTGGCGTGGCAACCGGAACCGGCGCGGCGGCAATCGAACTCCGGCGAACGCCGCGCAGAGCCTTCACCTTGGCCAGACGCTTCTCTTCCTCGTCGATGCGCACAGTAATGAATTTGATCACCGGCTCTGTCACGCGCAAACGGCGCTCCAGTTCCAGCACCACCGCACCGCCAGCTTCAACAGTCAGCAAAACGTAAAAGCCGTCGTTGAACTTGCGCACCGTATAGGCAAGCTTGCGGCGGCCCATCTTCTCCACCGTCTTCACCACGCCGCCACCCTTGGTGACGTTCTCTGAGAAGCCGGCAATCAGCTTGTCAATATCCTCTTCGGCCGCGTCAGGCCGCACAATAAACATAACCTCATACAAACGGGACATCCGGTTTCCTTTTCCGCTGAACTTTTTGGGGTTACCCCCGATCTTCAGCCTTGCACTCGACTCTTGCCTTCCAGCCTGATTGCTCCACTCGTTTTCAGAACAACCTCAAAGCACCCAAAAAACCAAGATCAATTCGAAAGTTTCAGGCCTGTTCCCTGATCCTTGTCTTCCTTGCGATTGAACTCATTCATCGCGGCTGCCGGTCCCGCTTCGAGAATGCGCCGCGTAGCTGTAGCCACCCGGTCCAACACCTCGTCCAGCACCGTCAAATCTGCCTTGCGCAGCGGCGAGAGAAGATAATCCTTGCCCGGCCGCCTGCCACCTGCTGCAACTGCTTCCGGCGGAATATCCTGCCCGACCCCGATGCGCAGCCGCAGCCACTCCTGACTGCCCAGAGCGCCGGTCACACTGCGGACTCCGTTGTGCCCCGCAGGTGATCCCCGCTCTCTGATCTTGAAGTTCCCCAGTACAAGGTCCAACTCGTCATGAATCACGAGCAAATCCCTTCGCGGGTCCGCCTCAAACTCCCGAACCAGTGCGGCCACAGCCAGTCCGCTCAGGTTCATAAACGTCTCCGGCTTGGCCAAGACCACTTTGCGTCCCGCGATCCTGCAGGTAGCAGTAATGGCCTTGCAGCGCCGGTTCTGGACCACAACCCCTTCTTGCAGGGCGATGCGGTCGATGGCCATGAACCCCGCATTGTGCGGGGTCCACCAATATTCGTCCCCCGGATTGCCCAGCCCCACAATAATGAAAGGGCCGCGCTCGCCGGATTGGTTCTCTTCCGCCAAGGCTTACTTCTTCGCCGCGGGCTTCTTGGTGCCCGCGTCAGCAGCTTTGGCCGCGTCTTCCGGCTTGCCCTTCTTGGCAACCTCCGGCTCCGTGGCTGCCGCGGCTGCGCTGGCCGCTGCTTCGGTCTCGGCTGCCGTCGGCGCTTCCTCACGGATTGAAACGACGTGCGCCACGGTTGCGTCTTCGTTGTTGATGTACTTGATCTTCTCCGAGTGCGGCAAACCGCCCACGCGCAAGACGCCATGCAGCTCCAGAGAGCTGACATCCGCATCGATGTGGCTGGGAATATCGGCCGGCAAACACTCGATCTCCACCTCGCGCAGCACCTGGTCCAGAATGCCGCCGGAGTTCTTCACGCCGGCTGGAATGCCCAGCAGTTTCACGCGCACGCTCACCCGCAGAGTCTTGTTCAATGCAATGCGCTTCAGATCAATATGGATCAGCCGGTCATTCAACGGCTCGCGCTGCCAGTCTACGATCATCGCTTTGGCCGCGCTCTGACCGACGACTTCCACGTCAAAGATCGTATTATGGCCGGTCTCCGAAAAAAGTATCTTGGAAATCTGTTTGGGGTCCACCTCGATGGCCACCGGCTCACTGCCGGGACCATACAGAACGGCGGGAATCTTGCCGGCTACGCGCACGCGGCGTGCGGCATTCTTGTTGAACTTGCCCACGCGGGGCTTGGCTACGACGACTTCAGGCATTCGCTCTCTCGTTTCTTCTTTCGGGCACAGGCCGGTTGGGGTCCGCTCCCTTTGTGATGCCAGGAGTCAGGGATCAGAGATCAGGGGTCAGTAAATAATGCCAACTAGCCTGAGCGACTATCCGATGACAACTAGCTATTGGTTACCGATAACGGTCACTGATCCCAGAATCCTGATCTCTGACCCCTACGAGAACAGCGTACTCACGCTGGTCTCCATGTGAATGTTCTCGATAGCCGCGCCCACCAGGCCGGCAATCGAAAGCACTTTAATCTTGTCCAACTTTTGCGCCTCCTCGCGCAGCGGAATGGTGTTCGTCACCACCAGCTGCACCAGACGCGAGTTTGAAATCCGCTCGGTAGCGGGATACGAAAGCACGGCATGGCTGGCGGCGGCATAGACAGCGCCCGCACCAGCGTCAAAAAGCGCGTCCACAGTCTTGACCAGCGTCCCGGCTGTATCCACAATGTCGTCGAGTATCAAGCAGCTTCGGCCCTTTACGTCGCCGATCACGTTCATCACTTCGGTGACATTGATATCTGTGCGGCGCTTATCCACAATAGCCAGCGGCGCTCCAACCTTCTGCGCAAAGAAGCGCGCCCGTTCCACTCCGCCCGCGTCCGGAGAAACCACCGTAAGGTTGGGCAGCGCCAGTTCGCGAAAGTAGCTCACCAGCACCGGGCTGGCGTAAAGATGATCGACCGGGATATTGAAGAACCCCTGAATCTGCGCCGCGTGCAGGTCAACAAACAACGCGCGATTGGCTCCGGCTGTAGTCATCAGATCCGCCACCAGACGAGCGCTGATCGCGACTCTGGAGCGATCCTTCCGATCCTGCCGCGCATAGCCATAGTAGGGAACCACCACCGTAATCCGCCCCGCCGAAGCCCGCTTCAAGGCATCAATCATCACCAGCAACTCAACCAGGTTCTGATCTACTGGGAAGCAAGTCGGCTGCACCACAAAGACATCAATGCCGCGCACATTCTCCAGCAATTGGAAGTAAACCTCGCCGTCGGCAAAGCGTTGCAGTTTGGCCTCGCCCACCTGCACCCCGATATGGCGTCCAATCTCCTCAGCCAGCGGACGGTTGGCTGTGCCGCTGATCAATTTGAAGCGCTTGTCTTCGCTCAAACTACGGCTGCGCTTGCGATCGGAGGGCAGTTTGCCCTCTTTCACCTTGGCGGCCTCGGCGGCCAGTTGCGCGGCCTCTTTTGCCGCCGCCTGCCCGCCGTCCTGCTGGTTGTCTTCCGTCAATGCCGTCACGCTTCCTCTTTCAGGGGTCAGAGATCAGGGGTCAGGGATCAGTAAAAACCGTAGCCCAAACTGTTCTCTGATCCCTATTCCCTGCACTTTGGCTGGGCGACTAGGATTCGAACCTAGACAAATGCCTCCAAAGGGCATTGTCCTACCATTAGACGATCGCCCAAAAAACCTACGGCAGAAGCATCTCGCGCCAGTACTTCTCACGCGGCAGAGTTCGAGTCAGCAGACTCTTCACACCCGCCGCCTGCAAACGCTCGCGCGCCGCTTCCGCATCTCCCTGGGTTCGATACAACCCATAGAGCGCCGAACCAGACCCAGACAGCGAAGCATGGAGGGCTGCCTCCGGAGTGCCCGAAGCCGCAAGAATACGCTTGATCTCTGCAAGGGAAGGATGCTGGCGGAAGACGACCTCTTCAAAGTCGTTCGCAATCCAGCTCGTGATCCCGGTGCGGACAAGCGCGGACTCTTGTGGTCCGGCCAGGTTCTCTCCACCGGAGAGAACACCGGAGGAGCCTGCTCCCTGCCGTACCTGCGGAATCCCTCCCGCAAAGGCGCTGGCGTAGGCGCGGCTCAACTCATTTAGTTTATATGTACTGGCCTCGGAGGTCAAACCCTCCTCCGCGCAAAGCGCATCCCAGTCGCGAAAGGCCTGTGGCGTACTGACCCCAATCTCCGGTAAAGCCACCACGCACCAGACCGGCTCGAAATCCGGCAGCGGAGAAACCTCCTGCCCCCGGTCCAGCCCCAGAATCGCTCCACCAATCAGAAACAAAGGAACATCCGAGCCAACTTTTGCCGCAATGCTGAACCGGCGGGAAGGCCAATCTGAATCGATGCTACATCCTGCTCCCGCTCCGTGAATTTCACCAAGATCAAATGGCCGATTGCCAGGAAGGCTATCTGATAACCAGTTTGGAGTGGAAATATTTTCCCTTGATTCTTCAGACAATGTCTGCCGTAGAGTACGGGCACTGAGTGGCTTTGATGCGGAAAACCAAAGTTCTTGTTCGAGGCCAATGAGCGCCGCCACGGCATTGGCCGATCCAGCTCCCAGCCCGCCCTGCACCGGCAACCGCTTCTCAATATGGATATCGACCTCGGCGGCAATTCCCAGCGCCTCCAGCGCCAGAGCCACTATCTTCCATGCGGTGTTGCGTTCATCTGTAGGTACGCGCGCATCATTGGAGGTCAGCCGGAGCTTCGTCGCCGTCGTAGATCGCGCCGTAACCGTCACCACATCATATACTTCCAGCGTTTGGTAAACAGTGCGGAGCGCATGAAATCCATCCGCGCGCGGCGCACCGATTCCGAGGCCAAGGTTGATCTTGGCGTGCGAACGAACTGTAGTAGGCATACCGATTCCTTTTAGAGCATGAGTCCGCAGCCTCACTTTTACTTACTATTCACGCCGCGTATCGAGTTGAGTTGACGCCTCACTGCGAACACCTCTGGAGACATGTGCAAGGACGGCTGAAAGTATGCTTGCAAACTATTGAATTCAAATTACTTTTATCCAAACTTTGAATTACAATAGCATGCGATCCAGCACCCGATTTCAATCTCCCGCCAACTGCTCCAACAATAGATCGAAATCTTCCAGTTGCGCATACTCAATGATGACCTTGCCTCGGCCGTTCTTGTCTTCGATGTGAACCTTGAGACCGAGGGCGCGCTGCAATCGCTCTTGGACGGCGCGAACGTTGGGATCAATCGAAGTCTCGGGCGGCGCTTCCTTCTTGGCGGCGCGTTCGGGATGAATGAGTCCTTGCACGTAGCTTTCCGTCTGCCGCACGGATAGGGAGAGCGCAACCACCCGCTGCGCAGCCTTTTCCATCTCTTCGGCGTGTTCGAAGGCCAGTAGCGTGCGCGCATGACCAAAGCTCAATTCCCCGGACTCGACCCTGGCCTGCACAGACCCAGGTAACTTTAATAAACGCAAGAAGTTAGCTACTGTTGCGCGGTCTTTACCCGTACGCACCGCCATCTGCTCCTGGGTCATGTGGAACTCGCGCGAGAGCCGTTCAAAGGCTCGCGCCTGCTCCATCGCATTCAGATCGGCGCGCTGCAGGTTCTCGACGATGGTGATCTCCATCGCCTGTTCGTCGGAGACTTGGCGCAGGATCGCCGGAATCGTCGCCTTTTTCGCCAACTCCGAGGCTCTCCAGCGTCGCTCACCGGCGATCAATTGGTAGCGGCCGTTGGGCAAAGGGCGCACCAGAATTGGCTGCACAACGCCGTTGGCCGCGATGGAGGCGGCCAGTTCCCCCAATTGCTCCTCATTGATCTGCGAGCGAGTCTGGAAGGGATTGCGATCAATCTGATCGAGGGCAATCTCCAAAGGTTTGCCACCTTCCGCTTCTGCGGTTGCGGGAGCGGCGGCTACGGATGGAACCCTAGGTAAAAGCGAATCAAGCCCTTTACCCAGGGCGCGACGTTTGGTATCTGGTGCGGCGATAGCCATGATTCAAAATCCTTTACCCGGATGAGAAGACGGGAGTTTCATAGTCGTGTTCGCTGAAAAGATTATGTTTGATTGCGGAGCGCGGCTGGCTGCCTGTCAAGAGCCTGGCGAGGCAGTGGACTCGGCTTCCGTCTCGCCTGCAATTCGTCCCTTCCTGGATGGCAGTTCGATCTGGTTGCGCGCCAGGAACTCGCCGGCCAGCTCGAAGTAAGCCTCCGTTCCCCGCGAGCGGGCATCGTACAGTGCCACTGGCTTGCCATGACTAGGCGCTTCGGCCAGCCTGACATTGCGTGGAATAACCGCTTGGAAGAGCCGATCCTTGAAATATTCACGCAAGGTCTGGGTCACTTGCTGGGCAAGATTGGTCCGGTCATCGTACATCGTCAGAAGAACGCCCTCAATGGTCAGCGTCGGATTGAAGGCCGCGCGCACGCGTTCGAGAGTTGAGATCAGCTCCGAAATTCCTTCAAGAGCAAAATATTCAGCCTGCATCGGCACAATCAGAGTATCTGCGGCGGCCAAGGCATTCAGCGTGAGAAGGTCGAGCGCTGGTGGACAATCGAGAATGATCAAATCAAATTGATCTTGAACCGGACTTAATGCTTGACGCAGGCGAACAGCACGGTCCTCTGCTCCGGCGAGTTCGATATTGGCGCCGGTCAGGTTCTTTGATCCGGGCAGAAGCGAGAGCAGATCAATCTCCGTCGGTAAAATCACCTGGTCCGCTGGCGAGTCACCCATCAGCACGTCGTAAATAGAGCGGCGGTTATCGTCGCGCTGAAAACCAAGTCCCGAGGAGCAGTTCGCCTGTGGGTCGCAATCCACAAGCAATACTTTGAGGCCTTCCAATGCCAGACAGGCGGCCAGATTGATGGCGGTCGTGGTTTTGCCCACTCCACCTTTTTGATTGACGATTCCGATTATCTTGCCCATGACTTTCAAGACTATAGCGAGGAGCTGTTTTCGGGGTAGAAGGTTGCGCTGTGGAGAACTTCTCCAAGCTGTGGAAAGCCTTTTTGACAGGAGGAGAGTTCTCGCAGTCAAGCAATAGCAACGTAAGGGTTTCTGCACAGTCTGCGAAGACAGGTTTTCGAGAGGAGCGAAGAGATGAATCAGTGGAAAACTTCTCTATTTTTCGCTTAAAAATACAAGGGTGAATCGGTATCTATCCCGTACTTCGAATTGAAACCACGCCCATTTTGGGCGAAGGAATGGATTGTTTCACGTGGAACTTTTCCCGCTTCGGTCCGCTTCCCAAAATGTTTCACGTGGAACATCGATGACTCCTTCCTTGTTGCCTCGATCTCATCTCTATTCAGCGCCTGATGTCATCCTCTCCCTTTCAGTCGCCATAGCCGGACTGCAACAGCTTCCAAATCTTGAACCGCCAAGCCTACCAACCAAGCCAAGTCGAAATGAACTCCTCACCGAGGCGACGAAGGAAAGCTTCATTCTCGGGCCTCTGCTCAAGTTGAAGGCGAGTCGGCGGCTCGTTGTCATTATTTGCCGAAACCCTTCAGGTGAGCGTTAGGCGGGAACCCAGGTCGATTAGATCAAAATCTCCTATTTTCGTTAGGTTCTCTCACAAGCTGTCAAAGAGTTCTTCGAGTATCTGCTCACTGCAACAGCCTCACCGACCCGCGAATGATTGCAAATGTGCCCGCAAGGCTCCTCGCTTTCATGCGAACTGGCAATTCAATATAAACTGGTTCCAAAAAGATGGGAGCAAGATGGAATATCCTAATGCCTTTTTAGGTCAAACAGCCGCGCCTTCCTTCGCTGAGGTCTCGACGGCCCTTGGTCTAGCAAACACTGTTTGGCAAGAGCTTGTTGATTGGCTTGCGGAAGAGAGTGGGGTTGAGCAGGAATGGAAGTCTTCTGGGAAGAAGTATGGTTGGTCTCTCCGCCTTAAAATCAAAAAGAGGAACATTCTCTACCTGAGTCCGTGTGTCGGCTGCTTTCGCGCGGCTTTCATCTTTGGCGACAAGGCGATGGTTGCCGCGCGGCAATCCAATCTCACGGAGAGTACACTCCAACTGCTTGACAGCGCACCCCGCTACCCTGAAGGAACCGGACTCCGGCTGCTTGTCCAATCATCCGACGACCTGGCCGAGATTCGCAAATTGGCTCGAATCAAGCTGGCAAATTGATCTAGCGCGTTCCCATTGCGAGGATGCGATCCTGTCCACCCGGGAGCGGAACGTCATCCAACCATGCAAACTCTTCTCCAGCGACGGCTTTGAGCACTGCAAGTTCCTTGCCTGTCGTCATCAGCACCAGCCAACCACCGGGCCGAACTAACCGCGCTGCAGCCTGAACTGCTGCTTCCATCTTATCCACAGCACGCAAGGTTACACAATCAAAGACAGTATCCAGAGTCTCCGCTCGACCGGAATGTACCTTGGCATCGATCCCAAGCACGCGAATGGCCTCGCTTAGAAATGCTGCTTTCTTGTTTTGTGACTCAGCTAGAGTTACAGCGATCTCTGGACGGCAGAGCGCGATTGGAATTCCCGGAAATCCAGCACCAGCGCCGTAGTCCAATACCGTTTTAATTTCGCTAGAAAGAGCGCGAGCGCAGGCGATTGATTCAACAAAATGACGACGTAGAATCCCGTCCTCATCCCGAATCGCCGACAGATTCATGCGGGCATTCCAGTGCCGCAATAGTGTAAGATAACTTGCAAAGCATTCCGCTACAATAGTTTCCAGCGCATCGAAGCCATGCTCCGCTAAGACTTCATTCAACCGGTCGGCTGTAGTTTGCTCATGATCTCTCACGCTGAAGCCACCGACTCAACAATGCGCCGCGGTTGCCAAACTACGGCTGCCTGCACAAAGGCAGCGAAGATCGCCCGGGAAAATGCACTGTGGGTGTAGGCTCTTTCGGGATGCCATTGCACGCCCAAAACAAATTGTTCGTGGGAATCCAACTCCACCGCTTCGATAACGCCGTCCCCGGATGAGATTGCGCTCACCACAAGACCATCCCCTGGAATACGAATCGCCTGGTGGTGGCTGGAATTGACGAGCGGATCTGACAACTCTGAACACGGAACCAGACCTGACAGCCGCGAGCCTGAAACAATCCTCACAGGGTGAGCCTCGACGACCTCCCTACCCGGACGGTGATTGACCTCTGTCCTCAAATCCTGAATCAGCGATCCATTGAGCCAGACGTTCAGACTCTGCACTCCGTGGCAGATCGCCAAGATAGGCTTGTACAGGCTGAACGCATCCTGCAGCAGCAGTTCGTCCACTGCTGTCCTGGAGGGGTCTGACTCGCCGCACTCTGGAATCCGGTCCTCGCCATAGCGCTGCGGATCAGTATCGTACCGGCTCCCCGGTAATAGAATCCCTTGCACCCCAGTCAGCAGTCGGGCGACACGGTCTTGACGCTCATGGAGGGGAACAAGGATCGGCGTGGCACCCGCGGAGCGCAATGCAGCTAAATAGGGAGGCAACGACCGTTGATTGTATTCCGGGTCACTGCCGGTAGGTTCTGGGATCGCGATATGAACACACATAGCAGCAACAGTGTAATCATAAAAGCAGTCATTGCGATAGGGGAATGAAAAACAGATTCAAACCACAGTACCTGCGACCTCAACCTCTTCTTCATCCGAAACCTCCGCACTCTCCCACTCGCGCAGGTTTCCGATGGCCTCACGTAGTTGCTCCGTCAATCGATCCACCTCCCGCAAGTTCATCCCTGTAGTCACGATTGGCTCGCCAATCTTCAAAGTCAACGCACCTGGGAAAAAATGCCGCGTGTGAATTGGCAACAATTCATAAACTCCAATCAGCGCCATCGGCACAATGGGAACCTGCGCGCGAATAGCTAAATATGCGGCTCCGGCAAGGAACGGCTGCAACTCGCCATCTGGAGTTCGCCTGCCCTCGGGAAATACAAAAAGCGGCATCGAGGATCGCAAGGCTTTAACCGCAACACCAAGGCTGGATAAAGTGGCGCGCGGATTCTCTGTGTTGATCGGCATCTGCCCTGATCGATTTAAGTACCATCCTATGAAGGGGATAGACCATAAATCCTGGCGGGCGAGAATGCGAAACTGGAAAGGCAAAGAAGCAAAAATTACTGGCGTATCCATGTAAGATGTATGGTTTGAAGCATATACGGCGACTTTATTTCTCTTTAGATTTTTCGCTCCTTGCACCCGCAGCTTTGAACCCGAGGCCCACACACAGCCACGCGCCCAGATCCTGGCAATCCGATGCTGCAGAATTCCCTTCTGATCGATCACCGAAACAGCCAACGCAAGACTTCCGCATACCGCAGTTACAATCGAAAAAAGAGGTATCTGGATCAGATTCGTCTGCCAACGATATAGCCAGGGCAGCGGATTGGGACGCTCTCTTTTCATCCAATTTCTCCGCTCAAGAGCAGCGAACGCGCCTCTCCAACCAGATAAACTGAACCGGAGACAACCACAACTCCTGTTTGCGCGTGATCCTTGGCCATCCGGAGCGCTTCCTTTACTGTTCTAGCACTTGTTGATTGCACTCCCATCTCAATGCCGATAGTCTCCAGATCATTGATAGCCGTGGCGCGAGAGGAATGAATGGGCGCGAAGATCACTTCATCAAAGAAGGGAAAAAGAATCGCCGCCAGCTCATTCAATGGCTTATCTCGAAGGCAACTAAAGACCAGCAATCTCGGGTGCGCATCCGCCATGAACCCCGACAGTCCAGCGCGTAACGCCTTTGCTCCCTCTGGGTTATGCGCCACATCCAAAACCCATAGAACGCCGCCTGACTCTATGCGCTCCAGTCTTCCTGGCCAGCAAGTCTGCCGAATCCCTTTTTGAATGGTTGCCGCCGTGATAGGAAATCCATGCGCGGCTGCCAACTCTGCAGATGCAGCAATCGCCAGCGCGATATTCCGCTGCTGGTGAGCACCAAAAAGAGGGGATGCAACCTCAATCTCTTCTCCCATCACGTTAACGCAATAAGGATCTACGCCCTGATTCACTTTAATTGGCACAAATGCAGTGGCGTCAATCTCTTTCACTTTAAGCTTTGAAGCAATCTCCCTCAGGGTTTGGTCTGTATCCGGGGCCTGAGGCAGAGTGATCAGCGTCCCTCCATCTCTCAAGATTCCAGCCTTCTCGCGCGTAATCGCTTCAATGGTTGATCCCAGCCATTCCGTATGGTCCAACGAGATGTCTGTAATGACTGAAACCAGAGGATCGACGACATTGGTTGCGTCCAACCTGCCTCCCATCCCAACTTCGAGAATCGCCAACTCTACTTTTTTTTCCGCGAAACAGAGCATCGCTTGCGCAGTCAGAATCTCAAAGAAACTGGGAAGTTGAGGTAAAGTTCCATCTCGTACCATCCTACCTGCTGTCTCATAGACACAAAAGAAGAGAGTTCCGAACTCCTCGTCACTAATCTCCGCATCGCCGATCCGGATGCGCTCGTTCACCCGTTCCAAATGTGGCGAAGTATACAAACCAACACGCACATCAGATGATTTCAAAATAGAAGCCAGTGTGGAAGCCGTCGAGCCTTTGCCATTGGTGCCCGCAATGAGCACGGAATGAAAGAGATATTGCGGATTGCCCAGCGCAGACAATAAAGCGCGAAACTCATCCAGCGAGAATTTTCTCCTCGGCTGACCCGGCCGCATATACAACTCGGGGATCATTTCACTCAGGGTTTGAATCGCTGCTTGGTAAGACATGGAATCACTAGTATAAAAGCCTATTCTCAACCGGTAATAAACGATTATTTGCTAAGCAGCAATTGTATTGCCTCACGTGCGCTTTGCAGGCATCCACGGGCCTCATCCTCCGACAGCAATCCCTGATGAACCGCCTTTTTACCAATATCGTTCACCAGGTTTGCCAAACGCGGAAAACCTGCGTCAAATCCCGTCATTTGCATATTATTGTTTACTTCGTGCAATAGGTTGCCCAATGTCGCCGTATTCCGATAGCGGCTTCGAACCTGTCGAGTCAGCCCGTCAGGCAGCTTCTGTTTGATTGCCTCCTCAAGCACCGAACGGCACATCACCGCACAAGCGGTAAACAAACCAAGAAAATAGCATCGTGTTGCCTCATCCAGATAGCGGTCTGCCTCCTCGGAACTCGGAGACGCAACAACACACTCCCGCAGGTGAGTCGCCCGCTGCACGGCCGGTTCTACCAATTCCAACAACTCCAAGGCAAACGCAGTTCTCAACAACTCATTCTGCTGACCATCCAAGGCTCGTTGAATCTCTTGCCAAGCCGGAGTAATCCCTCCGTTACCAGCCTGTTGCAACCTGGTCAATGTAGTCAATCGCTGCCTTGCATGTTGAATGAATCCCTGCCTCATCTCCTGAGCCAGTTTCTTCCATCCACCTATAAAAGCATCTTCATCCTGCTGGTACCGAACCCAAAGTTCGTTGTAGACGATGTCGGGAAGCACATCCTTCAATTGAGAAAACCGTCCGGTGCGCGCAAGTTCCGAGATCGCTTCACAAAATTCCTGACCGGGCGTGCCATCTGCCGACATCTGCATCAGTTGATCTTCGAGCCTTCCGATGTCGATGCCCATACTTGCACTCCTGCTTGAAAAGTTTAGATGAACCAGCTTGAACCGACGAATTAAATCACTGGCAAATCTCTTCTAAGATGCTGAAATGGGAACTCTTATCTGAAATAACTATTACCCGGGAATCGAATTCATCTCACTCTTCTCTTTTTTGTGACTCAATCCCCTCTCCATCTCCTTCCTTTGAGCCTCCTCTTCCGATTGTGGATCGCCGGTCCACTGCAACCCATCATCCTACGCGTCGATAACCATGCTTTTCACACATGATTCCTTCAATCCACAGCCCGATTCTTACCTCCTGTGGGAGCGGTGGGAAAGCGAGTACACCCCAGCCCGATCTCTTCCCGGTTATCCAAACCTCCTCATATCCACAACCAGGATTTAGAAATCAGGACACTCAATTAACTCTTTGCAATCAAAGAGCTTCGGCAGCATTTCCACTTTTCCAGCAAGAACGGTTACTTCTACTATCTTTTTCTTTATCTTTACCACCTTTTACTAACCGCCATAGATTTTCAGCCCTTCAGGGTGCGCAGTCGTTTTGGCTCACAATTCTTCCGCATCCTTGCCACTCTGCAACGCAACGCATTGACCGCTTATTCCAGAGTTGCGCCCGTGTTTTCCACGCTCTCGAACTCACAAAGATGAATACAATCAAGAAGAAGAAAAGAAACTGTTTCCGTCAGCGGGCAAGATGTTGTACAGTGTGGCCAGCGCGGATTTTGCATTCGATGATTTTTCTCTGCAGTACAGCGAGGGTCTGTTCATGCCGAACTTGGACACTGAAGTTGAGAAGAAAGCCGCGCCGGGAGCAGCAATGGAGATTACCGTTACCCGTCAGGATTTGGTCAAGGAACTCACCGCAACACAAAGCGTGGTTGAGCGCAAGACAACGATTCCCATTCTTTCAAACTTTTTGATTGAAGCAGATGGCGAGCGTCTGAATATCACAGCGACTGATCTGGATCAAGCGATCCGCACCAGCGCGCCGGCTAAAATCAAGAATGCGGGAGCTTGCACGATCCCTGCCCGTAAACTTTACGACTATGTGAAACTGCTTCCCGACGGCGATATCTCTATCAAGCTTCTTGACAACCACTGGGTCCAGATCCGCTCCGGCCGCTCTAACACCAAGATGGTGGGCATGGCGCGAGCCAATTATCCCCAGGTGCCAGAGTTCCCTTCCATTGCTGCCACCAGCATCTCTTCCGTGGCGCTGAAGACACTTATCAACCGCACCATCTTCGCCATCTCCAATGAGGAATCGCGCTACACGCTCAATGGCGCTCTTCTGGTAATCAAGGCAGAATCTTTGGCCATGGTTGCTACGGATGGTCATCGTCTCTCTTACGTAGAGAAACCCAACGAGATTCTCGAAGGCATCAGCGGGGAAAAGCGTGTGCTCATCCCTCGCAAGGCTCTTCAGGAACTGCAACAGTTGCTCTCCAACACCGAGGCAGAAAAAGTTGAGTTTGCCGATGACGAGCATACTCTCTTCTTCCGTGTCGGCCAACGCACGCTCAGCACACGAAAGCTCTCCGGCCAATTCCCCAACTTCGAAGCGGTGATGCCGCGCGATAATACAAAGTTCGCCGTTGTTCGTTCCAGCGAGCTTGCCTCCGCCATTCAGCGCGTCGCCCAATTTGCCGATGAGCGCTCCGGCGCCATCCGGCTCCGCCTTGAGAGCAACGAACTCAAGATCAGCTCCAACTCAGCCGAATCCGGCGAGAGCGAAGACACGATCGACACACCGTACGCCAGCGACCCAATCGCGGTTGGCTTCAATTCTGTTTATATTCTCGACTTCCTCAAAGCGCTTAGCAATGAGGGCGAGGTTCGCCTCGAGTTCAAGGACTCCCAGTCGGCCGGACAGATGCGCCCAGAAGATCCCGACGCTGAGTATAAGTACCGCTATGTCTTGATGCCGATGCGGATCTGACGAATCCTTTCAACTAGAATAAATGCCCCTCTATCTCTTTGATAGCGGGGCATTTTCATTTCTTATGCATGGATCGATTAGACCGCATTCAATCTTACGAACTCTAGTTGGGCGCACCCGTAGGCGCCTCATCCGCGAAGGTGCATTCAGGGCACTGGCAAGAGCGGCGCAAATACTCCCAGGAATAAATTCCGCCAGAATGTCCATCCTGCCAGTTGAACTGAATCGCATACCGGCCTACGGCATGAGCGCTCGCCGGCTTGGCTGGGGGGGTGAACATCGGCAGGACTGCGGCGGGCTTCGCTTTTGGTTGTCCGGCCTTGCGTCCTTCCTGCTTACGTTCCTCAATGCAAGTGGCGCATGGGCAGCCTTCTCTCAGCCACGCAAAACTCCAAGCGCTTCGATGGCCGTCAACCCAGTCGATCTCCATGCCCCTGCCCTCGGTCAGCAGCACACGGACTTTATCCGGCGTCACGCTGATGCGCGGTAACGGCCGAATCTCATCGCTCTCTTCTCCCGCGCGGGTAATGCGAATGCCTTCGTGGCTCATGAAACAAGTTTACAGTGGGTAGTGAACCGGAATCATCCTTGAAGGAGAAAAAACCATGCGGCCATCGAAAGTCCAATGAAGACCACAACCCCGCGCAAGAGCGATTGCGGAATCCTCCTTGCCAACCGGGCCGAAGCGTAGCCGCCGAAAGCGCAGGCAACCATTGCCAGCAGGCAGTAGCGCCAGATCACCTGACCCCCCACTGCGAAGAGAATGCAGGCAATACCGTTTGCCGGAGTTGTTGCGGCCACCTTGAATGCGTTGATCTTGTGCAGATCCTGGTGGCCGAAGAGCGATAGCAGTGTAATGATCAGAAAACCCGCACCCGCGCCAAAGTAACCAATGTAAAAGCAGACTACAACCGTAGCGACAAAGATAGGTAAACCACGCGCGTGCTGCCGTTGGCAGGCGCCCCCTGCTTTGCGTTTCTCAAGCCATCGACTGACAGAGCCGCTGATCGCGAAGATCGAAGATGCCGATAATAAAAGCCATGGGACCAGATGCAAAAAAGTTGTCTGAGGGGTATGGAGCAATACCAGCGCTCCGGCTGCGCCACCGACCAGGCCCGCCACGGCCATCAGCAAGGAAAAAGCCTTGTTTTCAAGAATGTTATCGCGATACGCGGCAACCGAAGTAAGCTGCCCAGGCCAGACAGCGACGGTATTGGTGGCATTGGCCTGAATGGGTAAAATCTTCATTCCCATCATGGCCGGAAAAGAAAGAAACGAGCCTCCGCCGGCAACAGCATTCAGCGCGCCAGCCAGAAAAGCGGCCACCGAGAGCCATATCCAGTGCCAATCGAGGGATTGAAAAAAGCCGAAGAATTGCATCTATACCAATTGTAGTCGGACTCAAACAAGGCGCTGAATAGCAAAAGGCCAAATGGATGCCCAGAACCTGCCACTCGCGTCCTATGGAACCAAACCGAGAATTCTTGCGTACTAGCGCAATATGCAATACGCGGATACATTATGCTGGAGCGATATGGGACTGGCCTGGCCGGCTAACCCGTCACTTCGCGATCTGGGAACGCGGAGAACGATGGCAGGTGCTTTCCGGCAACGGCTCTTTCCTGAAGGCAAAGCCACCAAACGTAGGCAGGCGTGCGCCGATGTTGCACCTCAACTGGCTGGTCATGGCCAGATGGCCGGAGGAGCGGTGATCGCGCAAGCCGGGCGCGCGGTGAGCGGAGAGGCAGTGGCTCTGGAGACCGATTGGTCCCAAGTCGTACGGCGTTGCTTGGCCGGGGATTCCGGCGCATGGGCTGAGTTGGTCCGTGCGCAGCACCGGCGTGTCTATGGACTCTGTTATCGCTTCACCGGCAATCCTGCCGATGCCGAGGATATGACTCAGGATGTGTTTCTAAAGATTTACTCCAACCTGGGCAGCTTCGATTTGGGACGCGGCAGCTTGCAGGTCTGGATTACCACCATGACCCGCAACCTTTTGGTGGACAACTTTCGACGTACCAAAAACTTGCGGGCAACCAGTTCGCTGGACGACGGCTGGGAGTCGAGCGAGGAGATGAAGCCGATTGACCGGCTGACGGCGCGGGGCGCATCACCGCACGAAACTGCTGCCCGGCTGGAGCTGGCCAATATGGTGCAGGAGGCGCTGTCGCGGGTTTCTGTGGAGTTGCGCGAGGCAGTGATTTTAAGGGATTTGCAAGATTTGGATTACAAGGAGATCGCCCAGGTGCTGGGCATTCCCGAAGGGACGGTCAAGTCCCGCATCAGCCGGGGTCGCGCGGAACTTGCGCGGCTTCTGGAACGTAGTAAACGGGAGGTGATGTAAATGGCAGAGCGCACATTTATTCCGAGTTCCCCAGCCTGCGGGCAGTGGGAGACACTTTTGGCGGAGGCGCTGGACGGGCTTCTGAAGCCCGCCGATGAGGCAACTTTCTCAGCTCACATGGCTGTCTGTCCAGCCTGCTCCGAGCTATTTGAAGAGGCGCGTCAGGGACGGGAGTGGCTTGAGTTCCTTTCACCCGAGCCCGAAGTTCCGGTCGGGCTGTTGGACAAAATCCTGGCGCGGACGGGACCGGGACAGACGGCTGATCTAAGTTTAGCGGTAGCGGGTGGCCAGATTGTGCCTATCCTTCCCGCTTGGCAGCGTCCGGGCTTGATGGCCTCCATCCGCCGTTTTGCCGAGCCTCGATTGATGATGACGGCCGCGATGGCCTTCTTTTCAATCGCCATGACCCTGAATTTAGTCGGTGTCCGCCTGAACGGCCTGCGGCTGAGCACCCTTCGGCCCAACGCGGTGCGCGCCTTTATGGAGCGGCGTCTGACGATGGCCTCTACGCCGATCATCCGTTATTACGATCACATGCGGCTGGTCTACGAGGTGCAGTCGACGATGCGCGAACTGCGTAAATCCGGTGAAGGTGAAGGGCAAGGCGAGGGCGAGGAAAACCGCAAGAAGATGCAGGAGACGACCCCGGGCGAATCCCAACGGAATGCACCAGCAGCAAAAGAACGGCGGTTCGCGGGTGGACCCTCCGCAACAGTCCATCAGCCCTATTCTCAATGACTCCGATTTTCTTGAAAGCTGCTCGGATTCTCAGCAATTGCCCGCGCATTCCGGCGGCGACCGCACAAGGATGCGGGAAAGGAGGCACAAGATGGACTGCGTAAATCACACTGGAAAAGTTGCGGTCTATTATTGCCAAAATTGCGGCAAGCCGCTTTGCCTTGAATGTACCGTCTCTGGCGCGCTGGGCCATGGCGCTCGAGGTCAGGTTCTGTGCAAGGATTGCGCCGCGGCCTGGCAGCAGTCCTACCAGCCTCCATCTTCTCCGTTTGCCAATGCTTTTGTACCTCCAGTCCACCCTACCGGGCCGAGCAAACCGAATCCTTCGGTGGCTGCTGTTTTGGGGTTGATTCCCGGCGTCGGCGCGATGTATAACGGCCAGTTCTTCAAGGGCTTTATCCACGTAGTGGTCTTTGCGGTATTGATCAGCCTCACCGACCACTACCCGATCTTTGGCCTCTTCATTGCCGCGTGGGTCTTTTATCAAGCATTTGAGGCGTACCACACGGCTGTGGCGCTGCGCGATGGGCAGCCTGTGCCTGATCCCTTCGGTCTCAACGAGGTGGGTAACTGGCTGAACATTGGTTCATATCTGCGGAATTCAGGTTCACCCAATGCGAGACCAGGTGAGGCTGGTTCGACGGCGACTAGCGTTCCTCCTACGGTCGAGGGTCAGCCTATGCCTCCTGGCCAACAACCGCCGCCTGGGCCGCATTCGCCTCCGGTCCAGTTTTTACCGGCGTATTACTGGGGAAATCAGGCCCCCGTTGGCGCGATTGTGCTCATCGGACTGGGGCTGATGTTCCTGATTGGGGAGATGCGTTATGCCTTCCCGTTGATTCTGATTGCACTGGGCGTTTGGCTGATTGTTCGCCATCTCGGCGATTCACAAGGAGGAAACAGATGAACTCGTATTTCATGATTCGCCGCTTGCGTGGCCCCGCATTTCTATTATTAGTTGGCGTGCTTGCACTGCTCGATCAGGCCGGGATTATCGGATGGGGTAGGAGCTGGCCGTTCTTTCTGATTCTGGCAGGCGTACTTAAGCTGGCCGAGCGCGCGGTGCTGGCTGCGGGAGGCGGCTATCCGCAAGCCCCTTATCCAGGCCAGCCTTATCAGGCCGCACCCGATTACCGGGCGGCTGCAAATATTCCAGCCTACCCCGGCCAACCCGAGTCGTTCATCCCACCCTCTCACCAAGGAGATCCCGATAAGGGAGCCGAAGGAGGAAAACAATGAGTACACCTCCGATTCCACCCTATGATTCCAAAGCCCAGTGGCGGGCGCACCGCGAACAGCAAAGGGCAGCCTGGCGCGCGCAGCGCGAAGCATGGAAGGCCCAGCGCCAAGCCTGGAAAGACGGATATGCAGGGCCATATGTTCCGAGGGTTCCATCGTTTGTAGGCCCAATCGTTCTCATCGGAGTGGGCGTAATCGCTCTTCTTTTGGTGACCGGCCATATCGCAGCCGCCGAGTTTTGGAGCTGGTATGGCCACTGGTGGCCGATGCTGCTGATCGGCGCTGGGCTGCTGCTTCTGGGCGAGTGGGCGCTGGATCTACGTCGCGGAGTTCCCGTCCGGCGCGGCGGCGGATTTATCGCCCTGCTGATTCTTCTTGCATTTCTGGGAGTGGCGGCCGCCGGATTCAATCATGTACGCCCGTGGCTGGAAGAGAATGGAAACAACGATTTCGGTTTCAACTTTGACGACAACTTTTTCAACTCTTTGGGGGAGCCTGAGCACGATTTTGACGCCCAGACGCTGAATGCCCAAATTCCCGCCAACTCTTCGATTGAAATACAAGACCCGCGCGGGGATATTAGCGTGACGGCTGGCGATGGTTCGACAATCGAGGTACAGGCCCACGAAGTCGCCTACGCCAGTGCGGATGCGGAAGCCAAAAAAATCTTCAACGCCGAAGCTCCGCACTTGACGGTGAGCGGCACAGCGGTACTGATCAAGTCGGAGAGCAACGATCATGGGAAGCTGAATCTGATCATCACCGTTCCCAAATCCGCGCATGTGACGATCAACTCCGGCAAGGGCGACGTGACCGTGGCGGGCATCGGCGAAGGACTCAGCTTCACCGCGCACGGCGACGTCCATCTAAGTGAGATTACCGGCTCGGTCGAGGCGCACTTCCCGAATGGCAAGCACGATTTTTCCGTCCACGACTTGCAGGGAAACGTAACCGTTGACGGCAACGTGGACGATCTCACCTTCTCTGAAATCAAAGGGAAAGTGACGCAGACGGGGGAGATTCTCGGCGACGTTCACTTGGAAAATATAATCGGCGCCACGCACCTGCACACCTCGGTGACCGACCTGCAAGTGGCGGAGCTGCCCGGCGATCTGACGCTTGACTCCGACGATCTGCATGTCAACCAAGCCAAGGGCCAGGTGCGCGTGGTGACGCACTCCAAAGACATCGACTTGAGCCAGATTTACGGCGACAGCTACGTGGAGGACCGCGACGGCCACATCTCGGTTGAGCCGGCCGGGAACTTTGCGGTGGAAGCAAAGAACAGCAAGGGAGACGTGGAGGTAGCGTTGCCGCCCAATGCATCGGCGACCATCGACGCCCGCACCCGCAATGGCGAAATCATGACGGAGTTTGGTCTGAAGGTCAACGGTGATGAAAGCAAGTCTGTTGCCGCCAAGATCGGCTCCGGCTCGGCTCGGATTGCTTTGAGCACCGACGTGGGCGATGTAACCATTAAAAAAGGAACAGCCTTCCCGTCCGAGCCAAGCGTGCCGGCGGTTGGCCTTTCGACCAACCCCAAGACACTGGATCTGTCCAAAGTACCCAAGCTGAAGTCTTCCAAGACCTTGCCCGCGCAGCCGGTGACGCAATAGCCGATCCCAACCAAGCCAAACACGCTGAAGCGGCGCATGAGAGTTTACTCTCATGCGCCGGTTTTTCTCTTTGGATATGCGGCTATCATTTCACACAAAATGCCAACAAACAGAGGCGCCTCAAGCTCTCTTCTTTGAAGCGCCAGCCTTGGACGGAGCTTTCTTGGCTGCGGATTTTTTTATAACCGCCTTTTTCACGACCGATTTCTTCGCTGCCGCAACTTTTTTCGTGGCTGCCCGGGGCGCGGCTTTCTTGACTGGCGCCTTCTTGGCCGGGGCTTTCTTTGAGACGATGGGTTTTTTCACTGCCGACTTTACAACTTTGGACTTAGCAGTCGAGACAGTCTTCTTGGCCGCGGCCTTCTTGCGGGCGGCGACGGTCTTCTCAGCCAAGGTGTTTTTCAGTTCAGCGTCAAACTCGGCTGGAGTGAGCGGGCGGGCAGATTTGCGCAGGCGCTCGATGTCATAGAAGGCCCGGCGTTCCTTGAGAAAGACATGCACGACAAAATCAACATAGTCGAGGAGTATCCAGTCGCCTTTACGGCGTCCTTCCACCGAGTTAGGCACGACGCCGTATTCCTTCTTAAGCCGGTGTTCAATCTCATCGGAGATGGCGATAGCCTGGCGATCGTTGGTGGCAGAGGTGACAAGAAAGAAGTCGGACAAGCCTGAGTCAATGGGGTCCAATTCGAGGATGCGGGTTTCCTCCCCTTTTTTATCAACGCAGGCTGCTGCTGCGGTTTGGACGAGGATGCGGGTTTGCTGCTTGGCGTCAGTGCTCATTCTTTGAGATTGTTCTCCGAGTTTCATCCTAGCCCTTCATTCCGGGCGGGGCAAGTCGCTATAGAGTTGGTGAGCGCGAATGTACTCCAAAACGGAGGCGGGAAGCAGAGAGGATTGGGCGCCGGAGTGAATCTGCTGGCGGATTTCGGAGGCGCTGATCTCGATCTCCAGGTTCGGCAGCAGGTAAATGGGGGCTTCTTCTCCGACGGAATTGCGGAGAATATAGCGCTGCAATTCTTCGTTTCCGCATTCACTAACGGCGTCAAGGCTCAAACCGGCAGGCAAGGCAGCTTTCAGATCGTGCAATCTTTCTCCCGGGCGAGCGGCAACGATCAACGAGGCAGTGAAGGGGATTTCAGCGGCGCGATGCCAGCGGCGAAGGGCGGCAAAAGAGTCGGCGCCCATCAAGCAGAACAGCTCATGCTCTGGCGGCAACTCCAATCGCAATCGCACCAGCGTATCCAGTGTATAGTTGGGCGCACCGGAGGGTTGCGGGGCATCGGCCAGTGAAAGAGTAAAGTCCGGTTTACCGGAAATAGCCAAACGAGTCATCGCCAGACGATGGGCGAAGGAGGCCGTCGAACCATGCGTCTTGAGTGGCTGCGCGCCTACCGGGGCAAAGAGCACCGTGTCCAGATTGAGCGCTGCCTGAGCTGCCTGCGCGACTGCAAGATGGCCTAGATGAGGCGGGTCGAAGCTGCCCCCAAAGAAGGCCAGGCGATGCCGGGCCTCGCCCGGAGCGGACGGTTGTGCGCTCTGATCCATGGGTTGATAGTAACTTGCGACGGAAGCTCATGTGGCGCGTCAAACAAAAATGCGCTATATAATTTTGATTCTTGCCCTGGCTGGCGTCGTGGTTTCTGCGCTGGCTCTGCATGTGCATTACTGCACCGATCCTCAGCCCTGCTCGATCAACGAGCGGTGGGATTGCGGTGTGGTGAATCACAGCCCCTTTGCCGAGATTGCGGGCCTCCCCGTGGCCGCGATTGGCATTGTCGGCTATCTGGCTCTAGGCGGCCTGGCCTTTTGGCGGCAGCGCGCTCTGGTCTTTTTGGCGGCGCTGGTTGGGTTGGGTTTCGCTCTGCGGCTTACAACCATTGAGGAACTCGTCTTGCAAACCTGGTGCCTCTATTGCGTGATCTCGCAGGTGATTATCGCGCTGATCGTGCTGCTCAGTTTGGGCTGGGTGGGAAGGGAATATCTTGCCCTGAAGCGAGCCGCCAAGGCGGCATGAGTTGACGCCTAGTCGAACCGGTGAGCAGAATCTGGATTGGGGTTGTTTGAACTGTTAACGAGCCGAAGTGAGGCGAATGGCATCGCTCTGGTTACGGGACGCTACAAACTTTGACCGACAGGGCGTCAATCACCCTTGATCCGGGGTCCAGCAAAAATCACCTTGAACTCAGCCTCTCACCCCGTTCAGGATTCAATAGGGCTGTGAAAACTCCGGCTCAACGGGATTTTCAAAGAGCGAAGCGTCACGCGTCACTATCGTCAATCCCGTGGGTGTTACAAAGTAGCGGCGCTTGTCCTCAACCGGATCGTAGCCAATGATGGTCCCCTCTGGAATATGAACGTGACGATCAATAATTGCGCGGCGGATGCGGCAATGACGGCCGATATTCACGTGCGAAAAGATGATGCTGGCGTCCACTGTCGAATAGGAGTTGACGCGCACATCCTGTGAGACCACACAATTCGCTACGGACGCGCCGGAGATGATGACGCCAGCGGTGATGACCGAGTTGACCGCCATGCCCGAACGCCCCGGCTCGCCAAAGACGAATTTAGCCGGGGGATACTGGCGGACGCGGGTGCGGATCGGCCAGTTCTTGTCGTACAAGTTGAAGGTCGGAGAAACCGAGCAGAGATCCATGTTGGCGTCATAATAGGAATCCAGTGTACCCACGTCGCGCCAGTAGAGCGCCTGCTGTTTGTTTTCGTCCACAAAGTTGTAAGCCATCATCTTCTTTTTGCCCAACAGATTGGGCAGAATGTCGTGGCCAAAGTCGTGCTTCGAGTTGGGATCCTCGGCGTCGGTGATCAGCGCCTTCAATAGAATCTCCGTATTGAAGATATAAATGCCCATCGACGCGTCCACGGAACCGGGATTGAAGGGCGATCGGATGCTGGTCGTGGCCGGCTTCTCCTGGAAGCCGCGAATCTCTCCGTTGCGCGCAACATCGACGATGCCGAAGCGTTTGGATTCGTCCGGTGCAATGGGCAGCGTGGCCAGCGTCACCTCGGCCTTGGTCTCTTTGTGATAATCCAGCATCCGGCTGTAGTTCATCTTATAAATGGCATCGCCTTGGAGAATGATCATGTACTTGGGCTGCTCGC
>CAWDQB010000064.1:0-47286 GCA_963804315.1 uncultured Acidobacteriaceae bacterium
GCTCCGCATTTCTGCGCTAATTTGAGCTCCAAGGGGCACCTGCAGGTGCATCTTCCTCGCCGGCGCCCGCCAACGATCCCACGCTTTTGTTTACTAAAACTGGGATGAACCAGTCTCCCGAGGATGTTTTTCTGGGGGCCGAGTAGTGATAATACTCGCGGGCGACGACCTATCAAAAATGCGTGCGCGCCGGGGGCAAGCACAACGACCTGGAGAATGTCGGCTTCACTGGGGGGCATCATACCTTCTTTGAGATGCTGGGGAATTTTTCCTTTGGCGATTACTTCAAGAAGGACGCGATTGCCTTTGCGTGGGAACTGGTCACCAGCCCGGAGTGGTTCGGGATTTCCAAAGACAAGCTCTACGTGACGATCTTTGAGGGCGACCCGGCCAACGGCGTGCCGCGCGACGATGAGGCCGAGGGCTATTGGATTGAGGCGGGCGTGCCCAAGGAGCGTATCCTGGAGTACGGGCTGAAGGATAACTTCTGGCAGATGGGCGAGACCGGGCCGTGCGGGCCGTGCTCGGCATATTTTTCTATGACATGGGCCTCGATGCCGCCGAGACGCCGGCAGTGGACAAGCCCTTCGGTCAGGACGACGCGCGCTACGTGGAGATTCCGCACTGAACCGATGATGTTCCACCGGTCTGTGGACCAGGGACGAGGGACTAGGGACGAGGGACCAGGGAGTGCAGCTCCGCGTGTGACATATAAATCTCACCCCGCCGCCCAAGCCGTCGATCCCGACCTGTGCAGGATCACAACGCCTCGCCGCGCGTTTCTAAGGAAAGGAATCCTTCCAACTTCGAGAATACACCTCTTCACGCTGCTTATCTCAAGAGCAGCCGAACTAAACGGGCTTGAAGGGTACGGGCTTAAGTGCGAACGAAAAATCGACACCAAAGAAAATGGGGCTCTAAGCCCTGAGGGAATTGAAGCCTCGGCGCCAACGCCAGCTTGCTATTATCTCCGACCAGCTCGCGCGGCTACTTTTTTGATTAACGACGGCGTGTTGCCTTCGAATGAAGGGCGCGGGTATGCGCTGAGGAAGATTCTGCGGCGCGGGATTCGGCATGGACGGCCGCCCCGGGAGGAGAAACCGTTTCTCTATCAGATGGTTTATGCGGTGCGCGATTTGATGCAGGGGGCTTATCCGGAGTTAGTCGATTCTGCGGCTCGCGTGGCCAAGGTGGTTGAGGCGGAAGAGAAGCAGTTTGACCGCGCACTGAAAGCGGGTCTAAACAAGCTTGTCGAAGCCATCTCAAATACCTAGATTCGCTGCGGTTCTACCTGAACCACTTCAAGGATGAAAGCCAAGCTCGGTTAGCTTTTGAGTCCGCTAAAGAAGTACTTTCAGACGTTCGCAATTCGTCCAGAAACGACTTGCGTAGTCTATTGATCTCATCCGCAGCGAAAGCCAATGCGCCGATTGGAGCAGTTGCAGCGATGATGATTGAAGATGCCCTAAGAGAGTCAAAATTCACTGGCGAGCGAGCTTTCCATCTGTACGAAACATTTGGTTTGCCCTCCGACTTTATCGAGGATGTATGTAGAGATGAGGGGATTCAGTTTGATAGCGTTGGTTTTGAAGCCGCACGCGCCGAAGAGCAAGCCCGCGCACGCGCATCCTGGAAGGGGGGAGCCAAAACACGGCGAGTCCAGCCTACCGCGAACTCGCCAACTGACTTCCTCGGCGGCAAACCCCTCACCGCCGCCGGCGCCAAATCCGCCCCATCCCAAGGACGGCGTGGGCGTTCCGGCGGCGGCGGCGGCCACGGGTCGAGGTTGTGGTGGATCAAACGGGCTTTCACGGCTGACTCCGGTGTACAGACGGGCCACACGGGTTGGTTTACTTCGGCGGATGGAAATACGACGGTCGCCGAGATTCAGGGCTGCGTGCTGCCGGTGCAGGGCGTCCGCGCGCACAAGGCACTGCTGAAAGAGGACCTTGCGGTCGGCGATCTTGTTAGGACCGTGGTGGATGGCGAGAGGCGCAACGCGATCCGCCGCAACCATACCGGCACGCACTTGCTGCACGCGGCGCTGCGGCAGGTTCTCGGCACACACGTGAAGCAGGCTGGTTCGTCGGTGCATCCCGAGCGGCTGCGCTTCGATTTTTCGCACTTTGCGCAGGTGGCCGACGAGGAGCTGGAAGAGATTGAGTCGATCGTGAATCGTGAAGTGCTGGCCAACGCGCGCGTCGAAACCCTAGAAGATGTGCCGATCGACGTGGCGGTCAACGAGTACCACGCGATGGCGCTCTTCGGCGAGAAGTACGGCGACAAGGTGCGCGTTGTCAAGCTCTCCGATGGCTTTTCAACCGAACTCTGCGGCGGCACGCACACCACAGCCACGGGCGAGATCGGCCTCATCAAGATTCTGAGTGAAGGCTCGGTTTCGTCGGGCGTGCGGCGGCTGGAGGCGATCACCGGCTTTGGCTCGCTGGCTGCCTTCCGCCAGGACTACGCTGTCTCGCAGATTGCCGCGCAACTGGTTCCCTCGGTGGAGAATCTGCCGGAGGCCTTCCGCAAAAAGCTCGCCGCGCAGGAAGACGAGATGAAGCAGTTGCGCCGCGAGTTGGAAGAGGCGCGGATGAAGTCAGCGGCCGGGGCGCTGGATGAGGCGCTCGCGCGGGCCGTCGAGGTCAAGGGCATCAAGCTGGTCACGCTGCGGGCCGACGCACTGGAGCGCGGGCAGTTGCGGACCCTCGTGGACAATCTGAAGCAGAAGTTGGGCGAGGGAGTGGGGTGCTGGCCTCGGCGCAGCCAGAGGGCAAGGTCGCACTGATTGCCGGCGTGACGCCGGGGCTGATCAAGCGGATTCAGGCAGGGAAGCTGGTGGGCGCGGTGGCCAAACTGGTGGGCGGCGCGGGTGGCGGCAAGCCGGATATTGCTGAAGCCGGCGGCAAAGATCAGGCGCAGATCGATACGGCGCTGGCTGCGGCTGTCGTGATTGTCGGGGAGTTGCTGGGATAGAACAGAGTAGCGCCGGCCTCCCGGCGGGCTGTCGCGCGGACCTCCCGGTCCACGCCGTCTCTACGCAAATAGGCATAGCGCTGGTGCGCGGGAAACTGCAAGACAGGATCAATGCTTCTGGACAAGCGCGGACGAGGACGTCCGCGCTACAGCCGACCGGGAGGTCGGCGCCGTGGATTCATACAAAAAAGCTGCCCCCATGCGGGGGGGCAGCTTTTTCAGCTTTATGTGCCACTACTGAGGCGGCTTGATGTTGAAGGAGTAAGAGTAATCCCAAAGGAGAGTACGGGGTAGACCTTGAGGGGATTCAGATCGCTTCTCCACTTGGCAAGCTGGGCATTCAGATTGCTTTGCGCAGTGGGATCGGTAGCCATATTCACGCAGTGTTCGCGCCCATTGAATTGCAGGCATTGCCCTGCAGTTGCATATTGATCGTGGGCACGCCGGTGAAGGCCGTGCTAATCTCAAACGGGAAGGTGAGATGCGAAAAGACCTGATCCTGATGCCTGTGGGGAATTACGTTGCCCCAGCCGGTGGTCAGCGTAAAGGCCTCTTTATTGGTGTTCAGAGCCAGATTGGCGTTTACCTGGAATGGATCTGTTGCTTCTGTTGCCGCGTCTGGATAGTAATCATAACCATTCAGAGAAAAGGATTTATCGGGTTCGGGAGTGGCAGTAGCCCAGATTTCATTCGGGTTATAGAAGATCACACCGGGGCTTACGCGCAGGCCGTGGTTGGGGAAGGGAAAGATGTCCAGCGAGGCGCCCGCCGTGGCGAAGTTCACCTTGCCGTTCAAATTGAAGCCGTTGGTGGAGATATTGCTGTCTGTGTAATTAAAGAAGTTGCCGGTGCCGCGCAGGTTCAGATAGCGGTTCAGATTGGTGGAGGCCTGGAGGTTGACACCCATCAGCGAGATTCCGCCGCCAAAGGCGATGGATGATAACGGCTTGAGGTGAACTTCGGCTTTTTTAGCGGCTTTTTTGGCGGCAGCCTGATTCTTGGCAATCTGGGCGGCTGTAAGTTTGGCGGGCTTTGGGGTCGCTGTTGAGGAGGGCGACTGGGCGGCCAGAGTAGAAGCCGTGGCAAGGATCAGAAGGATCAACCAAACAGGGGAACATTTCACGTGCGTCCTCCAAAAAACGTTCAACTCCGGCTAGTGCTGATTTCAGTCGATAGTGAGTTAACGGGGGAAAGCGTTACAAGTGGAACAGTCAGCTAATCCATTCACCACTTCAAGAGCGGCATTGCAAGAAATAGTAGCACGATTTATGTCTTATAAAACGCTCGATTTCCAGTTTTTTGTGAAGCCAACTGAAATGGGAGGCTTTGAATGTTCTGAAGAGATAGCGGAAAAGCATGGAGATTCGTTTCAGGATTGAAGTTGATTTTTGCAAGTGCTGAATTTGAGCGCAGATTCCAGAAAACATTCCGTATGGGCTAAAGACAATCTTCATTCTATGGGTTTTAGCTGAGCGAATGAAGTCGTGCTCTGACGCTTCTGGACTCTTTATGGAGTTCTTCCGCAGGCTGGGAAGGTGTGCCGTTCCAAGGCAGAGGCTTCGATTCAGTATTCCGCGGCATTTGGAAGCGATCAAAGTTCTGTGGCCGGCCAGCGTCTACTTGTTTTCATTGCCGATGAGCCGGAAGGTGATGGTTCCCCAGAAGGAGCGGGCGCGCATCTGGACAGGCAGGTGGCGTTCGTCGTCGGTGTACCAGATCCAGATATTGCCGCGATTCTTGACCACGCCGCTGGAAGCGATGGGCTGGACGCGCAGGGTCTTGAAGGTGCCGAGCGGAGTTTTGATCTCTTCGCGGCCCTCAACCTTCATGGTCACCGGCACAATGTGCATGGCGTCAAAGACGGGGATTACAAAGTTATGGCCGAGCGCGATGGGCTGCGACGAGGCGTAGTAGACGCCCGTAAGCAGATCGGTGACGCAGTTGGGGACGGAGGACTCTACGTGCTTGGCCTGCCCGCTGACCAGATTTTTTTCGTTGAAGACGGAGCGGCCCTGGGTGTAGTCCAAATGGAGGGTCGAAGTCACCTGGCGGCGGCCCTCGACGGTCTGCTTGTTGAAGTCGTCTGTGCAGCCTTTGTCGCGGTCAAAGCTGGACTGGAAGCGGTCGCTGAGGTGATAGACCAGATTGATGGCGCCGATGGAGTCGGCGCTGACGGTCAGGTTCTCACGCGGGCCATCGGCCTCAAAGCGCACCACGGCGGTTCCAGCGGGGAAGACACGCCAGTCCACCTGATAGGTGAGGGTCTGCTTGGCAGGAAAGCTGAAGCCGGGGCGAGGCGGAGCCAAAGGGGGCGTCTGCTGGGAGTGCGCCGCAGTGGCCATGAGTGCCAAGCCGAGTGCGCCAAAGATTGCTTGTGCGAGTGTGCGCGTCTTCACCGGCGGGGGTGGCTCCTTTAATTGTTGCATACACAAATGATAGCCGCTCAATGCGGCAGATAACCCCTGGCGGCCAGCAGCGGCCGCAGCAGGAGAAGGCTGAGGTAGAGCAGCGCAGCCCCTACTCCTGCATTGTACTCGCGGTGCTGGAGATAGAGCATAAAGGAAAAACTGCCCGCTTCTGCGCTGGGGGTGGTTTCGGCACCGGCAGGGCGGGCCGGGGTCAAACGGGGAATCAGCCGGGGAACCTGGCGGCAGTAGTCATCGAAGCAGGGGAAGGCGGCGCGGAGAAAGCGCTCCTCGCCGGCGATTACCGGCACATAGATGACGACAAAGATCACGGCCAGCACCAGCGCCATGGGCCAACTGAGCAAGGCCACGGCAAAGCCCGCGGCGATCAGCATTGAGCCAAGATAGAGCGGATTGCGAGTGTACGCATAAGGGCCGGTAATTGCCAACTCGCGATTCTTCTTCACAGTGCCGGAGGCATAGGCACGCAGCCAAACTCCGGGCAGAACCAGCGCCAGACTCCAGGCGACGGCGGCTGGGTGAGGCGCATGGCGGAGCAATTCAAAGAGATAAAGTACGCCGGCCAGAAAGCCCAGCGGCACGCGGATACGGCGGGCAATCTTTTGCCAGCGGACGATCCAGTCGGGTTGTAGCTGCGCGGGCTGTGTCATTGGCTGGCTTCGGAGGCTCTTTCAGGATAAAGCAAGGCGGCGGCGGCGCGCAGGACTTCATCCGGATGGATGGTGAGAAGGCCTGCTTCAGGGGCTTCGTAGCGGGAGTGATCGCGGCGGCTTACAGGGCTGCGCAGGACAGTGAAGCGAGTTCCGAAGGGGCCGTTGCGGCTGGGATCGGTGGGTCCGTAGATGCCGACGACCGGCTTGCCCAAGGCGCAGGCAAGATGCAGAGGGCCAGTGTCTCCGGCGATAGCCAGCGCTATGCGGCGGGTGAGGGCGATCAGTTGGGCGAGCGAGCAGTTGAGCGGGGTTGCCGCGCCGTGAGTCTGGCGGACGATTGATTCGGCCAGCGGTTCTTCGCCAGGGCCAGCATTGACCAGCACGCGGCAGCCGCGCTCAATCAGCCCTTGCGCCACGGCGGCGTAGCGCTCGGGCGGCCAGCGCTTGGCGCCCCAGCCCGCGCCAGGATTGATGAGCACGGCGGGCGGGCTACCGAAGGTCAGAACGGAGTCGGCCCAGGCTTCGGCTGCGGGGTTGATGGGCAGCCAAGGCAGAACGGGCTGGAGGTTGTCTCCGGCGATTACCGAGACCAGCTCCAGATCCTGTTCGATCACATGTGCGCCGCGCGTGGGCACGCGCTCGGTGAAGAGCCAGCGCGCCGGTCGCTCACGCGGATTTTCTTCGCCAATCAGGCGGCGGCATCCGGCTAGGCTGGCAATCAGCGCCGAACGCAGCGAACCTTGCAGGTCGATGACCGCATCATATTCAGCGGCCCTGAGCGCCGCGCGCAGAGCGAAGAACTCGGCGCGGGTCTGGCGGCTCAACGGAGCCTTGCGCCAGGCTTTGGTAGCGGCGAAGTGGAAGCGGTCGATCAGCGGTTGAGAGGGGGTTCTAGGGGTGGGAGGTGGCGCGGAGTCAGACGTCAGCAGAGCCTGCCAGCGTGGCTCGACGGCCCATTCGATCTGCCAGCCGGGATGGGCAATCCGCAGCGCGGTCACCGCCGGCAGCGCGTGCAGTATATCGCCCATGGCCCCAAGTCGGACCACCAGCAAGCGAAAGTTGGAATGCGTCCGCAAGCTCTGATTTTCTCATAAGAAAGACAGGTGCTTGCAGCGGCGATGCAGTGTTGGTAGCATGGGAATTGTTTTTGATAGGCGCAACATAATCCTGGAGCGCTCCTGATAAGCGCGCTGGTTGGAGGGCAAATGGGCGAATCGCCGGCAGTGCGCAGCGAAGAGACGCAGATGTCGCAGGTGGATGCCGAAACCACGGCGCGGGTTATCGCGGACAAGCGCCTTGGCGACCGTATCCGGCGGTTGCGCCTGAAGAAATCAATGGGTCTGGTGGAGTTGGGCAAGCTCACCGGCCTTTCCGCCAGTTTTCTTTCACAGCTTGAGACTGGCCGCGTGGTGCCCACGCTGCGCAATCTGGCGCGCATCGCCATGGTTTTTTCCAAGGATCTCTCTTATTTCTTTGAGAGCGATGCGTCGGCTATGTTCCGCATTCACCGGCGCAAGGAGCGGGTCCGGCTGCCACAGACCGGTGTCGAGTCTCCCACCTATTATTTTGAGAGCCTGGGCTATATGGTGCCCGACCGGCCGATGGACCCATACTTTGCCGAGTTCATTCCGCTGACCGGCGCGGTCGAGTCCACGGCCCACCTGCATCCGGGCTTCGAGTTTCTTTATGTGCTGGAGGGAGTGCTCGAACTTCGCCACGGCGAGCAGCAATGCAAGCTGGAGGAGGGCGACGCGGTTTACTTTGACGCCAGCACGCCGCACTCCTACCAATGCGCCGGCTTGAAGCCAGCCAAAGCGATCATCGTGACCATGCACCAAGCCCCGCCGCCTTTGCCGATGCGGGCGCCGAGCAGGCGCGGACGGCGCAGGGCACAGTTGAAGCTGAACGGAAATAGTCGTTGGCTTCCCACCCAGACAGCATTGAATGACCAAAACAATCAGCGCTTGATGATCTTGGCCAAGCGCGGATCGTCCCACAGCGGGGCGAATTCCTTGTCGGTGTAGACCTGTTTCAGTTCGTAGTAGTGCAGATCCCGCGCCTTGCCAGCGAGACCAGCGCGCCATCGACATTGCCGCGCTTGATATAGACCTTGGCAATCAGGTACGCGATGCGGGCGCGCTGCTGGGGCGTTGCCACCTGGGCGATCACGCCCTCGTCATTGGTGGTGAGAATATCGGCATCCAGCTCCAACGCGCGGGTATACTCCGTCATTGCGTAGTCGACCTCGCCCATGCCCATCCAGGATTCGGCCAGATTGAGATGCGTGGCGGCCACGGACTCGTCCATTGCCAGCGCTTGTTTGAAGTAGTTGGCCGCTGCCTTGTACTTTCTGTCCATCAAGGCAACCGCGCCGAGGTTGTTCACCGCGGAGATGAGCTGAGGGTCGAGCTTCATTGCCTGGGCAAAGTTCTTGCGCGCCGCTCCCCGGCTGTTCAGCTGGAGTTGGACAATGCCCAGCTTGTTATACAGCGCGGCATTCTTGGCGGGAGGCGCGAATCGCCGCTTGATAATAGGCGGCGGCTACTGCATACTCCTTGCGGGTGCGCGCCAGATCGCCCCGTACTTCCGCTTTGCGCGCAATCTCCGCCTTGTCCGGCTTGGCCGCGTCTCTCCGCTCTTGCGTACGGCGCCATGCACATCATCAAAGGCTCGCCGCCGCCAGCGTCATCATCAGCTTTTTCATGGTTCACCTCTCTGTGCATCGGCATCTTGCATGAGGCGCTATCGCGGCCCCGGCGATCTGCGTGTGCGTCGATTGCAGTTGAGATCGACTCGGAATGTGCGCAACGCTATACCTGCTACCCGCCGTGCTTGCACGGAGGTTAAACCACTCCGCTGGAAGTTACGAATCCTTTATTTGCTTAATTTGCGACGATTTTATCTCGCGCATCCGACGGCTCGATGTCTGCAGTGCAGACTGGGGGGTTAACCGCCGTTACACACGTGAGATCGCCGGCCTGCGCTCACCGTTAAATGCTTCCAAAATGAAAAGACAGGTTACCATTACAATCAGTCCGGGTGAGGATTCGATGACCATAGCAAGCCCAGAGCCAGCCGATCTGGAAGAACGCCGAGCGGAGCTGGCCACGGTGCTTCATTCTGAGCACTTTACGCGCGCGCCCATGCTCGCGCATCTGCTCTCCTACCTGTGCGAGAAGCTCTTTGCCGGCGAGGCCCATCAGATCAAGGAGTACTCGGTCGGCGTGGAGGTCTTTCGTCGCGGAGATTCCTTCGATCAGAACTCCGACTCGATTGTGCGCGTGGAGGCCAACCGCTTGCGCAAGCGTCTGGCCGCGTACTATGCCGGCGAAGGCGCCTCGCATCGCGCTCCAGATCACGATTCCACTGGGACAATATGTTCCGGAGTTCAAGGTGGTCGCGCGCAAGCGGCTGTGAGGCGCCGCGTCCCGCATGCCGAAGTGCCGGGAGGAATGAATCGCGCCCAAGCGCAGGTTTGACCACTCCAGCCGCCGGGTAATGTGGATTGCAGGCGCTCGCGCATTTTCTTTGCCATCCTGGGTTATATAGTGGCTGATCTTCCGCCAGATGAAGCACAAACCGGAAGCGTCCGGAGCGAATTCTTCCGCGGCGCAAACTGCGGAAGCGCAGCTTGGCCCGCCGGTGGGCGAGGAGGTCCGCATCCTGGCCGGCTCAGGGCGCGGCTTTGTGGATCATGCCGGCAAACTGTGGAATGCGGACGCCTGGTTTGACGGGGGTACGGCGGTCAAAAGCACCGTGCAGAGCATTAGTCGCACCCAGAATCCGGATTTTTACCGCACCAGCCGCCAAGGCAGCTTCCGCTACAACATTCCGCTGAAGCAAGGCATCTACGAACTGCGCCTGCACTTTGCCGAGACCGAATACGATCCGGAGCTGCCGGCAGGCGGCGGGGAGGGCAGCCGCATTCTGACGGTGCGCGCCAACGGAAAACCGCTGCTGACCCGCTTCGATATTGTGGCCGATGCCGGGAGCCAGCCGCACCGCCGACGTCAAGGTCTTCTCCGGCATTCAGCCGGCGCAGGATGGCCTGCTGCATCTGGAGTTTGCCGGCGAAGAGGGCAAGCAGGCCACGCTTTCGGCGATCGAAATTCTGCCTGGATATCCGCGACCACATCCGGCCCGTCCGCGTGCTCGCCCGGCAGACTCCGTATTACTCCAACGACAGCCACTGGTGGAGTCCGGACAACTACTTCCTGGGCGGGCAACTGGCTAGCTATGCGGCGCCGGTCAGCGGAACCGACGATCCGGAGCTTTACGAGACCGAGCGCTGGGGCAACTTCTCCTATGCGATTCCCGTCTCGCCGGGCAAGTACACGGTCCTGCTGCACTTTGCGGCGCGCCATGGAAACTGGGACCAGTCCGCCTCCACCAGCGACGGACAGCCCGCAGTGGCTCACATCTTCAATCTCTTCTGCAACGGCAATGCGCTGCTGAAGAACTTCGACCTTGCCAATGAGGCGCGCCAGTCCGACGTGGTCACGCGCAGGTTCACCGGCCTGGAGCCGAATGCACAGGGTAAGCTGCTGCTGAGCTTTGTTCCGGTGGATGGCTATGCAACCGTAACTGGAATCGAAGTCCTGCCGCAGTAAGATAGGGGTCAGGGTCAGAGAAGAGAAAAGCATATTTCCATGGAGTCTTTCGTTCCATTGCGCGAGATCGTGGAATTCTAATCGGCAATAGAAGAGGAATCGAGGGAACATTTTTCGCTTCTGCCGCGTAGATAGTTTTAGCGTATTCGAGTTTGGAACGATTCCGCACCACTCAAGATCAAGGAGAAACTCATGCGTTTGAATCTTAGAATCGCTGTTTTGGCTACCATCATTTGTTTAACTCTTCAGGCTGGATCTGTCTATGCGGCTTCGGCTTCCAAAAGTGGGCAAGGCACGCTGGTGATCGTCTTCAAAGATGGCCACCGGCAGAGCTACAATCTCTGCGATATTGAACGGGTGGAGTTTCCCTCAGCTTCCGCTTCCGTTGCCGCGGGAACCCCAAGCGGCAGTACCGTGGCGCCATCGCGCGCGCACTTCCTGGGAAAGTGGGAGGTCGGCGACGGATATGGAAACAATTTCTTCATCACTCTCTACGACGACGGCAATGCTCGAAAATCCATTGGCAGCACGCGCGGCAAGTGGGTTTATGTCGATGGCGAAGCGCAGATCACCTGGGAGGATGGCTGGCAGGATGCGATTCGCAAAGCTGGACCCGGCTATCAGAAGTTCGCCTATAGCTCGGGCAAATCCTTTCACGATCCGGCCGATAATGTCACCGGTGCGCGCAACACCACTCCGCATCCGATTTAGTATTTTGCCGCAAGGAGCTTAGTGCTTGCACGCCGATTCATAAAATTAACTCTGAATCGTTCGCAGATCGGGCCATCCATAGGCAACTTCAACAAGAGACGCGCCGCCAATAACGATCTCTTTGGAGGTGACAAGCTGCGCGCCGGTCTTGGGGTAAAACTCTCGCGAGGGATTCTTTTCAAGCACCCAGGCGATCATGCTCTTGAAGCCTTGGCCGCTGAGTGATGCTGCAAGTTTTCCAAGAAGTGCGCGTCCCACGCCCTGCTTCTGCGCTGGGTGCAATAGATAGATGGCATATAGCTCTGCATCGTAGGCTTGCATCGGCTCGCGGAGCGCGCCGCCGCCGATGAAGCCTGCAACCTTGCCATCGACTTCGGCAAGATAGACCTCAAATCCGCGCGCGAGCCATTCTTGCCACTGCCCAGTGCGTTCGGACACGTTCAGCGCAGCCAGATAGTCATCCGGCACAACGCCCGCATACGTCGTGCGCCAGCTCTGTAAATGGACGTGTGCAATCCCCGCCGCGTCAGACTCCTCCGCTGCTCGAATCATTACCATGGATTGACTTTATTCTGGAGCGAATTCCAGTGCAACTGATGGCGATGGAATCCCGGCGAAGTAGGCGGCGACCTCTTGCCAATTGTTCACGCGCACGAAGGCGGTCTCGGTCAGGTTGCGCGGCGCGGTGTAGAGCAGGCCCTGGCCCTGAAAGAGCAGCAGGTTCTTGGGCAGGTCGTCGATCAGATAGTCGGCGCGCAGAATGGATTTGTCGCCGCAGAAAACGTAATGCGCGGGCGGGATGAAAGGGAAGTGGCGCTGCAGCCAGCGGTACTTGGGGCCGAGCGAGTTGGGTACGGCCATGGCCTGCGTGGCGATGAAGATTTCAAAGCGCGCCGAGAGCGCCTCAAGTACCGTCTGCGAGCCAGGAATCACGGCCAGATCCTCGAAGAAATCCTCGGCATCGAGGAAGGCGCGAAGCTGCTGCTGGCGGTCGGCTGGAACTACCTCCCAGATGCCTTTGCCGGCCAGATCGTGGGGCGTGACCTCCTCGTCGAAGGTCTGGTTGTACCGGCTGAGGTGCTCGGCGAGGGTATCCGCCATCACCTCATCCATATCGACGCAAATGCGCTGCACGGCTGGCTCCTGGGCGATGATCGCCTAAGAAAAGGGTAGCAGGAATAGCGCGGAGGCTCTAATCGCCGTCTTCGTCCTTCACCACTTTGCGCTTCGCCTTGGGCTTGGGCTTTGCGTCGGGATCAGGCGCGGGAGCCATCGAGGGATCCCAATAGAGCAGGCGGAAGCAACTGTCGCAGGTGAGCAGTTCGCCTTCGCGGAGCTGGTTCCAGGTCTGGGGGCGCACGCCCATGCGGCAGCCGGTGCACTGCTTGTTTTCCACGCGAGCCAAACCGGTGCCGCGCGAACCGCAGAGGCGGTCAAAGCGGGTGAGAATGTCCTCCTCGATCAGCGGGCGAAGCGCTTCGCGTTCGAGGTTGAGAGCGGCCTGCTCGCGGGCAACTTCGGCCAGACGAAGCTGAATGCGCGCGCGGGTGTTGTCGAGTGTCAAGGCCAGTTTCTCGACCTCGGCGCGGGCAGCGGGCAGAGCCGATTCCAGAGCTTCGGTGCGCTCCAGGCTGGCGAACTCTTCTTCCTCCAGCCGCGCGGCCTCGGTCTCGGCAAAGCCCAGCTCGTGCTCGACGGCGGCGGCCTGCTCGGGCGTCTTGACCGAGTCCAACTGGCTGCGATAGCGAGCGGCCTTCTGGCGTTGCGTTGCGATGTCGAGGTCGAGGCGCCGGCGCAGTGTTTCTTCGGAGCGGAGTGCGTCGTGCGCCTTGGCAGCCGTGCGCTCGGCGGCTGCCAAGGCGGCTTCGGCTTGCGCGACTTCTTCCGGCAAGGCGCGCGCAGCCTTGGACAGGCGCGTGCGCTCCAACTCCACCGCTTGCAGCTTTACGAGGTTTTCAATCTGCGCTAACATCTGTGCTTGCAAGTCTACGGCATTGACCTGCCATTCATGAAATCAGCTGCCTACGGTGAGGCAATGGCACGCGTAGGGATCATGGTCTCGAACGCCGATGATGCGGAGTTGAGTCACTGGCTTATTCCGTTGCGCCCACGACTACAAACTTCCGCGTCTTGCCGTCGGGGAAGAGAAACTCGTATTTCTGGTGATACTCATAGCTTTTAGGCTGGTTTTCTCCCTCTCCGAAATCATCCGGAAGCAGCTTTGCCTTATAGTCGCCGATCTTAAGCGCAAAATCGGGATAATCACCGCTCAGCATCTCGAATTTCGCCCCATTGATTAACACATCGAGATGCTGTTTCTTGTCGCAATGTATCCGGCCTGCGATTGCGACTTCGAGTTCGTAGCATATGGTAATGAGGCGCGAGGACTGGACATGGACGGCAACGGTGTACTCTTCCGGCTTTGGTTTGCCCCAGGCCAGAGCAGGGATCAGAAGCAGAATCGCAACGAGGTATTTCACGCTGTTTTCCTCCGCCGTTCATCATTGCAAGTTGAACGAACGGAAGTCAAACAGAATGGAGAGAATGCAAGAGAACTCAATAGCTTTGCGGAGGGTGATCCAGCAACCTGCTGCTCGGCAACAGCGGCTCCGAAATTAGACTGGCTCGCTCACACTCGCTTCTTGGGAATGAAGTTAAGAAACACCTTGCTTTTCGGCGAGTGAATGCTGCGACAATGGTAGGCAAACGGGAGATGGAGTTGACAAAGCAGAGTACATACTGGCGCAGGCATGGATGGGTGAAGTGGGCCGCGGGCGGGCTGCTGCTGGCGCTGTTGGCGACGTCAGTTGGCTTGCAGATTGTGCTGAGGCGAGTGGAGCCTTTCCTGCGGGCACGGATCGTCGAGGCGCTGGAAAATCGCTTTCATGCGCGGGTCGAGCTGGACGGCTTTCATATCTCGCTGGTCAATAAGTCTTGGGGGCTTTGGGCGGAGGGCAAAGGGCTGCGGATCTGGCCGCCCGCTCAAGTCAGTAACGTGACAGTACCGGAGAGTCAGGACAAGCCGCTGATTCGGCTGGAGGAGTTTCGCTTCCATACGCCACTGCGCTACCGGCCGGGTGTGCCGATCGCTATCTCCCTGGTGGAGTTGAAGGGGCTGAGGGTCGATCTGCCGCCGAAGCCGCATCTGGCGGACGGAAATGGAAGCAGCGGGGCATTGGATCCCACCCAAGCGGCAAAATCAAATACGCCGCGAGGGTGGGGCACCCAGCAAGACGCGGCTCCTTCGACTTCTCTACGCTCCACTCAGGATGACAAGCGCGAGTGGAATAGCAAGCTGGTGAGCTTTGATGTGGAGAGGATCGAATGCACTGGCGCGGAGTTGGTGATCGAAACCGACAAGCCGGGAAAGTTGCCGCAGGAGTTTGCGATCGCGCGGCTGTCGCTGATGGGTATTTCTAAAGGCGGGCCGATTGGCTTCGACGCCGAGCTGATGATTCCGCGGCCCAAAGGGAACGTGAAGACCACAGGCAGCTTTGCTTGGACTACCGGAGATTTGGGCGCAATGCCGTTGCAAGGCGATTACCGGCTGGAGCACGCCGACCTGGCCAGCTTCAAGGACATCGCAGGGACGCTCGATTCGACCGGGCATTTTCAGGGCACGCTGCGCGATTTGACGGTGGACGGCGAGACGCGGACACCTGATTTCCGGCTGACCCATTTTGACAGTCCGCTCGGACTGACGACGCGCTTCCATGCGCGCGTAGATGCGACGAACGGAAATACCTGGCTGGAACCGGTGGAGGCGACGCTTGAGCATTCTCACTTCACCGCGCAGGGATCGATTGTGCGCGTGCCGGAGATGGATCTGAATGGCATTCCACTGGGGGTTGGCCACGAGATTGAACTTACCGTAGATATCGATCACGGGCGGATCGAAGATTTTCAGCGTCTGATGAGCCATACCAATAAGGTGCTGCTGACCGGCGACATGGCCTTGAAGACCAGCCTGTTCATTCCGCACGGCTCCGCGCCGGTGCATGAGCGGATGAAGCTGGATGGATGGTTTTCCTTGGAGAATGCCGTTTTTACTACCGATAAATTACAACGGCTGATTGCGGAGCTGAGCCTGCGCGGTCAGGGGCATCCGGAGCAGTTGAAGATCATCGTCCCGTCGAGCATTTTGTCGCAGATGAGGGGCAGCTTTCAGGTGGAGGATGGGGAGATTGTGCTGCCCGCGCTCAGTTTCGCCGTGCCGGGGGCGACGATTCAGTTGAAGGGCAACTATCAACTGGAGTGGGGCGCACTGAACTTTGACGGAGTGGCCAAGATGGAGGCTCCTGTCTCAATGATGGTGGGCGGCTGGAAGGGAATGTTGCTGAAACCGGCTGACCGGCTGCTGAGAAAGGATGGAGTAGGGACCGAAATTCCTCTTCAAATTACCGGGACACGCGAGAAGCCTGAGTTCACGGTTGAAGTTGACCGGCTGAAGATCAGCCGGGGGCGTTAGGCTGGAGGGGCTGATTCACTGCAAAAAATGTGGCCAAGAAGGGTTTCCAAGCCGCCTCGGATGATTCGATTTTCCTTGCGCTGTTCCTCGTTGATTATTGGGCTGAGGTGAGCATGTCTCTCCGCGACGAATGGGCCTCATTCGCGCCAGCCAATTCCATCTCCACCGTCAGAGCGTTTTGCTCCGTCACGCGAAAGCCCAGCCGTTCATAGAGCCGGCGGGCGGTGTTTTCCGGCCTGACTGCGAGTGTGAGCCTCGCTCCCGCCGCATCCGATTGCCGCTGACAGAGCTGAATCGCCCAGCTTCCAAAGCCATTCCCGCGATGAGCGGCGAGCACGGCAATATCAACAATCCGCCAACACTCCGGGGCACAATCGACCAATATCCGCCCTATTGGCAGCGTGCCCCGCGCCTCATCTTCCAAACAAAGAATCGCATCAACAGCGCGGGGGAATTCTTTCAAGTAGCTGTGCTTGCGTCCTCTGAATTGGAATTCGATCAGCGAGTTGTAAAGCTCCGCATTCGACTGGAAGGCGGCCAAATGCTGCTGAGATTCCGCAAAAAGTTGGAAGAGGAATGGCTCGTCTTCCGGTTGCGCGGGTCTCAGGAAGCATCTGGCCGATTTGCCGCCAACGTATTCTGTCACGAACGCATACTCCTGAATTGGAGTCGCCGGTCAAAGGCGCATCTCAGGGGATTATTGAAGTTTCTGTATGGTTGATCTTCTGGTCTCCCATCCATTTCGCAATTGAATGCGCAGATCTTTCGACGGCGCTCAGGATGAAATGGATGGGGACGCGGAAGTTCCTTCCACCAAGCGTGCAATACTCTAGCTTCGCGAGGGGTAGATGCCCGCCAGAGCAATGATGAAGTTCACTGTCAGAAAGGGTTGCAGGTTTGTGTGCGGTACATTGCCGCCCGCATTGGAGACAGAGGTAGGCGCCAGAGTGTTGTTGGACGCATTCGATGTATAAGTCTGCGTGAGAACCGGAGGCCTCGCATCATTGGCCGTTTCAGCCAGTATCTTGTTGGACGGATCGGCGCTGTTGCCGGCCGCATTGTTCACGTTAATCAGATGGTTGTGCAAGGGCATATTGTTGTAGAGCAGCGTCACATTCTCTGTGCCGGCGCTTTCGCCGATGACGTATGGAGTCAGGCCCGCCCCGTTGCCCCAATGAATCGGTACGCGGCCTTGCAAGTCAGGCAGATTGAAAGTGGAGACACCGTTGCCGCCGTAAGTGGTTCCCAGCAGAGAAAACAGCGCTGCGTTTGCCGAGATGGACAAGGTTTGTCCATTGCACAAAGCCCAGCCTGTTGGCGCAAAATTGAATCCGGTCATGCGAATCTCACCCAAAAACGGTTCTGACATTCTTCTTCTCCTTTGGTGATATTGCGTTTGAACTACCCGTCGCAGTGCCTGTTCCGCGCGGCATCTGGTTTACATTGATAGCTTGTTGACGGGCTACGAAATCATAGGCGCAGGCTCCTGATTGCAATCTGAATCAATCGCAGGCAGCCAATGTTTGATAGAAAGGGAAACGAGCCTCCAGCGGCAGTGACGTCGCTCATTTAGAAAAGGGAAACAGTGACGCGCGTCACATCAATACAGTTAATAAAACAATTAATATCCTAACCTTCGCTCAACACGCAAGTATTTTTTTGATTTTTTCCATTAAATTTTTGGTTGGGGCGGAGTTCGATCCGTGAGAGATTCTCGCCGGTTGTTCCACCTTGGCTCTGGCCCACGGTGAAAATCTACAATCGAATCCTGTAGAATCGGGCGTAGATTTCAGAAGCCGCTGCTACAACCCCGCCCATCGGCCATGCACTCAGGAGACCATCATGCATCGGATGATTGCCACGTTTCGCCTTACCATGGCTCTGTTTTTCTGCGCGGCCGCGCTCGCGGCAGGCGCGCAACGGACTCAAGCCAGGGCCGCCCGGCACGCCGCAGGCTCCGATGCCGCCACAGAGCGCGACTGGTGGAAAAACGCAGTCATCTATGAGATCTATCCGCGCAGCTTTCAAGACTCGAATGGCGATGGCATCGGCGACTTGAACGGCATTACCGCGCGGCTGGACTACCTGAAGAAGCTGGGCGTGGACGCCATCTGGCTGACGCCCTGCTACCCCTCGCCGCAGGTGGACTTCGGTTATGACATCTCGGATTACAAGAACATCGACCCCCGATACGGCACGCTGGTCGACTTTGACCGGCTGGTGGCCGAGGCTGGCAAACGTCATATCCGCATCCTGCTGGATATGGTGATGAACCATACCTCGGATCAGCATGATTGGTTCAAGCAGTCGCGCTCCTCGCGAACCAACCCTTACCGCGACTGGTATGTGTGGCAGGACGGCAAGGGCGAGACGGCGAGCGACGCGGGTACGCCGCCGAACAACTGGGAGTCGCTCTTTGGCCATTCGGCGTGGCAGTGGGACGAGGCCACGCGGCAGTATTACTACCATAGGTTCTATGCGCAGCAGCCGGATTTGAACTGGAACAATCCAAAGGTGCATGATGCTTTCAAAAACATTATCAGTTTCTGGCTGAAACGCGGGGTGGGGGGCTTCCGCTTTGATGCAGTGACCGCACTCTATGAGGACCCCAGCTTGACGGACGAAGAGGCGCTCAAGGACAAGGACGGCATGCCGCTGACGAACGCCTATGGCGATCCAGTGCTGAACGACTCCAAGACCGACAACCTGCCCGGAGTACATGCGGTGATGCAAGAGATGCGCGCGCATATGGATGGCTTCAACTCGGCGGCCTTTCCGGGAACGCGGGTGCTGATTGGCGAGACGTATCTGCCGAATGTAGGCGAATTGGCCAAGATGTATGGGCCGGTGGGCGCACCGGAGTTTCATCTGCCGATGGACACGCAGGTGGCCTTCATCAACAAGCTGGACGTGTCTGCCTTCCGCGCAAAAATCAACGACGTAGAAACCAAGATCGGCGATCACACGCCGTTGCTGCTCTTTGACAACCATGACAATCCACGCATCCAGGCGCGCTATGGCGATGGCGTGCATGATCTGGAGATTCAGCGCGCGCTGGCGGCGGTGTTGTTTTTGAGCAGGGGCGCGGCGCAGTTCTATTACGGCGACGAGATCGGCATCTTGACCACGCCGCCGACGCGGAAGGAAGATGTAAAGGATCCGATCGGCATTACCGGCTGGCCACGCGAAAAGGGGCGTGACGGTGAGCGCACGCCGATGCAGTGGGATGGAAGCCAGAATGCCGGTTTCACGCGCGGTCAGCCCTGGCTACCTGTGCCACCCAGCGCGGCGCGGATCAATGTGGCCGCGGAGAGCCTCGATCCCGACTCGCTCCTGGCATGGTACGAGAATGTAATCCGCCTGAAGAAGACGGTTCCGGCCTTTGAGCACGGCCGCAATACCATGCTGGATACGAAGAACGAAAAAGTTTTAAGCTGGATGCGCAAGACGCCGGACGGGCCGCCGGTGGTGGTCAGTGTGAACTTCACCGCCGAGCCGCAGACGGTGAGACTGAGTGTTCCAGGCTTTAATGGCAAGCTCAAGACGCTGCTGAAGACTCCCGGCGCGGCGGATCCAGAGTCTCTGGGAGCGATCCGATTAGGACCGTATGGAGTCTATGTGGGGAAGGTATTGCAGAGATAAAGAGATCTCCGCGCCGGGCGAAAAAGGTGGGCATAGTGAGTACGGCCAGCACGGGCGTGCCAGAGGTGGTGCAGGTGAAGTCAGCCAGCAACGGCGGCTTGCTCATTGACCAGCGCCATGAAGCCCGCCTAGCGAGGAGCCGCAAAGCTGGTGCAGGCCCGGTGCACTTGTCCCGTCCCGAGTTCGACGGCCGACCCCACCGCACGCAGGTTGCGCGCACGCGCGGCTCTGCCGATCCAGTCTCCATCCAAAGGATCAGTTACTTAAAAGTCAACAGTGCAGGTTACTTTTGTCGCATAGATAAAAGTCATGAACATCAGATAACCTAACTCAAAGAGCAGTCAATAGATAGAGCAATTGGGCGCGACGGCATCCAAAATGATAAGGACTCACATTTTTTTTGGACACTACAAGAGAACAATGATTAAATAGGTGTAATCGTCATGGCTTGACTTTAGAGCCGTTGCGGAAATTGGCGGCGGGATCATTGGCTCCGCGCTTGCCGATTCACATGAGTCCGCGTGGTTCAATTCAACCTCCCCCGAGGAATGCAGGAGATCGGCACATGGAAACGAAGCCGGCACAAAATATTCAGGACACTTTCCTGAACACGGTTCGCAAGGACAAGACACCCATTACGGTTTACCTGGTTAGCGGCGTCAAGCTGACCGGCAAGATCCGTTCCTTTGACAAGTATTCGGTGCTGCTGGAGAACAATAACCAGGAGCAGTTGATCTTCAAGCACGCGATATCGACCGTGGTGAGCAACCGGGGCGTGATACACAGCGAGTTCCGTCCATCGAGCGGCCCAGGGCCAATTCCGGTGGCCTCGCCGACTTCGATTGGGGAACCGCGATAGCAGGCCTGGAACGAGCGGTTCTAATCGGGTTAGACCTTGGAGTCCGCTCGCGTGGCAGCAGCCGTGCAGCCCAGAGGGGCGCACGGATCACAGATGTGCGCGCGGAATCGGAGTTTTCCGATTCTCATTCTGATCAGTGCAGTTTCGCGATTCTCCGCGCGGAGGCTTCTTCCGCTAAGCCGGCGGAGGTGCGCCCTACCACGGAACTGGACGCGGAGGAGTCGCTAGCCGAGTTTCGTGAACTGGTGGCCAGCGCCGGGGGTGTGGTGGTGGCTGAAGTGGTGCAGCGGCGCGGGCGGCTGGATCCGGCGACGCTGATTGGCTCCGGCAAGGTGGAGGAGATCAAGGGCATTGCGGCTTCCACCGAGGCCGATCTGGTCCTCTTCGACCACGACCTTTCGCCGACGCAGTTGCGCAATCTGGAGGCGGCGCTACCGTGCCGCGTACTGGACCGGACGCAGTTGATTCTGGACATCTTTGCCCGCCACGCGAGGACCGCCGAGGGCAAGTTGCAGGTAGAACTGGCGCAACTTGAGTATCTGCTGCCGCGGCTGGGCGGCAAGGGCAAGGCCATGTCGCAGTTGGGCGGCGGCATCGGCACGCGCGGACCGGGCGAGACCAAGCTGGAGACAGATCGCCGCCAGATCAAGCGCCGCATCGACCATTTGAAAGAGGAAGTGGAGCAGGTGCGGCGGGTGCGCAAGCAGCAGCGACTGCGGCGCGAGGCAGTGCCGGTGCCGACGGTGGCGCTGGTTGGCTATACGAATGCCGGCAAGAGCACGCTCTTCAATCAGTTGACCGGCGCGCAGGTCATGCAGTCTGCCAAGATGTTCGCCACGCTGGACCCGAAGTTGCGGGCCATTGAGTTGCCCAGCCGGCGCAAGGTTTTGCTGTCGGACACAGTCGGCTTCATCCGCAATCTGCCTCATACACTAGTGACCAGCTTCCGCGCCACGCTGGAAGAGGTGGCGCAGGCTGAGGTGCTGCTGCATGTGCGTGACGCGGCCTCGACTTACGGCGAAGAACAAAAAACGCAAGTCGAGCGGGTGCTGGATGAGCTGGAGGTTCTCAGCAAGCCGCGCATCGAGGTGCAGAACAAGATCGACCTGCTGGACGAGCATGCACGGGCGGGATTGCTCGAGCGGAGCAGCGAGGTGGCTGTTTCGGCACGCACCGGCGAAGGCGTGGAGGCTCTGCTGACGGCGATTGACCGGGCGCTGCACACCGACCCGTTGCTGGAGGCGGAGTTGCGCGTTCCGCAGCAGGATGGTGCAGTGCTGGCAGCGATTGAGGCGGGGATGGTGGTACACAGCCGTGCGTATGAGGGGAATCTGGTGCGGCTGAAGGTGAGCGGACCAGCCTCGCTGGTGGGACGGCTGCGCAAGTACCGGTTTCAAGGGGAATCTTGCCCAGAAGTCTCTGATTGATTTGGCCTTTCTGGCCGGCATTTCCGCCTGATGGAACGGGCGAGTAACCCGGAATGCGAAATCTTGCGTCAAACTTTAATCTTCGGGCGTCAATATAGAGAAGATGGTGGTAACTTGGCCGTCATGACATTCCCAGCGATAAGCAACCACAGGTCCTTCGACTGCGCGGATCGCAAAAAGCGATAGTTGCTCCGCTCCTAATTAACGGGATTCCGGTTGGGGTTCTTGGTATCCCGTCCATTCCACAAACAACGCGGAATGGACGGGGCAGCCAATCTTTTGGCGGAGTATGCACAAGGTAAATTGCGGCAGTAACCTGACGCGCAAGCCGGGCTGTTCAGGATGACAGAGTGATTGGAAGATTGGTGTGAGGATGAACGATTTGAGACGAATTTCTGGAGTTGGTTGTTTGGTTGCATTTGTGCTGGCAGTGACGATGGCAGTGACGGGCTGCCAGAAGAAGCCGGTGGCTGCGGCGGGAGCCGGAATGCAGGCGATGCCGGTGCAGACGGCGACGGTGATGCTTCAGCCGGTGGCGCAGTCCAGCGAGTATGTGGCCACGATCAAGTCGCGGCGCTCGGCGACTCTGCTGCCACAGGTGAGCGGCGTGATTACACAGATTCTGGTCCGCTCCGGCGATACCGTAAAGGCCGGCCAACTGCTGATGGAGATCGATCCTCGCTTGCAGAAGGCGACGGTGGATGCGGCGCGCGCCACGGAGCGGCAGAAGAAGGCGCTCTACGACTACAACGCCATTGAACTGGAGCGGCAGCACAAGCTCTTCGAGGCGGGCGTGACCAGCCGCGACGCCTACGACCAGGCCAAGCAGGCGCACGACAACGCCAAATCGGATTACGAGTCGGCTGTGGAACTGCGCAAGACGCAGGAGGAGCAACTGGCCTACTACAGCATCCGCGCTCCGTTTGACGGTATCGTCGGCGACATACCGGTGCATGTGGGCGACTTTGCCTCTCCGCTCAACTCGCCGCCCTCGGTGCTGACTACGGTGGATGAGGGCAAGGATCTGGAGGCGTACATTTATATCCCGACGGAGCGGGCTGGGCAGGCGCGGCTGGGGCTGGATGTGGAGCTGATGGACGACTCCGGCAAGCTGCTGGACAAGACGAAGATCAATTTCCTTTCGCCACAGGTGGACAGCACGCTGCAAGGGATTCTAGTGAAGGCACCGGTGAACGCCTCGCCGGAGTTGCTGCGCACGGCGCAGATGATTAAAGCGAAGGTGATCTGGAGCACCTCGCCGATGGCGGTGGTGCCGGTGCTGGCGGTGATCCGGCAGGGCGGGCAGAGCTTTGTGTACGTGGTGAAAAAGCAGGGGCCGATGAACCTGGCCGTGCAGACTTCGGTTGTACTGGGCGATACGGTGGGCAATAGCTATGCTGTCACTTCGGGGTTGAATCCGGGCGACAAAGTGGTTGTGTCGAGCACGCAATTCCTGGTGAATGGAATGCCGGTTATGCCGATGGGTGGGTAAGGGTTCGTGGTTTCCCACCCATTTCGCGATAGTGCTGCGAAATGGGTGGGGCACCTGGCATTTGTAACTTCAAGAGTAAAAACAAATGCATATGCAAATGCAACCGCAGATCCTTCGACTTCGCAGGCCGCAAAGAGCGCGGCCCGCTCCGCTCAGGATGACAGTGTTATAAGCATCGCTCGGGATGACAGTTCTTCAGAGTTAGTGACAGTTGCTGGAAAGGGAGTAACTCTTGTTTGTTGATTTCTTTATTCATCGGCCGGTCTTTGCGACAGTCTGCGCGCTGCTGATTATTCTTGCAGGCGCGGTGTGCATTCCCACGCTTCCGATCGCCATGTATCCTAATCTGGCGCCGCCGCAGGTCTCTGTCAGTTGCAACTACGTGGGCGCGAATGCCGACACCGTCGAGAAGGCGGTGACCATTCCGCTGGAAGAGTCGATCAACGGCGTCGAGGGAATGCGCTACATCAGCTCGTCCAGCACCAACAGCGGAAGCAGTTCGATTACCGTGACCTTCCAGACGGGCTATGATCTGGACATCGCCGCCGTAGACGTGCAGAACCGCGTGGCCAGCGCCCAGGGCCGTCTGCCCGCGGCTGTGAATCAGACCGGCATAAGCATCACAAAAAGCAACTTCAACTTCGTTTTCGGCGCGGGCTTTTATACGCTGGACGGACGATACTCGCCAGAGTTTATTTCAAATTATCTGGATGTATATGTGAAGGACGCGCTGAAGCGCGTGCCCGGCGTGGGCGATGTCATTATCTTCGGCGAGCGCAAGTACGCGATGCGGCTCTGGCTGGACCCGGTGCGGCTGGCGGCGCGCAACCTGACGGCGACCGATGTGGTGAATGCGCTGGCCGAGCAGAACGTCGAGATTCCCGCTGGCCAGCTTGGCCAGCCGCCCTGCGGATCAGACGCAGGCCTTCCAAGTGCCGGTGCGCGTGGTGGGCCGTCTGACCTCGCCCGCCGAGTTCGACAAGATCATTGTGAAGAACTCCGCGAATGGGCTGGTGCTGCTGAAGGATGTAGGCCACTCCGAGGTGGGCGCTGAGGATTACAGCTCGTCGCTGAAGTACATGGGACTGGACGCAGACGGCATCGGCGTCGAACAGCTCTCGAACGCCAATGCGCTGGAGGTGGACCGCGCAGCCAAGGCTGCGCTTGCGGATCTGTCGAAGAGCTTTCCTCCAGGGCTGAAGTACGCCATCGCCTTTGATTCGACGACCGTGGTGGGCGACTCGATCCGCGAAGTGCTTTGGACGCTGGGCATCGCCGTGGTCATCGTCATTACCGTCATCTTCCTTTTCCTGCTGGATTGGCGAGCGACGATTATTCCCGCCGTCACCATACCGGTTTCGCTGATCGGAACCTTTGCCTTCATCAAAATATTTGGCTTCTCGATCAACTCGCTGACGCTCTTCGGCATTACATTGGCCACCGGGCTGGTGGTGGACGACGCCATCGTGGTGATTGAAAACGTGCAACGGCACATTGCCATGGAGCACAGCGATCCGCATGAGGCAACCTCGCGCGCGATGGGCGAGGTGACCAGCGCGGTCATCGCTACATCGCTGGTGCTGATCGCGGTCTTTGTGCCGGTCTCGTTCTTCCCGGGCACGACTGGAATTCTGTATAGGCAGTTTTCGCTGACCATTGCCTTTGCCATCGCCATCTCGGCCTTCAATGCTCTGACCCTCTCGCCCGCTCTTTCGGCCATGTTCCTGCGCGGCGAAGAAGACAGGCCCAAGCAGTTGGACTTTCTGCACATCGCGCCTCTATCTCGCCTCTTTGCCCGCTTCATTCACTCTACCGACGCGCAGATCAGTTGGCTCTCTCAGACTTATGGAAAGATAATTCACGGCGCGCTGCGTGTCCGTTATCTGCTGTTGCTGCTCTTCTTCGGCGGTTTGGCCGCCACAGCGTATGTTTACCAGAGCGTGCCTACCGGCTTCATACCACAAGAGGACCAAGGCTACTTGATGGTGATTGTGCAGGCTCCTCCCGGCTCCTCACTGGCCTATACCGGCAATCTGGCGGAGCGCGCCGAGGCCATCCTCCATACCAATCCTGATCTGGCCGGCTCCTTCTCTGTGATGGGCTTCAGCTTCAGCGGCGCCGCCTCCAACGCGGGCATGATGTTTGTCTCCACCACACCCAGCGATCAGCGGCGCGGCAAGGGGCACTCGGCGGCTGACATTGTCGCCGACCTCTCGCCCAAGCTGATGAGCCTGATGTTTGCGCCCAATGGCGGGCTGGTGATGATTGTTGAGCCTCCAGCCGTCAACGGCGTGGGCAGCTTTGGCGGGTTCGATTTCGTTCTGCAGGATACAGGTATGAATACGCTGAGCGATCTGGATCGCGTAGCCCATCAGATGGTGGGCGAGGCGCGGCAGGGCAAGGAATTGACCGGCCTGTACACCTCCTTCTCGGCCAACGACCCGCAGGTGCTGGTCACCATCGACCGCGAGAAGGCCAAGGCACTGAACATCCCGCTCTCGCAGATCACCACTACCTTGAGTGTCTTCATGGGTTCGGAGTACATCAACGACTTCGATTACAACAACCGCACCTATCGCGTCTTTGTGCAGGCCGATCAGCCCTTCCGCATGAAGGCGCGCGATCTGCACAGCTACTATGTACGCTCCGACTCCGGAGAGATGGTTCCGCTGGACAATATCGTCAGCGTGACGGAGAGTTCAGGACCGCCCGTGATCTCGCACTACAACCTCTTCCGCTCGGTGGATATCTCCGGCTCGCCCGCGCCTGGGCGCAGCTCTGGGCAGGGGTTGGCCTCGATGGAGTCGCTGGCCAAAAAGACGATGATGCCGGGAATGAAGTTTGAGTGGACCGGACTGACGCTGGACGAGATCGAGTCCGGCGGCAAGACGATGCTGATCTTCGGCCTGGGCCTTCTGGTCGTTTATCTCACGCTCTCAGCGCAGTACGAGAGCTTTGCACTCCCCTTCATTATTCTGCTGGCCGTGCCTATGGCCGTGCTGGGCGCGCTGGGTCTGGTTGCGGCGCGCGGGCTGGCAAACGATGTGTATTGCCAGATCGGCCTGGTGATGCTGATCGGGCTGTCGGCGAAGAACGCGATTCTGATCGTCGAGTTCGCCGAGCAGTTGCGGCGCAAAGGACGCTCGATTGCGGACGCCGCCGCCGAAGCCGGAACGCTGCGCCTGCGGCCAATTCTGATGACTTCGTTCGCCTTCATTCTGGGCGTGCTGCCGCTGGTCTTTGCCACTGGCGCGGGCGCTCTGGGACGGCGCTCTGTAGGCACCACCATCGTCGGCGGAATGCTGCTCTCGACGGTGCTGAATCTCATATTTATTCCGGTGCTATATGTGATACTGAGCCGTTTGCTGGGGCGCGGGGATGCGGCTGCTCCCGCTGAGGCTGAAGCGACGGAGACGGTTGAGGCATAAATGCACACTGTTGAATACTTCAGCCGTGGAAGGTAGGGCTGAGCTTCGTAGGCTGCCCAGGTCGATAATCCAGACCTGGGCAGCGCTGTTTGGGGATGAGCGAAGGCTCTGAAACCTGAGCTAGCCGCTCACCGCATTCGACGGATGAATCCGCCTCATTGCTGTTTCCAGAGTTGGTTGGTGCCGCCGTTGCAAGTCCATTGATCAATTAGAGCACCGGATGTTTTCGACGCGCCGGTGACATCCAGACATAGGCCGCTGGACACATTGACAATGGTGTAATCGCCGCTGCCGTTGCTGCTGAAGGTCCACTCCTGGTTAGTGCCGCCATTCTTGGCCCAGTCGATGACTACTCCGCCGGCGGTCTTTGAGTTGCCGCTGTCGTCCGCGACGTAGCCGGTGGCTTCGTTGGTGATATTGTAGCCGCTGCCTTCGGCTGTAACATCCCACAACTGGAGAGTGCTGCCGGTGCAGGTCGCCTGCTCCAGTTGCGTTCCCTCGGTTGTGTCCACGGCGCTCAGACACATTCCGCTATTGTCGCTGATGAGTTCTGTGTAAGAGCCGGTTGTGGGCGGGGTGCCCGCCAGAGTTCCATCATAAATTGCAAACCCAATTTTTGAAACTGCGTGGGCATTGTCAGTTCCATCGAAATACAGATATGTCTGGCCAGCGGGAGTTTGAACAATGCTCGTGTCGCCGGTTTGATCGGGATCCACCATTCCCATGCCATTCCCAGCAAGAGGAATGGTCGGACCAGAGTCCGGCGTCCAATGGATCAAATCGGTTGATGTCGCATGCCATACTTCCGTTGGTACAAAGCCGCCGCTTTCGGCAGCGTGATACCACAGGTTATAAACACTGCCGATTTTTACGATAGATCTTGGCCCCCCATACATTCCTCCTGAGCTTACTTGCAAACTTGTCAGTGGCCCGGAAACAAAACTGTATGTCAACCCTCCATCGGTGCTTTCAAACAGACATATTTGCCAGATGGGGCCGCTGTTTGCGTGGCCCTCTGCCAACATCCACCAATTCGTGCCGTCGAAGTATGTTCCAGTATTTTCCCACCCAGAAAAGCCGGGTACGGCGTTTTTGGCGATAGCAAACGTAGACATCAGCGTATAACTGGTGCCATTGCTCGAAGTGGCCAATCTTATATTCCCGTTGCTTGTACTGTCTGAGAAATACACACGGTATTCCGAGCCATCCATGATAAAGTCGCCCCGTACGGCAGTACCCGAATAGCCCCCACCGCCTTGGCCAATAATTGGATTGCCCGCATACTTGGTCCAAGTTATCCCGTCTGGAGAAGTGGCGAGGCCGAGACCCGGAGCCCCCCAGCCGCCCGAGTAGACCATCACATACTGCCCGTTAACATATCGCACGTTTGGCTCGCCCACGGATTTTACTTCCCATGCAGCACTTGCAGTGAGGACGGGATTGCTCGCACTTGATGTGAATGGATATTCAATCGCAAGGGCGCTTTGCGGAAGAGCAAACAAAGCGATGGATGCAATACTGAAGGACAGGGCGAAAACATGAGTCGCCCGATGCAACCGCGTAGCGTTTGTCATGACTTTTTCTCCATTGGCAGCGATTTGCTGCCAAAATCGTTATTCTCTTTCCTCCCCGCTCAAGCGTCAGCTTGAGCGGGGAGATTTTAGATCCACACGCCAGACCGCATCGGCCTTTTAGTGGATCAGCCAGACCTGTGCAGCGCTGTTTGGGGATGAGCGAAGGCTCTGAAACCTGAGCTAGCCGCTCACCGCATTCGACGGATGAATCCGCCTCATTACTGTTTCCAGAGTTGGTTGGTGCCGCCGTTGCAAGTCCATTGATCAATCAGAGCGCCGGATGTTTTCGACGCGCCGGTGACATCCAGACATAGGCCGCTGTACACATTGACAATGGTGTAATCGCCGCTGCCGTTGCTGCTGAAGGTCCACTCCTGGTTAGTGCCGCCATTCTTGGCCCAGTCGATGACTACTCCGCCGGCGGTCTTTGAGTTGCCGCTGTCGTCCGCGACGTAGCCGGTGGCTTCGTTGGTGATATTGTAGCCGCTGCCTTCGGCTGTAACATCCCACAACTGGAGAGCGCTGCCGGTGCAGGTCGCCTGCTCCAGTTGCGTTCCCTCGGTTGTGTCCACGGCGCTCAGACACATTCCGCTATTGTCGCTGATGAGTTCTGTGTAAGAGCCGGTAGTGGGCGGGGTGCCACCTGAAGCCGACCACGTGCCCGCGGGGACATTGAGGTACCAAGTGGAATAGTCGGCCATGGAGACCGAGGCGCCGGAGATGGCCAGAGGTAGCCAGACATAGGTCGAATCCGATATTTGGTTGGCATCCCAACGATCGCCCATGTACATATAAACAGTCCCGCTGGTGCCGGTGACCGGCAATATCCAAGAGGTTTGCGAAGAGTAGGTGTTCGTTCCTGACTGGGCGAAGTCGGCCAGCGAACTCCAGGTTCCGGAGGGCGAGGTTGCGTACGCGTACTGATCGTCGTTCGGCGCCCATCCGGTCAGATGCGAGCAGAGGACATAGTAGTAGCTTCCATCGCGGATCATCGACGCACCCTCCATGCTTGGAAGCGTTGCAACGATCTTGGACGGGGACAGATAGTCGGAGGCAAGCAACTCGATGCGAAGCGCGGTGTCGTTGTCCGTGGTGAGCAGATACCCGTCGCCATTGGAATCTTCAAAGGCGCCGATGTCGTAGCTCTTGTTGCCCAGCGGCTTCGAGGAACCCTTATAGGAATAGGTTCCGCAGACGCTGGAACTGGTGGCGTAGCCGACATGGTTCAGAGAATAGCTGGAGTTATCAATGTGCAGCAACATGACATACGTCGATGTCGAAGAGTTATAGAGAATCTTCGGACGCTGCACGACATTACCCACCACCAGGTCACCTGAGGATTGCGGAGGCAAAATATCGCCTTCGTAGGTCCAGTTGGTCAGGTTGGTGGACGAGTAGCAGTTGATGCCCGCGAAGTTGAAATTGACGGAGCCGTCGTCGGCTTCGCCGAACCAATAGTAGGTGCTGCCAACCTTGATCATGCCGCCGCCATGGACTTCGATCGAATTCCCGCTGGTGTCTTTCCAGGTGGCGCCAGAGGTGATGGCGCTCTGTGCGTTGGCTGTAATGGAACAGAAAACGAGGGTTAGCAGCGAGATCGAGAGTGCGCTGAGAAATTGCAACCGGAAGCTCCGGCGAACGGCGGTGAAATACCCTTGCATAACTTCTCCTTTTCGAAGTGTTGCGGATTAAGATGGTCCGCGACGATCTGCGCAGAACGATCAGGCAACCCTAGCCGCGTATGCCAAGCTATTGTTGGGAAAGCTGGAGATCGGTACACATTTCAAGCTGCGGGGAACGCCGGACACAAAAATGCCGCCGACTTAAACTCTGCTTCCGTCTTCGACTTCTCGCGGAAAGGGAGACGCCAACACTCCAAACGCCTGGGTGAGTGAATCGCATACATCCAAGGGGCATTTTAATCAGGGCTTCCTGCAATAGTTAGCGATAGTAGCCGCATAATTTGACGATTGTCAAGAGATTTCTTCTGTCCGTTTTTTCGGCATCCGCTTCCGCTTCGCGAACGCTGCATATATGCATATATCTGATACAAAACGAATAATCCTGATGGGAAACCACAAAGCTCAACCATCCACGATTACTGCGTTTTCTGGTGCGCAATCACATAATCCTTGATGCGTTCATAGACTTCGCCGGTGACGATGCCGTGCTCGAATAAATCCTGCTTGGTGCGGTAGGGACGGAAGCGAACGATACGTCCAGCCCAACTCGGCGTCATGCCGGGAATCTTGAGCAACTCTTCCACGCTGGCGTGATTGATGTCAATGCGCAACTCCGGCGGCGGGGCATTCTGGGAGGTCTTTGGAATACCGCGCGTGTCTCGGTCCTGATTCTGCGCAAGTCCGGTGAGGCACACGCTGAACAGCGCCATCGTCAACGCCGCAGATCGTATCCTCATTCGCACGGATTCATTCTCTGCTCTTTACCGTCTCATCGGCAAGAACAATTTGACACATCCCCCTCTCATGCCTTATGGTTTGAATCAGATGCAGAGCCACCGCCATCACGGTCACCACCATCATCATGGAAACTCCATGTCGGCGGACTGCTATGGCCTGATGTAACGGCCAGAGAGATCAAGGAATCCTGAAGCCCGCCGGCGACCACGCTGAGCGGGTTTTTTCATGCGTGGACGGCGATCCGAACAACCCCAAAAATTCCCCAGACGAAGGAAGAAAATGAGCAACGTGAACCCCGTAATTGACTTTGAAAAGATGGACGGCCTGGTTCCGGGCATCGTCCAAGACGCGAACACCGGCGAGATGCTGATGCTGGGCTTCTTGAACCCCATGAGTTACGCAAAGACGCTGGAGAGCGGCTTTGTTACCTTCTGGAGCCGCACGCGCCAGAAGCTGTGGATGAAGGGCGAAACCAGCGGCAACCGACTACGGATTGTCTCCGCTGCAACCGACTGCGACAACGATACGCTGCTCTTCCGCGTGGTTGTCGAGGGCGACGGACTGGTTTGCCACGAAGGCACCGTCAGTTGCTTCACCAAACCCATCGCGCTGGACGCAAGCACACAGAAAGAGGCTGCTCGTGGCTAACAAACTCAGACTCGGCATTCCCAAGGGAAGCCTGCAAGATGCAACCATCGCTCTCTTCAAGCGCGCTGGATGGAATATCTACGCCGATGGGCGCTCGTACTTTCCTTCGATCGACGATCCGGAGATCGAGTGCATGTTGATTCGCGCACAGGAGATGGCGCGTTACGTCGATCACGGCGTGCTGGACGCGGGGTTGACCGGCATTGATTGGGTGGTTGAGAGCGGCCTTGATCTAACCAGCATTACTTCGCTGACTTATTCCAAGCAGAGCCGGCGCAAGGTGCGCTGGGTGCTGGCCGTGCCGGAGAACTCTGGCTTTGAGAAAGCCGAAGATCTGGAAGGCAAGATCGTCGCGACGGAGCTAGTTGAAGTGAGCAAGCGCTACTTTGCGTCGAAGGGCGTGAACGTAAAGGTCGAGTTCAGTTGGGGCGCAACGGAAGTGAAGCCGCCGACGCTGGCCGACGCCATTGTGGAAGTCACGGAGACGGGCAGTTCGCTGAAGGCCAATCGGCTGAAGATTATCGACACCATCATGGAAAGCGAGACGCATCTGATCGCCGGCAAGAACGCCATGGCCGATGATTGGAAGCGCGAAAAGATTGGGCAGATTTCGTTGATGCTGCGTGGCGCCATCGATGCGCAATCGCAAGTGGGGCTGATGCTCAACGTGAAGCGCGAAGACCTGGAGACTGTTCTGGCCGTGCTGCCCGCACTCAACTCGCCGACGGTTTCGCAGCTCTCGAACTCCGAGTGGGTCGCGGTGAATACGATCGTCGAAGAGCGCGTGGCGCGTGATGTGATTCCCAAGCTCAAGGCAGCGCGAGCCACAGGCATTGTCGAGTATCCGCTGAACAAAGTGGTGTTGTAAGCTCGCACCGCTATCGAAACTGGGTGCCCCATCCATCGCATACTTTGCGATGGATGGGAATCCACGAACTATAATCAGCGCAGTTTTGTAAAAGGGCACGACTTCAGTTGGGCCGAATACAGCAACAAAATCGCGCGGGCTTTAGCCCCTGCGGAAATCAGAGAAAAGCGATGAAAATCATCAAAACCAGAGGCCGAGGCGCGCAACAAACTGAAGAGCTTCTCACCGCGCTGGAGCAGCGTGGTGGCGGGGCGCTCGATGCCGTGTTGCCGGCTGTCAAAAAAATTGTGAGCGACGTGCGCAAGCAGGGCGACCGTGCGTTGCTGCGTTACGCCGCGCAATTCGATGGACTCACTGGTGTGGATGCGTTACGAGTAACTACGGAAGAAATGGCTGCCGCGTGGAATGCAATCAAGCCCGCGATGCAGCAAGCGCTGATCACCGCGTCCGATCAGATTCGCAACTTTGCGGTCGCGCAACTGCCGGCTTCTTTCTGCGACGAATCTGTTCCAGGTCTGATGACTGGCCAACTTGTGCGCCCGCTTGGCGCTGTGGGCTGCTATGTGCCCAGTGGCCGTCATCCATTGCCTTCCACGCTGCTGATGACTGCGATTCCCGCGCAGGTGGCGGGCGTTGAGCGCATTGCTGTGGTCTCGCCCAAGCCCGCGCAGGAGACTCTGGCCGCCGCGCACTTGCTGGGGGTTACAGAGTTCTATCGCCTGGGCGGCGCGCACGCCGTGGCCGCGCTGGCCTATGGAACGGCGAGCGTCAAGCGCGTGGACAAGATTGTTGGGCCGGGAAATCTTTTTGTCACCGCGGCCAAACGAATGGTGGCCTTTGATTGCGCTATTGATATGCTTGCCGGTCCCACGGAGATTGTCGTCACCAGCGAACGTGGCAATGCGGATGAGATTGCATCTGATCTCGTTGCGCAAGCCGAGCACGATCCAGAAGCGCTGGCTATTTTTGTCACAACACAAGAAAAGCTGGCCAAAGCGGTTATCGCTGAAACAAAAATCCGTAGCAGTAAAAACGCTGTTGCCCGTGAGGCGCTGGAGCGCAACGGTCTTGTCATTCTTGCGGCCAGATTAGATGAAGCGCATGCGATTACGAATCGCTTGGCAGCAGAGCATCTCACCGTGGATGCGGAAAGTGATCTTGATTGGGTGATGAATGCTGGATCAGTTTTTATTGGCCGATGGAGCGCGCAGCCGATGGGTGATTACATCTCCGGGCCGAATCATACGCTGCCTACCGGCGGCATGGCGCGCGTGCGCGGCGGCTTGAGCGTGAATGATTTCGTCAAGCTCATCACCGTGCAGCAATACAGCGCACAAGCGATGCGCGTGCTGGGACCACCGGCTGTGTTGCTGGCTGAAGCGGAAGGACTCTCCGGCCATGCGGAAGCAATTCGCACGCGCCTCACAAGGAGGACTCGTGACTGAAGCAGTTGCAACAACACCCCAGCCGCGCGCGCGCGTGCAAGCCATGATGGAATACCACCCTCCACTTGGCGACCGCAGCACGCTGCGCCTTGATTTCAACGAGAACACCGTGGCGTGCTCGCCCAAGGTGCGCGAAGTGCTGGGCCGCATCAGCGCGGGCAGTTTGACGTGCTATCCAGAACGCGCGCCGGTAGAGGCTATTGTCGCACGGCATCTCGGGCTTGCAGCCAATCAGGTCGCGCTCACGAACGGCGTGGATGAGGCAATTCACGTGCTCTTCGAGGCCTTTCTTGAAGCTGGCGATGAACTGCTGCTGCCCGTTCCGACTTATACGATGTATGAGGTCTATTCGTCGGCAACCGATGCGTGCGTGGTTGCAGTGCAGGCCGCGGATGATTTGCAATTTCCCTTCGAGCGATTACTCGCGGCCATCACACCGCGCACCAAGATCATCGCCATCGCCAATCCCAACAGCCCTGCCGGTTCTGTTGCCACGCGTTCGCAGTTGGTCGAGATTGCGCAGCGCGCGCCGCACGCCGTGGTCCTTGTCGATGAAGCGTACTTTCATTTTCACAACGAGACAGTGATCGATTTGATCGGCGTGGTTCCGAATCTGATGCTGGCGCGGACGTTTTCCAAGGCCTACGGCTTGGCTGGTTTGCGGCTTGGATTGCTTGCTGGTCCCGTTGAATTGATGCGCTGGGTGCGGCGCGTGCTTTCACCCTACAGCGTGAACTCTTTGGCGCTGGCTTGCATGCCGCCCGCGTTGGAAGATACGGCTTATCTTGATTGGTATGTGAGTGAAGTGCTGGCCGCTCGCACGGAGTTTGAAACCGCACTTGATGCGGCTCAAGTGCGTCGATGGCCAAGTCAAGCGAATTTTGTGTTGGTGGAAATCGGCGCGTGGCACAAGGAGTTTACTCGCTCGATGAGTGCGAAGGGCGTACTGGTGCGCGACCGTTCGAGTGATCCCGTCTGTGATGGACGCGTGCGCATTACGATAGGAACACGTGAGCAGATGCGGAAGGCGGTGGTTGCGCTCAATGAAGTGCTGGCCGATCTGAAGCTGCAGGCGATTCAAGACACCCCGTAGGGGCGGCAGGATAATAGCCCAGGATGAAATCCTGGGTTACGGCAACCAGTAGGCCATTGCACCCCGTAGGGGTGCAGCGAAGAAGCTCCATGAGATCCGAATAGGAGTCAATGAATGTCACAAGAAGCAACAACCTTGCGCACCGCTGCTTTTGAACGCAACACCACCGAGACAAAGATTGCGATCAAGCTGACGATAGAAGGCGGCGGGCATTACAAAATCTCTACCGGCATTCGCTTCTTCGACCACATGCTGGAGCTGTTTACGAGGCACGGCGCATTCGATCTTGAATTGAAGTGCGATGGCGACCTCGATGTAGATCAGCATCACACGGTTGAGGATGTGGGCATTGCGCTGGGCGAGTGCTTTGACCGCGCGCTGGGCGACAAGCGCGGCATTCTGCGGGCAGGATATTTTTTGATGCCGATGGATGAGACGCTGGCGATTGCGGCTGTCGATCTTAGTGGACGCGCGGCCTTCGCAGTGGAAACCAAAGTGCGCACGCGACTGGTCGGCGATCTGCAAACGGAGCTGGTGACGGATTTCTTTGAGGGCTTTGCACGCGGCGCGCGCGCCAATGTTCACGTGAAGACGATGTATGGCCGCTCGAATCATCACAAGATAGAGGCTATCTTCAAAGCCTTCGCGCGGGCGATGCGCGTGGCCTGCTCGCGGGATAAACAATTGGGTGAGATGCTGCCGTCGACGAAGGGATTGCTATGAATGCTAATAGCATTAGGCGAAAAGTGATTTGGAGGCTAATAGTGGTTGAGACAGGGATGATTGCTCTTTGCTGCCTGTGGTTCAGCTCAGTTGCATGGTTGGTGATGGTGAAATGATTACAGTCATTAATGGGCTTGATTTGAAGGGTACGGGCTTCAGCCCGTGCATCAAAGGCAGCAAGAGTAGTGGGCTTTAGCCCCTGAGGGATGTATTTGTAGTAGTTATCTTTCCCTCGGCGGCTAAAGCCGAAAAATCAGAATTGGATCTCAATGTACGGGCTGAAGCCCGTACCCTTCAACTCTTGGGGCGGTTCGGAGATTTTTGATGCGCGTTACAGTGATCGATTACAAAGCGGGCAATCTTACTTCAGTGCTGAAGGCGCTGCGGCACTTGGGCGCGGAGACGGTGGTCACGGACGGTGATCTTTCTCTGGTCGAATCCGCGGAGCGCATTGTGCTGCCCGGCGTGGGACACTTTCAAGCGACGGAGCGGCTGGATGCGACGGGACTCACCGGCGCTGTGCGCGCGGCAATAGCGAGCGGCGTGCCGTTCCTGGGGATTTGCGTGGGAATGCAGTGGCTCTATGCGGGATCGAGCGAAGCGCTCGCGCAGCCGGGGCTTGGAGCTTTCGCGGAATCGTGCGAACATTTTTCGGAGAGTACGGAAAAAGTTCCGCACGTTGGATGGAATTCTTTGGAAGTGCGCGCGGATTCGCGTTTGCTTGCGGGAGTTCATGCGGGCGAGCACGTTTACTTTACTCACTCGTTTCGCGCACCCGTCACTGCCGACACCGCGGCCACTACGTTTTACATCGAGCCATTTGCGGCGGCGGTTGAGCGCGCGAACGTGATGGGCACGCAATTTCATCCAGAGAAGTCCGGCGCAACCGGGCTGAAGATTCTCAGGAATTTTTTGGAGGTGAAGTTATGCTATTGACGTATACCCTCTCTCTCTCAGACATCAAGGCAGCCCTGCGTCTTCACGCAAAACAAGATATCAGACGACGAATCCGTTTTTTAATTATTTACGAGATTTTACCTGTTCTAGCGATTTTTGGATTGATTGTTCCCTTTTTTCTTCTATATATTGGACGGAGGGAGTTGGCTTCGATATTTCGCAATGTCGAGGAGGCCTTTATCTTTTTCCCTATCTTTTTTTACTTTTATCGTGTTGAAGTTGTGCGCAAGACATACAAAAGGTTCTTTCCGCCTACACGAACAGATCGATCCAGCAACATTGATATTGATAATGACCGCATTTTTTCTCGAACACCTGGAATAGGTGAAGACAAATATTTCTGGACTGCAATAGTTGCATTTGCTCAGGACGATAAAATGACTTTACTTTATCTCGACGAGAATAGATTTTTGCTATTTCCAACTCGCGCATTATCCTCCGAACAGCGAATCGAACTTAACGAACTCGTCGCCCGCAACATGGTGAGGAAATCGAAATGATCACGAAAAGAATCATTGCCTGCCTGGACGTGCATGATGGGCGCGTTGTGAAGGGCGTGCAGTTTGTCGATCTGATTGATGCGGGCGATCCGGCTACGCAGGCGGCGCGTCATGCGCGCGAGGGCGCGGACGAGATTGTGCTGCTGGATATTACCGCGACGCACGAGGGCCGCGCGACACTGCTCGACACGGTGCGCAGAACGGCGCGCGAGTTGTTCGTTCCGTTTTGCGTGGGCGGCGGCATTCGCACGGCGGATGATGCGGCGCAGGTCTTCGAGGCCGGCGCGGACAAGGTGAGCGTGAACTCGGCTGCGCTGAAGAATCCGCAACTCATCGACGAGATTGGCCGCAGCTTTGGCGCGCAGGCCGTGGTTGTGGCCATCGATGCGCGGCGCGATCCGGAGGCTGCTGATCCCGTGTGTGAGGCGCAAGTTTATGTCCAGGGCGGGCGCAAACTGGCGGGGCGGCGCGTGGTGGAGTGGGCGCGCGAGGCCGAGCAGCGCGGCGCGGGCGAGATTCTGTTGACCTCTATGAATTCGGACGGAATGAGGACGGGCTTTGATTGCGAGCTGACCGCGGCGGTGAGCGAGGCCGTAGGCATTCCGGTGATTGCCTCGGGCGGTGCAGGAACGGTGGAGCATTTTGTCGATGTCTTCGGGCGCGGCAAGGCCGATGCGGCGTTGGCCGCCAGTATTTTTCATTTCAAGATTTCGAGCGCACGTTCGCTCAAAGAAGAGCTCGCGAAAGCGGGCGTTTCGGTGAGGCTTCCATGCTGATTCCTTCGATTGATTTGCTGGGCGGACAGATTGTCCAGCTTGTGCAGGGCGAAAAACTGCGGCTTGCTTTTGATGATTTTGAATACTGGATTGAAAAGTTTTCGCGCTTTCCGCTGGTGCAGTTGATTGATCTGGACGCGGCGATGCGGCAAGGCGATAACTCCGCGCTGGTGGCGCAGATTGCCAAGCGGCTGCCGGTGCAGGCGGGTGGCGGCATAGCTACCATTGACCGCGCGCGGCAGGTTTTGGATGCGGGCGCGCAACGCGTGATTATCGGCTCGGCGTTGTTCTCCGCTGAAGGCAAAGTGAATACAGAGTTTGCGGCGGCGCTGGCGGCCAGTGTTGGCGCGGAGCGCGTCGTCGCGGGTATCGACACGAAGAATGGACGCATTGCGGTGAAGGGATGGAAGGCGCAGGTCGAGCTGACGCCGGACAATGCAATTCCGCAGCTTGAGGCGCACGCCGCAGCGTTTCTCTATACGCATGTGGATGGCGAAGGAATGCTGGGCGGCTTTCCTATTGATGTGGCTGCGCGTTTGCGCAAGCTGACCGCGAAGCAAATGATTGTCGCCGGAGGGATTCGTTCGCAGCAGGAAGTGGATGCGCTCGATGCACTGGGTGCGGATGCGGTGGTGGGCATGGCGGTTTATACGGATCTGCTGAAGGTTTGATGGGCAGCGAATCCCACCCTAGCCGCAAATACAAAGACGCGATGTGGGTGAGGCACCCAGTTGATTGAGGTTCGCGGATTCCCACCCATTCCGCAAAAAGCGCGGAATGGATGGGGCACATAATTTCGTATCTCTACAAATGAAACCGCAGGTCCTTCGACTCCGCTGCGCTCCGCTCAGGATGACAGCGCGAGAAAAATTGATGAATAATTTATTTTTGCGCTTCGCCGACGGCACGGCTTGTTTCTACGCGCGAAGCACGCAGCATACGCGCTACTTGCTTCAGATGCAATTGCACGGCATAGGCGCGCAGAATTTCGGCTTGTGTAAATTGGAAGCCGGTGGGGCGCACCTCGGCCAAGCGCGCCTCCAGTTGCGCAATGTCCTCTTCCAGATGCAATCCCTGCGGAGGAATATCAAAGCGCCATGCGTGCGTACACTCGGCGATGTAATGAAAGCCAGCGCGAATGTCGATCACCAGACGCCCCAGCGCAGGCTCAAGTTGTTGCGCGTAGCCGTCTTCGTGGCTGTCTTTCACAGCCAGCTCCAGCGCGATGAGCGCATCGAATTGCGAACGCCCAAACTGCGAGAGCATCTCCAGCCCTTCGCGCCATCCGGGTCCGCCGGAGGGTTCGTTGCGCGCTGCAATCAGCAGTTGATTATTGGCGCGCATCTGGGTGAGCACATCCTCGCGCAGCGCGGGAAGATTCTGTGCAGGCGAACCGCGAAAGCCTTCGAGAATGCCTTCGAAAAATGCGCCCAGCAGCAGGAACTCCTTGGCTAGGCCGTCACGCAAACGCAGGCGCGCGCGATCAGGAAAGACCAGCGTAGAGATGGCCAGCGCCACCAGGATGCCCAGCACCACCTCGATAACGCGATGCAACGCAAGCACCCAATAGGAGCCGGCATGCACCAGCATCACGATGGAGATGGTGACGCCAGCCAAACGCGAACTGCTGCGCAGGCCCAGCAATCCGCAAATGATGATTGCCGCCAGCAAGGCCAGAATAAAGTTCCAAGGCAGTATGCCAAAGAGCGTGCAAGAAAAGCCGAGCGCCGCGCCGATCAGCGTTCCGATGATGCGGTCGCGCGAGGCGGAGACGGTAGCGCCGAAGTTCGATTGCAGCACGATGATGGAGCTGATGGCGCCCCAGTAGCCGTCGCGCAAACCATAGCGCATGGCGATCCACCAACTGAGGGACGCCGCCAGCGCGGTTTTGGCGGCGTGCGTCAGTAGACGACGGCGCTCCCAGGTAAACCAGCCGGGGTTCTCCTCTTCTTCCACGCGCAGCTTGATGGCAAGCTGCTGTTGGGAGAGAGTTTTATTGGCCTTCAGGCGCATGGGCGCGCTCCGCGATGCAGAATGCTCATGGAGATAGGATGCTTCATCGTGGCGGGATGGAGCGGTGATTTGCCTCACTTTTCGCAGCTTTCTGTTTGTATGCCGAAAAAAACGCGCAGCGCAACGATTCTCTTTGTGTAGCATTGAATTATGTTGCGTGTTGGTTACCCAGCGATTTTGGCGGCTGATTTGTTCCGCGATTTTCCGGCGGAGGCTGAACTCATTGCCTTGCCTGACGATCTCGATTACGAGGTCGAGATTGATGTGTGGCTGCCGGACCCTTATCCGGCGAAGGCGCTGCGCATCTGGCCCTATCTGCGCGGCGTACGGCTGGTGCTGTCGCTGATGGCGGGCACAGAGTGGATTCCCGCGACGGTGGGGCGGCATGTGACCATCTGCAACGCGCGCGGCGCACACAGCATCTCCACTGCCGAGTGGGCTATTGGCGCGATTCTATCGGTGCTGAAGAACATTCCGTTCTTTATTGAAGTGCAGCGCGAGGGCGTATGGAAGCGGCGCTTCGAGGCTCCCGCCCGCTACGCAAAAATCAACAGTGATACGCGGCTTTTGTATCCGCCTGTGATGTTGGAGGAACTGACCGGCAAGCGCGTGCTGCTGATTGGGCATGGTTCGATTGGGCAAGAGATTGAGCGCCTGCTTGAGCCTTTTCGCGTGGAGTTGACGCGCGTGGCCCGCACGGCGCGTGAGGGCGTTCATGCGGTGAGCGAACTCGATAGCCTTTTGCCGCAAGCGGAGATTGTGATTTTGATTTTGCCCGCGACTGATGAATCGCATCATCTGATCGGTAGCCGTCAGCTTGCATTGATGCGCCAGGGTGCATTGCTCGTGAATGCCGCGCGCGGGCCTATTGTGGACACCGATGCGCTGGTGGCCGCATTGCAAGAAGGCCGCATTCGCGCGGCGCTGGATGTGACAGACCCGGAGCCGCTGCCGGTAGGCCATCCACTTTGGAGTTGCCCCAACCTGCTCATCACGCCGCACGTTGCCGGATCAAGCCCGCAGTTTGGACCGCGCGCCGTGCAGGTTGCAGCGGATGAACTGCGCCGCTATATCCATGGCGAGCCGTTGCACAATGTGGTTCAGACGGCTGTTTGAGCCTTCGGCGCGCGCCGCCAATCGCGCAAACCCAGCACGGCAAGCAGGACTAGCAGCGCATATAGCCCAGCTGTCAGGCGCAAATTTTTGTAGATGTATTCGCCGATGTAAATCAGATCGACAGCGATCCATAGCCACCAATTCGCAATGTGTTTACGCGCTCCCCACCAACTGGCAACCAAGCTATAACTGGTCAGCATCGCATCTAGAAAAGGCAGCGCCGTACCGTGAATCTGCTTCATGACAAAGCCCAGCGCAATGCCTCCCACCGCGCCCGCAGCCAATCCAATCAGCAAGCTGGCCGTGGGCAGGCGAACCACGCGGACCTCGCCCTCATCGCGCACTCCGCGCCACCAATACCACCAGCCGTAGAGCGTGAACGCGAGAAAGAAGATCTGGAGCAGCGCATCGGAATATAGTTGAACGCGATAAAAAACGATCAGGTACAGCACGTCGGAGATCAGCACCACCGGCCAGCAGATGAGCAGGCGGCGCGTGGTGAGCCAGATGCCTAGAAGCGTTGTAAGAACGCCCGCATCTTCCAACCAATTCGCGGCAAGATAATTTGTAATCGCAATCCAGCTCATCGTTCTACTCATTCATGCTGTTCGGCCCAGTGTTGAATTGCGTCCAGCAGCATTTTACCGCCCGATGAGCGGAACCAGCGCGCATGGCCAATGAGATAGTCTTCCATGCAAACGCGGGCTTTATTTTCTGAATGCAAAACGCTGAGAAAATAATCGGCTTCTGTAAGCGCAAACTCCGCGTGGCAGAGAGCGGTCATCGGAGCAAGAGCGGCAGACTCTTCTTCCCTGAGCGGGCGCAGTGATTGGTAGCCGTCGAGCAACGCCCGCAAATGATCGAAATGTACCGGCACTTCCTGTCGCTTAGAAGGCTTCAATTCAAGCCACTCGACGATGTTGCGCTCAATGGCTTGAGCAAGATCATGCACTGCGTTGGTGCGGTCTGCGAGGCCAAAGTCGATAATGGCCAAGGCATGCGCATCGTCGCCGGAATCGCTCCACAGCAGATTGGATGCGTGCAGATCGTTGTGCGTCCACAGCAGCTTCAACGATGGCAGCAGCGGTTTCAACTCCGCATAAAAAGGCGCAAGCAATTCTAGCGTCTCATTGCATCTTTCATGCACCAGCGCATTGCCAGCCAGCGCGGGCCGAGCCGCGATGTAGCGCTCCATAACGATCTGCGGATTTTCGTCTGCAAAGATGGTGAAGCTGGCCACCAGCGGACGCGGCTTGCGGCGCGGCGCATTGAAGCCCTCTGAAGCCAAATGCAGCCGCGCCAACGCAATGCCCGCCGAATGCGCATGAGCAGTGGAGCGAAAGGGCGTCCATGAAAGAGCATCTTCGTAAATGTCCACGCCTGCGGGCACTTCATGCACTTCGTAGGTCCACTCGCCAAGCTCGATGGCGGTCTCGCCGTTTGCGTCGGCAACGACTTGCGGGACCGGCGCGCCGCGCTCCAGCAGATGCTTCATGAAGCGATGCTCTTCCAGCAATCCTTCGCGATCGCGGACCATGCGTGCTTGGCGCTTGATGAAGACGCAGCCCTTCGTTGTGGCCACTACACTCGCTGCGGAAAACGGCCGCGGACTCTCAAAGAGAATCTCGATCACGTCGCCGCAGGCTGGGAACTTAGCCAGAAGCACACGCACCTCTGCCAGCGAGAGCGCGGGCCAGTCGGGCTTGACTCGCGTCTTGTCCATGCCGTGCGTTTTGGGTGTTGCGCTCATGGCAATCGTCGCGTCATTATTAATTCAAAAGATGGGCTTTTGTGTCATGTGGGGATGGTACCTTCAAAAGCGCGTGGGAGCAGAACTACTCGCAGCCTGCGAGGCCGAGCCCCGGGACAAATTGGGTTGTATCAATTGAATGAATCTTGCTGAAAATTCTGGCTTCAACTCTTCTATTGTATGTCACATGCCAAACATTCCTGAAGGCTTTGGAATGAATGGCGGGGACGACGAGGCTCGAACTCGCGACCTCCGCCGTGACAGGGCGGCGCTCTAACCAACTGAGCTACGTCCCCTTGCAAAAACCTGCACTCTCGGTCTTCCACTGCCCGGCGGGCAAAGGATCACCTCATAGAGTTGCAACCACGAATTTGATTGTACCAGAAGTGCGGCACCCTGGGATAGTTGGTCTTCGGGAAGTGCACTCGCGCTCCTACTTCGGTCCTCCAGAGGGATAATCGACGCGGATGGTCAGGATCTCGTAGGGATGAATCGGAACCTTCACCACGTCGCCTTTGACGCTGAGCGGCGGACCCTCCGGCGTCTCCATCAAATTGGTTACCGTGGCCCCGGTTGCTCCTGGCGCCAGATGGAACTCGGCGGTCGTCTCCTTGCCCGCCCACTCGTAGACGCGGAAGATCAATCCGTTGGCGTCTTCGGCCTTTTTGACGGCAGTCAGCACCACATTTTCCGGCGAGACGGAGGCAAAGGAATACGACGGGGGCAGCGCGCCGGGATGTGCCGTGGTCACCACCGCCGTTAGTGGGTAGTTGTACTCGTAGCCGTGTCGCACGGTGAGCGCTTCTTTCCACGTCCCGGCGTGGGGATAGAGCGCGTAATGGAAGTGGTGGTGGCCCATATCGGCGTCGGGGTCGGGCCACTTGGGCGAGCGCAGCAGCGTCAATCGCAGCGTGTTACCCACGGCGTCGTAGCCGTACTTGGTCTGATTCAGCACGCTCAGGCCGTGAATTTTGCCGTCCGCGCCGGGACCCGAGAGATCGGCCCAACGCAGCGCCTCCACTTCGAACTGCGCCTTCTCCCATGAGTTATTCCGCGTGGTGGGCCGGTCAATGGTCCCATAAGGAATCTCGTAGGTAGCAAACGGCCCCGAAGCCGCCAGCGGAAAGGCCGCCTTTAGCAAAACATGGCTTTCGTGCCAGTCGATGTCATTGTCGATGTCGATCTGGTCGCCGTCAAGACGGATTGTTTGGATGAACTTAGATTTACCCAAATGCCTTGTAACTTGGAACTCATAATTACCGCCCAAGACTTCATCGGCCTTAATAGTCGTTCCGATTTCATTGTCGAGTGTGCCTGGATCGATATTCCATGCGTCGTAATCTTTGGGCGTATCTTTGAAGAATTGAAGTTGATTTGCACAACTGCTTGGGGCAATGTAGTCAAAATTGGACACATCTACGATGCTCCGAATACAACCGGTATCTTGGTCAATCTTCACTTTGAGATAATTGTTCTCAATGGTTAAAGATCGATATGGCGGATTTTTTTGGAAATCATCAAGATGTAAGAGTGTAGTGTCATCCATCCAACTACATAACTTTTCGTTACAGCCTGGAGTAATCCGAAAGACTTTATATCCCAATGCTGGGACATCTTTAACAGGAATTTCATAATTATAAGTATTGTGGACACTATCTACTTCATGTAAAGAAGTGATTCCGTAGCTCCTAAAATGAGTCCCGGTTTCCATGTCGTCGAGTATAAATCCATCATAACCTGGAATGTGAGCTATCACGGTTCCAGAACGCTTCCATGGAAGTGGATTGAAGACTACTAATACTCGACTTGACGGTTTTGGTTTGCCGGTATAAGCGTCCATGGATTCTATGATTCGGTTCAGAGAACGGACTGAAATATCATTCGTGGAAGAGTGTACTTGATCGTAATCCTTCTGTGCATCCTTGTAGATAACTCCAATTCCAGAACCGGCGGCCAGATCATGGAATTGATTGAAAAGAACCTTTTTCCAGTCTTCCGTTAGTTCGTTGCCTGGATATGAAATTGATTCCCATCCAGGAAGCACCCATGCCAGCGAAGCCCATTTCTCAGCATCGAGCATCTCCACTTCGCCCTCGCGCATATTCTTTTTATGGTTGGCCTGGGTGGTCATGACGCCGCGATGATACTCGAAGTACAGTTCGCTCTTCCAGGTGGGGATGCTCACCTTACCCGCAACCGCGGGCGGAGGCGTGTAACCCTTGGCAATCGACTGATAATTCCAGACCGGACTCTCCGGCGCAATCTGCTTTTCCAACTCCGTGAAGTAACTCTGCGCCGTGCCGAATTCGAACTTCGGAGTCACGTACTCTGCGCCGCAGCCATCGAAGGGTACGGGCTTTAGCCCGTACGTTGCAGCACCAGAGGAATCCGTGGCTTTAGCCCCTGAGGGAGTGCATCCGTCACCGCTCCAATGATAGCCTTCGTCGAGAATCGCGCGCGTCGGTCCGCCGCCATGATCGCCGATGCCGTATAAGTCCATGATGCTCGGCAAGCCCGTCGCCTGTTTTTGCGCAATCACAAAGTCGCGCGCCAGACGCACCGGATTCAGGTTATCGTTGGCGTAATCATGCGGGAAGTAACTCAGCACCTTGGACCCATCCGGCGACTCCCACCAGAAGAATTTGAAAGGCATCTGATTGGTGTCATTCCAGGCCATCTTTTGCGTGACAAAATAATCAATGCCGCTCTTCTTGTAGATCTGCGGCAACTGCCAGGTATAACCAAAGCTATCCGGGTTCCAGCCGACGCGCACATCGACGCCGTAAGCCTGCTTGAACCAGCGCTTGCCGACCAGTATCTGCCGCACCAGCGACTCGCCGTCGGGCATATTCAGGTCCGGTTCGACCCACATTCCGCCCACAATCTCCCAGCGGCCTTCCTTGATGCGCCGCGCGATCTCGGCATTCATCGACGGATATTTGTCGGCGATCCACTCGTTGTAAGCCGCCGCCGACTGCGTGTAGGTGTAGTCAGGATACTCATACATCAATTGCAGCGCCGTCCCGAACGTCCGCTTGACCACGTCCACTGTCTCGGTCCAAGGCCAGAGCCAAGCCGCATCGATGTGCGAGTTGCCGGTGAGATGAAAGGTGACCTGCTGCAAGAGTGGTTTGAGGGCTTCGAGATGCGTGCGAGCGGCGCGGAGGCTGGCGTCGAATTTCTTCTGGTCACTGGCGTCGAGCGCTGCCAGATCTACAGATTGGATGGCGCTGTTGAGCGTGGCTAACGGTGCAGGGTCATTGGGCGCGAGTGCGGGAACCAGCAGCGCGGCTGAGAGGAACTCCTCACGCAAGTCCTCCGGGTTGGGGCGTCCTTCGGGGAAGTCAATCTTCAGCGTAGCGCCCAGAAAGGTCTTTACGTCCACGGTATGCAGCAGCTTGACGGCTACAGTGACCCTGTCGCCCGGCCTGGCGCTCTCGAAGAGCGGCGTCGGCTCCAGGTCGTCGCCCATCGCCACGCGCCGCCCATTGAAGTAGAGAATCTCCGGCATGGGTCCGTTGGCGTTGGCGTGGAATTGAAACCAGATGCGCGCGCCGGTCAGATCGTAGCCGCCGAGGGTGGCCGGAACTACATAGCTCTGTCGAAACCAAACGGCGTCGTTGGTTGTCTTGCTCTTCAGCGCGATGGGCTGCCAGTCGTTTTCGTCCAGAGTGACAGCCTCGCCGTGCGCCAGATCGCTGGCGTGCATCTTCCATATGCCATCAGACAGTTCGCGCAGCATGGTCAGACGGTCGATCACTGCGCGCGCGTCGGTGGGCAGCATCGTTTCAATTTTGGCTGCTTCTGTAGCATTCTGCGCCGTGGCGCGGGTGGCAAAGAGCGTGGAGGCGGCCAAGAGGCCCAGGGAGAAAAAATGGACGAAGCGCAGAGGAGAAGCGGAATTCATCGCGGAGAACCCTCCACGCCATATTAGGGCAAAAGCCTGACACATGGCGCGGAAGTATTTCGATCCATACAGAGCGAAGTGTTAAGCAGGCGTAAATTGTTTGCCAATCGGGTTAGCGGAAGAGACCTCTAGGATTGAATCGCCTATTTTAACCGTGTGTGAGGAATAAATCCACTTGATTTCTTCAAGGAGCCGTTGCATTCTCATGGCAGCTCTCCCCAGAGCAATTCCCCTAGGAGTCGACAGATATGCCACCTCTCAATTCGCAGGTCATTGCCTACCTCAACTTCGTCAACAGCGCCTACCTGATGTACAAGCATGACAGCAGCAGTCTCACCCCCCCCACCGCTAGGCTTTCCTCCGGGGTGGGAGGTTCTCTGCTATCTGAACAGCATTGACCCAGCCTCGGGAGTACGGGTCTTCTTCGGCTTCATCGCCGGCAATCCATCCGTTTCTGGCCCCGGGGTGCTTGCCATTCGCGGCACCGATAACTACTTGGAGTGGTTTACCGACTTCAACGCCTTTCCGACTCACTTTCCACCGTTGCCCGGCAGCAACGTGGCCACCGGCTTTTACGAGTTTTACCAGGGATTGCAATGGATTCTCCCCGACAAATCCGCAGTCGATCCAACCTCTATCATCCAAGCCAACCAGGAAGGAATCGTTCTGACAGGTCATAGTCTCGGCGGAGCCATTGCCACGCTGATGATGGCGTCCTATCTGGCGGCGATTCCCGCGCTCAAACTCTCGCTGGTAACCGCCGCTTCTCCCGCCGTGGGTGATTTTCAATTCTTCACTCAATTT
>CAWDQB010000065.1:0-21067 GCA_963804315.1 uncultured Acidobacteriaceae bacterium
ACTGCCGCCAGGTTCCCCGGCTGATTCCCCGTTTGACGCCCGGCCCGCCCTGCCGGTGCCGAAACCACCCCCAGCGCAGAAGCGGGCAGTTTTTCCTTTATGCTCTATCTCCAGCACCGCGAGTACAATGCAGGAGTGGGGGCTGCTGCTGCTCTATCTCAGCCTTCTCCTTCTGCGGCCGCTGCTGGCCGCCATGGGGTTATCTGCCGCATTGAGCGGCTATCATTTGTGTATGCAACAATTAAAGGAGCCACGTCCGCCCGTGAAGACGCGCACCATCGCACACGCAATAACTACACAGCACTTGGCTGGGCACTCTGGGCCGCGGCGGTTCCTTCTTTGTCGATGGCTCAGCAGACCCCCCCTTTGCCTCCACCGCGTCCGGCTTCAGCTTTCCGTCAAACAGACGCTGACCTACCAGGTGGATTGGCGTGTCTTCCAGCCGGAACCGCCGTGGTGCGCTTTGAAGCCGACGGTCCGCGCGAAAATCTTACCGTCAGCGCCGACTCCATCGGCGCCATCAACATGGTCTATCACCTCAGCGACCGCTTCCAGTCCAGCTTTGACCGCGACAAGGGCTGCACCGACGACTTCAACAAGCAGACCGTCGAAGGCCGCCGCCAGATGACCTCGACTCTGCATCTGGACTACACCCAGAGCCGCTCCATCCTCAACGAAAAGAATCTGGTCACCGGGCAAACCAAGCACGTGGAATCGCCCGTCTGGCTGCCTTACCGACCTGCTCACCGGCGTCTTTTACGCCGCGTCGCAGCCCATCGAGCTAGGCCACAACTTTGTGATTCCGGTCGTCGACGCGATGCACGTGGTGCCCGTAACGATGAAGGTCGAAGGGCGCGAAGAGATCAAAACGCCCCTCGGCACATTCAAGACCCTGCGCGTGCAGCCCACCGCCGCCAGCGGCGTGGTCAAGAATCGCGGCAACATCTGGATCTGGTACACCGACGATGAACGCCACCTGCCCGTGCAGATGCGCGCCCGCTCCTTCTGGGGAACCATCACCTTCCGCCTCATCGGCAACGAAAACAAATAGGGCGGTCCGTTTTTTGGCTTTTCAATCCGCGAAAAACTTTTCCCTATTTAAAAATAAATTTCATATAAAGTATCAATTTATGCGTTTCGCGAGGTTTTCGCATACTCGTGCTACTATTCCTTCGAATGCCTCTCTCGAAGGGGTGTCACTCTTTTGGCTGATCTGGTTGCTTTTGTAACACTTTCCCGACTTTGTTCACTATGAACCGAGATGAGCTTTTGCCGGACCTGTTGTGCTTTTTGGAGGCACGCACGTGAAATGTTCCCCTGTATTGCTGTCTCTTCTGATTCTCGCCGCGGCCTCTTCCCTGGCCGCTCAATCAGACTACCCCGGCCACACCCAAGCCCGCCGTGCAAACGGCCCAGAGCCAGGAGCGGTGCCGCCAAGAAGGCCAAAAAAGGCGAAGCTCACCTCAAGCCCTTCTCTCCATCGCCTTCGGCGGCGGAATGTCGCTGATGGGCGTCAACATGCAGGCCTCCACCAACCTCAACCGCTATCTGAACCTGCGCGCCAGCGGCAACTTCTTCAATTACACCGCCAACAATATCTCCACCAACGGCTTCAATCTGACCGGCAAGGTGAATATGGCCACGGCCGGCGTCTCGCTGGACATTTTCCCTTCCCCGGTCTGGCTTTCGCGTCAGCCCCGGCATGCTCTTCTACAACCAGAACAACATCTCGGCCACCGCCACGCCCCAGCCCGGTAAATCATTAACTCTGAACCAGCAGGATTACTATCGACGCGGCACAGCAACTCCGTTCAACGTGACCGCGAATCTGGGCCTGAACACCCATCCAGCAGGCCTTTACGCTGACCACCGGCTGGGGCAACATGATTCCCCGCAGCACAGGATCAGCTCTCCTCGCATCTGACCTTCCCCTTCGAGATCGGCGCGGCCTTCACCGGCGCTCCCACAATCAATATGAGTCTGAGGGCATTGCCTGCAATCAGCGATGCGGCACAACGGCGCCTCCTGCGTCAACATGGCCACCGATCCCACGGCGCAAAACGATCTGAATGCGCAGCTCAACAAGTGGAGATCGGACCTGAATCCCGCTGAAGGTCTACCCCATCTTCTCCTTCGGCGTCTCCTACTCCTTCAACGTCAGGCCGCCCAGTAGTGGCACATAAAGCTGAAAAAGCTGCCCCCGCATCGGAGGCAGCTTTTTTGTATGATGTAGCGCCGACTCCCGGTCGGGTGTAGCGCGGACGTCCTCGTCCGCGCTTGTTCAGAAGCATTGATCCTGTCTTACAGTTTCCGCGCACCAGCGCTATGCCTATTGGAGTAGAGGTCGGCGTGGACCGGGAGGTCCACGCGACAGCCGGCCTGGAGGCCGGCGCTACTCTGCTCTAACCCAACAGCTCCCCAACAATCCCGGCCGCCGCAGCCAGCGCCGCATCGATCTGCGACTGATCCTTGCCGCCGGCCTCGGCGATCTCCGGCTTGCCGCCGCCCGAGCCGCCGACCAGTTTGGCGACCGCGCCCACCAGCTTCCCCGCCTGAATCCGCTTGGTCAGTCCCGGCGTCACTCCGGCGATCAGCGCGACCTTGGCGTCGGGTTGCGCCGAGGCCAGCACAACGACGCCCTCGCCCAGCTTCTGCTTGAGGTTGTCCACGAGCGTCCGCAACTGCCCGCGCTCCAGCGAGTCGGCCCGCAGCGTGACAAGCCGAATGCCCTTGACCTCGACGGCGCGGCTGAGCGCCTCGTCCAGCGCCCCGGCGGCGGACTTCATGCGCGCCTCTTCCAACTCGCGGCGCAGGCGCTTCATTTCGTCTTCCTGCTGGGCGAGCTCCGCGGAAGGCTTCGGGAAGATTCTCCACCGAGGGAACCAGTTGCGCGGCAATCTGCGCCACCTCGTAGTCCTGGCGGAAGGCGCGAGCGAGCCAAAGCCCGTGATCGCCTCCAGCCGGCGGACGCCGGAGGAAACCGAGCCTTCGCTCATAATCTTGATGAGGCCGATCTCGCCGGTGGCGGCGGTGTGCGTGCCGCCACAGAATTCGGTGGAAAAGCCGTCGGAGAGCTTGACCACGCGCACCTTGTCGCCGTACTTTTCGCCGAAGAGCGCCATCGCGTGGTACTCGTTGACCGCCACGTCGATCGGCACGTCTTCCAGGGTCTCGACGCGCGCGTTGGCCAGCACCTCGCGGTTCACAATCGACTCAATCTCTTCCAGCTCCTCGTCGGCCACCTGCGCAAAGTGCGAAAAATCGAAGCGCAGCCGCTCGGGATGCACCGACGAACCAGCCTGCTTCACGTGCGTGCCCAGAACCTGCCGCAGCGCCGCGTGCAGCAAGTGCGTGCCGGTATGATTCCGGCGGATCGCGTTGCGCCGCTCTGCATCGACCACGGTCCTAACAAGGTCGCCGACCGCAAGGTCCTGCTTGAGCAGAGCCTTGTGGGCGCGGACGCCTTGGACCGGCAGCACGCAGCCCTGAATCTCGGCGACAGTGGTGTTGCCGTCGGCGGAGGTGAACCAGCCAGTATCGCCGGTCTGGCCGCCGGAGTCGCCGTAGAAGCTGGTCTGGTCGAGGACGACTTCGACCAGATCGCCTGCCTCGGCCGCGGGAACGCCCACACCGTCCTTGACGATGGCGAGGACTTCGGCGCCGGCGGCGGTGAGGGATTTGTAGCCGAGGAAGTCGGTCTTGGCGAGTTCGCGGTAGGCTGGGCTCGCGGATTTTTGGCTCCCGCCCTTCCAGGATGCGCGTGCGCGGGCTTGCTCTTCGGCGCGTGCGGCTTCGAAACCAACGCTATCAAACTGAATGCCCGCATCTCTGCAGCATCCTCCATAAAGTCGGAGGGCAAACCAAATGTTTCGTACAGATGGAAAGCTTGCTCGCCAGTGAATTTTGACTCTCTTAGGGCATCTTCGATCATCATCGCTGCAACTGCTCCAATCGGCGCATTGGCTTTCGCTGCGGATGAGATCAATAGACTACGCAAGTCGTTTCTGGACAAATTGCGAACGTCTGAAAGTACTTCTTTAGCGGACTCAAAAGCTAACCGAGCTTGGCTTTCATCCTTGAAGTGGTTCAGGTAGAACCGCAGCGAATCTGGGTCTTCTGAGATGGCTTCGACAAGCTTGTTTAGACCCGCTTTCAGAACGCGGTCAAATTGCTTCTCTTCTGCCTCAACCACTTTGGCCACGCGAGCCGCAGAATCGACTAACTCCGGATAAGCCCCCTGCATCAAATCGCGGACCGCATAAACCATCTGATAGAGGAACGGTTGCTCCTGCCCCAGCAGCCGTCCATGCCGAATCCCGCGCCGCAGAATTTTCCTCAGCACATACCCGCGCCCTTCATTCGAAGGCAGCACGCCGTCGTTAATCAGAAAAGTAGCCGCACGGGCATGGTCGGAGATGATACGCAAGCTGGCGTTGGCGATGAGGGCTTCAATTCCCTCAGGGGCTAAAGCCCCATTTTCTTTGGTGTCGATTTCGTACGGGCTAAAGCCCGTACCCTTCAAGCCGGTTAGTTCGGCTGCTCTTTGGATGAGCGGCGTGAAGAGGTCTGTCTCGAAGTTGGAGACTTTGCCTTGGAGTACGGCGGCGAGGCGTTCTAATCCTGCGCCGGTATCGATCGACGGCTTGGGCAGCGGGGTCAGTTTATATGTCACACGCGGAGCTGCACTCCCTGGTCCCTGGTCCCTAGTCCCTGGTCCCTGGTCCACGGACCGGTCAAACTGCATGAAGACCAGATTCCAAATCTCCACGTAGCGGGCGTCGTCCTGGCCGAAGGGCTTGTCCACTCCCGGCGTCTCGGCGGCTTCGAGGCCCATGTCATAGAAAATCTCCGAGCACGGCCCGCACGGCCCGGTCTCGCCCATCTGCCAGAAATTATCCTTGAGCCCGTACTCCCGGATACGCTCCTTGGGCACGCCCGCCTCAATCCAATAGCCCTCGGCCTCATCGTCGCGCGGCACGCCATTGGCCGGGTCGCCCTCAAAGATCGTCACGTAGAGCTTGTCTTTGGAAATCCCGAACCACTCCGGGCTGGTGACCAGTTCCCAGGCAAAGGCAATCGCGTCCTTTTTGAAGTAATCGCCAAAGGAGAAATTCCCCAGCATCTCAAAGAAGGTATGATGCCGCCGCGTGAAGCCGACATTCTCCAGGTCGTTGTGCTTGCCCCCGGCGCGCACGCATTTTTGCGAGGTCGTCGCCCGCGAGTATTCGCGCTTCTCGGCCCCCAGAAAAACGTCCTTGAACTGGTTCATCCCAGCGTTCGTAAACAAAAGCGTGGGATCGTTGGCGGGCACCAGCGAGGAAGAATGCACCTGCCGGTGCCCCTTCGACTCAAAAAAGCGCAGAAATGCGGAGCGGATTTCGTTTCCAGAGCGGATTTCCATGGCATATTCAGTGTAATTGGCAGCGGGGAGAACCGCGAAACCAGGCTGAAGAATGAGCATCCTCACGCAAGCCGCCGGGCACCCGGAGACGGTTGGCGGCCTTGCCGATCTTCACCGGCGCTTGAGCAATCGCAACTCTGCATTTTGCGGCCTGTTTTCGTCCATATGCTACCCTGAACTCAGGTTAGTCTGCTGGGAAGGGACCGGCCAATTGGAGGCGGTCTACCCGCTCGCCCTCCCTATTTACTGTGAAACTGTGAGACTGTGAAGAAACCATCCCCTCATGGAATTGCCCTGACGGCTGGCCGCGGGCCAAGCTCTGTGCTGAATGGCAGACAATGAAGATACGAGTCATAGGCGGTGGATTGGCAGGTCCGGAGGCGGCGCTGACGGCGGCGCGGCTTGGCTGCGCGGTCGATCTTTATGAGATGCGCGCGATGGTGGACGGCAAGCCTCGGCTGACTCCGGCTCACCAGACTACGAACTTCGGCGAGCTGGTCTGCTCCAACTCACTCAAGAGCGAATCACCCAACACCGCGCCCTGGCAACTGAAGCAGGAGCTGCGGCGGGCTGCTTCCGCTCTGTTGCGTATTGCGGATGAATCCGCCGTGCCGGCCGGTCATGCGCTGGCAGTCGATCGCGTCGAGTTTTCGCGGCGCATCTCCGAGGCCATTGCCGCCGAGCCAAAGATTCACGTGATCCGCGAAGAGGTGACGCGGTTGCACACAGAGGACCCGGAGTATGCGCTGACGATTCTGGCCACCGGCCCGCTGACCTCGGAGGCGCTGAGCAAAGAACTCGAGCGCATCACCGGCTCCGGCCATCTGGCCTTTTATGACTCGATCTCGCCGATTGTCGAGGCGGACTCTATCGACATGGAGCGGGTCTACTTTGCCGCCCGCTGGGATAAAGGGACGGCCGATTACATCAATTGCCCGATGGATCGCGCGGAGTTTGACTGCTTTTTGGATGCGCTGCTGACGGCCGAGGCCGCTGAGACCAGGGAATGGGAGACGGCCGATTACTTTGAGGGCTGTCTGCCGATTGAAATCCTTGCCCGGCGTGGGCGCGACACACTGCGCTTTGGCCCGATGAAGCCGGTGGGACTGCGCGATCCGCGCACCGGGCGCACGCCGTGGGCCGTGGTGCAACTGCGCAAAGAGAATCTGCGCGCGGATAGTTATAACCTGGTCGGCTTTCAGAATCACTTGAAGTTTGGCGAGCAGGCGCGCGTGCTGCGATTGATCCCAGGTTTGGAGAATGCGCGCTTCCTTCGCTACGGGCAGATTCATCGCAATACATACGTCTGCGCTCCCGCGCTGCTCGATGAGACCCTCCGGCTGAAGAGCGCTCCGCGGATTCTGATCGCCGGGCAGTTATCCGGCGTCGAGGGGTACACGGAGTCCATTGCGACCGGATTGCTGGCTGGGATTTATGCGGCTGCACTCGCGCGCGGCGAAGAGGCAACGCCCGCGCCGCGAAGCAGCGCGCTTGGCTCGCTGGTGCATTACATTACTCATGCCGAGGCCAAGAGCTTTCAGCCGGCGAATATGACCTTTGACCTGCTGGAGCCGCTGGAAGAGGAACTGCGTAAAAAGACTCGCGACAAGAAGGAGCGCCACCGTATCCAGTGCGAGCGGGCGCTGACGGCCTTTGATGCGTGGCAGGCGAAGAGGTAGAGACGCAACCGTTTCAACCGCGCGGCAGGCGGCCTGCATTCGCGGCCTGGCGTTTTTGCGCCCGCCAGCGCAGGCCCATCCAGGCCAGGTAACCCAGTTGAATAGCCCAGGTGATCGAGTAGGCGGCAACTAAAAACTGGTGGTCGAGAACGGCTCTGGCATCCATCTTTCACCTCGATTGGGTATGGTTTCCCTGCAGTTAAAGGATTGCATCCATGGCCGCCTGCGCATCGTCGGCGGCAATCTTCTGCTGCTTGCGCTCGAGATGGAAGCGCAGCGCAAGGATCAGCACTCCCCAAGCCATCCAGGCAAGCAAATTCCACAAGAATGGGTGTAGCATGCTCGGGTCCATGCCGGCGCCTTCACCGCCGCCAAAGACCGGCGCAGGATGCTGCGTGCGCCACCAGCGATTGGCCATATAAACAATGGGTACGTCGAGCGCACCGAAGATGCCCAGCACAGCGGCCAGCGTCTGCATCTGCGGTCCAGCGGCAAAGCGGCGCAGAAGCAGGTAACTGACGTAGATCAGCCAGAGCACGAGGGTGGTGGTCAGGCGCGCATCCCAGGTCCACCAGATGCCCCAGGCGCGACGGCCCCAAAGAGGGCCAGTGGTGAGACCAACGGTGCAGAAGACGACGCCTACCTCGGCTCCGGCCAGCGCCCAGGCGTCGGCGATCTGCGCCCACTCCGGACGGCTGCGGCTAAAAGACAGGAATCCGATGGAGCCGAGAAAGCTGACAGAAAAGAAGGTGAACGCCGCCGCGAACGAAGGCACATGGTAGAAGATGATGCGAAAGATCTCGCCCTGCATGGCGTCGGTTGGAGCCACATAGATGGCCTGATAATAGCCCCAGAGCAAGAGGGCAACAGTGACAGCAGCGTAAAGGCCAAAGGCGAATTTCTTCATGGGGTCTCAATTCACAGCCGGCATTCCGCCGGGTGGCAATCCATCCAATAGCGGACGATTCCAGTGTACAAGGGCAGCGGCAAATCCGGCTCATCCAAATCAACAGGAAGAATTGCGTCAAGTGATGGCCTGATCGTGTGGGCAGGTTGCGCTGTTTCATCTCTCGCCGTTAATGCGCGAGATGAAACAGCGCAACCTGCCCACACGATCAGGCCATCGCTTGACGCAATTCTTCCTGTTGATTTGGATGAGCCGGATTTGCCGCTGCCCTTGTACACTGGAATCGTCCGCTATTGGATGGATTGCCACCCGGCGGAATGCCGGCTGTGAATTGAGACCCCATGAAGAAATTCGCCTTTGGCCTTTACGCTGCTGTCACTGTTGCCCTCTTGCTCTGGGGCTATTATCAGGCCATCTATGTGGCTTCCAACCGACGCGATGCAGGGCGAAATCTTTCGCATTATTTATTATCAGGTGCCTTTGTTCGCGGTGGCGTTCGCATTCTTTGCGTTAGCTTTCGCCGGCTCTATTGGATTTCTCTCTTTTAGCCGCACGTCCGGAGCGGGCGCAGATCGCGGACGCCTGGCACTTGCCGGAGCCGAAGTGGGCGTCGTCTTCTGCACCGTTGACCTCACCACGGGCCCTCTTTGGGGACGGCGCGCCTGGGGCATCTGGTGGACCTGGGATGCGCGCCTGACCACCACCCTTGTTCTGTGGCTGATCTATGTCAGCTACCTGCTTTTGCGCCGCTTTGCCGCGGGACCGCAGATGCAGACGCTGGCCGCCGTGCTGGGCATCTTCGGCGCGCTCGACGTACCCATCGTTTACATGGCCAATCGCTGGTGGCGCACGCAGCATCCGGCGCCGGTCTTCGGCGGCGGTGAAGGCGCTCGGCATGGACCCGATCATGCTGCACGCCTCTTGTGGAATATGCTGGCCTGGATGGCCTGGGGAGTGCTGATCCTTGCGCTGCGCTTCGCGTGGAGCGGCAGCACCAGAAGATTGCCGCCGACAGGCGCAGGCGGCCCTGGACGAAATCCTTTAACTGAAGGGAAACATACCCAATCGAGTAAAAGATGGATACCAGAGCGGTTCTCGACCACCAGTTTTTAGTTGCCGCCTACGCGATTACCTGGGCTATTCAACTGGGTTATCTGGCGTGGCTCGGCGAGCGCTGGCGGGCGCAGAAACGCGAGGCCGCGAATGCAGGCCGCCTGCCGCGCGGTTGAAACGGTTGCGTCTCTACCTCTTCGCCTGCCACGCATCAAAGGCCGTCAGCGCCCGCTCGCACTGGATACGGTGGCGCTCCTTCTTGTCGCGAGTCTTTTTACGCAGTTCCTCTTCCAGCGGCTCCAGCAGGTCAAAGGTCATATTCGCCGGCTGAAAGCTCTTGGCCTCGGCATGAGTAATGTAATGCACCAGCGAGCCAAGCGCGCTGCTTCGCGGCGCGGGCGTTGCCTCTTCGCCGCGCGCGAGTGCAGCCGCATAAATCCCAGCCAGCAATCCGGTCGCAATGGACTCCGTGTACCCCTCGACGCCGGATAACTGCCCGGCGATCAGAATCCGCGGAGCGCTCTTCAGCCGGAGGGTCTCATCGAGCAGCGCGGGAGCGCAGACGTATGTATTGCGATGAATCTGCCCGTAGCGAAGGAAGCGCGCATTCTCCAAACCTGGGATCAATCGCAGCACGCGCGCCTGCTCGCCAAACTTCAAGTGATTCTGAAAGCCGACCAGGTTATAACTATCCGCGCGCAGATTCTCTTTGCGCAGTTGCACCACGGCCCACGGCGTGCGCCCGGTGCGCGGATCGCGCAGTCCCACCGGCTTCATCGGGCCAAAGCGCAGTGTGTCGCGCCCACGCCGGGCAAGGATTTCAATCGGCAGACAGCCCTCAAAGTAATCGGCCGCCTCCCATTCCCTGGTCTCAGCGGCCTCGGCCGTCAGCAGCGCATCCAAAAAGCAGTCAAACTCCGCGCGATCCATCGGGCAATTGATGTAATCGGCCGTCCCTTTATCCCAGCGGGCGGCAAAGTAGACCCGCTCCATGTCGATAGAGTCCGCCTCGACAATCGGCGAGATCGAGTCATAAAAGGCCAGATGGCCGGAGCCGGTGATGCGCTCGAGTTCTTTGCTCAGCGCCTCCGAGGTCAGCGGGCCGGTGGCCAGAATCGTCAGCGCATACTCCGGGTCCTCTGTGTGCAACCGCGTCACCTCTTCGCGGATCACGTGAATCTTTGGCTCGGCGGCAATGGCCTCGGAGATGCGCCGCGAAAACTCGACGCGATCGACTGCCAGCGCATGACCGGCCGGCACGGCGGATTCATCCGCAATACGCAACAGAGCGGAAGCAGCCCGCCGCAGCTCCTGCTTCAGTTGCCAGGGCGCGGTGTTGGGTGATTCGCTCTTGAGTGAGTTGGAGCAGACCAGCTCGCCGAAGTTCGTAGTCTGGTGAGCCGGAGTCAGCCGAGGCTTGCCGTCCACCATCGCGCGCATCTCATAAAGATCGACCGCGCAGCCAAGCCGCGCCGCCGTCAGCGCCGCCTCCGGACCTGCCAATCCACCGCCTATGACTCGTATCTTCATTGTCTGCCATTCAGCACAGAGCTTGGCCCGCGGCCAGCCGTCAGGGCAATTCCATGAGGGGATGGTTTCTTCACAGTCTCACAGTTTCACAGTAAATAGGGAGGGCGAGCGGGTAGACCGCCTCCAATTGGCCGGTCCCTTCCCAGCAGACTAACCTGAGTTCAGGGTAGCATATGGACGAAAACAGGCCGCAAAATGCAGAGTTGCGATTGCTCAAGCGCCGGTGAAGATCGGCAAGGCCGCCAACCGTCTCCGGGTGCCCGGCGGCTTGCGTGAGGATGCTCATTCTTCAGCCTGGTTTCGCGGTTCTCCCCGCTGCCAATTACACTGAATATGCCATGGAAATCCGCTCTGGAAACGAAATCCGCTCCGCATTTCTGCGCTTTTTTGAGTCGAAGGGGCACCGGCAGGTGCATTCTTCCTCGCTGGTGCCCGCCAACGATCCCACGCTTTTGTTTACGAACGCTGGGATGAACCAGTTCAAGGACGTTTTTCTGGGGGCCGAGAAGCGCGAATACTCGCGGGCGACGACCTCGCAAAAATGCGTGCGCGCCGGGGGCAAGCACAACGACCTGGAGAATGTCGGCTTCACGCGGCGGCATCATACCTTCTTTGAGATGCTGGGGAATTTTTCCTTTGGCGATTACTTCAAGAAGGACGCGATTGCCTTTGCGTGGGAACTGGTCACCAGCCCGGAGTGGTTCGGGATTTCCAAAGACAAGCTCTACGTGACGATCTTTGAGGGCGACCCGGCCAATGGCGTGCCGCGCGACGATGAGGCCGAGGGCTATTGGATTGAGGCGGGCGTGCCCAAGGAGCGTATCCGGGAGTACGGGCTGAAGGATAACTTCTGGCAGATGGGCGAGACCGGGCCGTGCGGGCCGTGCTCGGAGATTTTTTATGACATGGGCCTCGATGCCGCCGAGACGCCGGGAGTGGACAAGCCCTTCGGCCAGGACGACGCGCGCTACGTGGAGATTTGGAATCTGGTCTTCATGCAGTTTGACCGGTCCGTGGACCAGGGACCAGGGACTAGGGACCAGGGACCAGGGAGTGCAGCTCCGCGTGTGACATATAAACTGACCCCGCTGCCCAAGCCGTCGATCGATACCGGCGCAGGATTAGAACGCCTCGCCGCCGTACTCCAAGGCAAGGTTTCCAACTTCGAGACAGACCTCTTCACGCCGCTCATCCAAAGAGCAGCCGAACTAACCGGCTTGAAGGGTACGGGCTTTAGCCCGTACGAAATCGACACCAAAGAAAATGGGGCTTTAGCCCCTGAGGGAATTGAAGCCCTCATCGCCAACGCCAGCTTGCGTATCATCTCCGACCATGCTCGTGCGGCTACTTTTCTGATTAACGACGGCGTGTTGCCTTCGAATGAAGGGCGCGGGTATGTGCTGAGGAAGATTCTGCGGCGCGGGATTCGGCATGGACGGCTGCTGGGGCAGGAGAAACCGTTTCTCTATCAGATGGTTTATGCGGTGCGCGATTTGATGCAGGGGGCTTATCCGGAGTTAGTCGATTCTGCGGCTCGCGTGGCCAAGGTGGTTGAGGCGGAAGAGAAGCAGTTTGACCGCGTACTGAAAGCGGGTCTAAACAAGCTTGTCGAAGCCATCTCAGAAGACCCAGATTCGCTGCGGTTCTACCTGAACCACTTCAAGGATGAAAGCCAAGCTCGGTTAGCTTTTGAGTCCGCTAAAGAAGTACTTTCAGACGTTCGCAATTTGTCCAGAAACGACTTGCGTAGTCTATTGATCTCATCCGCAGCGAAAGCCAATGCGCCGATTGGAGCAGTTGCAGCGATGATGATTGAAGATGCCCTAAGAGAGTCAAAATTCACTGGCGAGCGAGCTTTCCATCTGTACGAAACATTTGGTTTGCCCTCCGACTTTATCGAGGATGTATGTAGAGATGAGGGCATTCAGTTTGATAGCGTTGGTTTCGAAGCCGCACGCGCCGAAGAGCAAGCCCGCGCACGCGCATCCTGGAAGGGCGGGAGCCAAAAGACGGCGAGTCCAGCCTACCGCGAACTCGCCAAGACCGACTTCCTCGGCTACAAATCCCTCACCGCCGCCGGCGCTCAAGTCCTCGCCATCGTCAAGGACGGCGTGGGCGTTCCGGCGGCGGCGGCGGGCGATCTGGTCGAGGTTGTGCTGGATCAGACGAGCTTTTACGGCGACTCCGGCGGACAGACGGGCGACACGGGTTGGTTTACTTCGGCGGATGGAAATACGACGGTCGCCGAGATTCAGGGCTGCGTGCTGCCGGTGCAGGGCGTCCGCGCGCACAAGGCACTGCTGAAAGAGGACCTTGCGGTCGGCGATCTTGTTAGGACCGTGGTGGATGGCGAGAGGCGCAACGCGATCCGCCGCAACCATACCGGCACGCACTTGCTGCACGCGGCGCTGCGGCAGGTTCTCGGCACACACGTGAAGCAGGCTGGTTCGTCGGTGCATCCCGAGCGGCTGCGCTTCGATTTTTCGCACTTTGCGCAGGTGGCCGACGAGGAGCTGGAAGAGATTGAGTCGATCGTGAATCGTGAGGTGCTGGCCAACGCGCGCGTCGAAACCCTAGAAGATGTGCCGATCGACGTGGCGGTCAACGAGTACCACGCGATGGCGCTCTTCGGCGAGAAGTACGGCGACAAGGTGCGCGTTGTCAAGCTCTCCGATGGCTTTTCAACCGAACTCTGCGGCGGCACGCACACCACAGCCACGGGCGAGATCGGCCTCATCAAGATTCTGAGTGAAGGCTCGGTTTCGTCGGGCGTGCGGCGGCTGGAGGCGATCACCGGCTTTGGCTCGCTGGCTGCCTTCCGCCAGGACTACGCTGTCTCGCAGATTGCCGCGCAACTGGTTCCCTCGGTGGAGAATCTGCCGGAGGCCTTCCGCAAAAAGCTCGCCGCGCAGGAAGACGAGATGAAGCAGTTGCGCCGCGAGTTGGAAGAGGCGCGGATGAAGTCAGCGGCCGGGGCGCTGGATGAGGCGCTCGCGCGGGCCGTCGAGGTCAAGGGCATCAAGCTGGTCACGCTGCGGGCCGACGCACTGGAGCGCGGGCAGTTGCGGACCCTCGTGGACAATCTGAAGCAGAAGCTGGGCGAGGGAGTGGTGGTGCTGGCCTCGGCGCAGCCAGAGGGCAAGGTCGCACTGATTGCCGGCGTGACGCCGGGGCTGATCAAGCGGATTCAGGCAGGGAAGCTGGTGGGCGCGGTGGCCAAACTGGTGGGCGGCGCGGGTGGCGGCAAGCCGGATATTGCTGAAGCCGGCGGCAAAGATCAGGCGCAGATCGATACGGCGCTGGCTGCGGCGGCCGTGATTGTCGGGGAGTTGCTGGGATAGAACAGAGTAGCGCCGGCCTCCCGGCCGGCTGTCGCGCGGACCTCCCGGTCCACGCCGTCTCTACGCAAATAGGCATAGCGCTGGTGCGCGGAAACTGCAAGACAGGATCAATGCTTCTGGACAAGCGCGGACGAGGACGTCCGCGCTACAGCCGACCGGGAGGTCGGCGCTACATTCATACAAAAAAGCTGCCCCCGATGCGGGGGGCAGCTTTTTCAGCTTTATGTGCCACTACTGAGGCGGCTTGATGTTGAAGGAGTAAGAGACTCCGAAGGAGAAGATGGGGTAGACCTTGAGGGGATTCAGATCGCTTCTCCACTTGGCAAGCTGGGCATTCAGATTGCTTTGCGCAGTGGGATCGGTAGCCATATTCACGCAGTTCGCGCCCATTGAATTGCAGGCATTGCCCTGCAGTTGCATATTGATCGTGGGCACGCCGGTGAAGGCCGCGCCAATCTCAAACGGGAAGGTGAGATGCGAAAAGACCTGATCCTGATGCCTGCGGGGAATTACGTTGCCCCAGCCGGTGGTCAGCGTAAAGGCCTCTTTATTGGTGTTCAGAGCCAGATTGGCGTTTACCTGGAATGGATCTGTTGCTTCTGTTGCCGCGTCTGGATAGTAATCATAACCATTCAGAGAAAAGGATTTATCGGGTTGGGGAGTGGCAGTAGCCGAGATTCCATTCTGGTTATAGAAGATCACACCGGGGCTTACGCGCAGGCCGTGGTTGGGGAAGGGAAAGATGTCCAGCGAGGCGCCCGCCGTGGCGAAGTTCACCTTGCCGTTCAAATTGAAGCCGTTGGTGGAGATATTGCTGTCTGTGTAATTAAAGAAGTTGCCGGTGCCGCGCAGGTTCAGATAGCGGTTCAGATTGGTGGAGGCCTGGAGGTTGACACCCATCAGCGAGATTCCGCCGCCAAAGGCGATGGATGATAACGGCTTAAGGTGAACTTCGGCTTTTTTAGCGGCTTTTTTGGCGGCAGCCTGATTCTTGGCAATCTGGGCGGCTGTAAGTTTGGCGGGCTTTGGGGTCGCTGTTGAGGAGGGCGACTGGGCGGCCAGAGTAGAAGCCGTGGCAAGGATCAGAAGGATCAACCAAACAGGGGAACATTTCACGTGCGTCCTCCAAAAAACGTTCAACTCCGGCTAGTGCTGATTTCAGTCGATAGTGAGTTAACGGGGGAAAGCGTTACAAGTGGAACAGTCAGCTAATCCATTCACCACTTCAAGAGCGGCATTGCAAGAAATAGTAGCACGATTTATGTCTTATAAAACGCTCGATTTCCAGTTTTTTGTGAAGCCAACTGAAATGGGAGGCTTTGAATGTTCTGAAGAGATAGCGGAAAAGCATGGAGATTCGTTTCAGGATTGAAGTTGATTTTTGCAAGTGCTGAATTTGAGCGCAGATTCCAGAAAACATTCCGTATGGGCTAAAGACAATCTTCATTCTATGGGTTTTAGCTGAGCGAATGAAGTCGTGCTCTGACGCTTCTGGACTCTTTATGGAGTTCTTCCGCAGGCTGGGAAGGTGTGCCGTTCCAAGGCAGAGGCTTCGATTCAGTATTCCGCGGCATTTGGAAGCGATCAAAGTTCTGTGGCCGGCCAGCGTCTACTTGTTTTCATTGCCGATGAGCCGGAAGGTGATGGTTCCCCAGAAGGAGCGGGCGCGCATCTGGACAGGCAGGTGGCGTTCGTCGTCGGTGTACCAGATCCAGATATTGCCGCGATTCTTGACCACGCCGCTGGAAGCGATGGGCTGGACGCGCAGGGTCTTGAAGGTGCCGAGCGGAGTTTTGATCTCTTCGCGGCCCTCAACCTTCATGGTCACCGGCACAATGTGCATGGCGTCAAAGACGGGGATTACAAAGTTATGGCCGAGCGCGATGGGCTGCGACGAGGCGTAGTAGACGCCCGTAAGCAGATCGGTGACGCAGTTGGGGACGGAGGACTCTACGTGCTTGGCCTGCCCGCTGACCAGATTTTTTTCGTTGAAGACGGAGCGGCCCTGGGTGTAGTCCAAATGGAGGGTCGAAGTCACCTGGCGGCGGCCCTCGACGGTCTGCTTGTTGAAGTCGTCTGTGCAGCCTTTGTCGCGGTCAAAGCTGGACTGGAAGCGGTCGCTGAGGTGATAGACCAGATTGATGGCGCCGATGGAGTCGGCGCTGACGGTCAGGTTCTCACGCGGGCCATCGGCCTCAAAGCGCACCACGGCGGTTCCAGCGGGGAAGACACGCCAGTCCACCTGATAGGTGAGGGTCTGCTTGGCAGGAAAGCTGAAGCCGGGGCGAGGCGGAGCCAAAGGGGGCGTCTGCTGGGAGTGCGCCGCAGTGGCCATGAGTGCCAAGCCGAGTGCGCCAAAGATTGCTTGTGCGAGTGTGCGCGTCTTCACCGGCGGGGGTGGCTCCTTTAATTGTTGCATACACAAATGATAGCCGCTCAATGCGGCAGATAACCCCTGGCGGCCAGCAGCGGCCGCAGCAGGAGAAGGCTGAGGTAGAGCAGCGCAGCCCCTACTCCTGCATTGTACTCGCGGTGCTGGAGATAGAGCATAAAGGAAAAACTGCCCGCTTCTGCGCTGGGGGTGGTTTCGGCACCGGCAGGGCGGGCCGGGGTCAAACGGGGAATCAGCCGGGGAACCTGGCGGCAGTAGTCATCGAAGCAGGGGAAGGCGGCGCGGAGAAAGCGCTCCTCGCCGGCGATTACCGGCACATAGATGACGACAAAGATCACGGCCAGCACCAGCGCCATGGGCCAACTGAGCAAGGCCACGGCAAAGCCCGCGGCGATCAGCATTGAGCCAAGATAGAGCGGATTGCGAGTGTACGCATAAGGGCCGGTAATTGCCAACTCGCGATTCTTCTTCACAGTGCCGGAGGCATAGGCACGCAGCCAAACTCCGGGCAGAACCAGCGCCAGACTCCAGGCGACGGCGGCTGGGTGAGGCGCATGGCGGAGCAATTCAAAGAGATAAAGTACGCCGGCCAGAAAGCCCAGCGGCACGCGGATACGGCGGGCAATCTTTTGCCAGCGGACGATCCAGTCGGGTTGTAGCTGCGCGGGCTGTGTCATTGGCTGGCTTCGGAGGCTCTTTCAGGATAAAGCAAGGCGGCGGCGGCGCGCAGGACTTCATCCGGATGGATGGTGAGAAGGCCTGCTTCAGGGGCTTCGTAGCGGGAGTGATCGCGGCGGCTTACAGGGCTGCGCAGGACAGTGAAGCGAGTTCCGAAGGGGCCGTTGCGGCTGGGATCGGTGGGTCCGTAGATGCCGACGACCGGCTTGCCCAAGGCGCAGGCAAGATGCAGAGGGCCAGTGTCTCCGGCGATAGCCAGCGCTATGCGGCGGGTGAGGGCGATCAGTTGGGCGAGCGAGCAGTTGAGCGGGGTTGCCGCGCCGTGAGTCTGGCGGACATTGATTCGGCCAGCGGTTCTTCGCCAGGGCCAGCATTGACCAGCACGCGGCAGCCGCGCTCAATCAGCCCTTGCGCCACGGCGGCGTAGCGCTCGGGCGGCCAGCGCTTGGCGCCCCAGCCCGCGCCAGGATTGATGAGCACGGCGGGCGGGCTACCGAAGGTCAGAACGGAGTCGGCCCAGGCTTCGGCTGCGGGGTTGACGGGCAGCCAAGGCAGAACGGGCTGGAGGTTGTCTCCGGCGATTACCGAGACCAGCTCCAGATCCTGTTCGATCACATGTGCGCCGCGCGTGGGCACGCGCTCGGTGAAGAGCCAGCGCGCCGGTCGCTCACGCGGATTTTCTTCGCCAATCAGGCGGCGGCATCCGGCTAGGCTGGCAATCAGCGCCGAACGCAGCGAACCTTGCAGGTCGATGACCGCATCATATTCAGCGGCCCTGAGCGCCGCGCGCAGAGCGAAGAACTCGGCGCGGGTCTGGCGGCTCAACGGAGCCTTGCGCCAGGCTTTGGTAGCGGCGAAGTGGAAGCGGTCGATCAGCGGTTGAGAGGGGGTTCTAGGGGTGGGAGGTGGCGCGGAGTCAGACGTCAGCAGAGCCTGCCAGCGTGGCTCGACGGCCCATTCGATCTGCCAGCCGGGATGGGCAATCCGCAGCGCGGTCACCGCCGGCAGCGCGTGCAGTATATCGCCCATGGCCCCAAGTCGGACCACCAGCAAGCGAAAGTTGGAATGCGTCCGCAAGCTCTGATTTTCTCATAAGAAAGACAGGTGCTTGCAGCGGCGATGCAGTGTTGGTAGCATGGGAATTGTTTTTGATAGGCGCAACATAATCCTGGAGCGCTCCTGATAAGCGCGCTGGTTGGAGGGCAAATGGGCGAATCGCCGGCAGTGCGCAGCGAAGAGACGCAAATGTCGCAGGTGGATGCCGAAACCACGGCGCGGGTTATCGCGGACAAGCGCCTCGGCGACCGTATCCGGCGGTTGCGCCTGAAGAAATCAATGGGTCTGGTGGAGTTGGGCAAGCTCACCGGCCTTTCCGCCAGCTTCCTTTCACAGCTTGAGACCGGCCGCGTGGTGCCCACGCTGCGCAACCTGGCGCGCATCGCCATGGTTTTTTCCAAGGATCTCTCGTATTTCTTTGAGAGCGATGCGTCGGCTATGTTCCGCATTCACCGGCGCAAGGAGCGGGTCCGGCTGCCACAGACCGGCGTCGAGTCTCCCACCTATTATTTTGAGAGCCTGGGCTATATGGTGCCCGACCGGCCGATGGACCCATACTTTGCCGAGTTCATTCCGCTGACCGGCGCGGTCGAGCCACGGCGCATCTGCATCCGGGCTTCGAGTTTCTTTATCTGCTGGAGGGAGCGCTCGAACTTCGCCACGGCGAGCAGCAATGCAAGCTGGAGGAGGGCGACGCGGTCTACTTTGACGCCAGCGCGCCGCACTCCTATCAATGCGCCGGCTCGAAACCAGCCAAAGCGATCATCGTGACCATGCACCAGAGCGCCCGCCGCCTTTGCCATGCGGGCGCCGAGCATGGCGCGGACGGCGCAGGGCACAGTTGAAGCTGAACGGAAGTAGTCGTTGGCTTCCCATCCAGACAGCATTGAATGACCAAAACAATCAGCGCTTGATGATCTTGGCCAAGCGCGGATCGTCCCACAGCGGGGCAAATTCCTTGTCGGTGTAGACCTGTTTCAGTTCGTAGTAGTGCAGATCCCGCGCCTTGCCCAGCGAGACCAGCGCTCCATCGAGGTTGCCGCGCTTCATATAGGCCTTGGCAATCAGATACGCGATGCGGGCGCGCTGCTGCGGCGTTGCCACCTGGGCGATCACGCCCTCGTCGGTGGTGGTGAGAATGTCGGCGTCCAGCTCCAGCGCGCGGGAATATTCGGTCATCGCGCGATCCACCTCGCCCATGCCCATCCAGGATTCGGCCAGGTTGAGATGGGTGGCGGCAACCGACTCATCCTTGGCCAGCGCTTGCTTGAAGTAGTCGGCCGCTGCCTTGTACTTGCGGTCCATCAGGGCAACCGCGCCCAGGTTGTTGATCGCGGAGACGAGCTGCGGGATCGAGCTTCAGCGCCTGGGCGAAGTTCTTGCGCGCCGCGCCCGTTGTTCAGTTGCAGTTGGACAATGCCCAGTTTGTTATACAGCCCGGCATTCTGACGGTCGTGTGAATCGCCGCTGATAGTATCCGGCAGCCACGATAACTCCTTGCGGGTACGCGCCAGATCGCCTTTTTCTTCGGCTTTGCGCGCCACTTCCGGCTTGTCCGGCTTGGCCGCGTTCTTCCGCTCTTGCATACGAGGCCGAGCCTCATCAGCAGGCTCGCCGCAATCAGCATCATCGTCAGCATTTTCATGATTCACCTCTCCTGAGCATCGTGCATCTCGCATGTGGCGCTCGCCGGCTCCTGGCGATCTGCTGTGTGCATCGATCCCAGTAGAGATCGCTCCGAAATGTCCGCAACGCTATACCTGCTACCCGCCTGCTTGCACGGGGGTTAAATCTCCGATGGAAGTAACGAACTCTTTATTCTGCCATATTTTGCGAGATTATCCTCCGCCTCCGACGGCTCGATTCCATGCAGACTGGGGGGTTAAACACCGTTACACCTTCAAATCTCCGGCCTGCGGCAACCGTTAAGCGTTGCCAAATGAAAAGACGGGTTAGCATTACAATCAGTCCGGGGAGGATGCGATGACCATAGGAGGCCCGGAGCCTGCCAAAGTGGAAGAACGCCGAGCGGAACTGGCCACGGTGCTGCATTCTGAGCAATTTACGCGCGCGCCAATGCTCGCCCATTGCTCTCATATCTGTGCGAAAAGCTCTTTGCCGGCGAGGCCCACCAGGTGAAGGAGTACTCGGTCGGCGTGGAGGTCTTTCATCGCGGAGACTATTTCGATCAGAACTCCGACTCGATCGTGCGCGTGGAGGCCAACCGCTTGCGCAAGCGGCTGGCCGCCTACTATGCCGGCGAAGGCGCGCGCATCCCGCTCCAGATCACCATCCCGCTCGGACAATATGTTCCCGAGTTCAAGTGGTCGCGCGAAGCGGCTGTGACCGCCGGATCCCGCATCTGAAGTGCCGGGAGGAATTGAATCCCGCCGAAGTCGCAAGCGGTTGACCACTTCAACCGCCGGGAAATGTGGATTGCAGGTGCATCCGCAATTTTTTTCGCCATCCTGAGTTATATAGGAGTGATCTTCTGGCAGATGAAGCACGAGCCGGGCAACGGCGGAAACGAATTCCTCAGTGGCCCAAAATGCCGAGGGCTTGCTTGGCCCGCCGGTGGGCGAGGAGATTCGCATCCTGGCCGGCTCAAGGCGCGGCTTTGTGGATCACGCGGGCAAGCTGTGGAATGCGGACGCCTAGTTCGACGGAGGTACGGCGGTGAAAGGCTCCGTGCAGAGCATCTGGCGGACGCAGAACCCGGATTTTTACCGCACCATCCGCAAGGCAGGTTCCGGTACAAGATTCCTCTGAAGCAGGGCATCTACGAACTGCGGCTGCACTTCGCGGAGACCGAGTACGGCCCGGAGTGCGATGCAGGGGACGGGGAAGGCAGCCGTATGATGACGGTGCGCGCGATCGGGAAGACGCTGCTAACCTCGCTTTGATATTGTGGCGGACGCGGAGGCAGCCATACCGCGGACGTGAAGGTTTTCTCCGGCATCAAGCCGGCGGCGGATGGGCTGCTGCATCTGGAGTTTGCCGGCGAAGAAGGCAAGCAGGCCACGCTTTCGG
>CAWDQB010000066.1:0-50613 GCA_963804315.1 uncultured Acidobacteriaceae bacterium
AATACACCCAACAATGCACAACCAATCGCGCCAAGCAGAACCACCAACGAGCTTGGTTTCCAGCGGCCCCGTGTGTCGACGGGCTTCAAATCGTCGGCCAGAGCGGCGCGCAGCGCCAACTCTGGATTGGTCTCCGCGTCTTCGGAGTGAAGTTTGCGGAGCGCCAGGCGCACCTCATCCGGCGTGATGTAGCCGGCGGCGTCCATGGCTAGAGCACCGCCTCGGCCGTTACCGGCCGCTTTTGTTCGATTCCAAAATCCAGTTGGTACAGCCGCAGTTGACTCCCGGCCACGCTCTTGATGCCGATCACGCCCGTCATCTTTTCGCCCGGCGCAAGATCGCGTGGCGTGGATTCCGCCTGCGCAACTTCGAGCACAATTCCACGATGGGCTTTGAAGGAGGCGTAGGCCTTGTGCTTGAGTTGGCGGTTGCGAAGACTTACGAGCGAGACCGCATTCTTGCCAGGTAACTGCGCATAAACGGCTGGAAGTGTCACGCGATACGGCGCCTCGGTGCGATTGGTTATTGAGTACCGGACGTAAATCAGGTCGCCAGAGCGGTACACCTGCTCAAGCGCAACTTGCACGCGATTGTGTTCAATCTTGGTCGATTCCTGCACGATGTCTTCCGCCCCCGCAAGCGTCTGTGTGAGAACCTGGACCGCTATCGCGTGAATCTTCCGCTCAGATAGTTCCTCATAGGAGTGCGCCACAGTGCGCGGATCTGGCGCGGGATCGGCGCGGATCAGCACGTCCATGGAGGAGAGCGAGCCGGACGGATCGAGTTCATAGCTCAACTCCCGCGACGCCGTCCACACAAAGAGATTGGTCGAAACGCCCTGCTGGAGCGGCTTGATGAAGACCTTGTCCTCGTGGCGTTCGATTTGAAAACTGTCCGCGTCGCCTACGGCAAGCGTCGTTACCTGCTCACCGAATTCGAGCACGGTGAGATGGTTCATCGAGGTTTCAACGTGCCGGATCTGGCCTTGGCCGGTCGTCTGCGCCTCTGCCACGGCGGCTGAAATAGCGAGAATCATGGTCAAGAGCGATTTCATAGCGGCCTCCTCGGCGCAAAAAACGAAAGGAGAAGCCACAGCATTCGCAGTGACTTCTCCTTCGGGTTAAGAGCATTCTGCCGATGCAGGAATGCTGGTGTCCTCAAATGTCAGGCTCCGCTTTCCCTTGTACTGGAAGAGGAATACCCGCTTCACGCCTTCCGGTCCATCGGGATTGGCGATTCGCTCGACGAGAAAAGCGCGTTGCTGATCGTCAAACCAGACGTACCCGTTGATGGTCTTCGGTAGCCGAACCCTCACCCGCTGGCCGCCGGTAGCCTCCGCAAAGGCATCAACGATCTCCTGCGGGAAAGACTGGAAGAGAACCGCTCCAGAGCCTGTGCCATTCGAGACGATGGTGTTCATCGCCTGCGCCCATGCTCTGCGATTCTCCTGCTTGCCCTGCGCCCAGTAGTGCATGAACAGGTGGAGCGAGCTGAACTGATCGCGCGCGTCCTGTTCATGTTCCCAGAGAGCAGATTGCGCTTTGTTGCGCGCGACGACTGCCGACCTGCGTTGTTCCTTGTCCTCGCATTTGCGCATGGCATCCCATAACGCCTGTGCGTTTGCGAGTTGGAGTTTGATCTCCTCCTCACGTTCGACGATCCGGCTGGCGACATCGGCGTAGATGGAGTTAATCAGTTGGCATTCCTCGAACATTCCCTTGGTGACGGTTTCGCCAGAGAAGAGTCCGCGGAAGTCCTCGATCGACATCCTTTCCTCGAAGTTCAAGCCAGATTCGTTGGGCAGAAAGCCAAGCTCCTTGCGCATCACGTTATAGAGCCTGCCGACCTTGTCGGTGTCCGCTACATCCAGGTGAGCCGGCAGATCCGACACTCTGCGCTCGCGTTTGTACTTGAGCCAGGGCGCCGGAGCTACCTCCTTGCGGATTTCACTGATCACCGATTCGTCGATCTCAACCCGATGTTTGAGCGAGTCGAGAGCATTCTGCAGTTGTTCGACGAGCTTGTATGCAAGGTCCGGCCGTCCAGCAGCCAGGCACGAAGTTTTCAGATCGGTAATGGAACCAATCCTGTTTCCACGCGCCTTCATGGCAACCAGGCAGACGTTCCACCAGGGAGACTTCGCTTTTGTGAGCTTGGTCTTCTGTTGGCGAAACTGCTCTCCGTATGCAATCCGTCCCGCAACAAATCGCGGAAACTGATCGGATGGCATGATGCAGACAGTGTCGAAGTCGAAGTCGCCGCCATTCCGTTTTGCCGTCTCCGAATGAAGGATGTAGGTTCCCTCCATGCGAAGTTGGCGATCAAGAACAGATGCAATCTGCGATTCGTCAATATCCGCGCCCAGCGCACGTTTGAGCGATGAAACAAGTTCGTCGTTGGTGAGATGACGGATGGGAAGCAAATCCTCCTGCATCCGAATGGGATACGCTGCGGAAGAGCGCCTCCAGCATCGCCTTGGTCTGATTGCGGTCGTCATCCGTAGCGAAGTACCCAAGGATGCCGCGCAACTCGTAGCCCGCCACAAAGGCGCCGTTGGTGCGGACCGCCACACCTACCGTTCCTGGCTGGACTCGACTTCAGCGCCTATCGGCGTGCAGCAGAAACTGATGCGGCACGCGCAGGTTTCAACCACAATGAACGTGTATGGAAACGCCTTGATGGCGGCCAAGCGTGAGGCCAACAGCAAGGTGGTCAGGATGGCACTGAGGAGCGCATAGCCATGAAGGGAAGAACCTTGCAACCGCGCCAGAAACCCCCTGCGATTTTGGCGACCGCTGTTATTTGGGGTTATCTGGGGTTGGCCAATCGGCTAAGTGGTTGCGGGGGCTGGATTTGAACCAGCGACCCTTGGGTTATGAGTGGCGCAAGTAACGTATTATCAACGAGTTAGACAGCATGGCTGGTAGCTTCAAAGAGTGCTAAGTCGTTGAGAGTAGGTTCAAGGAATTGGTATTTTGGGTTGGAATTGGGTTGGAGGACGGTTACCGGCTATGCCGATTACACGGTAGATTTGCCAAAGATTGTCTCTTAGATTCTGATCTTCCGTGGCCGTGCACCAATCTAGCACAACGGAATGGCAACGATTACGTTGGAATATCGTTGGTTTTTGTGCTATTCTTTTCGTGGAGGTTTTAATATGTCCACCACGCTTGCTCGCCCTTCTGCCTTGGTCCTTGTTCCGGGACCGGTTTGGAGTTCGTTTGAGAAGTTCCGCAAAGGGGGAAATTCCACGCTGGAGGAGATCTCCGAGCATGGCGTAGGTACGCTTGTCGGCAAGGGTGTCACGTACCGTATCCTGCGCGACGCCGATTTCCAGCATCTTGTCGGACTGGCCACGGATGTGCACCGGCTTCAGCAGGGGCTGAACGTCATTATCCAGGCTGCCAAAGTTGTCGCCAAGCATCCCGATCAGGAACACGTGGAGCTTCTGATTCATTCGGCCGCCCTGTTTGCCGGGTCTCCCGTTTTGCCAACGCGCGACGGGCACGATGCGTTTCAACTGACCCAGGAAGAAATTGATGCACAGGCTTCAGACGGATTCAATCTGGAGAATGCCGCGATCCCGAGGCCGAGGTTCTAAATATGGCATCGTTACTTGGAGAGCTTGAACGGCAGTTGCGGTCGATCTCGCATAGCGAGGAGGCGATTCAGGCAGTGCAGGCTTTTTCCAATGGACTGGCCGGCACGAAAGGGAGGCTGGAAGTCTGGAACGCGGTGAACGCAATCGTGCGCAAACCAATTGATTACGCCGAAACTTCGGCTCTCGGGTTTGACACCTTAGACGATCAGTTCTCCGTTCTTCAGGGTGACATCGTTCAAACCGAGGCAGCGTATTTCTACGGGGAACGCATCGCGGGAATGCCCAAATTCGCAGTGCTCAATTCGTCCTGTGATCTTGTGCCTGGGAGGACGGCTCATGCGTCGCTGCTTCGCATTCTTCCGATTCGGAAGGACGAGGAACGAGCCAAGGAGAAGTTGGGCACACTACTGAAATTTAGCCGGCGCGATTCCATGTATCTCCCCGCGCTGCCGGACGACACCGATGATGTCGTGGGCAATGTAATCTCCTTTGAAGGCATTTGCCAGATACGGTCATCTGATTTGCTTCTTGCCAATCGGGCCGCTTCATTGTCTGTCGTCGGATGGCGCATCTTTGCTTCTTTTGCGCGAACCGTGATGGCGCGCGCGAACCCACGCGAAGTTGAACTTCGGATGGCAGTCGAATAACGCAGTCCTTGCCGTTGGCAATGGTCAACCTTGCGGCGGGCCGGAGATTCAGCCGTAGTCTAATAATTATTCGACTATGGCTGAGATTATGTCAGAATGATTGCCAAAACACGCAGCGTCCTGCAAATCGCAATGTGAACGGATGAGCGTTCAGCGCAGGAATCTGCATCCATCCAACTGATCGGCAATTTTCGGTTGGACTGTAGCCAAGAGAGACTCTTGTCTTCAGTCCAACCGAGGAATTCTTCATGCTGAGTTGGTTATTGCAACTCGAATGTGACGGTGTTGATCTTGCCAGTGAAGCGGTTCGGCGACTTGTACTCCGGACTGACGGGAGAACCAAGATCGCTGCCCACGTCCAGTGTTTCGCCGCCGGCATAGATGCTGGAGAACTGCGCCTCGCCGACAGACTGTCCGTTGATCGACAACTTCACATTGCCCGGTACAGGGCGGCGCGGAGAGAAGCCCGGTACGCCCGGAGTGATTGCAGAGCTATCCTGCGTGGGAGTCACATTCAACTGAATGTGCGCCACGCCCGCATGAATCGGCGTCTTCGAGACGATCTGCTCGGAGTGGTCGTTGGCGACATTCACCTCGTAGTACAGATGATTGTCTTTGACGAAGAGGCTGAATCCGCCCAGGATGCCGCCGTCGGCCACGATTACGCCCTCGGCGCCATCGGTCGGAATCTCCACATCGGCATTGATCGTGTAGGCATGACCGTATAGACCGGGCGCATAACGCAGCGGCAAGCGCTCCACTCCTGAACGGAAGGTGAATACTTTCTGGTCCTTGATCTTCTTGTCCAGAGGCGAGGAACGCTCCGGCAAAATAGGATAGGCATGATTGCGTTCCGCTTCGCTGTTGAAGACCTGTTGCAACTCCTTCACCTTCTCGGGATACTTATCGGCGAGGTTGTGAGCCTGACTGGGGTCTTCATTCAGGTTGTAAAGCTCCCAGGGACGCACATCGAGATCCTTGTCGCTGGCGTGTTGATTGGTATACGGCTCCCAGGTGGAGTGGTAACGGTCGCCTGCCCACCAGCCATCCTTGTAGATGCCGCGGTTGCCGCTGGTGGTGAAGTATTGCAGCGTGTGGCGCGTCGGAGCCTTCGCGTTGTCGATGGTATACACCAGACTCTTGCCTTCCAGCGGAATCTGCTTGACGCCGTTAACTTCGTCGGGAAACTTCGCGCCGGTGATCTCATAGATGGTTGGTGCAATGTCGTTGACGTGCGAGAACTGACCGCGCACGCCGCCAGCGTCCTTGATGTGACCCGGCCAGGAAATCACCAGAGGATCGGTGACACCGCCCAGATGCGAAGCGTCCTGTTTGGTGCCGACGTAAGGCGAGTTCAGCGCCCACGCCCACGAAGCCGCATAGTGATTCATGTACAGTTCGCTGCCCAGCAGGTCGGAGATGTCCGTCCGCTCTTCGATGGTCTTTGGCTTGCCATTCACATCCGCTGCGTCGCGGCCTTCCAGACCGCCCTCGGCGCTGGCGCCGTTATCGCCAAAGATCCACAGGATGACGGTGTTGTCGGCTTGACCTTCATCGCGAATCGCATCCAGCAGGCGGCCAATCTCGTGATCGGTATGCTCGGCGTAACCGGCGTAGACTTCCGCTTCATGCGCCAACAGCTTCTTCTGTTGCGGGGTGAGTGAATCCCAGGCAGGCAATCCATCCGGACGCGGAGTAAACTCGGCATTGGCGGGAATCACACCGGAAGCCTTCTGCTTGGCAAAGGCTTCTTTGCGTACTTCATCCCATCCCTTGTCGAACTGCCCTCTGTAACGCTCGATCCACTGTTGCGGCACATGGTGCGGCTCATGCGTGGCTCCGGTGGCGAAGTAAATGAAGAAGGGTTTGTCCTTGGCCGCAGCATCATGCTGATGAAGCCAGGTAATTGCTTCGTTGGTGATATCGGTCGTAAAGTGATAGCCGTCCGCAGGCGACTTGGAAGGCTCGACAGGCGTCGTGTCACGATAGATGCGTGGATAGTATTGGCTATCGGCTGCTTGATTGAATCCGTAGAAATGCTCGAAGCCAAGTCCGGTGGGCCAACGGTCGAATGGACCCGCCGGACTCACCTCCCACATTGGCGTGTTGTGCCACTTGCCATAGGCCGAAGTGCTGTAGCCGTTCTCCTTGAGCACTTCAGCGATGGTCGCCGCGCTCTTGGGCAGCACGGTGTTGTAGCCGGGATAGGGCGACGATACCTCGGCAATCGAACCGAAGCCCACCTGATGATTGTTGCGCCCGGTCAGCAGCGCGGCGCGCGTCGGCGAGCAGAGCGCGTTCATGTGGAAGCTGTTGTAGCGCAGGCCGGCATTGGCGACACTCTCGAAGACCGGCGTGTGAATGGGACCGCCGAAGGCCGAGGTGGCGCCGAAGCCTACGTCGTCAATCAAAATCAAAACAACATTTGGCGCGCCTGCCGGAGCCTTGGGCGGCTCAGGCCATAAGGCCGCGGGCACTTCGTGTACAGGCAGCGTCGGCCAGGTCTTCTGCGGCGTCGCGCTCTGTGCGTGTGCGGAGGGCCAAGCGCTGAAGGCCATGGTTCCGCTCAGGATGAGTCCAATACGCTGGTTGAATTTCATTTTCTGCTCTCCAAAGATATTTTGTGCGTCGATGAGTTTGAAAGTCGTTTTCTGCTCAGTGTGATTCCGTTTGGAAACGGATCAGGGCGGTATGCGCGAAAACAACTGCCCGAAGGATTCAGGCGCAACATCGTGAAATGCCGTTACGCTTCTTTTGAAGCAGAGTCTTCGTTGAGCCTTGTGGCATGGTCGATCTCATTCTCATGGGTGTCCTTTCTAAAAGATGCGTTGCCCGGTTCAGTCTGCGTATCGGCGAGCATAGGCGGCAGCGCGTTCAGCGAGTTGAGCCTTTCGCTCCACAGGAGTAAGTCGCGGCAGCGCAGTGTCCAGCTCGGCCACCTTGACCAGCCGGACCGATCGCACACCTTGCGCAGCTGCATCGAGCAGTTCCGGAAGTTTCTGCCAGCGCACAAACAGAGTGCCCTCGTGCAGCCCCGTGGTATCCAGCCAGTTAGTGACGCCGGGGTCTTTGGGCGCCACGACCAGAGTCAGGGTGCCATCTGGATTTGGCTTGGCTTGGGACAGATTCAACGATGCCGTATGGTGCAGGTAGTCAAGCGAGCCAAGCCAGCCACTGGCCAACTGAACAGCTAGATATTTGGCGCCGATGGGGTCGAGAGTCAGAACCAGTGCCTCATCGTCCGCCAATTGGAAATGGCCAGAGGATGAGAGACCCCATCGTCCGCCCTCGCGGATTTTGGGAGAAGTCAAAGCGTTCGCCGGCCCCTGATAGAATCCCGGAGAGTTGGCGAAGCCGCCGCCTTTGGACTGAAGGATGCGGGGCGCGATCTGGCGGATGAGTGCGGCGGCCTCGCGCGCCAAGGTTGCATCGTCGGCCGGGGCTTTGGGTGCGGGACCATCGATGAGGGTCAACTCCATCCGGTAGGGCGTCTGATGGACCCAATCCTGAATGGTGTCGCGAATCAGGATGAAATGGGCGTCTTGCGTAGTGGTGATGTGGTTCGCCTGCCCCGCCGATGCCTCCGGGCCAATGGTCAAAGTGAAGGAGCCGTCGGCCTCCGTGTGGATGTCTTCATCCACTACTTCTTGGATCACCTTGCTCCATCCGTCCTCGCCCGGTAGCCTAGGCAGAAGTTGGAGTGACTCCTGGATTGGCTGAGGTCCGGCGGGGTGAGCGGTCAAACGGTAATGATGGAGATTGTCTACCGGGAAGATGCGGAAGACGTTATCGACATTGGGCATCAGCACCTTGCTTACGGGCACTGCAATCCCGGACCATGAGTGGGCAGGACCCACAGCCATTGCAGGCGGGGACGCGCTGGATCGCGATTGATGGCGTCAACCACGCCCGCATAGACAACCTCGTCAACCGCATGGGGAAGGATCGCCTTGCCTTCCGCTGTGCTTGCGTAAGCATCGGCGGCAAAGGTCCGAGTGACCGAGGTAAATTCCGCCTTTACCGGTTGGCTGGCCAGCACACGCAAGGATTGGCTATCCAGCGCTTTTTGGTCGGCAGTGGCCAGAGGCGACTGGGCAACGACAGCAAGTGAAGCGGTCAAAATCAGGCCCGCCGTCAGTGTGAGTAGGAAACGAAGCATTATGTGAGAATCCTTTCTTGGGTTACCAGAGCGGCCGTTGTTGAAGTTGAGAGCGCCGTTCGCGAACAATCTTCTCGCGGTCTTGCGGAGTGACGGTGGGCGTATCGGATGGCAATGAGGCGCGAATCTGAGAGAAGTTGACCTTGCGAACCGCAGGCACTGGATTTGCGGAGCACTCCGTCCAGCGGCCCTGAATAGCTCCGCTGGCATAGCCTGAGGTGTCAAGCCAGTTGGGCACACCTGGGTCTTTGGCCGAGACCACGTAGCGCACAATGCCGTCCGCATCCACTTGCGCCTGCGAGCCATTCAGACTGCTCTGATTGTTGTACCAATCGGTTGTCTCATATAAATCATTGGTAAGAATAATGGACCAGTATGTGCAGCCCTGCGGAACCTTTGCTTCGACGATCAGTGCTTCGTCAGGTTGCAGGTCATACGCGCCCTCGTAGTAGAACTGCCCGACGAGTCCGCCCATGTGCGAAACATCAAACACTTTGAGCCGGTTGATGTATCCTTCCTTGCGCAGTCCCTCTACGTGATCGACAAAGAGCAGCGCCATATACGAAATCTCATCGGTCAGAGTCTGCAATCGCTTTTGCAGGGCATCGGCTGAGGGGCGGGGCCGTTCAACCGGGCGATCTACGCGCTCAATTGAGATGCGCGGATCGCGTTCCGTCTTCCAGTCAAAAGCCACCTGCCGCAAGAGCAATTGCGATGTGTTGGGCTTGAGTTGCCACCAGTCTCCGGTGTATCCGGCAGGCCGTTCCGAGCTGAGTAAGACATCGAAATGTCCACTCGCATCGAGATGAAGAGACTTGAAATCGTAGTAGGTGGGAACCGGCAGCCTGAGGGTTGAACCCGTTGGCAGAGCACCAAAGAGTCCCACGCGCAGAATGCGCAAGGAACCGATCTCACCGCGAATGCGATAGGATCCGGCAGCATCGATCGCGGCACTGCGATAAGTTGTGTCTGCATTTGGTTGACCAATATTGAAGTAGAAGTTGATCGATGGCAGAAAGACGGGATGATCGACATCATCCCCCAGTGCTGCAATCGACTTGGAAGCAACAGCCTCAAGCAGCAGGCGACCGGCCTCCTGCCTCACCTGGGAATCGTTGCGCAGCCGCTCAGGGAGTCGCGAGAGAATCTGCGAGTCAAGCTGTTCGAGTTGGCTGGTCCATTGTTTCCATCCTGGAATCGAGTTGTTCTCCGCAGTCGTCAATGACTGCGCTCCTGAAGCCATTGTTGCTGAAACCAGCAGCAGGCCGAGGATGGGAGAGGTGTGTCTACGACGGGATTGCGGTATCATTCAGTTCTCCTGGTTGATTTTTCTAAAATGGAGGGGCTTCGATTCAACAGCGCCTATTCCGGCCTTTCGGCAAATATGAGCTTTTGTGCCGGTATGCAATTTATGGGAATGGTCATCTTCGCTGGGTGCCAGGACGAATGCGCGCAAATGAAAATGCCCACGAACTGGATCGTGGGCACCTTGCAGAAATCATCATCACGCTCACTTATGGAGCGGATTGAATCAATATATTTCTGCCCGCGAAACAGTGTTTACCAGTTGGCTGGTTCCGAACTGGCTACAACACTGCGCGCTGTGAAGAATCGACATTGCTGCAATTCTAGCAGAACGGACAGAGCGTCTTCCACAAGTATTTGTTGGGCTTGATCGAGCGGATCTGTTTTCAGCGACACAGAACAGCCGCAGGAAAAGCCACTTTCCTGCTGAGACTCCTGCCACATAACGGGTTCTGGAGTTGACATACGGCGGGACGCCTTATAGCCTATATCCATGTTGATGCATCTTCAGAGGACCGCTTGCTTGCTGTGTTGCTGTACACACATGGGCGTGTGTCCTCTGGCAGGTAGAGGCTAGGCAGCAGGATCGTCTAGTTTCAGCTAAAGTAGTCGATTAGCCCACCGCCGGAAGTCGATCTGGCGAGTGGGTTTTTTATTTATATCCTGCATCTCCAGGCTATCGCGGTGACACACCCTTACCAATCGAGTGCATGGAAACACGCCTCAGACAGAGGCTGTTGCGTATGCAGTCGTTGTCGCAAAGGAAATCGCTGAAACAAGGAGATGGCCAGTATGAAAAAGATGAGCGGCAAGATTTTGCTGGTGGTGATTGCGTTGTTGTTCGCTGGAGACGCGGCATTGGCGACGGATGGATACTTCTTAACGGGCTATGGGACGAAGCAGCAAGGTCAGGGTGGCGCTGGAGTTGCCAAGCCTGGAGACAGCCTTGCGGGCGCAACCAATCCTGCGGGGCTTCTGCTGGTCGGCAATCGCTTCGACATCGGTCTGACACTATTCCGGCCAGTGCGCTATGGAACCATCAGCGGCAATACGTTGCCGCCTGGCTATCCAGATGTGAATGGCACCTATGATGGCAACCGAGTGAAGAACTTCGAGTTGCCCGAACTGGGTTACAGCCTCCAGTACAAGCCCAATCTCGCGCTGGGCGTGGCGATTTACGGCAATGGTGGGCTGAATACCTCGTATAAGCAGCCTATTCAGTTGCTGGGAAGCACGCGGGGCGGCGTGGATATTAGCCAGGCATTTATATCACCCACACTGGCTTACAAGCTGGGTGCGCATAACTCCATCGGAGTTGCAGCGAATATCGCCGTGCAGCGCTTTGCGGCAGAGGGCTTGCAGTATATTGCCGCCATCTCCGCCGACCCGGCGCATCTGACCAACAATGGGTACTCCTACTCGACCGGCGGCGGAGTCCGCGTTGGCTGGCTGGGCGAGTTGAACAAAGCCGTGAGCGTGGGCGCTACGTATCAAAGTCGCACCTATGTGAGCAAATTCAATCGCTATAGCGGACTCTTTGCCGAACACGGCGGATTCGATATTCCTGCCAACTTTGCCGGCGGAGCGGCGGTGAAGTTCGGTTCCAAAGCGACGCTGCTCTTTGACGAAGAGCGCATTCTCTACGGGGCTGTCAAGTCGATTGCCAACCCCTTGGCAAGCACATCTCCGCTTGGAACTGATAATGGTCCGGGCTTCGGATGGCATGACATCAATGTATCGAAGGCCGGAGTTGACTATGATGTGAATCCTTCGCTGACGCTGCGCGCTGGGTACAATCACGGCGGGGCTCCCTTCGACAGTACGCAGGCGTTTTTCAATCTTCTGGCACCGGCCATGACCAAGGACCATCTGCACGCGGGTGCAACCGTTGGGCTAAAAAACGGCAAGGAAATCAGCTTCGCTTATGTTCACGCATTCAACAACACGGTGAATGGCGTGAACGCGATTCCTTCAACCTACGGAGGTGGAAATGTAAATCTGAGCATGTATCAGAATTCGTTTCAGGTCGCCTTCGGATGGAAAAGGGACAAGAAGTAAGAGTGGGATCAGAGAGCCGCACACAGAGGAGGGAAATTCATATGACAATCGCGTGCGATGCTGAGTGGCCCTGGTACGTTGCCGGACCGTTGATTGGATTGTTTGTTCCCGCATTGCTGATTGCCGGTAACAAGGTCTTTGGCATATCCAGCAATCTGCGTCATCTGTGTGCGGCAATCGCGCCTTGCAAGGTCAAGCATTTCCGCTACGACTGGAAACAAAGCGGACTTTGGAATCTGGTCTTCCTGAGCGGAGTGCTGGTGGGCGGCTTTCTTGCGGCGCATCTTGGAGCGTCGCAGACAATCTCCATTTCGCCCGCGACTAGAGAACTCTTGATCCATCAGGGGTTCCACGACTTTTCTGGTGTGGCTCCAGGCGAACTCTTCAGTTGGCATGCGCTGCTTACGTTGCGCGGATTTGTCTCGATCGTTGTTGGTGGGTTTCTGGTGGGTTTCGGCACGGCCTACGCTGGTGGTTGCACGTCAGGGCACGCCATCAGCGGATTGGCTAACCTGCAACTCCCTTCTCTGATCGCAGTACTCGGATTTTTTGCCGGAGGACTGTTCGCAACATATTTTATCCTGCCGCATTTGATTGGAGCGTTATGACCAATCCTTCAGTTCTCGAAGATCAAGAGTGCGGCGCAGGCAGCGCGGCAAAGACGCGCAAGGTATTTCTGCCACTGTATCTGCTGCTGGGTGTGGCATTCGGGTATGTGCTGATGCGCTCTGAGGTTATTTCCTGGTTTCGCATTCAAGAGATGTTTCACTTTCAGTCGTTCCGTATGTACGGCATTATCGGCTCCGCTGTGGCAACGGCGGCTCTGTCCATTGCGCTGATCAAGCGCACTGGAATGAAATCCATAGACGGCGAGAAAATATCGATTCCCGCCAAGCATCTCGGCAGCGGCATTCGCTACGCCGCCGGTGGCATCCTCTTCGGATTGGGGTGGGCACTGACTGGAGCTTGCCCTGGTCCGCTCTTCGCGCTGATTGGCGCGGGTGTTTCAGTCTCGATCATAACCGCGGCAAGTGCGCTTGCAGGTACTTGGCTCTATGGATGGTTGAGGCCGTTGCTGCCGCATTGAACACGGCGCGATCCTCTGCAATGGATGCTGGAATCCAGTGCCTGTAGCACTCGTCGATCCAAGATACTCAGGAAGGAACCTATGCCGCAAAAGGAAGAGAACCGTACTCTTGCACCTTCAAGTGCAATGCTCATCGCTCCTCTGGATGGTCTGCGCGGACTCGCCGCTCTGATTGTCATCGTCAGTCACTTCAGCAATGAAACGCTGCTATGGAATGGCCTGCTTGGCAAGGGCGCAGGGCAGACCGCCGTCATGCTGTTTTTCATTCTTAGCGGATTCCTGATGTCGTATCTGCACATCAATCAGCCATTCACTGCGGCCAATGTGAAACAGTACGCATTGCGCCGCATTGCACGAGTCTATCCGCTGTTTCTGATTGCAGCGCTGCTTCCGCTGATACTGCTGGACATTCACTTCCCCGGCGGAATTGCAATGAATACAATCACCACGTTTCCAGAGTATCTTCGGCAAATCGCACTGATCGACCGCGGCGCGCTGGTCTTCTGGACGATTCGCATCGAACTGTTGTTCTACGTGGCATTTATCGGTATCTGGATGCTGCACCGCAGCCTCAAGCGCAGTTGGGCAACGGCGGCATTGCTGCTGGCGGCGATTGCCTTTCTGCGCGTGCGCAATTACAACTTTCAGATCGAGTTCTTTGCGCACGTCCACTATTTTCTCTTTGGCGTACTCTCGGCACTGGCATTGCGGCAGGGCAGCAAATTCAAGAATCCGCTGTTGGCTACTGTCAGTCTGTTGCTCTTGGCTGCTACGCCTCTCACCTATCCCATGGTTTGGGTGGCGTTATTGCATCACGCGCCGATTGCACAGAGCGATGTGCTAATGGTCTCTTGGCGCAGCGACATTGTAGCCATTCTGCTGATTACCTTGTTCAACTTCATGCTGCGTGACGGGCGCTGGCTTTCAGCCCTGTTATCGTCGCGTCCGGCGCGATGGCTCGGCAAGGTCTCGTACTCAATCTATCTGTTGCACTATTTCGTGCTTTCGGCGCTGCTTTCGCTGTTGCCAAAGACCGTGCCGATAGCCCTTCGCTTGGCTGCCTGCCTGATTCTGATACTTGTTGTTTCCGAACTCAGCAATCGATTTGTCGAGCGGCCTCTGCAGCGCTTGGTACTGTTATTGCCGCAGAGGCTTGCATGGCCACGACGCTTGCAGATTGCGCCACAAGCGGCAGACTGACCTATCTATGGTGTCAAGGAAGAGTAATCTCTGCGGCGGCCAAGCCCTGTTCGCCGCAGATGGAATAGAAGAGGTAGACTTTACCCTTCTCTTCAAAGATGCCGGGATCGCGCAACTGATGCACGGGCTTGTCAATGTCTCCTGCTTTGGAGGGCGACAGTGGCAGATCTGCACATTCATAACTCGCCTGTGAGGTAAGCACGTCTACGGCTGGGCCGGCCCTCCACTCGGTCCAGTCTTTGCTCAAGTCCACTTTGGCTACCTGGATATGTTCCGGCGCATCCCCAATCGCAGTGAAGAACACATACAATGTGTTTCCTCTGCGCAGCAGGGCGGTATGCCGGACACGTCCGGCATAAGTGGAATCCCTGAACAGATCGGTTCCCGGTTCGAACTCCGCAAAGGGACTCTTGGAACGAAACAGTTTTCCGCCACGAGCTACGCCGTAAAACGTTTCGCGATCCTTGAAGACGCGCAGGTAGCTGTGTTTTGTGATTGCCGGATGCGAGGTGAAGTGCAGACCGTCGCTTGATTCGAAGGATTGCGTAAACTGTTCATAATGATTGTCGATCAACCACTGCCGCTCGCTGGCTTGATCGCCACTGGCTGCGTCCGGCCATGCCTTGCCGTTTGTCCACATGCCATGCGCCCATAGGATGATCTTCTTCTGCTGCCGATCGATGTAGATCTCAGGAGAAGCAACATGCGTGTAGAGACTGCCGTTGGGCGGATCGGGTTGAGGACGATAGAAAGCAGTGTCCTTCACATGGAGTACGCCCTGTTCATAGATCTTCCACGGTCCGGTTACAGAGTTGGCATAGGCAAGACGTATGAACTTGCCTTTATGATTCGCGAAGTACAGGTAGTAGCGGCCAAGCGGATGATCGACCCAATCAGGCACGCGAATGATGCTTGGTCCGTTGACATTTCCGGCAAGTGTTGGCGATGAGTCCACGGTGATCAGCGGGTTTTGCGCAAACCGCGTGGCTGTGACCTGCGCAGAAAGAGCGGGCGCAATCAAAGCGATGAGTAGAAGAGTCAGAGTGCGTTTCACAAGAATACCTCCGGTAGCTGGTAGTTGCTCCGCGTTGGCTGCGGAGGCTGCAAGAAGCAAGACGGGATCGCAAGTATTCCTTGCGATCCCGCTTTGCTATCAATGCATAAATCAATATGCTGTTACAGCAGATTGATCGTGACAGTATCAATCGTGCCTGCAAAGGTATTTGGCGACTGATAGGCTCCGGTTACGGGCGATCCTGTATCGCTGCCGACATCCAATGTTTCCGTGCCGCTGTTAACGGGCGACAGGTGCGCGAAGTGGCCGTCTGCTACCTGTTTTCCATTGACTGTGAGTTTGGCTGTTCCGCCCGCGTTTGAAGAAACAGGGCCGGTAATTCCAACCTCTTTGGAGGCAGGAGCATCATCCGCTGTGAACTCGAAGACAACCTCGACCTTGCCCTGCGGCAACGGCTCAGATGCTGTGAGTTTTTCACGACGCGGCGTAAAGGCGTTGGCTTCGTACGTGAGCTTTCCATCCTTCACATACAGGGTAAATCCACCATAGCGTCCTCCCTGCGCGATGATGACGCCGTCTGCGCCTGCTGCAGGAACTTCAATGTCGGCAACGATGCGATGCGAGCGTCCGGTCAGATTTGGAGTAACTCCTCCAGGAAGCCTGGTCACTCCATCCCGATAAACAAAGGTTGTCTTGCCCGCTGCGGGCGAGGGGCGCCCCTGTCCGGGAATTGGCAGCAGTGGATAGACATCGTTGCGGCGCGCCTCTGAATCAAATGCGTCCTGGAGTTCTTTCAGCTTCTCTGGATACTTGGCTGCCAAGTCATGCGCCTGACTGAAATCATGATCCAGATCGTACAGTTCCCAGGGATGCTGACCGATCGGCTTGAGATATCCAGTGGTTCCGATCTCCCAGGGCAAAGCATGGCGCGCGCCGGCCCACCATCCATCTTTGTAGATGCCGCGATTGCCGACCATCTCAAAGTACTGCAAATTGTGATGGCTTGGCGCACCGGCATTGTCAAAGGTATAGACAAGACTTTTGCCTTCCAGTGGAATCTGTTTGACATCGTTGACTACATCGGGAAACTTGATGCCGGTGGCTTCATAGATTGTCGGCGCAATATCGGTCACATGAGTGAACTGCGAACGCAGTCCGCCTGCATCCTTGATGTGCGCCGGCCAGGAAACAATGAGCGGATCGCGCGTGCCGCCAAGGTGTGAGGCTACCTGCTTGGTCCACTGAAACGGAGCATCTAATCCCCATGCCCACGCCGCTGCATAGTGATTGCTGAAGAACTCACCGCCAAATTGATCTTCATGCTCAAGGCGCGTTCCGATTGAGGCAGTCTTGCTGTCATAAGCTCCACCGTTCTCATATCCATCCAGTCCGCCCTCGCCAGAGGCGCCGTTGTCTCCCACAATGTAGAAGACCAGCGTGTTATCGGCTTTGCCTTCATCCTGAATCGCTTGCAAAAGACGACCAACTTCATAGTCGGTTTGCGCCAGGAAGCCTGCGTAGACTTCGGCCTGATGCGCCAGCAGTTTCTTCTCATCGGCGGGCAGCGAATCCCATGCGGGCAATTCACTGGGACGAGGAGTGAGTTCCGCATCGGCGGGAATCACGCCGAGTTTCTTCTCGCGTACAAAGGTTTCTTCGCGCAGCTTATCCCAGCCCTGATCGAACTTGCCCTTGTACTGATCGATCCACTTCTGCGGCACGTGATGCGGCGCATGAGTCGCGCCGGTGGCGTAGTAGAGGTAGAAGGGCTTGTCTGGAACAACGGCATCGTGCTGATGCAACCAGCGAATCGCATCGTTGGTCAGATCGGTGGTCAGGTGATAGCCCTGCTCAGGTGTGGCAGGAGTCTCCACCGCAGTAGTGTTGCGATAAAGCCTGGGTTCCCACTGACTGCTGGCGCCTGCCATAAAGCCATAGTAGTACTCAAATCCAAGACTGGTAGGCCAATGATCGAACGGACCTGTCGGACCGATCTCCCAAGAAGGCGTGTTGTGCCACTTTCCGAAGGCCGCCGTGCTGTAACCATTTTGACGCAACACTTCGGCGGTCGAGACCGTACTCTTCTTCCAGATCGAGTTGTACCCAGGGAAGCCAGTGGCAGAATCGGCAACTGTACCGAAGCCGACTTGATGGTTGTTGCGCCCGGTCAGCAAGGATGCGCGTGTCGGCGAGCAAAGGGCGTTGACGTGAAAGCGGTTGTAACGCAGGCCGGAGGCCGCCAGCTTTTCCAGCGCAGGAGTCTGAACCGGACCGCCAAAAACGCTGCCTGCGCCATAACCAACATCGTCCAGAAGAATCACAACGACGTTGGGAGCGCCTGCGGGAGCTTTGGCCTGTTCAGGCCAGGAAGGGATAGCATCCTCGCGATTGACGGCGATTTTGCCGTGAAACGCAGGATCTGGTTTGGGCAGTGACTCCTGAGCCATAAGGCTGTTCGTAACCGAACTCAACACCAGCGCCCCGCCCACAGCCAAATTCAATGATTGTAACTGTTTCATCATTTTCTCCATATTCATTCGTTATTCACCTATGCCAAGGCGTTCGCGCAAATACACGCAAATGCTAAGCTCAGGTGTTTGCTGTATTCATGCTCCTGTTGCTTCATCTCCACAAAGAGGAGAGCAACAAAGCAAGCTGAAATTGTGTGTGGATCAGAAGCGTGGACATCGACACGCAGCGCAAATCTGCGCGCGGTCACGCGTTCGCGAGAAAATTAAAAGAGGAAGGGCACGGGGCAATCCTGCTTGCAAAGGCTTCAACACTGCGATACTCCACGGACAATCAGGCTGTGTGCATGAATCGCTCATCAAGTCTAGCCATGAGCTGGAGTTTCGCGTGTTGAAATAATTGAAGCTTAAAAGTGGTCGCGAATCTCCGTAGACGTCTTGCGGCGTCTGCAACAACAGCCCGTGTCATGGACTCGCTTCATCATGGCGCGATTCCTTCTACTTGGAGGTTTCTGCCGCAAAGCGCAGCGAGTTATCCATGCTGCGGTAGAGAGTCTCGACAGATTCCAGCAGGGAAAAGACTTCGTCTTCCAGCAGAATCAATGCTGCAAAGTCCTTCTGCTGCGCCGCATAAATCACAGGGTGAAAGCGTTCGTTGATCAGGCCCGCTTCGATGAAGTGCTTGCGAAAATTATCAAATACCGCGCTGTCTGTGGGCGCTTCAATGCCACGCGTAATCAGGAGTGCGCGGGCGCTGCGCAGCGTGATGGCGTAGAGCGTATCTGGCAGAGGCTGATCTCCAGTGCGATATTCTTCGCGCAGTTCGCGTGCGCTCTTCAGATCGACTTCAATCAGATCAAAGAGTCCGGCGGAGCATTCGCCCACGCCTTTGCCCACCAGCGAGAAGGTGTTTTGCGCGCCCCAATCAGAATAGTAGCGCGGGTCTTCGCTATATGCGGGAATGTTGCGGAAGCGATCCGCAATGCCGCGAATATCCTGTGTTCCTTCGCCATCAATATAGGCAGCAAAGGAGGGGTAGTTGTCTTTCTTCTCCAGCCACAGCTTCAGTGTATCCTCGACGAACGCCGGAAGGTCGCGAGCGCTGACGCGATCGATAGGCCGCGCCAAACGCGCCTTGCCTTCGCCTATCTCCGCGCCGGCGACGATCATGTAAGCGGGGAACATCTGCTGTTCCTTGCGGCCAACATTGCCGTAAAAGCCAAGATCGGCAAGCATGTGCTGCCCGCAGGTGTTGGGGCAGCCGGAGAGATTGAGGCGGAAATTGGGGATGATGTTCAGGTCGAGTGTGGAACTGGCCAGCTTCTCCGCGGTTGCGCCCAGCGCGCCTTTGGAGAGGCAGATGCCCAGCTTGCAGGTGTCGGCTCCGGTGCAGGCGATGGAGTTTCCGATCAGGCGCGGCGCGGACGCAAGTTCAGTCAGTTCGCGCACCAGATGATAGACGTTGGCCAGATAGTTTTCTGGGATGTTGCGCAGCCGCAGGTTCTGCCCGAATGTAGCGCGCACAACATAATTGCCGAAAGGCTCCAGGAATTCTGCGAGGCGAATGGCGTAGTCGTTGCGCAGATTGCCGAGGAAGACCGGAACCAGCACGGAGACCAGGCCGGGCTGCTTCTGCCTCTCGACATAACTCTTTTTCCACTGCTCGAACTCCGGCGAGTTGTCTTGCTCTGGAGCAAATGCAGGCAGCGTGCTGGTTTGCGGAATCTCTTCAACTTCAAGAGGCGCGGGATTTTCGCCGCGCACCTGTTGCAGAAACTCTTCGTATAACTCTATAAATCGCTCGCGGCCCAGCGTCTTCCACAAAAAACGCAGGCGCGCGGCATGGCGGTTCTTGCGATTTCCGTGCTGATCGAAGAGGCGCTTGATGGCGGTGGCGACGATGTAGACATCTTCCGCTGGAATGAACTCATGCAGCAGGTTGCCTACTTCGGGCTTGGTGCCTAGCCCGCCGGCGACATACACGCGAAAACCTTTTTCACCCTCGCGAATCTGCGCGACAAAGCCAAGATCGTTGAACTCGGCATAGGAACTGTCTGCCGCAGAGTTGGAGAAGGCGATTTTGTACTTGCGCGGCAACAGCCATGAATCAGGCTCGGCGATCAGGCGACTGGTCAGGGCGAACGCATACGGACTGGGATCGAAAACCTCATCAAGGCCCACGCCTGCATCGGGCGAGACCAGCACGTTGCGCACCGTGTTGCCGCCGCCGCCGCGTGCGGCCAGACCCACAAGCAACAACGCGCGCATGACGGGCAGAATATTTTCCAGCGCCACATCGTGAATCTGAAATTCCTGGCGCGTGGTGATGTGAATGGCCGGATTGCCGTAACGCGCGGAGATTTCCGCGATGGTTTGCAGTTGGCGCGGAGTAAGCGCTCCGCCCGTGGTGCGGATGCGCACCATGTAAGTGCCGTCCTGGCGCTGTTCATAGCAGCCGAAGGGAACGCGCCTCACCTTCAGCGTGGCGGCATCGATCTCGCCGCTCTGGTAGCGCGCAATGTAGGAATCCAGCTCTTCGAGTTCCGCCGACAGGTTCTCCGGAATCTTGTAAAACATCTTCGCCTCCTGGCATGAAGGGAGCATTGCCAGTGCTTTGGAATTGTTTGGAGATAAAAATGAAAAACCCACTCATGAAGATGAGCGGGCTGGAGCCTCATGAATCGGTTTGGACCGACGCACTAAAAGGGGGAGCAACTCTCCATGTCACCGCAACAGGCATTGCAGCGACAACAACACGAGATGAAGGGAGAGCGATGCATAGGCTTCCGATTGCTTCCGATGCTAACAACCAGGCGCGGTAATGTCAACTCACCTTTTGGCCGGGCCAGGCGCGGACATCTCGACACGGCAGAAGGATCATGGTATAAAATTAATACATCTGTGCGCCTTAGGCGCACATCAAAAAGACTGTGAACGGAGTTTCCCGATGTCCAATCTATGTACAAACCCATCCGGGATTTTCTCTGTGCGTGGCGGCCACGCCGTGCTGTCAGTCTGTTGCATGAATATGCTGCTCGTCTGTTGTTGTCGTTAGAGCTACGTCGCTGATCGGCAGGCAGGTTGCCCCGAATCCACATACATCTCAATTTCACTCAGACACAATGCTGCCCACTCATCTTGGTTTGCGATGAGATGGATCGCATTCACGACCGAGACATTCATACAGGAGTATTCGGAATCGCATGACGACCGCATTGGGCCTTCAGTTGAAGCAGCGCATCGGCTCTACGCCTTTGTTGCGCTTGGAGCGTGTGACTGCGGGCCTGGCGGATGTACAGGTCTTGGTCAAGGCCGAGTGGGCCAATCCCGGCGGCTCGGTCAAAGACCGCGCCGCATCGAACATTGTGAACGAGGCATTGAAAGCAGGCAAGCTGGGCGCGGGCAAGGCGCTGCTTGACTCGACCAGCGGCAACACCGGAATTGCCTACGCCATGCTGGGCGCGGCCTACGGCATTCCGATTACCTTGTGCATGCCATCGAATGTGTCGGCGGAGCGGAAACGCATCCTGAATGCCTATGGCGCCACGGTCATCTATACCGATCCTGGCGAGGGATCGGATGGCGCGATCCGCAAGGCGCAGGAAATTGCAGCCGCCGAGCCGGAGAAGTACTACTACGCCGATCAGTATTCGAACGATGCCAACTGGCGCGCGCACTATCGCAATGGAACAGCGGACGAAATCTGGCAGCAGACCGCTGGGCGAGTTACTCACTTTGTAGCGATTCTCGGCACCAGTGGAACTTTTGTAGGAACATCGCGCCGGCTGAAAGAGTTGAACCCGCGGGTTCGTTGCATTTCGCTACAGCCAGACTCACCCTTTCATGGCATCGAGGGAACCAAACATATGGAGACCTCGATCATTCCCAAGATTTACGATGCCGGAATCGCGGACGCGGAGTTGGGCATCGAAACAGAAGCGGCCTACTCGATGGCTAGGCGACTGGCGCGGGAAGAGGGCTTGCTGGCGGGCGTTTCCGCGGCAGCGGCGCTGGTTGGCGCGTTGCAAGTTGCAAAAGAAGCGCTTGATGGATCGGTTATCGTCACCGTCTTTCCCGACTCAGGCGACAAGTATTTGAGTGAGCATTTTTGGAGTGAGAACGCATAGAAGCTCGGAGATGGAATGGCATTGAAGATACCGGACGCACTCTACAATCAACTGCGCCAGCATGGTGAATCGACCTATCCGCATGAGTGCTGCGGCGTGTTGCTGGGAGAGTTGGATGTAGTGGGCGATAAATTCGTCAGCGGCCTCATGCCGTGCGGAAACACGCGTACGGACTCGCTGGCCAATCGCTATCAGATCAGCCCTACGGAGTTGGTGCGCATTCAACGCGAGGCGATGCTTGCGGGGCGCGACATTGTGGGCTTCTATCATTCGCATCCCGATCATCCTGCGCGCTGGTCGGTGACTGATCTTGCCGAGGCGCACTGGACCGGTTGTTCCTATCTCATCACCAGCGTCGAACAAGGACGCGCCGTGCTGACCAATTCATTTCTCTTGCTGGGTCAGGAAGAAGACAAGCATTTCGAGGATGAACTCCTCGAAGTAATTCCGTAATCGCAAAAACATTGCACGCCAAAACCGTTTTGAAAGGAAGAAAATGTCCATCAAAGTGTTGATTCCCACGCCGCTTCGGCCTTATGCCGGAAAGCAATCGGTCCTTTCAGTAACCGCCACAACCGTCGGCGAGGCATTGAGCGATTTGGTCGCCCAGCATCCCGATCTGCGCAAGCATCTCTTCTCGGAGGACGGCAAGCTGCGTACCTTTGTGAATGTCTATCTGAACGATGAGGATATTCGCTATCTGAGCAAGGACGCGACCGCTGTCAAGGAAACAGACACCATCACCATCGTTCCCTCGGTTGCTGGCGGGCGATAATGCGCAACTCGCATGTGAAATGAATGCACGAACTGGATTGGAGAAATGAACTATGGCCGAATTGATTGATGGCAGTCAGACAACATTGAGCAACGAAGAGATTCTTCGCTATTCGCGGCACCTTATCATGCCAGAAGTGACTTTGGAGGGCCAGAAGAAACTGAAGGCCGCGCGTGTGCTCTGCGTAGGCACGGGCGGGCTTGGGTCGCCGCTGGCTTTGTATCTGGCAGCAGCGGGGGTAGGCACGCTCGGCCTGGTGGATTTCGATGTTGTCGATTATACGAACTTGCAACGGCAAGTGCTGCATCACACCAGCGATGTGGGCCGGCTCAAGCTGGACTCCGCGATCGACAAATTGAAAGTGATCAATCCTTTTGTCGAGATCAAGCGTTTCGATACTTATCTCAACAGTCAGAATGCGCTCGATATTTTCAGCGGCTTCGACATCATCGCCGACGGCACGGATAACTTCGCCACGCGCTATCTGGTCAACGATGCCTGCGTGTTGAGCGGCAAGCCCAATGTCTATGCGTCGATCTTCCGTTTTGAAGGCCAGGCCAGCATCTTCGCAACGGAGGCTGGTCCCTGCTATCGCTGCCTTTATCCCGAGCCGCCGCCGCCAGGATTGGTTCCCTCTTGCGCAGAGGGTGGTGTGCTGGGCGTGCTTCCGGGATTGCTCGGTGTGATTCAGGCAACCGAAGTCATCAAGCTGATTCTCGGCGCGGGCGAACCTTTGATTGGCCGCCTCGTGCTGGTCGATGCGCTGGCCATGCGCTTCCGCGAGTTACGCGTGCGCAAGAATCCTGAGTGCCCTGTCTGCGGCGCGAATCCAACGGTCAAGGAACTGATCGACTACAACCAATTCTGCGGCATTCGTGGTGAGGAGTCGGATGCCTCGACTGCGGCGAAGATACCAGAGCTTCAGCCCGAGGAACTCAAGCGCAGGCTCGATGCGCAAGAAGACATTTTCGTGCTCGATGTACGCGAACCGCACGAATATCAAATCGTCAACATCAAGGGACACCTGATTCCGCTCGGCGATCTGCCCACGCGCATTCATGAGCTCGACTCAAGCCGCGAAATCGTGGTGCATTGCAAGAGCGGAATGCGCAGCGCCAAGGCTGTCGATTTCCTGCGCAAGTCTGGATTCAAGCGCGCAAGCAATTTGACGGGCGGGATTTTGGCCTGGGCAGACCGAATCGACACTTCACTGCCGAAGTATTGAGTGTGCCGCAACAAAGAGGACGGGATGAAATGCACGCCAATTCCAGCGCCATGGAAGGCGTGAATGCGGATAGCAAGAAAACTCCTCCCCGCAACGCGCGGCGGAGGAGTTTTTCTTGCTTCCTTGAAGATCAAGCGAAGATCGGACGCTGAACGACTCCCGCGACGTTGGTGAGGCGAAAGTCGCGGCCCGCATAACGATAGGTGAGCTGCTCGTGGTCGATGCCCATTAAGGCCAGCAGAGTTGCATGCAGATCGTTGACGTGCATGCGGCCATCGACGGCCTCCAAGCCTAGTTCATCGGTGGCGCCGTAGCTGAAGCCCTTCTTCACGCCTGCGCCGGCCAGAAACATGGCATAGCCCTTGATGTTATGGTCGCGGCCGTCAGCGCCCTGCGCGGTAGGCAAGCGGCCAAACTCGGAACCGAAGAGCACGAGAGTGTCGTCGAGCAGCCCGCGCTGCCTCAAGTCGGTCAACAGCGCCGAGGTCGGCTGGTCGATGAAGCGCGACTGCTCGATCAGTCCGTTGTGCAGGTTGGTGTGATGGTCCCATCCTCCCTGGCGTATCTCGACAAAGCGCACGCCTGCCTCGCTCAACCGGCGCGCCATGACGCATTGGCGGGCAAAGGAACCCTCCGGTCCAGGCTTGACGCCATAAGCATTGAGCACACTCTGCGGCTCCTTGGATATATCAAGGAGTTCGGGAACACTGTCTTGCATGCGAAAGCCGAGTTCATAGGATTTGATGATTCCCTCGACAGCGTCCGGCGCACCTGGATTGGCCGCATAATCATGGTTGAGGCTCTGGATGAGATCGAGTTGCTGACGTTCAAGATCTTTCTCGGTAGCGGCCTTGAGATTTGGCAAATAGCCTCGATCCGTAATTGCGGTTCCCTGATAGTAGGCGGGAAGAAAGGCGCTGCCATAGTTCGCCGCTCCGCCAAAGGCGATAGGCGGATTGATGGTGATATAGCCTGGTAGATTTTGATTATCGGTCCCCAGGCCGTAGAGCAGCCACGAACCCATGCTGGGGCGCGTCAGCGCGGCGTTGGCGCTGCCGGTATGCAGTTGCACGACAGCCTGCGGATGCGCCGGAGTATCGGTGTAGAGGCCGCGCAGCCAGCATAAATCGTCGGCATGGGAGGCGATATTGGGAAGCAGTTCGGAGAAGTAGCTTCCTGAGTCGCCGTACTGCTTGAATTTGAAGCGGGGAGCGGTAATGGTGCCGCCTCCGGGCCCAGGCTTGCCATTCTTCTTATCGAGTTCCGGCTTGTACTCGAAGGTATCGACGTTGGACATCGCGCCTTCCTGGAAGAGGAAGATGATGCGCTTGGCCTTGGCGGGCAGCGGCGGACGTTTGGGCGCGAGTGGATTGTTGGCATTGAGTTCCTGGGCGGCGGCATTGCGCACAACGGAACCGAGCAGGCCAGCCAGGGCCAGTTGGCCAAAGCCGGCACCGGCAGCGCGAAGAATCGTACGGCGCGACGGATGGAAAGACTTCAGATTCGACATATTCGATTTCTCCTTGACGTTCCGATCGGTGAGTTAGCGAACGTACTGAAATTCAGCCGCGCCGTACAGCGACTGCACAAAGGCGGCCCAGGCTGCTTGCCGCGCGTTGTCTGGAATCGCAGTCTGCGAAGGTTCTTCCGCGATCTGCCTGGTGGTATCGTCTGGATCAGCCTGGTCCAAGTTATCGGAACGCACGATGCCGTCTGTGATATTTGTCAATGAAGCGCTGACGGTTGCAACGTGCGGTTGACCGGCTGCACCCGAGTGTGACTTCCTCCAACCCGCTGCATAACTGGCGAGAAAGGCCGTGGTGCGCGCCAACTCCCGCGGCTTTGGATCGCGAGTGAGCACACGTTGATACGCAGTGCGAATCTTGTCGGTCTCGGATTGATTCTTGGCGGCCAGCAACGTTTTGGCAAAGGCCAGAGACTTTTCACGGACAAACGGCGAGTTCAGCAGGAACAGAGCCTGACCGGGGACAGTGGTTTCTTCGCGCTGCCCCGTGACCAGGGTTTGTGTGACGGGATCGAAAGCCCCCAGCGGCCGCGGCACCTCTCCGCGCAGTTGCGGAAGATAGATGCTGCGGTAAGGACTGCGGTCGGCCGCATCGAGGATGGACTTGACAGCGGGGCCGTCGTCGCGAATCTCGATCATGCGCAGAGCCATGGAAGGCGAGCCTTGCGGATGACTGAGATCGAGCGTTCCGGAAGTTTTCAGAATGCTGTCGCGAATCTCCTCTGTCTCCAGACGGCGCGGCGCGTGGCGCCAAATCAAGCGATCCGCTGGGTCGATGTCCTTGTAACCGGAAGGGATCTCGCTGCCCAGCCTGTAAGCGCGCGTCAGCACAATCTCGCGAATGAGTTTCTTGGTGGACCAGCCGTTGCGGACGAACTCTTGGGCGAGATAGTCGAGCAGTGGCTGGTTCGAGGGCCGGTCGCCCATGGAGCCGAAGTTATCGACCGTGTTGACGATGCCCACGCCGAACAGATGCTGCCAGACGCGGTTGGCGTAAACGCGCGCGGTGAGCGGGTTTTCCGGATCGGTGATCCATTGCGCCAACTCCAAACGGCCGCTGTGATCGGCGGGAATCGCGGGCGTGTTCTTCAGGTGTATGAGCGAAACGAAACCGCGCGGAACAACCGGCCCATGACGCTCTTCCACGCCGCGGATGCGCACCGAAGTATCGGTAATGACGCCTTCGCGTGCGCTGTGCACGCCATAACCGAGTTCGCCGAGATCGTTGATGAGTTGCAGGTCTTCATTCAGCCGCGTGTAGTTTCTGACAATTTCCGCGCGCTGCCGCTTCTCTTCCGGAGTGTATGCGGGGCGATTGGGATTGGCCTTCAGTTCCTCGGCATCCTTCTTGTTCATCGCATCGAGGGCCTTCTTGGCCACCGCGACTTCAGCCTTCAACTTCTCCACTTTCTCTTTGGGAGCTTTGGGTGCATTGTCGGCGTTGCTGAGATAGCCGAGCAGCTTTGGATCGTAGTATTGCAGGCTTGAGCCGCCCATCCGGCTGCTCAGTCCGGCGGCGTCGTCGGTGCTGGTGAAGATGCTGGCCAGCGCGTAATAGTCGGTGGTCAGCACGGGGTCGAACTTGTGATCGTGGCAGCGCGCGCAGGAGACCGTCAGCGCCATCGTCGAACGAGTCACCGTGTCAATCTGGTCGTCTACATTGTCCATCTTGAAGCGTGCCTTGAAGCGCTGATTCACATCCTTTGGTCCCAGCGCCAGAAAGCCGGTGGCGATCAGCAGACGATCGCGCTCGGCGGGCGTCGCGGCGGGCAAAAGATCGCCGGCCAGTTGCTCCTGAATAAAGCGGTTGTAGGGAAGATCGCGATTGACCGCGTCGATGACATAGTCGCGATAGCGCCACGCATTCGGATAGGGAAGATTGCGCGAGGGTCCGGAAGACTCGGCATAACGCGCCACATCGAGCCAGTGACGGCCCCAACGCTCGCCATATTGCGGCGAGGCGAGCAGATAATCGACCAGCTTGACATAGGCTTCGGGCGAGTGATCTTTCTGGAAGGCCTTGACCTCCGCGGGCGTAGGCGGAAGCCCGGTCAGGTCATAACTCAGACGGCGGATCAGAGTGATGGGATCGGCGTCCTTGACCGGTGAGAGCTTCTTTTCTTCGAGCTTGGCAAGAACGAAATGATCGATATTAGTGCCGCTCCAAGCGGTATTGCTCACAGCAGGAACAGCAGGATCGGTGAGTGGCCGCCAGGCCCAGTGATGCAGGCGCAGCTTTTCGTTGTTGGCGGCGATGCGGGCGGGCGTCTGCGGCAGCTTCTCGGTCTCGTCCGGCCATGCCGCTCCATCCTTGATCCAGTTTTCCAGGATGGCAATATCCTCGGCTGGCAAGGCTTCCTTGCTCTCCTGCGGCATGCGCTTCTTCTCGTCCGCGGTCTTGAGTCGTTCGATGAGCAGGCTCTTTTCCGGATGCCCTGGAACAATCACCTGACCATCCGCGCCGCCGGTAAAGATAGCGATGCCAATGTCCACGCGCAGGCCGCCCGCCTCCTTGAAAGCATCGGAGTGGCAGTTGTAGCAGCGATTGACGAGGATGGGACGAACGTTCTTCTCAAAGTAGGCAAGCTGTTCTGGAGTGGCCGGCCGCGGGTAAGGGATAGGCTTGGCGATGCGGTTTGAGGCGGACTTGGCGGGCGCTGACGAACTCGCGTCCTGAGCCGCCAGCTTGATGGCTGGCCATGGCGCTCCCTGCGCAATCCATGTCTTCAGGTCCGCGATCTCCTTTTCGGAGAGCGGTTCGCTTTCTCCCTTGGGCATACGCGTCTTGGCATTATCCTCTAAGATGCGCTTTATCAACAGGCTCTCATCGGGATTGCCGGGGATTACGGCTGGGCCGGATTTACCGCCTTGTAACACGGCGTCGCGATCATCCAGGCGCAGTTGGCCAGCAGAGCGTGTATCGGTCGAGTGGCAGTCTAGGCAGTGATTGGCAAGGATGGGTTGAATGTGCTGCTCGAAAAACGCTGTCTGCTCCGGCGTTGGCTCCGATTGGGACTGTGTTGCCTGCGGGCCGCCGAACGCTGCAACGACAGGGCTGAAAAGGCCGGGAGCGATCAGGATGATCAACAACACGGCGGCGGCAACAAGCGCCGGATAAACCGGCCTGACACTTCTGAAATTCTTGTTCATACATGACCCTTTGAATGCAGGAAGCTGCGCCGAAATGGCGGCAGATAGACAAATGCCTCTGAACAGCGCGGACACTGCCAGGGAAGACGAGGCACACTCGCTGCAATCGAAGCTAAGTTTTGCGTGAGGAGTTCTTCAGAGAATCAACAACAACAGCGACGGCGCGCAGCTTGCTGGGGAAGCAAGGCGCCAAGAGGTCCGAAATGCGGGTTCAGAGTCACTCGCTGTGTCACCGTGAGAGGAAGGCTCTCTTGCGCACCTTCAGTATTGGACAATACCTGTCCAGATTTATCATTGACATTCCTGCCTGTCAAGCCTGCACGATCAGCGCATCTCGGATTGGAAACCTGGTGAGAGCGATCAGTCAGTCTTGCAATTTCACTGAAGCTGCTCTTATAATCCACTGATGGGATTCCTGCCCACTCCATTCCGCTGTTGTCGTTAATACACCCCTGACAATCAGGCCTCTTTGTGTGCGTGCGTGAGCGCCAGCTCATTCGCGTGCGCTTCGATTTTCATTTGAGGCTCATCGTACAACCCATCCACATTATTGGAGGAAAGACGTCATGCCCTACCTACGTACTCGAAGTGCGTTTACTGCACTCTCACTGCTGATTGCGGTGTTGATCACGCTCTCGGCCACTGGCTTTTCCCAGACTTTTCGCGGCGGGATCACAGGCGTTGTGACAGATCCATCAGGCGCCGCCGTAGCCGGCGCACAGGTAATCGCTGTCGAAACCGCCACCAATACCTCCTACAAATCAGTAAGTTCCAGCGCGGGCGAATTCACCTTCGCCAATGTGCCGCTAGGCAACTATACCGTTACCGTGACAGCCTCCAGCTTCAAGACCATCAAGGTGGAAAAGATTCCCGTCACTGCCGGCTCAACCTACGCACTGCCTGTTCGACTGCCCGTTGCAACGGCAGGTGAAACCGTCGAAGTTACGGCTGATGCACTGGCGCTGGATACGGTCAGTGACCAGCAATCCGCAGTGCTGCCTGAAGTGGTGGTGCAGAACCTTCCCAATAGCGGCCGTGACTATACGCAATTGATTGGGCAGACCACAGGTTTTGCCGGCGCGCAGACCGGTGGCGGCGGATACAACTTCAGTGTGAACGGCTCGCGTTCAAACGCCGTAAACTGGCAGATTGAAGGAACGGACAACAACGATTTGTGGTGGAATATCCCTGCCGTGAATCAGACTGGCGTCAACGGCATAGCCGGTGTGATCTTTCCCATCGATGCCATTGAAAACTTCTCGATCGTGACAGCCGGTTCCACCGAAATTGGCCGCAACCCTGGCGGCACGGTGAACCTCACGGTCAAGTCGGGTTCCAACACGTTGCACGGAACGGCCTTCTACTTCAATCACAATGAGGCTTTTCAAGCGACGAATCCATTCGAGAGCCGCAAGCCCGAGACGCGTAATCAGCACTATGGATTTTCGGCGGGCGGGCCGATCTTGAAAGACAAGCTGTTCTACTTTCTCGCAGGCGAGCACCAGGGCTTTCTGATCGGCGCCAGCAATGCGGCAACGGAACCGTCCGCCGCATACCAGACGGCAGCTTATGCGATTCTGGATTCCTACGGCGTAGCGCACAACCCGGTTGCCCACAATCTGCTTTACGGAACGGGAAGCGATTCCGGTCTGTGGCCGAGTTCTGCGCTGAATGGTGCAGCACAGGCCAACAACTACACGGCCACAGGCAACATCATTGGGCACAGCTTCAACGGCGTTCTCAAACTGGACGGTCAACTCACCGAAAAGGATCATATTGCGTTGGACTGGTTTGTAGGCCAGGGAAACCAGACCGCTCCCAGCACCTCGGCACTTTCGACCTATTTCGAGGTGGCACCGATCCACGTGCAGAACTACTCGCTGGTGTATAACCGGCTGGTTTCGCCCGCGATCAGCAACCAACTTGCAGCGGGCGTGAGTTATTTCAATCAGGTCTTTTCCGATGCGGATACAAACTTCAATCCCGTTGGACTAGGCCTCGACACTGGCGTCAGCGATCCAACGCTGGCTGGCGCGCCGCACTTGATTATCGGACCGCCATCGGCGGGAAGTGGCCTGTTTGCCGCGGGTGGAGGATTCGATCCACTGGGTGTCACCTCTCCTTCCGGGCGGCAGGACATTACTGGCCATCTGGATGATGATTTAGCTTGGACCAAAGGCGCTCACCAACTGCACATTGGCGGCGAATTCCGCAAAGCCCAAGTGAATGACTTTTATCAAACCGGCGCGCGTGGAACGATCTACTTCGATGGATCGCAAGGGCCGTGGTCGAAGAAAAGCGTATCTGACCCGAACCTGCTTTATCTGGCGGACTTTCTGGCCGGCTACTTCGATCCAAACTATTCCAACATCGTACTGGGCGATTCCAAGCGGCTGGTCTATGTCAACACGTTTGCGCTCTTTGCTCAGGATGCCTGGCAGATCAGCAAGCGCTTGAGCCTGAACTTCGGCCTGCGTTATGACTATGAAGGCCCGGTTCACACCGGTCAGCCAAATCTCTCCATCTTCGATCCGACTCAGACATCAGGATTAGCTGTGGTTGGCCAGGATGTATCGAACATCTATCAGAAGTTCTGGGGCGGGGTCAGTCCCCGCGTAGGCTTTGCGTACCGACTCGATGCAGACGGGAAATCAGTGCTTCGTGGTGGATACGGATTTTATGGAGACTCTGTTTTCATGAAGTCGATCCTGCAAAACAATGGCGCGCAGAATATCTCGGTCTTCGGCCCGGAGTTCAACCCGGCAGGCTCGCAGAAAGTGGCGCAGGCAGCGGGTCTACCCAACACCGTCATTGCGAACAACGTGCCGATCTATCAGACCTATGCGGCAGCATTGGCTGGCCAGGGAACGGTTGCCATTTCCACCTTCGACAAGAACTTCCGCCCATCGTACACACAGACTTACGACCTGAATATCCAGCATAGTTTCGGCTCAAATGTGATCTGGCAGGTGGGCTATGTGGGTACGCAAGGCATCCATCTTCTTGGTCTGTTTGACATCAATCCTGAGACCGCTGGAAGCGCCAATTTGGCCAATCCAAACGTGACTCGCCCCTACTACAGCAAGTTTTCCAACTTCACGGTTATCGACGAGGCGCGCAGTAATCTGGGGTCGAACTATAACTCGCTGCAAACCACGCTGCGTGTGCAGAACTACCACGGGATCACTTCGCAGTTGGGCTATACATGGGCTCATGCGTTGGACTACGAGACCGGACTACTGCCCTATGTGCCGCAAGATCCGACCAATGAGCGCGCCGAGTATGGAAACTCCGACTTCGATGTACGCAATACCTTCAGCGGATACATCGACTATCAGGTTCCCGCATTCAATGGCCCGAAGCGTCTGACCCATGGCTGGGACCTGACCTCCTCGCTGGCAATTCACGGTGGTACGCCCTACACCGTCGTCTCTGCCAGTAATCCCAGCGGCAACGGCGAAGGTGCGGACCGTGCCGTGCAGGTGGTAAAGAACCCTTCGGCTGGCATCAGCCACTCGATCATCCCTGGCAGTTCCGGTAGCGCCGCGTATGTGCAGTGGTTCATCTCAACCGCCTTTGTAGACGCTGCTTCAGGACAGTATTCACCCACCCGCCGCGGTCAAAACTACAATCCCGGGTACAATTCGATTGACCTGGCCGTGGTCAAAAACACGCCGATTACCGAGCGAGTCAGCGCCCAGTTGCGCGCCGACATCATCAACGTCTTCAACCACACCAACCTGGCTCCAGTGGGATTTCCAACAGCCGGTGAAACCAGCACCATCGGTGGAACCATCGGCCAGTATCTGGGCAATCCCGGCATAGGGCCGGGCGAACCGGTCAATGCGCAACTTGCTCTGAAGATCATCTTCTGAGCTGTCCGCGCGCGACGCGCGTGAGTTGGTTGGCTTCTTCATGCGAGAGGCCAGCCGGCTCATGTAAATCTCCACAGGGCAGCGCCGAATCTTTGGGCGCTGCACTCGATTGTGGCAAGCTGATAGTGAGAGCGCGTCGGCGCGTGAAAGGATTTCGAGTGCGAGTCAGTCAAAAAGCTGCGCAGTTTACCGAGTCGGTCATTCGCGAGATGACACGGCAGGCCATTCAGCACAACGCGGTGAATCTTGCTCAGGGATTTCCGGATTTCTCCGCGCCGGAAGCCATCAAGCTCGCCGCGCAACAGGCTGTCGGCGCTGACATCAATCAATACGCCATTACTTGGGGCGCGCAGAACTTTCGCCGCGCCATCGCCGAAAAGTTTGCCGCGTGGCAGAAGATTGAAATCGATCCGGAGCGCGAGATCACAGTCTGCTGCGGCTCGACCGAAGCCATGATCGCGACCCTGCTGGCGCTGGTCGATCCGGGCGATGAGGTCGTTGTCTTCGAGCCGTTCTATGAAAACTACGGACCCGACGCCATTCTCTCCGGCGCCACGCCGCGCTATGTGGCGCTTCATCCGCCGGTGGATGAAGACGGCGAGTGGAGTTTTTACCCAGCCGCTTTGCGTGCGGCGTTCAACAACAAAACGCGCGCCATCATTCTCAACACACCCCACAATCCCACCGGCAAGGTCTTCACGAGGGACGAACTGGAGTTGATCCGCGACCTCTGCGTCGAGTTCGATGTTCTGGCAATCACCGACGAGATCTATGAGCACATTCTTTACGACGGCGCCAAACACATTTCCATTGTCACTATCGAAGGAATGCGCGAGCGCACAGTGACTATCAACAGCCTGTCGAAGAGTTATAGTGTCACCGGCTGGCGTGTGGGTTGGGCTATCGCCCCACCTGCGCTGACCGCGGCCATTCGCAAGGTGCACGACTTTCTCACCGTGGGCGCTGCGGCTCCCTTGCAGGCTGCCGGCGCGGCAGCGCTGGAGTTGCCCAGTAGCTACTATGCGGAGCTGGCTGCGAAGTATAACGAGCGCCGCGATCTGCTGCTCGGCGCATTGCGTACATCAGGATTCAAGGCCTTCAAGCCCGGCGGCGCTTACTACATCATGACCGACATCTCCGAATTCACGTTTGAAGACGACCGTGCATTCGCCACTCGTTTAGTGAAAGAGATCGGCATTGCAACAGTTCCAGGATCGAGCTTCTATAGCCTTCCCGGCGGCGGCGCGCACCAGATTCGCTTTGCTTTCTGCAAGCAACAACAGACGCTCGATCGCGCGATCAACAATCTACAGAAGCTTCAATCAGGACAATACCGATGAGCACAAGAAAGCAAGATTCGATTCTGCAGGGAATTCACGTTGTGGACGGCGGCATGGCCACGGAACTCGAGTATCTTGGGGCCAAGATCGATGGACCGCTTTGGTCGGCGCACGTGTTAGAGGACGCGCCAGAGAAAGTCATTGCCGTGCATCGAGCTTACATCGAAGCTGGAGCGCAATGCATTCTGACCTCCAGCTATCAGGTTTCACGCATGGGCTATGCGGAGTATGGTCTGGCCGCTGAGAGAGCCGATGCAGCGTTGCTTCGTTCGATCGAACTGGCGCGCGCGGCCTGCGCGGAATTTCCAGAGCGCCGGATTGTGGTGGCCGCATCGCTGGGACCGTATGGCGCGGCCCTGCACAACGGATCCGAATATCACGGCAACTACGGTTGCAGTTTTGCTGATATGGTTGGCTTCCATCGCGAGCGAATTCGCGTGCTTGTGGAAGAGAGTTCGGATCAGAGCGTTCCCGATTTACTTGCGTTCGAAACTCTGCCCTCGCTCGACGAGGCGTTGGCCATTGGCGAAGCATTGGCACCGTGGCCTGAGTTGGCGGCATGGTTCTGTTTTACCTGCAAGGATGACAAGCATGTGGCTCATGGCGAACTGCTCAGCGAGTGCGCCGCAGAGGTTGCGCACTTTCCGCAGGCGATGGCCATTGGATTGAATTGTACGCATCCGGCCCTCGTGCCTGACCTGATCGGCGCATTGCGCCGCGCATCCAATCAACCGGTCGTGGTGTATCCAAACTCCGGCGAAGAATGGGATGCTGTGAGCCGTTGCTGGACCGGCAAGGGTGATCCGGTCAGCTATGGAGCCAAGGCTGCCGAGTGGTTTGCTGCCGGAGCGCAGATCGTGGGAGGTTGCTGCCGGACACGCCCCGCACATATTCGACAAGTGGCGGAAGCAGCAATCCGGCAGCATTGAATCTCAGTTCGCAACGACTGGCAACTCGATGCTGCTGGCCTTTCCCGGCGCGTGATAAATGCGCTGCGTAGCCTTCTGATAGTCGCTTGGCTTGGCCCAGAAGATATTCTGGACATACGTTTGCGGGTTGCGGTCATAGAGCGGAAACCAACTGGATTGCACCTGCACCATGATGCGATGGCCGGGTAGAAAGACGTGATTGGCCGGAGGCAGAGCGAAGCGATAGGCGAGAGGTTGGCCAGCGAGTATCGGCTTCGGAACGGCAAAGCTCTCGCGATAACGGCCACGGATAATGTCGGCTGCGATCATGAGTTGATAGCCACCCATGTTGGGTTGATCGGCCACTTCGTCTGGATATACATCGATCAGTTTCACTACCCAGTCGGAGTCGGTTCCACTGGTAGAGGCCACCAGGTTCGCGATGGCCTGCCCCGTAATGTGCACCGGCGCTGCAAGCACGTCTGAGGTAAAGGCCAGAACGTCGGTACGACCGGAGGCTTCCCGCTGATCGTCGACTAGCCATTGCGGCCAAGTCAATGGAAGATCATAGCCAATAGGCTGATTGGGACGAGCGCGAAATGGAACAGGCTTGGCTGGGTCCGAGATGTACTCGTCAAAAACAGCGTCTGTGGAGGCGGGCGGCGCAAAGGACAGTTTTAGGCCTGCTTCAAGATAGAGCGGCTTTGTCGCCGGAGTCGAGGGCCACGCAGAAAGGCTCTGCCAGCGATTGACGCCGGTCTCGAAGGCCGTTACCGGCGCGATCTCCGCCTTCGGTGCATCGTCTTTCAAATAGCGATCAAGGAACGGCCGCAGAACGTTCTGGCGAAACCATGCGCCGGTATCGCTTCCAAAACGAATCGCGCCGAGCGCGGATGCCTCCTTGATTTCCTGTCCGTGATGCCAGGGGCCAAGAGCGAGAAAAACCTTGTCGCTTCCTGTGTCCAGCGGCTTGATGGCCTTGTAGACGGCAATGGCTCCATAGATGTCTTCCTGATCCCACAGGCTATGCACGAGCAGCACAGGTACTTTGAGAGGTTGCGCGGCAAGTACTTTGTCCACGGCCTGGTCGCTCCAGAATGCATCGTAGCTAGGGTGGGCCAGAATCTTGCGCCAGAATCCCATCTGCTCCATACCGTGACGGCGTCCCAACTCGCCTGCTGATCCGGCTCGCAGATAGAGGTCGTAGTCATCGAAGTTCGAACTCCACCACTTGGCGTCGGAGTCGTTTGCGCGCGTCCCCTCCTGCTCGTAGATATAGGCCATATTCTGTTCGCGGAATGCGCCGTTGTGGAACCAATCGTCGCCCATCCATCCATCGACCATCGGATTCATCGGCACTGCCACCTTCAACGCCGGGTGCGGGTTGATCAAAGCCATCAGTGGCAGAAAGCCATCGTAGGAGATTCCGAGTATGCCGACCTTGCCGTTTGTCTCGGGAATGTTTTTGATCAGCCAATCGATGCTGTCGTAGGTGTCGGTGGATTCGTCAACCGGAGTTGGATTCTGCGGCCCATGAATAGGGCGGTTCATCACGTAGTCGCCCTCCGATCCGTACTTGCCGCGAATGTCCTGCACGACGCGGATGTAGCCGCCTTCCACGATCACGTCGGTGGCATTGTCGTATCCATAGAGAATCGAACCCAGGTGAGAACTGGCGGCGTGACCGGTCAATTCCTTGGCACTGTACGGAGTGCGCGTCAGCAGGATTGGCGCATTTCTGGCGCCTTTGGGAACCAGGATGACGGCATAAAGCTTCACACCATCGCGCATCGGAATCATCGCCTCGCGACGAACGTAATCGAAGCTGTCGGTTGCAGGCGTGAACTTCGCCGGGGTCTCGCTGGGGTAATCGGGGTAGGCTGGCTGAGCGGGATACGAAGCGTTGGATTGTGCGACAGCAGTGATGAGCGAAACGGTCAGGGCAAAAATGGCCATTGTGGCAGTGCGGCATAATTGGCTCATGATGCAATCCTTTCGGCCGGCAGTGATGCGTTCCTCTTGAGGGTAACGGTTTTGCGATAAAGAACGGAAGTCGTTTTTTTTGAGCTGGAATGTTCTGGCCTGTGCTGAATCGAAGCAGACAATCCGCTGCGACGATCCGTTCAAAGGCTTGACACGTAAACAATCCCGCTTTAGCCTGAAAGAGTTGTCTGCCGACAATCGCTCGGCAGGCAGGCAAGGAAAGGAATCGATGTCCAATCTGCTCACTCCCACGATGTGTATGTGCCGCTGTCAGGGCTGCGCTATGCGGGAGTGTTCGCTGGGCTAGATTTCGAATCAGAATCTCGAATCCCTGCGACCCACCCGCCAGAAGGCGCGGTGGGTTTTTGATTGATTGTGAACGGTTTTTCTAACCACTGGTATACAAACGCCGGTGGCGAAGCGGCTAACGCGCGGGTCTGCAAAATCTGCACTTACGGGTTCGTTTCCGCTCTGCGCCCTACTTTCAATGAAACGACCAGGAGTGACTGTGCCTCATGCTTTTCGAATGCGAATGGGCATGCGCAACCCAGGCGGAGGCAGGCCAGGTTTGAGAGTCTGAGTAACTCGCTCGATCTCCTAACTGGCAGCCGCCTGGGATACTCTGGGCGGCCTCATTGTTTTAGACATTCTTCGACCAGATGCAAAGGAGATTGCATTGAACACTCAAGATCTGCAGGACTCGACAGTTGCAATTCGCGGCGGACGATCGCTGGATTCTCACGCCAGTTCGATTCTCTTCCCGCTCTATCAGACCAGCACGTTTGTCCACGATGCTGTCGGAGTCGACAAGGGATTCAGTTACTCGCGTGTTTCCAACCCGACCGTCGATGCTCTGGAGAAGGCCATTGGAGCGCTGGAGAGAACACCCCCTGCCGTTTGCTTCCGCACAGGAATGGCCGCCATCACAACACTCTTTTTGTCTGTGCTGAAATCGGGAGATCACGTCGTCCTTTCCGATGTTGTATACGGCGGAACGATGCGCCTGTTCCGAGAGGTTTTCGATCATCTTGGAATTACCGCGTCGTTTGTGGACAGTTCCGATGTGAACAACGTGGAAGCCGCAATTACGCCCGCGACGCGCATGGTCTTCATCGAGACGCCCGGCAATGCACAAGTACAAAGAGGCGCTTAAACCGCTCGACGAAGCTATCACGGTTGCCGAGAAGACCCGCGGCGCTGCATATCCAACGATTGCCATCACAGCCAAGATTGAAGCTCTCAGTGGCCTTGAGGAGAACAAGGAAGCGCTGGCGCTCGCAAGTGAAGAGATGCGGCGAGTGAGCGGCTACCACCTTGCCGGGCATCTCTATGAGCTTTACCAGACCAGGGCTGGCGTCTACGAAAGGATGGGCCAATGGGATCAAGCTGTTTCTGACTACGCCCAGGCCGTTCAATACGCCAAACAACTTTCGTACTGGCGCGGCTTGATGCAGGCTGATGGTTCGCTTGCAACGGCGTACTTGCGTAAAGGGGCATTTCAGCCGGCGTTGACAGCAATCAACGAGGCCATTGCATCCAACGAACAAATCCCCGATGAGCTGTACTTTGTCCCACGCGATCTCGCGATCAAAGCAGAGATCATGGCTCGTCTTGGAGACAACAAGTCCGCAATCATTCTGTATGAGAAGAGCGCCGACATGCTCGACGCCCTGCTCAGCAGAGTGCCGACCCCGACTGTTGAACGCCAACTGCTTGCCGATCTCAGCAAGGTTTACTCAGGGTATTTCGAGTTCTTATGCGATCAGGGCAGGACAGTGGACGCGTTTCGCGTGATCGAACGCGCCCGCGGGCGGGTCGAGGCGCAATCTTTGGCGCACCATGAGGTGGTCACGCCACATGAATTGAATCCTGCCGAGCAGCGATTGACGAAGTTGAACATTGACTTGCTCAATGCCGACGACTCGACAGCCAGAGCGCACATCCTTGACTCCATCTACGAGACAGAACTACAGCTTGATACGGATTCAACTGCCGGGGACAAAGCGCCGGATCCGGTTGATCTACGCCAACTTCAGCACGAACTTCGTTCTTCGGAGCTTCTTGTCGAATATGTTCTCGACAATCCTCACTCCTACGCGCTCGCGCTGACGCACAACACTGTACACCGATACACTCTGCCATCCAGTGATGAATTGGAGCAGGCGGCAACCCAGTATCGTTCAGAAATTGCGAAGCAGAAGACAAACCTGCCGCTTGCCCAACAACTTTTCAATGGACTTCTGGGAAGCATCCCTGAATTCAAAGAGAAGCAGGCGTTGATCGTGGTGCCAGATGGAAAGATTCACCTGCTTCCATTCGCTGCACTGGCAGACAACGGCCAATACATCCTGACCTCGCATCAGGTATCTGTGGTCCCATCAGGAATCGTTTGCTTCAGCAGCCGGAAGCCTCTGAGAAGTTCTCTTTCTCAGGGGTCAAATACCGAGCCCAGCGGCGCCGTTGCGCCTAAACATCTCGCCGATTCGGATGTATTTACCCTCCCTAACGGACGCGCGACAAGCAATTTGTGGAAATCTGACGGTGCTACTGAAGGTATGGAAGAGGCAGAGGCCTATCAAGCAATGCTCAAGAATGGTGAGTTGGACAAGTGCGGAGTTACACTCTTGGCAGGCAAAGCTGTCGGCGCACCATTTGTTGGTGCAGTTGCTGCAAGCCTTGCGCTCTCCGAAATATTACGTCTTCTCCATGGTGCTCCGGTTAATCAACTCATAGACGTTGATTTGCAGGGTGTTGAACACCGCAGCGTTGTGAAAAACTTGTGCGACTTTAGCAAACTTAACCCTGGCTTTGTTATCACAAGATGAAGACAAAGCCAGCCACTGGACCAAATAGCAATCAAGCCGGATCGACGCTGCGCGTGGCAAACGCCCATTGTTGCGTTCCTGAAGTATTGTGTTCAGATACCAGCTTAAAAGGTGCCGATCAAGCGGCGGATGCTCTTGCGGGTCTCGATCCGACCGAATTATGGCGCAACTAGGGCGAGTCTACAAATCCTGCCGGCTGGTGGTCCTCGGTGATCAAGGTCAGCCGACGGGTGATGGTGGTCGAGCGAAGGTATCTTGGACATCCTTCCCTTACTTATCGTCTGGCAGCACCACCTGAGCACCGTGTTTGATTGGATAGACAACCGTGTGCTTCGAAACTTCCTCCAGAATACCGGGCTTTATAAGACGGTTGAGGAGCCACCGCTGTCTCCAGAAATCGGCTAGCATCTCCGTTCTCAACTGGTCCCGCGTTAGTGGAACGTAGTAGTGGGCAGAATCAGTGAAGCCCAGCAAGACATCGCGAAAGTTCCTGGCAAGGGAGACACCATACACGACGCGCTTGTTTCCGTGGTTCATGAGCACGTCGGCAGGCAGGCCGAGTAATTCCAGTCCCTCCCTGATTTTTCGCATCAGTGGGTTGACCCCTTCACCAAAGATGGAGTTTACTTTCCGTGCTTCCTTAGAACGGCCGATCAACGTGGCCATTAAGCCAAGCGTCTCCTGGCTTATATGAAAAGAGCCAAAGCCTTCGCTAAGTCCTATGGAACGGTATTCAATCTTCTCGGGCGGTTTGCCGCCAATCGCTTCAGAAGGAACCTTGACACGGCTGTATTGGCTCAAGGATGATCCATACAGGCTTGTCGTGCAGAGCAATACTAGGCGTGCTTTCCTCTGTACGGGTACCCCCCGCATACTCGATGCGATTAGACTGGTTTGATGTTCATAGCGCTTCTCGTATCGTTTGACGATCTCTGGACTGCACAGGAGTAGGCAAACAAGTTTACCGCCGAGAAGAATGTTGTAAGGAGCCACTGCACCGCAGACAGTGATGTCCATCATATTAACTCCAACGCGCTCGCCTTTCAACATCCGAACGATTTGACCGACTGCGTGACGGAATCGCGCGCTCTCGAATGCTTGATTCCATGCCAACTTCGTGATGTTGCCGCCAATCTTTCCATCCTGAAATGCAATTCGGACAGAAAGCAGCACCGCGAGTTGTTTCGCGCGCTTGCTCCGGAAAAGACTTGTCTCAGCTCGGGTATGCCACTCCGCTTCGGTGCCAGAGATTACATGCTTATGTTGCGCGGCGTTCGGGTAACGCCGATGATGTTTAATAGCGCGCTTCGAATCCTTCAAGAGCCTTTCGATGACTTGGGGTGTCGGCTTCCTCAAAGCTGCTCGTGTGACAATGGCGTTGTCGAGCAAGTCCTTCAGATATATCCCCTTGATGAGACGGTCTACCGTGCCAACAAGCCACGCCGCATCACGTTTGGGCTGAGTAGACGTTCGGAAGTGTTCGATGGCGCTTTCCGCATCCCAGCCAATCCATTTGTCTCGTGCCGACTGCTGGACAACGGAACTGGCGAGGCAGGCGATTCCAATCACAGGGTGATTAGCAGTCGCAGCATCGCGAATGAGAATCATCATGGATCGGCCAGGGACGTTTTTGTAAGAGTTTACCCAAGTGTGCCGGAAGTAGCGCCAGATGTCCTGCAGCCGAAGGCCGGTGTGTTCGCAAAAGGCATTCGGCTCGACGAACTGTATGTATGGTTTGATTGCGCGGCGAAGCTGCTCAAGTTTTGCCCCCAGGTCATTCGCCCCGCTTATGGCCGATAGGTCTCGGGCAAGACTTTCGCCGTCTCGCATAACTGAATAAATGGAGTGCCAGCCCTTTGCGGTCAGGCGACGTTTCTCCATCCCCTTAATAAAGGAGTGTGTCGCAGGCTGGCGCAACTGTTCATCGCGGTCAATCAGGTGAACGCGCCGGATTCGCTCCTTTTCCTCTTCTGGAGAGAGGCCATTAGTGAACTCGATGACAACTTTGGGAGAAGTTGTAGCAATGCGCCATCCCTGGGCAATGAGGTCGATTGTGACGCTCAGCGCGGCTATCAAATATAGCTCCTCATTGAGTTGTGTCTTATTCGCTTTTGGCAATGGAACGAGGACTTCGGAACGGAGTTGATGAATCAACTCTGTAGAGACGGCCTCATGACATTTTCGAACCATTTTTTGAATGCATGCGCATCTCTTGCGAAACAGCGGCATGAGCACTGTGAGGTTCGGATTGAGAGTGACTGTTTGGGCCATTGTGATTGCATCCTAATCCAGGAAAGCCGTAAGAGCATTGCTCCACGTCTCCCTCAACCTTTGGACAGCAATCTTCTCCTCAACCGATTGCAACCCGCATTCGGCACGCCCCACTGCGAGGAGCATGAGTTGTAGCTGGTTCAACACCCTGGCAGATTCGATCTGCTGAGTTGCCGCCAAAGGCTGATAAATCTTTTGATAGAAACTGTGATCGCGGTTCAGAGTCAATGTGAGCCGTTCGTGTGCCAGCGACGGACGATAAAAGCTGACATCTTCCAATACATATTCATCGATCCTGTAGCCGAGTTGGGTGATTCTCCCCCCTAAGGGTGAAGTACTACGTGCTGTCTGGCCCTGCAGGACCACCGGTACCATCAGGGCATCCTTGTGCTGCGCGGCAACCGTACTTTTTAATTCTACTGGCTCCTCGCGGACAGCCAGATAACGGCGTCGAACGCGGCTGTTCAGTTCTCGTGCTATCCGTTCGAAATCTGGCGTTAATATACTTTCCAGCGTTTCTGTGGGATTGATCTTCTGCTTGGTGTGCGTTACACCAAATAGTTCATCGAGTTCTGGGGAAAATGAGATTTCGCAGCGCCACCAGTCGTCGTAGTTCTCCTTCCTCTTAGATCCCATGAAGTACCAGCCATAATCGATCTCACGCCCGCCGCGCACCACAGAGACGCCTGCACCCTTCGAAATCCGGTGAGCATTTTTCTCTTCGTTGGAAAGCCCGTACCACTTTTCGATAGGCAGGATGGCGAACCTGACCGAGATTTGAGAGGCTTTTCCTCCCGGTGACGTCACATCGTACCGGAGGGCGGGTCCATAGGCCTCTGCACCAGTCAAGTTATTACCGATGCGAATGAAAAGCGGATCGATTGGCTGGACTGGTTCTCCGTTGATAAGTAGTTTCTTGCCGCTGTATAGCAAGTGACGAAAAGTTCGACCGAAATCGAGTTGAAGGTATTTTGTCTGTACTTTCTGCTTTCGGAAATCGAGCCGGTCACATTTTGTCAGCACAACCACCGTCCCACTCGATGATGATGGGTAGTTCTCAATCGCATCCGGTTTGAACCGCGTTGGCACTGGAACGGTCGAGAGGCCGCCCAAAGCAATTTCGTCCACGTCGAGGTAACTGGCCCAGATGTTTCCGGGATTGGTCCAACTGTAAACATCGACACGCCTAGCCTGACTAAGCGAACCATTCGGGAGTCCCATGCCGTAGCGGCCTAAGCCCTTTCGAGAGTTGAACCTCGTGCTACCCCCGAACTGTAATGCCGTCCGCATAGTCCGAGGAGACATCCCGATCCCATCGTCTGTTACCGTGATGCATTTTCCCTCTGCGTCTTCGGAGAGGCAGACGGACACTGTACTCGCTTTCGCCTCGAAGGAATTGTCGACGAGTTCGGAGAGAGCTGCGGCAGTGCTCTTGTAACCAGAATCCCGTGTCGCTTCAATAAACGTTTGTATCGACACAAGTGGATATTCGCCGGTCCTATACTTTGACATGCTTCATCACCTCCTGATAGGCGGACGGCAGGTCGCGCTCTACGAGGTAGTCGGGCAGCAGAATGAAAGTCCCACCCGAATTGTGGGATAAGGGGTGACGTTTCTCTGCCTCGGCCTTTGAGAGGAGCGCAGGATACGTGCTGATCGCAACCGGTTTACTCCAACCCTCCGGAGCGGCCAGCAACGCCGAATCCTTCCAGTTGACACTCCATCCTTCAAGTTCGAGAAATCTGGCCAGCGGTTCAAGATTCTTCCTCAGGTCGACGGATGACGGAATTGACGGCTCCTCGCTGAATCGCGCATAACGCAGGAGTTGCAACCCGAGCCGGCGATCAAGCCGCGGGTGCAGGAATCGATTCCCGTAGTGCCGCAGGCATTTTGTGCAGGAGCGCTCGCATTGCCCTGAGCAGGTCGTCAGCATATCCTCGATCTGAGGCAATATCCCATGCAGATTTCGGCCGACTTCATATGCGTAACCAGCGCCACCAGAGGCGGTGTCAAACAAGTAGATCTCGGCCGCGCCAATGCCTCCGTGCGACGGAGGTACGAATCTATACCCGGAGCTAAGCTCGCCAGGGTCAATCGAAAGCCCGAGGCTCGATCCGAGCGCCACAGCCTCAGCACAGGTTGCCATCGCATCGTTTACCCAGGGGCGATCTGGACTGAAGTCCATCGTTGCCTTGAATTCGATCCTTAACAGAAGGATATCGGTACGGAACTGGTGCCCGAGATAGAGACCTTTTCGTACATGTCCGCTACACTTTTTCGGCAGTTGTTCCCTCTTAACCACATAGTCGGGCAGAAGGAAGGGCCGCTCGTGCTCCTTTCCCGACTCAGGATCGTCGGAGAGCCAGGCGGCAGCGCAGGTTTCACAGACACCGAAGCCGGTGCCGTTCTTGCCCTTGTTGGTGATGATCAGTTTGACCCCCTCTTGGTAGGCAAATGACATCTGCGATCCGGTGAGAGTATCCCAGTCAAAATCCCGATCAAGTAGTTCGGGCAGTTGTGCGCTGGAAGCGTAGGTAATGTCCTGGTCTCTGTCCTCATCCTTCAGACGCCTGCCGGCCTCTGGAGAGAAGGCTGGAGGATCGAGCAGTTCGTTGACCTGCAACTCGCTTCGGCAGACAGGGCATTCTGCGTTCGAGAGCGGGATTCCCGCATTGAGTGTCTGGTCCAGGCGAACATACGAGCAAAGCGGACAGCCTATGTATCGATCGCGGATGCCGTCGAAAAAGCCTTTTGCCGGACTTGCTGTTGCCAATCCGTCAAAGAAAATTCCTCCTACGCGATACGTCAGTTTATTGACGACGAGGATTCTTCCCGGAGCGTATTCGCTCAGCGCCTGAGTCTTGGCGAGTTGAGGGCGCTCCCTCTCTATGACCTTGCCAAATTTTCCACGCTCCTGAATGACAAAACTACAGAGATCGGTTGGAAAGGCATACGAAGGCAACAACCCCTTGTCAAAGAGAATATCCAGCAAGGTGGTCAGTTCTGCCGCTTCTTCCTCTTCAGTGCCGTACCCTGCCACGCCCTCCTTTTTCGCCTCAGCTTCCTTCGGCTCTAATTCCTTTCCGATCTTTGCGAGTACTTCGAGAAGATGAACACTGGTGTCTTTCACGAAAGCTATCCTGTCGACATCACGGCTGCTCTTCTCTGAAAACAGTTGATCTGGCAGCCATGAGACGATGCGCTCGATAACACTTTTTGAGTTTGCACCCTTCATCCACTTCTCGAAAGCTGCGAACGTAAACTCGTCATCGCCGCTGAAAAAAGCTGTCGCCGACCCAAACGCACTCATGAGGTCGGGTCTCGCGGCGGCCAGACTCTCCTGCTGGGTTTCTGAAAGTTGGTCCATTTGCTGATGGAAGAACGTCTGAAGAAGGTAAGAGTAGATGTGACGCCAGGCGAGGCGCCGGTTGTCGGACTTGATGCGGGGTTCGCGAGTCGGACCGCTGATCATCACCTCGGGGTGTTCGAAGTGATACGCATCGTGCGCTCCACCCTGCGCGAAGGTGAGCACACTCGAAACAGAGGTTCCTCGCCGGCCGGCTCGACCGGCACGCTGTTGATAGTTCTCCCGCATCGGCGGGACGGTACGAAGGCCGACTGCTGTTACTCACAAGTCGGCAAGTAAGGCGACATTATTGTAGTAATCAAGCCCGCAATTTCGTATCATGAGTCATGCAGCGAGATGGGCGCACCTTCGATCACAAGACTCTTGAATCCATTCGTTTGATGGCTGTTGAACGCGTTCGCGAAGGCGAACGGCCCTCGTCAGTGATCGCCTCTTACGGGTTCAATCGCACCACGATCTACAAGTGGCTTGCTGTCGCCTCCAGTCTTGGCAAGGGTTTGAAAGCGCTGCGCTCGCGGCCTGCAACCGGGCGTCCGCGCACACTGACTCCGCGTCAGGAGAAGCAGGTGTTCGCCTGGGTCAACGGCAAAGACCCGCGCCAGTACGGTTTGGATTTCGGCCTTTGGACGCGGGCCATGATCGCCAGTTTGATCGAGCAGAAGCTTGGTGTGAAACTTGGCCTTACAGCGGTGGGCGAACTGCTCGCCAAACTCGGACTCACGCCGCAGAAGCCACTCGAACGCGCCTATCAGCGCAATCCGGAAGCGATTGAGAAATGGAAGCGAGAGACCTTCCCGTCCATAGCCAGCGCGGCGAAAGCGCAAGGCGGCGAAGTGTACTTCTGGGATGAATCGGGCTTTCGCGCCGACACCGTGCATGGCAAGACCTGGGGCAAAAAAGGCGAGACGCCGGTCATCGCGCGGCCCGGTCAGCGGCAGTGGATCAGCGCCGCATCCGCGGTGAACTCCAAGGGTGCCTTCTGGTATTCGACCTATCAGGGCGGCCTCAACGCCCAACTCTTCGTCACGTTGCTCAAGCAGATGATGCGCCATCGCACCAAGCCCGTTCATCTGGTGGTGGATGGACTTCCTGCCCACAAAACCAAACTGGTAAAGGAGTATGTGGCCTCGACCGAAGGGCGGCTGACGATCCACTTTCTGCCCGGCTACGCGCCGGAACTGAATCCGGACGAACTGGTCTGGAGTCATGTAAAGCGGACTGGGGTATCCAGAACGCCGCTACGCAAGGGTGAAAAGCTGAGCGAGAAGATTGAAATGCAACTGGCCGCAATCAAGAAAATGCCCAGTTTGGTCAGAGCCTTTTTTAATGCCCCGAGTGTCGCCTATATTACCGACTAGTGAGTAACGATCCAATATCGATACCCACTTCCATCGTCGTTGTGCAACTGAGGACATCCGTGTCAGAAGAGAAGTTGAGGCCGAATCGTGATTCGGTCAAATTGCATTCATATATTGATAGGTGCCCGTGATGCCCATCTATATAGAGGTGGCGAAGGAAATCGCAGCCGCAGCATGAGCGCGCCTTGGCGAAAACCTCCGAACATAGAGCATCTGCAATTCAGGCCGACACTCGTACAGCAGGCGGCTCGTCAGTCGCAAATGCTGACAAATCATTGTGATGGCCAAACATAGCCTCGCAGAGCAAAGATTTCTCCGTCACAGAATCGCTGAGAGCGCCGTGCAAAAATATGTCAAACGCACTATGACATATCGGGATCGATTATTGGTCAAACGCACAATGACACATTGGGACCGATTATTGGTCAAACGCACAGTGACATATCGGGAACGGTTTTATGTCAAACGCACAATGACATAACGGGACCGATTATTGGTCAAACGTCTTCCCAGAAAGCCACGCGGCTTGGGCCACGACTGGAATCTGAATCGTGCCTGTCATGCTGGCTCGCGAATGCCACTGCATACAGCCTGGCAGGCCAACATACGGGCATAAAAATGCCCCGGTTCTGACGCCGGGGCATTCGAATGCGGATAAGGCGATCCTATTGGCCAGCCACTCTGTGCAGCCCAGTCTGGCTCTCTTCATGCTTGGTAAAGACGATGTAGATCTTCGTGTCGGCCGGGACCGAGACGATTATTCTGCTGGTCGCGTTCAAGCTCATCAGTTCAGAGTCGCCCGCGTTGCCGACGTTCTCCGCCACTCTTTGGCGCAGTAGGTCCCCTTCAGAGAAGGCAGCGCCGGAGTTGTTGCCCACCAGCATCGCGGCCAGTGAACCAACGCCCGACGCAGCCTTGATCAAGAAGTTCTTGCCCGTGTTCTTTCCGTACACGGTTCCTTTGATCGGCCCAAGATCAAGCCCCGCGCCGATGGCTTCGATCTTCTCTCGCTGCCCATCCAGCAACTCGATCTCATCGAACTTCACACCGACAAATCCAGACCGGTCCGCCTGCTGCAACTGCCCGTAGACGCGCGCGCCGGCGGGCACAACGATGCGGTCGCCGATTGCATAGGTGTACTCGACCACGGCCACAACCGGAGCCAGCACCGCGCTCGAAATCTGTGTCTCCAACTTCGCCTCAATCCGCGAACCAGGCGTCATCTCCAGCACCGGCCCCGTATCCACCGATGCGTGAGTCACAGTGCCCGCAGGCTGCGACTGCACAGGCGCGCGCACAAATACCAGCGATGCTTCCTTCAAAGCATTCTGCGTTTGCTGCGCCTGAACAGGCGATGCGTGGCCGGCTTCGCCATACGGTTGCGGCTCCTCCCACTTCTGCTGCGTGTCGGAGAACGATGGGATGGCGCCCAATGTGTTTGCGCCCGCCGCGCTCCCAGCATGTGGCTTTGCAGGCAACGCAGCGCCCGAGTTATCGCCCGCGCCCGGTGCCGGAGTGCTGGTGCGCTTGATGTCGCCCGGATGCACCTGCCCGGAGGTATTCTCCTGAGCGTTGGTCTGAACGGTCTCCATCAAAGGCGTGACGCTCCCCTTGGGTTGGGTTGGCGTTTGCTGCTGAGTCGGATGATTTGGCTGCTTCTCGGCAGTCTTCTTTGTAGTGGAAGAGCGGTTGACGAGGCTCGTGAGAGCAAGAAAGAGCACGGCAGCCAGCAAGCCGCCGCCAAGCATGATCAGTTTGCTCTTCTCGATGCCGGACTTGCCGTCGCTGCCTTCTCTTGTCGCATGACCCGTGGGTTGTTGCGCATCCGCGCGGTCTTCAGCCAGCGCAGGCTCCGTCGGAAGCGGAGGCCGCGGACGCGGCGCTTCCACTGAATCCTCGCTGTTTAACTGGGCAATTCTCGATCCATTGTTCTCGTTGCTGTTCATAGCATCTCCTTTTTCTCGGGTCGGGTCCTACCGTGCTCCGCCGGCGATCGGCGGCGTAAAGGGCAGACGAATAAGTATCGGCCGGTCCACCTGGTCGGCCTGCGCAATCTGAAGGAAAAGCTTCTCCGTCGATTGCTTGAAGTTCGGGCGATCGAAGACGACAACTCCATCCGCGCGCGCGCCGGCCTCAATCCTTGTCGTGCTCAGCCTGTACTCGCGAATCAATAGCTGGTCGGCAGTCAGACTCTTGCCTTCCTTCTTTTTCTTCTTCACCGCGCGACCGCTGATCTGAATTTGCGGCGGCACAACCTCCACTGGCTGATCGGAAGCATTAAGAATCGAGAACGAAATGACCGTCTGATTGCTCCATTGCCGTATGTCGCCGAGCGAAGTTTCAATCTGCTTGCCCTCCCATTTCGTCCAATCCGGCGCATTGACGCGCATCTGCAACTCATACTCTTCGTCGATAGCAGAGAGCGGTTTCGCTGCGGCGGGGATTCGTGACGAAGCCGAGGATGAGTGTAGTTCCTGTGGCGTTCTACTTTCGCGTGCTCCGCGCCTGCACTGCCAGCGATCAGGAAACTCCTGGATGTGCGGTACTCAATCAAGAAGTCAACCGGCAGCGCAGACCCGCTCGCGCCAACCCCATCGCTGATCAACTCCAGCGTCACATGCAGGCCGGATTTCGTCGCGATCAAGAGGTTCGATTCAGCGGCCTCTTTCGTGATGGGCTTCACGTACACATACTCCGGCTCGCCCTCGTTGTGTTCCGCCTTGAAGTTGCCGGGACTGCCGAGAATCACCGACGTGATCTCCTCCGGCATATGGATCGTCGACTCGAACTCTGGCCGCAGGTGCAACGTCGTCACCTCCGACGGGTTGATGGTGATCGTCGCAACGCGCGGCTTGACGGCGTTATCGGCAGCGAACAGACGCAGTGGAAGCAGCACTACGAAAGGGAAAAACCAGGGAAGTCTCATTTCCAGTTACCTCCTGTGCAATGAATTTGCAGCGAGCTTGCGCGCCACATAATGACGCCGAACCGATTCGACGTAAGCAATGACATCCGGGTTGTTGTAGTCGAGTTGCCGCTTGCCGACCCATCGATCTCCGGCATAATAGGCCGCAGCCACAAGCCTCAGATCGCCGTGAAACTCCCACATCAGCGTGGTCAAATAGCGCGTTCCCGCCGCAATGTTCTGCTCCGGATCGAAGGGCTGGTATGCGCCAAAGCGCCGCGCAGTCGATGGCATCAGTTGCATCAAGCCGAGAGCGCCCTTGCTGGAGACGGCGCGCGGATTCCAGCGCGACTCGACATCAATGAATGCAGCAACCAACTCCGCAGGCACGCCGTAATGGCTGGCGTAGTGCCGCACACAATTCTCGGCAAGAGCAGTGTTCGCCTGCCCCCAGCCAGCAATTGGAGCAAACAGAAAGAAGCGCAAGAAACCATTTCATAACGCCGCGCCTCCTGAAGGATCGAGATCCTGCGCATACCGCGCCCCATCGACCAGCAAACTTTGGAATCCCTCGCGCAGCAGCAGATGGCGGCGATCCTTTTCGGTCTTGGCCAGGAAGGGAAGCAGCACATCCCGCTGCTCTTCCGTCACATGATCGCTGCCCATCAACCGCAGCGCATTGGCGAAGTCGATCATCTCCGAGACCGAAGGCGGCTTTTCCAGCGAATAATTTCTGAACGAGCGTGCAATGCCGGCGATCTCGCGATGAAACTCCACGCCAGCTCCCGGTGTGCGGCTGGCAATGATCTCCGCCTCGCGCTCCGGCGTCGGATGCTCGACCCGCACATACAAACTGCGCCGCCGGATCGGATCGCCCAGCCGCCGCTCCTCATTGCTGGTGAGCACCACAAACGGAATGCTCTTGGCCTCAACCGTCCCAAACTCAGGAATCGAGAGCTGCCACGCCGAAAGAATCTCCAGCAGCAGCGCCTCGAAACCTTCATCCACCTTGTCGAGTTCGTCGATCAACAGCACACATGGCTTCTCGCATTCGAGCGCCCGCATCAGCGGACCCGGCCGAAAGAAATCGCGCCCCTTGAGGTTGGCCTGCAACTCGCGCCAACTCCCGCTCTCGCCGTTCCCCTTCGAGAACTCCATGTAAAGCCGCTGAAGGCTCTCGTCGAAGCGCCCGATGGCCTTGTCTTCAGTGACGCCGCGGTAGCATTGCAGCCGCTCGATATGCGTCCCGGCCGCCTGCGCAACCGAAACTGCCAATTGCGTTTTGCCGCTCCCCGCAGGCCCTTCAAGCAGCAGCGGCTTCTGCAACTTCGCGGCCAGAAAGACAACCTGGTCATCACCGGGTCGATGAAGTAGCCGGTCGCCTTGAGCCGCTCCATCAGTTCGTCGAACGATTCAAACATCCTGCCTCCTCATTTACC
>CAWDQB010000067.1:0-24972 GCA_963804315.1 uncultured Acidobacteriaceae bacterium
ATGGCGGTTTTTCCAGCGAATAATTTCTGAACGAGCGTGCAATGCCTGCGATCTCGCGATGAAACTCGACTCCAGCTCCTGGTGTGCGGCTGGCAATGATCTCCGCCTCGCGCTCCGGCGTCGGGTGCTCGACCCGCACGTACAAGCTGCGCCGCCGGATCGGATCGCCCAGCCGCCTCTCCTCATTACTGGTGAGCACCACAAACGGAATGCTCTTGGCCTCAACCGTCCCAAACTCAGGGATCGATAGCTGCCACGCCGAAAGGATCTCCAACAGCAGAGCCTCAAAACCCTCATCCACCTTGTCGAGTTCGTCGATCAGCAGCACACACGGCTTTTTGCATTCGAGCGCCCTCATCAGCGGTCCGGGCCGAAAGAAATCCCGTCCCTTGAGGTTGGCCTGCAACTCGCGCCAGCTCCCGCTCTCTCCGTTCCCCTTCGAGAACTCCATGTAAAGCCGCTGAAGGCTCTCGTCGAAACGCCCGATAGCCTTGTCTTCAGTGACCCCGCGGTAGCATTGCAGCCGCTCGATATGCGTCCCGGCCGCCTGCGCAACGGAAACTGCCAATTGCGTCTTGCCACTCCCCGCAGGCCCTTCAAGCAGCAGCGGCTTCTGCAACTTCGCCGCCAGGAAGACGATCCTGGCCATCACCGGGTCAATGAAGTACCCGGTCGCCTTGAGCCGTTCCATCAGATCGTCGAGCGATTCAAACATCACTTTGTCCCTTTCAGACGGTATTGATCTGGAACTCGATCAAGGAGCGATTCGTGCCCGTGTTCAGCAGGGTATTAGCCGAAAGATAGTAATGACCAAGCACCACATCAGGCACCATTCCAGCAGAGATGCGAGAATGACGCGGTTCGCGATTTCGGTCAAACGCGTTGATTTGAGGCTTGCCGAAATCGGGCAACGGAGTTTGTGTGGACCGGCCGAGCTGCAAACCTCTTGTCCGGAGACTGCAGATCAAACTCTCAGGCAATTCCTTGCATACGCCTGTGAACACGCTGAGCGATTCGTTCGGGAATCCTTAAGGAGGTGTAGCCCCTCTTGATTCTGGTTTCTTGGCGAGCGATCTTGATCACGCCAGGCTCTTTCGTGAAAAGACGCCTTATCGTGTTCTCACTGAAGAACCAGAGTTTGGAAAGTTCTGCCACGGTGTAGTGCCTCTCCAGTGCGGACACACCAGCAGTTCCCTCATGGAAGCCAGGGTTGGTTGAAATGTTCTGCAGTTCATGTCGGAGTTCCATTTGGCACCTCTCAAAAATTTGATTTGCGCAGATGGGAGGGATGGGCATCGGTCGAAAATACAGATTCAACCGTGAGCATCCAGAATTGCCTTATGTCACAAGTAGCCCAGCTCAAACACTCGGTCAAATCAGCTAATTACAGGAGGTATTCGAGAACAACAGAGAGAGGCTCGAACCGGAACGTACAATGGAATTCGCGGGTGCCTGGGATGACCATTCAGCATGGCAGGACGAGGTGGAAAGAGCAGAAATGGACTGCGACCCGTCCATGGCTCAGGCGACGAAGTTGTCTCATTGACCGGTATTCCCGGCCCGATCACAGAATCACTTCGGTGCGAATTCAGCAAGGAGATCGTTGCAGTGTTCCGCAGAGCGAATGTGAGTCCCGCACTCATCTATGCGTTTTCAAAAACAGGGCTGGTCGTGACCGAGGAAAATCGAGGCCACGAGGACGGTCCCAGAGACCTGACTCGGGAAGCCGCCCGCCTCCAAAGGCGATGCGGAGTGGGAGATGACTCCCGCTTTCGAGCACCTGCAATTCGCAATTGAGTTCTGCAATGCCGCGCAGGTGCCCGAGGATGTCATGGAGGCGATGTTCTTGCGCTTCTGGCTGCGGACGCTCGTTCTCAACGACCGGTTGCCCGAAATCTTTTTCCAGACGCTCGATCGGAACTGGGAACTGGTTCATGCGCAGGTTCAGAGTCATATGGCAAGGTACGCCGGTCCCCGCTTGCAGTAGTCCGCTCTTCATCGGCTTTCGGCCGGTCTGCCGAGCGTATGAGCTGCCAGCCTGCTTTCCTGTGACCGGAACTCGCAGCATTCGACGGACTGTTCTCTGGATCCGGCACGATGGTCGCACCGACATCCCACGCGTTACGAACGCTGTCCTGAAGTTGGATCTGTCTGGCCTTCACAAAAGGAGAGTAGCTTTTCTCGGTGATCTTTACCGAAGCGTGTCCAAGGAGCAGCGAAACCTGGTCGATGGGCACACCTGCAAGCAGCATCTCAACGGCGAAGGTGTCCCGGAACATATGGGGATGGCAGCGCTTCGGAGACCCATCGGCCTGAGTGAGATTGACCAGTTTGAAGAGGCGGCGGTAGCTGCGCTGCCAGTCGGCAACAACGCTCTTTGGCTGCCCATTGCCACTCCAGAAAAAGTAGCGTGGATTCGGCTTCGGACCGGGAGGAACATTTTGGAGAGCCTCGACCACATGTGGCGGGAGCGGTACATAGACTGGCGTTCCGGTCTTGGCCTGATAGAGCATCAGGCTATCGCCGTGCAGCCTATCACGCTCAAGAGTGACCGCGTCGCGAATGCGGAGTCCGCTCCAGCGCATCAGCAGGGTCATGGTGCGGAGGCGGGTCCGGTTGTCCTCTACTGGAACGACGCCGCCTCGCTTGTCTCCACACCTGGAGGTCGCGTCAAGTATTCTCTGAAACTCGTCGCGAGGGAAGTAGTCGGTCGGGACTTGCACGACTTTGATTTTGCCCAGCCCCATGGTTGGATTCAGGCTGATGTAGCCGCGGCGGACGCCGGCCCAGAAGAAGCCGATCAGACGGTCCTGTTTCTTCTGCTTGGCCAAGCCGCCATCCTTCCAGGTACTTCGGAAGGAAAGCAGCGCGTCGAGATCGATCTGATCGAGGTAATCCAGCCCTTGCACTCGAGTCCAGGGAAGGAACTGCTTGCGGAAGATTGTATCGAGCTTTGAAAGCGTGGCGGGTTTCAGTTCCCGGCTGCGGGCGTCAGACAGGTAAGACTCAACGGCCTTAACGATGGTCACTCTGGGCTTTTGCGGCGGTTGAGTTGGGGTTTGATTGGATGGATCCGAAGAAAATGGTGCGGGAGAAACGACAGCCGGGTGCTCAGGCGTCGGTGCTGTCTGCGAAACCGGCTGTGAGAGAACGGACGCTGGATTTTCCAGACGATGGCGGTATTGCTCGGCCTCGTCCCAGAGACGCGTTTTTGCGCTCAGGCGGTAGAACTCGCCGTCATGCGAACCCCAAATCCATTTGGGGCAGTTGCAGCGGCGCCACAGCTTGTCGCCGTAGTGTTTGCAGTCTGCGGAATGACGTGTGTAGACGGACAGCATCGGGTTCTCCCGCTTCAGACGGGATTCTGCTCGATTCGCCCAAATGGGTCAAACCCGACCGGCTACTGTACAAAATACTGTACAAAAATCGACCCGGTTTTTAGTCCGAAGATGCAAGTCGTTAGGAATAAACGACTTGTGCGTGGTGGAGGCGGCGGGAGTCGAACCCGCGTCCGAAATCGCTGTCAGCCAGGAGAGTCCATGCTCAGTCCAGTTCCAATGACTTCGCGTGCGGCGCTCAGAACGGACAAGGTGCGCCGAAAGCTAGTCCGATTGATCTCGCTTCAGCCGCCCGGACCGAGCCGCTTTAGCCAGCCTACTGAATGACGTCCGCTCACAGCCCATAGGCAAAGCCGTGGAAGACGGCAGCTTATTTAATTAAGCTGCAAGTGGCAGACTGTAGTCGGCAACTTTAGTTTTGCAGGCGATTACGGATGCCCACCCTCCGACATGCCTCCTAAGCCGCAATCAATCCCGTCGAAACCGTGACGCCCCCATGCGGGTATACACCAGGCCAACTGGCTCGTGCTGCTAAAACCATTCTACGCCAATTCCGATCCTGTTGTTCTCTATCCCGCAATCCCTGTTTCTACGTAATGTCCTCGGTATCATAGACCGATCCCCCGCGCTTTTTAGGGATGCCATGGACGGAACTGATGAGGTCTTCGACGACGTCTTCAAGCTGGCGCTGGCTTTCGATGACTGCGCTCATGCTCTTCAGCTCATCCGGCTCAATGACGCGCTCGATCAGCGCGACTGCGTGGCATTGGGCGACGTGGTCCAGGTTGAGTCCTTCGGGAGTCTTGGCTTTGATGCTTACCTGGTCGGTGCCCAAGCCGAGCAAATCGGCGACGCGGGCGCGCATTTCGCCGGAGATGGGCGAAATCTTGGGTGCGGCCAGAATCAGCGTAGTGTCGATATTCACAATACGATAGCCGGCGTGCTGAAGTGTATCCATGGCCAGCCGCAAGAAAACAGCAGAGTCGGCGTCCTTCCAGCGCGGATCGCCCGGTGGAAAGAAGGTCCCGATATCGCCCGCAGCCACGGCGCCCAGCAGTGCATCGGTGATGGCGTGTAAAAGCACATCGCCGTCCGAGTGACCGGCCAGGCCCTCCGGATGGTCCAGCTCCAGTCCGCCAATATGCAGCGGTATACCCGCCTTGAAGACGTGCGAGTCAAACCCAAATCCGATCCGATTTTCCATGGTTACTGTGCCTGTCCTTTAGACTGTATCGGCGGCGAGCCAATTTTCATCCTAATCGTGGATTGATGCAAATTTATAAAAAAGCGGTTGCAGGTACTTCGACTTGTAACCCCCACAGCCAATACAGCATCCGTGTTCGAGAATTTCGGCTGGTTTGGGTTCAATGTCTCAGACCCTTCATTCACCCCAAGAATGAAGACCTAGGATGAAGGCACCCATCATCTCCGGAAAGCCATTCGGCTCAATGCCCGCGCTGGCGCAGATAGAACTCGGCTAGCGGCAAATCCCCCGGCTGAGTGATCTTGAGATTGATCGCTGAGCCAGGAACTACAGCTATCGGGTGACCCGCGCGCTCGACGACCGAAGCCTCGTCCGTCCCGATGAAGCCGTCCGCTGTGGCCTCGGCAAAGGCGCTCTGCAAAAGGCCGTAGCGGAAGCCCTGCGGCGTCTGCGCCAGCACCACAAACTCGCGGGGAATCGTCGAAGTAATCAGCGCTCCGTGCGCCGTCCGTTCCACTTGCTTGATGGTGTCCACGGCCGGCAACCCCACGATGGCCGCACCATGCTGAAGCACGGCATCAATCGTCCGGTCGATGGTGGCCGCGTCAATCAGCGGCCGCACCGCGTCGTGGACCAAGACAACGTCTTGCACTTCGGCGGGCAGCGCGGCCAGCGCATGTTCCACAGATTCTTGCCGATGGCTTCCGCCCTCGACGACGTGGACACGATCAGTGAAGCCATACTCGGCAATCTGGGCTTGCACGCGCTCCATCTCCGGCAGGCGCACTGCCACATAAATCCCCGTCACCCGCGCCACGGAGGCAAAGGCGCGCAGGGAATGAATCAGGATGGGCACGCCATCCAAGGTGAGAAACTGCTTGGGCTGCGGACCGGCCATCCGGGTACCCAGCCCTGCCGCGGGAAGGATCGCAAATACTTGCATACGGGTTGGAGTATACAACAAGCCGGGATTACCCGAAACCATCCTTCTCAAATGACCGGCTGTTTCACAATGATTTTAGGGGCTTGTTGTGTATCTCGTAGTCCGAGGATGTTGACTTTCCATGCATCACTGCGGATCCTTGTCGCGTTTGAGCAGGACGAGGATGACCGTGGCCACCAGCGCAACCAGCATCCCGCTGAGTACGGCCAGCGAGAAGCGGAAGCGATGGCGGTAGGCAACGGCGTGGGCAGTTGGATTCGCGCGCGGGTACTGTTCATCGGCCGTGGCGCGGCAGACGCGCTCGTTGCCGCTGGGATCAGTAAAGGTGATCAGATAGCGCGGAATGCTGCCCTCGGCCGAGTCACCCTGCACGTTCAGCGAGGGGTTCAAGTCGTTTGGATCAGGCGAAACCAGCACTGGATTGGTGTTCTTGCCTTCCTCGTCCAGCTTGCAGGTCAAATCGGGAAGGGGATTCTTGTCACCGCCCCACTCCTTGGCTGCGGCCTCGTGCAGCATATTGGCCTCGAAGGACCAGCGCGAAGGAATGATGGTGCTGATCAGTTGGCCTGCCTTGGGCATAAGGTAGATAGGCCTCATGCCGCCACCCAATGCAATGATGGGTAGCAACACGACGGGCAGCAGAGCTATGGCGCTCTCGTTGGTTTTGGAGAGCGCGGAGATGGACAAGCCCAGACCCGCGCCGATCATCGACGAGAGCAGCAGAACCACGAAGTCGTAGAAGATATTGCTATGAAGCCCGCAACTGAAGTAGACGATGGCCAGCATGGAGCCGACCTGGAAGGTGCACAGGCCCAGCAGCACAGCCAGCTTGCTGAAGACATAAGGGACGAGCTTCAGCGTGACCATGCGCTCACGCTTGTAGATCGTCCACTCGCCGACAATGTCGCGGGCGGCGTTGTTGCAGCCGAACCAAATGGCGGCGACGACCATGAGGAAGTGAACGATGGGCAGCTTTTCGCTGATTTCGTCAAAGTGGCTGGCGCGCAGCGGATAGTTGACCAGCGTGACCAGAATGGCAAAGAGCGGCGCCTGCCCCAGCAGGATGATGGTTTGCGCCTTGTCTTGCAAACGGACGATGACGTTGCGCTTGACCAAGGCTAACCATTGGCCGAGGCCGAGTTCGCGGCGCGGCTTCTCGCCGACTCCTTCGGAGGTGGCCGTCTGCTTGCCGCTGCGGTTGGTGACGAACTCCTGGCGGTAGCGCGAGGCCAAGTAGCGCTGACGCCAAGTGTCGGTGCGATTGGCCTCCGGGACTGTATTCATGCCGGAGAAGAGCATCTCCGGATTCAGTTCCTGCGGTTTGATGGGTGCGCCGGTCGTCGGCGGATTGAAGAATTGGATCGAATCCGGGTATGCAGGGCCAAAGAAGACCACCGCTCCCGGCTTTTCGCCCCTGTCGCGTGAGACCATCAGCAGGTCGTCAAATTGCTTGTATACCTTGAGGCTGGGCTGGTGGATGGTCGTCAGAATCGTTTTGCCAGTCTTGGAGAGATTCTTCAGCAGATCAATGACCGATTCGGCGTCGTAAGAAGAAAGGCCGCTGGTCGGCTCATCCAGGAAGAGTACCGGCGTGTCGGTAATGAGTTCCAGAGCAATGTTGACCCGCTTGCGCTGGCCGCCGCTGAGGGTCTTCTTCTCCGGCGAGCCAATCACCGTGTCAATCTTGTCGGGAATGCCCAGGTCGTACAGCACTTTCTCAGTGCGTGTGGTGATCTCTGCGTCGGTAAGATCGGTGCGCAGGCGGGCGGAAAAATACAGCGCCTGGCGGACGGTCAACTGCGGATGGACAATGTCGTCCTGCGGCACATAACCCATCATGTGCCGGTAGAGATCGTAGTAGTCATAAAGGCTCTGGCCGCGGAAGAGCACTGTTCCCTGCGCAGGGCGGGTGTACCCGTTGAGCGCCTTGAGCAGCGTGGTCTTTCCGGCCCCGGCCGGACCCATCAGTGCCACCAGTTCATAGGGGAACACTGTCAGCGAAACAGCGTCCAGCAGCTTCTTGCCATTGGGCGCATGGACGACGATGTCCTTGGCTTCGATGGTGACCTTACCGTTGTAATCGCGCTGGGCCAATGTGCCGTTTTCCATCAACTGGAAGCGGACGCTGCCCAGGCCGATCTCCTGTCCGGCCTTGGCCAGCGCCTTGCCGCTGATGCGGACGCCATTCACATAGGTTCCATTGCGCGAACCCAGATCCTCGACCAGAATCCCCGACGGCGTGCGGGAGAAGCGGGCGTGCCGCCAACTGACCATGGGGAAATCCGGAAGCGGGATCTCGCAGTTGGGATCGCGTCCAGCCTCCATCGAGTCGCGCTGGAAGGCGACGGTCTGGAAGGATGCCTCGCCGATTTCGACCTTGGTCTCAAGGTTGAGCATCTTGGCGGCAGAGACTTTGTAAGAGCCGAGATAGACCTCGTCGGAGGGGTTCAGCACCGCTCTCTGAATACGGTTGCTCAGATCGCCCAGGAAGGTTCCGTTGCTGGAGTTCCGATCTTCGAGAATGTACTTGCCGTTCTCCTCGGTAATGACGGCGTGATTCCAACTGACGATGGGCAGATCGATCTGAACGTCGGATTTGGGGTCGCGGCCAATGGTAATCAAGCGGCCGCCGGTATGGGGCAGCGGGCGGACCATCCGGCCCGAGTCGAAGCTGGAGGAGGCGACCGGCCAGGGCATGGGGATATTTGCGCCCAAGGTCACCTTGACACCTTGAGCCAGCTTGACCTGCTCGCCGACGGCAATCTTCTTTCCATTCACAAAGGTGCCGTTTTTAGATCCCAGATCCTCAATCAAAAAGCCGCTGCCTTGTTGCGTGAGACGGCAATGGCGAGTGGAGACGGCTGCTTCCGGAACCACCAGATCGCAGTCGTTACCCCGCCCAATCAACCAGGCAGTTTTCGGTCTGAACTCATCGTTAGACATATGCGGTAAGAATTTCTGGAATGCTCACACTCTACCACGAGAACCTTGGAGGATGAAAATGAAAATTAAAAAGAATGAATGCCATGCCGAGAAAGTGTACTTCTGCCAAAAAACGTCAAGATGATCTTCTCATCGGCCAAGTATGAGCGCGGCATGACGGCGGGCGAAAAATATCTGTTTCTTGCCGATTCAGATGAGCAGAAGATTGAAACGCTACGGGTAAGAATGGGAGCGAATCTACTGCGGCGCGATGATCCGGATCGGGAAGTGAGGTCATGACGGCTTTTTCATCCGTAGCCAGCCGGTACCGTGGTATTCTTTCGCAAGCAAATCATGGGCAAGAAGACTTGCTGCGCCGGGTGGATCGGCAATTCGCACTTCAGAGTGGATGCCGGCAAAAGGAGAATCGAACGATGCGGAAGAGCTTCGCATGGATCGCGGTTGGAGTCATGGGCAGCGGACTGGCGACGTCCGCATGGTGCACCGAGCCGGTTCCGCTTTACGGGGAGCATGGCGTTAGTCCGCAGGCGGTTCTCCAGGGCACTCTGGGCAGTTGCTACTTTCACGCCTCCATAGCCGCGTTGGCCAAGGCTTCGCCAGAGAAGCTACGCTCGGCCATCAGCGAGAATCCGGGCGGGGGCTATCGCGTCCGCTTTGTTGATGGGCCGGAGGAGGTCGTGCTTCCCCAGGACGTAGCCTTCGCCCGCGATCACATTTACGACCGCTCCGAGGGTACATGGGTCGCCGTGCTGATGCGCGGCTATGCACAGCGCGCCCTGCGCCAGAGCCTGGTTCACGCCATCGACAAATCGGATTTGATTCCCAGCTATGTCAAGCCGATTGCGCTGACCCTCCTCAATTCTTCGGACCAGTTGCTGACAGGCTATGACCGCGCCGTCCGCTCGGTGGTGCAGCAGGACGGGGTGATCGACAAGGCGGCGCTGAAGACCAAGCTGGCTGTCCAGTTGAGCGCATTGGGCGTACCGGATTCCGCGGCCCAGATGCTGGGAGGATTTCTGGAAGACCGAGGCTTCTTTGACTCGATCGCTCTCACTGTTGAGCAGAACGGCGAAGTCTTCGGCGCTTACAAAAGCCTGGGCCAGGGCGGCGTTCCGGTTCGGGTCTTTGAAGCCTTTCAAGGCAAAGGCTTTTCCGGACAGGTGGCCGACAAGAAGCTGACATTGGAGCAACTGCGGCGGCTCAGCTCCGGTCATATCGCCATGGTGGCCGGAACATGGGGAACGCCAACCGGCGAGGGATACTCGAACGCCAACTGGTGGGTTGCCGGACATTGCTATACCGTGCTGAGTTACGACGACACAGCGCAGACCGTCACCCTGCGCAATCCCTGGGGCGCAAAGCCCGATCCAGATGGGGTCTTCACCATTCCCTTCGCCACTTTCCTGGACGCCTACGAGTTCTACACCTATTCGCAGCCGCCGGGGTTTTAGACTGTGATTGGCGTTACCGAATCCCCGGAAATCAAAGTCGTGTTCCGTTCCCGCCTTCGCGGTGAAATAATGGGTCGTATGCAGACTCAACTTTCCTTCGCCCCCCTTGCCGAAGCCACAACCGAAGTGCTTGCTGTTCTGGCCGCCGACACCCAGAACTCGAAGGCCCCCGACGTCAAACCGCTGCCCGTACTGCTAACCGCTGACGCCGCAGTAAGAGCCGCTGCCGCCATCGTGCTGGCCAGCGGTGAATACAAGGCTGGCGCCAATGAAACGCTGCTGCTCCATGCTCCAGCCGGACTGGCCGCCAAGCGACTGCTGATCGTCGGGCTTGGCAAGCAATCCAAAATCTCCGTGGACAAAGTACGCAACGCTGCCGGAAGCGCCGTACGCTTCGTCAAGCCGCGCGGCATCAAAGAAATTTCCTTCGCGCTTCCTGAATCGGAACTGCTGCCTCCCGGACCCTGTACCAAGGCTGCTGTCGAAGGCGCATTCATCGCCGACTTTGATCCCGACACCTATCGCAGCGACCGCACCGACAAGAGCATCGAAAGATTTACGCTGGCTGCTCCCGCTAACGCCGACAAGGCCGCTTTGGAAACGGTGTTGGCCGAGGCTGTCATCCTCGGCGAAAGCCAGAACTTTACCCGCTCGCTGGTCAACGAACCGGGCAACAAACTTACGCCCACCATCCTCGGCCAACGCGCCGCCGAGATGGCCTCGGAGGTTGGTCTTGGCTGGGAGGTTCATTCGACCGAGAAGCTGCATGAGCTGAAGATGGGCGCATTCTGGAGCGTCTCGCAAGGCTCCATAGAACCACCCGCGCTGATCGTTTTGCGTTATGAGCCGGAGGGCGTCAGCGACGGTCCGGTGCTGGGCCTGGTAGGGAAGGGAATTACCTTTGACTCTGGCGGCATCTCCATCAAGCCCTCGGACAATATGGAGAAGATGAAGTACGATATGGCTGGCGGCGCAACGATGATCGGTGCCATGCGCGCCATCGCCCTGCTCAAGCCCAAGGTGCGGGTGATTGCGGTTGTGTGCGCCGCGGAAAATATGCCCTCCGGCACGGCTCAGAAGCCGGGGGATGTGCAGACGGCCATGCCCTTCTCTGCTGATCGGCCGGGTAAGACCATAGAAATTATCAACACTGACGCCGAGGGCCGCCTGGTTTTGGCAGACGGCCTCACGTACGCACGCCAACTTGGCGCTACCCACCTGATCGACGCCGCCACGCTCACCGGAGCTTGCGTCGTCGCGCTGGGTATGGTCAACGCCGGAGCTTTCTCCAACGACGATGAGCTGTGGAATAAATTCGACGCGGCTCTCGCGTCCACAGGCGAAAAATTCTGGCGCTTGCCCTTGGGCGAGGAGTACGCCGATCAGATCAAAAGCGAGATTGGCGACATCAAGAATACCGGTGGGCGTTGGGGCGGGGCTATTACGGCTGCTGAGTTCCTCAAGGTCTTTGTCGATGAGACGCCCTGGATTCACCTGGACATCGCCGGCCTGGCCTGGGTGGAAGACTCCAAGCCCTATATCGCTAAAGGCCCCAGTGGCATCGCCGTCCGCTCGATCCTGGAATGGGTGAGAAGCTACGCATAAAGAATCGGTTCAAACAGTCCAAGACAGCGAGGCTCATCCTGCGCGGATGGAGGGTAACCTGCGCAAATTCGATGTCATTGTACTGGGAGCGGGGGCTGCTGGGTTGATCTGCGCTGCAACCGCAGGCCAGCGCGGACGACGAGTTGCGCTGCTGGAGCACAATGGCCGGCCCGGGCGGAAGATTCTGGTTTCAGGCGGCGGGCGCTGCAATTTTACCAATCTGAATTGTGGACCGGGCAATTTCATCTCGGAGAATCCGCACTTTGCCAAGTCGGCGCTGGCGCTCTACACGCCCCAGCACTTCCTGGAGATGGTGGCCCGGCACAGAATCCCTTGGCATGAAAAGACGCTGGGCCAGCTCTTCTGCGACTCGTCGGCGCGGGCGATTGTCGAGATGCTGCTGACAGAGTGCGCGGCGGGCGGAGTGGAATTGATCCTGAATGCCAACTGCGGTGGGACCAATGGCCTTCGACTATCTGAAAGAGTCCCACACGCTACCGGGATATCTGCCGCCTCCTCAGGCGGGTTTATAGTTGCCTCCTCGCGGGGGGATTACTGGGCAGAGTCGCTGGTGGTCGCTACCGGCGGACTGTCGATTCCCAAACTGGGAGCGACGGGGCTGGGCTATGAACTCGCCACGCAGTTTGGGCTGGGGGTGATCGAACCGCGTCCGGCACTGGTTCCGCTCGTGCTGGGCGGCGAAGAGGCTGCGTGGACGAAACTGGCTGGGGTCTCAGCGGAGGTCGAGGCGTCGGTGGGCCGGGCGCGCTTCCGGGAGAAGATGCTGGTGACACATCGGGGCTTGAGCGGACCGGCGGTCTTGCAGGCGTCGTCCTATTGGCGACCGGGGGCGGAGTTGGTGTTGGACTTTGTTCCTCAATCGCCTCCCAGGTCTCATGATCGTGACAGGGGGCACCCGCTTTTAGAAGGTCTGAAGCAGCCGGGCGCGCGGCGGGATTTAGCGGCGGTGAAGCAGGCCTTACGAGAGGTGCTGCCGCATCGGCTGGCGGATCACTTGGCAGAGACGGGCGGGCCGAAGGGCTGGTCCAATGCGGCGCTGTCGGAGTGCGAACAGCGGCTGCGGGAGTGGCGGATGCATCCGGTAGGGAACGAGGGATTTGAGAAGGCCGAAGTAACGGCAGGAGGCGTGGATACGGCCAGCTTGCAGGCGCGAACAATGGAGGCGCGGGCCGTGCCGGGACTATTCTTTATCGGCGAAGTAGTGGATGTGACCGGCCAATTGGGTGGATTTAACTTCCAGTGGGCCTGGGCCTCGGGTGTAGCGGCGGGCAGAGCGGTGTGATTGACCGTTCGGAGGTTCAGTACTCTTTCTACTACCGCCAGATTCGGTCGTTCTACAGGATTCAATGAGAAAACGTCACTTGAACGAGATGTCTTCAAGATAGAATGTTGCGCCTTCAGGGTTTCCATCTCTTGCAACACTCCACGAGAAAGCGCCTATTACAGAACTCAGATCTGCGCCTTCAAGATCAATTTGGTATTCCTGCCACTGAGTGCTCAACTTCACAGGGCTGGGGTCCAAAGCCCTATCCATAGAGTCCTGATATTTCTTGCCTTGAATTCCGCCCGACCGGAATGATACGAGTTCTCCGCCGGTTTCACCACGTGCCCAAAAAATCAGCTTCTTGGTGCCTTCAATCTTCCGCCCAGGCTGATCTCCCCAGTTATTTGCGGGTGATTGCCAATACACGCCTGCCCAAGAATTTCCTCCCGGAGTATATTTAATTCTCATACATGTGGGTCCGGTATGGCAGTTGCCGGTCCATTGGGTTTTCAGTTCAATATGAGCAATATCTCCCATGAATCCAGAAGGATAATAATATCCGCCAATCGAAAAAGGAGCTTTGATCGACACGGGACCCGACCCTGCGATGGCCTTCACGCCATTAAAACCACCCAGGAACAAACTCAAACCTAGCAATGATCCTGTGAAGGGCGCGACGATCCAGATAAAAGTACTGGTTCTGAAGAATGACAAATTCTTAGTCAAGGCTTTCCCTCCTTCGTTGTTTGGTCTCCTGGCATCTGATTTCGTCATCTTCTTCATACTCCATTTGTTAATCAGAGCCATAATAACCCCGAAAATACCAGTGACAATTGTCTGAACCAAGCCATCGCTCATTTTTCAGCCTCCGAGTTGTCAGATAACAACCGATGCTGGCGATATTAGAAAAAACATTTCCAATCATTTTATAGACATGTTGATTGCATCGATTTGCCCTCTCCTGAGAAGCATAGGAATTCTACTACTCACACTCGCCATTGAAAAGCAAAAACGCGATTTAATAATTCTTCTTCTACTGCACTGGCGGTGGCGCTCCGGGCTTGGCAGGTGGGGTCAGGACGAAGCCTTTGCGGACCAGAGCGAAGCCCGGTTGGGGCAACTCGGCTTGGAGTAGCTGGTTGTCGGGTCCGCTGAAGAGGTCGGTCAAGGCTCCGGCGTACGTGGCGATTAAATGATGGACGGCGATGGGCTGGCCGTCGAGCGTGCCCTTTTCATCAGCGTAGGTGGCCAGTTGAATGGGCGCGACCGAGCCGGCGTTCTTGGGAACGATAGCCCAGAGGTCGCGGTTGTTGTGAGCCGCGGCCAGCGTGAGCAGCGTCTGGAGCGCGCCGGGGTCGAAGTCGGCGATGAATACTGTGGCGGCGTGCTGCGCTAAATGAGTGGTGGTTGAGCGGCCGTTGGCCGAGATGGAGAGAACGGTCTGCGGAGGGGCGGATTGGGGATCAGGATCGGCGTTGACGTTGACCGCCGAGCCGTTGAGGATGGCGCTCATTTGCAAGTGGCGTAGGAGGCTGGTCGCGGAAAGTCGCTCAGTCTTCGAGAGCGAATAGCTGAGGCCCTTCATCTGCACGCGCACCAGCGAGGTCGAGTCAAATCCATGGGCCGTTTGGGTGAAGCGATAGCTGGCCGTGCCGACGGCGTTGCCGTGCTGCGAGAGGATAAAGCTTGCGGATTGGGCGGCGAGCGCCGGAACAAAAAGAGCCGCGAGAGGCAGTAGGAGCAGTTTGCGCATAAGACTTCTCATCATCCTGGAGTATTGGACACGAAAGAGGATAAACAGTTGCGCAGTCAAGGCTCTAAGAGTGCCCATTTTTGGAAGTTATTCTTTGACTTTGCATCTCATTCCGTTTATAAATGTTGATGACATGGAAATTGATTCCATGCCATAGAGCCTGCTTGCTTTCGAGCAGAGCCATTGATAACGGCAAACGCCAGGATGCTCGGGAAGGCGGTGAGAATCCGCTACTGCCCCGCAACTGTAAGCGCCCTTCGTTCTCGCCCATGCAAGTGTGTGAGAGGAGGAACCCGGCCGGGGGGTCCACTCCCCACATCAACCACTGCGGACTATTCTTGGGATGTCTCTGCGGGAAGGTGGCTGGATAAGGCGCAAGTCAGGAGACCGGTCCTCGCGCCCCCAACCCGCTTACGTTCCGAGGGGAACGAAGGAGCTTGTTCCAATGCGATTTTCTCAGTCATTTTTCCTGCGTAGAGTTTCCGCGCGCGCACAACTGTTCCCAAACGATAGTAGATTCTTGGGATCCTACTCATCTCGTACGAGGTGTGAAGTGGATGAGGTACGCTGCCCTCTTGCACTCTTCATAATATTTCTCATGCTTGCAGTTGCAGCCTCGACAAGTTTTGCGGCTTCCATCCGCGGCGTGGTCACGGATACCACGGGGGCCAAAATAGTTGGCGCGAATGTAGTTTTAATCAGTGGCGGCCAGGCGGTCGGAACTGGTGTAACCTCCGCGGACGGCAGCTTTCAAATCCTCACTGGCGTCGAAGGCCGCTTCTTCCTGATCGTCAACTCGCCCAGTTTTCGCCAGTTGGAAACCCCCAGCTTCTACGCCGGGCGACTCGACTCGGTCGAGCGCAACCTGGTGCTGGAGCCGCAGTGGGTGCGCGAGTCGATTGTGGTGACAGCGACCGGAACGCCCACGCCGCAGGCGCAAACCAGCGAGGCCACCAGCGTTCTGGGGCCTCAGGATCTGGCACTGCGCGACGACCTGACCAGCGCGCTGCGGCTGATGCCGGGCACAACGGCCGTGCAAGAGGGCCAGAGGGGCGCGCAGACATCACTCTTCATCCGAGGCGGCAACTCGGACGCCAACAAGATTCTGCTGGACGGGGTGAGCATCGACGACATGGGCGGAAACTTCGACTTCGGTCCGCTCTCGACAACTGCCATCGAGCGCGCCGAGGTCTATCGCGGTCCGGATTCGAGCCTATACGGCGCGGATGCGGGCAGCGGCGTGGTCAGCTTGACGACACCGCGAGGAACAACCAGTTATCCTTCGGTTCTATTGCAGGCCGACGGCGGCAACCTGACCACCTCGCGCGAAGAGTTGGAGGTGGCCGGCGCGCGCGGCAAGCTGGATTATCTGGGTGCCTACAGTTGGCTGCAAACCGCCAACGATCTGCCCAATGACGAGTATCATGTGGCGACGACGGCGGCCAATCTCGGCTGGCAGATTAACGGAAACATGCAACTGCGCGCCACGCTGCACTACGGCGTGGACGGCGAAGGCGATCCCAACGCCTGGGATTTTTATCACGTGGCCGACGACGCCACGCAGAAGGACCAGGATTTGTTTATCAGCGGCTCCCTCGACAATCAGACCACAGCTTCATTTCACAACACGCTGCGCTACGGCGCGACCCGCAAGAGGGAGCAATTCAATCAATGGGCGCAGGAAGGCAGTGGTGATTTCGATGCCTACGGGGACAGCCTTGGAAAGTTGTTGACCATCAGCGGAGCCAACGGTTATTCCGTGACGGGGCAGGCCATCCAGGACTTTGGCGGAAGTTATCCGAATGGCTACCAGCAAGTTTCGAACCGAGATCAACTCACCTATCAGGGCGATTACAAATTCACGCCTCATCTGCTTGCGCTGATCGGTTTTCATTATGCGGATGAGCGAGCAACTCTGATCGATGCATCCTACGGTGAAAACTATGCCGATGAGCGTGCAAACTATGATTACCTGGCCAGTGTTCATGGGGACTTCAAAGGCCGATTCTTCTACACTTTGGGAGGAAGCCTGGAACGGAATTCGCTCTTCGGATCCGAGACATCGCCACGCGCAGGACTCTCCTATCAGGCTTTGCGTTCGCACGGAAAAATCTTCAGCGGAACGCGCGTCTTCTTCAACTATGGCGATGGCGTGCGCGAACCCAAGCTGACCGACAGGTTCTATTCGCTCTACTACAATTTGCCGGATGTTGCGAAGCAATTGCACATCGGCCCCTTGGCCGCCCCTTCCACAAGAACCTATGAAGGCGGTGTGGCGCAGGCCTTCTTTGGCGAGCGGCTGACCTTCCGCTCCAGCTACTTTCACAACGAATTCGGCAGGGAAATCGAGTCGGTTCCCGCGCCATTTCTGCCGACAATCTTTTCCAGCGTGACGCCGAAGGAACTGGGTTCCTTTTACACAAACGACTCCAGTTTGACCTTCAACACGCAGGCTTTCCGCGCCCAAGGCATTGAGACAACCATCGAAAGCGGCTTTGGAAAGAGCCTCTTCTTCCGCGGCGGCTACACCTACCTGGATGCTGTTGTGCAACGATCCTTCAGCAGTGACAACGAGGCGCTGATGGGAGGATATCCGAATACCTATCCCTACAACTGCTCTCTTGGCACATCAGGCTGCATCGCCATTGGCGCCTATTCACCGCTGGTGGGCGCTCGCCCCTTTCGCCGCGCGCCGCACACGGGCTACTTTACGGCCAGTTACTCGGCTGGGAAACTGACCGGAGTTTTTACATCGGCCTTTGCCAGCCGTAGCGACGACTCGACCTATCTTCTTGATGGCAATTTCTTGGGCACATTGCTGCTGCCCAACCGCAACCTCGACTGGGGTTACGCCAAGCTGGACCTGGGCGGGAGCTACAACCTCTTCAACTGGCTGAAGGTTTATACTCAGGCGGAGAACCTGACCGACAGCCGGCACATCGCCCCCATCGGCTACCCCAGCCTGCCTTTCAACGTTCGCTCCGGGCTGCGCTTCGAATGGACCAAGGCCCATCATCCGTAGGCCAATCTGCGATGGGGTTGACGGCCAGTCATGCCCCATCGCAGAAACGGCTGTAATCCTTTCCCGCTCTGCTATCAAAGATAAAAATTTTGGTCTTGCTATCACGCAATTGATCCGCGTCCTTCTTCATTTCATCTCTCGATGAGGCTCGGTTTGTTAGAATCCTTGCGAGAGATGTTTTTTTCGAGTGATTTGGACGGAGAGGATAACCGCAAGTGCAGGAGCTTCTGAGCACGATTCACAGCGCCGCCGGAGAAGCTCTTGCCGTAGATCGCCGTCCGCGATTGAATGACCGGCTGCATCACCGCATCATGAGGAGCAATATGACTGAGATCGTTGCCATCCGCGCCCGCGAGGTTCTGGACTCGCGCGGCAACCCCACCGTGGAAGCGGACGTGATCCTGGAGAGCGGCGCACTGGGCCGCGCCATCGTGCCCTCGGGCGCTTCCACCGGCGAGCATGAGGCCGTGGAGCTGCGCGACGGCGACAAGAGCCACTACCTGGGCAAGGGCGTACTTGCAGGCTGTGGAGAATGTAGAGACGGTGATAGCGCCGGAGCTGGAAGGCATGGACGCCGTCAACCAGCGGCTGCTGGATCAGACGATGATTGCTCTGGACGGCACCCCGAACAAAAGCAAGCTCGGCGCGAATGCGATACTGGCGGTTTCGATGGCCGCCGCGCGCGCCGTGGCGCTGACGCTGGAGGTTCCGCTCTATCGCTACCTGGGCGGCGTGAATGCCAGCATTCTGCCCACGCCGATGCTGAATGTGCTGAACGGCGGAGCGCACGCCGATACGAATGTGGACTTCCAGGAGTTCATGATTATGCCGGTGGGCGCGGAGCGCTTCAGCGATGCGCTGCGCTGGTCGGCGGAGACCTTCCACACGCTGAAGAGCGTGCTGAAGAAGAAGGGCTATAACACCGCCGTCGGCGACGAGGGCGGCTTTGCGCCTTCGCTCAAGTCGAACAGCGAAGCGATTGAACTGATTCTGGAAGCGATCGAGCTGGCCGGCTACAAGCCGGGCGAACAGATTGCCATTGCTCTCGATCCGGCGTCGAGCGAGTTCTACGACAAGGAAAAGAAGAAGTACGTCTTCAAGAAGAGCGACAAGCGCGAGCTGTCGAGCGAAGAGATGGTGGCCTTCTGGGATAACTGGAGCCGCCAGTATCCCGATCGTCTCGCTGGAAGATGGCTTGGCCGAGGACGACTGGGAGGGCTGGAAGCTGCTCACCGACAAGCTGGGCGGGCGGATTCAGTTGGTGGGCGACGATCTGTTTGTCACCAACACCAAGCGCCTGCAGCGCGGCATCGATGAAGGCGTGGCCAATTCGATTCTGATCAAGGTCAACCAGATCGGCACGCTGACCGAGACGCTGGAGGCCATTGATCTGGGCCGCCGTTACGGCTACACCTCGGTGATGCGCCACCGCTCGGGTGAAAGCGAGGACACCTTCATTGCGGACCTCGCCGTCGCCACCGGCGTAGGCCAGATCAAGACCGGTTCGGTCAGCCGCACCGACCGCATCGCCAAGTACAATCAGTTGCTCCGCATTGAAGAGGAACTGGGCGGCGGGGCGGTATATCTTGGCCTGGAGAGCCTCAACTACGAGGACTAACCACCTGCCGCCTGCGGTGGGGCCAGCGGCTCGCTTTTCGCTCGCTTGAGGTTCGTGGTGCCCCAGGTCAGGGTTCTGGGACCTGGGACACCACTATTCGTCGATCTCCGCCCACTCCTCCAGCATTCTGGAGTATTCATCTGAGTGGCCGACGGCCGTGAATCGCTTCACCTCGTCGAGTGCCTCGTTGCGTTCCCCCGCGGCCCACAGCACACGAAAGTAGAGCAGCGAAACCCGCTCTGACTTCGGCTCCAATTGAATCGCCACACGGCCATGTTCGATGGCCTCGCGGTGCTTTTCTCTGTGCGACAAGATCCACGCCAAATAGCCGTGGGCAATCGCCGTCCTGGGAAACTGCTCGACCAGCGCCCGCAGAATCAGCTCGGCAAAGGCCGGGTCGTTCTCCGCCGCCGAATCCACTGCCGCGCGGATCACCTCCGTCACGCGCGGATTGTCATCTTCCGGTCTATCACTCATCGAACCTTCGCCTTGTTTTTCAATGCCTCAATCGCCCGCTCCAGATGAACGCCGCGGGAGCCTTTGATCAGCGCCACATCGCCCTTGCATAGATTCGCTTTCAGCCAGTGGCCGGCGGCATCCGCATCCGGCAGAAACATCGCAGCGACCCCATACTTGCAGGCGGCTGTTGCAAGATACTCGGCATTGCCGCCGACGCCGAGCACTAGATCGATGCCTGCCACCGCGGCGGCGCGCCCGCAGGCCGTGTGCAGCGCGGGGCCATGCTCGCCCATCTCCAGCATTTCGCCAGCCACCAGAATCCTGCGTTTGGCCGGCCGCGCGGCCAGCGTGCGGATCATCGAGCGCAACGCCTCGGGGTTGGAGTTGTAGCAGTCATTCAAGATCGTCGCGCCCTTGATCTCGATAACTTCGCCGCGCTTGTCGCCTGCAATCAGCGATTTCAACGCTGCCGCCGCAGCCTCCAGATCGATGCTCGCCTCCCGCGCCACAGCCAGACCTGCCAGCGCATTCAGCGCATTGTGCGCTCCCAGCAGTTGCAGCGTCAGCTCCCCTTCGCGCTCTCCAGCCCGATAGCGGATATGCAACCCGGCCAAGTCTTCGGTAGCCGCGAGCAGTTGCGGATCGGCGCAAGGGCCAGAGCCGAAGTAGACCGCGCGGCCATGAAAGTCGCGCCCAAACTGCGAGACATACGCATCGTCGCCGTTGAGAAAAAGCCGCCATTCGAGGGCAGCGCGTCCACCAGTTCAAATTTCGCGCGCGCAATGCCCGCCTGGCCGTGGCAAAGTTTTCGATGTGCGCAGTGCCCACGTTGGTAATGACGCCCCAGTCGGGCGCGGCGATGCGGGCCAGCGTGGCAATCTCGCCGGGATGGTTCATTCCCATCTCGATGACCGCAATGTCGTGCTCCGGTTTCAAACGCAACAGTTGCAGCGGCAGGCCGTAGTTGTTGTTCATGTTGCCCTGCGACTTGAGCACGTTGAAGCGGCGCCCAAGGCCGCGGCAATTGCCTCTTTGGTCGTCGTCTTGCCGGCCGATCCGGTTACGGCCACCACGCGCTCCCCAGCGACGGCGGATATCCGTAGCCAGTGCTTGGAGCGCGACCAAGCGGGTCTTCGGTAATCAGCAGCGGCACGGCCAGTGCCGGGTCGGCAGCGTGGCCATCTCGCGCATTTGAAACCACAGCAGCCACGGCCCCCGTTCGATGGCCGCTACAATGTGTCGTGCCCGTCCAGCCGCTCGCCGCGTACGGCGAAAAACAGTTCGCCCCGGCAACGGTGCGCAAGTAATCGAATAGCCGGTGGCAAGCAGCAATCCGGCATTTGGCGCGCTCGATGGCGCATCCAGCACCGCTCCCGCACCGATGGCCGCTTCCGCAAGTGTAAGATTCATTGCACTCCACCATAGCCGATTTCGCCCAGCGCGGAAAGAGCAATCTTTACGTCGTCAAAGGAATCGTGTAAGCGAGAATCTGTTCCTTCTCATGGCCTTTACCGGCCAGCAAAACCACATCGCCCGCCCTCGCTTCCTTGAGCGCCAAGTGAATCGCGGCGGCGCGGTCCGGCTCGATGGTGTACTTGACACCGCTCGTCTTCAGCCCCGGTTCAATCTCGGCCAGAATTGCCAGCGGCTCTTCGCTGCGGGGATTATCGCTGGTGGCCACCACCATGCGCTGCCCTTTCCTGCAGCCAGCCCCATCTTGGGCCGTTTGGTGCGGTCGCGATCGCCACCGCAGCCGAAGAGCGTCGAACCCCGCCCGCCGGATTGCGTGGTCATCTGCCGCGCCAGAGCGGTCAGGTTGAGCAGCGCATCGTCGGTGTGCGCATAGTCCACAACTACCGTGAAGGGCTGCCCCGCATCCACCGATTGAAAGCGTCCCGGAACCGGCGAACTGCGGAATGAACTCGACCAGATCAGCAAACGGAACGCCGCGCGCATGTGCCGCCGCGAGCGCCGCCAACAGGTTCAGGATGTTCACCTCGCCGGCCAATGCGAGACCACCGTAGCCTCCCCTGCTGGGGTCTCCAGTTCCAATGCCGCACCGCTTGGCGTCAGCATATGCTTCTTCACGCGCCAATCGCCCGCAAGGATTCCATAGGTCCGTACCTGCGCACCGGCCTTCGTTGCGGCCTCGGCTAATGGCCCAGCGTGCGGGTCGTGTGTATTGATCACGGCCACGCGCGGCGCGGGATACAGCGTGCCATCAAAGAGCAGCCGTTTGGCCGCGAAGTACTTCTCCATCGTCTGGTGATAGTCCAGATGATCGCGCGTCAAGTTCGTAAAGACAGCCACATCAAAGTTCACCCCGGCGGCGCGCCCTTGGTCCAGTGCATGACTGGAGACCTCGGTCACCAGTTCGGTAGCCCCACGCGCGACTCCCTCGGCCATCAGCTCATACAGGTCGCGCGACTCCGGCGTCGTGTGCACCGAGGGCCGCGTCTCGCCCGCCACATGATATTCAATCGTCCCCACCAGCACCGTCTTGCGTGCGGCGGCATTCAGCAGCGCTTCAATCAGGTAGGCAGTGGTCGTCTTGCCGTTGGTCCCAGTGATTCCCGTAGCCGCGAGCTTGCGCTCCGGATGTCCGAAGAAGGCCGCCGATGCCTCGGCCAGCGCTCGACGCCCATGCTCCACCTCGAGCACTGCCAGCTCCGGCGCAAAGACGAGCAGGTGGTCAAAGCTCTGAGCCGAGTCGGTGATCACGCCCAAGGCCCCTGCCGCGCGTGCCTTCTCGATGTAGCGGTTGCCGTCCGTCGAGCCGCCTTTCATCGCCACAAAGACCGAGCCGGCCCGCACCCGCCGTGAATCGTACTCCACGCCGGTAATTGGCTCCGAAGAGTTGCCACCCGCGCCCACCGCCTTTACTTCCGCTGCCAATTCTTTCCAGTTCATCACGTCTTCCATTGTAGATTGCTGCGCTCGTGTCGCAGGGAATGGAGGCATACGAGCAACACGTGTCACTTACATCAACCGCAGCGCATCCACATCCACAATGAGATTGCGGCGCGGAATCTGCGCTTGCTCGGCGTGGGCCAGCATTCCGCGCAGAGCGGCGTTGAGGGCCTTGCGCGAGGCGGCTTTGAGGATCATATGAAAGCGGTAGACGCCTTTGATGCGAGCGATGGGCGCTGTGCAGGGGCCGAGCACGCGCACGCCTTCAACAATCTCCGATGCGGCCTTCTGGAACCACTTGCCCAAATCACCGGACCAGGCGACAGCTTCATCCAGCTTGGGCGACTGGATCAGAATGTTGGCCAGGACGCCGAAGGGCGGATAGTGCATCCAGCGGCGGTACTTCAGTTCGCGTTCGACGAAGCTGGCGTAGTCGTGGGTGCTGGCGGCGAGGATGGCGTAATGGTCTGGGTAGTAGGTCTGGACAACGACACGACCGGGCAACTCGCCGCGCCCGGCCCGGCCACTGACCTGGGTCATGAGCTGGAATACGCGCTCGGCGGCTCGAAAGTCGGGCATCGACAGCGAATGGTCGCAGCCCTACGACGCCGACCAGCGTGACGCCGTGAATGTCGTGGCCTTTGGCGATCATCTGCGTGCCGACGAGCAGGTTGATCTCGCCTGAATGCAGACGGGCAAGCAGCCGTTCCATGTCGTAACGGCCACGCACCGTGTCGCGGTCCATGCGCCCGATGCGGGCGGTGGGAAAGATTTCGCCCAGCCGCTCTTCACCCTGCTGCGAACCCGCGCCAAGATAGTAAAGATGCTCGCTCTCGCACTGCGGGCAGCGCGCCGGAACCGCGCCGCTGGTAGCCGCAATAGTGGCACTCCAGCCGCTGGCCGCCGTCGCCTGATGCGATTTCTCCCGCCGGCTTGTGGTGAGTGAGGGCGATGGCACAGTTTTGGCACTCCAGCTTGGCTCCGCAGGCTCGGCACATTACCGCAAAGGAATAGCCGCGGCGGTTGAGCAGGATCAGCGCCTGCTCGCCGCGATTCAGAGCGGCCTTGGTCTGCTCGATCAGCGCGCGCGAAAAGAGCTGCTCCTTACCGGCTTCTTTGAACTCCTGGCGCATGTCGATCAGTTCGACCGACGGCAGGGGCCGGTTCATCACGCGCTCGCGCATCTCGATGCGCTGATACTTGCCGCCGCCGAGTCTGCCAGCCTTCCAGAGAAGGCGTCGCCGAACCTAACACCACAACCGCGCCTTCGATCTTGGCGCGCATCCGGCCACGTAGCGGGCGTTGTAGCGGGGCGTCTCCTCCTGCTTGTAGCTTTGGTCGTGCTCTTCGTCCACAAGAATCAGGCCGAGCTTGGGCACAGGCGCGAAGATGGCCGAGCGGGTGCCGCCACGATCGGTGCATCGCCACGCCGGATGCGCCGCCACTGCTCGCTACGCTCTTCTGGTGTCAAGCCCGGAGTGCGGCGGCGCTCCCTTGTCACCAAAGGCCGCATCGAGCAGACCCACGCTCTGCGGGGTGGGGCCGATCTACGGAACCAGCAGAACGGACGATAGTCCCCGGTCCAGCGCCCGTTGCATCGCCGCCAAATAGACGGCTGTCTTTCCTGATGCAGTGACACCGTGGAGTAAGAAGGCATGGAATGCCCCAAGGGCCGTAGCCATGCTTGCGAGGGCGTCGATCTGCGGCTCGTTGAGATGGAGTGGCCCCGGCTGGCTTTGCCGGCCACCCATACGGAAGACGGCAGGCCTTTCGTCAATGCGGACCAATCCGCGCCGGACCAGCGTTTGCAGCGTGGATGAGGGCATGTCCTTACGGCGCAATTCAGCAAGTGGCAGTTCACTGCTGAGGCCGCTGCGTTTGGGCCAGGATCGCCTGCTGCTTGGCGGTGAGGGCGGGCAGGCGCGCTTCGGGAATCAGAACGGCAAAGCGCTCGGTGCGGCGGGCATCGCGCTCGGCGGCCGCTGTTTCGCGGGCGATCCATTTCTTGCGCGTGAGGCTGGCTAGAATCGGCAGTGTGGCAGCCGTGGCTGTTCGAAGCGTGGAGACCTTCACCGGCTCGCCGGAAGCAAGTCGGGTGAGTACACAGCGCTGTTCAATCCTCTCTTCGGCGGAGAGCTTGCTTTTGCGCTTGGAAATCGCCCCAGACACTCTGAGTGGCGCAGGTCTCGGTTTTGAGAGCTGCGAATCCAACTCCCCCTGTTCGAACGAATCCGCCAACACATCCCGTCCCAGATTTGTTATGCGGTAATAAACCGTGCGCCGAACCTCGGCCATCAGAGGCAGCATCCCGCGCAGCACTTCACCGAGCGGCGCCAGGTAATACTGAGCCATCCACTCGCCCAGCTTGAGCAGTGGCTCGCTGAGCAGCGGCTCATCGTCCAGAATTGCTTCGATATTCCGGATCACAAAGTCAGTCGAGG
>CAWDQB010000068.1:0-242368 GCA_963804315.1 uncultured Acidobacteriaceae bacterium
GAAAGGATTCGATTGGTGGGAAAGCGTTGGAAAGCGACAAACTCTAGGTACATGCAATGGTAATTCGAGAACGTGGTATTACAACATGTCGAATAAGTATGGTTGGAGTGATAGACAGCATATCGAGTCTAATGCAAAAGTTACTAATCAAGTACAGATCGTGAACTATGGTGATACTCAATCAACTAAGGATACTACTGGAGTATAGTTAGTACATAACAGTAATTATGCAGGGTCATTATTACCATCAACTAAACTATTCATTACTATCATGTAACAAGACAAATTAAAGATTGAATTTGTCTACCTGCTGAGGGGGATTGCCCCATGCAGGGTAGACATATCCCTATTCAGAACCCTTCCAAAAAATTTTTTTATATCGTGGAATTCCATTTTTTATTTCATGGAATTTAGGTTTTTTCAAAGCTTTCCGATCATCTCTTGGTTCCATCTTTTACCTAAGTACTTAACACTCAACGACTTATGAACACACAACAATACAGAACCTTGGATATAGACATGAAAGACGCAAAACGATTTGATCAGGAATTAACGCAGAAGTGGTACCTGTTACGAGAATGGGTGCTGCTCCGCAAGGAGGGGAAGAGTCTTGATGAGGCTTATCGGATCATGATGGATGCCGAAGAAAAGACGAAAATCCCCTAGAATACCCCTGGGACCTACGGTCAATAATAAAGATTCGGACTGGGTGAGGTTTGGAACCACGAACTTTTGTTGGACTTACTACTACCTCACTCAGTTCGGATTTTATCAAATCTTGAAAACCTGTCAAGTAAAAAATGCATATTTCCTAAAATAATTTTTATTTACTTCATTTTCGACTTTTGGTAAGTTTGAATTTTAACCTGAAGGAGTCCGAAATGCTTGAAGAAGAGACGGTCATAAGTTATTTGGGATTGGACAGGTATTGGGTGGATACGGAAACTTATAAAGGTATGATCAATGAAATTAAAGATAGAAAGGAAAGAAGGAATGGACAAACGCGTGAGACTATATTCGAGGACGGCGATACCGGGCAGTCTGATTGCATGGCTCTTGTCGTACGCAATCAATGGTAGTTTGCTGTGGGGTTTGCTGCATGGGTGCCTGGGGTGGATCTATGTGACATACTGGTTGCTGAACTATACGGCGGTGTGTGAATGGATACGGACTTGGGTGGTGTAGGATGGCGGCTATAGACAAGATTTACGGGACTCGAGACGAGTGGCGTGAACTGAGGGTATGGCTCAATTCGAACCGGTGGGATTTCGTGCGTAATATGTACACGGAGCCAGAGATCTGTGGGCCTTTAGCGAACTTTACGGAGGAACAGGATGAGTGGCTATGGGAGAACTGTCCTTTGTTTTTCGTGAGGAGCCGCCTTAAGGAACAGTATTCGCGATATAGAGATGAGGGATAGTTCACATGATAGTTGAAGTAACATTAAAACCGTGCCCGTGGTGTAAGAAGACGCCGGAGATAAGGATGCCGATCTATGAATGTTATGAAGGCGAAGGTTGGCGCTGGGAAGTCGAATGCCGGAGTGGTGAATGCTGGGTCCATCCGAAAGGCAAGCACGTGACTGTTCGCAAGAGTCAGAAGACGGATTACATGAAGATCGTTGGGAAGTTGAAAGATTTAGCTTTGTATTGGAATTCGGGAAATGATTATAAGGCTTATGAGAAGAAACGGATAGATTTAAGCAAGATACCAGGAGCGAAATGATGAATTTTTTTGGAAGAAATTTTACTCAGTATGAAACCAAATGTCCTGTTATGGATAGATGGATTCCGGTCCAAGTAGGGTTGCCAGCAGATCCGGAAAATGTTATGACTTTAGTTAGAAAGGAACATTATGACGGAACCCATCATTTTATGCTAGAGTTGCAGAAATTCTTTCCTAGTGATGGTTGGAAAGGTTCAGAAGGTGTAATAGCTTGGAAAGAATGCGATCCCCAGATGCTATCTATGATGAAGGAAAAACAATGAACCGGGACCAGATCAAAATATTCGGGGAGGCAGAAGATGAAGTGGTGGGACAGATGTTGGCGGTGTGTGAACGAAGTCCTGTTGAGCATGCCGTTTTGTGTGCTGACAGTCATCTTGGATATTCTGTTCCTGTTGGGGGCGTGGTGGCTTATGAGGGTCGGGTGTGCGTCAATGGAGTCGGCTTTGATATCGCTTGCGGGAATAAAGCTGTTCGCCTTGATGTCGATGCGGTGGGAGTGAAGGAAAACATCTACCGGACGATGAATGAGATTCAGAAGCATATCAGTTTTGGCATAGGAAGGAAAAATAATGAGTTGGTTGAGCATGTTTTGTTTGATGATGATTTGTGGACAAGTATACCTCTTTTGGCTGATCTCAAAGATAAAGCGCGATCTCAACTTGGCACGGTGGGATCTGGGAATCATTATGTTGATATATTTACCGATGAGCATAATCGTGTGTGGGTGGGGGTACATTTTGGTTCGCGAGGTCTTGGGCACTCGATAGCTACGCATTTCATAAAGGCAGGAGGAGGAAAAGATGGAGTTCACGCAGAGCCGGTTATATTTGATGAATGTAGTGACCTCGGAGAACAGTATCTTAAATGCATGGAACTGGCTGGCCGATATGCTTATGTGGGGAGGGACTGGGTGTGTGCGAGAGTATCACGAATCCTACGGGGAAATATCCAGGAAGAGGTCCATAATCACCACAACTTTGCATGGAAAGAGTCGCATTTTGGTCGAGATCTGTGGGTTATTAGGAAGGGATCAACCCCTGCTTTCCCAGGCCAGAGAGGCTTTGTTGGCGGAAGTATGGGCGACATTTCAGTCATTATCGAGGGGACCGATTCAACAGAGTCCAGAGATAGTCTCTATTCTACAATCCATGGGGCAGGCCGTGCAATGGGAAGAACTCAAGCCAAGGGGAAGTTCAATCGTCGGACGGGTGCAGAAATACGACCCGGGCTGGTCACAAAGCTTGCACATGAAGATTGGATGGTCAAAGCTGGAGTAGAAGTGCGAGGTGGCGATTTGGATGAGTCTCCGCTGGCTTACAAGAGGATTGAGCAGGTATTGAAGGCTCATGAGGGGACGATTAGAGTGGTTCATACGTTGACGCCGATTGGGGTCTGTATGGCAGATAGTAGAGAAAGAGATCCGTATAAAGATTAGGGGAAAAATGAACGAAAAAGATGTTGTTGGTTTGTTTATTGTGTTGGAATCAATTAGAGTAAAGTTAGATGCACTTATAGATCAGAATGAAGAATTTATAAGTAAACGTGAAATTAATGAAGCAAGGTTAGTTGATAAAGAAATATCGTTAATGGAACTTAAAATAAAACTATTACGTGAATAATTATGAGAAGGTTGTTTTGTAAAGTCTGTGGATCAGTGGCGAGGTATCATAACTATTTCGATTCTTATTTTTGCGGGAATTGCAATAGTTGGATGGAAAAGAAATGCGAACAAGAAAAGTGTAAGTATTGTGATGATAGACCAGAAAGGCCATTGAAAGTTGAAATACCTGTCGAAAAAAAAACATCAAAGAAGAAAGCCGAACCGAGCTGAAGAGGGTCACTGGGATGGAAAGTACTGGTGCGATTGTAGAACAAGGAAATACAGGTTGTGGTTAGGAAAGAAGAGGTGGAATGGAAGAGAAGAAGAATAATGGATTAGTGTATGTTGGAAAGATTATTGCTCTGGATAAGATTGAAGGTGCGGACTTTATTGTCTCTGCTACCGTTGTATGTGGTCCTGGGGGGAAATGGAGAGGTGTTGTACGGCTTTCTGATTATTCAATTGGTGATCTGTGTGCTGTTTACCTTCCTGATAGTATTATTCCAGAGTCCGATGAAATGAAGTTTATGGCCTCCTCGCATTGGCGTGTGAAGATGCGTCGGTTTAAGGGTGCTCCGAGTGAGGTTGTCATCATGCCTTGTAAGTGGAAGGTGTGCGTCGGCGATGATCTTACAGAACTTTGCGGGGTTACGAAATACTATAAGCCCGTGCCTGCCTGTCTCAATGGGATGGCAAAGGGTTTGTTTCCGGGCTTTATTCCTAAGACAGATGAACCGAATTACCAACGACCGGCCGCGAATGTAACTGAGTTGATTGGGAAGCCGTTCTATATAAGCCTGAAGATGGATGGAAGCTCTACAACGGCTTTTAAACACAATGGCGAGTTCGGATTATGCAGTCGGAACCTGGAACTGAAGAAGGATGAAAACAACGGCTTCTGGAAGGTTGCACAGAAGTACAAGTTGGAAGAGAAGTTACCGGATGAGACAGCGCTTCAGTGGGAGACGTGTGGGCCAGGTATTCAATCTAACCCTATGGGTCTTAGTGACTTAGAGGGATACGCATTCTCGGCATACAATATCCGTGAGAAGCGTTATTTTACCATGAAAGAGTTGATTGATTTGTGTGAGAAGATTGAGTTCCCAATGGCAGAGATCTTGCGTGAAGGGGATTGTTTTAGTGATTATGGTCTTGAAGTTTTAGGCGAAGGAACATACGATAATCACATGCATAGAGAAGGTGTTGTAGTCCGGAGTCAAGAGAATTTGTTAGGACATAAACCTATAAGCTTCAAAGTGATAAACCTGAATTACGAAAAATGAGCCGAAGTAAACGAAAGCCCTATTACGGTAATGCGCCCTGTGCTAAATGGTGGAAAGGACTGTTTAATCGGACAATTCGACGCAAAAACTTAGACATTAGCGACGGAAATGAGTACAAAAAGCTGAATGAAGTCTATTGTTCCCCGATGGAACGTGCTCATGGCTATTGGGATGTGCCTAGATTGAGACGGAAATGATCTGGAAGAGTAAAGAGCAGCCGATTTATGTCTTTTTGGACGATATTTGGCAGAGAGAGACGGATAAGGCGTGGTTTTTCCCTTTAGAAGAACATAAATGCTGGGGAAGTGCTTGTGCGTCGGCTGTTTACTGGACAAAACGGACTAGGATAATGAAAACGCGTGGAAATGAAAGGAGAGAAGATGAAATTGCAGCCTGTCGGAAGGAGTTTGCTCGTATGTGTGCGGAAAAAGAAGAGTAAATTCGGACTTTTGCTACCGGAAGACCATAGTGAACCTCAACATGCCGAGGTAATTGGTGTGGGAGAGAAGGTGGAAATGCCTGTAAAAGAGGGGGATTTGGTTCTTTTAGCACCTTACGCTGGTTTGAAAGGAGTTGGAGGTGATGATGAAGCGCCTTATTTGCTGGTGGCTGAAAAAGAGATATTGGGGATTTTAAAAGAATGATAGTAGAATTAACAGCGAATGAAGTATTTTACATTTATACAGCATTAGTAGCACATGAGATGGATGTAGATTTCGTTACAAATGAGCATGCAGAACTTACCAAACGGTTTGAGAATTTTTACGATAAATTTATAAAGGAGAATAAATATGCCAGAAAAGAAGAAATGGATCCAAAGTGCGATAAAGAAACCGGGTGCGCTCCACAAAGAGCTCGGAGTTCCCGCAGGGAAGACCATCCCGGCCAAAAAGCTCGCCACTGCTGCTAAGAAACCTGGAAAAGAAGGTGAACGCGCACGTCTGGCTGAGACCCTCAAAGGATTTAAGAAGTAATGGACTGCGAAGACTGTTACGGAACTGCTTGTTCGTGTGATTTGAATGTAATTTGGAAAGAACTTGAAGTTCAGGAAAAGAAGATGGAATCATTTAACGAAGAAATTACAGCTTTTATGAATGGTTTTAAGGAGCCGGCGTATACGGATATCCTGGGTGTTAGGAAAGACCTGAATAAACTTGAAGACTATTGTGTTGAGCAATGGAAAGAGCTGAAAAAAGATCTGGATGAAATAAGACGTAGCCAAAAAAAAGAATAATAATTATAACTAAAAATGCGGGTGTAGCTCAGTGGAAGAGCGTTCCCCTTATCCGGGAGAGGTCGGTGGTTCGAATCCATCTGCCCGCAAAATCGCTGGATTAGCTTAGAGGTAGAGCAGGCTCCTAATCCGAGTCGTGAGGCACAGGTTCGAATCCTGTATCCGGCGTTCATATAAAGTCCACACCTATAATGGATGGCTGAGATTGGAAGGCGCAGTTGACCTGATCGCTCAAATGTTACACAGGATTTACATACCTGTTAAGTTATAGCTCCAGAGATGGGGGTTGTTGAACTCGTGAGGCCCAACCGTGAAAAAGCCTCTAGACATGGACTTTTAGCTCAGTTGGTAGAGCGTGCGCCTGTTAAGTGCTGTGTCGGAGGTTCAAGTCCTTCAAAGTCCTATAGGGGTATATCCAAGCGGCTAAAGGATGGTGACTGTAAATCATCCGGCGTACGCCTTCATTGGTTCGAATCCAGTTGCCCCTAAGTTTACATTCCTCGTTGTTGAGTCCGGTCATGCTTCTGGAAAGTTCCGGGGGCACGTACGAATGATCGGGGGAGATAATAAAAGCGGCTCAGATTTCATGAGGTCTGAGTCGTTCCTCCTTTTCTAAATAATTATCACTAAAGCACTTATGTCAAATCTCATCCTCCCATACGGATATTCGCCTCGGTCCTATCAAGTAAATATTTTAAAAGCTCTCGACAATGGGTGTAAGAACGCCTGCTGGGTTGTTCATCGGCGTGGGGGCAAAGACACTACGATGTGGAACTACATGATTAAGCGGGCCTATATGGAGCCGGGAGTGTACTACTATTTTCTGCCTACATATGCTCAGGCTAAACGGGTGATCTGGGACGGGATGACGAACGACGGAAAACGAATGCTGGACTACATTCCTAAAGAGATCATCGACGGAAACATCAACAACACGGAGATGAAGATCTGGATCAACGGTGCTCATGGCCAAAGTCGTTATTCAGTTGGTGGCGGGCGACGCATACGACGGTATCATGGGAACGAACCCTGCGCGGCATTGTGTTCAGTGAGTGGAGTTTGATGGACCCGATGGCCTATGAGTTCGTAAAGCCCATCCTGGCGGCGAATGGAGGGTGGTGCGCGTTCATTTACACTCCCCGTGGCAAGAACTGCGGATGGGATTTAGCTGAGATAGCCAGGAGGAATCCGCAAGATTGGTTTTATGAGCTGTTACTGTTGAGGAAACGGGCGTGCTTATCCGAAGAACAGGTCGAAACAGAGCGACGTAAGGGGATGCCGGAGGATATGATTCAACAGGAGTTTTACTGTAACTTCAATCGAGGGCAGGAAGGAGTCCTATTACGGACGGCAAATGGAGGAGCTTCGTAAGAAGGGTCAGATATGCCACGTACCTTTTGACCCAGCCGTGCCTATACGGACGTACTGGGACCTGGGAATTGGAGACAGTACGGCCATCTGGTTTGCTCAATTCGCCGGGAAAGAAATTCACCTGATCAACTATTATGAGAATTCAGGTGAAGGGTTATCTCACTATGCACGCGTTCTGGATGATTACCGTCGCGAAACTGGAGGAGTATACGATCTGCATATCGCTCCACACGACATTCAAGTGCGGGAGTTGACTTCAGGGAAGACCAGACTTGAGACAGCTCGGAAACTAGGGTTGAATTTCCGTGTAGCCCCAAAACTTGGGCTTGAAGCAGGTATAGAAAGCTGTTCGAATGATTTTATCACGGTGCTGGTTTGATGAACGTCGAAGTGAGTTAGGGATAAAATGTCTTGAGAACTATCGGAAGACGTACAATGAGAAGTACAAGGTTTATGGGGATCGACCTTTTCACGACTACACGAGCCACGGAGCCGATGCTTTTCGCATGCTAGCAATAACCGAATCAGACTATCGGCCAGATCAGGGTGTGGGTGATGTTCAGTATGAGTTGATGAAGCAGAACTGGGGTTGGAAAGTTTAGAATGAAGATTTTCCGTTTCAAGTTTACGAACCTTTCCTTCTAAAACAGCCATTCTTTCTTGAGGAGTTCCGTCTTTCAATTCCTGGAGTTCTTTATATCTAGAGGCCTTTTCAATTCGTTCCAATTCCGTAAAAATTTCACCGATTTGTCCTTCCACTTTCTTCACATGAATCCGGTCTTGCTCCAGGCTTATGATCGAACTTGTCATAGAGTCCAGATCGTGTTCCATCACATGCACGCCTATATCTTCAACTTGGGCGTTCAAGAGATTTAATCTACTCGACACTTCGTTTATTTGTAATAATAAATGCGAATAACGCCTTTCTAAATATTCCAATCTTAAATTTTCATTCTCATTCATAACACAATCCTTACTGGTTTATTCACTGGTTTATAATGGAAATTCACATGGCTGCAATTAATGCTTACAGGAATATTCGGAGTGGGGTTAATGTCTCGCGCATAGTCAGTTAGGTAATATCCATTGCATTGTCCGTAAGCCTCATGAATATGTCCAAATATATGCAACTTTAACTGCAACTTTAACAACTTATCACTCAATGACTTAGATCCGCAGTATTCACCGTCGATGTTCGTATCCAACATGCCAAATGGAGGCCCATGCGAGATGAGAATATCAGTATCTTTGGGGATAAGTGCAAACTTGTTTTTAAGCTCCTTCTCACTTAGCATGAAGGCTTTGCAACTTGGATGCACCCCGTCAAACCAGGGAGTCCAAGGAGTGCCCCAGATTTTCAGATCTTCAAGTAGACCCACGCCTACTTTCCCGGATTCCCAGTACTGAAATTCAGTTCCGCTGTCTAAAAGGTAGTCGTAACCTTCATATTCACTAAGTCCCAGTTTCAGTCCAACTTCGGTCGGAATGCACTGAGCCAGGAAGTTGTCATGGTTGCCACCGATGAACACTTTCTTTTGGTAATCCTGAGCGGCGAGCCATTTGAAGAATTCAACCCATTGGTGGCTCTTGTCCGAAGCCGTTATGTCCCCGGCAATGATGAGCAGATCCCCGCCATCGAGTTTTGGGTAAAATCCATGCAGGTCGGCAATACAATCTATGATCATTTTGATAATACTCCAGCTTGAGCGATAGTATGAAAAATTGAATAAACCGTTATACCAATTATTATCCACACTAAATAATCGCCATCTATTTCAAATTTCATTTTTCACCATTAAAATACATGTATATAAACATAAACGCAGTAATTGAACAATGAATCGCACAAAGTTGATTATCTAAAATCATGGATTCCGTTATACCTATTAAAAAAAAACCTAAACTAATCCACTTATTCACTTTTTATCCTCATTTAATAATCTATACTTAAAACTTTTTAATATAGCAAATGTTGTTAAAAGATCCATACGCGTTTTTTCCAAAAATTCTTCTGTCCGGCTTGAGGGTTGCGGCTCCCAAAGCCATTCTTTATCTCTGCTTAAGACGTAACAATCCTGTTTAATTTTCCATGAATCTTTAGTAAGGTTTGTTTTAATTATGGCATATTCATCTCCGTCTTCAAAAACAAATAAGAATTCAGCGATGTTTAATTTGAATTTCATTGAAGCCTACGTTTATCATTTATAAATTCGTGTTTTATTTTTCATTTAATAATTCTATTTTATTTTGCATTTCAGTTTTTTCTTTATTATAATTCATTAATATTTCCGTAGCCAAATCCGGGTCAGTTTCGGTTAATAGATTAAAAAATGATTCAATTATAGGGTCGTTATCTTTCATTGATTTCACCTTGGTTCCCGGGATTTAGATTTTAGGTATTTGTTTATTTTTTCCATAATTTCCATCCATGCATCATACCAGTTTATTGTTTTCCATGCAATTCCCCAAGTATGTCGGTCTCCAATGCGGAGTTCGTTAGGCACAATGAATCCGGCTCCATAGTCATCAGCAAAGAATTCAAAGCCGTTATAGGACTTTCCTTTGACAAAAGTATTTAAAATTTTATCTTTATTGCTTTCCCTGGCTTTCTTAGGATTGTTCATGTGCTTTAAAGTGTCTGCATAGTCATCCGGGTTCTGACAATACGCATGAAGCTGCTTAATTCGCGCTTGCGGGCCCTGTAGCTTCGTATCGGGATGATAGCAGTATGATACCCCTGCCTCAACGATTTTTTCGTCGTAACGGCTGAATTGACGCCTTTGTCTCATGCTCATGTCTGTACACGTGTCTAGGCATTTATAAATTTCTATAGAATTATTATTATTGCCGCCGGCAGGCAGGGGATCAGGAGGCACTGGGATTTCGGCGTAATAATAATTGGTAATTCATTTCTTGGTAACTCATTACTTGGTAATATAGGGGGATTTACCATAGCTGGATCTTCCATAGCTGGATTATCCTGTTCTGGAAACATTTTTTGAAACTCACTGTGCGGGATAGGGTAAAATTTGTATTCGTGCGCCCATTGTCCTAATTCATTTTTGAATTTTCGATAGGTAATGTAACCAAATTTTTAAGCTCATTTATCATTCTGGAAATAGAATCTTTACCGTTACCTTTCTTTTTCCCTTTATAAATTTTTGATAAATGCCAAGTGTGAACTTTAAAATCATCACTTCGAGAGCACATGTACCAAAGTAGTCCTTTAGCATCCCAACTTATCCTTGGATCTTCGGCTGTTATATTTGGAAGACATTTAAAGAATTTATCAAAATTTACGCCGGAAAATGTTGCTAGAGGGGGTATAAGAGATGTCATTAAGTGGTTTCCTACTTCATGAAGTGTTTTTGCTTGCAGGAAATTCGACAGAATGGATAATAGGAGACAGTGAGTTGTTCCTATATCTGCCTGTTTGTCGCAAGCGATATGAATTTAGGCCGTATCATCCGTGGTACGGCCTTTCTTTTTTCCCACCATACACTTTTAAAGAATTCTTTGTCCAAAATTAAATATCGCTTGCCATAAATTCAAGAAAAGATTTTACTGCGAATCAAGAGAGTAAATACTTTATTTGAGGCACAAGCGACTTAATGCCAGCAGACTACGATATCGTCTCGGATTTCACGCAAGATTATAACAGGGCGTATATGTTGTTAAATACATATTACGCAGAGGCATATCGTGACACCGGCTTCTACCTTGGGAACCAGTGGTCTTTGGAGCAGATGCGTTACCTCAATAGCGAGAGACGTAACTCCTTTACTTTCAACAGAATACGAAAAATAATCAACCTGGTCAGCGGGTATCAAAAGGCACATGCGAATTCGTCGATTATCGTGCCGTTTGAGGATGCAAGTGCGGAAACAGCGGAACAACTCACTGAGCTTTTACGACATGTGATGCAACCCCAAGGTTATCGGATCATAAGTGAAGCCTTCCTGCGAAGTTTGATCACTGGCGTTGCGTGGGTTTCCCCGTGGGTTGATTACCGAAAAGATTATGTGAATGGCCGTATATCCTTCCACCTTGATAACTGGAACGATGTGATCTGGGATCCGTTCAGTGTGCGTGCCGACCTTGAGGACTGTACCTTTGTGGCTCGACGTAAGTACCTGAGCAAGGATGTCATTAAATCAATGGTGCCTGGGTGCGAGAAAGAAATCGACTCAATGGGATACGGCAACCGGGACGAAAAGTTCACTTACGAGCCTTACAGTAGACAGTGGGGGCTCCAAGAGCTTCTAGCCTATAACGAGTACTGGAAACAACGGTACAAGAAAGGGCTGATCATGGTGGACAAGGCGACTGGAGAGCAGAAACCTTGGAAGGGCGACAGAGCGCGACTGCAAATGATGCAAAGGTTCTTCCCGAATATCGCTGTGATCGAAGGGTACTACAAGACCGTAGAATACAATGTGATCGTGGAAAACCGACTACTCTATAGTGGAATGGACCCCTGGGGAATAGGCGAGTACCCTTTTGTGCCCTTCTACACAGTGTTTGACGGGTCATACGACCTATTTCAGTGGAAGATACAGGGCTTAGTCCGCCTGCTTCGGGACCCGCAGGAGGAGGCAAATATGCGGCGCTCCAAGCTGCTTGATATAGTCGATTCTCAGATAGGAAGTGGCTGGAAGGTTAAGTCTGGAGCCGTTTCTAATCCGAAGTCGTTGTTTCAGACTGGTCAGGGCCGAGTTATATTTTTCAATCCGGGTTATGAAACCACAGATGCCGAGAGGTTAGATGCTCCTTCGATTCCTGAAAGTTTATTTGCGCTGTCGGACACGTTCGATAAGGATATGGCTGACATGGTGGATCTCAACAATCTCAACGTGGAAGACACAGACCGAATGAGTGCAGTGCTGTTCCAGATGAAACAGTCACTAGGAATGATGGGTTTAGGGCCGATATTCGATAATCTACGCGAGTCCCAATACCTTTTAAGCAAGAAAGTTCTCAAGATGATCCAGAACTATACGCCGGAAAAAGTGCAACGGATCATCAAAACACAACCCACACCAGAGTTCTATAACAAGACGTTCCTCGAATACGATGTTGATATTGTTGAAAGCGTCATGACAGATACGCAGAAACAACAAGCGTTCTTGCAGGCCTGGTCGATGAAGATGGGGGGTGCAGCGGTTCCGGACGAAATGCTCTGGGAACTTTCGCCCTTTCCGATACAGAAGAAATTCATGGAGCAGATTCAGCAGCAGAACGAACAGGCGAAGGCCGATGCAGAAGCCGAACGAGAAGACAAAGAGAGAGTTAACAAACTCCTTGAGGCTAAAACCTTTACGGACATTTCCTTGGGTGAAGAACGTCTTAGCAGAATCAAATACGATGCAGCTCTCAGTGAAGAAAGATTGGCGGCGGCACAGGAAGAGAGGGCAAGAAGTGTACTCGATATCATCAGGGCCGGCAAAGAGTTCCAGGAGATGGACATCGGAAACGCGCACAAGATCTTGGAGATCATCCGCGGCGTGGAAGAAGAACAGAGATGGGCTGCTGAAAACACTATCGTCCCGCAACCGGCAGTGAATGAGTGATGCAAGACGGAATAGGGCAAGTCGGAGCCGGGCAAAGCGACATGAGAATAGCCGGGGAAGACCTGCAACACAACCGCCAGAAACGAACTGGGAACAGAGCGCCTCACAACACACCGGTAAGCCAGATAGAAGTGCATGAGGCGATAATGAATGAGAAGCGCGCGCATGGTGAAGGTAAACAACAAAGAATAAGCGACTTACAAAGGCATTTACGATGAAAGAACAAAGATGGCCTGGAGACTACGAGACGGTTCGGCAGCAACTCATGCATTCCTACAGAGAAGACGTGATGGCGGCAAAGGGGAATAACGCGGACTTGGGACATGACTACTTGGCAATGAAAGACGAAGTTCCGTTTGACAACTACATGAAGCGCGAACTGGAACCATCCTATTCGATGCAGCTTGATACGGTTGGTATGCAGCCACACTCTCGGGAATACTTAGAGCGCGATGCCACAGGGCTACGAAGCCAGCGACAGTTCATCACGATCAATGGGCAGACGATAGACCACACCGAAGGCATTCAATTCTCTGGATATCCATGATTGATAAAGATGAATCATTAACTTCTGAAGAGGCTTTTAAGATTATGGATGAAGCTATGCCAGGAGAAAAAGCTATAAGAATCTCAATGGAAGGCTCTAGAGGTATTGAAATAAGTGAAGTAAAGGAAGCGTTGGAGTTTCTAGAAAGATTGCGAAATGCTTATTTTCTTAACGAATTAGATTACTATCCGAGAGAATTAATTAAAGGAAGAATAGAAGCACTTGTTTACGAATTAGAAAGGTATTCATGACAGCTTCAATGTTCAGTGGAGAAGGCGGGTTTACCAAGGTCGTCGGCGTTAAAAGCAAAGGCAGACTTCCGGGTCCAGCTTTCGAGCCTTACAGACAGAGCCAGCCCGATAAACCGATGAGCGACCTTCAACACATGCAGGAAAATGAACGTAAACAGCACGAACAGACCTACTTATATGAACACGGCCACAACGACCACGGGCTTGGTCAGTAGACTGAGTGACGGAACAAGTATCGTTACGGACATTGAGCAACTTTTTGAAATGGTGAAATTGTTGCCAGAAGAATACCGGCCGATTTTGCTGAAGATAGTATTCATTTTAGCCAAACTGGAACAGAGATGAACTTAAAAAAAGAAATTAACGAAAAAATTGATGATGAGTTGCTTGAATTAGAGCTGAATTTACACGAGCATGATCTGGTGAATACAGAAGTAATTCAAGACTGTTTTAAGAAGGTTTTTCGAGTCTTTATGTACATGCGTGAACTAAATGAGGATTAAGGATGGGAAGGGACAACGGGGAAGGCAGCCTGAACACACTGAAGCCGCAACCCGGACAGACAGCTTACTACGACCGGAAGTTCCACCCTCTCCCGGGCAAATGGGCGCAGGATCAGATGGACGGTACGGCGGGGTCAAATACGTTCGAGCAGAGAACACGATCCTCTCACCGGACTGGACAGTTAACCTCGTTACAAAAAGCCCTGGCCGATGAACGCGCGACACATGCGTATTGGGAGAAGTGGCAAGGAGTCACCCCAGGCACGCCAGTATACGAAGACCCTAGGGCGTGGCAGAACACTTTACTCCCAGTAGCGAAATATGGAACCGACGGAAGAGGCGACTAAATGAAAAAGAAACCGAAAGAAAAGAAGAACGCTCTGGAAAAAGCTCGCAGCGCACTGAAGAAAGCTGAGCACGTCCATACCCCGCGTTCGATCAAACAGAAACTAAAGAAAAAGAAAACGAAGAAAGGAGCTTAACATGAAAGAGAATCCATCAGGCCGACAAGGCGGTTTTGAAGCGATGGAGCAGGACAACGAACGCAGCCCAATGGTTAGTCATCAATCAGAGACGACTCCAGAGAGTGTAGCGAACGATTGGAATGCAGTCATGATGATGAAAGAGGAAGCGATGGACGAGGCTTACGGTCTGGCTGGAAAGCGTGGATGCGAGAAGTCTAACGGCATGGCGCACTCACAGTTTAGAGAATACCCTTGGGCCTAATATGCAAACGACACTGATAGGTCAGAAGCGCAACTCCAACATGCAGGAGATGGGCGAGACGAGGGAACCGATGGCGAGTGATTGCTGGACGGACGCGAATCGACTGGCAGAGATGTACGCAAAGAAGATGAATCGAGACTTCTGGGTACTTTTTGCCGCAAAGCCACATCAAAGCATAGACAACGGTATAGTCATGGGATGGGAAGTGATCGCAAAGCGACCACCAGCTCCGATGGTTGGTGTCATAGTCTTCAAGTGGGTTAACAAGGACCAAAGATTGATTGTTGAGGCCGACTTAAGCCTTCCATACGACATTCCTTTGAGTGAAGAAGAACTCTCGACTCACAAGGATGATCATGTGATGACTTTAGCGAATACAGCAGAGAAGTCCGGGTCTATAATTTTAGCCTAAAAATTTTTGTTCTTAGTGACAAGTATTTTTTTGAAAGGGCGTAAACCAGTCTGTCGCCGAGACTAAAGGAAACTATGAACGAATTAGATATGCGCCCGGGTGGAGAGTTATTCCCCGAAGCGCAGGAAGCACAGCCTTATAACTCATATAGAGACGTTAACGTGGATCAAGTCGTCTCAGATCCATTATCGGGCGCTCAAGACTCAGACGTCGCCGGTCAAGGAAGACTTTCCGATAAGGAGATGAACTTCCGAGCATTGCGTGAAGAGACAGCCAAACTCCAAGCAGAACGTGAGTACTGGAAAGGACAAGCAGAAGCATTCAAGACGACGCACCAAGAGCCTCAGCGTGAAGACCCTACGAACAAATGGGATGATAACGACTGGAGTGACGGCAGCAATGTGAAGAAGGCTTTTGAATCGTTGAGAGATGAGAACATGAGGCTCAAGAATGAGTTTCAGGATCAGATCGCAGCGGTTCGGACAGTAGCAAAGCATTCCGATTGGGACAAGATGGTGACTCAGCACGTTCCTGAATTAACAAGTAAAAATCCGATATTCGCAGAGATGATCAATCGGGCTAGCAATCCTTACGAGGCTGCTTACTTATTAGCGGAACTAAATTCAAAGCAAACTGGCGCGGGACAACCTCCCTCAACGTTTCCGAACAATGAGAACGCCCAGAGAGCTTTACAGAATGCGCAGAAACCACAGACCTTAAATTCGATCGGTGGTCAAGGCAATTTAAGTTCAGCCGACTACTATGCAAGCATGTCTGACGAAGATTTCATGAAAGTAGCATCGAGAAACATGGCGAATATCTAACCACATAGGTTGATATGCCAATTACCACAACAGCACAAGTCCCTCCAGAAGTACGGACTTACTTTGACAGGCTTTTGCTTACATTAGCCCGTCCATACTACATCTACGACATGTTTGCCCAGAAGAGGACTATTCCTTTGAACTCTGGTGATCAAATGGTCTTCAGACGCTACGCAACACTTTCAGCAGCTACTGTGCCTATTCAAGACGGTACAACACCTCCTGGAGATTCTCTGAGCGTAACTGACTTCTCAACTCAGATCAAATGGTACGGAAACTTCGTCACCATCACGGATCAGGTTCAGTTCACAGTACAGGATAGAGTTCTTAACGAAGCCACACGCGTCCTTTCGCTTCAATTAGGGCTTACGATCGACACTTTAATCAGAAATATGATGGTGGCGACAGCAAGTTCTATCTCCTGCCAATACGGTGGAAACGCACAGACTCCTACAGAGATAACTACAGCGGACATCAAAAACGCAGTACGTGCTCTTAGACTTGGTAACGCTCGATTGATGACGAAACCAATCCAGGGGGAAAACCGTTTTGCGACTTCACCTGTGAGAAGCTCGTTCTGGGGCTTTATTGACGTAACTTTACAGCCTGACCTGGAAGCTTGCGCCGACTTCTTGAGTGCCGCAAACTACCCGAACCCAATGGATGCTCTTGAGGCCGAATGGGGCTCTACCAACAACGTCAGATGGTTAATGTCTACGAATGGTTACAACAATGGTGCCTCAGTGCCAGTTTGGAATAACATAATTTTGGGCCAAGAAGCATACGGAGTGGTGAAATTGGGGTCCAAGGAAGCCGAATTTATCGTCAAGCCACTAGGTTCAAGCGGGACATCTGATCCGTTAAACCAAAGAGGTTCAGTGGGTTACAAGTATCCATTCGCTACCAGATTGCTGAATGACAACTGGATTACACGTCTTTTGGCCACTCAGAATCTTTAATGAATAGGAGAAAATAACATGCAATATAGAACAGGAAAAATCAACAGCACTGGGGCCGCAGTCAATTTGGCTCTCGGTTTTGTTCCTGATAAGTTCGTCGTTTACAATTACACAGCTTTGGCAACAGATGCGACGGCGGTTATTGAATCGACATTTTTCAGAAACACAACTCCTGCGGCCTATGCTAGTCAGGTTACTAAAACCATTACTACAGGAGCATTAACACAGGCTACTGTTACGACTAATGGTTTTACTCCAGTAATCCTCGGTGGGGACTGGCAGAATACTATCTACACAATCACTGGAATCTCGAATGCGAACCCGGGCGTTGTGACCGTCAATCCAGTTAATCCGACCAACTCAATGGTTCTGGTTAATGGGATGACAGTGACAATCTCAGGCGTAAAAGGAATGACTGGACTCAACACCAATCGTTTCATCGTTACTGCGATTTCGGGAGCTACAGGGAGTCAGACATTCAAACTGTACGACACCTTTGGAAACCCGGTAGATACGACTGCTTTAGGTACTTATGTATCTGGCGGTGAGTTGGATGTGATTTCTTATCCTCCAACAGCTCCCGTACTCGATTCTGTGACAGGTCAGGTTATTACACCAGGATCACCAGCAGGATTGCAGCTCGACATTGGTTATGAAGGAATCACTTTAGGAACAGCAGTCGTTGGCGCAAGCACAAACGTTCTGGTCTGGGAAGCGTTCTTACAGACTCCAACCGGTTACTAAACCACTGCGAGTAAGGGCTTAAAATGTCCTTGCTCGCGTCTCTTAAGGTCTGAATGACAGCGCTCATAGGATTTCCGTTAGGAACCATTTATCGAATCACAAACATCACTCAAGACGTGCCAGGCGTGGTGACTCTCGCAACTGTAGCCGACCCGAACTCGTTCGCCGTTGCTCCAGGTATGACTGTAACCATCTCAGGTGTTAAGGGAATGTTTCAGGTCAACGATAACCGATACATTGTTGCTAACTTTGATGCTAACGCTAAGACATTCAACCTATACAACTTAAACTACTTGCCCGTGGACACGAGATTTTACTCTCCCTACACGCTCGGCGGTGAAATCAACATCATTTCATACGTTCCACCTCCAGCACAACCTCCCGGGCTAATGTACAACAATCAATAGGACGTTATGGCTTTTAAAAAGAAAGAAGAAAAAATCCCTGTAGAAGAACTCCAAGAGAACTTCCTTACAGGCGCAATGGAAGAACCGATTGAAAAGACGAGAAAAGAGCTGAAAGCCGATGAACTCGTTGAGGCTAAAGCTATTCCGCATATCGAAAAGATTATCTTCCGGAATCAACGTGACCCAGGCCACCCGCTTGAGTTCCACTATTCCTCGAAGACACATCCTTTCAAACAGTACAAACTCATCGACGGTGATACATACCAGCTACCTTGGGAAGTGATTCGTAACCTTGAAAGTTGCCGTGAAAACATCGAGAAATACCGCAGAAACAACGACGGTCTTCCTCAAGTATACATTGCAGGTTACAAGACGCACTTCGTATGTGAGAGGGCTGCGTAATGCCATTCACCAATCAGTTCTGGACACTTCAAAATATCATCACAGAATTTAGAGGGATCACTGGTCGTCCTGATAGCGGGATGATGAGCGACCAGAGCGTGGTGAATTACATCAATTACTACTATCAATTCGTGTTGCCCAAAGAGCTAAAGATCTTCTGGGGCTACACGTTTTATCAGTTTTATACGCAGGCGAACATTGACCAGTATGTTGCGCCGGCGAACATTCAGACCTTCAATCCGGCTATCTATGCAGATGGCTTCCCCGTCCTTTGGTACACAGATCCGGACAACTTCTATTCGGACTATCCGCAGCAAGAAAACAAGGCTGTCGTAGCTACTGGCACTGGCATTAATATACCTTTTACCTTTCAAATCCCGGCTTTCCCGGTTCTAGCAAGGAGTGTTTATGTTACAGATGGTACCCAAGTTGCCCAAGACGACGGAAATGGAGGCTTCATTGCTGCTCCTTCTGGCGTTACTCTTACTGGCACAATTAACTATGCTACCGGGGCTGTTACCGGGCTAGTCTTTCCTACAGCGCCCTTAAATAACACGAATATCACCTGCACATCGCAGACCTACATGCCAAATCGTCCGCAAGGTATTCTGTTCTTTCCTCAACAGAGCTTGATAAATTTTACTCAGACAACCGCATCTGTTCTTCCAACACCTCCAGCACCTCAAGAGATAAATAGCATCAACACAGTCCGAATGTTTACCCTACGTCCTGTGCCTGACCAATGCTATCTCATTAAGATGCAATGTCTTCAGATACCGAATGCTCTTGTGGAGTTGACCGACGTTCCTTTCCGTCCAGACCTTGGTCCCTTGATCGCTCTTGGCGCGGCATTACATGTATTCAAGGTCTTCAACCAGATGGACCAATACGACCAGTACGTTCCTGAGTTCATGAGATTTAAGGACATTTCCATGCAGGACACATACGAAGAACTTATTTACACACGCTCAGTCCCTACATTTTAGGAGAAATTATGGCCTATTTAAACGACATTCCCCAGCCGAGTGACCAGCTCGCGTCCTCACAACCGGAGATCCTAGGAAACTTTCAATACATCCAGACAACAGAGCAGGTCGATCATGCCTGGGATGGTAGTGGAATTCCTTCGAGTATTGATGGCACGCACCAGAAACTTTCGATGCCCAACCAACTCTCTGATATAACATCTTTAGGTGCAACAGGTTGTGCGTTGATTCAGTACGCGATAGCTAATAACCTATACACATGGAATGGAGCAAAGAATCCAGTCTCCGGAGTAAGTGCATCCAATGCGACTTATACGGTATCTCTAGCTTATTCCACTATTGCTACGGTCATAAACGACTGTATCGGCTTCGTTCAGGTAAACACCCAATCTGCTAACGGAGCCGATTTATGCGTGTTCTTTTCCATTGGTGGGGTAGTCCTTATCTCTGATTTGAGTGGAGGAACCGCGAGATCTTACACAGTTTCAGGCCTGAACATTCAATACCGGAATACAGCCGCAACCTACACAGCAAAAACTAAATACATCTACTGGCCGATATAATGGGACGAGAATACCAAGGCTTTGCGATATCTAACTTCAGAACCGGTTTTGATGAGGCCGTTGAACCCTGGCTGCTTCCACGCGATGCTTACCAGTCGATGCTTAACGCTCATCTCTACCGGGGAGTCCTTGAGAAGGTCGAAGGCTACCAGCTATTTGCTGAGATGAGCAACAGAACACAGATGGTTCTTTCGCCAGCTCCCGACGGAGTTACAACGACATTCACAGGGACTTTGAGTTCAACTCCAACCTCCTCAAACTTCTTTGTCTATGGTACTTTGGTCGTTGGCTCTACAGCTCAGACTATGGGATACGCAAGTGATGGTACCTTTCCGATCATAAACTTGGCTGGCGCCGTTGGGGATACCGGAACCGTAAACCTCACAACATTAGAGGTATCGGTTACATTCGCTATCCCTCCACCCATGAATACATATAGCACAGTCTTCATTGAATGGGACAGTGCTCCTGCTACCAAAACCGCTATCATGGGAATCGAGCAATACTATACCTCCAAAGGCACGCAAACGGTGATGGTGTTCGATCAAAAGCGCATGGGGATTATCGGAAACAACATGGGAATCCTCGCTGCGCCTCCTAATGCGTTACAATACATTACTGAAGTCCCGCACGATTACTATCAGGCTGCCATCTTTACCGGGAATGGTATGACGACTACTTTTACAGGAACTCTTCATGCCAATATCGTTCCTGGGACTATCAGGTTTGCTCAATTCATGGCATCAACAGCAATTCCGACACCTTCTTTTTCGGACACGAATCCTAATGCAAACTTAATTCTGGACAACGGATCTGGAGGATTCTCTGGATCAATAGGAGGAAATGCTTACACAGGCTCAGTGAATTATACTTCCGGAGCTTTTACAATCACCTTTACATCACCTCCAGCAAGTGGGAATAAATTCGATGCAACAAGTGGTATTTATGGAGATCTTTTTACAGGTTCTATTTCTAATTTCTTTTCTGTGGTTAATTACCTTTATAACGCTTTTTTTACTAACGGAGTAGACCCGATATTTTACTACGACGGAACCGTCATCCACTATCTCAATACAAGTCTTGAACACCAATTCACTACATCATCTTCTGGCGTCCCAACTAATTATGACTTAACGACTTGCCTTCATGTCACGGTACACCGGTCGCGACTGCTTTTACTGTCTCCGTCTCTTCATAATGTGGGCGCTTTAGTGGAGTTTATTTACTGGTCTAAGATATTCGATCCTTTCGACTTTACGGATGGATTCAACCTTCCTGCACCGACTAGCCAACCGATCCGCGCCTTCGGGTATATCAATACGGATCTCATTGTGCGGTTCTCTTCTTCAGAACGATGCTTCAGGTACACAGGGGACGCGTTCGATCCTTGGCGTTGGGACAGCACAAATAACATCTGGGACTGTGATGCGCCATACTCAACCATCAACTACGACACATGGTTCTCAACAGTCGGAAAGCCGGGGATTGTAGGTTCAGACGGCGTGAATATCAAGCGAGTCGATGAAATCCTGCCGGACTTTACTGACCCGACAAGACTTTCTCAGCAAGTTCCGGTTCCATTCATGAGTCAAACAAGTATCCAGCAGTGTTACGGTGAAAGATTCGATGATATCAAAGAGGGTTGGCTGTGCTATAATTCTGGCTTGGCTGAAACGAATGTGGTTGCTTCAGATAATGTGCTGGCGTTCAATTACATAGATGAAACTTATGCGATTTACCAGTTCCCTCTTAGTTGTCTTGGATACGGAACAGTCACGAACGGGCAGACATGGGCGCAGACTCTTACGACATGGGAAGAGACGCCGAACACATGGCAGTCGTACTATTGGCAGAAGAACGCGCTGACAACCCTCGGAGGCGACCAATACGACCGGGTTTACGCGCTGAACCAAGGAAACACGCTCACACTCCCGGGGGATGCGACTACTACTCCAACACCAGTCCTCATGAGCGTGATTTCAAAGAACTTTAATCCTTTCATCGAGGAAGGGCAGCTTGCGCGTTTGGGATATATTGACCTGTACGTCTCGGCTTTCGATACCTCAACTCTTCGGGTGCAGTTTTACGTAAATGACCAACTGGGAGTAGACAGCACCGGAAACCCAATTGGATATTATCAAGAGAACACATTAGTCTTTTCGCAGACCGATGCACTGAGCCCGACAACGCAACAGACAAAGGTTTGGAAGCGCATTTACGTGGGTTCAATTGGGCGTACTCATACCATACGATTTTATCAGAATATTGCTGACTTTGGCACGAACATCGAGCAGCCAATTTACATTCATGCTATGATTTTATGGATGAAACCAGCAGGAAGGATTTTCCAATGAAGTACAAGATTTTCCATCTCTATGAGTACTTTCCGGATGAAGACGCGCAAGGAAAGTACTTTGATAACAAACGCATCATCTTCTCTTTTGACAATTACAATTCAGCCTATGAAGTCATGCTCTGTATTGAAAAGAACGACGCACTGGACACGGCTTTAGGGATAGAGGAAAATGAAATTACAACCTAACTTCAGTTGGCAGAAGTACTTAGATAACGACCAGAACTCAAAAGACCAATTCCAATTTCAGCTACAATCTCAACACAAACTCGTAGCCAACGCAATAAACGCAACCATCGACGACATAAGCTACTGGACCGAAGAAAAACCCACGGGGGAGACATGGATAGACCAGAATCAGATTTTTACGAAGACATTGACTGGGATTGTTGTGGGATCGGCAGCGACTCCATACCCTATAGGTTCGACGATGCTGAATCTTGTGAGTATGACCGGGATTATGCAAGACACTGTACCAATGACTTCTATGGGGATGCCTTTGCCTTTCATTAATGATACGGGTCAGGACGTCGGAATTTATTGCAGTACGACGACAGTGACCGTGGATGCCTTCGATGGAACTTGGGATGGCTACACATTTTATATAACACTTAAATATACCAAACAGTCAACACGAGGAAACAATGGCTAACACGAAAGTAACAAAAGCCACACTCAAGACACCTGAGCAGACTCAACTCATGAAACTCATCACCAACGCTCTTACTTCCGGTGCGGGTCCTTTATCAGATATCTTTGGTGGCTTTAACGAGGGCGAGTTCCAGAAAGGCGTAGCACAGCCGGCAATGAAGAACTTCACTGAGAACATTCTTCCACAACTTCAGGAACAGTATATCAGTCGTAATCAGGTCGGAGGGAGCGGGCAAGCCAGAGCCAAGCTTAAAGCCGGGACAGACCTTCAGTCGCAGTTGGACCAACTCAGGTACGGCGCCCAGGAGCAACAGAAACAGAACCGAATCTCTGGTGTACAAAATGCGGTGGGTCAGAACACATTCGAGAACATCGTGGAGCAGAAGCAGCCTAAGTCCTCGATCTGGGAGAGTATCATCCCGGGAATATGCCACTACAGCAGCAGGGTTTGCAGGAGGGCCAGGAGGCGCAGCTTTGGTCAATGGGCTATTTGGGCTTGGTAAGAATAAAAGTAGTTCTAATACAGGCATTGGAAACTATGCAGTAATGGGGGCTACTCAAGGCGCGAAACAACCTAATGCAACGGCGGTGGGGTAATGGCGACAGTAATTCAGACACCAAGAAAAGGCGAAGGACTCAAGCAGGCGATCGGTCAGAGCATTGGGAATTTCGTTCAGAAGACCGCCGAGGGCTACCAGACCCGAGCCGACGAGATGGCGTTACAGAAAGCTGTCGGCGACTTAGGCCCGAAGGCGAGCCCTCAACAGATTCTTCAGGCAATAACGGGCACGCACACTTACAGCCCTGCGGCGAAACAGAACGCGTTTAAGAACTATATGGGAGTGGCTGAATACGAAGAGGCGAGAGCGAAGAGACAAGAATCAGAGAACGAAAAGAAAGCTAAATTTGAACAGGAAAAAGGTAATGCCTTAGCCTTAATAAATGCTTCAGATAAATCTCCAGAAGAGAAAGAACGATTAGCTAATGAAGTAAATGAAGGTAAAATTTCTTATAAAGGTGTTAAAGATATAACTAAACCCGCAAAAGGAAGTGAATCTGCATTCGAAAAAGGATTAGCTAAAGAGAATGTTAAATTATATGTGGATGCGTCTAAAGCAATTGTACAGTCTGAACGTAACTTAAAGGATTTGGATAGAGTTGCTGAATTAGATAAAAAGCTTCGTGGACCTCTTGGTTTTGTTCAGGCTTATAATCCTTTAAATGAAGATGCGGCTGAGATGTCAGCTTTGGGATTTGGTGTGATTGAACCTATTGTAAAGACTTTCAACCCATCCGGTCCTATTGCGGAAAAGAAACTTAAACAATTACAAGAACGATATGGAATACAAGCTACAGATAGTTCAGCAAAAATTCGTGGAAAGGTTTCTGCCTTAAGAAGATACGCTAATTACGCCAAAGAAATCGCGAATAAAAGAATTGAACTGTTTAAGCAATACAATGGTAACCCTCCGATTGGTGAAATTGCTCGTTTGGATACATTGGGAGGAGATATTGTTGATCAGATGGCTAAGGAAGATCCGACAGAACCCGCTGTATATTATAGTGTTAAGAATGGTAAACCCGTTCTCCCTCCTGACTTAGAGACTCAACAAAAATGGATTGATGAAGGAATAATCACAGATGTTAGACCAGGAAAATGATCCCTTAGCTGCCTATTACGTCGAAGAACCTTCTTTACAAAATCCTCAGACTCCTTCTGCTCCTAAAGAAGAAGATCCTTTAGCTGGATTTTATATTAATGAAGAGACAGGTCAGCGCGAAGAAGAGCCTTATCGAGATATTGTATCAGAAAACTTGCGTGCTCAAGGATACGAACCTGAATTTTCTGAAGAGTTGGAACGTGCTACCGAGGCTGGAATGCTTAATTTTTGGAAAGGAGCATTATCTGGATCGACAATTGGTGGTAGTGAAAAGCCTGCTCTACTTGGTATTGCCGGTCAATTCTTACCAGATTTAACGCCAAAGAACGACTTTTCCGGGAATTTAGGTAAGATAGCCGGTAGTTTCCTTCCTATTGAACGTATTTACAATCTCACTGCGCGTCCTGTAGTTGAACTGGCTAAGCGTTCCCCTTATCTAACGAAAACCTTGACTTACTTGGGGAATTTAGTTGGAGCTGGCGTTGCTGGCGGAACTTACGGTGGTCTGGAACATGCAATTAAGGAAAAGGAATTACCGAAACTTAATGATGTTCTGGAGCATGGACTGGAATGGGCGGCTTTAGAAGCTGTTTTACGTACTGGAGGTCAATTAGGCAAGTTTACTATTGAGATGCTTAAGGCTGGTAAAAAAACGAAACAACCTCCTTTTAAAGATAGTCAATGAAGTTTACAACACATTGAGAGAACAAGGCGTAGATATTTCCACAGAAAAAAGAGCTGGAGCCAAAGCACTTTCTATCCTGGAAGATATAGCTGAAGGAAAGCCAACTTCAGGCGTTAAAAATCGAGAGATTCCTGTACAAGAAGTTAAGAAGATGGAAGAAAAATTACCAGAACTTGCTGAACCTGTACTCCCGGAAGCTCAAGAAGTAAAAATCAATCCAGAACAATTAATCGCCGATGCTGAAAAACAGGGGATACGTTCGAGAATCGATGCAATTGGTCAGAGAGTCACTACAGACAGTGAGCTTGGCAACGAGATCAAAGAAGGTATCGAACGCGAATGGAAGGCAAAGAGAGCGGAATATCAACCGTATTATCAAGAGGTAAACGAAAAAGCTAAATACATCGTGGCTAATCCAGAGACTACAGCCGATGCAGCCGGGGATATGCTTATTCTTCTTGAGGAATTAAAGACTAAACCAGACAAATACGCTAAAGTCATTTCCACTCTTGAAACTGCATTAAAAGATATTGGTTATACGATACAACGTGATACAAAAACTCAACAGATTGAAAACATAATCAAATCTACCGATGTCGGAACAGATAAGTTAATTGAGCTTGGTCGCCGTTTAAATGAAATTGTCAACTATGACGTTATTGATAGAAGTATTCAAGATCGATTAAAACCCATAGTAAAAAGAGTGAAAGCAGATATTCGTTCCACGTTGAATGGTGTAGATAAAGATCTTGGAGCTGCGTTTGATTTAGCAGAAGAAGCTCACGGAATCACAGAACGAAAATTCAATCGTAAGTTAATCCGTAAGATCCGTGGAAGCGAAGACCTGGAAGACGTTGTTAAAGGAGTAAATTCTGCGACAGACCTAAAAGATCTTCGTGATGTAGTCGACCCTAAAACTATGAGGAATGTTGAAAGGGAAATCCTTGAGAAGATGGAGAAAATGAATGAAGCGCGAAGTCAGGATTTCTTAAGGCGCGTAAGTTCAGGATTGTCAAAGGATTCAAGAAAGTTAGCCGAAGATATTGTAGCATCAAAGCGTCCATTAGGTAAAAGAAGTAGTCAGACTCAAAAAGATTTACTGCAAGATACTGTGGACGGGGATCTTTATACCTCTATGCTCACAGGGGAAAGACCCGCAAAAACATTAAAATTGTGGCAGAATCCCCGAGGAAACAAACTTGTACGCGAAGCTTTAGAAACTCATCCACAGAAAGCCCTGCTAACAAATTATCTTCAGAAGCAAACTATGCAAGATATGGCGGCCTCGATCATTACTAAAGATGGTCATGTTAATGTCGAAGCTTTGTCTCAGTTAATGAAGAATCCAGCAATGGAAGCTAATATTCGCGATTTAGGGGGTGAGGAAGCGGTTCAATTCTTCAAAAAGCTTGCTGATCGAACAGAAGGTTTTAAAAAGAACGCAAATCAACTTGGAACTGAAGCCTTAAAAACAAATAAAGAAGTCCTGAAAAAAGAAGCACAGGGCGTAGGAAGAAAAGAACCTCCTCCGACACGAGAAAAAGGGCGACAAATACTTAAAAGAATGGCGAATAAAGACTATCCTTTAGCTGCCAGAGTATCCCGCGCTTTAGATCTCTTAGGGTTTAGCGGTAAGGTTAATCTGACTCTATTCACGGCCCTTAAATTCGGTCTGATTAAAGGTGCGTTAATTCCTATAGCCGGACAAACCTTACTTAAAATGGCAACTAGCCCACGAGTAAGGAAGGCTTTTATTGAGGCATCCAAACCAATCCATGATCCAATCAAATTCATTGCCCCAGTGGAAGCTTTAGGAGTTGCACTGGATGAAGGAGATTAAAACTTACTAAACACCCAGACCATTCCAAAGTAAAAAACAATCGCTTCTGCCCATTCAATCATTTCTTATCCTTCAGTAAATCAATAAACATCTCATATAATTTATCCGTCCGCCCGACTGTTTCTCCATAGCCAATTTAAGATCGTGAGTAAAATACCATGTTACTGTGAACACTGCAATAATAGTCTGCCAATTAAGTTTTTCTATATAGTTAATTAGGTCCATGTCCACCCCATTTTTTTGATATTCTTTTCATTATTTCAAATCCTAAAATTATTAAGCCATTAGCTCCGACAACTACCAAAACTTCGAGCCATTCCATTTTGTATCCTTTTGTTGCACCGATTTTGCCATATTCCTCTATATAAAAAAAGTAAAGAAAAAACTATACATCAAACTCTTTTTCCGTTATTTATCAAGAAAATACTTTAAAGGAGTCACACATGGGTCTATTCACAAATCCTCTCTCGCACGCAGGCTACCCACCAGGAGTCACGGGCACACCAACTACACAGCCATCTGAAGTCCGAGCCGCCACAGCCGCAGAAGCCGCCGCAGGAACGCTCAATAACGTCTACATCTCACCACTCACAGCTCAGTCAGCGGTCGCCCTGGACTTCGCATCACCTCCAGTCCTCGGCTTCGGCAGCACTACACCTCGTCCAGTCTACGCAACGACCCTGTCTTCCTCTGGCAACACGTCCCTTGGAACCGGTGCATCTTCCGTGGTCAACGTCGGCGTAGCCTCCTCGACACTCGGGTTCTTTGGCGCTACCGCGGTCGTAGTTCCAACATCCACGACAGACCTTCGAACAGCATTGATCAACCTCGGTCTTTACACCACAGGAGGCGCCTCTCCTCTTAACCTGAATGGCGGCGCACTTACTGTAGGCTCAGAAACGATCGCAGATGGAGGAAACGTCGTAGTCGGATCTACAACAGGAACGAAATTCGGTACAGCAACCACGCAGAAAATGGGCTGGTACAACGCAACGCCAGTAGTCCAACAAACGCAAGGAGCCATTACCAATAGCGTCACTGCGGGAGGAACCACAGGAACCATTGCAAACTACACAGACCTTTCAGTCTACGCAAATGATTCCACTGCCATCCGTAACGACATCTACCAGCTCGCTCTTGGGCTTCAAGGATGCATCGCTGCTCTCAGAACTTACGGGCTTCTCGGCTAACGGAGGGATTAATGGCACAGGTTAGATTCGAAACCCTGAGATCTCTCGCCTTTGGAGGGATCTCTGGGGCTTACGCCGCTCTTGGCACTCCGACAGATAACACAGCGCGGATGTTCAAGATCACAAACAACACCGATGGCGACGTATTCATTAGTACAAACGCCACCGACAACATGATTTTCGTCCCCGCCGGAGGGTTCGTTCTTTATGACTGTGCGACAAATGCGGCCAACGTATCTGAAACCGATAACTTCCTGGTTTCTAAGTCCACGCAATTCTCTGTTAAACAATCGACAGCTCCATCGAAAGGCGCCGTGTATCTTGAAGTCGTCTATGCATTCGGAGGTCCGTAATGAGTCAAGCAGGAACAAATGGGTCTAGCGGGGGAGGGGGCGGCACTATCACAAGCGTCCAAACCGCCAATGCTACCCCTCAATTCACCTTATCTGGATCAACAGAAACGGTTGACTTTGGCATCACCAATCTTTTCCTCGGAGACAATGGATCTAATATTACTAGTGCTACATTCTCAACAGCTTACGGTCAACTTTCCGGCACAGCATTAACGAGCGGGATAGCCAATACGTTTTGCGGTTATAAGTCAGGTAACTCAGTCTCAACGGGTGGGGCATGCACGGCTATAGGCTTCGCAGCACAGTATCTCGGAGTGTCCGGGAATTATAACACATCTGTGGGCTATGAAAGCTTGTATGCAGTCGTTTCGGGGACAAACAACATCGCATTAGGATACTTGGCGGGTTCAATATATGCAGGCGCATCAAGTTCCAATATAGCTATCGGGAATAATGGTGTCAATGTCACTGAATCTAACACTATTCGAATCGGTACGCCCGGATCTGGTGCAGGTCAACAAAACAGGAATTTTCAAGCTGGTATCACAGGAGTTACAACTGTCGGCTCTCCGGTTCTAATTTCCTCCACAGGACAATTATCGGATGGAGGCTTCGGCACGGCTACACAGGTCTGGACGAGCAATGGCGCAGGCGTCAGCCCTTCTTGGCAAGCAGCCGGAGGAATTTCCGAATATTTTTCTGTAAATTTAACTTCTCCTCAAAATAATGTAACAGGTGATGGAACTCAATATCAGATTGCCTTTGATACTCAATTAACGTCTACTCCGAATTCAAATTATAATACATCGACTGGTGTCTATACTGCTCCAGCTACGGGAATATATTCTTTTTCCAAAACTTTAAGTGTTATTCCAAATGCTTCAGGAGCAACACAAATAATTTCTTATTGGAATGGAAGTGCTTTTAATATTAGGTCTGCTCAAGAAGAATTCGCGGCAAACATTGGCGGTTTCATTTTAAGCGATACGATAACTATACCAATGACTGCCGGCGATACGATGTCTTGTGCTGTCCTGGCAAGTGGTGGTTCTAAAACTGCGACTGTTTATGGAGCTGCTACAACTGGAGGCGATGTAACAAGTCTATTTAGCGGATTCCGAGTGGCATAAAAAATTAATATGAATAGATAACAAAATCAACAATAACATAAGCTCCTCAAAGCAAACCCAAGGAGCTTAAAATGAATGTAAATGTAACGTATAAATTTCATCAGGAATTTTATGATAAATATAACACACCAAAACAAAATTATGATCCAGAAAGACCAATCGCTAATTGCCCTACGGATAAAGAAATAATCGAAGGCGCAAAAGAATGTGCAAGCGACTGGGAATGTAGTATTCTGTGAGCCCGATTAAACCATTCATATGGAATTACCAAATTAAATCAGAGAGGGCTACACCAAACAGTAGCCCTCCTATCCAAACAAATGAATGTCTCGACGACTTAATCCATCGTATCTATTCATTCGTCAACAAAATCTTCTATGCAACTGATCCAATTGAATCCCACGATCCCGATGACATCCCCTAAAGGTAAAGGCTACGCGCATTTCCTTTTAGACTACGGGGAGGAGCATCATCTCATGTGGGTCGTATTTCAGGACGAGACTGGGGAATGCTGGACCTGGCCAAACTATGATGTCCGAATCCAGAACAACGTCACCTTCCAACGTAATGTCAATCCAGATAGTAGTCCGAAAACAATCCCTACAACTGATCGTATGACCCCGCGTTAATTCATCACTCACAGCCCTCTCTTCAAAGATCACTGCTTCCTCGATCTGCTCGCTAACAAACGGGAGCATCGTACAGGCGCAACACACATACATTAAACACATGAGAACGTATTTCATTTTTTTGTGCTCCATTTTTTGAAAGCTTCTAGAAATCCCTCCATTCTTTGTACAGCTTCGCGCTTTATTTCTTCAACGTTTTTTCCTGTGCTCTCTGCGCATTCCTGTAAAAAGGCGTTCATTTTCCTTCTTTCAGTCGCCTTAAACTCGGCTGGTATCGCCAAATCGAATTCAAGGCACTTAGGAGGCTCATAGAGAGCTTTTGCGTCTTGATCTGGGTCTTCACCAGTTTCCAAACAGAACGTCTTGAGGTAAGCGTATTTGGTGGCATAAGAGACGGCCTTTCCTGGTCCTTTATCGCCTGAGTCCACACCATATCCATAATGTACCACGGAAACAGTCTCAGTCGGATTGTCCACGTTAATAAAGTTCATGGATATCTGCGCTTTAGTCCTGTTTCCTTCTTGCTCAAGCGCCATGATTGAAGGTATCGCCAGCAATCCGTGTTTAACGAGCATAGGATGTAAAGCGGCTGTAACTTGGTCGTGGCTCGCAAATCGGTATTGACCATTCACGGTCTTATCGCCCTTCTGGATGTAGGACAAGTCGGTCATGACTCCCAGAATGCGTTGGTAGATATTAGGTTTTGTTTCCATTTTTCTCCTTCGGTTTGTAAAAATAATTCCAGCATTTAAGAGCCGAGACAAATACGTCCCACTCGTCGTCGAGGTCTTCGTAGTAATCCACCCTTGGGAACTCGCCATCGCGGTTCAGGTACACGAGAGCTGTTCCTTTCACGGTTATGCCGCTAAGTGCCAGTAAATGTCTGTAAGCTGCCATCTGTATTGGATATGTCTTTTGTGGGTTTGCGCTGGTCTTCAGGTCCACTAAGAACATTTCGCTCTGAGGAGACTTAATAACAAAGTCAACTTGACCGGAAAAGCCGAATCCATTATCGGTGTAGCGCTTCTCAATGACCAAATATTCATCCACAGCGCTTTGAGCCCACTGGTTGAATGAATCCACATAGCCCTTAAAGTCCTCGTGGATCATTCCGTCAGTCATCCATGCTCCCTTGGCAATACCAGCACACAGCGCATGAACAGTAGTGCCCCTCGCAGCCGCGTTTTCCAGTATGTGTTTAGGAACGTGCTCATATCCGGTGTAGTTCTTTAGGATTTCAGTGACTCGTGGCAGTTTAGGAGCAGGCGTTGATGATGGCATACGTCACTCCTGAACCGATTATTAAAAAAGATAAGGAATAGATTAAAATCTTGAAAAACAACCCGAGTCCTGCTTTTATCTCGCTCCATGCACTATTAAATTCACTCATTTAAATCTCCAATGTTAAAATTTTAAATTAACATTAAAGATAAATACGTATCAATAATAACTTTTAAAAGGAGTCCTAAATGGTTAGACCTAAAATGTTTAAGAATTGCTTTGTAACTTCAGTGCGTTTAGACGAGCAGATGCATGTACAGCTAAAAGAGATCGCGTCGTTGGAGACAAGTTTATCGGGAAAGCAGGTGACCGTTCAGGATTTAATCAGAAATTCCTTGCGATTTACATATGATGATGGAGAACGTTTAAGAGAAGTATTCCGGCGCACAAAGGAGCATATTAACAAAAAGTTCAGGTTTGCTAAAAAGTCCTTGAGTTCAAAAATAAAATGATGTAGGTTGAGGAAAAATCAGAGGCCCAGAAGAGCCCCTGATTGCGTGCTTCATATGACTCGACTAAAGTCATCGCAGTATGGATTGCTAGTTTCATACTACATGAAGTGCGTAATTACTTAAAGAAGAAATTTATGGCTAAGGAAAAACGCGCTTCAGTGTATTTCGACCGAGAGACTCTATCTTTTGTAGGCATAACTGAGCCTATTAAAACACAACTCTCCGACGTGTACCCTAAAGTTGACATCGACAAAGAGCTGATCAAAATGTCTCTGTGGCTTCAATCCCCGAAAGGAAAGAAGTACCGAGCCAACATCAATTTCGTCATGTCATGGCTTTCGAATGCATGTCCTTCCCAGCAAAACGGGGAGCAATACTACATCGGCAGCCCGAATTCGCCCTTAGTTGAACTTGTGAATGAATACCTCAAGGAACTATGGAAGGACTCGGAGCACATTCTGGAATTCAACACGAAGAAAACTTAAATTTTCGTCTTGTAAACCAGTCTTCACACATACTTTCGATTCAAGACCTACCCCCTGATTTCCGCAAAGAGATCGACAAAGGCTACACTACGGGCTGGCGTACTCTGGACAAATACCTGCAAGGCCTGCGTCATGGTGAGATCACGGTCATAACCGCCGACACAGGCGTTGGAAAGACCACCTTTTGCACTCAGCTTATGGTCAACTGCGCCATGCAAGGAATCCCCGTATGGATTAACTCTTGGGAAATGAATCCGGCCACAATCCTACGCAAGATCGCTTCAATAGTTCTTCGACGTCCAATGAAACTTCAGAACTTCAGTGAACATGAAAACGAACAATTCGATGAGTGGTGCAGTCGCTATCACGTGTATGTTAACCCTAACACTATTGGTACAGACGTTAAAGCTCTGGGCATTCAACTCAAAAGCGCTAAGGAAATGGGCATCAAAATAGTCATGCTCGACCATCTGGACTACCTCGTCAACACACACAAAGAAAAACTACACGAAGCTATAGATGAAACAATCAAATCCTTACACGAACTGGCTTTTAGTCTTGGGATGCATTTTCTACTTATATGTCATCCTCGGCAATCTTCTACATCATCGGAAGAAATAGGCATTCATTCCCTCAAAGGCTCCAGTTCGATCAAGCAATATGCCGACAACGTACTCGTCCTGCATCGTTGTGCGCGCACAGACAGCACTTCCGATCCGAACAAGGTCAAAATCCGCGTGGCTAAAAACCGCATGTTCGGAACCGAGGGAAATGCTTATCTTTTTTATCAACCAGAATGGGACGGATATATGGAGTTTACAGAATGCACGTAGTACTTAAAGAAAGAGACGGATTTCAAAAGGAATATGAGCGTGAATTTGAATCAGTTCAAGCGCCTCAAACATTTAAAATAAGACAATATGAACGTTTACAAAGCGCGTTTGTTTACAATCCAACAGATGTTTTAAAGTGTATCGACCGGGAATTTTACCTTAAGGCCAACTTCTACGCCCTAGGAAAACAAATCGCTTACTATGAGGAAATATGACCTGCAATTGTTCACATGATGACAGCTTTTACGAAGACTGGGAATCGACCGGTCAAGATGAGATGAATGACCTTTATCTCAAAACACGTCAGCTTACGAGCTTCAACGACGCACTGGAAAGAACTATACGTAACATTAAGGAAATCAAACGCTTAGGTGAAGAATGCAAATCGAGATAGGTCAATACCGTAAACAACCAAAAGGCTCTCTCCAGGGTTTTTTCTGTATTTATTATGAAGGCTTAGAGATCAAGAACTGCTCCCACTTCAGAAACGACACGCGAGAATGGTTTAATTTCCCTCAAGAGAAAATCGATAAAAAGAATGGAGACAAACCGACTTATTTCCCTCTAGTTTCCCCTCGTAGGCCCGGTCTTAAAAAAGAGATCGATGACTACGTAATTAGCCAACTCAAAGACCTTAAACCGGAGCAGATGTATGCACGACCTTCCAATGAGCAATCGAATCCTTTTCAAAGTGACGCATCCTCTTTATGGTTCTGACGTCATCTTTGACTCCTGGACGACCCTCTGCGAATACACTATGGACTTAGCAGAAGACGAAGCTAAACGGCAGCTTGTTGACGAACTGATTCGGCGGACAGAGATTATTGCCGATGAGATGATGTCTACGGCGGCAGAGGTTGCATGAGAGAAGGCTGCTGGGAAGGCCCGGTGATGGAACCTGAACCGCCGCCGCCGAATCCGCACATCTACACCGAGTTCACCATCCCTGGAGATCCTTTGGTTTACAGCCTAAAGTATCCTGTGGGTGAGCGTACCAGAGAGATGAACTATTTTCGGAACCGGGCATGGTATTCGCCGCTCAAATGCGTGTTCAAGCAAGCCCGGAACCGCAATGAACCTATGGTGTTATTCGTGAGATTTTATGTTCCTCCTATCGCCGGGCATAAAATCCGTCCTAGAGACATCGCAAGCGAGAAGGTACCAGCGGTTCATGCCTGGGAAGTGCTGGACTTTACTCTTTCGTTCCTGGAGATGCTGAAGGGTTCCTTGATACTTACATACAGACAATTAGTTAAAATCGACTGCGAGAAATTTTATAGCAAAAATCCTCGGACAGTATTTAAATTCATGAGTTATACAGCCTATGACGCAATTCAGCATAATCATTCCCTTTACCCCGAAACCAAAGGTCAGTGTCAGACTTGGGAAAAGCGGGTTCTTCAATCCAAGTTGCCGCGGTATGGCCAAAATCGCCGCGCACGTCCGAAAAAACCTGACGTTAGAGGCACCATTGAAAGGGCCGTTGCTTATTATAGCGCACTTCGTACTCCCAGCCCCGAAACACGCATCAGGCGCAGCAAAAAAGCGAAAACATCTACAGCCGCACTGCTCAAAGCCAGATCTCGACAATTTAGAAAAGTACTTATCCGACGCCCTAAAAAACGTCGTTTGGGAAGATGATTCGCAAATATGTTGGATGTTGATTTCAAAAAGCTCAACTCAAGCTATCGAAGGGCACACTTTCCTCTATGTTGAAGAGCTTCAGAGCCCACAGCCAGACTATCAAGGTATTTTATACAGTATTAAAAACAACATTGACCTACAAAAAGGATTACCCTATGCCCTCTAAAGAACAAGCAATATTTTGTAACTGGATGATTGTGGAAGGAATCGTGCGCCATATCCAAGACAATCTAGAAGATACGCCTTTTGAAAACATGCAGAAATTGATTAATACCCTGTTAAATGGCGTTCAAATAGCCGGCATTCAGATGAAAGAATCTCTAATTGAGGCAGAGGATGACCGTTATTAACTTTCCATCGAATCAGGTCTATATCGTCCTAGGCATAGATGACCAAGGGCACGATCAAGTGCTCTCTGTCTTCTATGCCTATAACGACGCTAAAGCCTTTTGCAAAGATTCGATGCATGACAGTCCGTTTTATGATCTTTGGATTGAAAAACATCCTATTCTTTAACTTATTTCGTTTCTAATTGTTGAATTGTCAGTGTGTGAGGATTACGCCAATTATAAATCATCAATACCATTTCCATATAATCCCTGTAATTAGCTCTTGCGCCGACCTTTGAAATATGTTTCTCTAAATTCACCATCCATTTTGTTTTATCGAATTCTGCGTGTTTTGTCAAAACGATCAATACATTCCAGAATTTCGATGTATTTATCCAAGTTTGATTACCCTGTATTTTTTTTATGTATTTGATTGTATTCCAACAATAGTCGATATTTTCGGATATTTCCTCATCACTAAATTTAAAATCTCCTTCTTTAAATTCTATTGTTTTTTGGTGATTATGCCCATTCAGCAACATTAGAGCCAGACGTAGGGTTATATTATTTTTCTTCATGAACGCTTCGAGCTTGTAATATTCTGGGGAGTTATTCTTTAAATGGAAATTGTAAAAATCTAATAACGACCATTGCTTCGACGTATTAAGTCTTACAATATCTTTTGCCGTCAAAGATTCCTGAACCTCATAATAAATCGGTAATTTTAGGTTTTTTGCAGCCTGTAGTCTATGTTGTCCGTCGATGATCTCCATTTCGGCATTGACTAAGATTGGTCGCCATTGAAGCATGTTTTTTCCCACAATGCTCCTTTCTAAAACTTTTACATGTCCTTCCTTAACTCCGCCATCACGATTATCCGATCTCAGTTTAAATATTTCATAATCAATTGTCTTTTTTATCATTTTTTTTCCTTACTTTTTGGTATTTTTTGCGTTTTTCAATTCCCATGCTATGTCTTATTTCATAATTTTTTTGACCTTCAATGGCGGTATAAAATCGTATGCCTCCATTTCGCGCGATTTCCTTTTGTACGGTATCCTCGTGCTTTTTAATTAATTCAGCGATTTGTTTTAATTCCATTCTTTCATTCAATCCATCCTCAATTACCTGTCTCTCATATAGGGTTAGGTATCTATTTGACATTTAATTCCTCTATTTTTTCACACAAGATTTGAACTTGCATTTCCAGCGATGAAATCCTTTCTTCGTAGTCTGTATTCTTGTTCTCTTTTCCTTGTCTTTTACGATGATCGACATCTTTTTGTGCCTCGTCGGCTGTATATTTCCCTGGAGGGCAGCGTTTCAACTCCTTTCCAATAGTCGTAAAATGAACACCGATCATCTCAGCAATAAAATTATAACTCAGTCCTGCCGTTACCATCTTTTCGATTTTCTTTCGTCGGTCATAGTCAATGGTAGTTGCTGTTGCTCTTTTTTGTTTTTCTTCGATATTATCCAATAGATCATTCATCTCTTATTTCCTTAATTTGTATGTTACGATCCCATAAGGGGTATATTCTCCACACTCTTAATGCTGCCACAAGATGCGAAAAACTCATGGCAGTAATTTTAATTTCTTTTACTTTATCTTTCTCTATGGTCTTAATCATGAACGTTTTCATGCTTACCCCTGGGGTGAAACTGTTGAAACTTCTCTTGCATTTTATGACTCGTCAAGTGAGTATATCGTTGTGTACTCGTTATTGAACTGTGCCCTAAGATCTCCTGGATAAGTCTTAAGTCGGCGCCAGCGTCAAGTAGATGTGTTGCGCAGGCGTGTCTTAGTGTGTGAGGTGTCAACCCTTCTAAGCGCGCCTTTTTTGCATACCTTCCAACGATCTCGGCTAGTAGTCTCCGGTTAATACCTTTTTTGTGTGCTTGCGTAATGAACAGAAACCCTTCTTCCGTTCCTCGATATCCAATTATGTAAAGACTTATCCATTTTCTGGCTTCCTCGGTTATTGGAACTGTCCTTGTTTTCTCTCCCTTTCCACTAATCACGGTTACGCAGTTTCCTCCATAGTCTTTAAACTCTAAATCGCAAAGCTCGGACGCTCTCAATCCTGAAGAATAAATAAGCTCCAACATGGCCTTATCCCTCGCGCCTGTTTCCTGTGTCGTGTCCGGTAAATCCAACATTCGTCCGACTTCTTCCTTAGTTGGTATCCTTGGCGCCTTGATCTTATGCCTTGGCACCTGAACGCCCTCAATGAAATCGCTATCAATGGCCTTAATTCGGCGCAGGAAGCGATAGAATGACCTAATGGACATATAGTACCGCCGAATGGTTGCCTCGCTCTTAGAGGCTCTCTTTGCGAGTCCTAGATAGGCGTTAATGATCTCCGGCGTGAGCTGTTTTATCCTTTTAACGCCTTTCTCATGCGCGTAGTCAAGGAAGCTTGCAATGTCCCTTGTGTACGCCTCTATGGTTTGCTCGCCCTTAGTCAAGTAAAGGCTCTCGCAATAGTCCCTTAGATACTGATTTAAGACAGTCGAAACCGTCAGGGGAGTTTTCATCTAGTGGTATCCTTTGTGTATGGTGTTTTTTCTTTAGGTAACGGAGATATTTAACGACTATCTCCGTTGCGCTTAGGTCATGTTTTACGGACATAATGAAAAGCATCTCATGCAAGTCAATTGGTATCCGTATATGTAAGGTTTTGAATCCTTGTGGTGCTTTCATTCTCTCTCCTATTTTATGACGTATTGAACATAAATTAGTGTGTCCTTTTGTTGCAAGTTAATACGCTGAAATTCCCCAAACTCTTTCCCACGCTGAATTGCAGTCCCCGTTAGGAAGAATTAACTTAATTGGAAAGCCTCTAGGGTCACCGTTTACTTCAACTTGGATATTCCATTCTTTGCATCGGTCAATGATAGCTTGGTCCAGTTTGTCGCTTCTCTTTTGCTCTTTGTCCGTCAATCCAACGTTGCAAGCCCGTTCATTCAAGGTTTGCACGCGTCTTGCTTGAGTAAACAGCCAATCGATAAAGGCAATCTTTTCCAACATGCCGTGATTGTCTTCCGGGAACGCTTTGTATAGTGCGTTTAGTGTGTCGTTTTTGGCTTTTTGTTTTGCTTTCATGTTAATTCTCTTCTTTTTCAATGTTAATAATTTCCTCGCTTATGCATTCATCGTCGCCTAATGTTTTAATAAACTCAAAATTGTTATCCTCAAAAGCTTGTATTGATTCAGCTTCTACTAAAAATTCTGTGAGTATTTTTTGAACGGCGGTTATTTTTAATATCATGTTAGTTCTCCATTTTGTTTATTTTGTTTATTAATCTCTCTAAATCCATTATTTCATCATTACACCCGTAAGACTTTCCGTTAAAAAATGAAGCGTCTTTATTGTGTGATTCGTTTTCGAGATCTTTTACTAATTCATCATAAAACACCCTTTGATTCTGTAGTATTTTGATTAATTCTCGTATCTCCGTTATTATCTGGCTTTTCATTTTAGTTCTCCTCGATGTATTGTTTAAGTGTTTTAAAACATGCCGATTCAACGCGGATTGTGTCTATTAATTGAGCCTTTTGTTTATCGCTATAGTTGCATGAAGTCATCTCAATATAGTTAACTATCTGTTTAATCGCGTTTCTTAATTTTAATTCTTCTGATTGGTTCATGTTATTCCTCCACAAAGTCAAAGTGTATCCCGCGGACTCTTATCGGCCTGTCCTCTAAGAGTATTATTATGTTAAATTCTTCATAGTCCCAATAGTCAGGCTGAAAACACGTGTATTTTGCGCCCTCTTTACATTCAAGGTAATGCACCGTTTCAGGGTCATTTAGCTCTAAAAACGGTAGTTGAGTTGCGCCGTCAAGATCTTCCGGCCAGTGTATTGCTTTAGTTGGCATAGTGTTTTCTCTCTATTAAGGTTCCGTTTTCGTAGAATTCATATTCGTTAATGTTAATAAGCTCAATTATGTATTCCTCGCTTGTTATCCATTCATATTCGGCTTTCAAACGATCTTGCAATTCACACGCTAAATCTTCATGCAATTTATCGGCCTTCTCGCTATCAAAGGTGTCACCTGATCCGATATCAAACCAAACTTCAGATTCATTGGAAAAATCTATTGTAAGATCAGGCCAAAAATGATCGTCAAAACCTTTAACTTTTATCTCTCCGATATGTTCATTGTCATCTTTGAAATTATCGTAAATATCTTCCCACCATCTAGGCCAGATTCCCCCGCATTCTTCTAAGGCTTTTTGTTTCGCCTTTTCGGATAGTTCATCGTATTTGTATATGTTAATTGATATTTGTCGCATGTTAGTTTTCCTCTTTTACTACTTCATAACCGTATTCATTTTGTCTTAATATTGGATAGTCAAAATCTTCCCCTTCAATTTCGGATAATTCCACTAGGTCATAGCATTCTGTTTCCTGAAAGCAATCGTCAGGATCAAGGGCATGAGCTATTTGGTAGGCTTCATCTTCACTTTCCGCTTCCACAATGGCCTTTATCCATGTAGTTGCTGATAATTCTACGTAGTATTGTTTCATGTTAGTTCTCCTCTTCTTCAAAATCGTTAGTAATAAATTTATAATGAATTGATTCTATATTAGTTGTATATATTCCTTTTTTAATAAGATTGCCTTGATAAATATAATCCCCCCCCGTTGATTTAAAAAAACGGTATTGAAATGCATCTTCTTCTCGGCGCCATTCATTCTTAAACGTATCAAAATATTGTACTATATCTTGAAAAATGCTATGATCTTTAAATAATTCCATGTTAGTTTTCTTCCTCTTCTTCATAATTATCTTCTATTGTTTCATCATAAAAACCGTTACAGTTATTTTCATAAATATCTTCTAATGCTTGATCTATCCATGCGTCTTCGTTCATTTTGTTTGTCCTTTCTTTGTTGTTGTTATTTCCGTTCCAGCGTTAGCAAGCCCCGATTTTATCCTAGGCTGTTAATTGCGTACTAAGTGACTTAAACCGTCATGAACGTTCACTCCGTAGAATGAACGTGTTGAAGGTTAAAATTACCAAGGTGTTATATTGGCCTCTTTGCAAAGGCGTTCATAGTTTGTATCAATGAATTCCCAGTCATAACGCCCTAGAATTTCCTTTGACTTTTCTTTGCTTTCCTCGTAAATGTATTCCCTGTTCTTTTGTTGGCCATAGGCCTGTTCTTCAAGTGTTAGCATCTTGTTTGTCCTTATTGGTTGATTAATTGCAGTTGAAAAAGAGGCTTTCCGCTTTCGCGTTCATTAATGTATATATAACTCTCTTGTTGATCTACTTCACACCGTCCATGCGCATAACCGGACAGATAGCCTTCTTCAACCAACAATTCAACAATCTGCTCGTCCTCGATATCTTGCGCTAATTCAATAGTTCCTACCTTGTGCATATCGTTGACTTCAAAGCCGTCGATATCGTTTCCAAGGACTTCTAAATTTAATACGTTGAATTTATCCATGTGTTGTATCTCCTTAATAGTAAATGATTGTGTTAACTAATTTCGCGCTGTAGATAATCGAGCCAGATAACATTTCGTCTATCATTATTCTCGCCTTTCTCAGGCTTGTTGCTGTTATCTCAATATTAGATTCAATAGTAGGATAGTGAACGGATTGTCGATATCTAACTTTGAATGTGTAGTCTTGTTTGTTCATGTTTGTATCTCCATTTGTATTGCGCCCTAGTATTTGAGTCGCGTTTGATTGTGTTACCGACTTCATATTGTGAGCCGTGTTTGTTATGAATGACAGTATATCACTTTTGTATGTTTGTTGCAAGCATGATTGTTGGGGATTGTGTTAAATCATGTTCTGGAGTATGTGTGAGATAGGATTAAATTAAATACTTAACAAGTGTAAAGGCGGTTGTAAGTGGGAAAGAGCAAAAGAAGGAATCAGTTCATATCAGAAAAAGAGATTGAAGCGGACACTGAATTAAGAAAGTGGGTGTTTTTGGAATTATGCAAGCACGTCGAATCAGGTTCGTCGCCACAGGGCTTTGAATGGATATCTCCGAACACTGCGAATAAGTACTTTGAAGTATATCCGGAGGAATTTAGGAAGGATAAGTACGAAATCTCTTTAAGAAAAGGATTCGATTGGTGGGAAAGCGTTGGAAAGCGACAAACTCTAGGTACATGCAATGGTAATTCGAGAACGTGGTATTACAACATGTCGAATAAGTATGGTTGGAGTGATAGACAGCATATCGAGTCTAATGCAAAAGTTACTAATCAAGTACAGATCGTGAACTATGGTGATACTCAATCAACTAAGGATACTACTGGAGTATAGTTAGTACATAACAGTAATTATGCAGGGTCATTATTACCATCAACTAAACTATTCATTACTATCATGTAACAAGACAAATTAAAGATTGAATTTGTCTACCTGCTGAGGGGGATTGCCCCATGCAGGGTAGACATATCCCTATTCATATCAAGGTACGCTGGTACGCACCGCTGACGCCATCGACCCGGTCAGCCGGACTCTGTTGGTCGAGATCGACGTGAACAACAGCGCCGGAGAACTGCTGCCCGGCTCGCTCGCCCAGGTCCATTTCAAGACGCCCGCCGCCTCTGCCGCTTTCATTGTTCCCGCTGCAGCGCTGATCTTTCGCAAAGAGGGGATGCAAGTGGGCACGGTCGTCAACGGCAGCGTCGCGCATCTGGTTCCCGTGGTCATTGGCGAAGACGATGGCGGCAGCGTGCAGATCGTCAGCGGCCTCACAGTTGCGGACAAGGTTATCCAGGACCCGCCCGACTCGCTGATTGAAGGCGAGCAGGTCCAGGTCGTCAGCCCGGCCAGCGCGGGAGGCAAATAGTATGCGAGCGCCTCAATCGGCGAAAGGGTACGATTCTTTGAAATGGCACGACTTTATCGGCCGCAAAAGGTTCAATCTATACGTGGGCTTTAGCCCCTGAGGGAACGCCCTTGGGGAATTAGACATCAGTCGAAAGGAGGTTACCGGAAGATGATCTATCCAGACGATGATAACGGAGACGCACTCCGACGGATGGAAGAACAAGGTGATGACCTTACTCGGGCGCGGAATATTGACTTTAGTGTTGTATTTCCAGTCGAAAGTGCGGCTGAAAGATTTACGGAACATTTCCGAGCACAGGGCTTTGCAGCGGAGGTCTATTTTGCTGAAACGATGAAGGAATTTCCTTGGAATGTAAACGTTGTCAAGCAAATGATACCCTCGCACCAAGAAATCGTGGATTTTGAGACTTCCCTACAAGAAGTCGCTGATTCGTTAGGGGGCCATAACGATGGCTGGGGATGCTTTTTTGAACCCAAATGACGCCTCTTCTCAGAGGTATAAATCTGATATTTCTTCTCTCCGGCACAAGGTGCGGCGGATTCCGCATCCATGCATACGACTTTTTTCTGCGGCTTGTTTGAGCGCTATTCTCTTGCTCACCGCCTGCAAGCCCGTGGGTCCCAATTACAACCGTCCTGATTTCCAAGCTCCAGCAGCTTACAAGGAGACCGGCGCGGCCGCGGCCATTCTTCCTCCGCCGAACCCGGCCGGAGGCGCTTGGCAACCCGCCAACCCCTCCGACGGCCTGCTGCGCGGCAAGTGGTGGGAGATCTTCCACGACCCTCAGCTCAACCAGCTTGAAGAGCGAATCGAAGCCAACAACCAAACCCTCCGCCAGGCGCTGGAGACCTATCTTGCCGCCCGCGATCAGATCACAGTAGCCCGCGCCGCGCTCTATCCATCGCTCTCCGCCGGGCCATCCGCCGCACGGCAGAAGATTTCGGCAAACGGGCCATCCGACAACCCTGACAAATCCACCACCTATAATGACTTCGCGCTCAGCGGTCAGGCCAGTTGGGAACCGGACCTCTGGGGCCGCATTCGCCGCACAGTCGAGGCCGTTCGCTCGAACGCCCAAGCCAGTGCAGCGGATCAAGCTAATATCGCCCTTAGCCTGCACGCCGAACTGGCCGCCGACTTCCTGCAACTCCGCGGCCTCGACGCCCAGACCCGGCTGCTGGCCGCCACTATTGTCGATCTCCAGGATCAGCTCGACCTGACCCAGAAGCGCCTGACTGGCGGAATCGGCACCGAGGTGGACGTGGCCCAGGCCCGCACGCAACTGGAAACCGTGCGCGCCCAACTGATTGACATTGGCCAGGCCCGCGCCCAATACGAGCACGCCATCGGAACCCTCGCCAACACCGATCTCTCCCTTTCAGCATTCCCTTCTCGCCACTTGATTTGTCGTTGCCCAAGGTTCCCATCGGCCTGCCGTCGCAACTGCTGGAGCGCCGTCCTGACATCGCCGCCGCCGAGCGCCGCGCCGCCGCCGCCAACGCCCAGATCGGCATTGCCGTCAGCGCTTTTTATCCCAGCATCACTCTCGGCGGCTCAGGCGGCTTTGAGAAGTATGCACGGCGGAACGTGGATTCAAGGGCCCAGCGCGCTCTGGTCTCTAGGCGCGCAGGCAACGGAGCTTCTCTTCGACGCCGGCCAGCGCCACGCCCTCACCGACGCCGCCCGCCACAGCTACGAGGCACAGGCCGCTGGCTACCGCAGCGTGGTTCTGGCCGCCTTCAACGACGTGGAAGACCAGCTCTCCGGCCTGCGAATTCTGGAGGCTGAATCAGCCGCCGAAGAGAAGGCCGTCGCCTCCGCGCAACACTCCCTCGATCTCTCCAACCAGCGCTATCAAGGCGGCGTCACCAGCTATCTGGAAGTCCTCACCGCCGAGGCCGCGCTGCTCCAGAATCAGCGCGCCGCCGTCAGATCTCCAGACCCGCCAGTTTATCCTTAGCGTCGGCCTGGTCCGCGCCCTCGGCGGCGGATGGGACGCCAGCCAGTTGCCGAAATAGCCGCATTTTACGATTCCTGTTTGACTTTCTATCGCCTGAATGCACCTATAATCAATCCGGAGCCTGAAAAAAAGAGAAGAGCAGGAACGAAAGATGAAGGTTTTGATTTTGGGTTCGGGAGGCCGGGAGCATGCGCTGGCCTGGGCGGTCAAGCGCAGCCAACGGGTGAGCGAGGTGGTCTGCGCTCCGGGCAACGGCGGCATGGCGGAGATTGCGCGCTGCGTGCCGGTCGATTTGAAGGACGTGGCCGCGATGGTTGCGGCTGGTGGAGGCCGAGCAGCCGGGGCTGACGATTGTGGGTCCGGAGCTGCCGCTCTCGCTGGGCGTGGTGGATGCGCTTCAGGAGCGCGGACTGCGCGTCTTCGGGCCGACGCGGGCGGCGGCGATGCTGGAGTCGAGCAAAGGCTTCGCCAAGCGCTTCTTGCAGCGGCACAAGATTCCCACCGCCAATTACGCGGTCTGCACCAACGTCGCCGAGATCGAAAAGGCGATCGACTTTTTCCATCCGCCGATTGTGGTGAAGGCCGACGGGCTGCACGCCGGCAAGGGCGTCATCATCTGCGACTCGCGCCACACGGCCATGGAGGCCGCCGAGGATTTGCTCAGCGGGCAAGCTGCTGGGCGAGAAGGAGCCGCACATCATCTTCGAGGAGTTTCTGGAAGGCGACGAGATCAGCTTTCTCTGCCTGGCGACGGAAAACACGTGCTGTTCCGCTGGCTCCCGCGCAGGACCACAAGCGCATCGGCGAGGGCGACACCGGACCCAACACCGGCGGCATGGGCGTCTACTCGACCGATGCAATGCTCGACGCGGCGATGACGGAGTGGATTCTGCATCACATCGCCGAGCCAACCGTGCGTGGCATGGCCGAGGAGGGAGACGCCGTTTGTGGGCGTGCTCTACTGCGGGCTGATGATGACCGCGCGCGGCCCGCAGGTGCTGGAGTTCAATGCCCGCTTCGGCGATCCGGAGACGCAGGCGATTCTGATGCGCCTGGAGAGCGATCTGGTGGACGCGCTGGAGGCTTGCGTCGATGGCAAGCTGGCAGAGAGCGAAGCTGCGATGGAGCTCCGGGCGCCTCGGCCTGCGTGGTGGCCAGTTCCAGCGGCTATCCAGGCAAATACAAGACGGGGCTTCCGATCACCGGCCTGGCCGACGCCGCTAAGCTGCCTGAAGTGCAGGTCTTTCATGCCGGCTTCGGCTCTTCAAGACGGCCAAGTGGTCACCGCCGGAGGGCGCGTGCTGGGTGTGACCGCCGTTGCGCCGTCGCTGGAAGAGGCGCTGGCCCGCGCCTACGAGGCCATCAAGCTGGTTCACTTCGATGGAATGTACTATCGCAACGACATCGGCCATCGTGCGCTGAAGAAGAAGGCATAGGCAAAGGAGTCCTGACATGACACTTGGTATCTCACTGGATGAATTGCTGGCCTGGAGCCAGGAAGCCGCCAGCTTCTGGAAGCGGCAGCTTGAGGCCAGCCCCGCGCTCCTCGAGTTGCCCTGCGATATCAGTGGTACTAAAAATGTGCGCGAGTTTATCCGCCACATTTGGGGAGTGGAATTGCGCTGGAGCCAGCAGATCGCCGGCCTGCCGCAGTTGGCGAAGGAGCAGATGCCGGAGGGGCCGCTGGAGGAACTCTTTGCACTGCACATCCAAGCCGCTCAGATCCTTCGCGGACTGTTGGACGATCAATCTTTCCATTGGGAGGAAACAACCACGCTACACTCACCCTGGCTGCCGCCGGAAGGACTCACTGTCTCGCGCCGCAAGATCGCAGCTCATGCGCTCACTCACAGCCAGCGCCATTGGGCGCAACTGGCCACACTGCTCCGGATAGCGGGTTTTCCTTCTGGATTCCGAGGTGATCTGTTGCTCAGCTCGGCTCTGCTATAGCTTCCGCCGCCCTGGTCAGGCCTTCTTCCTGCGCCAGTTGAGCCGGGGTCTCTTGCTGCTTGAAGCAGACGCGGCAGAGCACCGGCCTTCCTTGCGTGGGCCGGAAGGGAACGGTAGTTTCCTCGCCGCACTGCGAGCAATGAATGCGCGTCTCCGGGCGCACCCTGGAGCCGCCGCGCACACGCTTCGCCTTGCACACTTTGCAGTGCTTGGGGTCGTTCTTGAACTGTTTATCGTGGAAGAACAATTGCTCGCCCGCGGTAAAAACAAATTCGGAGCCGCAATCGCTGCACTTCAAGACTCTGTCGGTAAATTCCATGGCCGGCTTCCCCAAAGAAGGGAATAACATTGAAATCGGCCACTGTCCACAACAACTTGCCGGTCCCGTTTCCCTGTCTTCGTGCTGCTATCAACAACGAGGGCCCGGGCCGCAACAAGTTCTGCGGCAAATAGAAAATCATCCCGGCAAGCCGGACAGATCTGAAACAACACTCCATGCAGCCTGCGTGCAAAGCGTTGGAGTTAAATGAAAGAATCGCGACAGCCCGCCCCGGCCTTGCCTTGTGATTCCGGTCTTCCTGCCCGCATCTTCGATGCGGGGGTCGCCGGGGCGGCGCATGTCACGATTTGTTTTGACAACTAGTCGGCCTCTTTACGAGCCTTCTTGCGATTCCGCTTGCGCGCCAAAGCCGCCTTAACGCGTTTCTTTTCGCCGGGCTTCAGGTAGTAGGAGTGACGCTTGACTTCCTTGATGATGTCTTCCTGCTGTACCTTCCGCTTGAACCGGCGCAACGCATTTTCTAACGGTTCGCCTTCTTGTACACGAACTTCTGCCAAAAAATCCCACCTCCAAACCTGCCTAGGGGCTTCTTCCATGATACGGGAAAGATCGGCCTCGAAGTCAAGCATTGAGATCGTATTCGGCAAATTTCTCTTCCATTTGCAGATCATTTCAGCGGAATCGCGCAAGATTGTCTTTATCTGTTCTGAATCGGAAAGGCATTCTCGGCTCGCCATTGAACCGATCCTGAACGAGAGGCTGGCCGAGCGCTCGCCCATTTTGGGAGCGCCTCACCAGTCAGGCCCACGTCAGAATTCAAGATTCATCCGTAACCTTGACCGAAAGGCAAAACAGCGTCACAATCTTTTTCGTCCCAATGGTTTTCTGGAGTATCTCTTTCCATCAGTCGAGCGTCAAAGTACAAGGTTGAACTCCTCCGCTCCGGAATCCGTATGCTTGGCAGCAAGGCTAGAGAAAGGCAGGCTCGCGATGCAATCCCCCCCCCAAACCGCATCCGTCTCCGAGTACGCCCCGGACGAGGCCGAGCGCGCTCTGCCGAACGACGACCGGGTTTATCAGATTGTGACAGTTGCCGCCATCCTGCTGATTCTGGCAAGCCTCTGGATATTTTGAGACATCATTCTGGTTGAACGGAATGGACCGGCTGAGCTGCGCGGGCCATGGCCAGGATGTGCCAGAGTGCCGTCACCAGGACTGCGGCCAAAAAGATCACCATAAACGCCGGAGTGAGCCTGCCGTGGCCTTGCCGCGCAAACTGGAGAATGGTCCACTGAATCCAGGCAAAGAGGCAAACCAATTCAAGTTTGAGCCATGCCACCATCTGCAGATTCAGAGCCTGCAGGCGCACGCGATTTTCCTCGGTCACCCGCACCGGGGTTTTGAAGAGCGCGGGGAAGAGCGAAAGCAGCGAGATGAACAGATATAGACCCACGGCGACCGCTGGCAGAACAAGCAGCGTGGAAGCCGGACCCCATCCGTCGGGGTTGCCCGCGGAGTTAAAGTGGGTTGGGATGCGCTCCGGCAGAAGGTTGGACCCATGAAGTGCTTGCCAGGTGATCCACGCGGTGCCCGCCAGGATTGCCAAGCTGATGGTTTCAAGAGTTTTGCGCATTGGGATTCTCTGCAAAGAATTGTACCTTAACGAGATGATCCCGGCGGAATGAAGTTGACAAACGCCGATTCCGCCCGATAGAAAGGATGCAGAACGCAGTTCGTACTTCAGCGGCGCCTCCGGCCTATTCGCCGATCCCGATTCCCCGCAACTATCTGCACAATCAAATCGAGTTCTGACGCCAGGATTGCCGTCAGCGGAACAGGTATCACTCCCCTCAAGCCGCGTCTTGACAACAGAGATCCATCCTCTGAAATCGATCCCCCAACCATTTCAAGGAGCAATGAGATGACCCTGAAGGTATTCCAGCTTGCCGCGCGCCGCATCCCGTACCTTGCCTTGGCGCTGATCCCAGTGCTGGCGGCGCAGCCAATCTGCGCACAGAGCAGCCAAACTGCGCCCTATGGATATCACCAGTCGCCGATCGACATCATCCAAGCCGGGCGTGATATGAAGCCTCTGGAATTCGGAGACACAACCGCTCTGAATCAGGAGTTGACTCTGACGCTAAGAAACACCACGGGGAAAAAATGGTGCAAAGAGTGTGGCGATTCAATAGTCGATCAGCGCTGGGGTAGCTTGAAGGCCTCTCCGCCCGAAGGGAGCAAGATAAAGATCTGGTATGGCCAACAGAGCTACACCCTGCTGGAGTTTCACTTTCATACCCCCGCCGAGCATTTGGTCAACGGCAGGTTAACCGAGATGGAGGCGCACTACGTCTTCAAAAAGGACGATGGTCCATCCTGCGCCTCCGGTGCGCTCCTGGTCCTTGCTCAGAGGATCAAGGTCAGCAAAGAAAACAAGCCGAACGTAATGCTGAACAAGATCTTCGGCGGCATGACCTTGCCGGTCAACTATGACAGCGGCCCCAAATATGTCGAGGGTTTCAATATCAACGACGTGCTGGGAGATCTGCACAAGCAGAGTTCGTACCGTTATCCTGGTTCTCTGACGGCGCCATCCAATGATTTAGAGTGCCCCGATCCACCGGGAAACCCGAACCAGCAGTTGGCCTCAGGGTTCTTGCCGGAGGTTGTCTCCTGGGTGGTGCTGGTGCCGGAGATCGAGATGTCCGAGGAGCAGATTGCGCGCTTTCAAAAGCTCTTCCCGAATGGCGATGCACGCGGCCCTCAAGCGCTGCATCCGAAGATAAGGAGAGTGGCGCTCGCCCTTCCACCGACTGCGAAATGACGCCGACTTCGGTGCCGCCTCCGCGTGGTGTGAGGATAGAGATTTCCGGGTTTGGGCTGCTTCGAAACGATACACTTTCCAATTTTTGGGAGGAAACCCTGAAAATATCGAAAATACACTAAAGCCAAAAGTGTCTCGAAACAAGACAGCCTCTCAGAGTCGCAGAGAAGGCCCGCGCCGCTTCAGCGCATCTTGGTGGCGCATCAGTCACTTACCGGCTTGAAACCTTCCGTTTTTGGACTGTATCGAAACGCAACACTTTCCAGAAAGTGACGAAAGAAACCGAAGATTCAGGAATAAATCCTCAAGTGAAAAATGTATTGGAACAAGACAAAAAACGATTAGAGAGGCTGAATTGCGCGGAATATGTACTGTATCGATACAAAATACCTTTAGGCTTTTTCTTCGCTTTTGATTCGGAATTTTCTGGTCCTGGAAAAGCGGCACTTCCGGCCCAGGAAGTAGATGTCAAAAGGCAAAACAACCGCAAGTCCTTCGACTCCGCTACGCCGCGTACAGGATGACGTCGTTGTGGTGATACAAGTGCGAAGCGCTGAAACAGTGAATTGAGAACTGAGCACTATTCTTCACCCGAAGCGAGCTTTTTTGACCGTCTGGCGAAAGTCTTCGCCGGTCATCTCAATGCGGACGCACATCTCGGCCAGCCGCGACCTCATGCGGTCGCCGATGCGGTCACCCAGGGTCTGTTCGCGGGCGGCGCGTTCGGCGTCGCTCAGGCCGCCCGAACCCGCCGGCAGGTCAGCGTAGTTCGTGGTGATGATCGTCGTCTGCTTATTGTTGTAGCGGGTGTTCAGAATCAGAGCGACCGTGTCCCAGACCCACTCATTGGGCTTCTGCGCGCCCAGATCATCCAGCACCAGCACCTCGGCGGCAAAGACCGGCTTCAGCAGCTCCAGTTCGGTGGTCTGCACCTGCGGGTTGTAGCTGTTCTGAATGCTCTTGAGCAGCTCGCGGTAGTCGCAGAAGAGGCCCTTGACGCCGCGTTCCTGCACCAGACGCCGCAGCACGCCCACCGCCAGATGCGTCTTGCCCACGCCGATCGAGCCGGTAAACAGCAGCCCTTTGCCAGCGGTATCCACTGGGTAAGCCTCGACAAACTTGCGCGCCGTCATGTGCGCGCGGCCCAGCGAGGCATCCGCCCCGCGAAATGCAGTCTCGTAGCCATCCAGCGTGTAATGCCGGTAGCGCTCAGGAATGTGGGCCGCACCCAGACGGCGCTCTTCGCGCTGCATCTCCTGGCAATCGCAGGCGCGCGAGACCCATCGCCCCTGCTCGTTGACCACCCGCACCAGTCCTACTCCGTCGCAGATTGCGCACACGCTCATCTCATCCAGCCTACCGTACCCGGGGGGTTCGCTGCGGCAGTGCATCGCCCGCCCCTGTATGTGGAAAAGCTCAATCCTATGCGACAAAGCATAGCGAAGGGAGTTGAAGATCCCGTGGTTGCTTTTTGTCCGTTAGCAAAAAACTCAATCTAGAGTTAAGCAGCCTGGGAGCATAACCACAGCCGTGCCGCAAATGCTTCATAATAGACATTAGGCCTAAGCCTTGCGCAAATTTCAGCTCTTTACCAACTGCTTCTGTAAGCCTATCCGGGAGTTTTCCTCATGAATCGAATCTCTTTGCACGTTGCTTTTCTTTTGCTGGCGGCTTGCGGCCTGCTTTTCACCTTCGCACTGTCGGCGCAAACCACCGCAGCGCCGCTCTCCGAGTGGCAGAAGCAGTTCAATAATCGTATGCTGACGGATTTTCCCTGGCTGGCGAGGTACGAGGAGGATAACTTGAAACTGGGCGCGCCTGCCGCAGGCGAAAATCGAGTGGTTTTCATGGGCGATTCCATCACCGAGGGCTGGCATTTTGATGCTCCGGAGATTGGCTTTCCCGGAAAACCGTACATCAATCGGGGCATCAGCGGACAAACCACCCCGCAGATGCTCGTCCGCTTCCGCCAGGATGTCATCAAGCTCCAGCCCAAGGTAGTCGTAATCCTTGCCGGCATCAACGACATCGCCGGCAACACCGGCCCTATGACGATCGAACAGACCGAAGACAATCTGGCCTCGATGGCCGAGCTGGCCGCGGCCAACCATATCCGCGTGGTGCTGTGCTCGGTGTTGCCGGCCTTCGATTTTCCCTGGCATCCGGGCCTCGTGCCCGCGCCCAAGGTGCTGGCGCTCAATCAGTGGATCAAGGCCTATGCAGCCGAACACGGCCACATCTATGTGGATTACCACACGGCGATGAAAAACAGCCGCGACGGCCTGCCCGCTACATTGAGCCACGACGGCGTCCATCCGCTGCCCGCCGGCTACGCAGTGATGAAGCCGCTGGTCGAGGCGGGCATCGAGAAGGCGCTGAAAAGCAGGGAATAGGGATGCAGGGATCAGGGATCCCTGACCCCTGCATTGCACAACCCGCCAATTCCTCCTACAATAGAAGAGAACAATTGCAGGAAAGGTCTGTCCAGAGCGATGCCCAAGGAAAAGATTCACCCCCAATACGCCGCAGTGAAGGTTTTGTGCGCCTGCGGAAGCAACTTTGAAACCCGTTCGACCCACAAGGGCGACGTCCACGTGGAAATCTGCTCGGTCTGCCACCCGTACTACACCGGCAAACAGCGTCTTGTCGATACCGCAGGCCGCGTAGAGCGCTTCCGCCGCAAGTACGCCAAGAGCGACAGTGCCGTGGCCGCAGCCGCAGCCAAGTAACCGCGCCTCGGCAAGGGATTCGCAAGACGAGGGCCTCCGCCAAGGCGGGGGCCTTTGTCGTGTTGTTGCGCGCATAGGCTATTGCTTACAAGAGTCTGGTTTTGAATCGGAGATTTGATTCGCCATGCCCCGCACCAAACGCTCCATCCAGGCGACTACCACCATTGACGGCCATGCGCTGGTTTGGCATCTGCACCGCGAGCAGCAGTTGACCACCGCCGAGGGCTGGAAGGGCGTGGCCATCCACGTCAAGGTTGCCGAGGGCGTGCGCAAAGAGCTTTGGCTGGAATATCCGGCGGTGATGACGCAAAAGGTCGCTCTTACCCGAACCGACTTCGTGCAACAGAATATCTCGCCGGCGAAGGTAAACGCGCACATCCGCCGCGCAATGGAAGCTGGCTGGGACCCCGCCTCGCGCGGCCAGCGGTTCATCTACGAAGTGGATGAGCTGCCGGGGTGAAACCTACTAGTAGTATGGGCCTTTCGTGTCGTTTTGTGCGAGAATGGCTGCATGCCCGCTATGCAAGTTCAACACTTCCTGGGTCGAGCAAGAGACTTCCTGAAGGGGATGGAAAGCCTTTTGAAGGAAGAGTTTTACGTCCTCGACGAAGAATTGGTCAGCTACAGATACTCACCGGCGCTGTTGGGCATTCACGGCGCAATCTCATACTGTGATGCGTTGAGGATGGGATTGGGGAGTGAAAAGCTCTCGTCAGACGATCACAAAAGCGCGGTCGGAGATTTGAAGTCGCTCCTGGAAGCCAGAAAGTTTGAAAAACTGCACGGGGTTGACCGTTTGGGAAAACTTCTCTCCAAGAAGAGCAGGATTGCCTATGCTTCCGAAGCGACAAGAGAAGACGAGATCGAACAGATCGTCCAACAGGCGGAACGTTTCGCAGCTTGGGCCGAAGATACTGGCAAGTCTTTGAAGATTGAGGGGTGGTGAGATGATTCAAACCGAAATGCAACAGGATTTGGGCAGGGCTAGGAACGTCTTGCAGAATTATTTGATTCGCAAACTGCTCATCCCCAAGGTCTATCTGGATGTGGATTGGAACGGTCTATTTATAGACGTGTTAGCAATAGATCGCGCTGGCTCAGGCGATGTTCATGCTGTTCGTATTGCTCGATATAGCGAAACTGATGACATCGGAGAGGCCGTCCTTGCGAATGTTCTCGGAGTGCTTTCATCTTCCAAGCAGGTAGATGATTCTGTGGTTGAATCTATGTCTTTTCAAAGCCACTTTCGCTACGTTGCTGTAGTTAACGAATATCCCGATGCGCACAAGTTCAAACCGACAGAGATAACAATCAAGCAAGCGCTTGCCGCGGACGGCGTTGGTAGAATCGGGATTTTGTATGTGGATTTGACTGAAGACGATCCTTCCGTTCAGGTCATTCTCAGGGCGGAACGCTTCCGCAACTCAAAGGAGCTTGTCGAGATGACCGATCAGTTTGTTGCTACGCACACCCCAAATTGGGAAGTCCGCGAGTAGCGGCTCATCAGGCGGTCTTATGGCGGGCAAAGGCTTTACCGTAAAGAAGAACTGGGACAACCCAGCCGAGCACGCCATGCCCGCCGATGCGCGTGTGCCTGCCGAGATGCGCATTGGACCAGTGACGGTAGCTCCGGCCACGGTTCTCGCTCCCATGGTCGGGGTCACGGACACTGTCTTTCGGCGGTTCATTCGCCATGCAAGTTTGTTTACGAGGGACTAGGGACTAAGGGACTCAGGGACTGAGGAAGTCAATGCGCCGCGTGACTAATCAGCAATCCGGCTGCGGCCTGCTGATGACCGAGTTCACCTCCGCCGACGGCCTGGCCCGGATGCGCGAGACGAAGCGGCAACGCTACTTGACCTTTTATGAGGACGAGCATCCCATCGGCGCGCAGCTCTTCGGAGCCAATCCCGAGACGCTGGCCGAGGCGGCGCGCATCGTCGAAGAGACCGGCTTCGACCTGGTGGATCTGAATCTGGGCTGCCCGGCCAAGCGTGTCGTCGGATCCAATGGCGGCTCCGGCCTGTTGCGCGATCTGCCGCGCATTGGCGAAATCTTCCGCGCCGTGCGCAAGGCGGTCACGATTCCCTTCACCGTCAAGTTCCGCCTGGGCTGGAATGACGCCGACATTGTCTGCCTGGAGTTGGCGCGCATGGCCGAGGCCGAGGGGCTGAACGCTCTGGCGTTGCACGCCCGCACCCGCGAGCAGGGCTACAGCGGACAAGCGCGCTGGGAGTGGATCGCCCGCGTCAAACAGGCAGTCAAGATTCCGGTCATAGGCAATGGCGATATAAGAACGCCGGAAGACGCCGCGGCAATGGTGGCGCTGCACTGGCTGCGACGCGGTAATGATTGGCCGCTCGGCTCCGGCCAATCCTTGGATATTCAGGCAGATTGCGCAGTACACGGCCATCGGCAGCTACGACCGGCCCAGCGTGGAAGACCGCTATCACATGATCCGCGCTTACTTTCAAATGCTGCTGGACGAGGCCGAGGTCACCAAAGACCTGCCCAGGGCTGCGCGGCTGGGTGAGACCGCAGGCAAGATGAAGCAGTTCGCCACCTGGTTTACCCACGGCGTGGCGGGCGGAGCCAAGCTGCGCGCGGCCATCTACCATGCACGCACCGGCGCCGAGGTGCTAGCGCAGGTGGACGCATTCTTTGCTGCCCAGCTTGCCGAGGGCGCTGAGCCTGAGGCCTCGGCTGAAGTGGATGAACTAGATGAGTTTCCTGAAGATATGTTGAGTTGCAGTTGATATTTGCCGCATAAAAACTTTGCCATGGCGCACCTCTTGGCCATGGCTTAGACCAAGTACATTCCGATGCCAAATCGGCGGCTGAACTACTCGATGGCGAAGACGGCATAGACTGTGGCCACTCGGGTCACCTTGTGTGGTTCGATGGCCAGTGGCGGCGCTGCAGGCGCGGCCCTATCCATTGCCATTACACCATTGCTGAAGCTAGCTAAACCATACTGCGCAGAAATCTGCTCGGAGACCTGATTCGTCACGTAAATTAACGCTCCCAAATGCACTCCCATTCCTTTAGCCAGCACAGTGGCGTTCTCTCTGGCGCGGGCAGCAGCCTTGTCAAGCGCCTGATCTTCTAGCGCCTTCTCATCCTTGACCGTCCAGTCGATCTGACCGCTATCGGTAGCGCCAGCAGAGACCGCCACATCCAAAATCTCCGCTACCCGTTCCGGTGGTGTCTTCACAGTCCATTGCTGAGCCAGCTTGAACTTGTGCGATCTATATCCAACGCTTTCCAAATTCTGGCTCTCGCTGTGGATGGATGTCTCCGCAATGCCTGTCTGCTTGATTGCAGTGATAATCTCATTGGAAATCTTTGCTCCAGCGGCATAAGCGGTCTTTGCGTCAGAAGGCGGCGTCTCGAATCCAATATGCAGAATGGCGATATCGGGATCAGCAGTCACCTGCTCTTCTGCACTGGCAGTGAGTGTGCGATTCGACGGTTCAATCTTCAACTGAATCTGATTGGCCGACTGCGCGCCAACAGCCGCACAGCCAATGACGAGTGCGAAAGCTACCATTGCCTGCTTGATGAACATCGCGAATTCCTTTCACCCCTTGGACGTATAACATACGAGATCATTGCCAGAAAACAAAAGAAAATCCAACTTTCCAGTGGTGCACCACCCTTGCCGCGTATTTTGGATGGAAAACCACCGAGCGCGGTCAGTCGCGTCCTCAGGCCGAATACTTCGCCCCGAAGGCCCGCAGCTTGGCCAGCGTGGCCGCAGCCTTGCCCGGAGTCAATCGCCTCGGCGCCTAGCCGCACGCCTTCCTTCAGATCATCGGCAAGCCCCGCCGCAACCAGTCCCGCCGCCGCATTCAGCAGCACAATCTCTCGCCGCGCGCCGGGCATGCCGGTCAGCACATCGTAGAGCAGCGCCGCGTTCATCTTCACATCGCCGCCGGTGAACTCCTCCAGCTTGCGGCGCGGCAGCCCGGCCATCTCCGGCGTCACGCGCGCGGCCTTCATGGTAGGCTTGCCGCCGTCCGGCGACTCTTCAATGCGCGCCACAATCGATTCGCCGGTGGTGGTCAGCTCGTCGATGCCGTCGGTCCCATGCACCACAAATGCGCGCTTGGCTCCCAACTCCACCAGCGCGCGGCCCACCAGCAAGCACGCGGCTCGGCGCAAGCACGCCTATCACCTGCGTCCGCGCCCCAGCCGGATTGGTCAGCGGGCCGCAGAGATTGAAGATCGTCCGGAAGCCCAGCGCACGCCGGAGCGGACCCACGGCCTTCATCGCCGGATGATAGTGCGGCGCAAAGAGGAAGATGAAGCCCGTCTCGCGCAGGCACTCGGCGGCCAGCTCCGGCTTCAGATCGATGGGCACGCCCAGCGACTCCAGCACATCGGCCGCACCGCACAGCGAAGTGACCGCCCGGTTGCCGTGCTTGGCCACCTTCGCCCCCGCCGCCGCCGCCACCAGCGCTGCGCCGCTGGAGATGTTGAAGGTCAATGGCCCCCCGCCGCCCGTGCCTACCACATCCACCAGCGCGTCGCGCTCGGCCTCGGTCAGCGGCAGAGGCGTCACGCGCTCGCGCATGACCTGCACAAAGCCGGCCAGCTCCGGCGCCTGCTCGCCGCGCGTGGCCATCACCGTCAGCAGCGCCGCCGTCTCCACATCCGGCACTGCGCCCGACAAAATCTCTTCCAGGGCCGCAGCCGCCTGCTCTCGCGTCAACGCCGCGCCATCCTCGGCCAGCGGCTTCAATAATTCCTTTACAAGTCCCATACTCTCAATGATAACCACCAGCCGCCTTCTCTTGTTCTGGAAGAAAGTTGGGCTGGCAACAGCCAAGCCTTTGTGCGATACTGGAATGGTTTCGAACGAAAGTGCCATCTGAACAGTGAGCGGTGAATTTCAAGCCGGAAAACTTTCGGAGCTAAAAGGCACAAATAGTTCTGAATCAAACGGTTGTAACATAGAGCCGGGATGGCGGAACTGGCAGACGCAGCAGACTCAAAATCTGCCGGCCCTTGTGGTCATGGGGGTTCGACCCCCCCTCCCGGCACCATAGTATATTTCTAGTTTCCAACGAACCGCTGTACATGGATGACGGTCCTCACAAAACATTCTTCAGAGACTTATTCTCTGCCTTTTCAATCATCAACTTTATAATTTTTGTTCATTTGATTGTGCGCGCACGGCTATCTGCCTGAGTTGGCATGGAGAAACAGGTTCTATACTGAGGTGGACGGACCCTCGCATGGATTATCTTTTTACTCCCTGGCGCTATGCTTACATCACTTCGGCAGACAAAGCGGAGCGCGCCGGCGTTCCGCAGAGCCTTTCTCATTGGCCGGGCGACCATCACTGCGTCTTTTGCAATCTGATTGCCTGCATCGACTATGCCATCGCAAAGGGAATGAGCGCGGAGCGAGCGGAAGCAGAGGGCGGGCTTGTTTATCGCGGCGAGCACTGCTTTGTCTGCCTGAATGCGTATCCGTACACCTCCGGCCACGTGATGGTTATGCCATACGCGCATCTGGACCGGTTGAGCCAACTGCCATCGGCAACGGCGCACGAGTTGATGGATCTGGCGCAACGAACCGAGCAGGCGCTTGGAGAGTTATATCACCCGCAGGGATATAACTTCGGCCTGAATCTAGGACGCGCGGCGGGCGCGGGGGTGGCTGGTCATCTGCATCTGCACGCCATGCCACGCTGGCTGGGGGACACTAACTTCATGACGACGGTCGCTGAATCGCGCATTCTGCCGGAGGCTCTGGAAACGACCTGGAAGCGGATGCGGGAGGCGTTTGGGAAGTAACGAGTGATAGGCAACGGGTGTATGGCAGATTGCATTCATTCGCGCGCCAGGAGATCCGCAACAATCAAGCCGCAATGCGCTTCTAGCCCTCAGGCTGTTGCTGACCTTACCGCCAATAGGCGATCTGTTTTGAGCCTTAATACACAAGTAAATCGCCGGAGTGATTTTACTGGATATTTTTGCTCAGTGAACCAGTCCAGAAGTTCTGAAATACGGTGCCCCCCATCCATTCCGCGCTTTTCTGGAATGGATAGGGGCTTTTTATAGCATCAAGTACGGCGCTGTTTGGTCTATCTGTTCTCATTGTGCGCTTGGAATGAATGGATTCTTCCGCGCTCAATCCAGATGGAAGTTTGCAAGGACCTCAGTAATTGCGCTTTTTACCAGCCGGTTTACCGCCAGGGCGCTTGCCGGAGGGCTTGCCTTTGTAGCCGGGTTTGGCGGAAGAACCGGGCTTGGGCTTCCAGCCGCTGCCAGCCTTTCTTTCGGCGCGGGAGGTGGAGCTAGGGTAGGGCTTGGCCTTGGTGGGGCGGTAGTCGGATGCTCCCTCGGTGCGCGGCTGGTAGGGTTTGGAGGAGCCTCCAGGCTTGGCAAACTTCCCTGATTTACTGCTGGGCCGCGCGCCGCCGGGGCGGGGCTGGCCGCTGCTGGTGAAGGAGGGGCGACCGCCTTCTGGACGACTGAAACTGGGACGGCCAGAGCGGTCGCCGGTGGGGCGGTCCGTGCGCGGGCGGAAGCTGCTAGGCCGGCCAGATGGCGCTGACCGGTCAAAGCTGGAATGAGTTGGCGCAGGACGGCTGGGCCTGGGCCGGTCGGAGGCCGGTCGCTCAGAGTAGGAGCGAGGAGCGCTGGGACGGCTTGTAGTTGACCGGTCGGCATATGGCCTGGGTGAGCCGGGGCGGCTTGAAGTAGGCCTGTCGGAGTACGAACGGGGTGCACCGGGACGATTTGTGCCGCCCGGCCGGCTGGTCGCGGGCCGGTTAAAGCCAGAGTGCGGCGTACTGGGGCGGGGCGCTGGAGCGCGGTCCAGTCCTGTAATCTCTTCGATGTGAAGATTTGGCGGACGGATGGGTTCCAGATCCTCGTCGAAGACGCGTGTCTCACGCGCCGGAAGATCGCGGCGGGGGGCAGCGGAGCGTTTGAAGTCGGGCCGGGCCGGACGGGCTGGCCTCTCTGGTCGATCTGACCTTTCCGGGCGTGAGAAACTGCCGGGGCGCTCCGGTTTCTTCCAAGTGGGCTTCGAGGCAAAAGGCCGTGCCTCGGCCCCTTCCGCGACGCGTGCGGGCGGTGGGGTAGGGCGCTCGTCCTTCTTCCAGGCAGGACGGCCGGTTGGACGGTCGAAGTTGCGGCTGGGACGAGCGGCTGAACGCGATTCTGTGCGTGCCTCTGGACGGTCAAAACTCCGGCCAGATGAACGGTTGAAGCCGAAGTTTTCCGGCGAGCGATTGTCTGACCTTGGCAGGCGCTCCTCTTCGTTGCGAGAGAAGCTGCGCACAGGGTTGGGAGCCGAAGTGCGCCCAGCAGCGGGACGGAGACCTTCATTGCTGGGACGGGCTGGACGGAAAAACTTGTTGGCGTCGCCGCTGGCAAAGCGGTCCGCAGGCTGGGTGGGTCGAGCGGATTGACCTGGGCCAAATTTCTTAGGCTTGAAAGCGCCAGGACGGGACCAATCTGTTCGCGCCCGGCTGGCATCGGCCGCGGGTGGCAACGCGGACGGCGGAGCAGTGCGCGGACGGCTGCTGGGCTTGGGTAGAACAGTCGGCAAGAGGCCCGCATCAAGCAGGTTACGGCGGCGGAGATCCTTGGATTTGGGGGTGCGCAGATTGCCTTCGGCAGCTTTGCGCAGAGCTTCCAGTTCATCCGGTTGCAGTTCGCGCAGATTGCCCGGCTCCTGATCGAGGACCAGCGGTCCGTAGCCTGTGCGGCGGATCTTTTCTACAAAATGGCCAATCTCCTCGAACATCTTGCGCAGTTCGCGGTTGCGTCCTTCGATAAGAACGACCTCGTACCAGGGATTGTCTCCTTGGCGGACCTGGCGGATGCGGGCTGGGGAGGTGCGGACAGTGCGCGAACCCGGCTTGCCGAGCGCGATGGAGACGCCGCCACGGAGAATGTCCAATTCGGCTTCAGTAGGCTGACCAGCAACCTTGACGAGATAGGTCTTCTCGACTCCGGAGGAAGCCTTGGTCAGCTTGTTGGCCAGTTCGCCATCGTTGGTGACGACGAGCAGGCCCTCGCTGAGGTAGTCGAGGCGGCCGACCGGGTAGAGGCGCTCCTTCATCTTCTCGAAAAATTGCATCACCGTGGGGCGGCCTTCGGGGTCTTTGACGGTGGTGACAAAGCCGCGCGGCTTGTTGAGGATGAAGTAGCGCAGGCGCTCGGCGCCCTGGAGGAGCTTGCCGTCGACCCGGATGTGATCGCGTCCGGCGTCGGCCTTGGTGCCCAGCTCGGTAACAACTTTGCCGTTGACCTGGACGCGGCCCTGCTCGATCATCGACTCGGCGCTGCGGCGGCTGGCGACTCCGGCCGCGGCGAGGATTTTTTGCAGGCGCTCCAGCTTGGCCGGGGGACGCGGGATGGGGGCGGACTCCGGTTCATGGTCGGCAGCGTCTTCTGGCTCCTTGCCGGCCTCCGGACTGTCTTCGGCTCCTGCTTCAGTCTTGACTTCTATCGCCGTTTCCTCGGCAGCTTCGCTCGCCACAGCTTCTTCAACCGCAGCGGCTTCAACCTCAGCCACAAGGACGGCTTCAGCTACAACTTGCAAAATCGCTTCGGCAGAATCGGTCTCAACAGACGAGGCCTTTTTCGCCTTGGTGGATTTTTTAGGCTTTGGCTCAGCCGCAGTTGAATTCTTGGCCTTAGCCTCAGTCGCGGTTGTTTTCTTGGGAGCCTTCTTGGCGGCTTTCTTCAGGGTTGTCATTGGAAAGATTCTCAGTTTCTGCCTGCTCGGTAACGGGAGGCGCAGCAGGAGCGGCCTCTTTGGGTGTGGTGTGGTCGTTGCGGCCCGCCATCTCGGCGGTCTCTAGGGGTGCGGGTGATCCGGTTTGCGCTGGCAGTTCGTCCGGGGAGGAATCTTCGAACTCTTTGCTGGCAGCTTCGGTGAACTCCGTGCCGAGCGCCGGGTTAACCTTCTCTTCGGAGTCTTCGCCCTGTTCCAGCTCGTCGAGTTCAACGGCGGCCAGCTTTTCAAACTCCTCCATTGAAGGCAGCTCCGAGACATCCTTGAGGCCGAAGCGGAGCAGGAACTCTTTGGTGGTTTTGTAAAGGATAGGGCGGCCAATCACTTGCTTGCGGCCGGCGGTGGCGATGAGCTTGCGCGAAAGCAGCGAGCCGAAGACGCCAGAAGACTCCACGCCGCGAATCTCATTGACTTCGGGAGCGGTAATGGGCTGCTTGTATGCGATGATGGCCAGGGTTTCGAGAGCGGGCAGCGAGAGCTTGAGCACCGGCTTGAGGCTGCGGATGAAGAGGCGCACGGCGTCGTGACATTCGGGTTTGGTGGCCATGCGGAAGCCGCCGGCGATCTCGCGAATCTCCACGCCGCGATCGTCTGAAACGCTGTCGTCGATCAGCTCGTCGATCAACTGGCGCAGGATGGAGCGAACCTCTCGGTCAAGCTGGCGGGCTTGGCGCTTCTGCTCCAGCTCGTCGGCTGCGGTTGTGGCGGCAGGCGGGGCAGGCTCGGCTACGGTCGGAGCTACCGGCAACGGCTCCATGCCTTCGACTTCTTCGGCGACGGTTTCCGCGGCGGCTTCAGGAGCGGCCTTTAGGTCTGCTTCCGGGCTGGCCTCGCTGTCCGAATTCAGGACAGTCTTGGCGGAAGAGTGTGCGGCATTGAATTCTGCGTCAATCTCCGCGAGAAGAGCCGCATTCGGCTCCGGAACGAGGTCTTCCTCTGGGTCAAGGGGAGCAAACTCTTCACCCAGAAAGGGTTGCGCGGAGGGTGAAGCAGCAGCGTCGGCCTCTTGCTGCGCCTTCCATTCGAGGGCGTCGGTCGGCAAAGAGCACGGCGAGCTGAGCCAGAGTGACCGGCTCTTCCGCGGCGTAAATGACTGCTTCCAGCTTGGCTTTCAGGCTCATTCTTCGATAGGTACCTTCAATATCCTACCGGAAGTTGAGGAAAGTTGCTGGGTTTCTGCTCTTTAACCCTGTCTTTAATCTTCGAACGCGTCGGCCAGCGATGCCGCCATTTGCGGATTTGTAGCAAAGGGTCGAATTGTTTTGGTCGCGTCTCTCATTGGCTTTGACCTCCGGTGGTGAGTCTCCCACGTATTCCCTCGACTCACTTCCCTCAATGGCATGCCACATCTTCCCATCTACCTGCACGCCTCGCCTGGCCGGTCCAGCACGTCATTGGTTCGGCTCCGGTTGTCATGCCGCACCACATCGCCTGACTTCAGCACCAGCCGCCCGGTTTGGCTGAGCAATGGGTCGAGCGTGGCCACGGCTCCCACCGCATCGCCGGCAAGCGTCCGCGCACAGAAAAAATCCTTGCCGTGCGGGTCGCCATTGGGATACCAGGTTTGGCAAACGATCTCCGTTTTGTCGGCGTCGAGCGCACATTGATACCAGAAGTAGCGATCCGTATAGTTGGAACTGGCCAGCGGAAAGGCGTCTGCGGGCAGCTTGGGTGGTCGCTTCTGGGCGTTGGCCGCCGCGACAATCGGCTCATGCACCGCGCGGATGCAGCCTGTATCCTTGAAGTTCTGATACTGCGAACCGCGGCTGAGCTTCACCACCGCGCCATCCAGCGTCCTCACCCACAGACTGCGCCGGTTGAAGCGAAGCTGAAGCTGCTTGCCGGCAAAATCCTCCATCGCCGAGAACTTCTCTCCATGCAGGTAGCTATGGCCCTCGCCTATCACAATCTGATCACCTTCGCGGAAGCAGAATGTGCTCGTCGGATAGACAAAGGCCGGGCACCCATCACCGCATGGAGTGTAATCGGCTGCCTCGACCAACGTCGCGGCGGCAAACTCTTTGGGTGTTTTTGCATGAGCGCGCGGCGCAGCGAACTCACAGCCGCCCAGGCCATCAGGGCGATGAGGGAGAGCCTGCATTGGACCGGAAGAAAGCAACGCTTCATTGGCTTCAAGTTACACTCCACGGTCGCACAGCCGCCTGCTGTGAATAACGATGAACAAGAACATTTTCACTCAACCTTTGCCGGTTTGCGGACCATTGCAGCCGGAAACTGGGAGTTCAATTGATTATCGATCCAGCAGTAGCCCACTCTCCACACTCGCTCCCGCGCGTCGGCGCTCCAATCCAGCGTGCGCACGCAGATTCCTTCCTGATAGCGATAGCGCGTGCCCCAGAAAAGAATATGTTTCGACCGGTGTTGTTCCACATTCTTCCACTCTTCGGGAATGATCCACGGAAAATCGGCAACATGATTGAAGAGAAAATCCAGGGCGTTGGCGTTGACGATCGTACCATCGAACTTCTCCAGAGCTTCGAGCACCTTCTCGCCCGTCACTATACCCTTGCGCTGCGCCTCGGGCAGATACAGCTCAATCTGCGGCTTGTGCGGCGTCCAGGTCAGGAAGCCGCCCCGGATGTGCTCGATCACCTCAAAGCCGGGTGGTACATGGACCGGGTCAGCGTCGAGGTCAATGCCATAGGTCTTGATGGTCTCCCTGAAGCGCATGAATGCCTTCCCCTTTCAACCCCGACAGAATACAACACTTGGGCTGGCATTCATTTTCTCAAACCCGCCTTCATCCCAGGCGGCGTGCCCGATTCAGAACCTTGTCCGAAAGTGGAGGATTCGCTCCACCGGAGACCAGAGCATTCCAAAGGTGCCAATCGTTCCGGCTCCTAGCGTCTTCGCCTGCAACGCAATGCACATGCGCTCCTGTGGCAATAGGAATCAGCAAGCCCGGCATACCCTGCGGTGCAATCAATCTCTCCGGCGCGGGGCTGTTCCTGTTATCCTTGAAGGGTGATTTCGCCTTCAAAATGCATGGGCTTTGCAGCCGCCTCGATCTTGGTAGCCCTTTCACTTTCTGCCTGTCATAAAGAAGAGCAGGCCGTGGTCGGCGTCGCTCAAACCGCGGTCAGCGCCGAACAGAAGGCGCAAGCCGCCTCTCAGGCCGCCGCCGCCGAGCGCGATCATCAGCGCGCTGCCCTAGCCTTGATCCCGCTGCCCACAAAAAGTATGTATGTGGACGTGCATGAGCCGGGTGCCTGGGCCAACCCCTTTCTCTCGGTGGACGCCGATACCTACACCCTGCGCATCACCCTGGCCGATGCCAATCCCAGCGTTGTGGGCCAGGGAACCATGCTGCGCCCCGAAGCAGCCCGCCGCCAGGAGATTCAGTTGCACCCGGCGGATCTGGCCAATGCCGTGATTGCTCTGCCCGCCGGCGCCTGGCGCTATGGCCGCGTCATTGCCGTCGCTGAATCGCCGCTGGCCAGCCCCAAAGACCGCCCCAAGCTCCGCCGCAACATGGAAGCCGCCATCCAGCAACTGAACGACCTCGGCCTGGTCGTTGAAGAGTGGCCCGCCCGCTAGTGTCCCGACTCATGAAGTAAATATTCCCCGGTAGCCAGGGGGGCCCGTGCTTAATGACCTGAAACTGGCCGCCGCCACTATCGCCGAGATTGATAAGAACCGCTGGCACATCGAGTTGTATTTCAATCCACTGAAGCAGTCCTGAAAGTGTAGACCTCCGTTGGCGCCTCGGCCAACGCTCTGAAACTGCCGTGAATGAATGACCCTGTGACTTTGGTCGCTGTGCCTAGTCGCCCGCCTGCCTAAGCTAATGCTGTAACCCAATTCATTCACGGAAGGTGCGCACGATGTTTTGTTACCAATGCGAACAGACTTCAAAGGGAGAGGGCTGTCAAACCCTCGGCGTCTGCGGAAAAGATGAGACAACCGCAACTCTTCAGGATCTTTTGATCCACGCAATCAAGGGCGTTTCGATGTATGCGCATCGGGCGCGGCAACAGGGCGCATCTGACGCTGAGATCGATGCTTTCACCATACAAGCGATTTTCGCCACGCTGACTAATGTGAACTTTGATCCTGATCGCCTGGTTGAGTTGATTCACAAGACCATCGTGATTCGAGATGCTGCTCGTGCCCTGTACGAACGTACTTGTGTGGAGTCCGGCATGGTTCCAACTGAGCTTGCCGGACCGGCTGCATGGATGCCGGCTTCCACGCTTGACGGCTTGCTGGCTCAGGGCCAGAAAACTCTTCTGCCCGCACGCTTTTTGACAGAGGGAAAAGAGATTGCGAATCTGCAAGAGCTTGTGCTTTACGGCGTAAAAGGTGTAGCAGCGTATGCGGCGCACGCGCTTGCTCTTGGCGCAGGCGATCCAGTCTCCTATGCGAAGATTCACGCGATTCTGGACTCTCTGACTCATTCTTCTCCGACGGCAGATGAACTGCTTGGCCAAGCGCTGGCCGTCGGCGAACTCAACTATCGTGTCATGGAGATTCTGGATCACGCGCACACGGAAACCTTTGGCCATCCGCAGCCTGCGAAGGTAAGGCTCGGCGCTCGCAAGGGCAAGGCTATTCTTGTCTCCGGCCACGATCTGCACGATCTGTATGCCTTGCTCGAACAGACGAAGGGTCTTGGCATTCAGGTTTATACGCATGGCGAGATGCTGCCCGCGCATGGTTATCCCAAGCTGAAGGCATACGAGCATCTTGCCGGAAATTATGGCGGCGCATGGACGGATCAAGCCGATGAATTTGCCGATTTCCCTGGTGCGATTCTGATGACATCCAATTGCATTCAGGAACCGAAATTGACTTACAAGCAGCGCATCTTCACCGCTGGCATGGTTGCATGGCCAGGCGTCGTACACATCGCCGATCAGGACTATGCTCCTGTGATTGCGGCGGCTTTGGCAGCCAAGGGTTTTGACCAGGATGGTTCCGATGAAGAGATTACTGTGGGCTTCGGCCACAATGCGGTTCTCAGTGTCGCCGATCAGGTAATCTCCGCTGTCAAAGCGGGCAGTATTCGCCGGTTCTTTTTGATCGGCGGCTGCGACGGAGCGCGTTCCGGGCGGAGCTACTATACGGAATTGGCCGAGTCGATTCCCAACGACTGCATGATTCTTACGTTAGCCTGCGGAAAATTCCGGTTTAACAAGCTGGAGTTCGGTGAGATAGGCGGTTTGCCTCGCCTGCTCGATATTGGCCAGTGCAACGATACTTACTCGGCCTTGCAGATTGCCCTTGCACTGGCAAAGGCCTTTGAGTGCGGGGTCAACGACCTGCCACTCTCGCTGGTCTTGTCCTGGTATGAGCAGAAGGCTGTCGCCGTTCTGCTTACGCTGCTCCACCTGGGAGTGCGCAGTATCCGCATCGGCCCGACGCTTCCCGCCTTCCTTTCGCCCGCAGTGCTGGATCTGCTCCACGACAAGTTCAACCTCATGGCGATCAAGACAGCAGATGAAGACTTAGCCGCGATGCTCGCATAAACAATGAGTGCCCGGAGAGAAAGTACTCTTCCGGGCACTCGTTATTTGAGTGAAGCAGTGATTCAGTTCCTGCCAAGCGCGTCGAGGAGATTGCCAACGGCTAGTGTCCTGAGTCAGAAGTTCGCAGCATAACAACGCTGTCATCCTGAGCGAACGGGGCCCCAGGCGTTCTCTTCAGTCTGGGGATGGTGAGTCGAAGGATCTGAGGTTTGTAGAGGTATACCGAAAAGCAACCGCAGGTCCTTCTACTTCCTTCGCTACGCTACGGTTGCTCAGGATGACAGTTTTTTGTTGAACGAACTTTTGACTCAGGACACTAGCGCGCCATCACGCTTGATGCGCCACTGCGTCTCGCCCGATTCTGCATAAGTACAACTTGTCAAAGTGCGCCTGGAGTTGAAGAAGGCCATGTCGGATATTTCAGTGACCCATGTATCTTTTCCGACGGCCATGGAAGCTTCACGCCCAATCGGCGCTGTGATCGCTTTGGGCGGTCAGCGGCGCCGATGCCGGGTGTGAAGCGTGGTGCTCCCTGTTACCGGGGGTTAGTTCACCGTGATGGTAAAGGCCTCCGTGCTCTTGCAGCCGGCGGAGTTGGTGTAGGTCGCCGTATACACGTTGGAGCCCGTGTTCAGCTTGAATGTCGTTGATCTGGCGCGACGTGGATGTAAATCCGTTGGGTCCAGACCAGCTCCATGATTCCGCCGGATGTGGGCTGCGGGCCAAGGTCCACCTGCGTGCTAGTGGAACTGACGGTGACGTTGGTTTCCTCGGCCCAGGTTGAGCCGTTATTCACCGAAATGTACGGAGTGATTGCGGTGGGCGTGCAGCCGCCTCCGCCGCCGAGCTGGTGCTGAGGCTGTAGGAATTCAGCGTGAAGGTCTGAGAACCGTTGGTTCTCGCGATTTCAAAGCCGAAATCTGCCGTGGAGAAGGTCTTGCTGTTGAGCTTGCCCTGTTCGCAAGCCAATTCATTAAATCCAGAAGATTCACAGCTGCCGCTCGACGCCTGCGAGGTGCGCAGGAAGGAAACGACGTTGTGGCCAGTGTTGCCCTGATAAGACGTCGTAAGTAACACCATCAATGGAGACGTTGGTGGCGAAGGGGCAGCCACTGACACCAAGTTGGTTGCAATTATACGAACTGGCGATAGGGCCGTTGCCAGTTCCACTGCTCCCAGACCATCACTTCGTCCACGTTACCATTCGTCCAGAGATCGTAGGCTGCGTCGTAAGGTGCGCCGCTTGGCACCGAGAAGTTGAACGACGAGTTTACGGAACTGAGGGAACTGAGATTTACGTTGCCCATGCTGATTTCCGTGTCGGGGTACGCCTGGACACCGCTGCCGCTGGGATAATTCGCCACTGACCACCAATTGGTGGAGCTGTTGGCATAGACGCACTGGCCTGAAGACGCGCCCCATTCGTCGGTGTACAGGTTGTACCCGTTTTCAGTGTAGGTTTCGTACTGACTACAGGTACTCCACGAGTAGGCTCTGGCCGGCACGGACGTGATTGCGCAGAGAGCGAGCACGCCGACGGCGATTGCGAAATACTTCATTTTCATCAAACTTCTCCTTTTTTTAGTTCTGGTCTCTGGGGTAGCATCGCTGCTCCGACCGAACCGAAGCGGACTGTATAAAAATAATGCAACCAGTGTCAACGTTCATTTCTGTACCAACTTGTTCCGCTGGGGCTGTAACATGTACATCATGAAATTTGGATTATTGGATGGGTACTCTGAAGAACAGTTACAATAGTTACGCGTAAATGTATAACGTACGAGTTCGATGCATTCTAATTTCATGGTTCTCACCCGTCGGAAGCTGTTCCGCTCATCGGCTTTGAAGCATAACCGTGAGCCATGGGAAGCTGTGCCCATTCATCCTGGCATTTGCGCTGGACGGGCAGCGCAAGTCGGCTCAAAAATCCGGAAAACACAGCTTTGGGTCCCCGGCAATCGATTTTCGCTTTCGGGTATAGAGTTTTCGCCTTTAGACCTGGAAGTCGATGACCCCAAACCGCTTCAACCTCGATGCAGCCAGGATAGTGCGGACCGCCTGCATGGACGCAATCACTTTCGCTGCGCATTGTTCGGCGACAAATGGTAAGGTCTGCTTACCTGTTCGATTCGCGGCCCTTGCTAGTTGCTATATCCAGCAACCCCAGTTCCTGGCGGATTACGGCATTCAATTCCGCGCCACTTCCCATCAGCTCGGTCGGATGCGTCCCCCCGAACCTCGTGGCGTCCGCTGCAAAAGCTCCAGAACGCACAGGCAGTTGCCATCAGCCTCTACAACAACTCGTGCCGGATGAGTCAGTTGACGGTAAAATCGCGCGGCCTCGCCTTCGCTGTTCATCAGCTTGAGCTCCTCAACCTCAACAGTCTCGGAATCCAAAACCGCAACTTATTGCCACTTGGGATAAAAATAGCATCCTACAAACATCATGGATGGCTACTCCTGATCTTTGAGCACGTGGTCCATTATCCACTTGCTACCTCGATCTTCTCAGAAGCCTTCTTCCTAATGACATCATCTCAGAGGGGCGTATCATAATTCATATGTCAGGGGAGCTTGCATCCGTTTCTCATAACGCACGACTCATGAAATGCGTTCAGAAGCTGCTCCGGTTTCTCAAGCAGAGCTTGGTGCGAGCCAAAATGCCAGTTCCCAAGATTGTGATGGGCACGCCCGTCTGGACACACCCTCAGCTCTTGAGACGCAAGCTTACAGAGCCACATATCCATCGGTGGATCGCCGATCATTTACACCAAGGTGAGGTTTTTTTCGATGTTGGTGCACATGTTGGTTGGATGTCGATGGTCGCTGCCCGAATAACTGGACGCGCAGGCCACGTTGTGGCCTTCGAACCATCTCCCTCGAATCTGGAGTTCTTGTCCTTTCATAAGAGGAAGAACAGGCTCTCGCAAATAGAACTCGTTCCCAAGGCAGTTTCGAATAAGGATGAGGCCAGAACACCTTTCTATTTAGTTGGTGACGGGGATTCATTCATGAATTCTCTCTTGGGCAAAGAGATCCCGGAGATTCCACCGCAAGACAAGTTTGTGATCGAGATCGAAACCATTACGTTGGATACTTATTCGAATCAGTCAGGACTCATACCTCATCTGATCAAGATTGACGTAGAAGGCGCAGAACTATGGGTCTGCGAGGGTGCAAAACATCTTCTCGGCCATCACCATCCTGCGCTGATTCTCGCGACCCACCCCTTATGGCTTCCAGAAGGCCAAAAGGTGGAAGATTTGCTTAAGCTGTTGGAAGATTTTGGCTATCGAATCATGGATTCAAATATCTACAAATACAATGGGGCGGATTTCGGAGACTACTTGTGTGTTGCTGACTGTGCAGGTTTTCGCGCGTAAACTGGTAGATATGACAGAGATCAACGAATACATCCGCTGTCTGCCCAAGGCCGAGCTGCATCTGCATCTGGAGGGCACGATTCTGCCTTCAACGCTGGTCGAGTTGAGCGCGCGTCACGATGCGCGGCCCCTCACGCTACCTGAGGCCGAGGCGCTCTACCGCTTCACCGACTTCACCGGCTTTCTGGAGGCATTCAAGGCTGTAACCCGTCGCCTGATAGGCCCGGAGGACTACGAACTGGCAGCATGGCGCATGATCGAGCATTTGGCCGAGCAAGGCGTCGTCCACGCAGAGGTCTTCATCGCCGTCGGCGTTATTTACCTGTGGCGCAACCATGACCCTGCCGCCTTCGAGCCGATCTTCGCCGGGCTGGAGCGGGCGCGGGAGCGCGGTTGGCGCGAGCTGGGCCTCTCCATCTATTGGATCTTCGATGCCGTACGTCACTTCACCATCGAGGAGGCCGAGCGAGTCTTCCGCAAGGCCATCGAGATGAAACCTGCATACCCTTCAATCGTCGGGATAGGCTTGGGCGGTGACGAGCGCCGCGCTGGCTCCGAACCCTTTGCAGCGCTTTACGCCCAGGCCGCGCGGGCTGGACTGCGGTTGACCAACCATGCTGGCGAAACCACTGGCCCAGAGGCTATCCGGGAGGCCCTCGCCATCGGCTCGGAGCGCATCGGCCACGCATACTCCGCCGACCAGGATTTTTATCTCCTACAGGATTTGAAGGAGCAGCAGATTCCGCTGGAACTGAACCCAACCTCTAATGTACGAACCGGTGTTTGCCCATCTTTTGCCGCACACCCGTTGCGAAAGTATTTTGACGCTGGCCTGTTGGTCACGCTCAACTCAGACGATCCAGCCTTTTTCGGTTCCGATCTGGCCAATGAATTTTTACTGGCCCACCACGAGCAGGGCTTCAAGCGCGACGAACTCCGCCAACTGGCCGCAAATTCCATTACCGCAAGCTTCCTGCCAGAGTTGGAGAAGGTGGAATGGATCTTTCGCATCAATGCGATGCGGTAAGGGATATCGGTTGTTTTGTGATTTCTTCCCCGCTTCAACAGGAAAGAGGAGCAATAGCCTGTCGACATCAGCCGAAAAGGCAAATTCGGATCAAGGGCCGAACCAAACATTTTGACGTTGAAGGCGCTCTCTGATAATTTGATAGAGGCGGTTGTTTGCCAATCGATCCTCAGTAGCTCAATGGCAGAGCATTCGGCTGTTAACCGAAGGGTTGTAGGTTCGAGTCCTACCTGAGGAGCCAAATAGAATCAACAACATAGAGCAGTTTTAAGCATCCCAGAAATCACAAAAAGACGGCAGTTGTGCCCATTTTTGTGCCCACGCTATTTCAAAACGGATGCAATACTGATAGCAACCCTGCTCAGGTTTTGGCTCCCACCTCGAAACTCACTCCCCTCTTCGGTTCACAGAACCGCGTCTCGCCGATTTGCGCGAACAAGCCTCCTGCCTCACCCTCCACTTGCGCCGACTGCATTTGTACCGGCGCCTCACGAGGAACAGGAGCAGAATATGGCCGTCTTCAAAAGAGGAGATGTTCGGTGGTACAAGTTTTACTTCGCGGGACGCCTGATCCGAGAATCTACGAAGTCCACGTCCAAGACAATTGCCAAAGCAGCGGAACAACAGCGAAGGCGGGATCTAGAGGTTGGGTTTAATAACGTCACTGAAACCCGCCAGCAGCGGATACGGGCCTTGAAAGAGATCATCGACGAGTATCTGGAGGGCTATAAACTCCGATACCGGTCCGCCACATTCGCCGAATACGCTCTTGGACACGTTTCGCGCCTGCTTGGCGCCAAACTCATTGTGGACATCGATGAATCCTCTGTCATCCACTTCCAGGAGAGCCGCCTCCGGGAGGGGGCGGCGCCGAAATCGGTCAATGAAGAGGTCCGGTTCCTGTTGAAGATGCTTGGTGACCCTGGCGAGATTGTTCGCGCGCAACTGAGAAAGAAGAAACAACTCAAACTGCCTGTCCAGAATGCCATCGGCAAGGCGTTCAACGACACGGAGACGGAAAGCCTTACTGTTCAGGCACCCTCGCCGTCCTGCGTAGCGCAACCTGAGAGCAGCTCTTCCAGTCTACTGACCTTAAACTCCTACACTGGAATGGATGGGGTTTCGAGGTGCGGATCGGTCTAGTGTGGCTCCTGGTCGCGGTGATTGTCGTGATTGCTGTCTGGTGGTTACTGCCATGGATAAAGCGCAAATGGCTCAAAGGGTACAGGACACCCGCACAGCACTCGAAGCTTTCGCTGTACATCGTCACGAGCCTTATCCACACATCTGTGTCCACTCCTGGCCCCATCGACTTCGATGAGTCCCAGGCGGCTCTTCCTCGGTGGAATGCTTTCTAACAGCGCTCGCCTCCGCTTCGCCGGCCGCGCTCAGAATGCGATACTGTAGCCTTGCAGGTCCACTTTCGCAGCGGACGGCGAACGAGGTCTAAGCTGCTCGTCTCAGCAAAGGGGGCAACGCCAAAATGGAATCGCGACCACCCGCTGACAGAGCCCTTTAAGGATCGCTGACGACGGAGCATAAGATTCGCGCGCTTGCAATTGCCAGGTATGATGTCTTGGAGAATCAAATTGCATGAAAGTATTCGTGATTGGCGGCGTTGGAGTTGAAAGAACGAGCCAGAGTACGACCACGGTTTGCAGAGACTGTCGCAAGCTTCTAAGAAGATTGGCCAATCATTGGTCTCGAGCGGCCACGAGTTGGTCGTTTGCAGTCCTTTCGAAGACTCTGCTGATTTCCAACTCTTGACGGGCGCAGCGGATATCCACGATAAGGCTGTGATGGTAACAGCTCACATCTTCTTTCCTGCCGAGCCTACCGTGACGGAAGCTCTAGCCTCGCTCAAGACTCGCCTTTGTAATGTCGAAATGCATAATCATCCTTGCGCGGCTCCAATCGACTCGGGCAGCAGCGAGTCGTGGAAGTATGCGTGGTTACTTGCGCAACTTTCGGCGATGGAGCACTCTGACATGGTTCTTCTCATCGGCGGTCGATCAGACGGGTCCATGAGCTTCTTGCTTCCATTGGCCGAAATGCGAAACAAACCGATTCTCCCATTCGCGTTCCTCGGCGGATTGTCGGGCCAGATGTTTGACAAGCGACTCCCCTTCTACCGTGACCGCCTGGGGTCAAGCCTTGATATGCTCTTGGTTCAAGACGGTGTGGAGCACACTGGCAGACTGTGCGCGTCAATCACGGCAAAGGCGAAGGTCGTCACCAATCCCAAATTCTTTCTAAGCTACGCAAAAGCGAGGCCGGCGGAAGCGGATTTCTTGGAGACAATGTTGCGGCGACGGAATTTCACGGTATTCCGGGATGATGGTGAGTTTGCTGCAGGTGTTACTGTACAGTCGCAAATCGTCGATTTCATCGATAAGAGCGACGTTTTCATTGCCGTCTGGTGTCAGGAGTACGCTTGCAGTCCATGGTGCTTCGACGAACTAGAGTACGCACTTGCGAGAGAGCGAAGAGGAAGTCTTTCGATTTGGATTGTCCCGGTCGATAATACCAGGATCGTACCACCCGGAGTTCGTGAGAAATTGCGCTTCGACGTATATTCGTCGCGCGAGCAACTGGAAGGGCGATTGTTGAAGGAGATCGAAAAGCTTACACGTCTGCCCGGATGAAATTCTGAGTCAATGGTAGCGACTTGTTGGCCATCGACGATCAAAGTGCCCGGTAAATGTTGCACCGGCAAAGATAGGACCGACTGGTAGGGGAGGAGCCTGGAATGGCGGGAGGGAAGAAGCAAACACCGTACCTGAGAGTTCTACAGATCCTATTTGCGATTCTGCCCTCTCTCGACACTTCGTCAGCGCTCAGACGCTCTTGTCTTCCAGCCAAAGTGTGCATATTCTGGAAGGAATGCATTCCGGCAGATCTCATGCGCCAGCACAGCCAGCGCCTGGGCAAGCGACGACATCAATGAGACCAGGGAAAGGTCGGACTATGGATTGGGCTGAATTCCTCAAGGCGTACCAGGTTGCAGACTTTGCACCTATAAGCGAATCGTTTCTTCAACGCTGGGGCACAGAAAAGTGGGAGCCGAATCAGGACGACCGTCAGGCCTCCGCAATGCTTCACACTCAAATCGCATCTCGGGTTACCACGCAGCGGCTTCCCTACCAGGATGGTATCGAACAGGCAGCTCTGAACAGCGTGTTTGACCTATTTCAAAAGACGCGCGATATTAATGATCGATTTCCAGAATGTCGGCACTTCGATGCAGTTGCTTGGGAAGTGCTAAATACCTGGGTTCGACCCTTCACTGCAAAATGGCATCGAAAGGGAACGCAAGGGGCCCTTTCCGCTCTAGATTCCACTGATGAGTTCCGTGCAGACTTGGCCCGCTTGCAACTGACACTCCGATGCTTTGATCGTTTGCTTTTGCATATAAGAGACGGATTTCCTCCGCCGGCAGAGACCACCGAGCAGCTGTGATGATACCAGCATTGAAAGCGAAATGCGAGGCACACTTCACTGGGGGATCTCTGAGAATTATGGCGGGATCGATCCGGCAATTGCCAAGGAGATGAATAAGCTTGAGCAGGAGGCAATCCGCGCACGACGATCCCACTATGGTCTCAAGGAAGTTGACCATGCTGTTGCCCTTGCACTCTCCGGCGGTGGAATTAGATCAGCTACCTTTGCGCTTGGTGTCCTAGTGGCGCTTGCGGAAAGAGGGATACTGCCCCAAATCGACTATCTGTCAACCGTTTCCGGTGGCGGATACTTTGGATCTTTCCTGACCGCCTTTCTCAGTTCGAAGTCGGAGGCCCAAATCGGGCTTAACGCAGGGGACCTTCCTTTTCGCCGAGAAGCTGGCGAAGCCGCCGCACTGCGATATATTCGGCACCATTGCAGGTACCTCGCTGCTGGTTCTCTCTGGCTTCGGGCAAAAATGATGATCGCGCAGCTCTACGGCATGGTTCTGAACGGCTTTGCAATCGCCTTTCTTCTGGTCGTCGCTGTTGGAATCGAGAGATGGCTTCGATCGTTATCCGCTGTCAGTACTGTATTTGCAGCTCTAAACAATTCAGTAATCGCACTTCTGTTGGTTGGTTCACTTGTCGCGCTTCTGACAATGCGAGTGCGTGGTGGCTGGCAGAGGTACGCAGACTCATTCATTGCGTTCCCCACTGTGCTGCTGTTAGTTCTTGTTCTTTGGGCAGGACTTGGCATTGCGCATAATTGGATTCACACAATTCTAGTCAAGACCATTGTTTGGCCTTCATGGACGAGCATTCGCTGGCTCAGCATCGTGGGTGCAATCCCAGTTATAGTGTCAGCGCTAAGCTCTCTATTTGGACAGATAGCCAAACGCAGCACACTCATTCTGATTGCCATATCTGGATTTGCAGTGCCCGTGTTTTTCGTTGGATTATATCTTTTATTATATGACATGGGAAGTCTAACCGCGACCTCAATCCCTTATTATGGCTCACTCTCGATCATTTACTTGTATTTTGCGATTCTGATTCTTGGCTCTTTGATATATTTCTTCTTGCTCAATATAAACTTCACATCTCCGCATCGACACTATCGCGATAGACTCGCCGATGCGTTCTTGATTCAGCCTGTAGACTCGCAAGGAGCTGAGGGTCCTTTCCAGAGTGCAGGGATGGTCCGCCTCTCAGAACTAAGAACGGCTGCGCCTCGCAGCCCGTATCACCTAATCAACTGTGCACTCAATGTCCCTGGATCAAAGAACATTCGGATGCAAGGGCGCCTAACTGACTTCTTTTTATTCAGCCAGTCATTTTGCGGAAGCCCACTTACCGGCTATCATTCAACGCAATTGTGGGAACAAGCGGACGCACACCTTGACCTCGGCACAGCAATGGCAATATCTGGCGCGGCTGCAGCGCCCCAGATGGGCCTAGTGACGAAGAAATCGTTGAGTTTTTGGCTAGCTCTTTTGAATATTCGCCTTGGTTACTGGGCACGAATTCCGTCACAAACTTGGATGGGTTTCCGGGGTGCGCCCGGACTAACCTGTCTTTTAAAGGAGATGATGGGGTCGATGGATGAGCGCGGGCGCTGGTTGAACCTCACTGATGGAGGGCATATTGAGAATCTGGCAGTTTATGAGCTCCTTCGCCGTCGTTGCAAGTACATCATAGCGGTCGACGGGGAAGAGGATTCGAAGATGACATTTCACGGGCTGACTACCCTCCAGCGTTTAGCTGCGATTGACCTCGGTGTACGTATCGAGATTGACCTCGATGATCTACGGCTAAATGAGTCCGGCCTCAGCCGTTCGCATTTTCGGTTTTGCCGCGTGCGGTATCCACGCGAGGGCCGCAGCTCAGAGGAACAAGTTGGCTATCTTCTATATGTCAAGCTTTCGCTCACTGGCAACGAAGGAGAATTCCTCCGCCGCTATAGGACGGATGATCCGGCGTTCCCGCATGATCCAACACTGAATCAGTTTTTTACTGAGACCCAGTTTGAAGCATACCGCAGTCTAGGAGAACACATAGGCGACAAGCTATTTCTTCGCTCAATTGTTGGCAACCTTGCAGACTCGAAATCCATCGAGATCGACAATTGGTTCACGGAATTGGGAAAGAGCCTACTCGAACCTTTATCGTCTCCAAATCAATAAGGTGAGTGCCTCTCGCTGGAGCTGTCGACCAGCTTTGCGGAGGCGTTGTTCAAGAACAGCGTCATTTAAGTCTGCACCCGTTGGCCAGTTTCAGATTTGGAGGTTACCGACTTGGCTGAAGAACTCTACAGGCATCAATTGGGAGATAATGTCGACGTGGTTGTGATGCATGAGTTGCTGCGCTTCACGCGCCGCAAATTTGCCAGCTTGACGGCTTGAGACATATGTCAGTGCTTTCGCGGTCCTCATTTCCACCTTTTCCCCGAAGAGCAAATAAGCCGGTCACGATCTTTGAATAGTCGTAGGAAAGATGCGGAGGTAACAGAATAAACCCATGAATGCCCCCGGCACTTCAGCGCAAGTTATTGTGCATTGGCCAGAGGACGCATCGGGAAGGCTCCGGTGCGACAATTGGGCATCTTTGCCATTCGCGCATCCGGCGATGATTTCCGTGGTCCCCATCAGCACTTCGAGTCAGGCAATAAGCTACGCGCAGCAGCTTGCCACTGGCCTGAGCCGAGCGTTCCTGAGAATGTCGCCTTCTGCGCAACCTTCCATCTGTGGTGGCCCCGGTCCTCTCGGCTGTCGCGGTCATCGCCAGCCGGCCTCACCCTGCGTCCTGGTGCTCGTCGGCGATGGCGGCCCATTGAGCGATTACAGCGGCGCGGTTGCACATTGGATGTCGTTGCTCGGGACGGACCCGCGTTACAGGATTATCCCTGTCTGTCCTCTGTCGGGCCGATCGGCAATGGTGGCGGTTCTTCCATCTGGAATTCAGGACCGGAACATATACGAGTGGACGCGGAGCGCAGCAGATGCGGTCCCGCCGGTTCTCGGGGCTGCCGAGATGGTTTCAAGAGACTACCGGGTATTCATCAGCTATCGCCAGGAAGACGGCCAGAAACACGCTGACGATCTGTTTGGAGCATTGGCGTACGGAGGATTTGATGTTTTTCTGGATCGGGTCCGAATCGATCCGGGTGCTCAAATCCCGGACCGGATCCGCGAGGAACTTGCCCATAAGTCCATCGTTCTTGTTCTCGAAACACCATTGGTCTATCAATCCTCCTGGGTGGATAAAGAAGTCGCAATCGCCGCGAGCAGCCGTCTCGGAATTCTCGCCGTGCACTTTCCTGGAGGCACTCGAATCGCCTCGCTGAGCAATCGCAGGCGATTCGTCTTAGACCCCAAGGCGGACGTACCATGGCGCTAAGAACAGGCTGACTAAGGCCGGCATCGATGAAATTCATCGGCGCGTCTTGGAGCTACATGCATTCTGGCTGATCCGCAGGCGTTATCAAGTACAGAGGGGCTCTCAGCAACACTCTTTTGCAAATTGGCCTTACAAACCAAAGGATCACGGCAAGCGGTATTCTGGACGTCGTGCCTTCATGGAATCCGAAGACGCTATGTTCGATTCGGACCAGCCCGCGGATGGCTGATCTGGAGGACTTCAGAGATCTGGACGGTGCAACGGCCAGTTCCGGGCCGCTGGCAGCGTGCAGTGCTTGCGCCGGGAACTTTTGCCGGAGGGGAACGACAGATCAATATGCGATGGCTTTCCGAAAATCTAAAAGCTGGCTCTTCGATGAGAGCGAAATGAAAAGGATCTCGAATCTTCTTGCGCGACCAACCACTACGGAGCTGAGATGACACCGGACTCCCCACAAACGATTCTTCTCCTCGGAGGAAAGCTCGACGATCACAACGAGGACGGAACACACAAAGATGAGCACTTCCGCGCTCAATCAAATGATGAGGCGGACATTCGCATTGAGGAGGCGATTCTAGGCCTTGCGCGCGGCATATTCATGAGAGGCTGGCGGCTGGCGTTTCAGCATGATGCGGTGTTGACGCCCCTCGTTATCGAAGTCGCTATGGAGTTTTGGCAATCGCTTCCCGGCGAAGAGAAGGGCCTTGAAGTCCGCCGCTTCAGTTCCGAACCGGTCGTGATGTTTGGCGGCCAATTGGCGAAGGAAGAACATGAGATCATCGAGTACGCCGTCCAAATAGGCTGCGTCAAATTTGTGCCTGAATCCCATTTGACCGAAATCCCCATTTCGCGCGTCGTGTGCATCGGCGGTTCCGGCAAGGCAGGCGAATACATCGATTGGCTCAACGATCGGGAAGAGAAGCCGCCCGTCTACACGATTCCAAGCACAGGCGGGGCGGCGCAGGCCCTGAGCCATCGAGAAGGAGTTTCAGATCTGGAACGGGGCATCGCGGAGGCTGTTGTTTCTCAACGGCAGAAAATGCACTTCGAGCCCCCCAATCTCAATGTCTCCCCGGAACATTCCCAAAGGCTTTTCCCGTCGGTCGAACCAGAGCCTGAACGCGTCCCCGAGTTTCGATACGCGCTATATCCGCTTCTCATAAACGCGATTCTGGACGCTGAATTCAATGCGACTGTTGCGAAGTAAGATCGGCCGGCACGAACGGCGAGAATCCGCGGTGCACAGGTCGGGCAACGCTGGCTATCCTTGAGCAGAGATGAACCCACATCATTCGATGCCTAACGGTTCCTAAATTGGGGAGTGGAAGACAGACCTGCACAACCTGATGCTTTTGACGAGATTCCTGCGTTCATTTCTCTGGTTGACTCATAGTTGAACCGCTCCAAAGCTTTTGAGTGTCAGAGTCAGGAACCCAGAGCCTGCCCGGCCCTTCCTCTTTTATGAAATTCAACACCAACTCAGGCGACATGACAAACAATCGGTCCGCCGTCTCACCCGTGATTCGGAAGAGGGAATCACCCGCAGGACCCGTTCCAACAACATCAAGATCATCCTTCGCGACGCCCGTAGAGAGGTAGTCAATCCTCCCGGCTACGCTTACGCAAAGACTCATCTGCCCTAAGTCGTCGATGCGAATCGTAGTCGTGGTCCCGCAGGGGACCGCATTCGATCCGGTAGTTCTTGGTTGGAGGCTTTGAAGGAAGGCAACTGCTGGACTGGGGACCTTTCCAAAAAGCTGATAGTTTGGAGAATGGGTTAGGACCAGATCATAACGTGGACGGAGCCACAGCCGGGCACCGTTCCGCGACACTGTCAAGAGTTTGTCCCCGGTTGAGTCAACCGCTAAATGTGTAAACAGCTCGTTCAACCCATCGGAGTGAATCTCTCCGAGCAATCGGCCGACAAGTATATTGGGTAATTGGTAAATGCTTGCAGTTCCTGATCGCCGGGCAAGAACAACCAGATTGTCTTTTGGCAGGATGCCGATCTGGTCGGTCGCGCGGCTTTCGTCCGAGATCGGGTCAGCTTTGCCGGTGTCAAGATTGACCAGTCTCGTCCATCCTGCGGTAGACGCCGTAATGACTCGCCCGTCTGGGAGGAATCGCAGGATTCCACCTGAGTCGTCTGCAGGACTATTCGGCAGGGGCACGACGCTTATTGTCAAGGCGGAACCAGTGTTCTGCTGCGAGCTCAACCATCCCAAGGCGTCGGTCGTGCCGCGAATATCACCTCTCAGGTAAACTGCGACGCGTCCGTCCGGGACGTTAAGATCAAGGTCTCTGGGAAGGTAGTTCCGCGGAATCGGAATCACGTCTTTGCGTCCGTCGAGATCTGCCAGCACGACGACTCCTGGGATTGTCTGCGCTAATACCACACCTCGACCATTGGAAAGGCACGCGCCCATCAATCCGAGATTGTCAATCACTGCTGGCAATTCGAATGATTTGACCTCTTTTGAACGCGAGTCAACCACAGATACCGTCATCCGCCTATTCTGGGAAAATGCGGGGACCATGACCTGCCCGGATTGGCAAATGATCGGAGCTAGGAATTCAAACTTATGCTGCGCGATGACATTGCCAGTTGAACTGAGTATCGTCAGATCCCCGAATGTTCCCACGCCGTTCCAGCTTTCCCATACCACGAGGTTTCCATTGGACAGGAATCGAACATGAGAACCGGATATTGCTCGCCGCGTATCCACCATCGAGCGAGTATCCAAAAGATGTAATGTGCGTGTCCCTTCGATCCAAACGAGGTGGTTTCCATCGTGAGAAAGGTCGGCATCGGTGGCGCCATCGAAGCGCTGCCCGTAAAACCAAGATCCATTGTTGAAGGCTTTTACTCACAAGTCGGCAAGTAAGGCGACATTATTGTAGTAATCAAGCCCGCAATTTCGTATCATGAGTCATGCAGCGAGATGGGCGCACCTTCGATCACAAGACTCTTGAATCCATTCGTTTGATGGCTGTTGAACGCGTTCGCGAAGGCGAACGGCCCTCGTCAGTGATCGCCTCTTACGGGTTCAATCGCACCACGATCTACAAGTGGCTTGCTGTCGCCTCCAGTCTTGGCAAGGGTTTGAAAGCGCTGCGCTCGCGGCCTGCAACCGGGCGTCCGCGCACACTGACTCCGCGTCAGGAGAAGCAGGTGTTCGCCTGGGTCAACGGCAAAGACCCGCGCCAGTACGGTTTGGATTTCGGCCTTTGGACGCGGGCCATGATCGCCAGTTTGATCGAGCAGAAGCTTGGTGTGAAACTTGGCCTTACAGCGGTGGGCGAACTGCTCGCCAAACTCGGACTCACGCCGCAGAAGCCACTCGAACGCGCCTATCAGCGCAATCCGGAAGCGATTGAGAAATGGAAGCGAGAGACCTTCCCGTCCATAGCCAGCGCGGCGAAAGCGCAAGGCGGCGAAGTGTACTTCTGGGATGAATCGGGCTTTCGCGCCGACACCGTGCATGGCAAGACCTGGGGCAAAAAAGGCGAGACGCCGGTCATCGCGCGGCCCGGTCAGCGGCAGTGGATCAGCGCCGCATCCGCGGTGAACTCCAAGGGTGCCTTCTGGTATTCGACCTATCAGGGCGGCCTCAACGCCCAACTCTTCGTCACGTTGCTCAAGCAGATGATGCGCCATCGCACCAAGCCCGTTCATCTGGTGGTGGATGGACTTCCTGCCCACAAAACCAAACTGGTAAAGGAGTATGTGGCCTCGACCGAAGGGCGGCTGACGATCCACTTTCTGCCCGGCTACGCGCCGGAACTGAATCCGGACGAACTGGTCTGGAGTCATGTAAAGCGGACTGGGGTATCCAGAACGCCGCTACGCAAGGGTGAAAAGCTGAGCGAGAAGATTGAAATGCAACTGGCCGCAATCAAGAAAATGCCCAGTTTGGTCAGAGCCTTTTTTAATGCCCCGAGTGTCGCCTATATTACCGACTAGTGAGTAAGAGAGAAAGAGTTATGGTTGAATCCCCCGCGATCTTGCCTGTGGGGGTCATTGAGACGGCCGCCTCGGCGAACTTGAGTGAGAGGGACGGGTCACGATCAGACAAGGCATATGCGGCGTTGGCAAATGCCCGGCTCTCCGCAAGCTCCCGCTGAATTCGTTCGTGATCGGCCTCTGTTTTCTCGGCCTCTCTGGCAATATCAGCCTCTTTGAGTCTTTGTTCTGCCAGAGCCTGCGCTGACCTGGCTTTATTCCGATCCATATAGGCCGAAACCGCGAACGCTGTGGCTGTTATTGCCAGAAGCGCCAGGCCGAGAATTGCGCCAAAGCAAGCCGGCGAAATCTCTTGTGTTCGGTTACATCCCGACCCACTAACGAACTTTTGGACAGACCGTGGAGCTGGGCAGCAATTGTCCCGATGCTATCCAGAAACTCCGGGTCTCGCAATGAGAGTTCGTCCCGGCTTCTTGTCCATGTCATGTCGACGTAAAACGGTTGGTCTGCAAACACCCCCGACATAATTAGCGGAGGGCCGTTACCAGGCTCCCAATTCAAGACCCGGGGCAACGAATTTGTGAACTCCCAATCAAAGTCGCCGCGGTTCATGTCCCAAACGATCTTGCCATCGGTCCAAAGCAGAATTAGATTGGGTGGCTTTCCTTGGTGCGCCCGAAGCCAGTGATCGATCTCGCGCTTCACCCAATTAGACTTTGCTGACTCCGAGGATGCCAAAAGGAGGAAAAACTCGGACGAATCAAGTGCGGACGCGATTTTCGGCCATAACGAAGGATTCGCCGACAAGTCTGTCTGGTCGCGAAAAATATTGAAAGCTCTCAGTGCGTAATACGGCTTCGCAAATTGTTGCAGCGCATCTTGCACGGCAGCAGCGAGACGCTGATCTGCCCGGTGGCTATACGAGATAAAGGCCTTGTAGATCACTAAACAGGCAACCTCCTCTAATCCTCAGGCGGAAGGACTGCGAGTTCCCCTCGCAACGATAGCAGGGGCAATCCGTGACGGCAAGCAATTTGGAGGGATTGTACACCAGCGCATATCTCTGTCTTTCCAGGAATGGGCGGGTGAGTGCGACTACGTATGACCGGAATCCGTATCACGGTAATGATGTTTTGTGTCAGTGTAGTTCTGTAATGGAGTTGTTTTCTGTCCGCGTTCAGGGAGGAATCATGAGGAACGTGTCTCTCGCGATCGACTTTTCCCAATCGCTGTGACATCTTGGTTTGCCGCGCTCTCCGCGCCTGAGGCCTCCGGCCCTGCCTTGGGTACGATCTGACTGCGTCGCATCGGAAGCACAGCCTTCAGTCAGAAACAACTTTGAGCGGAAAAGCAATCAGAATGGTTCAAGTTTAGATTCACGTTCGCGGAGCGAATAGAGGCGATGTATCGTGTCCAGGAATTGGGTCTGTCCCCCATAGCTCGGATGCCGAACCTGGACGACTTCAGAGCGACGAGAGACTCGGACGGCACTCTTGGCGGCATCGTTTCCGATCGCGACCAGCCGCCTTGGTCTAAGGAGCCCAACCAGCTCAGAAAGGAGTTCCTCACCGGCGCACCGCTCGCGCTGATTGTGGGCTCGATTCGTAAATGGGGCGTCGGTTTCGTGGGGATGAAGGGGAAACACATTCCACAGGAAGACGCTCGATTTAATCTGCGAAAGTACACTCCAGATCACGGCTGCTGTACGTTCGGCCACCGCCCGACCTTTTGTGGGCCGAGAGATCCGAATGCCCCAGCGGGCGGCATGCGCATCCATGTGAACGTCGTCCGTCAAAGCTAGACCGGTACGGCGTCCGCCCCGGTGGCCGAGGTCGCGGCCTATCCAGATTGCGTCCACTTCGCATTCGCTGGCCGCCTGAAGCATTTCGAAGAGGACTTTGCGCCGAAGTAGGGGGGCATCGTACCGATCATAGACGGGACAGCGTTGAGCGTAGGGATTGAATGTGTCCGCGAACGCCATGCTGGACACGCTATCCACGAACTCCTTTGGGCTGGTAATCATGTCCGATTCGAGAGGGGATCAAACCGCAGGGTGCGACTCTTGCGGTCACCCATGATGATACCGCCATTGTGCTCCCGAACTTGCCGGAACACCGAGTAGCCTTGAAGAATTGCCATTTCCCAAAGCCTTAAAGGACACGCTTCTACTTCATAGCCTCGCACGAAATGATGAATCGTTTTCAAAAGATCGAATGATACTCCTGTTTGCCCTTCAAAATAGTTCAGATCCTTTGCCCGAGCGAAGAGCCATGCCGTCAATCCCTCTTCCACCACGATTGCTCTACCGCTGTCCTGCGCTTCATCGATTGCCGGATCACTCTTTCGCTTATGTTTGATCAGTGCCCGAAAAGTGGGCGACCAATGCAGTAGCACAGCATGCGCAAAGTGAAACACATCGTGAAAGCGGAAGCCATCTGGGTCACGGATGTTGTCCGATAGGGGATCACCAATGAACACTCCATTCATTTGCATGCAGCTTTGTCCATTACTTCGCTGCCGGATCACGATTTCAAAGCTGTCGGGCAGGCGTTCGTCCTCATGGAATGCGGAATCAAACTCGGGCAAGTTCGCCAGATCCGGGTCAAGAAATCGTCCACGGACCTTGAGGAGATTTCGCTGGGCGACCTGTTCGAGCGTGATATTTACTGTATGCAACGCCTCAAGGTAGGACTGCGTAAACGCCCGAAGGAGCATCGACGCTTGCCGTTGATCCTCCCTCAATCCCAAGAGGGCGGATGCGGAGCTTCCCAGGTTCAGCAAAACATCATCGACTCGCTCAAGGCTGGAAGGTGAAACCGGATCTCCGGTAGAGACCGGTTGCGGATTGCTGCTCACTGGCTCGTCGGAGCTTCCCGACGGGGCCTGAACATCAGAAAAGATATCCGGTAAGTTGCACCCGGTTCGGCGAGCCAACCCAGCGAGATACCAAAGAGTGTCGCCAAATTCCTCCTCAACCGCAGCCCGATACCCCGGATAAGCTTCCTTTTCGCGGTGGAGTTTCTTGGCCGGCGCCATAATGCTGCCAACTTCACCGAAAAGCCCCATCAGGACCGGCCGCAGTATCCATCTCAGGCAGGCGGTCAGTTGGGCGAATGCCGTCGATGTACGCCTGGAGAATCACGGAAGCACGGGTCAATTCGTTTTGGATCATCGTGTCCTCGCCCACTCGATTGGCCGCCCGAGGCAGCCCTGTGCATCGAAGGACAGAAACCAATCGAGAAAGTGCGTTTCCATTCCGATGGGAAAATGCCGTTTGTATCCACGGCCGATACACAGGTCGTGGCCATGAAAGTTCCGCAGACTTTGGGGAATCGTTGGTCCGCCTCCACCCCAGTAAGCATACCGAATTGCAATCAGCACACGGTCGGTTTGAGTGTCATTCCTAATGTTCTTGGGGTTAGGCCGGCCGTCGGAGAAACTATGATGCGAATTAAGTTGCGACCATCGACCATTTTCACGGTGATAGATGTTATCACCAAATGCGAACTTCATGCTGGCCCGGAGGTCTGGCTTCTTTCTCTGAAACCGCGGATCAGCCCAGTAGGAATCGAAACTCATCACTTCTGCCACCTTCATGGCATAGACGAAGTGCCCTTTGCGATCATGGGTCGCACTGCCTGTTCCCGCGACCCAGTCGCCTACCTCGGCCAAACGCCGGACCTCTGGCTTGCAGGTCGCCAAGGTGCAGTATCCGGAGAACGGATTGGGGGCAAACCCGTAGTCCCTCGCGACAACGTAGGAAAATAGGCTCACGGTCAACCACAACTGTACCGCGTGATTTGTCGCGGCTGTGAGGGGCTTCCATCGGGCTGCTCCCAGCCGTTGATTTCCCCGTTGATGGCATCGATGATATTGTTGCCGTGCCATCCCACAACGGCATCCCCGTAATCCGAGAGCGCCTCGGGCAGGTCGCAGCCATTTTCGCCCCTGGCCCAGACTCCCACGATACGTTTTCCCTGGGATTGGGCATATTCGATCTCCCAGTTCACGTAGTGGCTCTCCTTCGTTCCGGGAGAAATGTAGACCAGCAGCGTTCCGCAAGCACGAATACGCGGTGCTAGAATCTGCGACTTGATGTAGTCTTCCGATTTGGCGTTGTTGGGGTTGTCGGAATTGATGGAATAGTCCCTGATCGTGAGGCCGTTCTTTTCGAGCAGCGCCTTGAGCTCACCCAGCCCACCATCATCCTCGTGGATATGACTGACGAACACGTTTTTCGTTTGATCGGACATAGTATCTGCCCTATTCATGCGAAATCAAAGTTACGAAACATCCCCTCATATAATACCATCTTCAACAAGCTCTGATCCCTGTTCGCAAGCCATTTAACAGAGCGAATGGTGCTAGACGGCTAGCCGCCCAAGTTGCTCAATTCATGAGGAGTTCCATGCCAGATCCGACGCGCCCATTCTTCGTTCTTTATATCGTCTGGCACCCGAAGTTTGCAGAGGGTAAAGATCTGGCCCATGCCCTTCTCGAGCATTTCCGGAGGAAGCTATACGAGAACGTTGCCGGAGGGACCGGACTAAGCGTGATCTTCCGTTCAGAGCCGGCACCTGGTTCGTTTGTACCTTTGCCCATCAATCTGGATGAAGCAAATACGACGGCGATCATCATATTGGCTGAATCGGCTCTCGCTGAAGACGCGGACTGGATCCTCTACGTGCAGGAAATCTCGGCTCGGACACAGGCGGCAGGATTCAAGGCGTTAGTGTTTCCGATCGCCGTAGACGATGCTGGGCTCAAGATCGGCCTGGACGAACAGGCCTTGCGCTGGAATCAATGGGCCGGAACAGAGCTAGAATTGCGGCAGAGGCTTATCAGCAAGCTCACTTACGAGTTCTGCCGTATGCTTCGCCATTACCTTGAACAAATACGACGACCGGACGAGGAGATTGACGAACTCGAGAGGTTTCTTCAGCGAGTCCAGATATTTCTGAGCCATTCCAAACACGATGACGACGGCGAGCGTATTGCGAAGCTGATCCGAAATCGACTAAACGCCGATGGAAACCTAGCCAGTTTCTTTGACGTCCTCGACATCCCGCCTGGCCTCCGTTTTCAGCAGGTTCTGTTGAAACAAGTGCGCCAAAGCGCAGTCGTAGCGATCCACACTGATTCTTACTCCTCTAGGGAATGGTGCAGGCGGGAGATCGTTGAAGCCAAGCGCTGGAACGTCCCGTTGGTGGTGGCCAACTGCATCACTGACCAGGACGAACGCGGCTTCCCTATTACACGAATTCTCTCCATCGCAACAGTGGTACCAACGGATAGCCAGACACGCCCTATCGGCTTTTCCGGGGAGGAAAGAACGACGCTTGCATGAACAGCGGCCGTACTGTGAATGCGGTTGTATGCGGTACGGAATAAGGAAGTTTCGGTCTTGTCGTCCTGCCCCGAGTGCCTGGGAAAGTCTGGAGGATGTGAATGTACAAAGACAAAGCAAAGTTTTCGATCAGCGGCGGCCTTGATGGCGCGAAGATATGCCGGCTGTTGAATCTGCATATGGACATCTGACGAATGATCGATTTCATCTGGAGCCACAGGGATAATGTCGCGTACCAATAGGCGGGTTTCACCGGCAGTTCTGGACAGCCCACACAAGAGGAATGCAGCCTCTTCCACCCGAGAACGGAAGAGATGGGCAGTCAGTTGCTCATAGTCATCTTGGAGGAATGTCATTGTATAGCGCATGGCTATTCATTCGGATTGACGCCGCCGAGTTTGTAGAGCGCAGCGCCGGTTGTTGGATTCGGAGACTTATGTTCTTTCTTGTCGATGAAAATCTCGACGTGTTCCTGATGCTCGTGATGGTGCTCGTGGGCTTCGTGGCGGTGTTCGTGGTGCTCTTGATGCTCCATGTCATTCTCCTGGTTTGGTTTGAGGTTTTACAGCGGGCACTGATCGAGCGAAAGCAGGTTGTTGTTCCAATCTCCATCCGCGTGGGTGCGCACATACGCTGGTCCTACGGTGGGTCTCACGACGCCAACATCGGAGCGTTTTCCGGTAAGGGGATCAAGGACGAAAAACGTATTCGTCTTTGCGTCGATGCTCTGTATGACAGCCTCGCGGGTCCATTTCCATCCCACACGCGGGTTCCCAAGATGCGTAATGTGCTCATGGGAGCTGAGTGGATGGGGCTTGTTAATGCAGGTCACTTGTACGTCTGCCATGTCCGTATCCTTTCCGATTTTCCCTAGCTGTCTGGGAGTCTATGAAATCAGCATACCATAATCAGCGGATTTGAGTAGTTTTTTATCAAAAAAATGTCGCCTAGCGGAATAGGTTTGCATTGCGGTGTTGCCCCATGTCGATTAACATTCCTTTTTTCAACAACCTAACCCGTGCGGCATCCTTGGATGTCTGGAAACTGGAGGCGACAATGTCTATCAACTGCTGGCCCGAATCAGAATTCAGTGCCAGATTGCTGAACGTGAGATGGCGTTCCTCACGAAACCGTTGAACCGCATCGACCAAGGCAGCAGCCGGCATCAATATGGCACCGCAGGCATAGCCGGCCTGCCATTCCATCCAATCCCTTTCCGGCGCATTCAAGATGCTGTCTCTGTTGCACTTATTGCTCTGATCCTTGCTTTTTTCGGAAAACAGGGAAGGCGCCAGGGACTCCATGCCTTCAAACATGAAGTGGTGGAAGAGGACATGGCCATACTCGTGCGTCAGTGTAGTCCTGAGTCTATTCTCAAGGTGAGCGGCGTTGAGCTGATTGGAGATTTTCACTATTGGGCGCTTGCCAGATACGAACTCAGTCACCCCTTGCACATCGGACCCTTCGCCCGAAAGATCAGCGTAGGCGTCAAGGTCTGCCCGTTCTTCGATGAAGACCGTTAGGTCGTCCGTCGCAATCGGAAATTCAACTTTGCCGTATTTCTTGCGAAGGAAAGACAGGATCGCTTGCTCACAATCTGCATCGAGTTCCTCTGGAAGATAGTGAGGACGCCTTGCAAATCGGCCGGTTTTGTCCGTGACCCATTTCATCTCTATTTGCTGTCTTTCACTGCGATGCGAAAGGCTTTGAACGCCGCCTGAGCCTTTTCGGGTTGAGTAGTGGCGAGGCTTCGCAAGTCGTCCGGGATGGTGCCCGCAGCAAGACACAGGAAATCCTTTGATTCGCCGAGAACATCAGCGATCTGTCCAATTAGATACTCTGAGGGCGGATTGCGGCGGTCGTGTTCGATGTCGTTCAGGTACTGAGCGGAAATCGCCTGCCCGTCTTCTTTCGCGACGCGAGATGCAAGCTCCTTTTGGCTCAGCCCCTTGGCTCTGCGCACTTCAGAAAGGATGGACCCAAAAGTTTTCATAGTAAGAATCAGTATAATCCGCTGATTTGAGAATCAAGTGCCTTTTTCGATACCCTTCGCAAATTGTTTTCAATACGGTCCGGGGCGGCAATCGTTGTGCATCAATGGAGGGTGTTGTGCGGTAGAGATCAAAGCAGGCTGCTGGCTTCAGGTTCACGCGGTATCTGAAGCCTGTCGGGGGCAATCATGGCGATCCGCCTCCTTGAGCGACCTTCAGGGCCGGAAGAGCGAGCAATATAGTGGAAACCTGCAGAAACAGTCCCTAATTGATTCCAGCTTTCAAGCTGCTTTTCTGGCCCTAGGTGGCGTGTACTTCGTTGCAGACTTCGGTGCCAGCTTGGCTTTCTCCTTCGCGGCGTACTCCTGCTAGACTTTGAGGCAGTTCCCTGAAAATGCACGGTGGTAGGCTTACTATGCCCATATTTGCCCATATTTTTATGTCACTTTGATTGCCATACGCTTCTATGTTCTATGGAATGAATGGGGGGACGACAAAACTCGAACTCGAGACCACTGCCGTGACAGGGGCGAGCGCAAAGCCAGTGCTACCTTCGGATTCATGCTCCACGAATGAGCGCAATATCCTGCCCGGCGGCCCATTGCTGGATATCCTGGCGTGTTAGAGCGGTGGCCATCAGGTCAGGAAACTGGTCGGGCGTGCAGGCGAAGATCGGACAACCCATGCTGGCAATCTGTTCTGCATGAACGGAGTTATATCCGGGATGACCGTCATCGGAGAGAGCAAGCAAAACGATCACGTTGACTCCGCTTTGTTTGAATGCAGCCACGCGAGCCAGCATGGATTTGGCATCTCCGCCTTCGTAGAGGTCGGTGATCAGCACCAAGTGCGTCTTGGCTGGGTGTTCGATCTTCTGCTCGCAGTAGGCCAGCGCGGCATTGATGTCAGTGCCGCCGCCAAGCTGTACGCCAAAGAGAACTTCAACGGGATCGGCCAGTTGCTCGGTGAGATCGACGATGGCTGTATCGAAGCAGATGAGTTTGGTGTCGATGCCGGGGACCGAGGCCATTACGGCTGCAAAGATGGAAGAGTAGACCACGGATGTGGCCATGGAGCCGGACTGATCGACGCACAGCACAACATGATCAAGATTGGCGCGGGTCTTGGACTTGCGTGCATAGCCGATGAGCGTCTCTGGGACAATGCTCTTATGCTCGGCTTGGTAATGGCGCAGATTGGCGCCGATGGTGCGGCCCCAGTCGATGTCGCTGGCGCGCGGCCGGCGTGTGCGCTGCGAGCGGTTGAGCGCGCCGCGCAGAAGCTCCGTGGTTTTGTGCTCAAGCCGAGCCATGAGCGCATCCACCACTTTGCGCACCACCTGGCGCGCGGTCTCCTTGGTCTTCTCGGGAATGGCGGAGCGCAGAGAGATGAGGTCGGCTACGAGATGCACATCGGCTTCCAGTGTGGCCAGAAACTCCGGCTCGAGCATCAGCGATTTGAGATTCAAGCGCTCGAAGGCGTCTCTCTGAATGATCTGCACAACCGACGTTGGGAAGAACTCGCGAATGTCGCCCAGCCAGCGCGCTACGCGCGGCGAAGATGCGCCCAGACCGCCACGCGACTTAACCTGCTCCGGTGCGTTATAGAGAGCCGAGAGCGCAGCACTCAGTCTCTGGTCCGATTCGCAGAGGTCGGAGCGGGCCGGCCTCGCCGAGCGCGAGTTGCCAGCGGCGCTTGCGTTCGTTCGAGTTCATGACTGACCTCCGATGCCGAGAATCCGATAGAGCAACGGGATCGCCTCGGCAAACGCACCTTCCTCGGCAGTGCCGAGCACTTCGGTCACTCCTGAATCCTGCATTGGCCCTTTGGTGATGGTCTCCATCAAGCGGCGGCGCGCTACACTATCGAAGCCCGTAAAGCTGCGCCGCAGCAACGGCAACGACGCAACGAAGTCTTCTTCTCGGAGTTCGCAAAGCCATGCATCGACCAGTTGCAGCAGAGAGTGATCTTGAAGAATGATCTCAGAGCCGCCGCTGAGAAAGCTCTCCAGAAAAGCTCCGGCGTTCTCAATCTCCTGACCGCTGGTATGGCGGCTGAAGGCTGCGGCTACAGCGGTCAGTTCCCAGGCGCTAAGGTCGTGCAAGCGACGTAAACTCAAACCCGCAACGGGCGCAGCGACCTGATCGTCCTCGACCATGAGCGCAAGCTGATGCCGCCACGAATGCGAGAGCGCTTCGTCTGCAAAGAGGCCGAGTGCTTCATCGTAACCACGCATGGCGTGGACGCGCGCTGTAGCGGCATCGCGATCAAGGCTGTGCGAACCAACGCGGACTCCGGCATTGACCTCGATGCTCATGGCCAGAATAAGCGCGCGCAGGGCCTCTTCGGGAAGCTTGCGCGCGGTTCCATAGCGAAGGACACGCACCAGCGGCGTGATGGCGCTCATCAGGTCGGTAATGTCGCTGGCATGAATGGCCGCGGCTTGCAAGCGTTCAATGCACTGCGTGGCGGCATCGGGAAGATCTGCGACCAGAGCAGCGCGAATCATCTCAGCCAGCGCCGTGACGGAGTTCGATGCTTGTGCGCGTTCAAGAGTCCAATTGCCTGCGGCCTGCTCGATGGTGACGCCGTGAATGAGCGCCTCGGCAAGGGCCACGGAAAGTTCTGGCTGCCAGCGCAGCGTCCACACTTCGCGAAAGGTTCCGCGTCCACTATCGGCTTCAACCAAACGCCCCCACGGAACTTGAATCAGTGTCAGACGATGCAAGAGCGTGGACTTCAACAGACCGGCCTCAGTGCGGAGATCGAGACGCAACTCGCGATCGAGATCCTCGGGCTTGAGTCGCGTTTTCTTTTGCCAGAGTGTGAGATCGCGGGCCAACGGCATCTGCGGAACATGCTCATCGATCTCGCCGACACGCTCGCCGATGTAGAGCTTGCGTTGAATCAACGCGAGAGCAACTTCGTCTCCGTAACAAAGCGTTGCCAGCGATGCCTCGCGCATCTCGGCGAGACCCGGCATTTGAATGCCGCGCAATGCAGCCAGTCCAAGCGCGAGCCTTGCGGCTTCAATCGCTGAGGCAGTCGGAGCAGGATAACCTTCACTGCGCAGCAGAGCTGTGGTCTTTGCCTGCCAGACTGCGGCGAAGTTCTCAGGAGTCGGCGTTTCGCTTGCGGCATAGAGCGACCACAAGTGACGATACCATCCGGGCGAGAGCACACCAGCCCCATAACCGGAACGAAAGCTCAAACGGCTGTCGGTCCATGGAACCCAAGTTGCTTCAACTTTAAGCCGGGGCAAATCCTTGACCAACGCTTTGTCGTCGGCGATCTTTGACGGCGCGCGAAGGGCGCTTAAATGCCACGCTCCGCAGATCACGGCGATATTGCCCTCGTACTCTTTGAGCGCCTGACGAATATGAGTGCGCATGAAGGCTTCACGCTGCGCATGGCGCTTGCTCTCTGCCTCGTTCATCGCACCAGATTCAGTTTGATAGGCGCGCGCTGCTGTCATGGCTTCTTCGATGGCTGCAAATACGGAGAGCGCGTGCTGGCCGGCTTCCGCTGGCTGGCCTCCAGTTTGTTCTACGAGCGTATTCCAGAAGGCTTCTCCGTCTTCGTATCCGGCGGCTTCGGCGAGCAGATCGAGAGGGTCTGAAGTGCGTACTGCATCCGGCTTCTCACCGTCTTCCTGCTTGGAAACAGCCAGAGAAACACCTGCAGGCCAATCGATGAAACGCACCGGGCGCTGCCGATCGAGAGCCCAATGCAAAGCCTGCCACTCGGGAGAAAATTCCGCGAAGGGATAGAAGGATGCTGCTGTCGAATCTTCACTTGCGTAGAGCAGCAAGGCCACAGGCGGCTTCATGCCTTCTTTAGCGGCGTACTGAATCAGCGCATCTGCTTCGGGCGGCCCTTCGATCAGAATGCAGGCAGGGTCCAGCGCGTCGAGTGCCTGCCGCAACAGCGCGGCAGAACCCGGTCCGTGATGCCTGATGCCCAGCAGATGAAGGCGCTCGTCCAAGGCTAAAGAACCTCTCGAATCGCGGTGTAAAGATCGCTCCATCCATCGCGTGTGCGCACCACGCTTTCCAGATACTCTTGCAGCGCGACGGTGTCTTGCACGGGATCTTTTACGACTGCGCCGACAAGATTGCTGGCCAGACTCACGGCGTCCATCTCTCCATCGCCGAAGTGCGCCGCCGAGGCCCACGCGCTCACGCCAACTGAGATGGCTTCTGCCGTAGAAAGCGAGCCGGTGGAGGTCTTGAGCTTGGTCTTGCCGTTGAGCGTCTTGCCCTCGCGCAGTTCGCGGAAGAGCGTTACGATGCGCACGATCTCCTGATCCGCAGGGCGAATCGGCGGCAGGCTCAAGTTGGTTCCGATCTCGCGCACACGCTTCAACACAATGCCGGTCTCTTCTTCCAGCGTTGCGGGCGAGGGAAGAACAACGACGTTGAAGCGCCGCTTGAGCGCCGAGGACAGATCGTTGACGCCCTTGTCGCGATTGTTGGCCGTGGCGATCACGTTGAAGCCGCGCCGTGCTTCAACGGCTGTATCCAGTTCGGGAATGGGCAGCGTCTTCTCGGAGAGAACAGTGATCAGCGTGTCCTGCACATCGGAACCCATGCGCGTCAGCTCTTCAAAGCGCACCAGCGTGCCCTCTTCCATGGCGCGCGTCAGAGGCGTCTTCACCAGCGCTTCGCGCGATGGACCTTTGGCCAAGAGAAGCGCATAGTTCCATCCGTAGCGAATCTGGTTTTCATCGGTGCCCGCGGTGCATTGAATCATGCGCTGCGAAGAGCCGGAGATGGCCGCGGCAAGATGCTCGGAGACCCACGACTTTGCGGTGCCCGGCAGGCCAAGCAGCAACAGTGCGCGGTCGGTTGCAAGTGTTGCGACAGCCGTTTCAATCAGCCTGCGATTGCCCACATATTTGGCGCTGATCGCGGTTCCGTTCGCAGCCTTGCCGCCCAGGATGTAGGTCACGACGGCTTGTGGAGACAGACGCCAGTTGGCCGGTCGTGGCCGGTCGTCGCCCAGGCTGAGTGCCTTCAGTTCGTCTGCATAGATTTCTTCGGCGCTTTGGCGCAGTCTTTCATTGGTCATGATCTCCAACTTTCTCCAGTGAATCCAAAATCTCCAACAAAGGCAGTGCGGTCAGGGTGAGGGGCTCTTCCAGTGATGCGAGCTGATTTCGCAGGCGGCCGCGCAGCGGGATTGGGCAAACAGCGGCCAGCAATTCCATCCACTCCGGCCCAGCCTTTTTTTTGTCCAGCAAATCGGAAAGCCAGCGCGATGAGCGAAGAACCGGCTCCATCAGCAACTCCGGCACAGATCCTTCCAACGAACGATGCAGCCAACTCCACACAGAATACGATGCAGGAGGCCTGGCGGAGTATGGTCGAACCAGAATCTCCGCCCAGCGCAGTCGCTCATCAGCAGGCATCAAATTGAGATCCTGCACGCCGCACAAACTCATCTGCTCCCACGCATCCTTGAGCCGGCCACTCACAATTTGTTCGAGCAGACTCAGTTGACGATCTTGAGTGGCCATCAACGCCAGCGCCAGCAGCAGCTTTTCATCCTTCTCGGCAGCATCGATCATCGCCGCCTCGTTCATGTCGAGGGCTAGCGCCAGTTCGCTGCAACTGACCTCACTGAAGGCGTTGCGAATCCATAGCTTGGCTTCATGCTCTTTCACCGTCGCAGGCAACTCCAGCGTCAAGGTTGCGCGCTTTTTCAGCAGGCCGGAGGTCGAACGGCCAATTCTTTCCATGCACGCATTGAGCGCCGGATGATCGGAGCTTCGGCCAGTAATGCGCGCCAGAAATCTCTGTGCCAGCGAGCGAACACGTGGCGCGCGATCCTTCGCCAACCCCTCCAGAAACGTCTGATCGCCGCTGTTCAAGCTGGTTTCAAGAGCCATCAGCAGCCGCACCCGCGCATCGGCGTTCTCCTGCGCCCAATTCGCCTCAACTAGAGTCCGCGCCGCCGCTGCACGTTCTTTGCGGCGATCCATGATGAACCGCGCACGCTGCGCCAGCGGAGCTTGCGACCAATTGGTTTCATCCAATGCATCCGCATAAAAATAATTTTGCTGTGCGGCGGTCGAATCGTTTTGCTGCGCGGCCCAATGCTGCGCGGTCAAGCCGAGTTGCTCAGCATGTGCGCGCACAAAGCCATCGATCCTGGGCAGATCGAATGGATGCGGCCGCACCTTCGACCGTCCGAAGGCCCATGCCAACGCGAGTTCCAAATCGTCTGAAGTTTTCTTCTCCTTCAAAAGCCGGATCAAAGTGCGCCTCATGCGATCTGGAAGAAGATGGCGCTCGTCATGAATCTTTGGTTCCGTGTTGAAGTTCGCTGGGGGCAGTGGCCGCTCGAAGCGGAGCGCCTGCGCGGTCAAGCTCAATGCGTTGAGTGTGGCGGCCGCCGTATCGCCATGCGTCAACTCTGCCAGTCCATTTGCGAAGTTGATCGGCTGGCGGCCTGTGCCTGCCAGCAACGCGGGTAGGGCTTGCACCTTCAATGTAGTTGCGTTCATGCGCTCACCCATCGGCCCAACTCGGTTTGCGCCCAGCACAGCGTAAAAGAGTACCCGTTCCACAGCCCGATTGCGTCGAGTTTATCGAGACTCAAGAGCGGCGCTGCCAGAGAGAATTGAGCCGGCATCAGAGGAAGCGCCAATGGCTCCGCCGCCTCCGCGCTGTTACAAAGAAAAATCTGCGTACCGTGCCGTCGCACTCTTGCGCCACGGATGCAAAGAGGAAACGCGTCGATCCAGGGCAACAACTGCATGGCCTCTTCATAGCTTCTATATGCATCGCTCAGGCTCTGCTCAGGAATCTGCAAACCATCGTCCGAGGCAACGGCACCGCTCAAAGACCGCTCTATCTGGGCACGCATAGGAATCGCGGATGGATAGAAGACCAGTTCCGCTTCAACGCAATCACCAACACTATATCCGCTCGAAGCCGCGCCGGTTGCGACCGGAACAAAGTGGATCAGAACGGCAAAGCGCGGAGCATCCTGCTCCGTCTCGCGCCACAGCCAGGTTTCTAGCCGCCGCAGGCGATCCGGTTGCACTTCGCTCTGCGTTGCCACCACGCGCCACATTGCTTGTACTCGCAGCGCATCTGAGTCCGCCAAAAGAGCCTCGCGGCTGATCGACCATCCGATCACTTGGCGCACATCGGCCTTGAGGCCTGCGGGCAATGTTTCCGCGTCTTCGCTCTGGCGACGATATGCCGCGGAGATCAAGTGAATCTGGCCAAGCTCCTGGATCGCCGCCGCAGGGCGCACTGCTTCCGGCAAGCTGAACAGGCGCGTCGGCAGGCTCTCCAAACGCGAAGCTAGACCGGAAGCCTTCGCGTCCACCAACCGCTGCGCAATCAACTTGCATGCCTGCGCGGAGTAGGCCGCAAAGCCAGCCAGACCACGTTCAACTTGATCAGAGATCCAAAGATCCAGATCGTCAAGACCGGCCAGAATCGCATCCTCCCGTTCCTGGCGATTGCGCTGGCGCGCCGCTGCCGCGCGAGCTTCGGCTTTGGGATCAGGTTTTGTCTCCGAGTTTTCTGAATCAGCGGCACGAATGGAAGCCTTGGACCCGCCCTCTGCGCTCGCAGCAGCAGAAGAAGGGCCTCGCCGACGCGATAGCCAGTCGTTCACCCAGACTGGAATCGGCGCCACGCTGAAATTAAACTTGCCGTCCGCACGCATCCACATTAGTGCAAGCGAGTGCTTGCAAGGGAATTTACGGCTGGGACACGTGCATTTATAACCCGCATCGGTCTCCGATACAACCACGCGGTAGGGCGTTGATCCCGACCCCTGACACTCTCCCCATATCAGGCCCGCGTCATTCGCGGCCAAGGCAGGCCAACTCCCTGCCTTCAACAACTTTCGCGCCGCATCCAGGGAGGACTGATCCGGCGCCAGCGCTTCCACATTCTCAAGACTTAGAGCCATCGAGCTGCCTACCTACTTACTGTATCGCATGGCCCATCGTACCAGCATGATAGTGGTCGAATGGCCGGCCACTCTCGGCAGCTAATTGCTCGGACGGATCTATAATATTGTGTGTCGCTTGTTTTGGGTACGTATCCAAACCCTTGCTGCCCAAAGGGAGAACAGTGCTACGAACAAATCGTGAATTCCTAGCAGCGCGGCACCGAGGATTGCAATCCCAACTGCGGTCGATAGCGACTTTGCCCATCGCATTCCAGCGAAACAGCCGAACAGCAGCAAAGCGCCACAATATAGAAAACTGAGCGCAGGTTTCCCAATACGTATTGTCAATCTCATTTTTCTCCTTCTTGTCACACTACATAATCAAGACAGCTTTCTGTTTGCGAATTGCGGATCTTGTGGACATTTTCAAAAATCGGCATTGTTTATGTTTCATGTCCTGATATCATTTCTTCGTAAATCTAGTCGTTAGCATCGGGAATCTCGTGTTTCCATGATTTTATAAGTCACACGAATCACCGCCATCCCAAGCATCATGGAGGTATTGCGTACACCATCCATAAGCGGCATCACATTGAATAATTAACTCTTTGTTTGTTTTTTTGTGACGAAGGCAGATCTGATTCATTTTAGTTTCAGTACTAACGTAAATCAGCTCCTTCAACTCGCTTGGGCGTAAATCCAATTCGCAAGCAATGTAGTAGAGTATCCTTTCCATTTTGCTGTTATTCTTTTTGCGATACTTGTTGAACATTTGATCCTTTCTCGCGAAATACGCGAATCGCATGGAGGTTAGATTCTTTGTCTTTAGTTAGCATGCACGATAATTCATGCACAAGTATTATCAAGCCAGTGAGCGATATACGCCTCAAACACTATTACGGTTTATTTTGCACTTTCATATAGATAAATATTCTTTTTCTGATATTTGTTTCATTGATTGACCGGCCACGACCAATAGCGATCTTGCCAGTTCGTGAGATAGTATTTCCTCGCTTTTGTGAATGACCTGCCCCTCCCGCAAACAGCCCACCCAATTTGCACAAAAAACGAAAATACTCTTCATCTTCCATATATTGAGATTTCCAAGTGTATTCCATCCATAATTCGCATGGATCAAATGCATCCAACAATCGTTGGTCATCTTCGTCAATGTCCCTATTTTCAGGAATTGCCAGTGGGATCTCATCCCGCAGCATTGCGTTAAATTCACCCACCAACTCTCCAAAGGTAATTGCCTTGCCTTCCCATAAGCACGCGGTATCGTCGTTTGCTATTCCAGATTCCGAATCCACTTCTGATGGGCTTGTATTCATCGGTAAATCGTTATATTCCATCGAAATTCCTCCCTTCCAAAGGTGTCTGAATTGATATCGTGACACGTCTGGGCCTCACAAAACCGATAAATGTTTGTAATCGTGTCGTTTTCCGTATCAGAAAAGCTACATTTCCGCTTAAACAACCCTTCCATCTACAGTTGGCTAGATTGCGATTGCGCCTACCTGATCGCATCTCAACCATATTCCATGCGCAATGCGAAATCCAGGATGAACACCTCACCTCTTCAATACACCAGCAACTTTACAAAATTCAACCATTGGAGTTACACGATGAGTCCTGACTACGCCATAAATCGCCCAGCAATCACCTGTCCGAACTGCGCTCTACATCAGTTCAAGCCTTTAAGCGGCTTATGCCGCCGCTGCAACCGTCCATTGGTCTATTCGTTTGCATATAAACGTAAAACTCTAACCAATGTCGAACCTGCCATACTGTCCACTGAGTCACTTGCTAAAAGCATCGGAAGTAAAATTCGCAGACAAAGAAAGATGTGTAAAATAAGTCAGCATCGTCTTGCTACGATATCTAATACAGCACGGCCATCTTTATCTAGAATTGAAAACGGCATAGTTTTACCGTCGCTGAATACGCTATGTCGCATCAGTGCAGCACTCGGCTTAGAACTCCATGAGTTATTCATCAGCAATCGCTGAAAATAACAGATATAAACACTGCTTAATGGCCAACAGCTCTAAATATCTATCGGAAGCTAGTTAAATTCAGTCTCCATCTTACCCCACACGTCCACTTACCAATTAACTGGCCTGACTACTCATGTTACTGCGCTGACTTTATCGTGCTTTAGTCAGGCCCATAACCATAGCGGCATTCGCCGCAGAAAGCGAGTCATATATGCATAAAAAACTTCCTTCTCGTCACCATGCCTTCCTTGCCCTTCAGATTTCAATTGCGCGATTTAATGGTATCACTGAGCCTGGAAGATGGGTAATCGATTCAGCCCAATCATTCCTGGCTTTGAGTTGGATCTGCGAATCAGAACAAGTACCAACAGACTTCGATGGGGCAATCCCCTGGGAGTCTCTTGGGGGCGATGTGATCCTTCGTAATGCCGGGTTATCTGCCAGTCGTTTTGTGGCTGGAAATAAATCTGGCCACTATTTTTCCTCAGCTATTATTCCTATCCATGAATCGGAATGGCAGATTAACTAAACATCATTCGAATATATCACCAAAGAGATCGCCAGGCTCAATTAGTATGGAGAATCAATCGACCTTCCCGAGTATATTAAACGACCCTACCGACAATACACAATTTATCGTCTATCTAACTACTGCCAATCCTGGCTGTGGTTAGCTGAAAGATAGGAGAACTATGGAATCACTGCTTCATAACCAACGAAACGCACTCGAACTTCCCTGCGAAATACGCTATGCGGCGGAAAACCGGCATTGGCAATTGTTTCCGGTGCCAGTAGCCGGTAGATCTGATTACGCAAGAACATTTATCAAAAACGCAACTTGTGACATAGCAGCTCTGGAACAACTAGCGCACGAAAACCCGAGCAGCAACTGGGGCCTTGCCACCGGACCCGCATCTGGAGTCTTCGCTATCAGGGCGGATGACGAGAGAGGAGTTACTTCATTTCTTTCAATAACTATGAAATACGAGGATGAAACGGACTGGAGAGAGACACTCGAATCTGCAATACTAGGTGTGCCAAATTGCGCATTTTTTGCGTGGCCGGAAGGTATGACCCTACGTACTGCAAACAGGAGGATAGTACCGGGGCTGAGCATTCGTGGGGACGGGGACTGGGTACTTATCCCACCCTCTACTAACGTTGCCGGAGCCAAGTACAACTATCGCGATCCGGAGACGCCTTTGGCGCCGGCTCCAAGATGGATAATAAAAAAATTCTTTGTTGCGCACAATGCACAATCATCAGGCAATATCCTGCCGTTTCCGCAACCTTCTATAGGCAGAGCAATACCCGATGTCCACACGGGGGGATCGGCGGCAGGAATCGTACTCCCTTTTTCATCTGTTTCGGACAATTCGCCTCATCAGAACTCTTGCCACTGCGTACAAATGCTTTTTCATCATGCGAAGAACGGCCGCTGGATGTGCCGTTTTATTGATGATGATCATCAGACCACTTTGCCGCGAACTCTGAGCTTTACGTCACCCGATAAGGTGGTTGAGGCTTCAGAGCGGGGCGGAGCCTTGCGATGTATGAGGCAGCGCAAAGCACTTGACCGGGCAATTGAAAAAGGATGGGGAGGTGTTCTGCTAAAGCTGACCGAGGAACAGTATTCTAAGCTCAAAACAAACGGCTGACTATGAGTATTCGATTATCTATTGCAAGTCATAAATAATGCCATGAACATCGAATATTGTCCGCTTTGTCGACTGCATACATGAGATAGTCCTGTGGGAAAAGAAATTCCCTGACGCGCGGCGCATGGCCTGCCGCAGCACGATTGTTTACATCCCGAGATCACTCTGCTCGTTAAAGGAGCGAAGCAGCAACAATCAGTAGCAAATTAACCATTGATAAATTAGGCGTGACGGTGCGTCTGACGCACCGTCACAGTATCCCAAATACAAAGATTCAGACACTCGCCTTGACATATCCACTTATCAACCAGATGGCCTGGTTTTTCAAGCCCTAACCTGGCAGCGCTCGCTGTCCGCCAAGAAAGGAACCATATGAAATATGCTTCTACATATTTGCAAAAAGGACTTTTTCTTGTCAATTCTAACGACAGGAAACAAAGTCCAGATTTACAGGCCAACGCTGCCAAGCTACCTCAAGCGATTCGAGACGCCGCGAAACGGGGCTGGAAAATATTTCCTATACAGATTGATTCTCTGTTTGCCGCAGATGCGCTGATCGGGACGGCAACAAGCGATACCTCCATTCTTGAGAATGTCCCGTCAATGTATCCGAATTCTGGTTACGGATTGCAAACCGGATCCGCCTCTGGAGTATGCGTTGCTGAGATGGTTGGAACGCGCGGCGCTGCTGCACTTTATAAACTTGCTGAGACTGCGAGACATAGTTTCAGCGATATCTGGGATGGACTCACTTTATTGTCTTGCGGAGGCACGCGCACATACGCGTTCTTCGAGTGGCCCAACGGATTCTCAATGAGGCTTTCTTGCAATTCTGATCCAAGCCTAATTCTTCATGGGGAAGGCTCCTGGGTTTATTTGCCCCCGTCGGAAGTAGATGGGATACGACATGCTTACGTCAATGACGCTGCCGTGGAGGCTTTGCCCGACCTGCTCATCAAAAGGCTCTTTAAACCTCTGTATTCAAGATCCGGATTTGCACAGCCTCTGAAGTTTCCTTTGCGACCAGCCAATTCAGGTTCGCAGCTAGGCCTGAGGCAACCCGACATCTTCAAAGAGAAAAAGAAGTTACTACAGTTTCCCAGCCCAGTTGTACAGCGCAATAAGATAAGCTTTCCTCGCAGGCGATAACTGACCTGTATCAAGGAGGCATGGTGAGGCATAGCGCCTTACCATGCCTAAGTTATCCGGCCCATCCGCGCGCGGTGGCGAAAATGGATTTATATCGATATCACCACTAATATTCTGTTTATTAGCAAAGTCTGGAAATACGCGGCTTTATCAATTAAGACTTGCGAGAGGCTTTGAAAATATCCATCCAAACCCATAACAACAGCGGCATCTAAAACCGCAGAAAGCGACTTCTATATGTACAAAACGTATCCCCGCCGATTTGAGTCCATCGTGGCTCTCGAAAATGCAATTGCAGCCCACACCATACCCGCCGGCAAGTGGTCAGTTGAAACGCCAGGCCGCTTTTTTATCACATTAGTGTGGACCGGGAAATTCACAACAATTCCGCCTGGCTTTACCGGCAATACGCCATGGGTCGAGTATGGCGGCAACGATATCCTTCTATCGGCCGGCGTTTGGACGGACCGGATCCTTACTGGCGATAATGGAGATGGAGACTTTTATTCTGCAGCCATCATTTATGTGCAAGGCTAGCTGCATTTATTTATTTACAGTATTGCGAACAAGGAGGCCAGATCAGATGGGAGAAGTATTCTCAGCCGATAAGTCTCCTTGTTTGCCTTTATGTAACTTTAATGCAACACTGTCTGCGCAACGATTTAGAGAAGGCATAGTATCACTGAAGGGGAATAATAGTACAAACAGGCAGGTTAGGGAGGTGGTAAATACCGCGATACACAACTTGCGTACTCATATAGGTGTGGTGATTCAAATAAGTTAGCACAAAACGTATCGCGCGTATCGCAACTTGCGTAATAATAGCCTATAGAGAACAGTTGATAATGTTGGAGCGTTTGGGCTGTCTCCTGCGATAACTTGAGCAGGCTACAGCGGAGTTCGTCGCGAGACAGGGGGCGATCGTCTTGGGTCGCTAGGAATCGCGGTGCATTCAACGGTAGACTGGGACCAAACTTTTTGGGAAGGGAAGCCATCGTCGTGACTACCGATTCGGACAGCCTAATACAGGCCACGGAAGCGATTGTCGGTTCTGGAGAACTACAATGGGTAAACAACGTAAGAGCAGGCACTTCGATACCCACGGGCTTTTTGTTTGTAGCGGCATATCTGGCTCTGAATGTCCAGTGAAAGTGGCTCGTTTATATGGATCTAGCGAGCTCTCATTTCGAAAGTTTGGACAATGAGATGGCAAATGTCGGATGATGCTTAGGTAACTCATTGAACATCAAGCCGATCTGCGTCCAGATGAGCAGCGTTTCGGTTCATGGGCTAACCGGCGCCTCAACGCCTCGGCCGATGGCTCAAATTTGATGGATAGAGGCCACGGGGATCTCCAATGGATGTATTTGATCTAGATTCTGCTCTTGTCCGGGACTACGAACGATTTGCACGCTCCTTTACCACCATTCGTGCGCAAGACATTCGAGGTCAAGTGGACCAGGTTTATGCCAGCGGCAGATTCTGGCCGGAGCCGATCGTCAGCATCAACCCACATTTTCAGGTCGGAGATTCCATTTCGCAACTTGTAGCCGAGGGCACTCTTCACGAGAAAACTGAACAAGTATTTCGGATCGATGGGCAGCCGCTTACACTTTTCCGACACCAATCCCAAGCAATCGCAAAGGCGAAGGAGAAACAGAGCTTCGTCGTCACGACCGGAACGGGGTCGGGGAAGTCGCTATGCTTCTTCATCCCTATCATCGATTCGGCTATTCGTGGACGGGCGGCGGGAGAAACCAGTCGAACTCGGGCAATCGTTGTTTACCCGATGAATGCGCTGGCCAACAGCCAGATGAGCGAACTGGAGAAGTTCATTGACCAGGCCGGCCTGCCCGAGCACCTTCGTCCCACATTCGCGCGCTACACGGGCCAGGAGAACCAAGACGAACGCGATCTGATTCGGCATTCCAAGCCTGACATTCTTCTGACCAACTTCATGATGCTTGAACTATTGATGACCCGGCAAAGTGAGCGGGACCGGCAGGTGATTGCGAATGCAGAGGGTCTTGAATACATCGTTCTGGACGAACTTCACACGTATCGCGGCCGTCAGGGCGCGGACGTGGCGATGCTGGTTCGCAGGCTCCGTGACCGGCTCTGCCGGGGCAAGAATCCCATTTGCATTGGGACCTCGGCGACGATGGCGAGTGAAGGCGGCATTGACGCCAAGGCCGCGGCCGTCGCAGGCGTAGCCTCTCGCCTGTTTGGAACATCTATCCCGAACGACGCGGTGATAGACGAAAGCCTGAATCGAGCAACAGATCCGAAACTGCGCGTGAACGATGAGCTTAGAACCCCGCTGGCCAGCGTTCTTGACCAGGAGCCAGCTCAGGTTCTCACGGACGAAGAACTCAAAGTGCATCCCTTGGCAGTCTGGATTGAACTCCAAATTGGACTTGATGATGGTCAGAAGCTCTCGCGGCGGGTGCCAACCACACTGGCCGCCGCCGCCCAGCGGCTTTCAGAACTCACTGAAAGGGACCCGGCAGTTTGCAAATCTCAGATTCAGGCCATGCTCACTCTCATGAGCCAGCCCGCTTCTCAAAGAGGAGGGAGTGGAAATCGCGCGTTCCTTGCCTTCAAACTCCATCGATTCGTGTCGGGTGCAGGCCAGGTCTATGCGACTTTGCTGGGGGAGGGGAGGCGGCAGGTTACTCTCGACGGGCAGAGGTTTGACCCCGACCTTCCGGACGCCCGGCTGTATTCGATGTTCTTTTGCCGCCGGTGCGGGCAGGAGTTCCATCCAGTCTCTCTAATCAAAGAAGTTGGCACTGAGCGAGCCATACCCCGCGCGATTGATGAAAGCCCCTTGGACGATGCGGATCCAGACGTACGTGCCGGGTACATAGTCCCGCTTCGAAAGAATGACGAGGATTTTCAGTTCGCCGGAAACCCGGAGGACTATCCCGAGGAGTGGCGTGAATCGCGAGGTGGTGTAGATAGAATTCGCACTGACAAGAGGAATTTTCAGCTTGAAGCAATCACAGTTGATGCCTCTGGCGCCATTGGCGGAAATGGGATCTCGGCCTGGTTTATTCCGGGCAAGTTTCGCTTCTGCCCGGCATGCAAAGACCAGCCTGCATCGCAAGCCCGGGAAATAAACAAACTGGCTGGCCTGTCTGCCGAGGGCCGTAGCTCAGCTACAACTGTTCTTGCTTCAAGCGCACTTCGCTGGATGAATGAGCCCGCGCGCAACATTCAAATGGACAAGCGCAAGCTCCTGGCCTTCACTGACAACCGACAGGATGCAGCATTGCAAGCAGGTCATTTCAATGACTTCCTGTTTGTTTCCTTATTACGAGGCGCCATTCTTGCCGCGGCAAGGTCCGCTGGACCCGAAGGTCTTGCTCAGGAAGATTTCGGTACTCGTGTCCGACAGAAGCTGGGGTTCGTTGCCTCCAATAGAGAGAGGCGCAAGGAATGGATGGCTGATCCTGATGCCATCGGTATGCGCCAAATTGAGGCGGAGCGAACGATCGGTCAGGTCCTGACTTATCGGATCTGGGCTGACCAGCGTCGAGGCTGGCGGTACACCAACCCAAATCTTGAGGAACTGGGCCTGGTCAAGGCAAACTATCCCGGACTTGATGAATTCATCTCGCAACGGGATCTGTTCGAGGGTGCGCCGCTTCCATTGCGTGAAGCTTCGCGTGAAATCTCAGAAAGGGCATTTCGCTGCCTTTTCGACATCCTACGCCGAGGTTTGGCCGTTACGACTGAGGCTCTGCAACAAACCAGTATTGAGACGCTGGCAATTGCATCTCAACAGCACCTGCGGGAGCCATGGAGCGTTCCTCTGCGCGAAGATCTTCGCAGAGCTGCAGCTCTCATTCTTACTCCAGTACAGGCGGGTGTTCGCGACGATGCGCTGATTGTGAAGGCCGGTCCAAGCAGCAATATGGCGCGCCAAATAAGGAGTGCCAACATATGGAATCGTCGGCTCGCAGCGAACGAGTATGCTCCAACTCTCAATGCGATGCTCTCCGCTGCTGAGAGGTACGGATACCTGCCGTTTTAGTTGCGTCCCTGTGGGGCGACGTCAAATCTCGTCGAGCTGCCGTATCGGAGTGTGAATAATCGAGGCGACGGTTGGGATATATCACTGTCGCGATGGCGACTTTCCGGGAATAATTTGCGTTCAATGAGCGAACCGGCGATTTGGTGTCATTCCAGAATTCACTCGAGCGAAACGGCGTTTCGGGGGACCTATTGTGCGGAGTTCCCATACTCATCAGATCTTATGCGCTGCTGCATAGACCTAATGTGATCTCGATCTCAAACTGGAGAAGTCCAGCCCGCCGGACTAGCTAGGCTTCTCATATCTCTCAGCGAATTGTCGGCAGGGAGGCACAGCACTATCAGGATCCCTTGGAACTGGTACGCGAGAAATTAGCCTACAACAACAACCCCTGAATAGTCGTCGCTTCTTGTTTGAGCAACGAATGAAGCCTCGTTTAGCCGCCGTCGACCGAGACGAAAATCGCCATGAAAGCCGTTTTAGAAATGCCAAGGAGGATACCGGTCGCCATCGTCAGACGAACGTCCGCTAGTCGTGGGGTGAGAGCGGTAGGGATTTCCGGCAAGAATATGTGCAAGGCGAACTCTGCTTCTGCTCGGTTTTAATTGTGCAATCGGGCTGTCCCGATGTCGGTGTCACCCTCCTGTGTAATCCTCTGCTGTCCAAGTTTCCTGAGCTACCGGATGACGCTCAGTAATCCCCTGTTGTTCGAGAATCTTAAACGCTTGTTCGACTATGACGAACTCGGTATGCGTTTTTGGGTAGTAGATGGGGTCTTCGCACACCTTCTCATAGCACTCGGCAGTGAGTAACTTCTTGAGTCGTTGGATTGTCAAACCACAATGTTTGGCAAATGCGGTCTTCTTGCACAGCCTCGGATAATTGACTTCCTCTTCTAGTTCTTGCAACTCTTCAGGAGTAAGCTTGTTCCTCCCCACAATGTTAATGTCCGGCTCATCGTGGAGTCGGGAGGTGTTCTCATGGTCCGAGAATCGTATTTTTGTTTCAAGTTCCCCACCCAGATAAACATACTCGGTACCGTGTCCTGCGACATGATTCCGAAATGTGTTCAGCTTCTTTGCGGCGAGTTGCCGAAGTTCAACGTAGCGTTCATCCTTCTTTGGGACAAAAATTTCAGCTTTGTAAGTGCGACTTTGAAAGCTCATTTCTCTCCCTTCGCTTGTTGATCGTGTTTAGTATTATTTCTTGTTGTTGCCATTTTGCTGCCCCTCCTAAGGCAGATTTCCCTCATAAAGCTTCATCGACCCCACGTGCCACAAAATGAGCCTTGTGAGCTTTTTTCGCCCTGGTTGTTCGCATTTCATAATGCCATTGCGCTATATGTTCCATTATCATGATCCTTGTCAATGGGTTTTTTCATGAAAACCTGGTATCTGAGAAACAACATTTCTCAGATGCTGGAGCGTCGATGGAAGATTAGCAAGCGACATTGTGAAGTTGGGTGGATGTATGTCTATCGGCAGATCGCACTATTCTCATCGCGGGGCTAAAGCATCCGGGTAAAGACCCGCGCTGCAGCGGTTACACTCGTCATTCAGGGCTTAAAACCGAACGGACAGGTAACTGTGTGACACGGAGTGCTACTAAGTTGCCGGAATATATGAGGCAAACACACCACAAATACTTCGCTAATATGGTCTCGACTGGAGCATATCACCTTTATTTCAATTGCCTCTCACTCTGTCTTTTCCCCATGTTTTGTATAGGCCAAGATAGCCGTAGTTCTCCGTCTGTCCCGCAATCGAGTGCCCGTAGGCGAAGAGCAATTGCAGTCCCGGCGACTTGAAGTGATAATAGCCGCCCGCGTCGATCATCGTGGAGGATTGAGTCTGTGCCGTGGCGAAGCCTTCGCGTGCATGAGAGAAAACCTCCGCTGACAACTCAAGCTTTTTGCTGATCTCGCGCTTCACGAGAAATCCGCCATAGAGATAATCGCGATATTGCGTCTGCGGAACAACAGTATAGCCAAGGCCGCCGCAAAGGCTCCAGGGGCCGAATTCTTTTTCTACCCAGATAGGGAGTTTGTACCAGACCTTGCCTACGCCGAGTCCGCGCGTAGAGTTGCCGGTGGGAATCTCAAACATGGTGAATGAGCCAATCTGTGGTCGGCGTTTGGTCTGTTTGATGAAACCGTACTTCACGCCCAGTTCCATATCCGTCAAGCCAAAGGCGCTGGGCCCCGCACCGGCAGGAAGATAGACGGGATTGTTCAGCGGACGAGCGATGCCCAAAGGCAGAATCGCATGGAGCTGAATATTGGGAATCGCGCCCCAATTGAACTCAAAGGCTGGGCCAGTCGTGTCAATCTCCACTGGAGTTCCGTCCACTGTGCCAAAGATATAAGCCTCGTAATGCCCGAGGTCAACCGGCGTCGGATCGTCCGTCTGAAAAGGAGGACCGGCCTGCGCCGATAGCAGGCGAATGGCCGCGACCGCGACAAAAAATATTCTCGTAAACCAATTTATCGTCCTCAGGGGCATGATTTGATTTCCTTCAGACATTTGATGATTTCAAGCAGCAACGCGATTCCACAGCGATTCCACGATCAAATCGCGTTGCCTCTCAAAACAGATCGCCGATGGGCGGAAAGGTCAGCAACACACTGAGACCGAGAAGCGCAAACGCGATGACGTTAATTCGCCGCAGAGAAACCGTCCTCTTGCGCCAGCGCCATTCGAGGATTGCCCACGCGGCAAGCCACAGCAGAATGGCCACAGTGGTTTCGCCGGAGAGCGCGCCGGTAGGCTTGTAAAAGACAAACAGGTTCTTCTCGAATGCGGATTTGTCGGCAGCAATTGCGAAGGCGGCCACCGCGAACGAGCCGATGCCTGCCGAAAGAATGGCGGCCGCGCCGGAGCCGTTGGGAAGGTTGGCGGATATTTCCGAGACAGTCTTTGTCTGCTCGCTCATCATTATTCTCCTTTGATCAACTGAATTGTTTGGCCACCATCGACGGGGGCATTTTTATCGAGCATGGCGCCGAAGAATCCAGCGATGCCGGCAGCGAAAAGCGACAGCGCAGTGAATCCAAGCAGCGCGAAGCGAAGCTGCGGATGATGCTTGAGATCGCGGGCATATCGAATGGCGATTACCGCAGCCGCTGTAATCGCGATGGGAACCAGCCATGCTACGTGCTCCTTCCACTCCATGCCGATCAAGTGCCACTGGCTGGTTGCGGGGTGGGAGAGAAGAAGAAAACGCGGATAAGCGCCGAGACAGACCGTGTCTTTGGGGGGCGCAGCGCGATACCACGGATAGATGATGTAGGTTCCGGTGAGAACGGTGAGCCATGCCAGTGCTGCCATGATGCTCAGATAAATGCCGAGGAAGCGATCTCTGCCTGCGGGATTCTGTGGCGGAGGTTCGGTTGAATATCGTTGATAGAGCGCGACAATCGCGCCTGAGCAAGCCAGCAGATAGAGCGCGCCGAAGCCCATTCCGTGCATCAAAGTCCAGAGACTACGGGTTGTGATTTCCATTGTGACCTCCTGGGGAATGTAAGATTGAAATCAGGTTATGGGAGCGATTGCGCAACGCTGGGCTGCTTCCCATCCACTGCCTGCAAAAGGGCCGTGCTGCCTGCATAGAGCTTGACCGAATTCTGTCGCGAGGCGAGAGTGAATGTTCCGCTGCCATTCTGGCCATTGTCAGCCAGAACCGTGTTGGCATAGCCGTAGACGCCGCAGGCGCGCGGAGAAAAGATAGAGACCGACTCTTCACTCTCTGTAGCGGGGCAGGAGAGCGTGGAACCAGATGCCGAATCAACTCCTGGAAGAAGGCGGGCGAAGACTCCATTTTGACGGTTGTATCCGATGATGTCGCCATCGCTTGATCGAATCGCCTCGGTGAATGGATCAAACTCGCCGCCTCCAATCAACCGCATGATTCCGCGCGCATCTTCCTCATCCATGTATTGAGGGCGCGCTGCTTGTTCGGATTCAATCGGATCAGCAACAGCGCGTACAGAGAGATTCACATTCAAGATAAGATCGCCATTCACGATGCGGTCAAAGTGAATGGAGAGCAGCGAGGGCTTCTGGCGCGCATAGGGCGTGGAATCGATCAGCAATCGATGAGCCTCCACGACGTGACCGAGCAAGGTTGTTCCTCTGGGAAAGCTCCCGCCGCCGGGCAGAAAAACAATTTGCAGCGTCTTTGCGGTGACCGGATCACCAGGCCTTGCTTTGTTTGCGTCCACTGCTTTCACAATTCGCACGGGGATGACGGTTGGCGCAGACAGCGTAATCGGCGCGGCAGCCGCGGCAGCGATCAACCCATTCAGAAAAAGAAGAAAATATGGGACTCTGAAAAAAAGTCTTTGAGTCGATGATTGCATGATGAATATCCTTTTTTTATTTGGCAAGAAACCATGAATACATCAATTGCGGCGCTCGATCTTCTGAGCGCCGCGACGGATGGTTTGAGGATCAACAGGCTGAGTAACGCCCCGCCGATCAGAAGGTGATCTTGGCCGCGAGCTGAATCTGACGCTCGGTGCGTTGAAAGGTTGATTCAGAGGCTGCCGAAGAGATGGTTCCATTGGCGGCTGTGCCAGCGGTTGCGGCCGGATTATTGAACTGCGGCGTGTTGGCGAGGTTGAAGGCCTCCGCGCGCAGTTGCAGAACCTTCGATTCTGTCAAGTGAGTATCCTTGAAGAGCGAGAAGTCCACCGTCTTTGTACCCGGACCTTGAAGAATATTGCGACCGGAGTTTCCCCACGTCCCCGCGGTAGGGACCGCGAAGGCCGCGGTGTTGAACCATTTCCCGAGCGTGCGCTGTCCTTTAGGCAGCGATCCGTTGCCGAAGCCGGGAAGCAATTGCGCGCGGGGCGACAGTCCATCGCCCAACGCGGTGCCCGAAGCGACGGAAAACGGCAGGCCATCGAAGAACTGCGCAATGGCGTTCACCTGCCACCCACGTTCCAGCGGTCCCAGCAGCCCGCTGCCTTTGAAGGGCAACTGATAATTCGCGCTGGCGACAAAGCGATTTGGCACGTTGTAGTCCGCATTTCCGTAGTCGTAACGGAGGTTATAGGGATTCGTAACGGAGGCCGATTCACCCGAACCTTCGTCCAGGGCGTGACTGTAGGTGTAGGAGGCTAGGAAGCTCAGCCCATGCGCACGACGCTCAGCCGTAACCTGCAACGCGTTGTAGCTGGAAACCTGCCGGGTCTCAAGTTCGCTGATCTGAGCGAAGACATAGGTATTGGTTCCTGGAAGATTTCCGTAGGGACGATTCGCTGTAACAGTGGTCGCACCATTCAATCCCAACTGACCCGCGTTGATGTCCCGCAAATTGTCCAGGTGGGTTCCCTTCGTGCCGACATATGCCAATTTGAGGACGGTCGAGAAGGGGATCTGCTGCTCGATAGCCGCATGCCACTGCTCGGTGTATGGAGTTTTGGCATTTGGATCCACGGCAAAGGCGGGCGTGTTGGGTTGCAACGCACTGCCCGATGTGACTCGAGTGTGAGCATATCCATTGCTCGCATAGTTGAATGGAGTACCGTTGGCGGCGGCTCCAAATATGCGCCGAGTTATTGAACGCCCAATAATCATCCACGGGGACATTGGCCGACAAAGTGGCCGAATTGCCTACGTCAGGCGCCGCGTAGTAGATGCCGAAGCCAGCGTGGAAGACCGTCTTGTTGGTGATCTTGTAGGCAGCGCCCACGCGCGGCGCAAAGTTCAGGTTGTTGCCGCTCAGGCCGCTGCGCGGGATACCGTTGGTTCCCACCTGTTCCAAGGCAGTTGTCGAGATGGAGGGAACAAAGGCGTATTCCTTGTTGTTGACTTCGGTCCAGGGCCAGCCGAGAAAGTTCTCATAGTGCACACCCAGATTCAAGGTCAGCCGGTTGCTGACCTTGTAGTTGTCTTGCGCATAGAAGGATAGATCGCTCTGCCGTAAGCCGACCTCAGAGGGGAAGGAGTAGCTGCCGCTCGCCGGAGCTCCGAAGAGCAGATCGCTCCATGCCAGTCCGGTATAGCGTATGGTAAAGCCTTCGGAACCGTGCTCCGCGCCGGTTTGGAACATATTGTATTCGAGACGTATCAGATCGAAGCCGAGATCCAGCGAGTGCTTGCCGCGAACCAGAGTGAGATCGTCGTCCCACTGATAGTTGTTGGTTCCGATGTTGGTGGGACTGTTGCCGGCGTCGCCGATCGGCGTGTAGCCCGTGAAGGTCATCACCGGCAGTCCGTCCGACAAGGGATTGTTCGGGTTATATACGCCGGGAATGTTGAGGTTGGAAGGCGACGCAAGTTGCAACCCCGCATCCCAGTTCTTGGCATAGACAAAGAAGCGAGTCCAGCCGTAGCGCGCAGTGTTGATAATGGTCGGAGAGAAGATATGCGTTTCGCTGAGCACAGCCTGATGCGCGGGGTCCGATGCTGGGCCGCAGATGACGTCGCCCACCAGAGGCGTCGGCAGGACGCCGGGCTGGGAGAAAATGTCATGGCCTTGACTATAGCGAAGGAAGGCGCTGTCTTTCTCGGTAAACTTGCGGTCGATCTTCACATCGAAGTCGTCTTCGTTGATGATCAACATCGGGTTGTAACTGAAGTTATTGGCGATCGTCGCACCGGCGATATTCGGCTGCGCATATTTCTCGTAGAATTGCAGAATTTTTGCGCCCGTCGTATCCCACCCAGGATCAGTATTCAAAATCGGATTGGAAGTTTGGGTTAACCAATCGAGATAGACCTTTCCGTTCACTGGATTTTTGATTTGCGGATCCGGGTTTGATGCTGTCACCTTGGATTTCAATGTTGGTAAATACGCTTTTAAGTCAGCGCTTTGAACGACGCCGCCCGCGTCGGTGATAATGATATTTGGAACACTGTCAATGTTCGTCTGGCCCTGAGCAAAGCGCTTTCCGGCATAGTCGGCAAAGAAGAAGGTCTTGGGGTTGGCCTGTTTGTAAAAGACCGGTCCGCCGAAGGTGACGCCAAACTCGTTTTGCCGCAGAGGCGCTTTGGCGGCCCGTCGTATTGAAGTAGTTTCTGGCGTCCAGGGCGGTGTTGCGCAGAAACTCGAAGACGTCGCCGTGATACTTGTCTGTGCCGGACTTGATGACCACGTTGATGGTGCCGCCGTTGCCGCGTCCATAGCGCGCGTCGGCGTCGGTGGTCTCTTCCGAGAACTCCTGAATGGCGTCGATGGGCGGGAAGATCGCCGTCATGCTGTTATGGTTCTCCTGGTCGCCAATGCCATCCACAAGCGTGCGATTTTCCTGAGGGCGAGAGCCGTTGATGGCGAAGTACGAGGGGCCGCGCTGCTGCGTATAGGGAATGCTGGAGGCTTGGGTTGTCGTCGGGATAGCGCCCGCGCCCAGGCTAAACAGCTCATTGAAGTTGCGGCCGTTCAGGGGCAGATCCCTGACGGCTTCCTCAGTGCGGAGATTGCCGACGCTGGAGCTTTCCGTCTCCAGCAGTTCGCCGGAGGACTGGACTTCGATGGTCTCCGCTGCGGTTCCCACCGCCAGATTCGCATCTGCGGCAACACGCTGGCCAACTTCCAACCGGACAGATTCAACGACTTTGCTGAATCCTGGAACATCAATCTGCACTGTGTAGTCGCCAGGGTGCAGCGGCGGGGTTACATAAATTCCCTGTGCATCGGTGGATGTGAGGGTGGTCAATCCGGTTCCGGTGTTGCGCACCGCTACGTGAGCGCCGGGGATCACCGCGCCGGTGTTATCTTTGACCACGCCGGTGATGACTCCGGTTTCAACGATCTGTGCTTGCAGCAATGAAGCGGCCACGATGACGAACAGCGCCGCCAGAGCCAGCGATAGGTTTCGCTTTACAAAATATCGCAACGAAAAAAATGCAACAGACATACTTGCCTCCAAAGATGCGATCCACTTTGACCGCACAGAAAAATGGCCCACGATCAACTCGTGGGCCATGGCATTGCGCTCCGCGCACACTGCCGTTAGACGGGAACGATGCACTTGCCCACGACACAAGGCGCATCCGCTGCGGGGATTTGCGTGAAGCGACAACAACTTCCTGTCTTGCGGGCAATCTTCTTTTGAATGCTCATCTTCTTTTCCTTTTCGTGAATTTGCTGAATGAATTCGCTTCGATTTGCGCAAATAATCTGATGCGAAGCAAAGGATTCAATTGATTTTCAAGATTCGTAATCCCTGACAAAGCTGTCTGGCGAGCATTAGCCACAGCAAAGTGTAAACTTCACTGCGCAGCCCGTGCGCTTGATCAATGATGGGTTGGGAGAGAGAAAGCGGGTGTCAACAACACGAGCGACGGAGGGTCGGCTCGGAGGCGGGCGCGATGGCTGCCTGGATGTTGATCTGCTCCTGCATATTCTGTATTTGGCCACAAAGATAAGATCGTGTCAAGCGCGACCGACGATTTCTCAGAAGACCTAAAAGTTTATCTGCTCGCTTGACAGCTTTCAAATCACCGTGCATCATCGAAATAGTTGATCTTCCAGGATCGGTCCTCGCATAGCCAAGGAATTGCCTGGATAGAGGAATCGAACATCATGCTTCATCGCCGCGCATCCCGCTGTTGTTGTTGCCCTGTCGCCTCTCTGACAGTCGAGCAGCCTCGTGGGAATGCCGCGCATATGCGATCTTAGCTGATTCGCATCGCCTGAGTCTTCGCAATCCCAGCCCACGAGCCTTTGCTTCGTGGGTTTTTTCATTGGGCGCGCGCCCGCATTGCGATTCAGGAAGAGAGCTGCACTCCGATGAAGCCGTTTCACATCATGGCCAAGCCGCATGGCGCAATCTGCAATCTCAATTGCACCTACTGCTATTACCTGGAAAAGGAAAACCTCTACGCCGGCAGCGGGCGCGAATTTCGCATGAAGGACGATGTGCTGGAAAACTATATCAGCCAGTACATTCAGTCGCAGCCCGACCAGCACGTCAGTTTTGCGTGGCAGGGCGGCGAGCCGACGCTGCTGGGGATTCCGTTCTTCGAGCGCGTCGTCGAGTTGCAGAAGAAGCACTCCGGCGGCAAGATAATCGACAACGCATTTCAGACCAACGGCACGCTTCTCGACGACGCATGGGGCGAGTTTTTGGCACGCAACAAGTTTCTCATCGGACTCTCGGTCGATGGGCCGGAGGAAATTCACGATGCGTATCGTGTGGACAAGGGCGGCAAGCCAACGCACACGCGCGTGATGCGCGGACTCGGCATTCTCAAGAAGCATGGCGTGGAGTTCAACACGCTCACCGTCGTCAATCGCCTGAACTCTTATCGCGCACGGGATGTATATAGATTTCTCAAGGAGATCGGCAGCAAGTATCTGCAATTCATACCTATCGTCGAGCAAGTTGCCAAACAGCCAGATGCAAACGGGCTGGTGCTACTCAAGCCGTATTCGCGGCAGGAGTCGGCTGTCTCGGAGTGGTCGGTTGAGCCGCTGCAATTTGGGCACTTTCTGCAAGAGGTATTCGACGATTGGGTGGTTCAGGATGTTGGCCGCGTCTACGTGCAGGCCTTCGACGTTGCGCTGGAGTCGTGGTATGGCGTGCCGCAAACGCTTTGCGTCTTTTCTCCCAAGTGCGGCAGCGCGTTGGCCGTCGAGCACAATGGCGATGTCTATTCTTGCGACCACTTCGTTTATCCCGACAACAAGTTGGGAAATATCATGCAGAAGCATTTATCGAGCTTGGTGAGCTCGCCGCAGCAAACGCGCTTTGGCAATGCGAAGGAGATTGGCCTTCCTTCCGATTGCCGTGAATGCGATGTGCGTTTCGCTTGCAACGGCGAGTGTCCCAAGCACCGCTTCATGCAGACAGCATCCGGCGAGTACGGGCTGAACTATCTCTGCGCGGGTTATAAACATTTCTTCCACCACATCGATCCGTATATGCGCTTCATGGCGGACGAGCTGAAGCAGAATCGAGCGCCAGCGCGGGTGATGGAGTGGGCGAGAGCGAGAAGAAGCACGAATGCTGCATCTGCCTCGCCTATGAAGAAGCATGGAGCCGTGCTGGCTTAGAAACTTGTCGCGCATGGCTGTGATGATACGTATAACTATCGTCATCCCTTCTTCTATTTCACAGGTCGCGCAATCTTTGCGGTTTAATATCGCCGGCCCGATTGACAAACTTTTAACCGAGTCATCTCTGAATGACCGGAACCAACAGGAGATTTATGAACGAGAAAAACGTATTGAATGCGTTGACTTCTACGTTAATCTTTGCGGCGGGGGCTAGTCTCTCGCTGCATGCGCAATCTGCACAGCCGTATCAGGGAGTCGTTGGTAGAACACTCGCCGAATCGAAAGAATGGTGGCCGGAGCCGGTGAAGGCGCCCGCTGGTGCCCCAAACGTAGTGTGGATTCTTATTGATGATGTGGGCTATGGCGCTGCTGGCACATTCGGCGGGCTGATTCAGACTCCCACCTTCGACTCGCTGGCCAACAATGGTTTGCGCTATACAAACTTCCATACGACCGCAGTCTGCGCTCCAACCCGTTCTGCGCTGCTTACTGGCCGTAATAGCGCATCGGTGCATGAATCCGGGTTCTCAGACGTTCCGGTCTCCGCCGGTTTTCCTGGTTGGGATGGCCGGATTCCGTCCACCGCCGGAACCATTGCGGAAATCTTGCGCGACAACGGCTACAACACCTTTGCGGTTGGCAAGTATGGCATCACGCCGGACGATGAGGGGACCGACGCCGGCCCGTTTGACCACTGGCCGACCGGCAAGGGCTTTGACCACTTCTTCGGATTCCTCGGCTCTGCAACCGATCAATACAAGCCTGACCTGACAGAGGATCAAGCGCACGTGAAGCCCGATGGCCGTCACCTGAGCGATCAGATCACCGACAAGGCGATCTTTTATATCGACCGCCAGAAGAAAGCCGCGCCAGATAAACCCTTCTTCCTTTATTACGCGCCCGGCGCCACGCATGCTCCGCATCAAGTCGATAGATATTGGAGCGATCTCTACAAGGGCAAGTTCGACAAGGGCTGGGATGCGTATCGCGAAGAAGTCTTCGAACGTCAGAAGAAACTGGGTGTGATTCCTGCCAATGCGATTTTGCCAGAGCGCAATCCGAGGATCAAGGCTTGGGCCACGCTGACTCCAGATGAACAGAAGCTCTATGCGCGCTTCTTCGAAGTTTATGCTGGATATTTGACCTATACGGACTTCGAGATTGGCCGCTTGGTGAATCACCTGAAGGAGATCGGACAGCTCGATAACACACTGATCTTCATCTCCATCGGCGACAACGGCGCCAGCAAGGAAGGCACGTTGAACGGTGATATTGACCGCAATCCTTGGGGCAAAGATTTCAATGAAGCGGAGAATATTGCTTATAACCTGGCGAATATCGACAGGATCGGTACACCGTCGGCTTCGGGAGGCAATTATCCGCTGGGTTGGGCGCAGGCCGCCAATACGCCTTTCAAGTATTGGAAGCAGGACGCGAACAGCGAAGGCGGCACGCATAATCCGCTGATTGTCTTCTGGCCGAAGGGGATCAAGGAGAAGGGCGGCATTCGCACCCAGTACGGCCATGTGATCGACCTTCTGCCGACAACGCTTGATCTTGTTGGCATCAAGGCTCCAGAAGAGATTCGCGGCATCAAGCAGCAGCCGATCGAAGGAACCTCTCTGGCCTACTCGATTGACGACGCCAAGGCACCTACCCGTCACACACTGCAGTACTACTACATCTTCGGTTCGAGATCGATCTATGACAACGGCTGGAAGGCCGAACTGGCATATCCGAACGACTTTAACTTCGGCGACGCAGCCAATGCACCCTTTGATGAAAACGCGTGGGAGCTTTACAACCTGAACGACGATCCGACCGAGCGCATCGATCTGGCCAAGAAGTACCCGGAGAAGCTTACGCAGTTGAAGGCCGAATACGAAGAGCAGGCCCAGTCACATCATCTTTATCCCTACATCACCTGGGACGATCTATTTCAGGGGCGTCTTCATCACACCTATCTGCCCCAGGGGTATGTTGACCGGTGGAAAATCGATCAGCAAAAGGACCAGAGCAAGGACAGCAAGTAGCATTGCCAACTCGGCTTGTTTCAGTTGCAGTCAGTTCACGCAAGCCGTGGACTGACTGCTGAATTCGCTAGGCGGCAGGTCGCCAAGTCATCTCTGAATGACTCGAAGCAACAGGAGATTTATGAACGAGAAAAACGTATTGAATGCGTTGACATCAACGCTAGTCCTGGCGGCGGGCGCAACTCTCCCGCTGCATGCGCAGACGGCGCAGCCTTACCAGGGAGTCGTGGGCAGAACGCTGGCCGAGTCAAAAGAATGGTGGCCGGAGCCTGTGAAAGCCCCTGCCGGCGCGCCAAACGTTGTATGGATCTTGATCGACGATGTGGGATACGGCGCTGCTAGTACATTCGGCGGAGTAATTCAAACTCCTACGTTTGATAACCTGGCCAACAATGGTTTGCGCTACACAAACTTTCACACCTGCGCCATCTGCGCCCCGACACGCTCTGCTTTGCTGACAGGCCGCAACAGCGCGTCGGTGCATGAATCGGGCTTCTCGCACATTACCGCGTCAGCCGGCTTCCCCGGCTGGGATGGCCGTGTGCCTTCAACGGCCGGCACCATCGCCGAGATTCTGCGCGACAACGGATACAACACGTTTGCCGTTGGCAAATACGGCATCACTCCTGACGAAGATGCAACCGATGCGGGACCATTCGATCGCTGGCCAACCGGCAAGGGCTTCGATCACTTCTTTGGGTTCCTTGGTTCGCAGACCGATCAATACAAGCCGGATCTCGTAGAGGATCAAGCGCACGCAACTCCCGATGGCCGTCACTTGAGCGACCAGATCACCGACAAGGCGATCTTCTATATCGACCGCCAGAAGAAAGCTGCTCCGGACAAGCCCTTCTTCCTCTATTACGCGCCCGGCGCAACGCACGCTCCGCACCAAGTGGACAAGTATTGGAGCGATCAGTACAAAGGCAAGTTCGACAAGGGATGGGATGCATTTCGTCAGGAGGTCTTTGACCGTCAGAAGAAACTCGGCGTGATTCCTGCCAACGCGATTCTTCCCGAACGCAATGATACCGTCAAGGCCTGGGATGCGCTGACGCCTGACGAAAAGAAGCTCTATGCGCGCTTCATGGAAGTCTATGCGGGCTATCTGACCTACACGGACTTCGAGGTTGGCCGCCTGGTCAATCACCTGAAGGAGATTGGGCAACTCGATAACACGCTGATCTTCATCTCGATTGGCGATAACGGCGCCAGCAAGGAAGGATCACAAGAAGGCGTGATCGACAAATCCTATCGCGGCAAGCTGGTCTCCGATGAGGATCGAGTCGCTTACAACTTGGCCAACATCGATAAGATCGGCACGCCTGATTCCAAGAATGGCAACTACCCTCTGGGCTGGGCGCAGGCCGCCAACACGCCCTTCCGCTATTGGAAGTCAGACGCCAACAGCGAAGGCGGAACGCACAATCCGCTCATCGTTTACTGGCCCAAGGGCATCAAGGAAAAAGGCGGCATTCGTACACAGTACAGCCATGTGATCGATCTTCTTCCCACCACACTTGATCTGGTTGGCGTAAAGGCACCGGAAGAAATTCGCGGGCATCAAGCAGCAGCCGATTGAAGGAACCTCTTTAGCTTACTCGATTGACGACGCTAAGGCACCCACGCGCCACACATTGCAGTACTACTACATCTTCGGTTCGCGGTCGATTTACGACAACGGGTGGAAGGCTGAACTTGCGTATCCCAACGACATTCTCACCAAGAACACAGTCGTGAATCCGCCTCTGGATGAAAGCAAGTGGGAACTCTACAACCTGATCGATGATCCAACGGAGCGCATCGATCTAGCCAAGAAGTTTCCGGAGAAGCTGGAGCAGTTGAAGGCCGAGTTCGAAGAACAAGCCAAGTCCCATCATCTTGCTCCCTTCCTCACCTTTGATGATATGAAGGACACTCATCACACCTACCTGCCTCAGTGGTATCTCGATCGGCAAAAGGCTGCGGCGGCGGCACAGGCCAGCAGCAAGTAGTGCAGCCCGGATGTTTTTTGGCTCCGCGTTATTGAGGATCTTCGGGCGGCTAGTGCGGAATGTTCGAGCACCCGACACAAATTCGACAGGAGATTTATGAACGAGAAATGCTTTTTGAATGCATTAACCTCTTCGTTACTACTTGCGGCGGGCGTCAGTCTCCCACTGCACGCACAGACGGCACAACCATACCAAGGCGTCGTCGGTAGAACTCTTGCAGAGTCAAAAGAATGGTGGCCGGAGCCAGTGAAAGCGCCTGCTGGAGCGCCGAACGTAGTCTGGATTCTGATTGACGATGTGGGCTACGGCGCCGCTGGTACGTTCGGGGGGCTGATTAAAACTCCCACCTTCGACACGCTGGCCGAGAATGGCCTGCGCTATACAAACTTCCATACAACCGCGATCTGTGCACCAACCCGCTCAGCCCTGCTGACCGGTCGCAACAGTGCGTCGGTTCACGTATCCGGATTTTCCCACACCGTCATGTCCGCTGGATTCCCTGGCTGGGATGGACGTCTGCCCGCGACGGCTGGAACCATCGCCGAGATACTGCGCGACAACGGCTACAACACTTTTGCGGTCGGCAAATACGGCGTAACGCCGGACGAAGAAGCGACTGACGCCGGTCCCTTCGATCACTGGCCGACGGGCAAGGGCTTCGATCATTTCTTCGGATTTCTCGGCTCGCAGACCGATCAATACAGACCAGACTTAGTGGAAGATCAGGCGCATATGCGTCCCGATGGCCGTCACCTGAGCGATCAGATCACCGACAAGGCAATTTTCTACATCGACCGCCAGAAGAAGGCAGCGCCGGACAAGCCTTTCTTTCTTTACTACGCGCCCGGCGCAACGCACGCTCCGCATCAAGTGGACAAGTACTGGAGCGATCAATACAAGGGCAAATTCGACAAGGGCTGGGATGCGTATCGTGAAGAGGTCTTCGAGCGGCAGAAGAAACTTGGCGTGATTCCTGCCAATGCTGTACTACCCGAGCGCAATCCCGACATCAAGGCTTGGGACAAACTGACGCCGGAGGAGCAGAAGCTCTATGCGCGCTTCATGGAAGTCTATGCGGGATATCTGACCTACACGGACTTTGAGATCGGCCGCCTGGTCAATCACTTGAAAGAAACCGGGCAGCTCGACAACACGCTGATCTTCATCTCCATCGGTGACAACGGAGCCAGCAAGGAGGGCACATTGAACGGCGATATAGATCGCTCTTTGTGGAATAAGCCACTCACCGAACAGGAAAATATCAACTACAACCTGAACAAGATTGGCGAGATCGGCACGCCTGCCGCCACCGAGGGAAATTATCCGCTAGGCTGGGCGCAGGCCGCCAACACGCCTTTTAAGTTCTGGAAGCAGGATGCGAACAGCGAAGGCGGCACGCATAATCCGCTCATCGTCTATTGGCCCAAAGGTATCAAGGATAAGGGCGGAATTCGCACCCAGTACAGCCACGTCATTGATCTTCTTCCGACCACGCTCGATCTGGTGGGCGTGAAAGCTCCAGAGGAAATTCGTGGCATCAAGCAGCAGCCGATTGAAGGAACTTCATTGGCTTACTCGATTGACGATGCGAAAGCCCCCACTCGCCATACGCTGCAGTACTACTACATCTTCGGTTCGCGGTCGATCTATGACAACGGATGGAAGGCCGAATTGGCGTATCCCAGCAGTTTTATCACAGGAAATCTGCAAAGCAGGCAGCCTTTTGATGAAAATGCATGGGAGCTGTACAACCTGAACGACGACCCCACGGAGCGCATCGATCTGGCCAAGAAGTATCCGGAGAAGCTGGCAGCACTTAAGGCCGAATACGAAGAACAGGCCAAGGCGCACAATCTCTATCCATACATCACCTGGGACGATGTGCTGAACGGGCGCATTCACCGCAACAAGGACACACAATCGCTGCTCGATGCCTTCAAGAAAGTTACCAAGGCCGGTGACAACCAGTAGACCCTGATCCATTCACAGGCGAGATCATAACCATCAAGGTCTCGCCTGGGAATAACACATTGAAAGATTTACGAAATATTTCTGCAGAGGACGCAGCCATGTTTTACAAGATTCCGGACAATCTTCCTGCCGAACTCGATGAGCTGGATTCCTACATCGCGCGCTATCAACGCGGCGAGATCGACGCCGCAACATTGAAGGTGCGCCGCGTACCCTTCGGTTGCTATGAGCAGCGCGAGGATGGCACGTATATGGTGCGGGTTCGGACAACCGGAGGCGCGCTTACGCCGCTCCAGTTGCGCGCCATTGCAGAGATCTCCACGCGCTATGGCAGCGACGCGATTCACATCACCACGCGTCAGGAGTTTCAGATTCATCATGTAGCTCTGGAAAATGTGCTGCTGGTCATGCGTGAATTGTTGCAGGCTGGTTTGGCTTCGCGCGGAGGCGGCGGCAACACGGTTCGCAATCTTCTCATCTCTCCGGACGCCGGTGTCGGCATCGATGAAGTCTTCGATCCAAGCCCCTACGCTTTTGCGTTGACCAGCCGGTTGATTGCCGAATCCGATTCATGGTTGCTGCCGCGTAAATTCAAGATCGCCTTCTCCAATTCGCCTGCCGATAGTTCCTATGCCGAATTCAACGATCTCGGCTTTGTGGCTCAACATCGTGATGGCCAAAAGGGATTTAGTGTGTATGTGGCCGGTGGCCTCGGAACCAAGCCTGAGGTTGGCCATCTGCTTCACGAGTTCATTCCTGCTGAAGATGTTTATCTCATATCCAGCGCCTTGAAGCGCCTCTTTGACAAGCACGGCAATCGCAAGAATCGCCATGCGGCGCGCCTGCGCTTTCTTTGGAAAACACTCGGTGAAGACCGCTTTCGAGAATTGTATGAAGAACAGTTGCAACTCGTTCGCAGTCAGAATCCCGCGCCGCTGCAAGTCGAGCAGGTGCCACAGTTCAGCCTTCTTCCGCCGTTTGCTCCAGAGAAAAATACAACGCCAGAGTTCTATCAATGGAAAGATCGCTACGTCGAAAACCAGAAGCAATCTGAATTGGTTTCGGTGCGGCTTCCTGTCTTTCTCGGCAATCTAAAGAACCAATATGCCATTCGACTGGCGGAGTTTCTGGCACCCTTTGGAGATTTTGTGCTGCGCGCTTCCTTTGGACAAAATTTGCGACTGCGCAATATTCCCAAGAATTATCTTCCCAATGTCTATCATCTGGTGATCGAACTGACGGAGCTTGGCTCTGGTCCACGCTTCATCGGCAACTCCATCGCCTGTACCGGCGCGGACACTTGCAAGCTAGGCATCTGCCTGTCAAAAGGCGCGTTGACCGCCATCGTCGACAGACTCAACAATTCCACTCTTGATCTCGATCAGATTGCCGATTTTCAGCTTAACCTATCCGGCTGTCCGAACACCTGCGGACAGCATATGCTGGCCGATCTTGGCTTTTACGGCAATGTTGGCCGCAACGGGCAGCATATGTTTCCGGCCTACATGATCGTTGCTGGAGCGGAGATCGGCAATGGAAGAGCTCGTCTAGCCAAACCGATCGACCGCGTCAGCGCGCGCGACCTTCCTGATTATGTCCATGATGTCTTGAAAATATGGATTGCAAAAAAGAAGAATTATCCATCCTTTGCTGCGTTTGTGGATGAAGATGGAACGAAGGAACTACAAGAGATTGCTGGCCGCTACCGTCAGATTCCTGACTTCAGTAAAGACAATCATTACTACCAGGATTGGGGCGCGGCGGACTCCTTCTCGCTGGTCGGAAGAGGCCTCGGCGAATGCTCGGCTGGACTCTTCGACTTGATTGAAGTCGACCTGAATGGCGCCAGGCAATTGCGCGAAGAACTTCGCTCCGGCGATCGGCATAACGAGGAGGTTCTTTACGGCATTGCCCTGCGCAGCGCGCGCGCATTACTGATAACGCGAGGCATTGAAGCGCCCACGGATGCCGCTGTCTTTGAGAACTTCGCCAAGCATTTTATCCAAGCGGGGCTGATCGATAGGCGCTTTGAATCAGTCATTCAAAACGCGCATCAAAAAAATACCGGGCAACTGAGCCCATTGGAAGAGGAGGTCTTCGAGCTGCTCCATGCCGTCGAAGGTCTTTACCGCAGCATGGACAATTCGCTCCGCTTTCCTGCAGAAGCAAAGACCACAGCATAATGGAACGGCAAAAGCGTATGACGACTTTATTGGGTGTCAATCTATCGCAGCGCATCGGAAGCACGCCGCTGTTGCGCCTTGAGCGCGTAACCAGCGGCCTGAAGCACGTGCAGGTTTTGGCCAAGGCCGAGTGGATCAATCCAGGCGGTTCGGTCAAAGATCGCGCGGCATTGAGAATCGTGAACGGAGCATTGCGCGCGGGTTACCTAAGCGCGGGTAAATCGCTGCTTGATTCCACCAGCGGCAATACCGGAATTGCCTACGCGATGCTGGGCGCGGCGTACGGTATTCCGATTACCTTGTGTATGCCGTCGAATGTATCAAAGGAACGCAAACGGATTCTTCGCGCCTATGGCGCCAAAGTCATTTACACCGACCCCGGTGAAGGCTCGGACGGCGCTATCCGCAAGGCGCAGGAGATTGCGGCTGCCGAACCGGAGAAGTATTATTATGCCGATCAGTACTCCAATGAAAATAACTGGCGCGCACATTATGACCACGGAACAGCGGATGAAATATGGATGCAGACGGCGGGACGCGTCACGCATTTTGTCGCCATTCTCGGCACCAGTGGAACGTTTGTTGGAACGTCGCGCAGACTGAGGGAGTTGAATCCGGCAATCCGTTGCATCTCTCTTCAGCCCGACTCTCCCTTTCATGGCATTGAGGGAACCAAGTACATGGAGACCTCAATTGTTCCGAAGATTTACGATGCCAGCATCTCGGATGCGGAGTTGGGCATCGAAACAGAAGCGGCCTACGCGATGGCCCGCCGCGTGGCGCGCGAAGAAGGATTGCTGATCGGCGTTTCAGCGGCGGCGGCGCTGGTGGGCGCATTGAAAGTTGCACAAGAAGCGCCTGCGGATTCTGTCCTCGTCACTATCTTCCCCGACTCGGGCGACAAGTATTTGAGCGAGCATTTTTGGAATGAGAACACATAAGGCAAGGGAACGAACATGGCGTTGAAGATACCGACCAATGTTTACGATCAACTGCGGCAACATGGCGAAGCGACGTATCCGCATGAGTGCTGCGGAGTGCTAGTGGGCGAGTTTGATGAGGATGGCGGAAAGTCTGTCAAAGCCGCGGTGCCGTGCGGAAACACGCGCACCGATTCGCTGGCCAATCGCTACCACATCAGTCCCTCGGAACTGGTGCGCATTCAGCGGGAAGCGATGCTTGCCGGTCACGACATTGTCGGCTTCTATCACTCGCATCCCGATCATCCCGCGCGCTGGTCGGCGACGGATCTTGCCGAGGCGCATTGGACAGGCTGTTCATACGTCATCACCAGTGTTGAAAAAGGCAGCGCCGTTCTTACGAATTCATTTCTGTTGCTGGACCAGGACGAAGCCAAGCATTTTGAAGACGAACTTCTTGAAGTCATTCAGTAAAGCAATTGCAACGCAGCTCAAAACCGTTTTGAAAGGAAGAAAATGTCCATCAAAGTCTTGATTCCCACGCCGCTCCGGCCTTATGCCGGAAAACAATCTGTCCTTTCAGTTACCGCTAACACTGTTGGCGAGGCGCTGAGCGATCTTGTCAACCAGTACCCGGATCTGCGCAAGCACCTCTTCTCCGAGGATGGTAAGCTGCGCTCTTTTGTCAATGTCTATCTGAACGATGAAGACATTCGCTACCTGAGCAAGGACGCAACGCCTGTCAAAGAAACGGATACGATCACCATCGTTCCTTCAGTTGCCGGCGGTCGATAGAGCGCAGCAACTCAGCGCAAGATGAATTTAGAAAATGATTTGGAGAAATGAATAGTGGCTGAATTGATTGATGGAAGTCAGGCAACATTGAGCAACGAAGAGATTCTGCGCTACTCGCGGCACCTCATCATGCCGGAGGTGACGCTGGAAGGCCAGAAGAAGCTGAAGGCCGCGCGCGTCTTGTGTGTGGGCACAGGAGGTCTTGGTTCGCCGCTTGCTTTGTATCTGACTGCGGCGGGTGTGGGCACTCTCGGCCTGGTTGATTTCGACGTGGTCGATTACACGAACTTGCAGCGTCAGGTCTTGCATCACACTTCGGATGTCGGACGTCTCAAAATCGATTCGGCGATCGACAAGCTTACCGCCATCAATCCATTTGTCGAAATCAAGCGCTTCGATACGTACCTCAATAGTCAGAATGCGCTGGAGATCTTCTCGGGCTTCGACATTATCGCCGACGGCACGGATAACTTCGCCACGCGCTATCTGGTCAATGATGCTTGCGTGTTGAGCAACAAGCCCAACGTCTACGCATCGATCTTTCGCTTTGAGGGCCAGGCCAGCATCTTCGCCACTGAGGCTGGTCCCTGCTATCGCTGCCTCTATCCTGAGCCGCCGCCGCCGGGGCTGGTTCCCTCCTGCGCCGAAGGCGGAGTGCTGGGAGTGCTGCCGGGCTTGCTCGGCGTGATTCAAGCGACAGAAGTTATCAAACTGATTCTCGGCGCGGGCGAACCGCTGATTGGTCGCCTGGTGCTGGTCGATGCGCTGGCCATGCGCTTCCGCGAGCTGCGCGTGCGAAAGAATCCGGAGTGCCCGGTCTGCGGCGCAAATCCTACCGTCACCAAACTGATTGATTACAACCAATTCTGCGGCATTCGCGGCGAAGAGTCGGAAACGGCAACGAGCGCGAAGATTCCGGAGATTCAAGTCGAGGAACTCAAGCGCCGTCTCGACGTGCAGGATGACATTTTCGTACTCGACGTGCGCGAGCCGCATGAGTATCAGATTGTCAACATCAAAGGTCATCTGATTCCTCTGGGCGATCTGCCGACGCGCATTCATGAACTCGACTCAAGCCGCGAGATTGTGGTGCATTGCAAGAGCGGAATGCGCAGTGCCAAGGCCGTCGATTTCCTGCGCAAGTCAGGCTTCAAGCGCGCCACCAATTTGGCCGGCGGCATTCTTGCCTGGGCCGACCGGATCGACAAGTCGCTGCCCAAGTACTGACCATCTGCGGTGGGACGGAGTGCTTTCGACGGCAAAGATAAAGTGGTATCCAGCACGAACAAAAACGAGGTGACGCAAAACACAGAAGACGGGCCTGAATAGCGAGAAAATCTCTGCGGTGGACATTCCCTCCGATTCGCAGTACATTCGTGGGGTGGTCAACGTTCAAGCAATTTGCGCGTGCCGCCGATGAGAAAAGTATCATGGTCAAGGTCCGTCCTCTGACACTTCGATGTTGTTGCCTGGATCAAAGCCGACCTCCCAGTCGATCTTTGGCCGCCTGGTTCTATCTTTTCTTTCTGATACTTGTGCTTCCAGCAGGAGTGATCGCGCAAGAGAAGAATCCGGACCAGATCATCAAATTCAAGCTGCACGATGGATATCTGATCATCGTTCAGACGATGATCAATGGAGCTGGTCCCTTCAACTTTCTGTTGGACACGGGCACCACGCGCGTTGTGATTGATCCCGATCTCGCCCGCCAATTGCAGGCTCCCTCCATCGGCGAGGTCGCTCTTACCGGGATGCTGCGCAGACGCCAGGACAAGCTGGTGCAACTCAAGAATCTTCGCCTGGGCGCGGCTTCCGTTTCCGGCCTAGGGGCAATCGTAGACACACTGCCTCGGCAAAAGATGCTAGCCCCAGGTATACGCGGTGTTCTTGGCGAGGATTTTCTTGCCAACTTCGACTTTCTCATCGACTTCAAAGAACGCACTTTGCGCTTCGACAGTACGCCCCCCGCGGGAGAGCGATGTCGATTCGAGACGATGGGACAACACGATGGTGCGCTCACGACCAATCGTTTGCTGATCGCAGTCGAGTTCACTGAAGTGAGCCGAGACAAAGTGCAGTTGCAGTTGGATACCGGAGCAAAATATCCGGAGTTGTTTCCTTCCGTCCATAATTCTTTTTCGTCGCAACCATGGGGCGGATCAATGGCAACCAGCAATGGCGCGAAGAGTGCGGTGATCTATTCGAACACCGCACTCAGAATCGGCACAACGACGGTTCGCGGAGTGGATGTGGTTCAATCGCGTCGTGTGCTGGCCTTTGATGCGTCTGGCCTTCTGCCAGCGTCGATCTTTCATCGAATGTATATAAGTCATTCGGGCGGATTCATCGTGCTGAATCCACCCGAGTAATGCTATCGATACGTTACACGATTCCCGTCGAGCGTCCCTGCCTCAGATCCCACAGAGCCGCCACCAGCGCATCAACTTCTTCGCAGGTGTTGTAGAGTGCAAAGGTCGCGCGCACCGTACTCTCCAAGCCAAAGCGTCGCAAAATCGGCTGTGCGCAGTGATGTCCGCCGCGTACTGCAATTCCCTTGCGATTGAGATAGTCGCCAATCTCTTCCGTGCGCAGGCCGTCCATCACGAACGAAATCACACTGGCCTTTTCCTTGGCCGTACCAATGATGCGCAGGCCGGGAATCTTCAGCAATGCTGCGGTAGCATACGTCGAGAGCATATGCTCGTGGCGCGAAACATTGACGATGCCTACGCGATCCATATAATCGATTGACGCGCCCAAGCCAATTGCATCCGCGATGTTTCCCGTGCCCGCTTCGAAGCGCTGTGGGGGCGGCTGATAGAGCGTCTTTTCGAAGGTGACGTCCTGAATCATGTTGCCGCCACCCTGCCACGGAGGCATCTGATCCAGCACCTCGGAGCGGCCATAAACAACGCCAATACCCGTCGGCGCAAAGACTTTGTGCCCGCTGAAAACGTAAAAATCGCAGCCAATCGATTGCACATCGACGCGCATATGCGAGACGGCCTGTGCGCCATCGACGAGCACGCGAGCACCGTGGCGATGTGCGGCTTCGGTCATCGCCTGCACCGGCAGAACTGTGCCCAGCGCGTTGGAGACGTGTGCAATCGAAACCAGGCGCGTCTTCGGCCCAAGCAGCTTTTCATACTCGTCGAGTAACACTTGCCCAGAGTCATCAACCGGCGCAACCCGCAGCCGCGCGCCTTTTTCCGCGCACAGCATCTGCCAGGGAACGATGTTGGCGTGATGCTCCATCCAGGTGATGACAATCTCATCGTCCTTCTGAATGTTCTGGCGTCCCCAACTCTGCGCGATCAGATTAATGGCTTCGGTTGCTCCCCGCACAAAGACAATCTCGCGCGTGGCGCCGGCATTCAAGAACCGGCGCGTCTTTTCGCGTGCGGATTCGTATGCATCCGTGGAACGCGCAGCCAGTTCATGCGCGGCGCGATGTACATTCGAGTTTTCGTGTTCGTAAAAATAACTCAGCCGGTCAATCACCGACTGCGGCTTCTGCGTGGTGGCTCCGTTGTCAAACCAGATCAGCGGACGGCCATTGACCTGCTCACGCAGAATGGGAAAATCGCGGCGAATCGCTTCTACGTCGAATGAATACGACGAGAGGCCAAGATCGCCCAACAGCTCCGGTTGGCCTTCGCCGGGAATCACGGCAGGAACGACATTCAAGGCACCGAGCGAACGAGGCTGATTCTGATTTTGCGATTCAGGCGCGCGAAAATCAGGCTCGTGTAGAACTGCGCCGGGCAACTGTGGAGCATCCAAATCAAGTGGCGACGCGAATGGATTGCTGCTTTTAGAAAGATCCGCCGGAACCGGTCCAGGAAGCGAACCAGAAAAAAGTGGCCGCGCATCTTCGATAAAAGAAAAAGTAGGAACAGCCGAGGAATCGACGACGCCGAATGTGCCGGGAACCGTTGGAGTAGGCGGCTGAATTGCCTGTGACGCTGAAAAATCAGGCGACAGCGAATCAGGAATCGACGCAAATCCCTCATCGCTGCTCCCAGGCTTCGCGCCCGCTTGCGCAGTTGCATGTTCTGCATTTGGTGTAACAAAAATCGGTTGCGCATCCTGCAAGAAAGCAAACTCCGGCGCAACCGTCGGCGCAACTCCGCCGCCGGGAACTGCCGAGAGCGAAGAAGCAGACGAGCGCACATCCGGCGCAATACTTCTCTCCGGCGTGGCGATATAACTTCCCTTTTGCGCTTCGCTCACGGGCGCAACAACTCCCGGCACGGCAGGCGCTGTTGGCGCAGGCACAGCCGCAAATGGGTTGCCGGTGAAGGTCGAGTTCGGCGGCAACACTGCGCGGGCCGCCGTTGCAGCAAGGTACTGTTGCTCGTCCGGCAACTCGTTGAAGATCGCATTGGCCATCTGCGCCAGCTGCGCCGGAGAGAGAAGGCCGGGAGCAACCGCGTCGCTCCCGCGCAATCCAGCGGCCCAATCAGTCGCATTCATTGAGGCTGGCAACGGCTCACTTGTACTCATGGTATTGACCCACGTTCACGTCTTCCAGCAGGGCAATGGCATCGTCGGTCAGCACGGCCGCCGAGCAGTAGAGCGAGACAAGATACGAGGCCAGCGAACGCTGATCGATGCCCATGAAGCGCACCGACAAACCAGGACTCTGCTCTCCGGGCAATCCAGGCTGAAAGAGACCCACCACGCCCTGCTTCTTCTCGCCCACGCGCACCAGCAGAATCTTGGTCGTCTGATCCTTGCTGCGAATGGCGATCTTGTCCGAGGGAATCAGCGGAACGCCGCGCCAGGTCAGGAAGGGCGTGCCGAACAAAGTGACCGTCGGCGGAGGAACGCCGCGTCGTGTGCATTCGCGCCCAAAGGCGGCAATGGCGCGGGGATGGGCCAGAAACAGCGATGGCTCCTTCCACACCTTCACCAGCAGCTCATCCAGATCGTCCGGCGTCGGCGCGCCTTTGCGCGTCTTGATCTTCTGCCCGTCGGGAACATTATTCAGCAGGCCGTAGTCGGCATTATTGATGAAGCTCGCTCTCCTGCTTTTCCTTGACGCTTTCAATCAAGATGCGCAGTTGCTCGCGCACCTGATCGTAGGGATTGCTGAGCAGATCGGAGACGCGCGTATGCACATTCAGCACCGCATTGATGCTGCCCAGCCGATACTCGCGTGGCGCATCCTCGTAGTCAGCGAAGGTAGTGGGCAGCGGCGACTCATCCTCATGCGCGCAGAGCGATTCGATCACCTTGCTCTCGTTCACTTTGTTGACGCGGAAGGTGCCGGCTTCGAGCGGCTTCCAATCCAGGAAGCGAACCAGCCAGCGCGGCGTGATGGCCCCAAACTGCGGAGCGGTCTTGGTGACATTGGCAAGTTGAAAGGCTGCTTCTTCACGCAACGAAACTCGGCTTACTTCTTCTGACACGGACTGCCTCCTTTTGGTGCGACAACATGAAAATCATAACTGTCGTTGGCTGCGTCGCCAATGGATGGATATTGTTCCATCGAGAAGCGAAATTCAATCTGACTTCGCTTTCAAGAACAGGAAAAACAGTTGCAAAATTTGGAGCGCCGGGCGGGAATTGAACCCGCGAATACAGGTTTTGCAGACCTGCGCGTTAGCCGCTTCGCCACCGGCGCTTCTCTAACAAACTCAATACTTCCGCACACTGTGGTCCACGCGATCCGACCAGGCATGAATGCCGCCGCTCAGATTCCAAACGTGCGTGAAGCCCGCCTTGTGCAGCACCTGCGCAGCCTTTGCGCCCCGCGGCCCCATCTTGCAAACCGTCACGATGTTCAGGTGAGTGTCGAGTTCATTCACGCGCTTGGCCAGTTCGGGAAGCGGGATCAACTGCCCGCCGATATTGGAGATTTCGTACTCATATTCGTCGCGCACATCCAGCAGAAACAGATTCTCGCCCGCATCCAAACGCTTTTTCAGTTCCTCAACACGAATCTCAGGAATGCTCATCTCATTCTCCCTTTGCCTGAAACCTGTTTGGCGAGTGCCTCTATTTCCGCAACCGCCTTAATCCCCAAATAAAAAACCCACCTGCCAGTCAACTCTGGCGGTGGGTTCCTAAGAATCGGCGGCTTGTATCTTGCTCTAGCCCAGCCATTTCCTCACGCCAGAATATGTATGCGCACAGCACATCGCTGCACAACAACACATCGCGGCGGTCATCGGGCTAAAAGATCTCATGAAAGAAATGTACCATAGACTTTTCTGAACAGCAAGCCCAGTTCTTTCAAACTTTGTCTTTTTCTAACAACCATCTATATGGCCGCCGACCACCGGCCATGACAGCTTCATGCCAACCTCCAGCCTAAAGCTGGTTGCGGGAACATTTATCCAAGGTGGTCTCTGCCACCTCGCAGATTCCGCAGGTGTTCGCTTCAACGTCACTTCCGCCTGCAATGTATCACTGTTGCAACCATTCCCACAACCGGTTGGTCGGAGCCGAACGAAAGCCGGCTGCGCCGGGTGTTTCCGGCTGGCTGACGTCTAAGAAGTGGTTATTCTCAGATGTCAGCAGCATTAAGCCGCCGATTCTCTCCGACAGCGACAGAACAGGTGCCAATATGCTGTTCTGCTCTCCGAAGTCGCCCTTATTGACCTTCGGCGAAGCTACGGCATCGCGCAGCCTTCGAAAGTTCAGCGTGAAATCAGCGTGGTTGACCGTAATGCTTCGGTTGGCTATGCAGTCTTGCGAATGGTAACAATCTTCGTATTTTTCTTGTTTACTCACAAGTCGGCAAGTAAGGCGACATTATTGTAGTAATCAAGCCCGCAATTTCGTATCATGAGTCATGCAGCGAGATGGGCGCACCTTCGATCACAAGACTCTTGAATCCATTCGTTTGATGGCTGTTGAACGCGTTCGCGAAGGCGAACGGCCCTCGTCAGTGATCGCCTCTTACGGGTTCAATCGCACCACGATCTACAAGTGGCTTGCTGTCGCCTCCAGTCTTGGCAAGGGTTTGAAAGCGCTGCGCTCGCGGCCTGCAACCGGGCGTCCGCGCACACTGACTCCGCGTCAGGAGAAGCAGGTGTTCGCCTGGGTCAACGGCAAAGACCCGCGCCAGTACGGTTTGGATTTCGGCCTTTGGACGCGGGCCATGATCGCCAGTTTGATCGAGCAGAAGCTTGGTGTGAAACTTGGCCTTACAGCGGTGGGCGAACTGCTCGCCAAACTCGGACTCACGCCGCAGAAGCCACTCGAACGCGCCTATCAGCGCAATCCGGAAGCGATTGAGAAATGGAAGCGAGAGACCTTCCCGTCCATAGCCAGCGCGGCGAAAGCGCAAGGCGGCGAAGTGTACTTCTGGGATGAATCGGGCTTTCGCGCCGACACCGTGCATGGCAAGACCTGGGGCAAAAAAGGCGAGACGCCGGTCATCGCGCGGCCCGGTCAGCGGCAGTGGATCAGCGCCGCATCCGCGGTGAACTCCAAGGGTGCCTTCTGGTATTCGACCTATCAGGGCGGCCTCAACGCCCAACTCTTCGTCACGTTGCTCAAGCAGATGATGCGCCATCGCACCAAGCCCGTTCATCTGGTGGTGGATGGACTTCCTGCCCACAAAACCAAACTGGTAAAGGAGTATGTGGCCTCGACCGAAGGGCGGCTGACGATCCACTTTCTGCCCGGCTACGCGCCGGAACTGAATCCGGACGAACTGGTCTGGAGTCATGTAAAGCGGACTGGGGTATCCAGAACGCCGCTACGCAAGGGTGAAAAGCTGAGCGAGAAGATTGAAATGCAACTGGCCGCAATCAAGAAAATGCCCAGTTTGGTCAGAGCCTTTTTTAATGCCCCGAGTGTCGCCTATATTACCGACTAGTGAGTAATTCTGCGTCCAAGAAATCGGCCCACCACTGCATCATTGCAGTGCGCTGCGGCAAATAAAGTGCATAGTTATATGCTGCGTCAGTCTTGTCATCATTCGCATGCGCAAGCTGTAACTCGACGTGTTCTTTATCAAAGCCATTTTCCGCTAAGATCGTACGCGCCAATCCCCTGTACCCGTGGCCTGTCATAATACCCTTATAGCCAATATCAGCGAGCGCATTCAGTAGTGAATTGGAGTTGATGCTTCCGTTGACAGTTTGCGAATTCAGGCCCGGAAAGACGAAGCGCTTTTCGCCTGCCATCTGTTTCAACTGCCGCAGGATTGCTACGGACTGACGGGACAAAGGAACAAGATGTGTCCTGTCCTTCTTCGTTCGGTCGGCGTCGACCTTCCAAAACAAGTTTTCAAAGTCAAACTCTGTCCAGGGCGCGTCCAATAGTTCCTCAGTACGAACAAACAATAGCGCCATGAGTTTCAGTGCCAACTTGACGACCAAATGTCCATCGTAATCGTCCATCGCGGCTAAAAGTGCAGGAAGCTGATGCGGTTCGATGCGTGCGCGATTCCGCGTCTTGCGTGGGCTGAGAACGTCGCTTGGCTTAAAGGCCGCTGCGGGATTTACTTCGGCAAGGTCATGCGTCACAGCGTACCGGTAGATCTGGCTAATTGTGCCGTGCTGACGCTGTGCAACGTCGCGAGCGCCTTTGCCCTTGAATCGCCTCCCTTCGCCTTCACCACTTTCTATCGCCAGTATCAGGTTGCGAATTTCAGAGGGCTTGACCTCGGTAATAGGCTTGTGCCCAATGGCGGGGAATACGTCGGCTTCCAGACGCCGGAGGATGTAAGCCGCCGTATCGCCGTCTACGCCCGGTGCCCACCAAGTATGCCATTTGAGAGCCACGGCCCTAAATGAGTTCGCGTCACAGGCCTTTTCCTCTTCGACCTGAATCTTCACGGCGGTTTTTTCGGCCTTGCGCTGTGCCATTGGATCGTTGCCTTTGGCCAGTTCGCTCCGGGCTGTCATGTGGGCGTCCCGAGCATCGGCAAGCGGCACATCGGGATACTTGCCAAGCGGCATGGTTTTTTGTTTCCCGTCATAACGATAATTCCAGCGCCACAGTTTGCCGCCTGCCGGTGAAACGAGCAAATACAAGCCTCCAGCGTCGGCCAGTCTATATGCCTTAGACGCGGGCTTTGCGGTGCGGATTTTCACGTCTGTGAGTGCCATCGCAGTCTCCCATCGACTGCTACAAGCATAGCAGTATTCTCTATATAGTACCATCAAAAATACCATCATATTTTCGAGGCTGTCCTAGCATTTCGGCGTACGTTTATGGACGCATATGGAAATTAAAATATTGATATTACAAATGTTATATGGAGTTCAGTGAACTTCTTCAAACCTCGATGGACCTATATTTGGCTTTTACCTGAGGAGCCAAAGAATCAATAACTTAGCTTCCATTGCGCTCTGCTTGCGCTCCGATTCCCTGAAAAGCCAGTTGAGCGACTTTGATTCCCGCGGTAGCCATCTCATCCGTTACAACGTCCCCGTAAATGTTCATGGTGGTTCTGATGTCCGCATGGCGCATCATTTTTTGCTGGACGGCCACTGAGGTGCCCACGGCGTCCAGCCACGAGCGGTGAGTGTGCCGGAAGGAGTGCGTCCCGAGATGCCCGACTTTCGCGGCCTCCGCCGCCCGCTCAAGTTCCCGCCACACGCCGGTATAGGAGTACGGGAGCCTGCCGAGTTTGATAGGGCTTGCGAAAATCCAGTCCTCAGCGCCCGAAAAGTCGGACCGCTGCTTGCAGGACTTCAGGCGCTCCAGCATTTCGCTGGTGAGATTGAAGGTTCGGGCAGAGCCTTCCGTCTTCACATCGGCCACGACCTGCTCCACAATGCCGCGCCGGACACTCAGCCGGGAGCCGAGCCAATCCACGTCAGCCCATCGAAGCGCAAGAGCTTCACTGATGCGAAGGCCCAAGCAGACGCACAGCAGGGCCATCGTTGCGAATGGTTCGTGCAGCTCTTTCAGCAGGGCTTGGAACTGCTCCGCCGTGAGACTGCGCGCCTTGCGTACCCTTCGCGTTGCGCCGATGTTCTGGACGAGAGAGATTGGATTGCGGCTGATGTCCAACATTCCGGACCACATCGCAAACTCCACAAGCCCGTGCATGAGTGATCGCACATGCGTCTTGGACTTTGGCGACAATGGCAGTTCACGGAGCCACAATTCAACCGGGCGCGGCTGTACGTCCTGAATCCGCGTATCGGCCCACTTCGGAAGAACGTGGTTGTTCAGGAAAGAGCGATACACCCGCGCCGTCGATTGACGTGAGGGCATCCGTTCCGCTTCGTACCGTGTAATCACGATCCGCACCGTGTCTCCCTTGTCTCCGTCCGGTGGTTTTGCTTGGATTTCAAGGCTTTCAACTTCCTTCCATGCGGCTGCCTTGGTTGGAAATTCTTGCTTCGTCCCAATTCGCTTTGACCGGCGAGTTGGTCCGTCATACCAGAGGTAATTCCAGGTCTTGCGCCGTTTGTCATAGCGCACAGACCCGCTTGCGTGTCGCTGGACCCTCATTGCTGCCTCCCCTCAGCAGGCTCAGCGGATGACGAACACAGAATAGCATCCAGCTCATGCTTGCGGAATCTCCAGACACAGCGCTGCACGCCGGAGAGCCGGTGCGCGGGAATCTTCCTTTCGCGTACCCACTGGAGCAGCGTGCGCGGCTTTACCTTCAGGTACTGGGCAGCCTCATTTGCGGTAAGCCATTCTGTTTCCATGTCAGCCTGTTTTCTCATTCCGGCAACACAGGAAGCCGGAGGTTGCGTGGACGGTTATGTCGTGTCTTGAGCCGGAAACGAACGCGGTTCCTCCGTGTGGTTGCCGCGATCATCTCCACAGACCTGGCCGAAGATGTGTCGAGAACATTGCCGGAATCACCAATCGCCTTCCGCAGGGTGCTCCGATGTTGCAGATAGCCAACCAGCCAAGCACTGCCCGTTACAAAGAAAACCGTTGCCATTTACATCTCTCCTTACTTACAGCGTTACGTCCGGTTTCATCTGGAATTGCCCAGGCCTCACCTCAACGGTTGGTGAGTTCACAGCTCCCTTACTGGCCGCTTTTATCGGAGCGTGTTCCTTTGGTAGCGCCAGGTTCTTCAGGTAGGTAGAAAGAGCGTGGATTGTGATTGTGACGCCGTTCTCTTCAAAAACACGGACCAGCATCTTCAGTGTGTAGCCGTTCTCCCGCAACTTTTTCAACTGAGGGTACACGCCCCGCACGATCTCCCCCATCATGTAGGACTCGGGTTGCGGGGGAGGTACGTTCCCTCTCTCATCCAGGCGAGTGCGAAAGACCTCGAATTGTTCTACGGTGAGCGTTTGCGGTTTACGTCGCTCTTTCCCCATCCCTTTTCCCATCCTTATCCTCACGAACGGCACATGTAGATAATAGCATATAACTACGCGTAGATGTGTATTATACTGGAAATCGGAATCGTTAGGAGGCACGGCGAGGTGCGCGCTGTAGCCACAAAACCCCTGCGGGGTTTCGCGTCTCCACCACCATTTCTCCAATCCGCCTGCGGCTACTCGGAGAAATGGTTGCGCATCTCGCTCAGGGCTACGCCCCGAGACCCCACGGAAAGGACCAGGCACAATGCCACGACCAAAACGAGCGCAAGGCGTCACATCGGAAATCCACATTCGTGTCACGAGTGACGAAAAGGAAATTCTGCATACACAAGCGCAGAAAGCCGGACTCACTGTGAGCGAATACTTGCGAAGATGTTCGCTGAACAAGCGAATTCATTCGCGCGTAAGCGACAAGGCAGTCGCCCGCCTAAGCAGCCTATGCGGCCTTCAGAAGCACCTGCTCATGCAGATGACCGGCCTTCCACAGGAAGGCACACTTCGCAGTGAACTGAACTCGGTTCTTGCAGGGATCACCGCAACGCTGCGGACAATCGTCAGGAACGACGAGGATTCAGAATGATCGCCAAGGTCCAACCGAGTAAGCGGAAATCGGGAAGTAGTTTCAAGCGACTGCTGAATTACCTCACAATGGAACGCGAGCCGGAAACTGGAAAGACTCTTCTCCGTGGAGATGTCGTAATGTCGCACAACCTCGTCGGTATCGACACAGCGGCGGCGGAGATGAAAGGCGTCGAATCTCTGAACCCACGCTGCAACGACGCGGTCTTCCACTATGAACTTGCATGGCCTCCAGGCGAACGTCCATCGCGGGCAGAGTGGGTTGATTCCGCCTTGTACACGCTGAACCAACTTGGCTTCAAGGAACACCAGTTCGTTCTCGTTGCCCACGACGACAAGAAGCATTTCCATATTCACGCCATGGTAAACAAGGTTCACCCTGAGACCTACAGAGCGCATACACCAACCTATAGTTGGCTCACACTCGACGGCGCAGTACGCCATCTTGAAGCCAAGCATGGCTGGTCCCACACGCCTGGTCCAATGCGCTGGGATGAGGCATCGCAACAGGCTGTGCGCATGTCACGATCCGAACGCATTGCGCTTCGGTCCGCCCAACAGCAACCGACAGGTGCCGCCGCACAGTACGAGCATTACCACGATGAAGATTCCCTCCAAACCTATGTGCGTCGAGAAGTTGCTCCGCATGTACGAACGTTGCTAACTCGCCGGAACGCCTCGTGGGAAGCCCTTCATACGCTGCTTGCGAAATATCATCTACGCATGGAGAAAGGCGAAGCGGGCGGATACACAGTCCTCGCCATCGATCACACCATCCGCGTGAAAGCCTCGGATGTATTCCGTCATAACTTTGCTGGTAAAGAGAATCGTAAGGCGACCGAACAGCTTCTCGGTTCTTGGAGGGAACCATCGACATCGCTTCAACCTCTCCCGACACAAACGGGACGTACTACCGTTCGTAATCAGGCGCTACGCGACGAACGAAGAGAGCAACGACTCCGGGAGAGAAATGCTCTTATGGCCGAATACAATCAATACCGGAATCAGCAAAGAGGCGTCTGCAAGGGCATTACTGCGAAGGGCAGAGAGGACCGGCAACAGGCCCTCGCCCGGCTGAAGCAACGCAAAAAGGAAATCCGCGTGTCGGCACAACCGTGGCCAGCCAAAAAGATTTTGCTGTCGGAGGCTGTAGCCGCCTCCGTCATCGAGTCACAGGCGCTCAAAATGTCCACGCAGAGGACGCGCCAGGCGCAGTTCCCGAAGAACCTCCGCACATGGGTTGCCGCACGCGCCGCCGAGGGCGATGCGCGTGCGGCGGCACAATTGCGTGGCTGGCGCTATGCGGATCAGCGAAATCAGCGGCGGCTCGATGCTAGGCTGGAAGCAAACGCGATGCACATCGGCCCGGCGCCCGATCATGATGGCAGCACAGACTGGGCCGATCTCGCACAGCAGCGGCTTGCAAACCAACAGAAGGAGCAATCGCTCGCCAACCAGATCGCCGCGACACGCATCTGGAGAATTGACCGCGAGACCGGCGACGTGTCCTACGCACTCAACGGGCAAGTTTCCGTCATCGACCGCGGACGCATCGTCACTGTTCTCAACCAGGATAAGGCTGCCGTCCTCTTTGGATTGGAGATGGCCGTCCAGAAATACGGACCGCGCATCGCGTGTGACGGCAGCGTGGAGTGGAAGCGGATGGTCACGAAGGTTGCGGCGCAACAAGGCATCTCCGTCCAATTCACTGACCCGGAGATGCAACACGCCCTGCACCTTCTTCAACGTCTGGCAAAGCCGCGCCAACGCCAGCAGGAAAGAGGCGGCAGGTAGCCCGTGATCGCGGATATCCGTTCGCCGTCCGCAAAATGTATTGACGAGACTATGCGAATGTGGGTTGAACCGGAGTCTTGAGTTTGTGGACTGCTGCAAAATAGGCCACCATCACGCGGAATGTTTTGGACCGATTCACTCCGCCGAGGATCTCTCCGCCGACTCGATCCAGTTCATCGGCTATCTCGTGTGTCAATGGGAATACGAACGCGGTGTCTATGCTCTGAAATGGAATGTTCAGCCACGGTCCGTTATAGAACGCAACAAGCTGCGCCTGCGCGGCCTTGGTTTTGAAATTCATGATGATGTGTTCCGCGAGGGCGTTCTTTCTGCGGATTTTGAGCACAGCGAAAAGCTGGCCGAAATGGCTCTTGGTGAATTTGGAATCGACGGTGAGCCGGAGTTGAGTGCGCGTCTCCATGGGAGAAACGACTCTGCGCTTCGGTTGGGCGGTGGCCTTTTTCGCGGCGGGCATGTGGTTTCCTCTTTCAGATATATCTTACAGCATATGTATATTCGTCTGGAAGATCATGCGCTAACCAGCAGTAACCAAAGGAGTTCGCGTGGAGGAACGCCGGGGGGTAGTAGTGGAATCATTGCAGAAGAGGCGCGGGATTCAAGCCGAATACACCAACAAATCGAACCGTGAAGGGGATGGAGAAAACAGAACTGGCTAAAGACTGCGTAGTGCGCCAGAGGAAGCATTAGGCATGGAGGATGCCTGTGTTTCTGCTCAGCTCATTGAGAAGTTCTGAGGAATTCGAGCGGGACCAGGCCGCGCTGAATTGCCGATGTGGCAGCCTGAGTACGGTCCGTCACGCCCAGCTTGCCCAGCAGCCTGTTGATGTGCGTCTTGACCGTGGTCTCTGAAATAACGAGCTCGGCCGCAATCTCCTTGTTGTTCTTACCATGCACGATCTGTTCCAGCACTTCGATTTCACGTAGCGTCAGCTCCTTTGTACCCACGCGCCCGGCTAGCTTTCCGGCAATCGCCGAGGGAATGTACGATCTGCCCGCATGAACTGTGCGTATCGTCGCGATCAACTCCTCGGAGGTCATCCCCTTGAGCAGATAGGCGCGCGCGCCGGCTTGCAAGGCGCGATAGATGTCCTCATCGCCGTCGTAGGTGGTAAGCACGATGAAGCGTGCGTTTGGCGTCTCCATGCGGATGCGCTCAATGACCTCGACGCCGCTCAGCCGCGGAAGTCGAAGGTCAATCAGCGTAACGGCTGGCTGGTGCTTGCGGAATTGAGTGATGGCTTCCGCGCCGTCCTCGGCCTCGCCCACAACCTCAAGGCCATCGGCAACATTGAGCAAGGCCACCAGCCCCTGTCGCACCATGTGGTGGTCTTCCACAACCAGCACGCGAATCGATTCTTTTCCCAGTGACCCTGCGGACAAATCGCTCATGGACGTCCTGTCTTGATTCGAATGAGTATGAGTTGCAAAACAGTATCGTGGAAGCAGAAAGAATCTTCGACGGCCAAAGGGTTGAGGCGAGACTCCATCGAAAGTAGGTAATAAAACTCAACACAAGGGATGAGCGACTCCGTACATCCCAAGTTGTAGCCCCTTCTCCATCTACGGATTGTTGCGTCCACGGCCCGCACGGTTGATGCTCATTCACAGTCCAATGAACATACGAACTGTAAGCCTTCTTGCTCTCTTTGTCGTACCCGCGACGATTTATGCGCAGGGCTCGATTTTCAGCCAGTGGCAGGCCCGTGCCTCACAAACCCAGTCCAAACAGCCTGGATGGAGCGTTCCTCTTATCACGCAATATCCTTCATTGATTCAGGTGGCGCGCACAGACTTTGTGAGGCAGATCACCGCCGCCCGCACCACAACCTGGATTTACGACAACAGCAAAGGCCTTAACCTGATTCCTTTTGCCAATACTGAAATCGACTTCAATCTTCCACCCTACATTCAGCACAATGTAGCCACCGCGAAAGACGGCGCCGGAGACACTTCCTTCGCGCTCAAGTACCGCCCCTTCGCGGGCAACGAGCAGCATGGCAGCTATGTAGCCAGTATCGCCGCAGTTGCTACGATCCCCACAGGCAGCTACTCGAACGGCAGCACCGACGCCACTATCGCGCCGACCATCGGAGTGGGCAAAGGCATTGGCCATTTCGATGTGCAGTCGTGCGCAAACATCGTCCTACCTACCGGCGACACTTCCAAGCTGGGCCGCCCGGTCACATGGAACGCGGTGTTGCAGTACCACCTGGGCAAGTATGCATGGCCGGAGATCGAACAGAACTCCACTTTCTATCGCGGCGGCAAGAACGACGGCAAGATTCAGACATTCGTGACGCCGGGCTTCATGTTCGGCAAGTTCAAATTCCGTCCTGAAGACAAGACGAGCCGCATCGGTCTGGCCTTTGGCGCTGGTATGCAGATAGCCACCAGCACCTATCACGCCACCAATCACAACCTGGTTTTTACGGCGCGCTATCTGTTCTAGTGCCGCTAGCACGTGGTTCGCAGTTTATCGGGGCCATAGTGTGTCGTTGCTGGCCATGGAGACAGTTGGATGAGAGACCTTGCAAGGATTATGACGATTGCCGCTCCGTTTGCGCTGGTGCTGGTTTGCGGTTTTACAGCCGAACCGGCACAAAGACCCGCAGCAGATATTCTTGTCACTGCCGCGCCAGTCTATGAACCGTTGGCGGCATTGCGCGGAGAAGAGCGCTTTCCAAAGGGCGCGCAATTGCTCGTGATTCATGCGAACAAGCCGGAATCCAAGCCGGAGCCGCTGGTGACGGGCTTTGCTGCTACCGCGGACGCCAACGTTTCCTTCGACGCCAAGACGGTGCTATTCGCTGGTAAGAAGACTGCAGACGACCCATGGCAGGTATGGGAACTAGCCCTTGCAGACCATTCGTTGCGTAAGATTGTCGCGGATGCAAACGACGCCATCCGTCCGCTCTATTTGCCTGGCGGACGCCTAGTCTATGCGCACCGCACTGAAAAGGGCTATCGACTTGAAGCAGCACAATTGGATGGCACCGCAGTCCAGGTACTCAGCTACCTGCCCGCCAGCGCAATACCCGCATATGTGCTGAGGGATGGACGCATTCTCTTTGAAGCCGGCTTTCCCTTAGGCTCCGGAGCGACGCCGGAACTGTTTCTGGTTTACTCGGACGGAAGTGGAGTTGAATCCTACCGCTGCGATCACGTCACGGCTCGCTGGGGGGGAACACAGTTAGCCTCTGGCGATGTGGTGTTCACGCACGGCGCAACATTGGCGAGATTCACTTCGCCTCTGGCGCACGAGTTACCCATTGTTGCGCCGCGCGTGGAGTATGCGGGCGCGATTGAAGAGACGGATTCCGGCGCATGGCTGGTGAGCGTGCGAATCGGCGCTGGAACGCACTACGCATTGAAGCAGTGGAAACCGGGCGCGGCGGCGCTGCAAACATTGCTGGCACAGAGCGGCGACGAGATTGTCGAGCCGGTTCTTGTTGCAGCGCGCACAACTCCCAAGCGACATCCCTCTGGGCTGCACGACTGGAGCTATGCCAATCTGCTTGCCCTCGACACGCGCCTCTCGCGCGAAGGCGATCTTCGCGTTGCGCCTGCATCGGTGCGGCTGGAAATGCAGGACGCTCAAGGCCGCGCCGTCGTCACAGGCACAGCCCCGGTGGAGGCGGATGGTTCCTTCTTTGTGCAAACTCCTGCCGATAAGCCAATTCGCTTTGCGTTGCTTAATGAAAAGGGCGCAGTACTGCGGCAGGAGCACGGATGGTTCTGGCTTCGTCGCGGAGAACAGCGCTACTGCACGGGCTGCCACACGGGGCCGGAACGCTCGTCGGAGAATCGCTTGCCGACCGTGCTGCAACGCACCACAACGCCCATCGATCTTACCGGCGTGAAGGAACCGCGCGATGCGCAACACGGAACGCCAGGAGGCAACTAAATGTACTATCGCTTTCTAGTCCTATTTGGCGTCGCTTCCATGGCGATCGCGCAGACGGCTCTAACGGCTCAAACCGCTCCGCCGATTAAGTCCGCTGCAACACGGCCGGTTTCTGCGCCGAAGGCACCTTCGGCCGCATCACAGCCGCCGGTGATTCGCTTTGAAGATGCGAGCGATAAGGCTGGCATTAACTTCACGCACAGTTATGGGTCGCGTCAGATGGGTTCATTGCTCGAAGATACTGGCGCAGGATGCGTTTGGTTCGACTACAACAACTCCGGTCTGGAGTCGCTCTATGTGTTGAACGGACGGCCGCTGGACGATTCGGTGCATCCGTTTCCTCTCAAGGTCAAGCCAAATCCTCTGCCACACAATCATCTCTACCGCAACAACGGCGACGGAACATTTACCGACGTGACAGAGAGCGCCGGACTCGACCCGGACATATATGGAATGGCCGTAACGGCAGCCGACTATGACAACGACGGCTTTGTCGATCTGCTGGTCACCGGATACGGCAAAACGATTCTCTATCACAACGACGGCAATGGGCACTTTACCGACGTGACCAAGAAGGCCGGCATCAATGTGGACGGCTGGGCGATCAGTTCGACCTGGCTGGATTACGACAAGGACGGTTGCGTCGATCTGTTCGTGGGCCGTTACGTCAAGTTCGATCCAACCTATCGCGCATTTTATGCGCCGACCAATTATCCGGGACCGCTGGATTACGAGGGCGAGACCAACAAGCTCTTCCACAACAACTGCGACGGCACGTTCACGGACGTAACCGACAAGTCGGGCATTGGCGCTTATGTGGGCCGAACGATGGGTGTGACGGCTGCGGATTTCGATAACGATGGGTGGGACGACATTTATGTCTCCAACGACCGCACGGAGAACTTTCTCTTTCACAACAAGCATGATGGAACCTTTGAAGAGATTGGCAGCGATACGAACACGGCCTACGGACAGAATGGCGAGTCCACTTCGTCGATGGGGCCGGTCTTTGCCGATCTCGAAGGCCGAGGATTGCTTGATCTTTGGGTGACTGACGGGCGCTACAACCGGCTGCTGCACAACACGGGAAAGATGAGTTTTGAGGACATTGGCGCATCCAACGGCGTCTCGCAAGCGAATGCGCAATACGCGAGTTGGGGCACGGGCGTATACGACTTCGACAACGACGGCCAGCTCGACATTCTTATTTTTCACGGCGGGCTGATTCACCTGATCCCGGAGGAGCACACGCTGTTTCGCGGGCTGGGCGGCGGCAAGTTTCAAGATGTCTCGCGCGAGGCCGGCCCGGTGCTGAGCGTGCGCACCACGGCACGCGGCGCATGTTTCGCCGATTACGATACCAACGGGAAAGTGGATGCTTTCGTGGTGAATCTGGGATCGAAGGGAACGCTGCTGCACAACGTTTCGACGAATACTGGCCATTGGATCGCGATCAAACTGAAGGGAACCAAGAGCAATCGCGACGGTATTGGCGCAAAGGTGGAAGTCATTGCGGCAGGTAAGCGCCAAACGGCGGAGCGCGTGGCTGGATCGGGCTATATGTCGCAGAACGACGAGCGCCTGCACTTCGGTTTGGGCGCGGCGTCGGCGGTGGAGAAGCTGATCGTTCATTGGCCAAGCGGACGCGAACAGACGCTCGAAAACCTGACCGTGGATCGTGTGCTTACTGTGGAGGAGCCTAAATGAGCCGGCAAGCGCAAAATGGATTTCGCTTTGGAGTATGTGCGGGTTTTGTCGCCTTGGGCGCGGCGTTGCTTTCGGCCGCACTGTGGACCGGCGGGTATGTTCGCGCAGCCGCGCAGATAGAGACGAGCACGTCGGAAGACTACGCTTCGCCGCTTGAGGTCATGCTTTCGCCGGACGGCGCGCGGCTCTATGTGCTCTGCCAGCAAAGCAACGAGGTGCGCGTACTGAATGCGACCAGCTTCGCGTTGATCAAGAACATTGCAGTGGGCCGTGTACCGCGTGGATTCTCGCTGTCTCCCAAGGGAGACAGGTTGTTTGTGACCAACACCTGGGACGACACGCTCTCGGTAATCGATACAAAGACGCTGGAAGTCATCCATACATGGCCGGTTGGAGCAGAGCCGTCGAGCGTGGTTGAGAATATGTCGGGAAAGCGCCTGTTTGTGGCCAATCGAATCAGCAGCGACATCGCCGTTCTGGATGCCCAAACCGGCGTGGAGGAGAAGCGCCTGCTGGCTGGGCGCGGCGCCAGCTATCTTGCACTCTCGCCAGATGGAAGCCGCATCTATGTGACTCATGTTTACCCGAAGATAATTCCGCGTCAGACCGGATTGGAAAATCGGCTCCCGCCTGAGTCGGAGTTCACGGTGATCGATGCGGGGCGCGCGGTGGTTGTGGATCGCGTTCAACTGCACGGGATTGCAGGCGTCTTTCACGTGGCGCTCTCCGCCGATGGACGGCTGGGCGTTGCGGCCGAATATCACCCCAAGAACCTAGTGCCGCTGGCGCACGTGGAACACGGTGGAGCTTTCACCTATTCGCTCGAACTGTTTGGCGCGGATGTGGGCAAGACGCCTGTCGAAGTTCCGCTGGATGAACTGGAGCGCTATGCCTCGCAGCCTTTCGGCGTCGCTGTAGCGCCGGACAAGTCGCGTATTTACGTCTCCTGCGGCGGTTCGGAGATAGTGACCGTGGTCAACGTGCCGCGCCTACTCCGCTTCATTCACACGCACAATGGTCCCTTCGCGCAGGATCTATCTGCCAGCGCCAATTATGTTGTGACACGCATTCCCGTGGGACTGAATCCGAGGGGCCTTGCACTTTCTCGTGATGGGCGCAGGCTGTTTGTTGCCAACCGTCTGGATGACACCGTAAGCGTAATCGACACGCGCACCAATCGCGTTGCCTCCACCATCACCCTGGCCGGATCAATAACAACCCCGTCGCCACATCTAAGAAAGAGCGATCTCAACATAGCCAGTAGCGTCGCCGACGGAAAGATCACCTGCTCAAAATGCCACGTCGATGGCCGTACGCAAAGTCAATATGCCTCCACTTCTGAGGATTTGCAGAACCTGATTGGCAAGCACAAGAATTTATCGGTTTCCGATCTCGCGACAAATGGATCGAAAACAATCTCGCCTCAGCGCCGTGGCGAACAGATATTTTATACCTCGCGCTACTCATTTCATGGCCAAATCGGTTGTGCCAGTTGCCACATCGATTCCACCTTCGACGGAATCCAATGGAACTTGGAACCTGATGGATTTGGCCGCAACACTGTGGACAATAAATTACTTGAAGACATCACGGACACGGAGCCATATAAGTGGACCGGAACCAACCCTAACATTCCCACCGAATGCGGACCCAGGACTGAAAAATACTTCTGGCGTTCTGAGAACTACGATAATCGAATGCTTACCGATTTGGCCGTCTATGTTCGGAGTCTGGCTCCGCGTCCTAATCGCTGGCGGCAGGCAAACGGCGAGTTGACGCCAGCCCAGGAACGAGGCAAGGCGATCTTCGAGCGCACGGTGGATAAGTTCAAGAAACCGATCACGGAAAGCAATCGTTGCTCCTATTGCCACAGCGGACCCAAAGGCACGAATCAGAGAATCTTCGACGTGGGGACGCGTAAGTCCAACGACAATACAGGACTGCTGAAGGCGCCAATGCTGACCAACATTGCGCTCACAGCCCCTTACCTGCACGATGGGTCGGCGCGCTCGCTGGAAGAGATATGGACGGTTTACAACCCGGACGACAAACATGGCCGGACCAACGACCTAACCAAGGATGAACTCAACGATCTGATCGAGTACCTCAAGACTCGATAAGGAGGACGTGATGAAAAAGCTCTGTATGATCGCAATGCTATTGGTAGTCAGCGCAGTTGCTTTTGTCTCGCTGGCGCTTGCCGCGCCGCCGAGGATGCCGCTATACCGCTTTGAAAACTTTACTACCGCCAATGGCTTGCCCAACGATCACGTCTTTGCGGTGCTTGTGGATGGAGACCGCATCTGGGCGGGGACCGACAACGGATTGGCGGTCTACGAGAACCATGCCTGGAAGGTGTACACGACCGCCGACGGGTTGGCGCATCGGGCCGTGCTCTCGCTGGCGCTGGACAAGCGCACCGGCGATGTGTGGGCTGGAACAATGGGCGGGCTGAGCCGCATCTCCGGCGGACACATCGACAGCTTCACGCAGTTGAACTCGGGGCTGAGCAACGATGTGGTCTACAGCGTCTCCATCGAAGGCGAGAACGTGTGGATCGCCACGGCCGCTGGCGCTTGCCGGCTGAACCTGCACACGAATCAGTGGTCGCTCTATAACGAGCGCAACACGCCTATGTTCGAGATCTGGTCCTATTCGGTCTCCGCCACGCCGACCAAGGTCTACTACGGAATCTGGGGCAGCGGCGTTCTGGAGTACGACCAGAAGACCGGGAAGTGGGACAGGTACGACGATCCCGACGGAGAGACAGAGACGGTGCTATTCAAGGATCAGGGCCTGATCCACGAGATCGTCACATCGGTCAGCTATATCGAGAAGGACAATGTTTTATGGGCGGCCACATATTTTGGCGACAGTCACTATGACGGACGCTACTGGCACAACTTTCTCGTCAAGGACAGCGGGCTGCCCTCTAACTTTACCAATCAGGTCAAAGGCGTGGACGGCACGCGTGCATGGTTCTGCACCGACAAGGGACTTGCTTATTACGACGGCGTGAACTGGGCCGTCTATCGCCCTTCGCTCACCGACGGCAAGCCGGAGATGACGGTGCGCGATGCAAAGGGCATCGTGACGCCCGTCGCCGTCACCACCGCGCCGGCGCATAACTACATGCTTGGCATCGACTTTCAAGGGAATGATATCTGGGTTGCCACGGCGCAAGGATTGAGTCACGGGATTCGTCAACCGTAAGGGCACAGAATCGCGATAACGGCATGGGCTCGGGTTTTCGAAGTTAATGGACGTTCTGGATGGATAAACAGGCTGAAATCAACAAGGAGTTGTTGTGATGCGCAAGGGATGGTTGTTGGTTATGTCAGGCATCTTGGCTACTGGTGCAGCGGTTCGTTGCGGTGCCCAGGATGCGGCCATGAATATGGACACGAACACAGGAAAGAAAGTGTGCGAGTGTGGCGCGCATCCGCCAGGCCCTCCGCGTGATCGCGAAGTTGTGCCCTATGCAGGAGAGCCGGCCGACATGCGACCCTATGCCAAGTTTACGGCGCCCTACGACACCAACTACACGCGTCCCAACATCTATATGGGCGCAGCAAGAAATATCCCCGAGCCCAAGGATCTGACCGAGGTGCGCATTGGCTTCTTCGGGCCAATCGAGAACAATTCGGAATCGGTTCTTGGATTGCGAATGCTGCATGGCGCGCAGTTGGCGGTGGAAGAGGCCAATGCCCGCGGCGGTTACGGGGGCAAGCCCTTCAAGCTGATGCTGCATAACGACTACAACAACTGGCAGGCGAAGGCGGTCTATGGCGATGTCCGGCCCACCGACGCGGCCATCTGGGGCTCGGCCTCGGATGAAGCGGTGAAGATGGCCTACGACGAACAGGTCTGGGCGATATTCGGCTCGATCAGCTCCGAGTCAACGCACATTGCGCTGCGCGTGGCCCTGCGCGCGGAGCTTCCGGTCGTCAGCTCGGCCAACAGCGATCCCACCGTTCCCGAGACTACCATTCCGTGGTACCTCGGGACCATGCAGGATGACCGGCAACAGTATCTGACGCTGGCTCGGCACATCTATACCGAGCTTGGCTTGAAGCGCGTGGCGGTTCTCAGGGCGAGCAGTCGATACGGCCGCTTTGGACTTGGCAAGTTTTTCGATGTCTCGCGCCGTCTGGGCCATCCGGTGGTGATGGAGCAGATCTTCCAGCCCGGCGACACGGATTACGCCAAGCAACTGAGGGTGATCCGCAGCTCGCGCCCGGACGCCGTTTTCATCGTCGGAGACGAGTTGGAGGCGGCGGCGATTCTAAAGCAGATGCGGGCGGCAGGGATGAAGCAGCGCGCCTTTGGCGCATTTCGCACCTTGGGCGACACGCTGTTGAAAGAGGCTGGCGATGCCGCCGAAGGCTTCGAGGCCGTCTATCCCTACGATCCCACCCGCAACGACCAGCGCTGGCTGGACTTCAACCGCCGATTCGAGAACCGGTTCCACGAAAAGCCGGAGCAGTTTGCCTCGATGGCCTATGACACGATGAATTTGCTGCTGGATTCGATCTGCAAGGCCGGCCTGAATCGCGCCCGCATTCACGATGCGCTGGCCGATATCGAGGAATACGATGGCGTAACCGGGCACATGGTCTTCGATCCCAACCAGAAGAACACGGCGCCGTTGTACCTGGGCACGGTACACAATGGCGCGATCACTTACAAGGTTGCCACGATGGAAGCGCCTGCGGCGCGGCCAGTGTCTTCCGCTTCGCCGCAACCATCTTCCGCCGCATCACAGACGCCGCAGGCGCCCTATGCACGGGTGGGTGAGGATGGCGTTGACTACGCGGGGCCGCATCAAAAGGATCTTCCGGCAGGGCCGGTAAGTATCGTGCTGTTCGGGCCGAAGGCGGCTGTGGTAGCCGCTTCGCCGGAGATGCAGGCGGAGCTTGCGTCGAGCGCAATCAAGGGACATGAGTTCAAGCTGCTACCGGTAGAGAGCGATCAGAACTGGGGTGCGGCATCTACAGAACTGGTTCAGGCCTTGATGGACGGCCACGCGCTGGCAATACTCGCTCTCGATAGAGACTCAAGCCACCTGGCAGAGCAACTTGCTCTGAAGAGCTTTGTGCCGGTGGTGGCGCTGGCCGCCGACAAAACACTAACTTCAATAAACATTCCTTGGATATTCCGGTTGCAGCCGGATACTACTCCAGCCACTGCGCTGCGGATGCTCGTGGCAGCAGAATGCCGCAGCGGCGCAAATTCGGAGCGGCTCAGGAATGTACTGGCTTCGGAAGAAGGCATCTCCGGCGTTGCGTTTCTGCCCACGGGCGAGCCGCGCAAACCTTAACGCTCACTCCCCGCAACAGATCGCAGCCGGAGCAGCACGACAGACATGGCTTTTTCGATTGAATTAAAGTTGATAATCGGCTCAGCGGGAGAGAACCTTCAAAGCAAGAATGGCGGGGGTTCCCTCAATGGATAGTGCTCTTCCCGATGCCCGGCTTTCATTCCGCGCCTATATCATCCGCCTTCATGGGCCTGAGAACGACCCTACGCTGAGAGTGCTGTTAGTCGAGACCTCAAAAGCACAATCTATTTATGAGGGGTTCGGATCGTTGTCGCAATGCGAGCGATGGATCGTTCAACTCACAGGTTGGAATATCCCCAGAGAAGTGTTGTCTATTCTTCGCAAACGCCTGAGACAGAGACGAATGTCTACCATAAAAGGCGTGCAGGTCTCTCGACGCGAAATCGAATCTATCGGACTGCAGCGTTTAGACCGATAGTTAAGAGATGCCTGGTCCTTCTCAGATTGTCCTTTGGCTCCTATCCGTCTCTGCTCTAAATTTCAGCGTTGCACCAGCGCAGCCGCAACTTCGGTGACCCCGGAATATCCATGTTCAACGATTTCGGCTGCTCGCGTACTATAGATCGCGGGGTCTTCGAGCGCTCAGGTTCCCAAGCCCTACAAGAGCGGGAAGCGCGGGCCGAGAAAGACTATGAGGCGATTGAAAGAGGCTTTTCCGCGCTCTAAATGCGCTCTGTTTATCGGATTACGACTGCTTTTCATGGTCTAAGGTGTCATCCGCTGACCTGCATATTGTTGAAAATACGTTTGATTGATGATTCGAGTCCTACCTGAGGAGCCAATTAGAATCTTAGACTTACGGCCTCTTTTCACTCCCCGATGATCCTCAGAAATGCCCGACTGTGGGGACTTTTGTGGGTACCCCACATCAAAATGCTGCGTATTTGTGGGCGATTCTGAGTAAAGAATCTCCGCATTGTTGACTGTGGGAGTGTTTTCGTTCTTTGCCACTGCCCGCTTCTTGCCCGCCTGTTTGCTCAGGTTTTGCAACCCATGTGGGGACTTATGTGGGTACCCCTCGGCCTGCCCTGTTTCGCCTAATTCGTCCGTGGCCGGTCGCGCCGTGACAATAGACTCCAGGGCACGGCGCTTCGCTTCCATGCGGATGTGGCTGTAGTGTTTGAGCATCTGTTTGGAAACGTGTCCGGCGATGTCCATGATGGTCTGATCGCCAGCGCCGCTTTCCGCAAGGTCGGTAATGAGCGTGTGACGGTTGTCGTGCCAGCGGCCTTTCACCTGGGCGTTCGTGCGCACATTGTTCCATGCCGTCTTGAGCGTGGTAACGGGGCGCGTGGGGTCACTCGGACTCGGCTTTCCGAAGGGGAAGACATACCACTCAGCTCGGGTCTCCCCGAACTTCTCCCTGTACCACGCGGTATAGTCGGAAAGAACCTCGAAGAGGGAGGAATTCAACGGGATGGTACGGCCTTCGCCGGCTTCCGTTTTACTGCGTCCGACCGCGAGAAATTTCTTTGTGAAGTCGATCTGCTCCCAAGTCAAATTCCTGATCTCGGCATCGCGCATCCCGGCGTTGAGCGCCAGCGTTAACGCGAGATAGATGTGTGGCGAGCGGGCCTTGCGGGCCTCTTCCAGCATCCGGTCCTTTTCCGCCGGGGTGTAAGCCTTTCCGACCGTCTGGCGAACCTTCAGCTTGAGCATCTTTCTTTTGCGGAGCCGGATGCGGAGCAAGTCGCCCGGATCGCCCAGGATGCGAAGCAGAAAACCGACTTCTTCGTTGATGCTCTTCGGCGCGGCGCTCTCACCGAGGCGCGCATTTTGGTACTGAATGACGACAGCCTCGTTGAAATCGACCAGCATCTTGCCGCCAAGTAGCCGCTTCAGATGATTGACCGCGTACCCGGCAAATACCGCAGACTGCGGCAACCGCAATTTGTATGCGGCAAAGAACTCGTCGGCCATTTCGCTGAACGTGCGAATGCGCTCGTGGCGCTGGTCGGTGAAGTTGTTAAAGCCTGCCTCCAACTCGCGCTTGCGCTTCTGCTCGGCCCCTTTGGCAACGGTTTTCGAGGGAGACTTTGAGGATTCGCGGATGCGCCGTCCCGCGAACCAGAACTCGTACCACCAAACATCACCACGCCGGAAGAGGCTCATGCGAATGGCTCCAACTTTCTTTCCGCAGAGGAAGATTCAGACGACAATGCGCGCCGGATCGTGCGCACATCGAGAAACATCTTTTGCGGGCCGGCCGCCGCGCCTCCTTCGATGGGAAGGAAGCCGTAACGCGCATACCATCCTGCTTTATCGGGATAAGCATCGGTGATGATGCACCGGCAGCCAACCTCGTCTGCCACGCGCAGGGTGATTTTGAGCGCCTCCGCTATCATGGCGTGGCCCAGCCCCCTGCCACTGAAACGCTTGTCCACCGCCAGGCGCGCGAGCAAGATCAACGGCAGGTCGTAGGGAGGCAAGCCGCGCACGTACTTCTTGGGAAAGCGGTCACGGGGCACACTGGAGGTCGCCAGCGTAAAGTAGCCCAGAACGATGCGGGGCGCGGATTCGTCTACCGCGACGTACGTTACGCCGATGGAAACCTTCTCCTGATTCGTCCACGCATGGCGCCTCAGATAATTGTTGAGCGGCTCGTCTCCGCAATCAAAACCTTCTACTTCATCGGATTCTTCGAGACGACGGATGGTGACTGCCACGCTATTGCCTCATGGCCCGAATGAGGGCGTCGGTGGGGTCGGCAGGCTGACCAGAGGCAAGCTCTGCGAGACTTTCAAGTTCCTTGTCTGTCCAGCGAATATCGACATGCGGCAGGGTCACCTCCGGAGCAACGCGCTCCAGACGAGGGAAGAGCAGGATTTTGCGTTCCCCTGTCGAACTCTCACTGACGATACGATGGCCGCGCTTGCGCTCAGAGACTGCCCAGCGAAACAAGGCGAGAGCATCCGTGAGAAAGTCCGTATTGCTCGTCATTTGCAACTCCGTTTTGAGTATCCGCACCATACTGTCTTCCGATGGCGCGAGGTCGGCCTGGAACTTCGTTTTACGGGCCGTTGGAGCCTTGACCGGGAGCGCAACCGTTTTTTTCGATTTGACTGCTGGGGGCATAGGAGTCCTCCTGTCTGAATTATACTCCGAGCGCATCGTAAAATCGAGTATGTTTCGATTCATAGTGCGGTTCCTCGGAATTCCGTTGGCGTGGTTGGGAGCCTCTGCGATCTGCGCATTTTCCTCATCGCGATCTTGCGACCTGCTCGATGTTTCTCGCGGGTTGGGGCATGAATCGTTCGGCGATATTCTCGCCGCCGCTTGGTTGGGCCTGCTCCCATCGGGCCAGCTCCTCCTCGGCATAGCGAACAAGAGAACCGAATTTGCGAAATATCGGCCCACGGTTCTCCAGCCGCCACCGGCGCAGAGTGGCAAGGCTGATGTGCGTTCGTTGCGCCACTTCGACTTCAGTCAGGAATTGTGTGCTCATATTGATTGAACCCTCATTTGCTTTCTTCTCCTACCGTCCATCCGGTTCAGCTTTTGCAGGACGGCTCAAACCAGCCTTCGCAAACCCTGCTTCAACCGCGTCCGCCAACCAACTTTTCTCCAGAACGCACTGCACGGTTATGTTTTTGAGCCAGAAACGAGCGAAGCTCCTCCACTTGTTCTGCGGTGAGCATTTGCACTTTATGCCGCCCTTTTTCCATGCTTATTCCCCATCTCCACCATCAACAGCGGCATATACGGATCATACCATATATCTGATATAATATATGTAATAAATATGAAATCTAATGGTTTCCCCGCGAATTTCGTTTCTTCATTGCGGGCGGGAAGGCTGGAGGCCCACGGTGACCTGAATCCACTATGATGATGAAGTCGGAAAACCACACGATGACGCCAAAATCTTCGGTGCTGCGCCATCCGGTTCCATCAGGCAATTGGCCCTATGAACGCAGTCGAAATCGAGGCGGCGGTATCGGCGCTCGCGCTTCAACCCTTTGAAAGCGCGGAGTTTCCGTTTGCTTTCCTGGCGGCCTTTGGCAATAAAGAAACAACAATCAAGCGTCTGCGTAAAGGCGAGTCGAACGGCTCGGACCTGCCCGGCGGTGTGCTCCAGCGCAACAATATCCACATCGCTACCTGCAAATCCGGGCAGGTCGGCGAGACTCTCAAGGCGCTGCGCCAGAGTCCCAAGACCGCCGCAGCCAAAGCCAAGTTCATCCTGGCCACTGACGGCGAGACGCTGGAGGCCGAAGACCTCGCCAGCGGCGAGACGGTCGCCTCCGACTATCCGGACTTCGCCCGGCATTTCGGCTTTTTCCTGCCCCTGGCCGGCATCTCCACCATCAAGGAGATCAAGGACAACCCCATCGATGTGAAGGCCACGGGGAAGCTCAACAAGCTCTATATCGAGTTGTTGAGGGAAAACCCGGAGTGGGCCACCGAGGCGCGGCGGCACGACATGAATCACTTCATGGCCCGCCTGATCTTCTGCTTTTTTGCAGAGGATACCGACATCTTCCACGCACCGAAGCTATTCACACGAACCGTCGAGCAGATGAGCGAGCGCGATAGCTCGAACACCCATCAGGTGATTGAGACCCTGTTTCGCGCCATGAATATCGATCTTCCACTCCGCGCCGCCGAAAATCTGCCAGGCTGGGCCGACTGCTTCCCCTACGTCAATGGCGGCTTGTTCTCAGGCAAAGCAGGCGTACCGCGCTTTACCCGCATGGCGCGAACGTATCTGCTGCACGCTGGCGAACTCAGTTGGCGCGAGATCAACCCGGACATCTTCGGGTCCATGATTCAAGCGGTCGCCGAAGAGGAAGAGCGCGGCGCACTCGGTCTGCACTACACCAGTGTGCCCAACATCCTCAAGGTGCTGAACCCGCTCTTTCTCAACGATCTGCAGGCGCAACTGGAGGCGGCGGGCGATAATCCCCGAATGCTGCTGAATCTGCGCAAGCGCATGGCAAGGATTCGCGTGTTTGATCCAGCCTGCGGCTCAGGTAACTTTCTCGTCATTGCGTATAAGGAGATGCGAGCCATTGAGGCGGAGATCAACCGCCGCCGAGGGGAGGAGCTACACGCATCGGAGATTCCGATTGAGAATTTTCGCGGCATCGAGTTGCGCGATTTTCCGGCTGAGATTGCCCGCCTTGCCCTCGTCATCGCACAGTTTCAGTGCGATGTTCGGTATCGTGGTCCATTGGTAGCCCGTGAGGTCTTCCTACCGTTAAAGAAAGACAATTGGATCATTCGCGGCAATGCACTGCGGCTGGACTGGCTAAACATCTGTCCATCGACTGGGAGCACTGTAAAACTGGTGGGTGACGATCTGTTTTCCACGCCGCTAGAACAGACAGAGATCGACTTTGAGAACGAAGGCGGAGAGACCTACATCTGCGGAAATCCTCCTTACAAGGGGAGTCAATGGCAAACAGACGAGCAGAAGTCTGACTTAAAGTCAGTCTTCGATGGTCGAACAAATAATTGGAAGTCACTCGACTACGTGTCCGGCTGGTTCATGAAAGCCGCTGACTATGGAAGACGAACCAGTACAGTAGCAGCGTTCGTTGCGACAAATTCGATCTGCCAAGGAAGGCAGGTCGATACGCTCTGGTCGCTTATTCATTCTGAGGGGCATGAGATTGTATTTGCTCACACTTCTTTCAAGTGGGCAAACCTGGCCAGCCATAATGCCGGTGTAACAGTTGCGGTAGTAGGAATTTCCAACCACCCAACTAAAACTCGCCTACTGTTCTCCGAGACAGACGACTCAGGCGTTATGGTGAAGACGGTAGACAACATTAATGCATATTTAGTGCCTGGGCCAAACATCACAATCAAGCCGACCGCGCAAGTGCTTAGCGACCTTGCAGAAATGAATTTCGGCAACATGCCGAATGACGGCGGCTTTTTGCTGCTTGACTCATTGGATGCGACAAAGGCTATCCAGACTTTTGGCGTCCCTCGGAAGTTCATCCGACCGTTTTATGGATCGCAAGAATTCATCCGCGGCATTGAAAGAAGGTGCATTTGGGTCAATGAAGATCAGTACGAGGAAGCCCGAGGCAACGAGTGGCTGCGAGGTCGTTTTGCAGCCGTCCAGAAGCAGAGGGAATCCTCGTGACCCAGTAACCACCAGAGGACTTGCGCAACTACCGTACAGGTTCGGTGAGGTACGCCAACGCGGCGATGAGACCGTCACAATAGTTCCCAGCGTCTCATCCGAGACGCGCGAATACCTGCCTGTAGGATATTCACCGCAGGGAACCATCGTAAGCAATCTTGCTTTTGCGCTGCATGACGCTCCTCTGTGGAACATGGCGGTGATCGCTTCACGCTTACATTTGGTGTGGATCGCGACCGTCTGCGGGAAACTGAAAACTGACTTTCGTTATTCAAATACCCTTGGCTGGAATACTTTTCCAGTTCCAATGCTGACGGAGCAGAATAAGGCCGGTCTCGCTCGCTGCGCGGAAAACATTCTGCTGGCCCGCGAGGCGCATTTCCCGGCGACGATTGCCGATCTCTACGACCCGGACAATATGCCCGAGAACCTGCGCCATGCCCATGAGCAGAATGACGAGGTTCTGGAGCGCATCTACATTGGACGCCGCTTCCGCAACGATACCGAGCGGCTGGAAAAACTCTTTGAGATGTACACGAAGATGACGGCGGCGCAGTCGCCAGCCAAGAAGACAAGGAAGACAGCGCAATGACGATGACGGACAACCCGACCAACAAACGACGGATTCCCTCGGTCTCCATCACGACGGCCCGAACTGGCGCGTCAAGCCGGGCGAACACGCTGGGGATGCGCCCGATGCAGGAGCGTGCTTACGCGCAGCGCGGCGAGCAGTACCTTGTCATCAAGTCTCCACCATCGTCGGGCAAGTCACGCGCTCTGATGTTCATCGCACTGGATAAGCTCCACAATCAGGGAATCAAACAGGCAATCGTAGTGGTGCCTGAGCGCTCCATCGGTGGCAGCTTCGCGAGCGAGCGACTGACCGAGAACGGATTCTGGACCGATTGGACCGTCAAGCCGCAATGGAACCTGTGCGATGCGCCGGGTGTGGACGAGCCTAAAGTGGCTCAGTCCAAGGTGAAGGCGGTTGGCGAGTTCTTGGCGAACGGCGATCAAGTGTTGGTGTGTACCCACGCCACTTTCCGCTTTGCCGTGGATGAGTTGGGCGTGGAAGCCTTCGATGGCCGGTTGATTGCGGTGGACGAGTTTCATCACGTCAGCAGCAACCCGGACAACCGCCTCGGTAGCCAGTTGGGCCAATTCATCGCCCGCGACAAGGCGCACATTGTGGCCATGACGGGTTCGTACTTCCGCGGCGATGCGGTGGCCGTGCTGGCCCCGCAGGACGAAGATCGGTTTGCCAAGGTCACATACACCTATTACGAGCAGCTCAACGGCTACGAGTATTTGAAGTCCCTCGACATCGGCTACTTCTTCTACACGGGGCGCTATCTGGACGCTGTGATGAAGGTGCTGGACCCCGCGTTGAAGACGATTGTCCACATCCCCAATGTGAACTCGCGCGAGAGCCTGAAGGACAAGCACAAAGAGGTCGAGGAGATCATGGATGCCCTGGGCGACTGGAAGGGCGTCGATGCGGTCACGGGCTTTCACTTGATCGACCTGCCAGCGGCGCAAGGCGGTCGGCGAATCAAGGTGGCGGACTTGGTAGACGACTCCGACCCGGCTAAGCGTTCCAAGGTGCTGGCTGCACTCAAAGACCCGGCGCAGCGCAACAACCGCGACCACGTGGACATCATTATCGCGCTGGGCATGGCCAAGGAAGGATTCGACTGGATTTGGTGCGAGCACGCGCTGACGATTGGATACCGTAGCAGCTTGACGGAGATTGTGCAGATTATTGGCCGCTCGACGCGCGACGCCCCCGGCAAGGAACGGGCGCGGTTTACCAACCTGATAGCGGAGCCTGACGCTGCCGAGGCCGTTGTTGTGGATGCCATCAACGACACGCTGAAGGCAATTGCGGCCAGCTTGCTGATGGAGCAGGTATTGGCTCCGCGCTTTGAGTTCACGCCGAAGAATGCGGGAGCCATCGAGGGTTTCGATTACGGCCCCGGCGGGTACGTGGAAGGTGGTAAGAATGTCGGCGTCAATGAGGCAACGGGCCAGATCCATTTCGAGATCAACGGGCTGGTGGAGCCGAAGACTCCCGAGGCAAGCCGCATCTGTCGCGAGGATTTGAACGAGGTCATTACCGCATTCGTCCAAGACAAGACGGCGCTGGAGCGCGGCCTGTTTGACCATGAGAACACGCTGCCCGAGGAACTGACGCAATTACGCATGGGCAAAATTGTCCGCGAACGCTACCCGGACCTGACCGAAGAGGATCAGGAGGCGGTTCGCCAGCACGCTATCGCTGCCCTCAACCTGACGCAGCAAGCCAAACAGCTTGCGGCTGGCGCCGGAGGCGACGCTGAGGCCGAGGCGAGGGCGAATACGGCGCTGATCGATGGAGTTCGTAAGTATGCGATGGATGTGCGCGAACTCGACATTGACCTGATTGACCGCATCAATCCCTTTGAGGCAGCCTACGCAGTTCTGGCGAAGGCGATGGATGAAAGAACGCTGCGGCAGGTCCAGACGACCATTGCAGCAAAGAAGATCAGCATCTCGGTAGAAGAGGCGCGTGAATTGGCGGAGCGTGCCTTGCTGTTTAAGCGGGAGCGTGGCCGGGTGCCAGACATCAACTCGCAAGATGCCTGGGAGAAACGAATGGCCGAAGGTGTTGCGGCCTTTGCACGCTACCGTGCCCAGCAGAAAACGGATGTTTCCAACGGAAGGGGTTGATTGGGGTTCAAATGAAGGCGACTACGGCTACGAATCAACTTTCCGATGACGAACTGCTTGCCGAACTTGGCGTGAGCGCCGATCCGCCAAAGACGGGCGGTCAAACTCCGCGCGAGGAGCGCATCATCGCGGGATTTGAGGATATTCAACGATTCTTCGAGGCGAATGGCCGAGTGCCTCAGCATGGCGAGGAACTCGATATTTTTGAGCGGCTGTACGCCGTGCGGCTGGATCGGCTGCGGTCGATGCCCGAGGCGCGAGCTCCTGCTCGCTGGGCGAGACTCATACGGACTGCTAGCGGTGCCTGAGGGGCAAGAACTGCCCGAGTTGGATGAGCTCAATGACGAGGCGCTTCTCGCCGAGTTGGGAGTAGGCGAAAAGGGCGAGAGTGACATCACCGTCTTGAAGCATGTCAGTCCGCGCAGTGAACGGCAAGCCGCAGAGGAGATTGCAAACCGCGCTGCTTGCCGGGACTTTGAGCGCTTCAAGCCGATTTTCGAGCAGGCTGAGAGTGATCTGCAAGCTGGGCGGCGGGAGTCGCGGCGGTTTGGAAAAGATGCAAGCGTTGCCGAGGGCGACTTTTATATCCTGGGTGGTCAACTTGTTTATGTCGCTGAAGTCGGCGAGACGATCAAGGCTCCGAATGGGGAAACTGATGCACGGCTGCGAGTGATCTACTCCAACGGCACCGAGAGCAATCTCTTACGGCGGTCGCTACAACGGGCGCTCTACAAGGATGAGGCAGGTCGCAGACTCACGGAGCCGAATGCCGGGCCGCTATTCGCCGAGAAGTGGGAAGAAGATGACATCGCCAGCGGTACGATCTATGTGCTGCGCAGCATGTCGAATCTGCCCTACATTGCAGAGCACCGGGAGTTGATTCACAAGATCGGCGTCACCGGCGGCTCGGTGGAAGCCCGCATTGCCCATGCGGCCCATGACGCGACGTATCTGCTGGCCGACGTGGAAGTTGTCGCGACCTACAAACTGGCAGACATCAGCCGCACAAAGCTCGAAGAGATCATCCACCGCGTTTTCGCGTATGCTCAGCTTGACCTGACCATCGCGGATCGCTTTGGAAACCCGGTGCGCCCACGAGAGTGGTTTCTCGTTCCACTGCATGTGATTGACCAAGTGGTTCAGCACATCCGCGATGGTTCCATTACAAATATGATGTACGACCCGAGGAGTGCTCGCTTGATCGGAAAGTAATCCTACAGCGTTTTCAATTGAGACCTAAGAAGAATTTGTTTCCGTCCAAACCTCTGGATCGCATGAGAGAGTAATCGGTTTCCCCCGCCAAAGGTGCAGTAGGCGATAGTGGAAGTGGCTGTTTTCATTCGATCTCAAAGTCTCCCCGGCGACGCTCTGGAATCTTTCGGCGCTGGCTGTGCTGGACCTGGCGTTCGTGCACAAGGTCTCTGCCTTCCACTCGCGCCCATACTTCGGCACGCTGTTCACTCCTGGCGCACTCCCGGTCGCCGCGCGGGCCGAAGACGGCCTCGGCGGTGCGCTCGGCGTAGTTGGTCCAGTTGCGGTTCTCTGCATTGTGCCCTTGCCTGGCGCTTTCCTTCAGAGCTTGCGTTACGGCCTGTTGATCGTGGCCCGTTACGCGCATTCTTACCGCAGTCATCCAATCAAGCTGCGAGGCGTTCCGCACCTCGATTCGGTTTTGGCGACGGCATTCCAGACGGCATTACCGGGACTGGCTGGCTCTCGCTGTGATCGCGAACGATCTCTCGCCGCAACTCAGGATTGTTGATTTTGAATCCATGCTGCGCGGCGAGTTGCGCACACAGTTGCTTGAACTCATCGGGGCCGGTGATGGTCAGCGTTCCCCACTTCTGTGCGCCCAACTGGAGCGCGGCCAGTACAGCGTCCTCGTCCAGCGCTTGCCAGACATCAATGCGCTTACCGCGATCCGTAAAGCTGACGCGACTCGGATCGGTGCGCGATGAATAGTTAATTTCGGCCAACCGCGAGTGCACTGACGGACGCACCTGCGCGGTGAAGTCGCGGATGTCGCGCTTGCGTGGCATCTCGTCGCCGTCTCCGAGAATTGCCGCCCCCGCCGTCTCTGTATCCCGATACCTCCATTGCTCCGCGAGCCGTGGCTCTCCCTGCTCTACAAGAAACTGCTCGAAGGTCTTCCGCCGGCCGAACCTCAGGCGGAGACTGTCACGCTCGCGCTTTTGCCGTTCCATCAACTCGGCCCTGCGCTTGGCATGGTCGGCGGCCAAAAGGCTTCTGGCGACATTCAAGGCATTGCCGGACCACTTGCCGCCCTGGTATAGCGCGGACCGTTCTGTGCGGAACTCCACAGACTGCATCTCACGCGCTGCACGATGATCCATGCGCTGCTGGGCCTGGGCAGCGTCCTTTTGTTTGCGGCTATCTCCGAGTGTCTTGCGATACTCAGCCCAGTTCGCTGGCATATCCGGGCGAAGAGGCTCGGCTATGCGCGGCAGGAGCGCCATTGTATTGCTGCGGCTATCAGGCTGAAATTCACCCAGCCGCTCTTCCATCCGTGACCTACTGAATTCACGTCCGATGCAAGAAGCCTTGAGCGGCTGGTCTCCCACCCAAAGCATTGCGCCGCTGCCTTTCCGTTCATAGCGCATATCAACCTGGGCCAGCCCTTCATGCACCTGCGCCCACGACGTTGCATTACGCAGAATTGGTGCGACTATTTCCTGCGCGATTCGTTCGCAGGATTTCTCTCCAGTTGCATTCTCATGGTCCAGCGCTTTCGAGCGGGGCTGAGGATCGCGCACACTTTTGGCTCGTATGACTTCACCGTTTCGACTTGCAAGATAGCGAGCATTTCTCTCTGCCTCCCAGCCCTGCGCGCGGATAATCTCCGCGATGGCCTTGTGCGCTTTGTCGATGCACCATCCCTTGTCTTTGACGCGTAACGTATCGGGATGAACGCGATTGAGAACGACATGAAGATGATAGTTCTCCGTGTTGCGGTGCAATGAGAAAACGGCAAGATGGTTGCTGCTCATTCCGAGATGCCGTTTCAGGATTTCGACGGCTTCATTGCATTGCGCTTGCGTCGGCTGCTCGCCTTCCTTCCAACTCAGCAGCCAGTGATCGACGGGGTCTTTGCTGCGAGTCGCTTCTATTGCCAGGGCAACCATCTCGGCGCGCTGCCCTTGCTGCGAGTCCGAGTAGAAGTTTCCGTTTGCGCCAATGTACTCCGCCTTCTGTGCGTCTGCGCGTCCATCGGCCTCGATGTAGTCGAGCAAACTGCCAATACGCGACGCCTTGCTCGATAGCGTCTTCGGGTTGGCGATGTACTTAACGATCATGGTTGGCAACTCGTTCAATAGCTGCGTGTATTGCGCGGATCGTCGCGGCGCACTCGTCTACAACTTCGTCGTGCAGGGCGAGCTTGTTCATTGCATATTTTTGAAGGCCGCCCAAGCGGCGAAGCTCGCGAATCATCATCAGGTCAATCGCGGCGTGAATCGTCTTGCCAAAAGTGCGTTTGCGGACCAGCTCGCTTATGCTTATCCCGGCAAGGTCGGCCTCGTCGCGAAGTTGCAGACGCTCAGCCGCCGTCAACCGCATTTCAAATCGTGCAGAGGCGCGATCATTGGTTCGTGAAGTGAACGGCATACTGTTTTTCTCTACGCGTAGCATGCGCGGTTAGTTTCAGGATGAGCCTCGATGAGACAAGCGTAGCGCGGAGCATCGCAGGCGATGGGTTAGACGACACAGGGCGAAGCCATGTGTACGGATAACCCGCATCCTGTACCGCTCTGCCAACACATAGCGCGTTACACTCACAACATATCCGAGAAACTACTTTCATGCAAGGCCGCATCGTACGCGGTAATCTTCGCAGAATTTATTTTGTTACGCACCATTACGCTCTATTACTCACTCCTTCGCATAGCTGCTAAACACCCTATAGATAAAGGCGTTTGACGTTTTTCTTTCGGACTTCTTTTGTGCTACTTTGCATATAGTCCTCGTTGCAGGAGACTCTACGGAGACACTCGATGACACAAAGAGAAGTAATCACTGAGGAAATGCTCCAAGCTGCCATTGCGGCGTTGGATAAACGAATTGCAATGCCTCCTCTGCCCGCAGAGAGAAAGTATTCGCGCAGAGAAGCATTTGCAAAGTTGCGCGCAAAGGCCAAGGAAGCACTCGCTGCCGGACACACTCTCGAAACGGTACTTGATGATCTCAAGGGTGTTGGCCTCGGCATGACAATCTCGACTGCGCGGCAATATCTGAAACCGGGAAGAAGAACAAGCAAGTCGCGTGCTGGTATTCGACTGGAAACCCAAGAGAAGCCGCTTGCAAAGACAGCTTCGGCTGCGCCCGCAAAATCAAGTGCTGCCTCGGTAAACACCGTTGCAACGAAGAAGGGAACATTCACGGTAATCGAAGACGACAAGGATATTTGAGGAGGAAGTATGGGAAAGCCTGTGTACATGGTTAGCGGTTCAAAGGGTGGCGTTGGCAAGAGCATCGTCTCAATGTCTCTGATTCATTACCTCTCGAAGCGCGACGAGAAACTGTTGCTGATTGACGCTGACACTGCAAATCCAGATGTCGGAAAGGCGTATGGAAAGACCGTCGAAACTGTCTACATCAACCTGGACGAAAAGGACGGATGGATGGACCTTGTCAATCGTCTGGCTGTGCAACCCGACGAGACCGTGGTCGTCAACACACCCGCTCGCAGTGGAGTGGGTGTAAAACTCTACGGAACGCTGCTCACGGAGTCCATGCACGAACTGGGGCGCGAGTTGGTAACGCTGTGGGTAATCAATTCGCAGCGGGATAGCATCCAACTCTTGAAGGAGTATCTGGACGTAGCCGGTGGGCACACGACCCATGTTCTTCGCAATCTGTATCACGGGCCGGAACGCAAATTTGAGCTATACAACAGTTCCAAGATCAGGGCAACGGTAGAGGCTCAGGGTAAGACTTTCAATTTTCCAGAGGTGGCAGACCGCATCTCCGATCTGTTGCACAGTGAGCGGCTGACGATTGAAAAAGTAATCGAGGTTGCGCCCATCGGAAATCGCGCAGAGGTAAACCGCTGGGTAAAGGAGTGTGCATCCGTCTTCGATGGGGTTGTTGCATGAATCTCGATACAGCCTTTTACTCAATTTATGGCCGTGCTCCGAGTGCTGATGAAACGAATCGTTTCAATCGCATCGGCAAGGAACTCGGCATCCGCGACAATGATGCGATATGGGCCATTGCCTTTTTACTTGGCAATCATCTTGAGATGGCGAAGCAGATGCCGGAACAAATCGACAGACTGATTTCGAGATCGCTCGTAAAGTACGCATCTTCGCTAGACAGTGCTCGCAGGCTGGCTGAATCTGATCTTGCGGCAACGAGGGCGCGCATAGATGAAACTGTGAGCCAAGCCGTCGTAACGTCGACGCAGAACGAGATTGCGCGGACCGCTCAGACTGTCGCGCAAATCACGGCTCGTAAATCCTGGCTTCAGTGGCTCGGCGGCGCAGCGGTCGTAGGAATGCAGCTGATGGGCGGGACGTTTTATTGGGGATATGCCGTCGGGAATACAAATGGATATGCCCGTTCGCTCGATGTAAAGGCGGTGTCTGTCTGGGCTGCGTCAAGTGAGGGACAAGCTGCTTACAAGCTGGATCAGGACGGGGATTTGAGGTCTTTGATTCGATGTGACCGTGACGGTTGGACCGTGCAACGGAGCCAGGATGGAAAGCATAAACTGTGCATAGTGCGTCCTGCCAGCAACGGTCGTATTTCTGGTTGGTACATCCCGTAGGCTCCTAAGAAAAGACGGCAAGAGTGGAGCTTTGTGGACGCCCTGCTTGCCCTTCTTCAGAAGCCGGCCCAGCTCGTTCCATCTGCGAATGCCCGCGACTCTGGTCACCGTTGGCAAATTGTGGCAGGCCAGAGTGGCCGTTGGAGGACCGTCTATTCCATAATGACAACATGGTTGATACTTGGTTCACGTCCGACTTTCACTTCGGGCACTTCAATATCATTCGCTACTGCAATCGACCGTTCACGACTACGGAAGAGATGGATGCGTACATCGTGGATCGGATGAACCAGTGCGTCAAGGCAAACGACACGCTGTATTTCCTTGGGGACTTTTGCATGGGCAGCGTTGAAAGGGTTGCGGCCTATCGAAAGTGCCTGAACTGCAAGACGATCCATTTTGTCGAGGGAAACCATGACAAGGTGACGCGCAAATCCCAAAGCATATTTGCTTCCTGGAGTTCATTGTCTGAAATTCATGTAGGTAAGCAAGGAATCGTTCTTTGCCACTACGCAATGCGCGTCTGGCCGCATCATGCCCGTGAAGCGTGGCAACTCTATGGCCACTCGCACGGCAACTTGCCGGATGAACCACTTGCGCTGTCAATGGATGTCGGCGTTGATACGCATGACTTTCGCCCGTGGCACTTCGATGAAGTACAGGCGGTCATGCAGGCAAAGGCTATTGCGAAAGAACAATCGCCGCATACATCAGAATTTCCGTATAGGCCGTCACTGCCCGAAACAATGCAATGCCTCAGGGAAAACTTGTCAAGGGCGACTTATCGTTACGGATGAATGAATAAACCAGCGCATTAGCTGGGGCTATCACAGCAATCCCAGTGCCGGCGGCAAAACCGGCCAGTGTTTTCTTAACGCTCCGCTCGTCGGGTGCGAACTGATGCCTGCAAAAATTGCGCTACCGGAGACACGGGATTTGCCTTTAAGCCATTGAACTTCCTTTTGAATTTTCTTGCATATGCAAGAAATATATGGTATTTTTTCTTGCAGACAGTGGCGATTTTATATGAGCCAAACGATTGAAGATACGATTACCTATCGAATCCGTGGGACTGGTGGAGGGTGGGCATTCTCGCCACGCGACTTCCTGGACCTCGGAGGCCGTCCCACTGTCGATTCCGCGTTGCACCGGCTGGAAAAGCGGGGCGAGATTCGCCGGGTCATTCGCGGCGTCTACGACTACCCGCGTTTCAGCAAGCTCCTCGATCAGCACCTTAGCCCTGATGTTGACCAGGTTGCGCGGGCCTTGGCGCGAAAATTCCGTTGGCGCATCCAACCAAGCGGCGCAACGGCGCTGAACTTTATCGGGCTTTCGACACAAGTGCCGGCGCGCGCCGTCTATCTGTCGGATGGGCCGGACCGGGCTTACCAAGTCGGCAACACGGCGCTGGCCTTTGAGCACACGGCCTTGAAGGAATCCGGGGTTAAGCTGAAGGAGAGCGGCCTGATCGTTCAGGCGCTCAAGTCGCTTGGCCAGGAGCGGATTACTCCGGAGATTATCTCGAAGATTCGGGCATGGCTTCCGGAATCTTTGCGTGCCAAGGTGCTGGCCGACACGAAAACGGTGACGGGCTGGGTTTACGGCGCAATTCAGCAAATCGCCGAAGAGGGCCAACATGGATAAGATAGCCATCGGAGCGGCAACAGACAGGCGGGATTTATTCGGCGAGTCGGCCAGCCGGCTCGGTATGAATCCCGCCATTGTCGAAAAGGATTTCTGGGTCTGCTGGATTCTCAAACACCTCTTTGCGGAACCGGCGCTCAAGGGGCAGATGGTTTTCAAGGGCGGAACGAGCCTCTCCAAGGTCTTCGGACTGATCGACCGTTTTTCAGAGGACATCGACCTGATCCTCGATTGGCGGCTGCTTGGGTACGGCCATGAGGGAGGCAACGATCCTTACCAGACTATCCAGTCGAAGACGAAGCGGAGCCGGTACAACCAGGAGATGAATGCCAAGGCCGCGGAGTACATTCGCGGCACATTGCTTGGGAAACTGAATCTGCTCTTCGCGCCGGTTCACGGCATTGCCGCCAGTATCGACGAAGCCGATCCGCACACGGTCAACGTGCGATACCCTGCGGCATTCACTGCATCATACATCCGCCCCGAGGTTCGGCTGGAGATTGGACCGCTCGCGTCCTGGGTTCCATCCCATGCGCGGACGATTCAGCCGTATGCAGCCACATCCTTTCCGAAGGCGTTTGCCGAATCGGATTGCGCGGTGGTCGCCATCGACGCCGAACGAACCTTCTGGGAGAAGGCAACCATCCTTCATCTGGAGGCCCATCGGCCGGGAACGATTCCAACCCGATACTCGCGCCACTACTACGACCTCTACAAGTTGGCGGAAAGCCCGGTCAAGGCGGCGGCGCTTGCTGATCACGCCTTGCTCGACTCCGTGGTCGAATTCAAAGAGCGGTTCTACTATTCCTCCTGGGCGCACTACGACTTGGCCCGGCCAGGCTCATTCCGACTGAGTCCTCCTGAGAACCAACGACCGGCTCTGGAGCGGGACTTCCGCGCCATGCGCGATATGTTCTACCGGGAGCCGCCTGAATTTGATGATGTACTCCAAATCTTGAATATGCTGGAGAATGAGATCAACGCACTGGTGTAGATACTGGAGGCGTACATCTCTATGGAATTACGGGGAGAAAAGTGCGCAATGTCGAATTGCGGGTATTGAGACCACGCAAACCCTATCTCACCTGGCCTTTGCCTTTCTTCAGAGGACCTGTCTGGGAAACCTCGCTATTCGGGGCAGCGGACTTTTTAGCGAGTACCGTCTTTACGAAACTGATCCCATAGTTGGATGCGGCGTGGCGCACAACAAGGTACTGGAGAATCAGCAGCGCGAAATAGAGTAGGCCTATTTTCATCGAGGGAATGGCATACAGCCCTGCCCCACCATAAAAGACAATGAAGAGTGTGCATAGCCCCGTGTAGTCGCGCAGGAGCAGAAAGTTCCGATGAACCTGATAAACCGCTGTTTCATTCTGAACAGTTGTGAACATTTGATACCATAGTCCATTTTGTTCTATCGGTTCCGTCGGGAATTCCGAGCCGTGGAGCCGCTTCAGTGCAGACACTACAATGCGCGGGTCGTCATGCGCGTATTGACTGAATGCCCGATGGCCGGGCAGGGCGTGCTTCCAGTGAAGAAATACTAAACGATCCTTACTTTCATCGCTTAGCACACCGTTGAGAACAGTTGCAATCACTAGCGCAAACCCAACCGGGATCAGGTTATTGGCATCTGTGAATAACGCTCGTAGTCCCTCAATTCTGATTGCGTTCTCCCGCATCACACCATAGAGAAAAAGTGAGTTAAAGGCAAGAACAAGCCAGAGTTGCCAGCGGTTTTGTTCTTTGAGGGATTTTCCGGCAGCTCCTGTCGACGGAGCGTGACCGAGGTCAATCATAGTCTTCAACCTCCGAAGCGAATGCAATGGTCTCTGTAATAGGGTAGTAGCCTGGGCGTCTCGGGAAGCCTCCGCGGTAGCTTCTGTTCTCGCCTTGGGTCGCAATCAACTTTCCACCGCGGCGCAAGAAGGCATTAAGCACAATCTTCCGAGGATGCATATCGTCATCCTTGGGCGCTGACACATACGCGGAGAAGCGCGGCGAAGAAGACTCAGCTTGAATTGGTCCTAGCAGTCTATTCAAAGTGGTGGGACCGACGTTCCTTCGACTCCCGTGATGCGGAATCTGAACAAAACTGAAGTCCTGTAATGTTAAACGATTCTGTAGGGCGTAATCAGCAGCCCTGTTTAGCGCCCAAACGCCGGCGTCTCCTGTTAGTAGTACACGCCCAGCTCCATCGCAATCTGCATACAAGACAACACTCGACTCGTTGGTCGCACTTGTTATGCCACCATCTCGAAGTCGCTCGTTGGTCCAGGTCTCTTGAGCCCATTTTGGTGCCTTCGCCATACTCTTCGCTAGTGCCATCTCGACAAATTTGGCTATCTCCCCAGGCTGTTTTCCAATCCAGAAACCAGCCTGCTCAATTGCTTCCTGATCGGGGTCGGGAGTGCGATCAAACTGAGCCAATAGGAGCGGGTAGGCATATTTGCTTGGTGAAAGAACACGGAACGGACCGATTGTATCTCCTGCGAACGGTTGGTAAACGGTGACAGTTTCCTTCTCCCACGCCGCCGTGACAATTTCATCGATCATGTCATACTGCCTGCGTATCTCTTTGGTCAAGCCTTCGTCTGTCCATCGCTTGTCGGCAAAGTAGGGGCGTGCAGTAGAGGCGGACAACCAAGGCACGTGCAGCCACAGATTCACCACCGGCAATTCGGAAAGAACCTCGCGGAGACCAGATGCATGGTCCCCGTCTGGATGGGTGAGCAAAACGTGCGAAAGAACGCTATCCCGGCCAAACTCGGTTTGAATATGTTCCACGATGGCCTTTCCCGTTTCGGCGTGGCCACCGTCAATTAGCATCAGCTTATAGTTGTTCTCGTTCCCATATCTGACGACGATTGCGTCGCCAGCCTTAGAGTTCTCTCCTACCGGAAGGAATTCAATTTCGCAGTTCATACCGACCTCCGTTCCGTCCTGTTCATGCAGCCTTGGTCGTTACTTCCGTGTTGCTATCGCGAATCATTCAGTGGGCGTCGGCTGAATCTGGATCAAAGTGCCGAACGTCGCGTGTTTCATAACCGTCGCCAACACGCCTGGTGAATAAGCAAGCGCCCACAGGAGGAGTGTTGGTGCAAAATACATTCTTCGCTACCGCTTTATACGCTTTTACCGCGGCTCCGTCCGGGTGTCCATAGGCATTATCCACGCCGGCACTGATAAGGACGGTATGCGGATTTATCTTGAGGAGCGCGCGAGCGTTGACGCCGTTGGTTGAGCCGTGATGAGCGGCTGCCATTACCGGAGTAGACAAATACTTTCCGAAATAGCGGCCAATGCTGTCCCACCGCTCCGTTTCCGTATCCCCTGTAATCAGATAGCTGAAACCTGTCTGGTCGATCCCGGTCAGTTTCAGAACGATACTGCTGTTGTTGGAACTGTCCATATCGTCCATGTGCGGGGAGAACAACTCAAAGGTGAAGTAGGTTGCTAAACCTGTGAGATTACGAGAATCGACGTTGTCAACGCGCACAGACTTGCGCACGAGGGGATGTGAGGTATTCTTGCGGCGATTCTCATGCTTGTCAATGATGCGAAAGACCTCTGAGGCCGTGCCTGTGGGCTTGTAACATGTGGGATACATGATCCAGTCCGGCTCGTGATGGGTCAAGATGGACTCTACACCGGCAGGGCACGCGTGATCCTTGTCAAGACCCGTCAAAATCAATCCGCGAACAGTCTTTTCGGAGAGGTAGTAGTTGAGGCTCTGCTCGATCTGTTCCTGTGTCACATCATCGCAATTTGGCATATGCGTGTCGATAACAATCGCTTCGTTACCAGCGCGTACTGCGGCCAACGCTCCTTGTCCAACGTAAAGTGTGAAGATGTCCATACCTTTGCCTCTCTTATGCGGAAAACTTGGCTTCGTGCATCTGGCTGCGGTGCTGGTAAAGGGCGCGGTTGCAACTACGTTCGGTAGTCATGAGCGCCGTGCGCGCTGACTGAAATTCCACACTTGCGAGTTCGTCTGCAACACCTTTCAGGGAGTTGGGCAGCCCTCGCAATGCCACGGAATAGGTCGGCGTGTTTACTCACAAGTCGGCAAGTAAGGCGACATTATTGTAGTAATCAAGCCCGCAATTTCGTATCATGAGTCATGCAGCGAGATGGGCGCACCTTCGATCACAAGACTCTTGAATCCATTCGTTTGATGGCTGTTGAACGCGTTCGCGAAGGCGAACGGCCCTCGTCAGTGATCGCCTCTTACGGGTTCAATCGCACCACGATCTACAAGTGGCTTGCTGTCGCCTCCAGTCTTGGCAAGGGTTTGAAAGCGCTGCGCTCGCGGCCTGCAACCGGGCGTCCGCGCACACTGACTCCGCGTCAGGAGAAGCAGGTGTTCGCCTGGGTCAACGGCAAAGACCCGCGCCAGTACGGTTTGGATTTCGGCCTTTGGACGCGGGCCATGATCGCCAGTTTGATCGAGCAGAAGCTTGGTGTGAAACTTGGCCTTACAGCGGTGGGCGAACTGCTCGCCAAACTCGGACTCACGCCGCAGAAGCCACTCGAACGCGCCTATCAGCGCAATCCGGAAGCGATTGAGAAATGGAAGCGAGAGACCTTCCCGTCCATAGCCAGCGCGGCGAAAGCGCAAGGCGGCGAAGTGTACTTCTGGGATGAATCGGGCTTTCGCGCCGACACCGTGCATGGCAAGACCTGGGGCAAAAAAGGCGAGACGCCGGTCATCGCGCGGCCCGGTCAGCGGCAGTCGATCAGCGCCGCATCCGCGGTGAACTCCAAGGGTGCCTTCTGGTATTCGACCTATCAGGGCGGCCTCAACGCCCAACTCTTCGTCACGTTGCTCAAGCAGATGATGCGCCATCGCACCAAGCCCGTTCATCTGGTGGTGGATGGACTTCCTGCCCACAAAACCAAACTGGTAAAGGAGTATGTGGCCTCGACCGAAGGGCGGCTGACGATCCACTTTCTGCCCGGCTACGCGCCGGAACTGAATCCGGACGAACTGGTCTGGAGTCATGTAAAGCGGACTGGGGTATCCAGAACGCCGCTACGCAAGGGTGAAAAGCTGAGCGAGAAGATTGAAATGCAACTGGCCGCAATCAAGAAAATGCCCAGTTTGGTCAGAGCCTTTTTTAATGCCCCGAGTGTCGCCTATATTACCGACTAGTGAGTAAGGAAGAGTCCTCAAGCAAAACTACTTCCACGCTGGAGCCGTCTAGGAGTTCAAGCGGACCTCGCCAGTAAAACCCGAGCTTGGCAGAAGTGAAAGGATGAACTCCGGGATAAAACTCACCAAGAATTTCACGGTCGTATACTCGGTCTGTGTGTGCACCGAGCTTGTTCGCTAATTCGTGGCCCTGCTTGGAATAATGTGCCAATTTGGAAGGCCATAGAAGCGGCCTATCCACTATCTGGACTTGCCGTAGAGGTATCTCATATACGCGTTCATCGCCACGACGAAACACGTAGTGCTTTACAGTGTAGCGGCGAAGCGGGTCCGACGTTCTCAGTTTGGTGGTTATCAGCAGCGCGTAAAAGAAGGAAGTGTTGTGGTTGTGGTGATTCACGGTGCGGTGATAGGTCTCGATGTCCCCTCCGCTGAGTGTTTGCAGGCCATTGACATGGTGCGTGTGCCAGTTGCCGAGATGCTCGATCTCCGGATGGCATTTCTCGATCTGACGGAAAATTCGTTCCTGATGGTTGCCGTCCTGAAAGAAGCTGACCGCTGAACGCTGTGCTTGCGGTCCTGCCTCAATGATGCCTGTGATCTCCAACACGAGTTTGCCGCCGTGCTCCTGGAAAGTTCCGACAATGCGGCCGCCTGTCTCGTCTTGGTTGAACCCATCGCATTCGTCGAAGATAGTCTGTAGCGCAGCTTTCGGCATGATGAGGCGCACGTCGTTGGCATTGTGAAATATCATTTGGAATCTCCGTTTCCGCAGATGAGGCACCCCTGTTGAGGGTGGAGTCCAATTCGCTGAAGTTCAAAGTGCTTGGTGAAGGGATGTACCGGTCGATTTCCCCAAACCACATAGTTCTTCTCTATAGGCGGCAGAAACTTCGGACGCTCCGGTAATGTGCGCGCGATAGAATCGAGCACGAATCGAGTGTGAAAAGCTGTGATGAAAGCAATATCTACGTTCAGTCCCGGTGAATCCTTGATCTCGCTCACTTCAAGGCCATAGAGTTTCTCGCGCTCTTCTTCTGAGGCCAAATCGATCTCGCGCACACCGTCGCGGAATTGTGTGCGCTCAAGGACACTTTCAAGGCAAGCGAGACAGCCGCTTTCATCGGGACGATAACTAAACACTTCTCCGCCAATACCGCGAGTAAAGACCTTGCCGATTACAAATGGGGTTTTGGTTTCTACGCACAGTTGATTGAAACGATAGCGGGTCGGGTCGTTATCAGTCGCAAGCACGACCACTGTGCTTAAGCGAACATAGTCTATAAGGTCCGGACACGCCATGAGATCGACACTGTGGCGCTCGATTTCAATGGCTGGATTTCGGTCAAGCAGCACGTCGGCAAGGGCATCCACTTTCAGTTGCCCAATATAACGGCGACCGCATACATGACGGATGACGTTTTCTACTTCAAGCACATCGGAATCGAAAAGGATGAACTTACAGACACCCGCCATGGCGAGCTGCAATGCAACCTGTCCGCCTCCCGAGCCACATCCAGCAATAAGCACCCGCGCTTCGCTCAACTTTCCCACATCGAAGAGCGGCGCAATGCGAGCGAACAACTTCTCGTCATTCATTCGACGGTCCTTCCTGTTTGGGCCATTGACCCGACTGACGCCAAATGTCGTAATGTTGAATCCACTGTCTGGCCAGATTGAGAGTAGAGAAAACCGTGTGCTTGCCTGGGTTCCATCCGGTCATAACACCGTATAGGCATAGGGCGCCGTCGGCCCAGCGATGCGGAGCGTCTTCGCTGATTGGGCTGGCGTAAACACGGGGACAATTATTTGGATACCCGTGCGGCAAGAAAATTGTCGCTTCAATAGGAGTGTCATCAACGAGCCGGCATGGAAAACGAAATGTCAGTTCGTGAGTCTCTGTGAATGTCGTGCGAGGTTCCTCGCCGCGCTGGACGAGTTCCTGAATTTCATTCGCAATTCTGTCTGGGGGGATGTCTGGAAAGAAAATCGACAGAGGCACCAGACATGCTTTTTGACGGCCATTGCGTTCGATGATGAACGCTTCACCACTGTCCGCCACACGGTCGAGAATTTCGCCAGGACGGTTGCGCAGTTCCGTCATCGAAAGTAATGCAAAGTCCATGGGCATCTAGTGCTTCACCTCTGCACCTGGCCATCTGCCTCTGAGGCACCAGATGTCGTATTTGTTCAGCCATTTGGAAATGCGTCCTAGAACGAATGTCAGATCGTGGCGATCTGTTGCAACGCAATGTCGAGTATCACCTTGAAGTGAGTGATCAACTCGGCCGCTCTGGGAGCGATGCGGAACTCGAAAGCGGGCAACTGGTTGTCACCATCGAGTGTGGCGGATCAGGGTACTTCAGGATTGGACCGGCGCTTGATGCTCTGGAAGCGGAAGCGGAGGGGCTTGGCGCAGCGTTCTATTGGGCGCTGACCTTCGCACTCTATCGCGTGATGTGGATCTACAACCACGACAATGCGCTGATGTATGAAGAGCGGATGCACGTTTGCGCACGGTCAGTGAACTATACCCCGAGATCATCGACACTGAATCTGGTGAAGACCCGCTGCCCAGTTGTTCTGCCGTTGAGGCGCTGGATCGTCAGGAACCCTTCATCAACCAGACTTTGGCATCGGCCGCTCTGGCCATGCTGGCGCGACTCTTTCGCTATGGAAAGCTCACACACCACGGCGGCTTCTTCAATGCACAAAGTGGACTTATGAGTCCTTTGCCCGTCGATCCCCAACTCTGGTCAAAGACCAAGAGGCGCGGTCGGCTCGCATCAGCAATGTTCAATAGGAATTGATGCGTCATTCCTGCGCTGGATGTATGTTGGAGAGTATCGGAGGATCTCTATGGAAATGACTCTCGACCATACTCTCGCCCTGGAAGCAAAAGCGATAGTCGCATTAGCCTTTCGAAACGGCCCAATTGAGGTCTTGCACGCAGGGAAACCGTGCATGGTTTGCAATGGCAATTCCGCGGTATCCCACATCTCGAATGAGGAGATGAAGGCCATTATGAAGTCGGCCGTAGATACGCTCTACCGCCTTCTGTGGCAGCGAGAGAACGATTCAAAGCACTACCTGAAAAACCTGGCGCTGGGGGAGCGTTACACCGCGCGCTGGGATGATCCAGAAATCAAGGAACCCAAAAGAAGGGGATTCCCTCCTGAAACTCACAATCCATGAGGAGAATTTTCAATGTTCAAAGAACTTCTACCAGTCCTGCGCGACCGCGCGGTGTTGCTCACGGTCACGCTTGTCGATGCAGATCTGATTCGGGTGAACATTGTGCCGAAGAAGCTCAAAGACGGCGATAATGACGCTCTCACCACCCCACTCAGCGTCACCGGCACTGCCGAGGACCTCGATGCCGAGTTGTCCACGACCATCATCAGCTTCGTTGGCTCCCATCTTCAAATGAAGAACACCCTGGAGAAGGCCAAGGCTGAGATGGATGCAGTTTCTAAGGCTGCCCAGGCCGAAGCTCGCGCGAAGTCGAAGACGCCGGCCAAGACAGCGTCGCCGAATACGGAAGTCACTCAGTATGCTCCGGCCGCCAAGCCAGCCGAACCAGTGAAGCCCGCGCCCCAGAAGCCCGCAGGGCTCTTCGATATGCCGACACCGGCGGCCACAGCCGCCGTCATGCCTGCCGAATCCGACGAAAACATTAGATTTGCAGAGATCGACGATGACGAGGAACCGGAAGAATTCGAAGAACTGGATAAGGTGGCTTGACGGCCACCATTTCTCTCTTCAAGAGGGATGCGGATAGTTTGTCATGTATCCAGAATCTGTTCGCATAAACCGAGAATTCCGCATAGGCCGATTGGCGAGTGCTGTGCGACTTCCCGTTGCTAAACCTTCGCGCCGGGAAGCCTTTAGTTCGACTTCCGCTGCGCCCGCGGAACCGGGCTTCTTGGGTCCCCGACTCAGGGCTTTCGTGGGTTCGTCCTCTTTGATTGGCGCGGGGTTCGCTTGATCGCTGTGGCCTTGTTGACCAGTAGTTTTCCCTTCAACAATGTAAGCAGATCAGCGGCCTCATTCAAATCCCTTGAGTCGATGGAGGATACTCCGTGGACGAGTGCATTTCTGAGCCGTCGAATTCGGTCAATCTCCGAAATCTCGGAAGGTTCGTACACCCCCGACGATTCGACGAGTCGCATTATCGGAAGATATCCAATCTGAGACGGACTTGGAGAATTCGACTTGGCGGCACGGTCTTGGTTTGCGCGTTCGAATGCGATCCATGCTGTGAGGAAACGGCCCATCTCCTCGTGAGTTGCACCCCGTGATTGCGCATGCGCGTCCGAGAACTGCTGACTGAATCCCTGCCGGGAAGTGCGCACACTTTCCCACGCCCCGTATCGAGACTGATCCTCCGCTAGAATCTGATCGACGATCTGCTCTGCGATTGGTCTCTTTTCGGTGTCGTCGTGCAGAGCTGAGATATATGTTGCAATCAGTTGAGGGGTGCAGAGGTTTACCTTTGCAAGGAAATCGAATAGAAGGTCTACACGTCCGAGCGCCGAATCCCCGAAGGAGCCACCTAAGATCGATGAAGCCCTATCGAGAAGGTGCACGGCGAGGTCGAAGTGGTTTGTAAATGGGCGTCCGGAATCAGAGACTCGAACCTCACCGGCCTTTTGCAATCTTTCCAATGCGATTTCGCCGGCCATCACCAACCCATTGAGTCATCAAGGATCGCGTATTCTTCGACGGACAAATGGCCTTGCAGTGGTTTGTATACTAGGTCATGCTCAACTTCAGACCACCCATGCATTAGTACTGACGCTACCTGGATTTCAATACGTGCCTGTGCGTAGCGTTTCTGAGTGTCGTTAAGATCACGTTCGTAGAGCTGCACGCGGTAATGGGTCGCCCAGTACCCTGAAAAACGCTTGTTATATGATGGATTTGCCTTAGTCGGAAACTCCTTCGCTGGCTTAACCAACTGAAAAAGATTCTTCACCAAGTTCCGAACCTGCTCTCGGTCTCCAGGAAAGTAGAGCGCAACTCGGCAACCGGCCAAATCCACAATGTCAACGAAGATCTCCTCTACAGTCTGGTAATCCTTCTCCGGCATGCGCTGGCGGACCTTGTCTTCAAGTCTTAAGGGCGACTTTGCGCGTGAAGTCACCATCGACCGAATACCTGCCGCCTGCAGTCCGCTTTCTAGTTTTTGGGCCGTTAGTCGCGCCGCTTGGTCGTAGAAGTCGTACTCTTTGCGATACCGTGCCAGGAATTGCTCCACAAGATCCATGAGATCGCCTGCTTCCTTCGGGTGTTGACGATGCTCTATTCTAACCCTGACGGAATCAAACTGTGGAGTAGGCTGCCAGGTACCCCATGTCTCGCTTCTGAGATATGGGAAACTCCGATTCTGAATTCGTCGGGAATCTGGGGTCGAGGGCATACCAGGTCTGAAAATCCAGACTGGGGAACCCATCTTCATAAACAGAGAGAAGGGGGCATCGTGTTCGAAATCGACGAGGATGGAAAGGAGTGGTTCGGCTACTCGTTCAGTTCTGAAGAGACCGATCACGCGGCTGTGATTAGCACATTTACGGGGAACGTCCAGTATTTGGAATGGTTCTTCCGACAGATCGTGGAAAAATCGAAGCGACTAACGCTCGCTCAGCAGTTGAATTATGTCTTCGATCTTTTGCCGAACGAAGCACAGAGAGCGATAACTGATGATCGGCTATCTCTCGTGCGCGAAATCGTTCGAACGAGAAATAGATATTCACACGGGACGTTCGAGGAAGCCACACCCGATACCGCAAGGGTTCACGCGCTTTCCTTGAAGATAGCTGCGCTTCTCTCCTTTGCGGAGCGAGTCCATGAAGGGCATCCAGATGAGGCCCTCGCGCTAGCCAGAGGTGGAAGTCCCTACATCCAGGGAATACTTGGGCAAACAGACGTGCCACGGTGATCTCAACCGGCTTCGCTACTGAAAACGCTCATGTCGACTGGAAGGCTTTTGGAATGATGCTAATCCCCGTACCGCTCAGGGTACGACTCAAAAGGATGTTGTAGACGCTGCTATTCCTTGGTCTTGAGTTTGCCGTCATTTTCGCGGATGAACGCCTCGATCTCTGGAGCGCTGGCAAGAATGCGAAGCCACTGTTCCTTGTAGAGGGTGACGGGGAAACGTCCCATTCCGTAGAGGGATACGGCACCTTTCTCGCTGACTTTGAGACTCAATCCTGCTGAATCCTTGCTTTTGAGCTTTGCGTTTTCTGCCCGCAGGCGCTCCAACTCGGCTTTCATTTCCGCTTCGTTCATGCCGTCTCTCCCATTCTGTTATTCGCTTCAACCGTCTCGCTACGCCCTGGTAGCGCCAAGCCAACAGGGTCCGCCCCTCCAGCCAAAAGCGCCTCGATCTGCTCGACTTCGATCCGCCTGAGTTTGGCGGTGCTGGACCACTGCTCCATTCGTTCAGGGTCAGTAGAGAAGTCGGCGGAGATTTCCATCCACCTGCTCTCGTTCTCACGGGCCGTCTTGAGCGCGGCCTGAAGCGCCTCGATTTGCTGATCCCTTGATGAATTCATTCAGGAATCAGTTTATATCGGCGGCGCTGTTCCGTTCCAAAGCGGCCAGCACGGCAATCCAACGCATCCCCGAGCAGACGGCCGACCGCCCTTTCTTCACACCCGAACCAGTGTTCCGTCTGAGGTATATCCCAATGAAACCATCCAAGCTTTACGAGGCGCTTCATGCGCTGATCGGCGAACGTGTGCCTCTGCATATCTGGGGCGCGTGCGGCGTCGGCAAATCACAAATCGTCGCCCAAGTCGCGGACGATCTCGACTTTGATTTCCTGGACGTTCGCGCCGTGCAACTCGATCCGGTTGATCTGCGGGGACTGCCGCGCATCAAGGATGATCAGACTCAATGGGTGCCGCCCAAGTTCCTTCCCACTGCCGGGAAGGGCATTCTCTTTCTCGACGAGCTGACATCGGCACCGCAGATGACGCAGGCCGGCTGCTATCAACTCGTGCTTGACCGCAAGCTGGGAGAGTATGTGTTGCCAGATGGCTGGGTAGTCATCGCCGCCGGCAACCCGGCATCGGAGCGCGGCGTTCATTTCTCGATGCCGCGGCCGTTGCGGAATCGATTTGTTCATCTCGAACTCCATGCCGACCTCAACGACTGGTGCAAGTGGGCCGTGGGCGCGGGCGTCCGGCCGGAGATCATTGCGTTTCTGCGCTTCAAGCCAGACCTGCTGCACACCGCCGATGCGACCTCGGATGCCAATGCCTGTCGGTGAGATTGCCATCGCTGTCGATTGCTCAGGCTCGGTGAATGGCCGGTTGTTGCGTCTCTTTGAAGCTGAGGTCTGCTCAATCCTCGAAGGCCAGCGCCCACAATGCGTTCACGTCCTGTACTTCGACACCGAGGTTCACAAAGTTGAAACCTACCAAGCCGGAGAGACCGTTCATCTCAATCCTGTCGGTGGCGGAGGCACGGACTTCGGTCCGTGCTTCGACTGGCTGGAGGAGCACGGCGTCCAACCGCAGACTCTGGTATTTCTGACCGACCTCTATGGAACGTTTCCCGAGTCCGCCCCCGACTATCCCGTGCTCTGGGCCTCAGCGGGCAGTCATCATGCGCCTTTCGGAAGCGTTGTGCCCATGCACGCGGCGTAGCCAATGCTCGGCTCGTTGGAACTGACACTCTACGGAGCATCCGATGAACAAGCAATTTTTCATTTTTACCGATGGCTCGGCCATCGGCAACCCCGGCCCTGCCGGCTGGGCAGCTATCGTGCTTCACGGGACAAAGCGGCAGGAGACCGCAGGATCGGTTCCGTGGTCAACTGTCTCTGAAATGGAACTGCGCGCCGCGGTCGAAGCCCTGCGCCTAACGCCAACCGGAGCGCGAATCGAACTGCGCTCTGACTCGGAGTTGCTGATCGACGGAATGCGGTTCCTGGTCTTTCGCTGGCAGCGGTTTGGTTGGCGCAACAGCCGCGGCTTCGAATTGCAGCACCAGGAGTTGTGGCGCGATTTGCTCCACCTTAACGAATTGCGAACAATCCGCTGGCGATGGATCAGAGGGCACAGCGGTCATCCCATCCAATCCCGCGCCGATGCACTTGCCTACCAAGCCGCCAGAGCAGCTACCATTCAGGAACGTATTGCCGCCTGATGCTGCTGGTAGACCACAACTCCAGTGAAAGGGGTAAACCATGTCAGCGATAGCTGAAACGAATTCGCTTTTTGAGATAGACGCAGAACTGGATGGCCTTCTCGATGAGATTGAGGAGCAAGCTGCACAGGGCATCGAACCTGCCGAGGAGATTGTTGCCCGTTTCCAGCAATTCTGTTCGGCCCACGGTGAAAAGGTGGACCGGATAGGGCGATTCCTGCTCCGGATGGAGAGAGGCCCTAGCACGTCCTGCTGGAAGGGCGGCTCCGTGATGCGCTGCATCGGTTGAATGCGGGCCTTCCCGACGCCGCCATCGCTGACGCCGTCGCCGTATTGACGAGTGCGGGCACACCCGGTTTGATGGCGGGCAACCAGGAATTTCAGCGGCGGCCTACGCGAGGCGTACAAGTCTTTTGGCAACAGAATGCCTATCTCACTGAGGTCTTTGATAACCGTCTCATTGACGCATGGCGGAATTCTGAAATTGTTCCGCTTACCAGTCCGCAATCGTAGCCGGTTTTACATCCGAGTGACATAAGTTACTGCGCGCCGCTTCGCCAATCTCTACTGTTGCAGGTGGAGAGCGACCATGCATACCGCAACACAGTCCGTTCGCGAAATCGTTATCATGCAGCCATCGGCAGCCAAAGTCTTTCAGCGTTTCGACATCGATTTGTGCTCACAGGGAGAAAAGTCTCTCGACGAGGCATGCGCCGAACTGCAACTCTCGGTTGATCAAGTCATCGAAAAGCTCACCGATGCGGAAGCCAAGGAGCCAGGCAGTCCGGTTGTCGATCCTGCATCCCTGCCCATAAGTCGGTTAATTCAACATATCGTTCGCGCTCATCACCACTATGTGCGACAAGAGTTGCCAAAACTGGCCGAGATGGCCCGGAAGCTTGCGGACAAGCGAAGCGATCTCGCTCCTGAACTTAAGAATGTACAGGAGTTACTCGATGAACTTCGTGACGAGATGTTAGCGCACATCCAGAAGGAAGAGGTGGTTCTGTTTCCATTCATCTCTCGGATGGATCAGGATTCAGTCATCGCCTATCCGCCTGGCCATCCTTGCTTCAGTTCGGTTGTTCATCCTGTCGCAAAGATGATGCAACAGCATGAGTCCGCCAATCACCTCGTCGCTGAACTCCGTCGCCTTACCCATGGCTTTCAGCCACCTCAGTGGGCCTGTGCTACACACATTGCTCTGTTTGCCGGACTCAACGAATTTGAAGCTGATCTCGAGCAGCATGTTCACCTTGAGAACGAAGTGCTCTTTCCGCGCGCCATCGAAATGGAAGCGGAACTCAACAAGCATGGGTGGAAATGGCCAACGTTTAGTCAGCAGGGTCTGCTTTATCTTCAGGATGTGCCCAGGCATATGCAGCGCCGAGCCAGGACTTGTCGGTTGCTACTACTGGAAGATGCGGAAGCAATGCCCACAGCCCGATCAGCGCCAATCCCACGAGATTCGGAAATAATAGGGGAGCCATGGGTGGTGCGCCATTTACCAATTTGTCAAAGACGCCGTGGCCCGGCTCAACAAGGTTCGAGCGCATATGGTACCAAAACCCTAATACGCCCACAAACGCCTGTGCGCACATCACCAGCAAGCAGAGATCGAGAAAGCGGCGCGTGACGGTGACTATGACCGGAATGATCAGGAATCCTGTGGCGAAAGCCGACGAGATTACCGGGATCCATTCGGTTCGCGCGAAGAATCCGTTTGACGCATGATCCGTCAGAGAAAGTACAAAGTTTCCAAAGAAGCCGCCTAACGCAAGCAGGGTTACCCATCGCGCCCATTCCACGCTACGCGCAGCAACCATGCGATTCATGAGCAGAAGAAATCCGAGTCCGGTATAGGCCAAAGGCGCTGCAAAGGGCGCCGCGTAGGTGAGGCTCTTCAGTGTTTTGTCTAGAAAAAAACGGCTCTCCAGATGGTAAAGAACTCCTCCGATTCCGACCAACACCGAGAGCCAACCAACCAGATAGCCCATATCCCGCCAGGCCGCTTGCAGCTTCCAGATCCAACGTAAAGCGATTGCACAGCCTAGCAACAGCGCCGCCCCCATCGAGAAGTACAGTGGGATGTACTCCGCAGTTTTCTGAAAATGATTGACCGAGTGCGCGATGTAAATGTCCGCGGCGAGAATCGCCAGATTTGCAGTGACAAACAGCTCCACCCAAAGCTGCGGATCGTGCGCCCAGCGCAGGTGCGGATCTGTAACGAAATTTTGCAGGCGAGAGAGCAGTTTATTTATGCGCATGTTCTCTCCGCAGTTCGTTGGCGTCGTGTTGCAGCTCGACGGTCTTTGACAGCAACTCGAAGTTGCCGTGCCACTGTACAAAATCCGCGCCGCCCATGAAAGCGCCATGCTTGCTGGTGCGTCCGTCATAGTGCCAAAGGTTGAAATAAGTGAAGTCGATGGGATGCGTGAAGGGCGGTCCGGTCAGCGTGCCGTCTTTGTGCAGGCCATCCATGATGTCCTTGGCCGCAAGAACCTTTTCATTAGTGCTGGATACAACCTGTTCCGCCTGCGTATAAACGCGATCAATGGCAGCCTGGGTATGACATTGCGTGCAGACCTGTTTCATATTGATCTGGGCCTGAAGATAGTTAGGACGGTGTGTGCTGATGGCATCGGCCAGATACCAACTAAGCCGATCAGAGGGATTGTGTGTGACCTTGAGTCCGTTGATGCCGCTCATATGACAGGTGGCGCAAGTAGGCACAAACATATCGCGAGTCGTAAGTGTGCGCGGGTCGGCATCGAGCTTGAGCAAGTTGCGCTGGGCTGCGAACATGACGCCGTGTTTTGACTCGTTGTAGATCTCCATCTGAGAGTGGTCGGGACCCATGTGGCATTGGCCACAGGTGGAGGGCAGGCGTGCGAGAGCAACAGAACTTGTGTGCCGCGAGTGACACTCTGTGCAACTGCCGATGGTGCCGTCGTCGTTCGGCTTGCCGATGGCGTGGCATTGCTCGCAGCCGGAGGTGACAGCGGGGTGTCCTTCGGGGAGTGTGAGCGGGTTGGGCGGACGCTTGGTGCCTCCCGGCTGGAACTGCTCGCTGAAGGCGACCTGCTCGGTGCTAAGGCCCTGCTCGCCATGCACAGCGGCCCAACTGGGAGCGGCGTGTCTGCTTCGCAAAAACTCTTGGTATACACCTTCGTGGCACGAGCGGCAATTGCCCGCAGTGAGATGAGCGCTAATTACGAAGCCATGGTGATCAACCTTCTGTTGATTCGGACCCGGCTGGTGGCAATCCAGGCAATTCACGCCTTTCTTCGCATGAGCGGACATCTCATATTCATGCACCACGGAATATTGAAGGCGCGCATGACACTCCGCGCACTTGCCCGATGCGCGCACAAAGTCTGCTGTGGGCTGCTCGGTTTCAACTTTGGGCCGGGCGCGGTTGACAAGAAATGCCGACAAGATCAGTGCGAAGGCAATGACGACGGCCAAAAATACGGATCGAAACGACATAGATTTGCCTCCGGAAAGTGAGTGTGGGAGCCACATCGGGAAGCAGTATTCCATCCCTGACGTGGACATTGCTACTTTAGCAGGACTGCTTGCCGATTTACATCTGCCGGAAAGCTGCGACTGAAAACTGCCCCAAAGCCAAGCTCGATCACCGATATTAAATGCCCAATCATCGGCTTTCTGTGACTAAAGTCCCTGCAATGCCTTTGCACGCGAAGTACATTTGCAAAGAGGCGAATGCAAAGGAGCTGCAAATGGACTATACATTTCTTGCCAATCTGCAACAAGAGTTCACGCTGCCGGAAAAAGGAATCTTGAGCCGCGTACTGCACAAAGACGAAAAGGTGAACGTGACTCTCTTTGGCTTTGCGGCGGGCGAAGAACTATCCGCGCATTCAGCTCCGACGCACGCCATCCTTTACTTTTTGGCGGGAGAAGCGGAACTCCAGTTGGGAGAAGACAAAGTCAACGCCCTACCCGGTTCATTTGTCTATATGCCTCCCATGCTGCCCCACGGCATCTTGGCCAAAAGCTCGCTTCGTCTGCTGCTTGTTCAGATGAAGAATCCCGCACTGTAACAGCTTCGGGATTCGCCGTGAGACCAGCCGGAAGGAACTATTGCGCTCCGACTCCCTCTCCACATTTCTCCTCCGACCAGACAATAACTCCTGCGCGCTGATACTCCCGCAAATTCTCCCGCTTTTGCGATCCACCACCAGCATACTCATCACTCCGGTAGTGGCCATCTCTTCGGCTACAGCGCGGCAGCTCTCGTCAGAATATGCCATTACTTCGGGCAAATCATGTGAAATGTCAATTGCCTCCCTTGCCTCTTCTAAAGCTGCTATCTCTGTCATCACCTCGGACACGCTGACCATCTCAAGGGGATCGACGCCATATTCGCGCGACAGATGATATCCACGGCGACTCAGTTTCTCGGTCAGAATGGACCGCGGCATCACCAAGGATGTCACCAAGTACGACGCTGTGCAGGCAAGCGTCAACGGCAGCAGCGCAGGCAGAGCATGGGTAAGTTCAATCGAGAAAAGAATAGCAGTCAACGGCACGCCCAACGCGCCGGAGAGTATCGCCCCCATTCCCATCAACGCCCACAGTGCCTGAATTTCGCGGGGCATCTGCGCCAACTGAGCGGCTGTTTCTCCGATGGCCGCGCCAATCATCAATAGTGGGGCCAACACTCCGCCCGACGTTCCCGAACTCAGTGAAAACGCCCACATCAGCGATTTGGCAATCAGCAATCCAATCAACAGCGATACCGAAGCATTGCCACGAAGCAATTCAGCGATGTTGTCGTAACCAACGCCCAACCCGCGCGGAAAGAAAAAGCCGCCCAAACCAATCCCGATGCCGCCAATCGCCGGCCACCACATCCAGTGCAATTTCAGGTGGCCACAAATGTGCTCGAATCCATCCTCGAAGCTATACATCAAGCGGCTCAATCCAGCCGAAGCAAAGCCCACCAACATTCCCAGCGGAGCCGCTACAAGCATCGATCTGGTAAAGTGAAGGTCCGAGTGAATTTCAACAGGGAAGAGCGGTCCCGCGCCGAGCCAACGGATGCGCAACACACCTGCCATTACACTGGCCGCCGCTACCGGAATTAGCGAACGCGGCCGCCACTCGAAGAGCAGCAATTCAACTGCCAGCAGAATCGCAGCCATCGGCGCCGCAAAGGTTGCCGACATGCCGGCCGCCGCTCCTGCCACAAGCAGTGTCGTCCGTTCGGCATCCGTCAATTTGAGCCATTGCGCGACCAGTGAGCCAAATGCGCCGCCCGTCATGATGATCGGGCCTTCGGCGCCAAACGGACCACCCGAGCCGATTGCGATCGCCGCCGAAAGCGGCTTGAGCACAGCAACCTTGGGGTCAACCCGCGCGCCACGCAACAGGATTGCTTCAATCGCCTCTGGAATTCCGTGACCGCGGATCTTGTCCGATCCATAGTGAGCAATGAAACCGACAATCACTCCGCCCACCACGGGAACCAGCGGCATAATCCATGGCGAGAGTGTTGATCCTGCCGGTACAACCATCGCCAAGCTCAGACGATGATAGTAGAAAAAGTTGGTCGCCAATGCAATGGCTCGCAGCAGGAAAACAGCCAAGACCGCCGCACCAGCGCCGATCACGAGCGCTACGCAAGTCAGCATCCAAACCCGGCGATCAACGGTGAAGTCACGCAATGCGGAGGGCCGTGACTTCATTGAGCCTCCATCTGTGCCGTTCGATGCGAATACTTGCTAATGTTCTTCAACGTCGTAGCCAGCCGAGGACCGAGCTCGTTCAACTCGCGTGCATGTTCGTCTGAGAGCCTGCCAAGGATCAGCTTCCCTTTGCGCGTAAGCCGCAAGATTGCTCGGCGCTTGTCTACCGTGTCCACGGTGCGCGCCAGCAGGCCTTCACGTTCGGAGCGATCGACAAGTTCAACCGCGCTGTTGTGCTTCAAACCAAGTCGCTCAGCTACATACGCAATCGTCACGGTTGTGTCATCGGGAGCGCCAGCAACCTGCAATAGAAGCTGGTGTTGCTGGGGCTGTAGCCCTGCTCCGAGCGCCGCGGTTTCGCTGAAGTGCATGAAGCAGCGCAGTTCAAAGCGAAATTCCGCCAGAGTTCTCAGCAACAGGTCGGGGTCGCGGGGGGTAGTCTGAATTCCCATATATACATCGTGACACGATATATTCGACAGTGCAAGCTCCGCGACGGGTCACCTCCTTTTACTCGTGTGACAGGTGAAATCTCACGTAGAGGAAATTTTCAATTTTCACCGCGCCCGTCCTGGCACAGAAGCATCTCAATGACTGCTGAATTGATCCATCGGCTACACTTTGATTTCAAAATTTCCGCAGGGGTTCTGGGACCACGCGACGCCGGCTGTGGCGCATTTTGCGTTCTTGCGCAAGGTTTCCTCCTTCGACTCGCATCCATTTTTTTGGCGCGCTGCGCTCCAGATCGTTGAATCTCGAAGGCCTTGTAAATAAACCAAACGCAATGCAAATCATTGACTTCCACAAATCGTTATAAACCTGGCATGGATGACGACTTGGTGGCAGGATATCTAAATTTATCCGGAGAACAGTGATCTGCGATGCTTGACAGGCTCCCGGTTTCTATGGCATCTTCAATCAAGTCACTTCCTTTTCCCCAGCGAAATTCGTAACTATCAACTGACAAACGGCAGCCTCTACCATACGAAGCGGCATTTCAGATTAGAATTTGCGAACTGATATGGAGTTCCCGTGACCAACCCACGGACTGAATGCACTCCTGTATGCGCTATCCAACTGTTTGGTTTCACTCAGAGCTAAATCATTCCTGTGACTCGATCTCTCGGGGGCAACAGGCATGCGAATTACTGAATACGGAATTGGATTCTGCATTTTGCCTGCGGCGTTTTGCGAAGTGTTCGCGCAATTACGACAATGCCGAACGGGAACGACTTTCCCCAAAGCGGCCCTTGCGCCTGCACGGGTACGCACACAAAGCCTTGCGCGTGCCTCTAGCCTAACTGCCGGAGCGGACGGCCCTCGCGTCAAAGCTCGGCCATTAGATGTTCCTGAAGTGAAAATGCAGGACTGGAGAAAACACCATGTGACAAGATTCAGTAGTGACGCAAACAGGAACCCAGTTGCCGATCGCGTATGCATCGTCTTCGGCAGGCGTTGAATTTATGCGCTGGAGAAGCTAACTCGTTTTGCTGGATTAAGGAGAACCATGAGCAATCCTTGGAATGGAAAGGCTGTCCTCGAAGTCTTTTGGTGGAATTGCTGGAACGAGAACTATCCCGCAGACTGGTATACATATCTCGCCAAACTCTCACCCCGCATCGCTGCGCTCGGCTTCGACGGGATATGGACGCCGCCGCCCTGCAAGGATACGAATGCCGTTAACAATATGGGTTACACGCCTTTCGATTACTATGACATTGGGCAGAAGAATCAGAATGGCGCTGTAAGCACTCGCTTTGGAACGCAGGATGCCTATTTGCGGTTCATTGCAGTAGCGCACGCAAACGGTCTTGAAGTTTATCCTGACATTGTTATCGATCATTGTGGCGGCGGCAGCATCGATCCCTCAGCGCCTTGGCCGAATAACTATACCCAGTTTCATCCGAATGGTTTTGCAGGCGAGGGCAAAGGCCGGTGGCCTCGTAACTGGCTTGACTTCCATATGAACCCCTCACACTGGAATGGAACGGGCGACTGGGTTGCAAACAATGGTGGCCCTGACTTCTGCTATCAGGGGCGATGCAGCGACTCTGGCAACGGCAACCCCAACTGCACAGCGCGGCAAAACGTTCGCTCTTGGTTTGTCTGGTTTGTTCGCCAGACGGGCGTCGACGGTTTTCGATTCGACGACGTCAAGGGATATCCGCCGGAGGTGGCCGGTGACGTCCTGTATAACGCGATGGGACCGAGTCCGGAGTATTTCTGCGTCGGCGAGTTTGTCAGCGGCAATTCCTCGGATATAGATACATGGGCGCAAGGCACATCGGACAGGTCAGGAACCTTCGACTACCCGTTTCGCTTCGCGCTCGCCAATCTGGTCTCGTCCAATGGCTTTTACAATGTCGGCAATCTTCCTTCGCTGCAGCAACAGGACCGATTCAAGACAGTGCCGTTCGTGAACAATCACGATAACGAAGACTCGCAGGTCGGTACATATATTGATCCTGACAATCCACGCACGCGCCTCGCCTACGCCGTCGCCATCACCGTAGACGGCAGTCCACAGTTTTATTACGGTGACTTATTTCAGAACGTCCTGCCGTGGCGCAATAGCACCACGGCCGACGCTATTCCCAGCCGTCCGTGGGTAGAGAATCTGGTTTGGTGTCACCAAAAACTTGCATTCAAGAGCGGAGACTACTTCGTTCGTTATCAGGAGTCGCAGCAACTTCTCATTCTGGAGCGGGGCGCACGGGCGGTTGTTGCTATTAATAACGATGGCAACTCATGGCACGACGCGTGGATTTCTACCGCGTTCCCGCCGAACACCCAACTGCACGACTACAGTGGCTCCCGCCCCGACGATATCTGGACCAATCAAGATGGCTGGGTTCAGATCGCAGTTCCTCCACTCTCCTACTCCGTTTGGGGGCCTTCGGGCGTGACCGGGGGATTTTCGCCCACTTCTCTGCGCACCGTACAGCAATTCGAGATGGATGACGATTTAGGCGACAGCGATCCCGCCTCGCCCCAATATGGCGGTCAAGCTATTCCTTTTACTCACCGCAATGCGGGAGCCATCTGGCCAGCCGCTGGTTCTACCGTGAACATCTCTGTCTACTCCGATACAGCGCTTCAGATCGATTTGCAGGTTCTTGCGCCAGGAAATGCGATCGCACTGGCTAAGAGCGGCCCGAGCACGAGCGATCTTGCGTTGACTGGGAGCTTCATAGTTTTGCAGGAGGGCGACATCTCATGCAAGCAAAACTTTCCATTGCGGGCGCTGCGCCGGCACGAATTTACGTTAAGGTTGATTACATGGGACCCGCGACTTCTTTACTTTTCTAACTATGAGAAATCTACGATACCTGTGTGACTGCTGGATTGCACCAAACGTTCCCGCTTCAGGTCTCTGGCAGCAAGACCAATAAGACCCATTGACAGCGCGAACTATGGGTCGGAAGATGACAGAAATAACCAGACCAAGAGAACAGTTGAAGATACTACGAAGACTCTGGTGGTAGTAGGTTTTAATAACGCGGGCATTTACAGAATATCCCCATAATTGCTTCGGAATGGATAATCCTCTCATGCGATTCAAGCCAAGCAATATAGAGCAACAGAGAGTAATCCTGGCCGTTGGATATCGATGATACCGCGCCATAGACGATGGTCATTTCAACATTCGAGGCGCACCCGCTGTCACTCGTCTGTCCGTCTCGATTCGTGTGATTACGCCAATCTCAGATCGAGTGCCGGCTTGGCGATAAGAACGCCGAGGGCGCAACTTGCCATTCGAGCCAGTTCTCCGTCGGCGCGGCTGGTCAGAACGATCGGAACCTTCGCGCCTACTACGACTCCAGCCGCAAGCGCTCCGGCCAGATACTGAAGCTCCTTGAAGAGGATATTTCCAGCTTCCAGATTGGGAACCATCAGTAGGTCCGGGTCACCGGCAACAGGCGATTTTATCTTCTTGATGCGCGCCGCATCGCTTGAAATCGCATTATCAAATGCGAGCGGACCATCGACGATGGCTCCGGTAATCTGTCCACGGTCTACCATCTTGCACAGTGCCGCAGCATCGAGCGTCGATGGTATGGCCTGATTGATCGACTCAACTGCCGACAGGATTGCCACCTTGGGGTCCACCACATCAAGAGCGCGCATCATGTCGATGGCATTTTGCAGAATATCGATCTTGGTTTCCAGATCCGGCTGGATGTTGATGGCCGCATCGGTAACATAAAGGGTTTTGTGATAAGAAGGCACATCCAGTGCGAATACGTGGCTGATGCGCCGCCCGGTGCGCATTCCTCCCTCGCGCGAGACGACGGCGCTCATGAGTTCGTCGGTGTGCAACGAACCCTTCATGAGCATCTGGACCTCATTTTTGCGAGCCATCTCGACCGCGCGAACGGCGGCCACGCGGCTCTCTGCAATGTCAACGATTTGGATTGTCCCGAGTTCGAGGTGCAGGGCCTCCGCGAGGCTGCGAATCTTTGCCTCCGGACCCACAAGAACCGGGACGATCAACTTGTCTTTGAATGCCTGAATAGCGCCTCCGAGAGATACTTCGTCGCACGGCCAGGCAATCGCAGTCCTGACGGCCGGTTTGGAGGTGGCTCGTGCGATCAGGCCCTGATAGCGGCGATACGGCTCATTCACAATGAGCTTGGGTACGGGAAGCGTAGACCAGCGCAGCTTTACTGGAGGCGCCAGGACCTGGGCTGTACCGGAAAAGATCGGTGTACCGGCGCCATTGATTGCCGCGCAATCGAAGGCAACGCTCTTTGTGGAATCCTCCTTGCTCGTAACCTGCACCTTGACCAATATGCGGTCTCCGACGCGGATGCGATTATGGAATGAGAGAGAAATATTCGTCAGCGTGCATCCAGGTCCAGGTATATTCATGCTGAAAAGGCCTGAGATCAGCGAGGCGCACCACATATTCGGCCCCGTCGGGGGTATGCCCCCGGCGCGATCGGTCAGCTCATCCGAGTTCAGAACGGAGTGGAATCCTGAGATGGAGGCAAAGGCCATCGCATCATCGGTGGTCAAGACATGCTCCGTCGAGGCTGTGTCGCCAACTGAAATTTCGTCGTAGGTTTTGCTCTCAATGAACCCCAGATTCATGCTGATTTCCTTTCGCTTAAACACCGGCCATTGTGCTGCATGAGTCCCATGATAATCTCATGGCGCATCTTCCAGAGTGACTCCAATCACCGATGACAGCCAAATCAGGATTAAAGTGTTCTCATTGGACCGCGGTGATTTGGCGAAGTGGACCTATACGATTTCAGCAATGCCTTGATCTCCGCGTAGATAGAAACAACAGTTCGTGGCCTTGCTCCCAGTTTCTCGCTGGCCTCGCCATCTCTTCGCTCCATCCGGTACAATCGAGTTTCATGTTGCGATCAGCCAAGAAGTTACTAATGGCGATACTTGCGCTTGATGAGATGGAATTGATATAAAATTCCGGTTAATCGCGGCAAAACGCGGGCGCGTGCAGCACCGGTTGTCTAAGAGGCCTCCATGCAAAAAACTCTCAAGGTCCTGATTGCCGAAGATGAGCCTAACGCTTTGATGGGACTCTCAGAGTTGGTTTCAGGCTGGGGATACTTAACCGCCACGGCGAGCGATGGGGTCGAGGCCTGGGAAAAGGCAAAGAGTTGGAATCCGGATATTCTAGTGACCGATCTGAAGATGCCTCGGCTGGACGGCATCGAACTGCTTACCAGGTTGGCTGAAGAGTCCTCGGGCCTCCATGCCAATATGGCGGTCGTGGTACTCACGGCGATGGGTTCCATTCAGTTGGCCGTGGATGCGATGAAGCTGGGCGCGTATGACTTCCTGCAAAAGCCGGTTGACCCCACCCGCTTGCGCACCATCCTTGTCAATGCCGCGCGACAGCGTGAAACCGAAATTGAGCTGGAAGTAGCGCGGAGGCGGCTGCGCGAAAGCGGAGTTCTGGGGCCGCTCGTTGGCAGTTCCCGCCAGATGCGGGAGATCTTCGGGTTGATTGAGCAGATCGCGCCATCCAATGTCTCTGTGCTGATCACCGGAGAGAGCGGAACCGGCAAGGAACTGGCAGCTCGCGCCCTGCACGATTTGAGTCCGCGCAAATCTCGTCCCTTCGTGGCGATCAATTGCGCGGCCATTCCCGAGACGTTGATTGAGAGTGAGATATTCGGCCACGAAAGAGGCGCCTTCACGGGCGCGGTAGACCGGCGCACGGGTTGCTTTGAACTGGCCAACGGCGGCACACTGCTTTTAGATGAAGTGGGGGAGATGCCTCTGGCAACGCAAGCCAAGCTGCTGCGGGTGCTGGAAGAGCGCAAACTGCGACGGCTGGGCGCGCGCGCCGAACAGGATGTGGATGTTCGAGTGCTGGCGGCCACCAACCGCGATCCGGCTCAGGCAGTGGCTCAAGGGTACCTGCGCCATGATCTCTTTTATCGACTCAACGTCTTTAACATTGCCATGCCGCCGTTGCGCGAGCATCTGGAAGATCTGCCAGTCTTGGTGGAGTCCATGCTGGAGGAGATGAACTTGAAGCATGGCCGCCGGGTTTCCGGAGTGGCCGCGTCGATGCTGGATCGAATGAAATCCTATCAGTGGCCCGGCAATGCCCGCGAGTTACGCAATGTGATTGAGCGGGCGGTCATCCTTTGCGACGATGGGACTCCACTCGATGCCAGCCATCTGCCTCCCGAATTCAATAGCCAGCCGTATCATGCCGAACGCACTTATGACTCAGGCATCGTGCCGGTTCGCGTGGGAACAAGCATGGAAGAGGCCGAGAGGATGTTGATTGTGCAAACCCTGGAGGCCACTGGACAAAACAGGACCCGCGCCGCGGAGATTTTGGGTCTGAGCCTCAAGACTCTTTATAACAAGCTCAAGGAATACAGTCTCACTAACGATGCGCAAAAAGGATGAATCATGCGGTTAAGAACCAAACTCGTCCTGGCCATCACCTCCCTGGTATTTGTCATCACCACGACGCTCTCTGTGGTTTACGTGAGTCAGCTACTTCATTCGGCCGTGCAACAAACCTATGATACGAATCGGATGGTGGCTGAACAAATTCGATTCGCACTGCAAAATGCTCTCGAAAGCGGACTCAAAGGGCGCATAGTTGACCCGAATCATCCTTCAGAGTTGCGCAATTTGGAAGCCGAGGCCGTTCGCAACAACGCCGAATTGCAGGCAGTCGTCGACTCGGTCAATCGTTATTCGCTCACTGTGTACGACATCAACATTGGCGATAGCCAGTCCAGCACATTACTCAGCACGAACCCGGACAACGAAGACCACCCTCTGCCCGTCCGTCCTGAACTGAGCCTGCTCGCGGGAGCCAACTCGCTGCGCTTGATGGCAGTGGTCTTCGGTCCCCCCGAGGTCTTTGATGTCGTGCTGCCTCTCAAGAGCAATGGCAAGCTCTTTGTCAGCGTACACATTGGAGTGCGCACCACCTTTTTGCGAGCCGTGTATGCACCCTGGCTGAACGCCGCTGTCACCATCATGGGCCTTGCTCTCGTCACTGCACTGGCAGCGGCCTTCCTGCTGAGCAATCTAGCCCTCCGTCCCTTGGCGCAGATCAGCAAGCAACTGGACTTTTGGACTGCCGGCGGCGAATTGTCAGTATGTGAAGAAGAGACTCCCAAGCAGGATATGGTCTCTAGCGTCTCGCACAAGATCGAACGAATCGGCCAGCGCATGCGCAATGTGGAGGAGGTCTACTCGGCGCTGCAAGAAAATCTCAATCGGATGCTCGGCAACTTGCAGGATGGAATTCTTCTCTTCACCGGCGATGGACGAGCCGTGCTGGTCTCTGAAGCCGCGCGCAGATTTCTCGGAGTCGAAGGGGAGAGCATTCTCGGCAATGAGGTGCGAGAGTTATTCGACCGCTCAACCATTCTCGGTAGAACGCTTCGAGATGCTTTCGATGCTGGGCTGGTCCTCGACCAGGAAGAGATTCTTACAGAAGCCGGAAGACGAGTTCAGGTCTCACTGGACTTGATTTACGACGGTGACTCCCGGGAAGGATTGGGCGCGCTGGTCACCCTCCATGATCCGGAGTCGGCTGAAGAAATCGAGGCGGAGCTTGAACTCTCCCGGCGCATGGCGGCGATTGGCAGGCTGACCAGGGGCGTGGGTCACAAGGTCAAGAATCCCATCAACGCCATAGTGGTACACCTGGAACTGCTCAAGTCTAAACTGGGCGACGCCAGCGCTCCGGCCGTTCGCCATCTGGAGGTAATCGAGGCAGAGATTCATCGCTTGGACCGCGTGGTGCAAATGCTCGCCGATTTCTCTCGCCCGGTGGAGCTTCAACTCCGCGAGCAGGATGTTTGCGCCATCGTTGGCGATGTGTTGGCGCTGGCCGCTGAAGAGTTTTCCACGCATGGCGTGAGCGTGGTCAGCCAACTGCCCACCAGGCCACTGCTGGCAAACATTGATGCCGATCTGCTCAAACAGGCCGTGCTGAATGTGATGCAAAATGGTGCTCAGTCCATGCCAAATGGCGGCAGACTGGATGTTGTGCTCGAAGAGAATCAAAGATCGGCTGTCTTGCGCATTGCCGACCAAGGTCCGGGCATTCCGGAAGAGATGAGGGAGAAGATCTTCGATCTTTACTTCACCACAAAGAGCGGCGGCAGCGGCATCGGACTGGCCATGACCTATCGAATTCTCATGCTGCATCACGGAAGCATAGAGTTACAATCGAGAGACGGGCATGGTGCCGCTTTTGTGCTGCGCATTCCACTCGTCAATGCGGAATCTGGACGCCGTCCCATGCAGCCCGTGGGCATTCACAACGAAGAGAGGCACTCTGGATGAAGTTGCGCGCAAGTGGTATCGCCTGGTTGCTGCCGCTATTGCTGACGGCGTGCTTCCATAAGACCCATCAGCAGCAGGTTCAGGCGACTGCGCCTCCGGTTGAATCCGCTCCCGTGCAAACTTCACCCGAGGTCCAAGAATCAGTTGCGGTAAAGCCGACTCCGAGCCAAACCGTGGCTCCGGCAAGCCAGATAACGACGCCCAAGACCAAAGCGCCGGTCAAGCATACGCAATCGGTGAAGAGAAACCCCGGGCAAGCAGCCAATAGCACTTCAAAAGCATCCGGAGATCCTCGTCCAATCGCCAGCGCAATTATCGGCGTAAGCGCCATCGGCCAACTCACTTCGAATGACTCCTTCGAATTGCAAAAGCAGACCGTGGATGCGATCACCGCCGTTGAACAAGGTTTGAATCGCATCGATCGCAAGTTGAATGAGCAGGAACAAAAGATATCCGCGCAAATTCGGGGGTACCTGAAACAAGCCAAGGCGGCACTCTCCACCGGAGATGTGGATGGCGCGCATACGTTGACTGCCAAGGCTAAATTGCTGCTCGATGAGCTCAGCCACTAGATCAGAAAAATGTGTGGCCGTGGAAGACAAATCTCCTCGACATCAACGTGAAGAATGCGCTCTCTTTTTCCCGTCCGAACGACAAGACAAGCAGGTAGAAATTACCCTCCCCTGCAAAATCTGCAAGTTCATCGGCCTCTTTTGCGTGCCATCCGCGCCTAGCGCGCCACTCAAGTTTGTCATATAACTCCAATAATATGAACAAATTATCGATTTCTTCCCGGCAAGATTTTGCTTTGGCCCCCGCCATGCACTATGGAAGAGCGAGCAAGCTTAGCAGAACATCCCGCCGCTGGAAGAACCTCAGCCGGGAGAGCTTGGTCCAAATGGGAGAACGCGCCATGAAAGACAAACCCGGTATTTCGATGAATGTCCCAAGTCTGTTCGCCATACTATTGCTGGCGACGGCCGTTGCAGTTCCTGCGCGGGCTCAGCAGAATCAGTCTGCACAGTCACAGCTCCAGGCAGCCCAAGACACTCAACAAGATACTCAAGCATCTGCCACCTCGGAGCCGCCTGCTCCCTACAGCGCAGCGCCGGAGAAACCGGGACGGGAGGGTTTCTGGGGACGCGTGAACCCCTTTGCTCGCAAGAAGTGGGTAAAGAACCGGATCGATCCCATCACCGGCCAACTCACCGAATTGGATGAAGTCAACGCCAAAAACTCCAGAGACATCAAGGACGTGGATGCACGGTCGCAAGCGGGCATCCGCCGAGCACAGTCCACCGCCGACACCGCAAACCAAATGGCGGCAGTTGCGGGTACACAGGCCAGCCAGGCCCACTTCGCCGCCCAGAACGCCCTGCACCATGTGGATGCTTTGAATACCACCATCAATAGCTTGGATACCTACAACCAGAAGGCCGAAGTAGTGGTGGCCTTTCGGGGTGGGCAACCCATCTTGTCATCGGACGCCCGTAAGAGCCTCGACACTCTGGCAGCCCAACTTAGCGGACAGCCCGGCTACATCCTCGAGGTTGAAGCGCACTCTCCCGCGCGGGGAGCCGTCGGTATCCAGAACTCCGAGCGCCTGGCTGAAGCCGTCAAGCGTTATCTCGTCACAGAACATTCCATTCCCGTCTATCGTTTGCACGCAGTCGCTTTGGGCAACGCCCACGGCACCGGCGATTCAGAAAGCGACCGCCCTGTCCTGACTAGCAGCGTGCATATCCGGTTGATGGAAAACAGTTTGGCGGTCCAGGGAAGTGCATCCCCCCAGAGTGCTACCCCCTAACCGGTGCGGAACCCCATCCCCCTCCGCTGGGATTCCAACGCACCGGCGGCCACTGCCGTCGGCCGCCAATACAACTCTCCTAAAAGAGAGAGAAGAAGCACATTGGCCCCCGCCTCATAACGGGGGCCTATTTTTGCTCGCTGTTCAAGTCACTGAAATCGATGGATTTTCAAGTGAAAGAAGGACTCGCTGAATTTTGGCTGAGGAACGACGCTCTCAAGGCTCTACTACGAGTGGGGATCGAAGTTCGAGTACCGCATTCACGCAATATTGTCGTGTCTAGGCAATCGCATGAGAAGGTTGATCATCGACGGTTGGCGGCGCTGGTCAAGCACTGACATAGAGATACCTGAGCTGACTCTACAGTTATTACCAGGGATGACGCCACCCGTCAAAAGCAGTTTTGAGGTGATCGCAGGTAAAATACAAGATTGATTCCGGCACAGTCGAATCCGGTGATCGTTCGCGCGATCAAGAGCGGGGCGCGCTCCCCGCTCTTGATCACGCAATCGCGTCGAATCCCATGCCTGGCGTAGGCGAGGTAAGCGCGGCATGAACGGTGGTTCCGGATTCGGTATAGGTGTAATCGGTCCACTGCCAGACGCCGCTGATCTTCTGCAGCAGCCTGACGTAAACTGTAACTCCGTTGGCGGGGATAGTTACCGTCTCGGTGGTCGCCGTCGTCACTCCGGAGTTATATAAATTATTCGAACCTACTCCGGTTGTTCCCACGAAGAGTTCATACTCGGAAGGCCCGGCGCCCGCCGACCAGGTGAAGGTCGCGCTGGTCCCGGTCAGCGTCGTACCCGGGGTGGGCGAGGTAAGCGCGGCATGAACGGTGGTTCCGGATTCGGTGTAGGTGTAATCGGTCCACTGCCAGACGCCGCTGATCTTCTGCAGCAGCCTGACGTAAACTGTAACTCCGTTGGCGGGGATAGTTACCGTCTCGGTGGTCGCCGTCGTCACTCCGGAGTTATATAAATTATTCGAACCTACTCCGGTTGTTCCCACGAAGAGTTCATACTCGGAAGGCCCGGCGCCCGCCGACCAGGTGAAGGTCGCGCTGGTCCCGGTCAGCGTCGATCCCGGGGTGGGCGAGGTAAGCGCGGCATGAACGGTGGTTCCGGATTCGGTGTAGGTGTAATCGGTCCACTGCCAGACGCCGCTGATCTTCTGCAGCAGCCTGACGTAAACTGTAACTCCGTTGGCGGGGATAGTTACCGTCTCGGTGGTCGCCGTCGTCACTCCGGAGTTATATAAATTATTCGAACCTACTCCGGTTGTTCCCACGAAGAGTTCATACTCGGAAGGCCCGGCGCCCGCCGACCAGGTGAAGGTCGCGCTGGTCCCGGTCAGCGTCGTACCCGGGGTGGGCGAGGTAAGCGCGGCATGAACGGTGGTTCCGGATTCGGTGTAGGTGTAATCGGTCCACTGCCAGACGCCGCTGATCTTCTGCAGCAGCCTGACGTAAACTGTAACTCCGTTGGCGGGGATAGTTACCGTCTCGGTGGTCGCCGTCGTCACTCCGGAGTTATATAAATTATTCGAACCTACTCCGGTTGTTCCCACGAAGAGTTCATACTCGGAAGGCCCGGCGCCCGCCGACCAGGTGAAGGTCGCGCTGGTCCCGGTCAGCGTCGTACCCGGGGTGGGCGAGGTAAGCGCGGCATGAACGGTGGTTCCGGATTCGGTGTAGGTGTAATCGGTCCACTGCCAGACGCCGCTGATCTTCTGCAGCAGCCTGACGTAAACTGTAACTCCGTTGGCGGGGATAGTTACCGTCTCGGTGGTCGCCGTCGTCACTCCGGAGTTATATAAATTATTCGAACCTACTCCGGTTGTTCCCACGAAGAGTTCATACTCGGAAGGCCCGGCGCCCGCCGACCAGGTAAAGGTCGCGCTGGCGCTGGTCAGCGTCGTGCCCGGGGTAGGTGAGGTGAGTGCCGCGGGAATGACGGCGGTCGGAGGCGGTTTCAATGCGATGGTAGCGATACTCGATATGTAAGCATTGGAGCACTCCCCATAATACGCTCCAGCTACGCCAGCCGCCCCGTCTTCAACAAAGAAGTTCACGTAGCCGTAATCTACACCTCCATTGCCCTGCGGCAGTATCGCCGTCCATGCAATCGGCACCGTGCCAGCAGTCAGGGTTGATTGGTCGGCGTTACACATCGACCACAGCATGTCCGCAGCGGCAGTCGTAGTAAAGTTGCTGGAGGAGACAGTCGTGCAGTAGCCCGAGCAAGACCCGGTAGCACTGACATCTAACGGAGAGGCTGCCACGTTGGTATATTCGTCTACCACGATCGCATTCGCATTGGTGCCGTTGTTTGCGGTCGCCGTGATGGTGACGCTTCCCGCAGCGGTATTCGGCAGGAGATAGACATTGAAATCTCCACTGCCTTCATAGGTGGCGAAGTTGGAAATCACACTCACCGGCTGTGCAGTGGTCGAGGAGGTGACCGAGGTGATTGGGGCGGAATAGGTGCCTATCACCAGCGCATCCCCAGCCTTCACTCCGTTGAGCGTGCACGTCATCGTCGCGGAACCACCGCTGTTCTTATAGCACTGCTGTACAAACGCAGGCGGAGAAATAATCCCGTAAGTCGCCGATCCCACCATGCTCGCGGTGAAGCCGCCGCCCACGGCAATGGCCTCCAAGACACTCGTCCCAGAAATGGCGATCGGACCGGTGTAGACCTTCGAACTAGCCGTCGGTGTCGTTCCGGTCGTCCCTGAAGTCACGGTATAGTAAATAGTTGCGCCTGCGCTTGTATCGCCGATGCTTATCATTTGGCTGCCGATGTAGTTGCCGGCCACTGGGTTGAAGGTTGGCGTTGCCGCCTGCGCTCCGGGGGGGATGGTATATGCCGCCGAGCCGACCGCGCTTTGGATATATCCGCGGGCAGTTGCGATCGCTCGCAATGTCTGCGTGGCATTGACCGGAATCGCCGTTTTGTATACGGGCGAGGCGGTCGTGGGCGTACTATTATCGGTGGTGTAATAGATGGTCGCGTTGGGTGTCGCGTCGCTGATCGACACCGTCTGCGCCTGCCCGTAAGTTCCGGCCGCGGGGCTGAAGGTGGGTGTCGCCGTTGCAATGGTATAGGCCGCCGATGCTATTGAGCTGTTTGCATAGCCGCTGGCCGTGGCCAGGGCCAGCAGTGTCTCCGAGGTGGAGATGGTGATCGGCGAACTCGAATGATAGACGCTCGAATTCGTCGTAGGCGTGATTCCGTTGGTGGTGTAGTATATTGTTGCGTTTGCGGTTGCGTCGCTGATAGTAACCGTTTGGCTTCCAATATAGACGCCGGAAGCAAGGCTGAAGGAGGGCGTTGCAACTTGAGGCTGCACGATGTCGTAACCCGCCGAGGCCATCAAGCTATTCGCCATTCCAGAAGCCACGGCAATGGCATTCACGGTTTCCGATGTTGCGACGGTGAGCGCGGAGGTGTATTTTGTCGTCGTTCCTGTCACTGGATAGGTCGGCGTGCTTCCGTCGATGGTGTAGTAGATCGTTGCGTTGGGCGTAGTTGTGGTAATCGCCACCGTCTGTGAAGAGGTGTATGAGCCTGCGGCAACGCTGAAGACAGGCATAGCTGCCGCGGAACCGGCTATAGTGTACGTCGCAGAACCGACCGCGCTAGGCGCCGAGTAGCCGTTCACAACAGCGATGGCCTTGACCGTCTCCGTCGGAGAGACCGTAATCGAAATCAGATTTCCCTGACTGTTGGGCGGCGTGGGCGTCACCGGGTAAGCCTTCGTGGTGCCTGTAATCGGGTAGGTCGGCGTACTTCCGTCGGTGGTGTAGTAGATGGCGGCGTACGGGGAGGTAGGTGTGCTGAGGGTGACCAGGAACTGGCCGTTGGTGTACTCGCCCGCGGGCGGCGTGAAGACCGGCGGAGTCACAACTGAACCGGGCACCGTGACAGTGATCGGAGTACTGACGATCTCGCCATATCCTACTCCCTGACCGTTGTCGCCATACTGATTCATCGAATACAACGTGTAGGTCTGGGTTGCCGTGGGGTTGATGGTCACGCTCCCGCTGCCCGCCGTGACTGGCCCGATCATGTCGATGTAATCGTAGGTATCGCCGGTCACGTTATAACTGAAGGTGACGGGAGACCCGGAAGATACGCTCGTCGCCGAGGCGGTAAAGCTGTTGATCACCGGCGCATTTCCAGTCGGAGCGGTTGCAGAATCCCAGCCCGGAAACTCTGGAGTCATCTGCACAACTTCGAAGTTCTCTGATCCAATCGAGTCCAGATTGCTCAAGTCGTTGTCATCCCAGCGCGGATCGGGAGCACCCTGGAAGTAGAAGTAGCCGCCATTGTCTGCCAGAATCATTCCATACTGCTTCATTGCGGTCAGAATGACCTGATTGGCCGGAGAGAAGCTGGAGATATCGAAGTCGGCCTTGAGGCGGATTCTCATTCCCATCACATTCGAAACGCCCCAGTCGGTGCCCGCGGCATGAGTCGCCGGGAGCACGAAGTACCCGTCGTTGCCATCGTTCTTGGTGTGCTCCATGGTGAAGCGAATGGCGTGATGGATGGCGCCGGCGGCAACTTCGTCGTAGCGAATCAGTCCGGGGAAGATGGCTAATCCGGCTGCATCCGCAGAGGTCCAACCGTAAGGGCGCATCTCGCCGTTCTTCAAATCCCAGATGGTTTCGCCGGAGGCATTATAAAGTCCATTGCAGCGATTGGTGTTGAATGTCTCATAGAGTTCGCACTTTGTACGGTCGATCACCAACGCATGAGCATCGCCCTGGTAGGTGTCAGGCCAACCCGAGCAATCAGCGGCGAAGCCTTCGATAGGAGTGCTGGCGGGATAGGGTGCGACCACCACATCGCTCTGATTGGCATAATCAATCACGTTGATTGGCACAGCGGGAGTCTGCGTGGAGTCCACAACAACAAAGGGAATGCCATACCCGGTCGCGGTGGACCCGAAATCGTGATGCAAGTGCAAACCGGCAAATCCACCCACCGAGGTAATCGCATAGGAATTTGGGTCTACGGGCGCCGAAACAATGTTGGTGTTCCAGGCATTGGTCGCGGGGAAGGGAAGAAATCCATTCAGGCTGGCGTTGTTGCCGAGCGATATTGCGGAGCATTCAGGCGCAGTCGCGGTGCCGATGGTGTAAGCCGCCATGCCCACGGGACTCTGGACCTCGCCGCTTAGGATGCCGATAGCCTCCACTGACTCCGACGCGGAAACAGGGAACGCGCCAGTATATTGCCGCGTCGTGCCTGTAATCGGGTAGGTCGGCGTGGTGCCGTCGGTTGTGTAATAAATCGCCGCGCCGGTTGTAGAACTAATTGCCACCGTCTGCGCCGAAGCATACGTTCCGGCAACGGGGCTGAAGGTAGGCATCGCTACCGTGGGAAGATTCAAGGTGTAAGTTGCTGACGCCACCGTGCTCTGCAGATAACCAGCCGCAGTCGCAATGGCATTCACCGTCTGCGTTCCAGAGAGATTGCTCAGCGCGAAAGGAGCTGTATAGTGCAGCGTAGTGCCACTCACCGGATAGGTCGGCGTGCTTCCATCGGTGGTGTAATAAATTGCCGCGCCGGTGGTTGTGTCGCTGATTGTCACCGTCGGCACTGCGGTATATGTGCCGGGCTTCGGGCTGAAGCTCGGCGTTGCCGCTGTCGGTGGAATATTGTATGCCGCCGAAGAGACTGCACTGGGCGCTGCATAGCCAGGGACTACGGCAATGGCCTTGAGTGTCTGCGAAGCGGAGACGGTGATCGAAATTACATTGCCCTGGTTATTGGGCGGTGTGGGCGTCACCGGATAGGCTTGGGTTGTGCCGGTAATTGGATAGGTCGGCGTCGATCCATCCGTTGTGTAGTAGATTGCCGCATATGGTGAGGTCGGCGTGGAGATGGTCACCGTCGCCACTCCGTTAAACGTACCTGCCGGAGGAGTGAAGACCGGCGGAGCCACTACGGAGCTAGGAACGGAGACGGCAATCGGAGTACTGACTGTCTGGCCGTAGGCGTTCGTCGCGTATAACGTATAAGTCTGGGTTGCTTTGGGATTGATAGTTACGCTTCCACTGCCCGCAGCGACCGGCCCGATCATGTCGATGTAATCATAGGAATCGCCCGCAATATTGTAACTAAAGGTCACCGGAGAACCGGAAGCAACGCTGCTCGCCGAGGCCGTAAAGCTGTTGATCACCGGCGCGTTTCCCGTTGGTGCCGTCGCGGAGTCCCAGCCGGGAAACTCGGGAGTCATCTGTACGACTTCGAAGTTCTGCGAACCTATAGAGTTCAGATTGCTTAAATCATTGTCATCCCAGCGTGGATCGGTGTCGCCCATGAAATAAAAATAGCCGCCATTATCCGCCAGGATCATTCCATACTGCTTCATCGCCGTCAGAATAATCTGATTGGTCGGGGAGAAGCCGGAGATATCGAAGTCGGCCTTGAGGCGGATTCTCATGCCCATCACGTTTGAAACGCCCCAGTCTGTGCCCGCGGCATGGCTGGCCGGTTCGACGAAATACCCGCTGTTGGCATCATCTTTAGTCTGCTGCATCGAAAAGCGGATGGCGTGATGGATAGCTCCCGCGGCAACTTCATCGTAGCGAATCAGTCCGGGGAAGACTGCCAATCCCGCGGCGTCGGCCGAGGTCCATCCCCAGGGGCGCGATTCAATCGGGTTGGTATTGCTCATATCCCAAATCGTTTCGCTGGAAGCGTTATAGAGGCCATTGCAGCGATTGGTGTTGAAGGTCTCATAGAGATAGCACTTTGCGCGATCCAGTACCAGCGTATGGGCGTCGCCCTGGTAGGTATCCGGCCAGCCCGAGCAGTCCGTGGGAGCGCCTTCGATGGGCGCGTTGGAGGGAAAAGGAGCGGCAACCACATCGCTTTGGCCAGCATAGTCAATCACATTGATCCATGCCGGAGGAGTCTGGGTCGAGTCCACGACCACATAGGGAATGCCTCCGTCGCCGGTTTGAGAGCCGAAATTGACATGCAGGTGCAACCCGGAAAAACCGCTTGCGGCGGTGATCGCGGCGGAATTCGGATCGACGGGAGCATTGGCAATATTGGTGTTCCAGGCATTGCTCGCGGGAAACGGAACAAAACCATTCAAACTCGCCGCATTGCCGAGCGACATGCCGGAGCAGCTTTGAGCGTGAACAGCAGCGGTTGATACCAGGACCAGAAGCGCGAAGAAGCCAAGGATAAGCTTGCTCATTTCAATCTCCCTTCGGTGAATAGACTGCGATCTCGAATAGGTTGCAACTGATAGGACAACATTCTCTCATAGGTTGTCTGTCAGTGTGAATGGAGCGATTCGTACGATTGCTACAGAAATCAGACAGGGTTAGAAAAATCAAACACTCAATGCAACAAAACATAGGTTTCGTTTGATATAAAAACTGAAGTATCGACAACACCGCAGAGGATTTCGCGCGAAAAATATCGCCAGAACCCTTGCTTCTCATTGCGAATGATGCGGTAAAAATACATCACGTTCTTGAAAATCTTGCAGTAACACAAGCAGAATGTGCGCCGCTTCCATCCGGTACGAACGATTGGGGGAATGATGGAAGGTTGAGAACACCTCGGTTCACGGGCCGACGCCCTTATGGAGTTGTCTCAGCCTTGGAGCAGAGTACCTCCCAAACTAATCTGGAAGCTGGGAGGCTTCGGTTGAGTTCTCCCACAATTTCCGGAAGACATCGCTTTCGGCTATGGAAGCTGTTTTCCGTCCACTCCCGGCAGCGTGCTCTTCACGACGCAAAGCGCGCAGGGCTGCCTGCACTAAAGCGTTGAAGTTCTCATACCGTCCGCTTTCAACCATGCTCTGGACGAATTCGTGTGAATCGGGAGTGAGGTGAATACTGCGATAGTTCATCATGCAATTCTCCTTGCAAATTCAGAAGGCATCCGCACCTTTAACGGTTCTTTCAGTCAATCGCGGGGCATGAGCCGACGCCAAACAATCAACGATGAATTTGGAGTCAGGAAAGCAACAAACGTATCTGATTGAATCAAAACTCTTTCGGTCATTTCACCAAGGATGGCCTCAGAAATGCACGCCTCAGACTGGAGCGTACAAAACAGGGTCGAGAAGCGTTTTACGCTTTCTGATAGATAGTGCGAGTGGCAAAGGGAAAATGCCTCACGATTTCAAATCTTCTTCACTGGCGCGGCGGCCATGACGGAAACACAAGAGGAATGAACCGGGAAAAAGTGATAATCTACCATCAAATCCTTGGGAAGAATCTGCGCGGACATGTGCAGCCTCGGTGTCGGCCATGGGTGAAATCACGGTTCTTCTGGCAAAGTGGCGAGATGGGGAAGCGACCGCCTTCGACGAGCTGGTTCCGCTGGTTTACCCACAACTGCGGCAGATGGCCGCCGGCTATATCCATCGGGAGATGCGTCCCGATGTAGTACAAGCCACAGTACTTGTCCATGAACTCTATCTTCGCCTGCTGAACCAGAGGAAGGCCAACTGGGAGGACCACCGGCACTTCTTCGTCTTCTGCGCGCGGATGATGCGCATGATTTTAATCGACAATGCTCGCGAGAACTACGCCAAGATGCGCGGCAGCAACTCGAATTGCGTGCCGCTCAACGAAGAGATCCTATGGGTCAAGATCGACAGCCCGGAGCTGCTGGACTTGAATCGCGCGTTGGATGAGCTGGGTGCTATCGATGCCGATAAGGTCAAATTGGTTGAGTTGCGTTACTTCCTGGGCTGCACGGCCGAAGAAACGGCGGAATTGATGCAGATTTCAAAGTCTACTGTCGACCGCGAAATGAAATTTATCAAAGGATGGCTTTATCAGCGCATCTGCCCGACTGCGCCTGCCGGCAGGGAGAAGAATTGATTCAATTTTAACGTGCTGTTCGCAATAGGATGTTCAAGGTAAAAACCAACGGAGAGCTGCTTTTCTATATGGCCCAAACGACCGAGCGTTTTCTCCAGATTGAACAGATCGTCCAAGAGGCGCTTGGCGCGGACAAGGAACAACGTGTTGATTTCATAGTGTCTTGCTGCGGTCAGGATTCCGCGCTGGCGGATGAGGTGCGTGCTCTGGTGGAAGCCTGTGAGGCGGAAGAGGAGCTGATGGCCTCCTGCCGGCGCGCATCGCAAGGGATACCGGAAGAGCGCCCAGAGAGCAAGCGGGTTGGCGTCTACGAGATCGATCGTCTGCTGGGGCGCGGCGGCATGGGCGCCGTTTTTCTTGCGCACCGCGTCGACGGCCAATTCGAGCAGAGTGTCGCCATCAAGCTGATCGACCGGCCCTTTGCCACGGATCTCTTCCGCGAGCGCTTTCGCCAGGAGCGGCAGATTCTGGCCGGCTTGCAGCATCCATATATCGCCCGCTTGCTCGATGGAGGTGTGACCGCCGAGGGTGAGTTATATCTGGTCATGGAGTATGTGGATGGGGTTCCCATTCATCGCTTCTGCGAGCAGCGAAATCTCTCCCAGAGACAGCGCATCCAACTCTTTTTGCGCGTCTGTGAGGCGGTTCAGTTTGCCCATCAAAACTTTGTCGTTCACCGCGATCTGAAGCCGGATAACATTCTGATTGCCGAGGACGGCACTCCGCGGCTTCTGGATTTTGGAACCGCCAAGCTGCTTTCTCCCTCGCCGGACAAGCAGGAAAGCCAACTGACGCTGGATGGCTATCTGTCTTTTACTCCGCAATACGCCAGCCCGGAGCAAGTGCAGGGAAATCCGATTACAACATCCTCGGACACCTATTCGCTGGGCGTTCTGTTGTATCTTCTCTTGACCGGAGAGCCGCCCTACAACCTAAAAGATCTGACCATGGGCCAGATGATGAAAACGGTCTGCGAGGAAGCACCGCGCAAGCCGGCGGCGACGGCTGGCGGTAACCATCTGGATGGCGACCTGGAAGCGATTTTGCTGAAGGCTTTGCGCAAAGAGCCTCTGGAGCGCTATCTCACCGCCGAACGGCTAGGCGACGATTTGCGCGACTATCTCGATGGGCGGCCGGTCGCCGCGCGCCGCGGTTCCATGCATTACCGTGCCGGTAAATTCATGCGCCGCCACCGCTGGGGGCTGGCCGCGGCCACGGTATTGGCGGCCACGCTGCTTGCGGGCGTTCTAGGTGTTGCCTGGCAGGCACGGGTCGCTGATCGGGCGCGGCGCACGGCCGACGAAGAACGGCGCAAAGCCGAAGCCCGTTCGACGGACCTGCGCCAGTTGAGCAACAGCTTCCAGTTGGAACTGGACGAAGCTATCAAGCAGGTTCCCGGTACAACCGGCGCGCAAAAGATGCTGGTTACGCGTGTGATTGAACATCTGGACCACATGGCCCAGGATGCTTATGGAGATCGGCAAACGCAACTCGATCTTGTTGAAGCATATACACGGTTAGGGAACCTTCAGGGAAACGCCTACGATCAGAACCTGGGTGATCCGGCTGGAGCCATCGCCAGTGTCGATAAGGCCATTGCGCTGGACACGCCATGGGTAAACCGAGACTCCAGAGATCGAGACGCATTTCATGCGCTAGCCAATGCGCAGTTGTCCCGTAGCCAAATCCTCTTCGGCACTGCGCCGATTCAACAGGCTATTTCCGCGACAAAGGCGGCAATTGCGGCCTACGAGCGACTAATTGACCTTTCAGGCAGCACTCCCGACGAGATGTGTGAAGCAGCTCTCGCCTATTCTGTTTTAGGCGATGAATTGGGCGTTGTCATCACCGAAAGCTTGAACGATTTGGCTGGCGCAAACTCTGCATACCGGAGATCACTCGACTTGTACAGCAGGGCATTGAGCATCGATCCCAATCTGGTGAAAGCCAAAAAGGGTCTGGCTACCGAAATGCTGGACATTGTCCCGACCGAGAAGGAATCTGATCCGGTGCAGGCACTCAAAGACATTCAACTTGGCTTGCAACGTATTGCCGCGCTTCCCGTGGAGGAACAGCAGACTTTGAGAATGACCCGAATTAGGGAATCATTCCTGGTGGACGAAGCCTTCGTACAGGCACAGATCGGAAAATATTCCGAGGCGGACGCGATTGCAGCCGAGACTGTTCAGTCGTCCATGCGACGGTCGGCAGCAGACCCAAGGGACTTGCGCGCCCTCGCCGATCTTCTGTTTAGCCTGGACCGCCAAGCCATCAATCTTGACATAGCGGCAGACCCTGCTCTGGGTGCGTCAGCTCGCGAACGGCTATACAATCTGGCTGCAGAGGAAAAGTCCTTGACTCAAGAACGTGCCGGCATGGAGCGAATGGTGATCCTGAACCCTTCGCAGAAAGAGTGGAAGCCTGTTCTGGGAGACGTACAAGTCCGCCTCGGCACGGTTCAATCCATCCTTCACCATCGAGCAGACGCGGCGGAAGTAGTGAAAAAAGGTTTTGCCACCATGAAACAAGTGATCAAAGTGGATGGGGACTCTCCTGAGATTCTTGACACTATAGCGAAGGATCTACTGATTGCAGAACCGGTTTTTCTGCGTGATCCGCAATTAGCCGTCTCTTGCGCCGAACGAGCGGTTGTGTTGAGTCATCGAAGGATGCCATCCAGACTGCTGACCCTGGCCCAAGCCTATCGTGCCACAGGCCAGATGGAAAAGAGCCGCGCGGCAGCAAAGGAAGGCTTGGCGCTGCTGCCATCCTTGAAGCCGGGAGAGATAAAGCCGCGCATCCGCAAGCTGCTAGAGATCCAGGCACAGAGCTGAGAAATTTCTGGCGACTCAGACAGGCGGTCGGTAAATCAGCACAAAAGTACCACCTTGCGTCATGAAAACGGGCAAGGATGCTTCTCTTTCAAATCCAAAGGATATTGCCGCATGTATAGCTCAGAAAGCCTCTGCTTCGCAATAAAATTCCCCATCCTTCTGGTTTAAGGATGGGGAGTTGAGCAACTAATTGCAAGCCAAACAGTGGCGCGCACCGGCCTAATTCGAGGCAGTTTGCGCGTTCTGGCCGCTCATATTCGACAGCAGTTGCACCTCAACGCGCCGGTTCTGCTTCCGTCCTTCCGCGGTAGAATTCGACGCAACTGCCTTGTCCTTGCCGATCCCAATCAGATAGAACCGGTGCGCGGCGATTCCATACTGCGAGGCCAGATATTGCACCACGACATCCGCGCGCCGCTGGCTCAACTCATAGTTGTATTGAGCTGATCCAGTCGAATCCGTCCCGCCGGTCACTTCCAGGATGTAACTCTTCACTGGACCAAGCTTGGCAGCGAATTCGTCCAGTTGTTCGCGATCTTCTTTGGTCAACACCGATTTGTCAAAGCCGAAGGTCACCGAGACGCCGGAGATCGGTTTGTAGTTATCCAGCCCGCTCACCACGCTCTCCAGCGAATCCGCGCGATGCACTGCATTGTCGGCCGCCGATCGAGCATCACTCGCCGCACGGCTCGCATTTTGCGCGTTCTGATTGGCCGCGTCCGCCGCGCCCTGTACCTTACCGATACCGGATATCGCCCGGCCGTTTACATCATAAATCTGCCGGTTGTTCGCGGCCGTCTTTTCTCCCAGTTGATCGGTTTGCTGGATCAAAGGAGCGGTCTGATTGCGCACATAACTCTTGGTTGCGCAGCCGGTAGCACCTGCAATGATCAATGTCACCACCAAAGTAATTACTCCAAAATAACGAATGTTCATGCTTTTTCTCCTTTTGTGATTGCACCGGGCAGGTAGTATCCGCCAGTGACACTCTCATTCCAACAAGATAGAAGCAAGCAAGTTAACGTCCAAACATCCATGGCGCTCAACTCCTCTAAAACAAACAGTTTAATCCTGCAACTCTGTGACAATCAGCCGCGCATTTTGTGTATTAATTACCGAATGCGGTAAGGATTGCCCGCTATATATGCGACGATTCTGCGGACCCATTGTCGTTGGTCTCGCAGAATGGGCCGGCATAACATCCGTCCTATTTGAATGGGGAAGTGAATTTGTGAGTATACGACCGGAATCTACGCACTGATTCTGCCCTGAGGAACAAGGGGTTTCTCCCCATGGACTGTTTGCATTAACTTACGCAAACAGCCTCCGTGCAATCTTTCATTTCGTAATGTTCAGTCCTTCATGGTTGAGCAGAGATTTCACTCTGTCTTTGATTTCATCTCGGATTCCCCGAACCTCATCAACGGGTTGCCCCTTGGGATCACGGAGAGGCCAGTCATCACGGCGGAGTCCTGGAACGTATGGGCACTTGTCACCGCAACCCATCGTGATAAGAAGCTGCGCATCACGTGCCAGTTCATCTGTCAATTTCTGAGGCTTGGCGCTGCTGAGGTCGATCCCGATCTCTTGCATGGCTGTAAGAACCTCGGGGTGAACGCGCAGGCCTGGATCTGTTCCCGCCGAAACGGCTACAGCCTTTGCGGGATCGGCAAGTTGATTGAAAAATGCTGCCGCCATCTGTGAGCGGCCGGCGTTATGAATGCAGGCAAAAATGACTTTGAACATGTTTTCCTTTCTTGGCTATTGTTTTCCCATTTCGCGGAAGGGTTACGAATTTGTCTTTGGCTTGATCGCGTATACCTTTATGCTGGCCGCAGCCGCATTGATGTCATATTGCTCCAGCAGCGCCTTCAACTCTTCATGTACTGCTGGCGATGGGGCGGGCGCGGGAGTGCAACAGGATATTGTGAGAACTTGCAGAGGGTTTTCTGTATCCATCGTTGGAGAACAGCAGCCAGACTGGTTCTCAGCCTTGGCGTATGCGTTGAGATCCTTGCCGCTGTCTACGATTTCGACGTGCTCGAAACCGGCAGCAAGCAGACCGGCCCGGTAGTCATCGATAAGAATCGCTCCGGCAATGCAGCCGACATAGGCAGCAACGCTCTTTGCGATAGATTCGGGAAGCTCCTGTTTCAACGCGATGTCGCTGACGGCCACTCTGCCACCAGGCTTGAGTACGCGGGCAATTTCACGAAACACCGCGGGCTTGTCCGGCGCAAGATTAAGCACACAGTTGGAAATGACGCAATCAACCGAAGCGTCCTGCAACGGAATCCGGTCGATGGTGGACTGGTAGAACTCGACGTTGGTGTAGCTGCCCGTCTTGGCATTTGCGCGCGCACGCTCGATCATGGCCGGCGTCATATCGATGCCGATGGCGCGGCCTTCGGCGCCAACCATCTTGGCCGCGAGAAAGACATCGAGACCTCCGCCGGAGCCGAGATCGACCACAACCTCACCAGGCCTGATGCGTGCCGTAGCCGTGGGATTGCCGCATGAAAGGCCCATATTGGCCTCTGCCGGAACTGAGGTAAGCTCCTCTGCCGTATAACCGAACGCCTCCGCCACAGCCTTCACGCCAGCATTCTTGCTCGACAGTGAACTCTCTGCCACCGCGCCATACTTCGACCTGACCGATTCCAGAATCTCTTTCGTCACCATTCCCTCCAAAAAACATATTCGCCAAAACGACTATATCCCTTGCGGTCATATGCGTCAAGGCGTATAAATGATTCATGGCCGCAAAATCGTCACCGTTCAATGTCGAGCGCTTCTTTCAGGCTTTGGGTGACAACACCCGTCTCCGCCTGCTCAACCTGATGGGAGATCAGGAGATCTGCGTCTGCTATCTTGTCGAGATTCTTGGTCAGGCTCAGCCCAAGATTTCCCGGCACCTGGCCTATCTTCGCAGTGCTGGAATCGTTGCGGCCCGGCGCGAGGGGAAGTGGATGCACTATCGCATTGTGATGCCGAAGAATGCCGGTGCGGAACAGGTGCTGCGGCAGACGCTGGCGTGGCTCAGTGAAGACCGGGCTATGCAGGCAGATCGAGCGCGATTGGCCAAGGCTTGCTGCAGCCCGACAAAGTTCGTTGCTCTGAAAAGTGCTCCCGTACCAGTTTCTGTTGAAATCCTATGCGCAGTTGAGGGCAAGTAATCATGTCCAGCAAACCGTATACGCAGGTCCAGAATTGCGCGCCGTTATAGCGGAAACATCTCTCTTTCCTCGATTGCTTCCTCCGCCATTGTGTTTCTTTGCTGTGAGCTTGTAGCATTTGCTAAAACGTCCTCGCAGTAGGCTGGCCCGGCGAATAATCCGGCGAATAATTGCGAATGGAGTTTTCAACTCAACCATCATGGATTCCCTTTCCTCCAATCTCGTGGCTTGCGGCGAACTGGCACAACTCGCAAACCAGCCTCGTGTGCTTGTGCGCAAAAGCATTGCCCCGCGCAAAGACGGAAGATGCGTTGTTTACTGGATGCAGCGCACCATGCGAATTATCGACAACCCCGCGCTCGATATGGCCATTGACGCGGGGAACCATTTGGGCCTTCCGGTGGTGGTGTACTTTCAAGTGATTCCAAATTATCCCAGCGCGAATCTCAGGCATTACCACTTTCTACAGCAAGGCTTGAGAGATGTCGAACAAGATGCAGCAGAGCGGGGCGTTGGTTTTGTGCTGCGACGTTCACAGGAGAATTCGTTAGAGGCATTCCTAGAAGAAGTGAAAGCGGCTCTACTAGTCGGGGATGAGAACCCATGCCGTGAGCCGGAGCGCTGGCGTCAAGTTTTGGCGAAGCGGCTGAAGATCCTCTACTGTACTGTGGACGCAGATATGGTGGTGCCTTCAAGGATCTACAATCGCAGCTTCGTGTTGCTGCATCACTTCCGCCCGCATCTAAAAGCTGAGTTGCCCAACTACCTGATCGAGCCCCAAAATATAACTCCTCTCTATCCGTGGCAACCCTGGAAGAAATTGGATCGATATTCATTGCGACAAGACATTACCGCCGGCTTCACCAAGCTGGATCGGAGCATTGGACCAGTGGACAGTTTCACTGGCGGGACGCACGCCGCACTCGCACGGCTGCAAGAGTTTGTGAATCTGGAACTGAGCAACTATGATGTTACTCGCAATCATCCGGAGTTGAAGGGAACCAGCAGGCTGTCGCCTTATTTGCATTTTGGAAACATTGGACCCATCACCATTGCGCGGGCGGTAGAGAAAGCCGTGGCGGGGGGAAGGTGAGAGCTGAGGCAACCGAAAGATTTCTGGATCAGTTGATTGGATGGAGAGAACTAGCGGTCTTGTTTGTACGCCATGAACCGAACTACGACAATTGGAGATGTGCTGCGCCATGGGCCAGGAATTCGCTGATTGAGCACGCGGGTGACCCGAGAATGCATCGCTACACGCTTGATCAACTGGAGCGCGCCGAAACCGCCGATGAGCTTTGGAACGCAGCTCAGCGCGAAATGGTAAGTACTGGTTGGATGCACAACTACATGCGAATGTACTGGGCGAAGATGATTCTGCTCTGGGCTCCCGATCCAGCCAGGGCATATGAGTGGGCGGTATCTCTGAATGACCGCTACCAACTTGATGGACGCGACCCCAACGGATATGCGGGGATAGCTTGGGCCATTGTAGGACGGCACGACCGTCCGTGGTTCAACCGGCCGGTCTTCGGGCTGGTGCGCGCCATGTCAGGGGCTTCGACGGCCAAGAAGTTCAATGCGAGAGAGTATATTAGACTTCAGAGCGCGAGCATGACTTGACCCTCACTTGCGCCATGCGAGATGTTACGCAGTTCCAATTGTTAACAGGCCCTGAAAACGCCTTTCGCCAAGTCGTGGATGCGGCATCAAGCCTTGACGCTTTTCGCGCTAGAATATATCCAATTTGAGTAGAATCGCGGTAGCCGAGGAGCGACACGTGCAATGAATCAGTGGATCCGCCTGATAGTGACAGCAGTGCTGTCTCTGGCCGCCGCAAACGCCACAACGGAGACGCGTTCTCTCCCAGTCGAACAGCGAGAGAACGCGCTCGCCCTGGAGAGGCAAGGCGACTATGCCGCTGCCGAGGCCGCATGGAAGCTGGTGCTGGACTCTAACCCGTCCAGCCCCGAAGCGTACGCTCACTTGGGACTGCTCGAAGCGCGTCAGGAACATTACAAGGAAGCAGTGCCGCTCTACAGGAAGGCTCTGGAGCTGGGTCCGCCGATTCCGAGTGTGCAACTCAATCTTGGCCTTGCACTCTTCAAAGACGGCGAACTGAAGCAGTCGATAGAAATCTTCAATGCGCTCGCCAGCAATCTGCCGGTCGATTCAGCGCAGGCCCGGCAACTGACTCTATTGCTCGGAATGGCACATTATGGTCTCGGAGAATTTGCGGAGGCTGTTCCCTATCTACGAGAAGCCGCGGCTGCCGATGCGCGTAACCTGGAGCTGAGGCTGGTTTTGGCGCATAGTTGCCTGTGGAGCCGGCAGAATCAGTGTGTGCTGGATGTCTATCACGAGATGCTCGCGTTGGACCCGAATTCGGCAGAGGCCTATATGCTGGCCGGTGAGGCGCTAGACGGGTTGAAGGACCGCGCGGGCGCCATCCAGCAGTACCGGGCAGCGATTCGAGCCAATCCCAAGGAGCCGGGAGTTCATTGGAATTTGGGTTACTTGCTCTGGTCACAAAGCCAGTTCAAAGAAGCAGCAGCCGAGTTCCAAGAGGAATTGACCATCAATCCCGACGACCCCCAGTCGATGACCTACCTTGCGGACGCCGAGATTCACTCAAACCAGTACGATGCGGCGCGGCAACTGCTTGAAAAGGCCGGCCAGATCAATCCAAAGCTTGCGCTGACTCATCTAGATCTGGGCATCGTGTATGGGGATGAGGAGCGCCGCGAAGATGCACTGCGCGAACTGAAGCTGGCGGAGCAGTTAGATCCCAACGATCAGAATGTGCACTGGCGTCTGGGACATCTCTACCAGTTAATGGGGTATAAAGATAAGGCGAAGGAAGAGTTTGACATGCTCCACAGTTTGAAAAATGCCATGGAAGACGATCTGTATAAAAAGCTTCATGACTCCGAGATGAAGGCAAGGCAGGCGGCAGATGCGCCGACGGCCACGGATGCAAAATAGTGCGGGATCAATGCACACTTGTCTTGAATCGTTCCGCTTCCATCGATTCCAGCTTTGCCGTCTATGCGCGGTATCGCAAAAGAGAATTTTCTCCATCTAAATGCTGAAATTAAACCCATCCATATTGCCGTAGACATACACAACAACCGCCAAGCAAGATTGAATTGCTAAGATCACTTCCCAGATCCGAGGTCACAATTGAATCGTTCCTTCCGGGTTCGAGCGTATCTGCGCTCTGCCGCAATCATTCTTCGGCTTTCGTTCGTTTCCTGCGCGGGGCTGGGCCTTGCACAAGGTCAAGCGTCTTCTCAACCAACAACGTTTGGTGAACTTGCTGGTTCCGCAGCTACTCAGAATCAAACCGGCTCCGCGACGGGCGGAGTCTTTGCGCCTGTACTTGACTCTGAAAACCGGCCCATTACAGCCGGTGGATTTGTGAAGGAAGGTCCGATAATATTTCAGGACATTTCGAAGAAGGCCGGTTTGACTGCCTGGAGTCATACGATGGGTACGCCACAGAAGACTTACATTCTGGAGACGATAGGCTCCGGTGCTTGCCTTCTTGACTATGACCATGACGGTTGGTTGGATATTTACATGGTGAACGGCTCGACATACGATGCCGAGACCGGCAAGGCAGAGCCTCCGCGCGCCGCACTCTTCCACAACAATCATGACGGAACCTTTACAAACGTAGCCAATATCGCGGGCGTGACGAACGACAGATGGGGATTCGGCTGCGCGGTTGGTGACTATGATAACGACGGCTGGCCCGACCTGTATGTTGCCAACTACGGCAAGAACCGACTCTATCACAACAATCACGACGGCACATTTACGGATATGGCGGAAAAAGCCGGCGTCACGCTCGGCAACTGGTCGACCGGCCCGAGTTTCGGCGACTACGATGGTGATGGTCTGCTCGATATTTTTGTTCCGGGTTACGTTCACTGGGATATGAATAATCTTCCAACGCCGGGCACGAAGGCGGTTGGCTATGCCAATTGCTCCTTCCGGGGCGTCGCCACCTTATGCGGCCCGCGCGGGCTGCAAGGAGAGGCAGACCATCTATTTCACAACAATGGCGACGGTACCTTTACTGATGTCAGCGAGAAGGCCGGAGTAAGCGATAAGCGGCGCTACTATGGATTCTCATCCACATTTGTTGACGTGAACAATGACGGGAAGGTAGACCTGATTGTGACCGATGACTCCTCGCCCAACTATCTCTACATCAACAATGGCGATGGAAAATTTCAAGATAGCAGTTTCTATTCAGGATTTGCTTTGAATCAAGACGCGCGCGAGACGGCGGCTATGGGACTTGCCGTGGGCGATTATCTCAACAACGGCCGCCTCGATCTCTATACGACAACCTTTTCGGACGACTACAAGAATCTCTTTCGCAATGAGGGCGAGGGGAATTTCATTGAAATTGCGCCCGAGATGGGCATTGCCGAGGGTACCTATCCCTTCCTCAGTTGGGGCACTCAGTTTTTTGATTATGACAACGATGGCTGGAAGGATTTGATGTTTGTCAGCGGCCATGTCTACCCGCAGGCCGATCTTAATAACTGGGGTACATCATGGGCAGAGCGTCCGCTGCTCTTTCATAACACAAATCACGGCAGGAAATTTGAGATTATGCCGGCAGTCCAAGGCACTGGATTGGCCGACGTGATTCCTGCGCGAGGCGCTGCTTTTGGCGACTTGTTCAACGACGGAAAAATTGATGTGGTTATCAACTGCATCGACCATACGCCAGTCCTTCTTCGCAACGTGAGTAACGATAAAAACCACTGGGTCGGACTGGCTCTGACAGGAGGGCTGAAGAGTCCTCGGGATGCTGTTGGGACCACCGTTTACTTGACAGCGAACGGACAGCGTCAACGTGGCGACGTGATGAGCGGAGGCAGCTTTGAATCGTCCAACGACTTTCGCCTGCACTTCGGCTTGGGAACTTCGACTGCCGTGGACAAGCTGGAAATTCATTGGCCCGACGGCAAGCAGGAGACGCTTTCACTGCCCGGCGTGGACCGCTATTTCGCAATTGTAGAAGGCAAGGGCCTGGTCCCCAGCGTATACGATACTATCGCGACGGAACAAAAACATGAGAGAATGGCGAAAAGTGGGATTTCCCCTCCCACAACGAGGTCATCTCATGATTGATTCCCGCGCGGATTCAACACTTCGGTGCTGGACCTGTTTCGCTCTCCCTGCCCTGTTTTTTCTCCTTTGCGGAAGGGCATTTCCGCAGGAGCATCCACCTACGCAGCCGCCGCTCTACGGCGATCCGGCCAACGCAGAGAAACAGAGTGGAGTGGCGACAGGAGGGGAGTTTGCCCCGGTTCTCGACTCCGAAAAGCGCCCGATCACTGCGGGAGGGTTTGTCAAAGAGGGTCCAATCATCTTTCAGGACATCTCGAAGAAAGCAGGGTTGACCAGTTGGCGCCACACCATGGGAACTCTCGAAAAGAAGTTCATCATAGAAGTGAATGGCTCCGGCGTGGCGCTGCTGGATTACGACAATGACGGATGGCTTGACATTTATCTTGTCAATGGATCGACCTATGACGCCATGAGCGGAAAAACCGAGCCTCCCCATGCCGCCCTCTTTCATAATAATCACGATGGAACCTTCACCAATGTTGCGGAGCAATCCGGCGTGACGAATGGACGATGGGGGACTGGCGTGGCTGTAGGCGACTACGACAATGATGGCTGGCCGGATATCTTTGTGTCGAACTTCGGCAAGAATCGCCTTTATCACAATAATCATGACGGCACTTTTACAGATGTTGCGGAAAAGGCGGGAGTTACTCTCGGTAACTGGTCAAATGGAGCGACCTTCGGCGACTATGACGGCGATGGACTGTTGGATCTATTTGTTCCTGGATATGTTCACTATGATATGGCTCATCCGCCGTTTGCGGGTGAGGAAAGCGTCGCCGCCGTCTTCTGCCAGTATCGCGGAGTACCTACAATCTGCGGTCCACGCGGCCTCCCCGGTGAACCCGATCATCTCTTTCATAACAACGGAGACGGTACCTTTACAGATGTAAGCGAGAAAGCCGGCGTCAGCGACAAGGCGCACTACTATGGTTTCTCTTCAACATTTGTCGATGTGAACAACGATGGCAAAGTGGACCTGCTCGTCTCTGATGATGCCTCTCCTAACTATCTATACATCAATAAGGGTGATGGAACATTCGAGGATGATAGTTACGCCTCGGGATTCGCATTGAATCAGGATGCGCGCGAGACGGCCAATATGGGCCTGGCCGTTGGAGATTATCTCAACAATGGGCAGGTCGATCTGTATACGACGACCTTTTCGGACGACTACAAGACGCTTTTCCGCAACGAAGGCGGCGGTAACTTCTCGGAGATTACAAATAAAATGGGCATGGCCGAAATTACTTATCCATTCCTCAGTTGGGCGACTGAATTTATCGACTACGACAATGATGGCTGGAAAGACATCATGCTGCTGAACGGCCATCTTCTGCCGCAAGCCGATCATTATAACTGGGGCACAAGTTACGCGGAGCGCCCACTGCTCTTTCATAATCTGAACCATGGCCAGAAGTTTGAAGTAGTTCCTGCAGTGGAAGGAACAGGCCTTGCCGATGTGATTCCCGCTCGAGGCGCTGCCTTTGGCGACCTATTCAACGACGGCAAGATAGACGTGGTTGTCAACTGCATGGATCACACGCCGGTGCTGCTGCGCAATGTAAATGCCGACACCAACCATTGGGTCGGGCTTGTTCTCATTGGTGGTCCCAAAAGCCCGCGCGACGCAATTGGAGCTACGGTATATCTTACCTCTGGGGGAATTCGCCAGCGCGGCGATGTAATGAGCGGCGGAAGTTATATGTCTTCGAACGACCAGCGCCTCCATTTTGGGCTTGGTCAAATAACGAAGGTGGACAAGGTGGAAATCCACTGGCCCGACGGCAAACAGGAGACTCTTGCGCTGCCCAAGGTGGACCGGTACTTTGCGATTGAAGAAGGCAAGGGTATTGTACCCAGCGTATATGACGGAATTGCCTCGGAGCTAGCCAAGCACACATCGACAGTCAAGCGGGCAGCTAAGTGAATTTCAATTCCACCTGATGAATCGCATCTTGCAATGCCTTGGTTGCTGGAGGTCGCATGAAAAATCTTGTGAATGCGTCGCTATTCATCACCTGTCTGGTGCTGGCAGGACGATGCGTGGTTCCTGTTCTTGCACAGCAGAACACATCTACTCCCTCTCCGCCTCCCGCGTACACTCCGCTGCCTAAAGGAGTCACCCCCGTAGAGGATACTCTCGCGCAGCGAGAATTTCTGGCGAAGTGGAAAATGAAGGCGGAGAATATGCAGCAGGCTGACCGCGCTGCGCACAACGCTTCTGTAGCTTCGAGTTACAACTTTCACTATGGAACTAACAATCCTTTCACGCCGGGTAATTTGACTGTCGAGGGTGATGGCTTTCTTCAGCCCGGCGCTTACCCCAGCGCCGAGTATTGCGGCACATGCCACCAGGAGGCCTACAGCCAATGGCGTCAGGCGCTTCACTCGAATGCCTTCCGGACGCCGTTCTATCGCACCAGCGTCAATCTCCTGATTCGTGATAAGACTCGCGGAATAGCCTTCGCCCGGCACTGCGACAGTTGCCATAACCCAATCGGTGTTTTGAGCGGCGCTCTCACAGAAGACTCAAAGGTGGATCGCTCCGAGTTCGACTCGGATGGATTAACTTGCATGACCTGTCACTCGGTAGTTGGTTTGGATTCCACCAATGGAAATGGAAGTTTTAAGATGGGTGTGCCTTCTGTGATCGTGGATGAGAAGGGAGAGCGCATTCCCGGCATGGTTCCCTTTGACATGATTCTCAAGCATCCAGAGCGCCATTCCAAAGCCGTCATGCGTGACTTCCTGCATACGCCGGAGTTTTGTGCGGCTTGCCATAAAGCCAATCTGCCCGCCACGCTCAACGACTACAAGTTTATTAGGGCATTTACGGCTTATGACGAGTGGCAGCAATCCAAGTTCTCGCAGCGAAATCCGCTTACGTTTTACACCGCTGACTTTACGACATGCCAAGGTTGCCACATGAAACGAAACGCCAATGTCTTACCCGACTATGGCGCAAAGAATGGCGCCATTGCCTCACATCGCTGGCTGGCTGGCAACACCGCCGTTCCCTATTACTATGGCTTTGAAGATCAACTTAATCAAACGATAGACTTCCTCCGCTCGGGAAATTATCTGAATGTTGATATCTTTGCGCTTAAAAAGGAAGGAAGCGATGAGATGATTGCACCGTTGGGAAAAGCATCTTACAGCCTCGCTCCCAGTGAAACCATCGAAGCTTTCATAGTCGTACAAAACAAGAACATAGGCCACTCGCTGATTCCCGAGGTGCGCGATCTCTATGAAGCCTGGCTGGAATTTACTGTCAAGGATGCCAGCGGAAAAGAGATCTATCACAGCGGGTTTCTCACGCTGGATGGCATGCTTGATCCACGCGCTCACAGCTTTACCAACCGACCTGTTAATGATCAAGGTGAGTTTGTTGACAATCACAAGGTGTGGACAATTCATTCTGTTGCGTACGACAATACTGTGCAAGCGGGCCGCTCGGTTTTGGTTCGCTATAAGTTCCGTCTGCCCGCCGGCGCGCAGGGTGACTATACTGTTACTGCCAGGGTGAATTATCGTCATTTGCGGCAGAGTTATCTTAACAACGTTCTGGGCAAAGATCATCCGGCCTATCCAGTTATCGAGATTGCTGCAAAGACACGCATTCTGAAGATTGGAATAAATCAACCTGAAGCTGAAAGCCCTGCGGACAATCCAGAATGGATGCGCTGGAACAATCTTGGCATTTCTCTCCTCGATCAGTTTCAATATCAGGAATCCATTCAAGCGTTTGCCCATGTGGTTAAGCTGCGGCCTGACTATGCTGATGGCTACGTTAACATCGGACTTACAAATATCCAGTGGGAGAAGTTTGAGTCAGCTCGAAAGTCAATTCGAAAGGCGCTTTCCCTTGACCCGAAAAGTGCGCGAGCTCTTTATTATGATGGCTTGCTACAAAGGCGGGCAGGGAATACGGAACGAGAGTTAGCCGACTTCAACACTGTGGTCGAGATGTTTCCACAGTCCCGCGACGCGCGGCGCGAACTAGGCATATTTTACTATCGTCAGCATGATTATAGTGCCGCGCTGGAGCAGTTCGAGGCATTGCAGAAGATCGATCCCGACGATCTTGCCGCGCATTATAATCTCTCTATACTATACCGCCGCACGGGCAATGCGAAGGAGGCCTCCGAGCAGCAGGCCATGTTTGCCGACAAGAAGGTTGATCCCGGAGCTCCGACTTACTCCCTCAACTATCTTCGCGCAAATCCGGAGATTACGATTGAGAGCATTCCGTGGCACCTGCATGTCGATCCTGAAATAGAGGGAGGGCACTAACAAAATGGTGATCAAGAATCGTAATAATTGGCATAGCCTGAGGATTTATGTTCTGTCTTTTATCGGGGTTGGTTTATTTTATTTGCCAAACCTTTGCTGGGCTGCAAATAACTGCCCGTGGATTAACGAAGCTACTGCGTCAGGACTCCTCGGCGGGAATGCTGTGGGTCAAGTAACTGGCACAGGTGATGACAGGACAACTGTTTGCGAATTTACCGAACAGGGCGCGGGATTCAAACACACTTTACGCATTGCTGTGGAAGTCGGCGCGGATGCTCAATTACGCCTGGAGATACTGGCACGAAATTGCGGGATAGATGCAGTACCATTGAAAGCAATCGGCAACGAGGCGTTGATTTGTTCAACAACCGATCCAAAACTCGGACACGGAGAGCGAGTGGTAGGCAGGGTTCGCAATCAGCTCTTCACAGTTCTTATTTACACTACTCTTAATAACGATCCAATTCTCACGCGCGAAGCGCTCAAGATCAGGACGAATATGGCAGCGGAGCAGATATCAGGTAATCTGTTTTAACTTGAACGATGTTGTACCAATCCCGGACGGTTCCAATAAATCAGCCGAGGGGCTTAGGAAGAAACCACAGTCAGTGCGGATCCTTTCTGAGGATCGGTAGTAGCACTTTGTAAAGGTTGTTTTTCCTATGATTGAAGCGAGAAACCCTGTGCCACCTCGAGAAGAGGCGCTTTCCCAGCGCGCGGAGCGCCGTGTTGATGTTGTCAATCCGGTTCGTTTGGCGGATGCTGGTGAACCGATTCGACACTGAGGCGTCGTGCCGATCTTGCGCGACAACTCCGCGACTGCCTAACCGCGCTTAGCCCTGAACTTTTGCCTGAAACAGGCCGGCAAAGGCGGAGCGCACCTGATAGAAGACCAGCAGCCACAAGAGTGTCGCAAACAATCCCAACTCGATACCCCGTGGCGCCATCACGATGTGAAAGATCAGGATGTTTACCAGCACCGGGCCGAGCAGCACCAAGGCCAGAGGCACGAAGCGGCCCACCAGAAATAGAACCCCCGACACAACCATCACTCCGCCCACGAAGTAGAAATAGTGAGTCGAGAACATCAAACGAGAGAAGTCGCCGGCCGGTCCGGCGGCATCGGTCCCATGGGAATGAAGCCCAAGAAATCATTGAGTCCGAAGACTGTGAACATAAGGCCCAGCAGATACCGCGCAATCATAGCGACAATCTTCATCAAATTCTCCTTGAAACATTGTCCGTTCGGAGCTTGAAGCAGGCGCCCTCCATTCATCACTCGTAGATCCGCAGAAGGGCAGAATTTCTCCGTAGCCAATGGATGGTTTTAGATTTCCAACGGATTCAAAGGATTTATCAGGCGGGCGATCCGGCGGCGAGTGCGGTGAAGGAGTGTGTCCCGTCGCTCAGGCGGATGCAGTCTTGAAGCAATGATAAGTAAGTTGCGAGTCTATGTGTCGGGATCGAGGGCATACTTCCGGCTGGCGCAAACGCCGCGCGGCTGGCAACACCTTGACAAGTGGATGCAGGCAATTCAACTCAAGCACTGGAAGCGCGCCCAAACCATCTATGCGGAAGTGCTGGCCTGGAAAGCGTCTTCCCATGCAGCGGCACAGGCGGCGGTGAAGTCCCGCCGCAGGCGGCGCAATAGCGGGATGCTTTTGAACTCGGTGCTGAACCTTGCCTGATCGGATCGGATCGGCTGGGTATACCCGGTCTCTGCTGCTCTCAACTTCTCGAACCACCCGGTGCGGACCCGTATCTCCGGTGCTGTGGCATGGGAGAGCGGGCGACCGCTCCCCCTATGCAGATTTTATCTGCGCCAGCGTAATCTTGCGCAGGTCGCCGCCCACACAAGTCAGAACAATCTCTCCGTTGGCTTTTTTGCGGAGGCTCGGGAATTTTTCGCCCCACTCGACCAGCACCAGCGCGTCGGGCGTAAGTAGCTCCTCCAGCCCCAACGTTTCCAATTGACGCTCACCCTCCAGACGATAGACATCCAGATGAAAGAGCTTGACGGGGCGGCCTTCGCGTGTGCCTTCATACTCGTGCAGCAGATTGAAGGTGGGGCTGGTTACCTCGTCCGGATCGGCGGCGTCCAGCGCATGGGCTATGCCTTTGACCAAAGTAGTCTTGCCCGCACCCAGGTCGCCCGTGAGCAGCAGCAGTTGAGGCGGCGAGAGCAGGTGGACAAGTTGGCTGCCCACTTCGATGGTCTCCGTATCGCTCCGGGTAGTGAACTCATGCACAGTTGCAGCGATGCTCATTGGACAGCCTCGAGGGCTGATTTGGCGAACGGCAGCCCCTGCAACCAAAGATACCGGTTAGCAGTGTCCAACCCAAACTCAAAATTCAGAGAAGAAAAAGCGCGCGCCAGGTGAGCCAGGCTGTCGGTGGCCACGAGCGTGTGTTCATCGGCCTGACGCACCGCCAAGTCGGCGGCCAGTCCGTGCAGATAGACCGCTGCCTCGACGGCTTTGGCCACATCGCCAGGATACTGCGCAAGCAGGCCGGCGATCAACCCGGTGAGCAGGTCTCCGCTACCGCCCTTGGCCATGCCGGGATTACCGCTCGTATTGACCGCGACACTTCCATCTGGGTGGGCGATGAGGGTGCGCGCGCCCTTCAGCACTACCGTGACGCCATTGCGCTGGGCAAAGAGGCGCGCCGTCTCCAGGCGGTTGGCCTGCACCTTGGCGGTTGGCACACCCACCAGCCGCCCCATTTCGCCAGGATGCGGTGTAAGCACCAGTGTGCGCCCCCTGGCCAATTTGGCCAGCAGAGCCGGCTTGGCGGCTAGAATGTTGAGCGCGTCGGCATCGATTACCGTAGGCAACCGAGTGGCCGAAAGCAGGCCGGTGGTGAACTTGACCGTATCCGTACTTTGGCCCATGCCGGGACCGATGGCCAGCACGGTTTTACCGGCCATCAGCGCGGTCATTTGCTCGGGAGCAAAGTTGTCCGCCGAGATGCAACCAGCGGGGCTGGCAGTGAGAGGGAAGGTCATCAACTCCGGCGCGACCGCAGCGACCAGGGCCAGCGCGGTCGCCGGAACAGCCGCTGTGACCAAACCCGCTCCCGAACGCAGTGCGGCCAGAGCCGCCATTGCCGGAGCGCCAGATTTTCCTCCCGCCGAACCGAAGGTCCCTCCGACGACCAGCACGTGGCCAAAGTTGCCCTTGTTGGCGGCAATGGTCCGTGGCGTCTGTGCAAGGGTCAGTGACGATCCAGCCCAGCGCACCTCCAGCGCGGAGACAACGGCCTCCACCGGCGAGCCGACGGGCGCAACCACGACGGGCTGATCCCAGCGTCGGGTCAATTGGCCAAAGACGTGCGCCGGTTTGGGCGCTGTGAAAGTGATGACTGCGTCTGCCGGGAAGACCGCGCCAGTTGGAGCGGGTGCGGTCAGGTCAGAGGGCCAGCCGGAGGGCAGGTCCACGGCCAGGATCGGCGCGCGGGCGGCCTTGATCCACTCGAGTGCGGCGGCGGCCAATCCCCTGAGCGGCGGCTTGAAGCCGGTGCCGACGACGGCGTCGAGGATCAGATCGGAGTCGAGCGCGGCGGCATGCAAGGCCAACTCATCGACCTTTTCGACGATGTGGATGACGCCATGCTCGGAGCTGTTCAGCTCGCGCCATGCGGCGGCGGCGTCGCCGACGAGGCTGCTCGGCGCGCCCAGCAGCATCGTGGTCACCTCCAGGCCGGCGGAGGCGAGCAGCCGCGCGGCCATCAGGCCATCGCCGCCATTGTTGCCGCGGCCGCAGAGCACCGTCACGCGCCCCGCTTGTGGGAACAGTTGCCGTGCGAAGGCTGCCACGGAGGCTCCAGCTGAACGCATCAATTCGAGCGAAGAGACTCCAAAGCGCTCGCTTGTGACTCGGTCGCAGGTTTGCATTTCGGCGGTGGAAAGAACTTGCATGGGAACCATGGTAGCCGATCACGGAGCCTGATCCTCGACCGCGCCGACAGATTGCAGGAAATTTGACGATCCCATTTGAGTTTTCAGGAAGCTGTTTTGCTTTCCGGGAAAAGATCAAAAACGTTGGAGGCGTTGCTTCCCGTTTTGTGATTGTCCTGATCAGACTCAGTAGCGACTCTGCGCACGAATGGCAGATCAATTATCCTGATCTATGGACCTCCCCGCTCAGCAGAACAACCCGACGCCCGCGCCGATGCAGCCGAGTCCTGCAGTGCCGTGGAAGCCCCGCGTCAATCCATGGCTCATCGCCATGACCGTGGCCTTGGCTGCGTTCATGGAGGTGCTGGACACCTCGATTGCCAATGTCGCCTTGCCGCACATCGCCGGCTCGCTCGGCGCCAGCATCAATCAAGGCACTTGGGTACTGACCAGCTATCTGGTCTCGAATGCCATCGTGCTGCCCATCGGCGCCTGGGCGTCGAGCGTGATGGGACGGCGCAACTTCTTTCTCTTCTGCGTGGTCATCTTCACAGTCTCCAGCTTCCTTTGCGGCGCGGCGCCCTCGCTTCCCATTCTGCTCATCTGCCGCGTGCTGCAGGGCGCGGGCGGCGGCGGAATGCAACCGATGGCCCAGGCCATCATGGCCGACAGCTTTGAGCCGCAGAAGCGCGGTCAGGCCTTTGCCCTTTATGGCCTGGTCGCCGTACTGGCGCCGTCGATCGGACCCACGCTGGGAGGTTGGATTACCGACAACTTCAGTTGGCGCTGGATCTTTTTCATCAACATTCCCGTCGGCATTCTGGCTTTTTATCTTGTCAGCCGCCTGGTCGAGGATCCACCGTGGATCAAGGCAGATCATTCACGCCTCTGGAAGATGGACTACCTCGGTTTGGCCTTTCTCGCCCTGGCCATGGGAGGCCTGCAGATCATGCTGGACAAGGGCGAAGAGAATGATTGGTTCGCCTCCGGCTACATCCGCTTCTTTGCATTTCTCTTTGTCGGCGGCATGGTCGCGCTGATCTGGTGGGAGCTGCGGCACAAGAATCCCATCATCAACCTGCGGCTCTTTCGTTACAAAAACTTCGCCATCTGCTGTTTCCTGATGGCGCTCGTCGGCGGTGTGCTGAACGCCAACACGGTTCTACAGCCGCAGTTCATGCAGCAGTTGCTGGGCTGGAACGCCACCACCGCCGGCATGGCACTGACCGCTGGTGGTCTGATCCTGCTGGTGGTCATGCCGATCGCCGGTTACGCCACCGGCAAGGTAGCCGCGCGTTGGCTCGCCATGACCGGCTTCACGCTCTTCGTGATCACCTTCCGCTATGCCGCCAACGTCACCACGCTCGACATGACCTTCAGCGCCGCCTCCTGGCTGCGCGTGATTCAGATGATGCCCATCCCCTTCTGTTTCATCTCGATCACCACGGCGGCCTACGTCGGAATGCCGCGCGAAGAGAGCAATCAGGTGGCCGGACTCATCAACTTCGTACGCAACATCGGCGGCAGCATCCTGATCGCCATCACCAACGCCCAGGTGACCAGCCGCGCCCTCTGGCATCAGCAGCTTTTGCAGAACGGAATGAACTCGGGCAGTACCGCCTTCGAGCAGCAGACACAGGCGCTCGGAGGCTTTTTTGGCTTGCGCTTTGGAGGGCCGAACGGAGGCGGCATGGCGCTGGCCAACATCTATGATCAGCTCAACCGCCAAGCTCAGATGCAGGCCTATCAGGATGTCTATATGCAGTTGTCGTGGATGTCGGTGGGGCTGGTGGCACTGGCCTTTCTGCTCAGCAGGAACAAGCCCGGGGCGGGTGGAGCAGCATCGGCGGCGATGCATTAGAGAAGGGTTGGCAGATCTCTAGATTTGCCCTATGTGGAAGTTGGGGTCCGGGCGGTTACACTGTTGCTGAAAAGGAGAAGCCCCATGCAAACCCGGATTCAGGGCACCACAATGCCCGTCCTTGATGTGCAGCTTGACCCCAACGAGAGCGTCTTCAGCGAAAGCGGCGAGCTGAGTTGGATGACCGCCTCCATCCAGATGACCACCCACACCCAGATGGGTGGCGGCGGCGGACTCTTCGGCGTGCTCAAGCGCGTGGCAGGGGGCGGCAGCCTCTTCATGACCGAGTATCGCGCCTATGGCGCTGCCGGCGTTGTCTCATTCGCCACCAAAGTTCCTGGACATATCATGCCAGTCGAGGTTGGCAATGGCGCTGAGTACATGGTCCATCGCCACGGCTTTCTCTGCGCCACACCGGCGGTCACCATCGGCGTCGGCTTCCAGCAATCGCTCGGCGCAGGCATCTTTGGCGGTGACGGCTTTCTACTACAGCGGGTCGGAGGTCAGGGCACGGCTTGGCTGGAGCTGAGCGGCGAGTTGATCGTCAAGAATCTAGCCCCCGGCGAGCTGCTGCGCGTGCATCCGGGCCACGTCGGCGCATTCCAGTCCTCGGTGGCCTTTCAGATCACCACAGTGCCAGGGATCAAGAACATGATCTTCGGCGGTGACGGTATCTTCCTGGCCGAGCTGATGGGTCCCGGCGCGGTCTGGCTGCAGACGCTGCCCATCTCGCGGTTGGCGCACCAGATCAACGAGTACTTGCCTCATACCGAAAACCGCCAAGTGGGACCGGCGGTCGGCGGCGGCCTGCTGGGCGGCATCGTCGGATCGATCCTGAGCGGAGACCAATAGCACAAAGTGTAGCGCCGACCTCCCGGTCGGCTGTAGCGCGGACGTCCTCGTCCGCGCACACCCATGATGATAGATCATTCAATGTGGTTGGATAGGAAACAAGCGTGGACCAGGAGGTCCACGTTACAGCCGACCGGGAGGTCGGCGCTACATTTCGTTCAACGGTTTCTTGGAGAAATAGGCATGAATGAACCATCGGGCAGCCCGCGCACATTGCGCCGCGACATCGTCTTCGCCTTCGCGCTTGCTCTGGCCTGCTACGCGGCATGGCTGCTCCGCGATGTGCTGGTAATGCTCTATGTCAGCGCCCTGTTTGCCGTGGTGCTCAGCCCGATGGTCCGCTTCACTGCCGAGTTGCGCATTCGCCGCTGGCAGCCCTTCAAAGGCTCGGCCGTCTTTGCCCTTCTACTCTTCGTTGCCGCCGCGCTCACCGCCTTTGGATTTCTTGCGCTGCCGCCGGTCATCCGCGACTTGCAAGGCTTTGCCCAAGAGATGCCTTCGCGACTTCCCGCGCAACTGGAGAGGCTCAAGAGCATTCCTCTGGCGCAACATCTGGATATTGCGGCACTCAGTTCCAGGCTTCAGGATTTCGTGAGCAGTGCGGCTACCTATCTGCTCTTCTCCATCAGCGACTGGGCGGGCAAGCTCTTTGATGTGGTCATGGGTTTCATTCTCACCATCTATTTCATTCTGGAGGGTGACCACGCCTATCGCTGGTTTCTCTCCTTCTTCCCGCTCCCAGCCCGCGAACGCCTCGACGCGACCCTCCAGCGCGCCGAGGTGCGCATGGGCAAGTGGCTGCTGGGCCAGGGCAGCTTGATGCTCATCCTGGGAGTGGCCAGCACCATCGTCTATTTATCGCTGCACGTCCGCTATGCCTATGCGCTGGGCGTGCTGACCGGGCTGCTCAACATTATCCCGGTGCTGGGCGCGGCCATCTGCATCGCGCTGGCGCTGCTGGTGGCGGCCATTGACAGTTGGGGCCGCGTGCTGGGCATCGCAATTTTTTACTTGATCTATCTTCAAATTGAAAACTCTATCCTTACACCCCGCATCATGAAGAACCGGGTAGGCCTGCCCGGCCTGGCCATTCTTATTGCACTGCTCCTCGGCTCCGCGCTGGAAGGCGTTCTCGGCGCCATGGTTTCGGTTCCCACGGCTGTGCTGGTCTCTGTACTGTTAAATGAGTATCTTGTCCGCAAGGACGAGGCTTGAGGCTCACCTGATCGCTGCCCAGCGTTCTTTAGCGGTTGGGGCATTCTAATGAACACAGTGCAAAATAATTTCTTTAATAAGGGCGATTATCTTGCCGCAGCTTTGATCTCCGCCTGCACTGCCGCTTTCATCACGCCGCAGTCCGCGAAGAAGCGAATCCAACCTGAACTGAGCGATTCGGGAATCGGTTGCGCCGCCGCCATCTTCACTTCGCCTGTGCCTTGCGCATCCAGGACCAGCGAAGTCAGCTTGCGCGCCAAATCGAGCGGGAAGCTTTCCGCCACAAAGACTCGCTTGCCGCGAATGGTAATCACCACCGGGCCTTCGCTGGTGGAGTAAACCTGTTGCTGATCGGTCGAGACGGGCATGGCGGAGTCGGACGATTCTTGCGCGGAGTCAGCCGGGGCAGGGAAGACGTTGTATGCCGATGGTTTGCTCTGAGCTGCGCTCGGCTCGCCAGACTCTAGGTGGACACTGGAATACTTGCGGCGCAGTTCATGGGCATAAAGCTGGGCGAAGGCCTGAGCGGAGGCCGCGTTCTTCCACGACGAGAGATAAAAGACGGCGAGGGAGCTTGTCGTGGCTTTTTCTTGCTGTGCCCCCACGGACGGGTCTTTGTCCGTGGGGCGGTCTGCCGGCGGATTGGCACGGAGAAGTTTGCCAGCCCAATAGATGCCGCCATCCCAAGCGGGCGTCAAATCGCTGGCCGCCTGCTCGCCGCCGAAGAGACGGGCGAGGATGCGCAGGTCAAGCTGGCCGATCTGGCCGATATCGTAAGGCTTGTAGAGTGAGTCAACTAGCGGATGAATGTTGGGTAGCAGCGGCACGGAGGGGGCGTGGCGCTTCTCGTACTCGCGCGGATTGAGTATCTCCCAGCTTGAGGTGGGCGGCTGGTCCAGTGCTCCGGTGAAGGCCGCAGTCTGTCCCTGATCCATCCACAGATCCTGCTCAAAGCCGAGGCCCTCGCGGTACGGAAAGAGCAGCGACTCAGAGAGCAGCAGCGGGGCGCGGGCCAGCACCGGCGAACTTTCCGCGCCGTTCATCTGCTGCCCAATCGCCTCCACCACCTCCGGATTCTTCACCAGGCTTTTGCCCATCGGCTTGAGAATGTAGTCCATCATGACAGCCGTGGCTTGGCCCTCGACGACCGCCTCGCGCGCAATATCCATCTCGTCCCGGTTCAGGTGGTCCACATCGCCCGAGAAATTTACCGAGACCGTGTCGGGTGTCTGATCATTCCACTTGGTCAAGTTGGAGTGCTGGTCCTGCAGCGCGTGGGTCAGCTCATGCGCCAGCACCGGCTTCTGCTCTTCCATGCTCACCCAATCCAGCATATAAACCGTCTTGGTTTTGGCATCGTAGTATGCCTCGATCTGCTCCTTGAGCAGCGCCAGCAGAAATGGCCTCAGAGCAAAGTCGCGGTCCAGCAGGCCGAACTTTTTAAGCACAATCTCGCTCTGCTGCATACGCTTGGCGCTATCGTCCTCGTCGAACTTCTTCTTGAGATTGCTCTCAACTGTCTCGCGCGAGATGATCTGGCGTTTGACCGTAGCCTTGATGGGCAGGCCGGTCTCCTCGGAGGAGAATTTGATCAGCTCATCCACCAGGCCGAAGAGCTGCTTGGTCTGCTCGGGCGTCACCCGCGGAGCGTCCAACTGCGCCTTCTGCGCGTTTTCCGGCGGATGCTGCGCCGCTGCAAAACCTGCTGAAAGGCAAAACGTTGCCGCCAGAACCCACGCCCTCGATTGTCTGCTCATCAATGCTCCCCATTCACTTCCAAGGCTATAATCAGAATGCGGCCAAACGCGATCTTTCCATGAAAAAACTTTGTTGAGCTGGCAAAACATTCTATGACTGAAACGGCCATCCCCCTAGCCAATTCGCTCACTCCGCTCTCCGCGCTGCTGCAACAAGCGGCCCCTGCTGGAGCGACGCCGGAGTTGGCGGCCTACCATGGCGCGTTGACGCTTAACAGGTTGGACGCGGTGGAACGGGAAACAGCGGCGCTTGCCTTCGGAGCTGCGGTCCACGATCTGGGATGGCTGCGGCGGATAGCCGTGCGCGGAGAAGACCGCTTCCGCTGGCTCAGCGGCATGGTCACCAATATGGTGAACGACTTGGCTCCAAATGCCGGAGCATGGAATCTGGTGCTCAACGCGCAGGGGCGCATCCTGGGCGACTTGCACGTCTGGCGCGACGGCGAAGAACTTAGTCTGGTCTTGACCGCCGATCAGTATGAAAAATTATTGGCGCATCTGGAACGTTTCATCATTATGGACGACGTGGAGTTGCTGCCTGCAAATGGGACCGCTCTGGGACTGGCCGGTCCATTGGCCGCTGCGCTGCTGGATCGTATCGGCCTGCCCGCGTTGCCTGAGCTTATGAGCGGCATACACGCAGAGTGGAAGGGCCAGCCGGTGCGCATTCAGAGAGCCTATGGTGCGCTCGTGCCGCACTTCGAAATATGGTTGCCGGGTGATCAGATTCCCGCGCTGTGGAAGTCGCTGGTAGAGGCTGGCGCTCACCCAGTGGGAGCAGCCGCGCTGGAGGCCTTTCGCATCGCCGAAGGCATTCCCGCTTACGGCATCGACATTTCCGAACGCGACCTGCCCCAGGAGACCTCACAATTGCGCACCTTGAACTTCAGTAAAGGCTGCTACCTAGGCCAGGAGATCGTCGAGCGCATCCGCTCGCGGGGCAGCGTTCACCGTCACCTCCGGCAATTAGAGCTTTTCGGAGCTGTCCCCGCTTCTGGAAGTGAACTAACATGGGATGGGGCAGCCGCTGCTGGGCAGATCACCAGCGCGGCTCAACTGCAATTGACAGCGGGACAACGCACCTTTGCCTTGGCCATGGTGCGCGGCGAGGCCGAGTTGCGCAGCCAATCCTTTGCCTATCAGGCCGGAGAAGCTATGGGAACGGCAAGGATATTGGCCGCGCCGCCCAAATTGGAATCATGTTCGTGATGTAACAGTCATAATCGTTGTCAGCATAACCAACCGGAAAGCAGAAAACCATGAGCGACACACCGAAATTTACCGTGATTGACCGCCGCAAGATCAAAGCGGATGAAGAGCAGGAAAATCAGCAGAAGCCCGCCGAATCAGGGTCAGTGCCGGCAGAGCAGCCCCCGGCTCCTCCCGCACCCAGCTCCGGTCCCCGGCTTGTGGTGAATGAGCACAAGCCCGCGCCTGCCGCTGAAGAGGAGCTTCCTCAAGTTCCCACCGCCAAAGAGAGCCGTGATCAGAAGGCGGCCTACGATGCTTCGGCACAGCGCATTGAAGAGATGGTGCGCGCGCAGAACCCCGCCGTGGGCGCGCAGCCGCCGGTCACCTTTGAGCATCTGGTGCAGCAATTTTACGTATCCGCGATGATTCAGATGGGCGCGGGCACGCAAGAGGGCCAGCGTCCCAGGGTAGATATTCTTGGTGCGCGGACGACCATCGATCTGCTCGGCGTGCTCGCCGAAAAGACCAAAGGCAACCTGAGCGAATCTGAGAAGACCACGCTGGAGACGGTGCTCTTTGACGTGCGCATGGCCTTTTTGGAGCTGACCAGCATGATCAGCTTGCAAGCCATGCAGCCTCCTCCTCCTCCGCCCCCCGGAAAGAGATAGGGACCAGGGACATAGGGGCTAGGGACTATCCGCAATTTGTAGCACAGGCCTCCTGGTCCATGCCACACTCTACTCCAGCAGGAAAACGCTTTGATCACCGGGGCATGATTGTGTCGAATACTATGGAAGGCACGCTCACATTTCTCGGCACCGGAACCTCGATGGGCGTTCCCACGCTGGGCTGCAACTGCGCGGTCTGCACATCGTCTGACCCGCATGATCGCCGTCTCCGGCCATCAGTGCTGCTGCGCTGGCCCGACAGCGGCCGAGAGCGCGTCGTCGTCATTGACACCGGCCCGGACTTCCGCGAGCAAGCTCTGCGCAACCGCCTCACTCGCGTGGACGCGGTATTTTACACCCACTCGCACGCCGATCACATCCTGGGCATGGACGACCTGCGCCCTCTCAGCTTCACTGTCTTTCGCGAGGGCGCGCCGATCCCGCTCTACGCCACACCGGAGACCACGGCGGTACTCGAGCGTATCTTTGATTACACCTTTGCGCACGATGCCACTTATCCCAATCGCGCCCGCGTTCAACTGCAACCGCTCAACGAACACACCACAGTTCATGGCGTCACCTTTCAACAGATCCATGTAATGCATGGGGCAATGGTGATCGCAGGCTTTCGCTTTGGCCGCGCCGCTTACCTTACCGACGTCAGTGACATTCCGGAATCCAGCTTCGCGCTGCTCGAGGGCCTCGATCATCTGGTCCTCTCCGCACTGCGCCACAAGCCGCACCCCAACCATGCCACTCTCGCGCAGGCCGTCGGCTGGGCAAAACGTATTGGCGCTCGCCACACCTGGCTCACCCACATCGCCCACGAACTGGGCCACGAAGAGACCAACCGCGCGCTGCCGGAAAACATCCGCTTGGCCCACGACGGTCTCACTTTGCCCGTGAATCTGAGGTCCGTAGATTGATGACCAAGGGCCATGGCGTGCAAGTCTATCATTCCGTCGCGGAGATTCCTAACGGCTTCGGCCCTACTGTGGCCGCGATCGGCAACTTCGACGGCGTGCATCTCGGCCATCAAGAGATTCTCTCTGCGGTCGTGCGCGAAGCGCGTCATCTCAATGCTTGCGCGTTAGCCATCACCTTCGAGCCGCACCCCGAACAGTTTCTGCGCCCAGCGCAAGCGCCGAAACTACTTACCCCGCTTGCCGAGCGCCTGCGCCTGCTGGCCCTCACCGGCATCGACGCCGTACTGGTTCTTCCCTTCGACCAATCGTTCTCCGAACTGTCCGCCGATGATTTCGTCCGCAAGATTTTGGTGAAGACGCTCGGAGTCAGCAGCCTTCATGAGGGCGGCAACTTTCGTTTTGGCCGCCGCGCCGAGGCCGGCGTTACTGAACTCAAGAGCTTCGGCGAAGAGTTCGGCTTCGCCGTGCATATCCATTCGCCAGTGAAGATACGCGGCCTGGAGGTTTCCAGCTCCGCGATCCGGGAATACGTGGCGGCTGGCGACCTCAAGCGCGCCCGCTGGATGCTCGGCCGTCCCTTCGAAGTGCGCTCCACGCAGGCGCGCGGACGCGGCATCGGCACGCGGCTGCTGGTGCCCACGGTGAACCTGGCGGCGTACGACGGCCTGCTCCCAGCCTTCGGCGTTTACGTCACGCGCCTCACCGTCGGCCAGCGCCGCTTTCAGGCCGTCACCAACGTCGGCAACCGCCCCACCTTCGGCGCGGCCTCCTTCGCCGTCGAATCGCACATCCTGGACTTTGAGCCAATTGAACTGACCGAAGAGACGCCCATCGACTTGGAGTTCTTGGTCCGCCTGCGCGGCGAAATCGTCTGGCCATCGCCAGAAGCCCTCAAGGCGCAGATCTTCAAAGATGTGGCCAAGGCCAAGCGCTACTTCCGTTTGATGGTATAACGCCAGAAATGTAGCGCCGGCCTCCCGGCCGGCTGTCGCGTGGACCTCCCGGTCCACGCTGTATGCGATGCCAACTGTAAAAATAATCTAAGAAATATACTCCATATCAACCAGAATTATAGTTATTTTGGGACTTGACATTGAGCGAAATCACTTCTGTATATTCGGTTCAGGGAGAACGAAATGTCCGATGAGAAGGTAGTAAACGTGTCCGACCTGTGGACTCACCTTCGTGGGATGGAGGAAGAGAAGCGATTCAACGGGCAGGCTTATCCGGCGGGTATGTCTTGCTTTCCATTCAGGCTGACTGGACAGGGGTTCTTTCCTGGAGGAGACGGACTTTGGAGAGAGGAAGACCATATATTCAAATCGTCTTCTGGTTTAGTGGCGACGAGAGGAATCATGTTTCTTGGTAACGACTTTGGGACTTGCAAGTCCTACGAGAGGCTGCGAAAGAAAGGATTCGAGAATCCTTTGACATGGAAGCATGTGAAGCGGCGTATTGCACGGGCGGAACTGCCCTCGTCTCTCACCTTTTTTACGAATGCTGTAATGGGTTTGCGGGATGGTGGTACGGCACTGGAAAAAAAGGATTGGGACGCAGTGCCATTATTCAAGAACTTTTGTCGTGAGTTCCTGATTTTCCAGATCGAAACACTTCAACCAAAACTTATCGTTGTGATGGGGACTGTTTCCAAAGCAACGCTTGACTCACTTGCGATAGGAACTGCTGTTGCTTCCGAAAGATTTCCGAAACTCAAAATTGGCAATAACATGACGACAGTTTATTACAGCACACATCCGTATGGAGACTTCAATTTCGATGATGTTCGCAAGGTCCGGGATGGGCTAGAACTCCGGGATGCGTGGACTCAGGCACAGATGAATTAAGCAGAGAAAGACAACCGCAGATCCTTCAACTCGCTACGCTTGCACAGGATGCCAGTCATTTTATAATTCAATTCTTCCCAGAGGCTATGGAAATATCTGTCGACGCTCCCTCCACTGGCTCCACGCGAATTTTGCTGATCCGCCGCGCCTCCATCTCCACCACCGTCAGCTTGCGCCCCTCAAAAATCACCGACTCACCCTCCACCGGAATGTGCCCCAGCCGCATCAGCACAAAGCCGGCCAGCGTCTCCACGCCTCCGTCGCGCGGCAGGCTCCATTGCATTTGAGTTTCCAGGTCGCGCAGGTTGACGCCGCCATCCATCAGAAGCGCTCCGCCGGCTGTGGCAAGCACAGGCAGTTCGGGCGAGTCGAACTCATCTTCAATCTCTCCGGTAAGCTGCTCGATGGCGTCCTCGGCGGTGACCAGTCCCACCGTCGAGCCGTACTCGTCCACCACAATGGCCATCTGGCGCCGCCGCTGCTGAAAATCGCGGATCAGATCCAACACTGTTTTGGTCTCCGGAACCACCAGCACATCGCGCATCACCTGCCGCAGATGCAGCTCAACCACCGGCGAGGAGGAACGGAAGAAGATCAGCCGTGCGAGATCTTTGGAATAGACCACGCCGATGATATGCTCCGGCCCCCGGCTCTCTTCGTAGACCGGCACGCGCGAGTGCAGATGCTCGATCACCTGCGCGCTGGCCGCTTCGATCGACAGATTCGAGGGCAGGGAAAAGATCTTCTGCCGCGTGGTCATAATCTCGCGCACCGGCACTTCGTCCAACTCCAGTGCGCGATGAATCAGCGTCTCCTGAAAGCGCGGTAAAACGCCCATCCTCCTTGCAGCCGTGGCAATCAGCTTCAGCTCCTCCGGCGAGTGAACCTGGGCGCGCTCGCTCATGGGAATATCGAAGCCGCGCAGAATCACCGCCGCCGAGCCTTTCAGCAGCCGCACCGCCGGCCGCGCCAGCGTCATAAAGATCAGCATCGGCGGTGCGACGGCGACGGCCAGCGCTTCGGCCCGTCGAAGTGCCAGCGACTTCGGCACCAGTTCGCCCACAACCACGTGGAAATAAGTGATGAAGGCAAAGCCCAACGCAACGGCAGCCACCGCAACCACGTGCGCATAGGCCAGCGCATGAGCGGGAGGCTGGGGCAGAGCCGCAATCCAACCGAGAATGACCGAAGCGGCCAGCGGTTCGCCGATCCAGCCCAGAGCCAGCGAGCAGAGCGTGACCCCCAGTTGCACAGCCGGCAGAAAATCGTCCAGGTCCGATTGCAGCCGCCGCACCGCCCGTGCACCGGGAACGTCTGCGGTTAGCAACTGCTCGATGCGCGTATCGCGAATGGAAACCAGCGCAAACTCGGCAGCCACAAAAAAGGCGTTGGCCAAAATGAGCAGGGCGACAGCGACAAATTGAAGCAGTGAAAGTCCGTGCATTTCCGATGTGAGAATAGCACTTTTATGGGGTTAAGGGACGGATGATCTGGATCCGCCGCGAAGGCCGGATCGTGTTGACAGCCCCCTGTGAAGCTGATCTTCCAATAGTCGAGACAATTGAAGTAGCGCACTTGCAATGCGCTCTCGGGGGGTGCTTTGACACCTGCTTCTTTCATCGAGGTTTGCAAACTCACAAGTCCAAAAACTCCAGTGGTGGGATACCCAGCCATTCGGAAAAAGCGGTTGAGGCGTCTAAATGACAGGGAAAAGCAGGCAGGCGCGGATGCCGCTCTGCGGGGATGTGAATTTTTCGTTATACTAGAGACTCCAGCTAAGCTCCAGACGCGGCCGGGCCTGTTCAGTCGGGCCTCTCAATGAAGAACAATGCGATCTCCTCCCAACGGAATCGCGCGGCGTTTGTGTCATTCGGCCAGAGATTGCACTTCGCAGGAAAAAATATCACGCGAGAAGGTTGCCATGCAGACTTCGGATTGTTGTACCCGCACACCACAAGCGCAAGGACTCTATCACCCGCGGAATGAACATGATGCGTGTGGAATGGGGCTGGTCGCCAATATTCGCGGCGTTCGCAGCCACGACATTATCCGCAAGGGCCTGGAGGTGCTGATCAATCTGACGCACCGCGGGGCGGCGGGCTGCGACCCGGAGACGGGCGACGGCGCTGGGATTCTGATCCAGATCCCGCATGAGTTTTTCAAGCATGAGTGCGGCGTGCTGGGGATGCCGCCGCTTCCCGAAGCCGGCGCGTACGGCGTGGCGATGTGCTTTTTGCCGGTGGACAAGCACAACCGCTTGCAGTGCGAGGGAGTGCTGGAGCGGATTGCGCAGGAAGAAGGGCTGACAGTTCTGGGCTGGCGCGACACGCCGGTGAACGGGATTGTGATTGGGCGCGAGGCGCGGGCGTCACAGCCGTACATCGAGCAGCTTTTCCTGGGCAAGCCGGAGGGATTGGAAGAGGACGCCTTCGAACGTCTGCTCTACAAGGTCCGGCGGCGCACGGAGAATGAAGTGCTTGCCTCGGAGATCGAGGGCAAGGAGGATTTTTATATTCCTTCACTCTCTTGCCGGACGATCGTTTACAAGGGGCTGATGCTGGCGCCGCAGATTGAGAAGTTCTATTACGAGTTGGCCAATCCGCTCGTCAAGAGCGCGCTGTGCTTGATTCACCAGCGCTTTTCGACCAACACCTTTCCGAGTTGGAAGCTGGCGCATCCGTATCGTTACGTGGCGCACAACGGCGAGATTAATACGATCAAGGGCAATGTCAGTTGGATGAATGCCAGGCAATCGATACTGGAGAGTCCGCTCCATGGCCAGGAGATTGACAAGCTCTATCCTGTAATCATGCCCGGCGGCAGTGATTCGGCTTCGCTGGACAATGCGGTCGAGTTCCTGGTGCAGTCGGGGCGCTCGCTGCCGCACGTGATGGCGATGCTGGTGCCGGAGGCGTGGTCGGGCAATCCAGACATGGACGAGGACAAGCGTGCCTTTTACGAGTACCATGCCTCGCTGATGGAGCCGTGGGATGGGCCGGCCGCGCTGTGCTTTACCGACGGCAAAGTAGTGGGTGCGACGCTGGACCGTAATGGATTGCGGCCTGGCCGTTACATTGTCACGAAAGATGATCTGGTGGTGCTGGCCTCCGAAGCCGGCGTGCTGAACGTTCCGGCCGGTGATATTCGCAAAAAGGGCCGGTTGCAGCCGGGCCGCATGTTCCTGGTGGACACCACACAGCAGCGCATCATCTCCGACTCCGAGATCAAAAAGCAGTTGGCCGGACGGCAGCCGTATGCGGAATGGCTCAAAGAGCAACAGGTCACGATGGATCAACTGCCGGAGCCGCCCGCGCGCAGCATTGTGGCGAAGTCCGAGCCGCTGCTGCGCCGCCTGCGCGCCTTTGGCTACAGCGAAGAAGACTTGAAGATCCTGCTGGGGCCGATGGGCAGAGACGGCATGGAGCCGATTGGCTCAATGGGCACGGATGTGCCGCTGGCATGCCTGAGCGACCGTCCGCAGCCGCTGTTCAACTATTTCAAGCAGCTCTTTGCCCAGGTGACAAATCCGCCCATCGATCCGATCCGCGAAGAGATGGTGATGTCGCTGATCAGCTATATCGGTACGGAGCGCAATATCCTGGAAGAGGCGCCGGATAACTGCCACACCTTGAAGCTGCCGCATCCGATTTTGACCAATCGCGATCTGGATAAATTGAAGCGCGTCTCTTCGGGCGATCTGCTGGCCACCACTTCTGCCCACGCTCTTCCGCGCGGCCGACGGCGAAAAGGCTCTAAAACAGGCGCTGGACGATCTGAGCGCCCGCGCCGCGCATGCCGTGGACTCCGGCTACACGCTGCTGATTCTTTCCGACCGCGGCGTCGATGCAACCTATGCGCCGATCCCCAGCCTGCTGGCGATGGCCGCCGTGCACAACCGGCTGGTGAAGGACAAGACACGCACCCAGGTGGCGCTGATCATTGAAAGCGGCGAGCCGCGCGAGGTGATGCACTTTGCTCTCTTGATCGGCTACGGCGCCAGCGCGATCAATCCTTATCTGGCCTTTGAGACGTTACACGATCTGAAGCGGCTGGGTCTTCTGCCGAAGGACGTCACCGGCAATCACGCCGAAAAGAACTTTATCAAGGCGATCAACAAGGGGCTGCTGAAAACCTTCTCGAAGATGGGCATCAGCACGCTGCAAAGCTATCGCGGCGCGCAGGTCTTTGAGGCGGTTGGATTGAATCATGAACTAGTCGACGGATACTTCTCCGGCACGGCTTCGCGCATCGAAGGCGTGGGCATTGAGGTGCTGGCGCGCGAAGCATTGCTGAAGCACAAGTATGCTTTCGAGCCGCTGACCGAATCGGAGACCGAGCTGGTGGTCGGCGGGCAGTATCAGTTCCGCATCGGCGGCGAGTATCACCTGCAGAATCCGGAGACCATCAGCAAGTTGCAGCAGTCGGTGCGCGAGAACAATCCGAAGACCTTCCAGGAGTACACCGATCTGCTGGACGATCAGAATCGCCACCTGTGTACGTTGCGCGGATTGATGAAGCTGAAGTACTCCGACAATCCCGTTCCGCTGGAGGAAGTCGAGCCAGCCAAAGAGATCGTCAAGCGCTTCACGACAGGCGCAATGAGCTATGGGTCGATCAGCAAGGAAGCGCACGAGACGCTGGCGATCGCCATGAACCGGCTGGGCGGAATGTCCAACACCGGCGAGGGCGGTGAAGAAGAAGAGCGCTTCAAGCCTGACGCCAATGGCGACTCGCGGCGCTCGGCGGTGAAGCAGGTGGCCAGTGGCCGCTTCGGCGTGACGACGAATTACCTGGTGAATGCCGACGAGCTGCAGATCAAGATGGCGCAGGGCGCAAAGCCGGGCGAGGGCGGTCAGTTGCCTGGGCACAAGGTGGATGCGATCATCGCCAAGACGCGCCACTCGATAGCCGGCGTGGGCTTGATTTCGCCGCCGCCGCACCATGACATTTATTCGATCGAAGATCTGGCGCAACTGATCCACGACTTGAAGAATGTGAATCCACAAGGCGCGGATTGCGGTGAAGCTGGTTTCGGAGGTGGGCGTGGGCACGGTGGCCGCGGGCGTGAGCAAGGCGCACGCCGACGTGGTGCTGATCTCTGGCGACAATGGCGGCACGGGCGCATCACCGCTCAGTTCGATCAAGCACGCTGGGCTGCCCTGGGAGCTGGGCTTGGCCGAGACGCAACAGGTGCTGCTGTTGAACGATCTGCGCGGGCGCATCAAAGTGCAGACCGACGGCAAGCTGGCTACCGGGCGCGATGTGGTCATTGCGGCTCTACTGGGCGCGGAAGAGTTCGGCTTCGCCACCGCGCCGCTGATCACCATGGGTTGCATCATGATGCGCAAGTGCCACTTGAACACCTGTTCGGTGGGCATTGCGACGCAGGATCCGGTACTGCGCGCGCGCTTCCAGGGCGCTCCAGAGCATGTGGTTAATTTCTTCTTCTTCATTGCCGAGCAGGTCCGGGAGCAGATGGCCAAGTTGGGCTTCCGCACGGTAAACGAGATGGTGGGCCGGGTGGACAAGATTGACTCGGCCGTCGCCGACGCGCACTGGAAGGCCAAGGGCATCGATCTTTCGTCGATTCTCTACGCGCCGACTTTGCCTTCGCGCGTGGCCCGTCGCAAAGTGCAGGAGCAGGATCACGGTCTGGCGGCCGCCCTCGATCATCAGTTGATCGAAGCCGCTGCGCCAGCGCTCGAATCGCAATCGCCTGTGAAGGCCAGCTTCGAGATTCGCAACGTGCACCGTACTGTGGGCGCGATGCTGGGCGGCGAGATTGCCATGCGTTACGGCTCTGCCGGATTGCCGGACGAGACCATCCACTTCAACTTTAAAGGCTCGGCTGGGCAGAGCTTTGGGGCGTTCGTTCCGAACGGCGTGACGCTCGAGTTGGAAGGCGACTCCAACGACTACCTAGGCAAAGGACTCTCGGGCGGACGCATCATTGCGTATCCGCCAAAGGCCTCCAGCTTCCTGCCGGAAGAGAGCATTCTCGTCGGCAATGTAGTTCTTTACGGCGCGACAAGCGGCGAAGTCTTCCTTAACGGCATCGCCGGCGAGCGCTTCTGCGTGCGCAACTCCGGCGCAACGGCTGTAGTCGAGGGCGTGGGCGATCACGGCTGCGAGTACATGACCAACGGAACGGTGGTCATCATCGGCAAAACGGGACGTAACTTTGCCGCTGGCATGAGCGGCGGGCGCGCCTTTGTCTTCGACGAACGGGGCGACTTTACCGCCCGCCGCTGCAACACGACCAGCGTCGATCTGGAGCCTCTGGTTCTGGAGGCCGATGTAGCCGAGGTGCGCACGCTGCTCGAACGCCATCGCGACTTGACCGGCAGTCCGCGCGCCGCATGGATACTGGAGAACTGGGCCGAGGCGCAGCCGCGCTTCATCAAGATCTTCCCGCATGAGTACAAGCGCGTGCTGGGCATCGAGCGGGTTGAATCGGTTTATACTCCCCCACAATTTCGTCGCCTCTGATGGCGGCAGCAGAGGTGCAGCATGGGTAAGGTGACTGGTTTTCTGGAGATTGAACGCGAGCAGCCCACACGGCGCGCCGTCGAAGAGCGGGTGCAGGATTGGCTGGAGATCTATCAGCCGTTTCCCGAGGAGAAGCAGAAGGAGCAGGCGGCGCGCTGCATGGATTGCGGCGTTCCCTTCTGCCACACCGGCTGTCCGGTCAACAATCTGATTCCCGACTGGAACGACCTGGCTTACAACAACCGCTGGGAGCCGGCGATTCGCCGCCTGCACTCGACCAACAACTTTCCCGAGTTCACCGGGCGCATCTGCCCCGCTCCTTGCGAGGCCGCCTGCGTGCTGGGCATCAGCCAGCCGGCCGGTCTCCATCAAGCTGATGGAAAAGAGCATCGTCGAGCGCGGCTGGGAAGAGGGCTGGATTCATCCCGAACCGCCCGAGCAGAACACCGGCAAGCGCGTCGCCGTTGTCGGCAGCGGACCGGCTGGTCTGGCCGCCGCGCAGCAGTTGCGCCGCGCAGGGCACTCCGTCACCGTCTACGAAAAGGCCGACCGCATCGGCGGCCTGCTGCGCTACGGCATTCCCAACTTCAAGCTGGAAAAGCACGTCATCGACCGCCGCATCGAGCAGATGCGCGCCGAGGGCGTCACCTTTGTGACCAACGCGCATGTCGGCGTGAATGTGCCGGTCGAGGCGCTCACCGAGCACTATGATGCGATTCTGCTGGCCGGCGGCTCCGAGCAGCCGCGCGACCTGAAGATTCCCGGACGCGAACTCAAGGGCATTCACTTCGCCATGGAGTTCCTGCCGCAGCAGAACCGGCGCTGCGAGGGCGATCAGCTCGACCCGGCGCTGGACATTCTGGCCACCGGCAAGCGCGTCGTCATCATCGGCGGCGGCGACACCGGCGCGGATTGCCTGGGCACCAGCCTGCGCCAGAAGGCGCTAGAGCGTGCATCAATTCGAGATCATGCCCAAGCCGCCGGAACACGCGCGCGCCTCCACGCCATGGCCGCTGTGGCCTCTGCAACTGCGCACGGAAAGCGCGCACGAAGAGGGCGGCATCCGCGATTGGAGCATCAACAGCGTCCAGTTCACCGGCGACGAAAACGGCAACGTCAAGCAGTTGCACGGCGTCCGCGTCGGCCCGCCGCCAACCTTCACGCCGGTCGCAGGCT
>CAWDQB010000069.1:0-84234 GCA_963804315.1 uncultured Acidobacteriaceae bacterium
GCAGCCAACCAGTCCGCCGCCGACCCCGTGAGGAACTGCCTGGAGTGAGCCGAAGCAGAAAAGACGATCAGGAATTGCTGCTGAAACTGGACACGCTCCGCAAGTCGGGCACACTGAACCTGGGCGAATCGAACTGGTACGACGCCCGGCGTCCGGCCATCGGTGGAATGGCATTGGCCGCGAGTGCCATCGCGGTTGCCGAGAGCACCGCGTCCGAGGGCGTCGCCTCCGATAGTGCCGCCGACACGACGGTTTCGCGAGTCGATTCACCCCGAGCCCTGTCGCGGCTGGAACGGCGAACGATCGAGAAGATCCTGGCCTCGCACGGCGTCACCGCCCAGGCCTGACCACTCCCCGCGCGAGCGTTCGCTTCAAAGTACCATCCGGCCCGTTCTGCCGCCGCCCCCGAGGGCGGCGTTTTTGTTGTGCCTCCCCCGGCCCACGTTTCGGAACCCGGCATGCCCGCAAGTCCGCAGCCCGACCGCGATCAAGGCGACGCCGCCGCGAGCCGGCCACCGCACCGCTTTCGGCCGCTGCACGGCTTGGCTTTCGCGTTGCTCTTCATCGCCGCCCTGGCCATCATCCGCGCCATCCCGCCCGTGCTGATCTGGCCGGCCGCAGCGGGCCTGGCGGTGCTGGCGGTGGTGAGCCTCGCGACAAGCCGGCGGAAGTGAGTGCAATCCAAGTGGTGTAAGATGAAGTGCATGAGTGCTCATCGGCTAACGATCGGACTCGCCGGACAATTCGTGTTTTGGCTGTGCCTGGTCATGGCATGCGCGCGAATCACTTCGATAGCGTCGGCAAGGGCTCGCCGCGGGCGTGGCCGGAAACGCGCTGCCGACACCACGGCGATTGTGATGTGGTTCGCGTCTCTCTGCCTGGGCATCTATACGTTGGAGCGCGGCTGGTTCTTGTTCGTCTGCCTGGCCATCTTGTTTACAGTGCTCATTTTCTTTCACCGTTTTGACTGCTGTTGACGACGATCCGATGCTGCTCCGTCATTGGCTTCAGTTTTCCTTGCGGACGATGCTGGTTTGCCTCTTGGTATTTGCCAGCGGTCTGGGTTGGCTCTCGCACGAACGTCGTAGAGTTGCTCTGCGGCGTGAATTCTTCGACGCTTGGTTCAACCAAGGCGATGACAATCAACCGCAGTGGCACAAGTGGCTGTTCGGAGACGACTGGCCGGCGTACGCAAAAGGCCTAGAGACACGCAAATACTTGGATGACTCAGCGGTCGAACCGCTTCGAGACCTCCCGCAACTCGAAAGTCTCAGCCTATCCGGCTCCAATATCACCGACGCAGGCCTCGCGAGCCTCGAACGATTGTCACACTTGTCTACCTTGATATCACCTCTTCCCGTCTGACCGACGAGGGACTCGCACACCTGCGGCACTTGCGGTCGCTGCAGCGGCTCGGCCTGCATGACACAAAAATCACGGTCGAGGGGCACACGCAGATTATCGGACGCCATTCCCACGTGTATGATTACGTCTAGTGTCGGGAACACGGTAATAGTTCTCCCGCTGTCGCTGTGGGACGAGGCTTCCGGCCAACACACCGGCACCCCCTGACTCGGCTGATCCGCCGAGCAACAAACCGTCGAGAGAACGCCATGCAAGGCCAATGGCTATTTTCGACCGCCGGCTGGGCGGAGTTGCCCCCCGTGGACGCCGCCCATCTTGGGCGACCGGTTCTCGTCGTCGCCATAATCGCGGCCACGATTATCGGCGCGGCGGTGGCCGGCCTTCTCTATTCGGCGGTCCGCGACCGCTGGCTCAGGTGATCGCCGCGGGCCAGCTCCGCACATCGGTCAACCACGTCCAGGAGATCTCGCGATTGACGCTCCCGGGTCGCAGCGGTAAAAAGAAGGGCTCAATCATGCGAAAATCGGGCCGGCCGAAAGTGGTGGCCCGGGCCCGTTTACCGATCAGCCAGGAGTCCCGCTGTGAGTGGCATTAGCGATCGTCATCAGGAAATCCATCGTCGCCGCCGCCGCCGCAAGAAGCTCAAGAAGCTCTCGACCCGGCTGAAGAAGGCCACCACCTCGGAAAAGCTGGTCATCGTCGCCAAGCTGCTAACATGACCCCCGCGGCTGAAGTGATCATCGAGAACTGGGGATTGAAGGAAAGCGATCGGTAAGGGCTGGCGTTAAGCGACGCCAACTCGCAGGGCCCCACCGGCCGCCGCCGGTGGGCTTAACGCGAGTGTGATGTATTCGCTTACCGGTTCGCGGCGACCGCTTCGGCCTGCTCGCTCGCCTCGAACAGGAACTGCTCGTCGCGGAAGTCGACCTTGATCGTGCTGCCTCGGCGAACTCGCCCTTGAGGATCTCGGTCGCCAGCGGATTCTGAATCTGCTGCTGGATCACGCGCTTCAGCGGCCGGGCGCCGTAGGTCGGATCGTAACCTTGGGCCGCGATCGCGGCGTAGGCCGCGTCGGTCACCTCCAGGTGCATGCCGGCCCCTTCCAGCTGTTTGGCCAGCCGGGCCACCTGGATCTCGACGATCCGGCGAATGTGCTGCCGGTCGAGCGGATGGAAGATGATCGTTTCGTCGATGCGGTTGAGGAATTCCGGCAGAAATTGGCCGGTCAGGACGCCCAGCACCGCGTCGCGCATTTCCTGCTCGCTGCCCCCTTCTTGCGTAATCTGCTGGATGAGCTGGCTGCCGATGTTCGACGTCATCACCACGATCGTGTTGGTGAAATCGACCGTGCGGCCGTGACCGTCGGTGAGCCGGCCGTCGTCCAGAACTTGCAACAGCACGTTGAACACGTCGCGATGGGCTTTTTCGATTTCATCGAGCAATACCACGCAGTACGGGCGACGCCGTACTTGCCGCGCTGGCTTTCCACAATTCCCGCTTCCTTCAGGGTTTGCAGAATCTGCTCAAGGAACTTGACCGGGAGCTGCTCGCTTTCGGCCAATTCCGACACCTGCACGAGATCGCGGTGCATCTCCGCGGCGATGCCGAGGTTGATGAGGGAGCGCAGCGCATACTCACCTTTCTTAGAAAGCTTCATGGGTGCAGAATTTCAATCTACATTAATTAAGTATGAATTAAGGCAAGTCCTTTTGCCCATTAGATTGTCATAAGGGGGGAGGATTCGGCCATAAAATGACTTAACCCATTACTGGGAAGCCATTTCGTATACCTCGGCAAGGGCTGTTCCCGTGCTCGAATTTGCCCCGGAAACGACTGCGGTGTACGAACCCGGAGGCAAGGTCAGGACCAAAGCCGAATCCGGGGAGCCCAATTTGAGCGAAAAGGCCCCGACTGAGGCCATGTCGACCAGGGTCGCATTCCGAAAGTTTGCCGATACCGACGGGTGCGCGACAGGGGGGCTCTCCCATCCCGTATCGCTTGCTGAAGTATCCGGCCCGTGAGCTCAGTTCTGCCCGCGATCCGAGGGAATTCAGAACGCCGAAGCGCCGTGGTTCACGATCGGATGCGTGTAAACCTCAAGCCCGGCAAGCAACAGCGTTGCAAGGGCCATCGCTACCTGTAGCCGCTCCGACCAGCGTTGCTTCTTCGTGATCGGCTGTTTGCGCCACTGCGACTCAGGCCGTGCGCGTAAGTGCCAGATCCACGCGAGCACGGCAAGGTTGACCACAGCGCCAATCACCGCGATCCAGAGCATCGGAATGCGAATTGCGTCCCGGTGAAACGAGAGCAGAGGAGCTGAAATGCTGCTTGCGGCAAGCGCCGCAACTCCAATTCCTACGCGAATACCGTTAATCGTCAGAATCGCTGTGCATAGGCTCTGCAACAGCGCCATCACCATCGCCGTGCCCGACACCGCTGTCAATCCTTTTGTGCTTTGCAATCGACCTCCCGAAATCACAGCCGCGCGATCCGCCCCAAACCGAAAAGGCTGCCCGGCGCAGCAACCCTTCGGCTGCAACAACAATCAAACCGGCCAAGGGCTCAAACAGGGTAGCGCAACTACCGTTTGGCAGCCAATCGTCCCGGCGGCCAGGCGACACTGAGATCTGAAAAACGCACGATACGCTAACGATACGTTGAAAGATTAAGCGGCATTCCCCTTCACCTCACCCGAAACACCTCTGGAACGATCCATAAGCACATCCACAACTCTGCTCTGCGCTTCTCGCTTGGCTGGCGTCAGGGCTTTCGTGTAAATATTCATGGTCGTCGAGATGTTCGCATGCCTCATCAGTTCTTGAACCACCTTCACGTCCTCCCCGTTTGCCTTTAGCAACGTTGAGTACGTGTGCCGAAATGTATGGAAACCCACCCATTTTGTGATCCCGGCCCGCTTGGCGGCAGGTTGCAGGACGCGATCCAGCAGGGTGTCTGGCCAGGGCGGCATTCTTCCCTGAACGTGTTCGCTGGCAAAGACCCAATCTTCCGCCTCGGCATACGCGGTCTCCTGTTTCCATGCCAGCATCTCTTGGGCAGTGAGCGAGTCGATTGGAACCGGGCGCCGGGAAGTTTCGGTCTTGCATTTCCCGATGACACCGTCTACAACCGACCGGGTCACTTCCATTTGTGACGACTTCCAGTCGATGTCCTTCCACTTCAGGCCCAGAACTTCGCTGATACGGAGCCCTGTCGTGGCCGCAACGATGCCGATAACGCGCATCTTCTGGGGCAACTCCCGGATCAGAGCGCGGAATTCAGTTGCTTCCAGAGGCTCCGTCACCCTCGTCCGTTTAGTGCTTTGGCGCACAGCAAACATGGGGTTCTCGCCATCCTTGAGCCACCCATAGCGAATTGCGTGCTGAAAAACATCGCTCATGATGCCCTTGATCTTGGTCTTGGTCCCGTTGGAAAGTTCCTCCATCGAAGCGAGCCATCTTTCGACTGATACAGCTTTGATCTCCTGAATGCGGCAACTTCCCCACCGGGGGACAATCTTCGTTTTCAGGTAACCGGAATAGACTTGCTTTGTTTGACTGACCTTTCTTTCCGAAGGCTTCTCAAGATCAAGTTCTACCAACTGGTAGTGTCCTGCCAGTTCCTTGAATGTTTCCGGCCTTCCTTCCGGCCGAAGAGTTTCGTAGTTGATGTCAAGGCGCAACGTCTCTACTGCCGCCCACGCTGCCTTTTCAGTCGGATACTGCATGACTGAGCCAACGACTTGGGAGCGCATTCTGGGTTTACCGTTGCCGTCGGCTTCACGCCAGCGATAAATCCAAACATCCGTTCCCTTCTTGCGCTTGATTCGGCTAAAGAAGCCGTGTTGATACCGTGGTCGAATCAAGGAATAGACTCCTCTCTGCGACCCCGATGGCTATCTGATTCTACCGTTTTCGATTGCACCCAGGAAGACAATTCCGACAGCCGAAAGCGCCAGATATGGCGCGCACCGTCTCCGATCGGATAGGCCGGCACAGAGCCGCGCCGAGCGAGGTTCAACAGGGTCTTCCGTGGAAGTCCAAGAAAGTCGGCTGCTCGCTGACCGTCCACAAATTGTTCACGTGTAATACCATTCGCAGTTTGCATCTGTGTCACCTCCTGGACTGCCGCGGTCCACCGTAACATCGAGTCTTGTATTTGCAATGTGCATTTCACTTTAGCTGAAAATCTAGGCCATGCGATGGCCCAGGCTTGTGTGCCAGCCTTGCTCATGCTGCATGGCGGCAATTTAGTCGAAACCAGGCATCGAGGCCGTCCAGTGCTAGCTGGACGGCCGCTTCTTGGCGGAGTTGTGTTTTTTGTCTGCCGCGGCTTCGAGGCGGAGATTCATCTCAAGATGCCGCACGGCGGTTTGGAAGAGATGTTCCCAGAGGATGGGGTACTTTTCCTTCTGGCCCTGGAGGGAAATAACGGCATACTCTGGGCGGCTTTCGATGACGATCTTGCGCTTCTTTCCGTTTACCGTGACTGAAGAAGCGGTTATGTACAAAACCTGCGCTTTGTGTTCGATCAGAAAGGCCATTCGCACGTGCTCCCTAGCGCGGTCCTGTACGCAGATCTGGGGGCAGGACCGTCAGCGATCGAGCGACGAAGCGTACGAGATTTCGTCGCAGCCATGGGTTTGGAAAGCGAGTCGCTTTCCCTGCTCATTCGTCGTAGGCATCATTACGCAAGAAGGGGCGAAAAGTACGGCAGAAAACAAATGTGATTACGAGACCATCGAGACGCGCTTGCTCCGTGCTCGTGCTCTTGTGTCGTTCTTTGGTACAACCCTTATTGGACGCTGAAGTTTCGGAAACTGCTCAAGTTAGCCCTCGGCAATTTGAGTTTGCCGGACAATTACCTTACAAATAAATGGCGGCTAAATGACGGAAAACTTCTCTAAATTACGTTGCATTACTGAAATGTACGGTTCATTTCGTATCGTGTTATGAGACGCGCGTCATGTCAGCGGGTCGCGGATGGAAAGCGACAGTTCGTTTCCACGCTCGAATGCGTGATGAAGACGCTCAACAGGAGTAGCCGGGTCTGCATCGACGGCGAGCATGATGAGGCGGCGCAACTGCGCCGAGCGTTCGGCATGTTCTGCAAACACGACAGCATCGCTGGCGGCTTCCGGTGCCTCCCGCCATTCGAGTTGTAGATTGTTCTTGCGTGCCAGTTCCGTGGCGAATTCCTGGATGGCGAGGTCATTGCCTGCAAGAAACGGGTGGAGTGAGCGAAGCTCTTCGGAGTATTCAGTGGCCCGGCGCATCCACTGGTCCTTGTCGAAGCCTTTCAGTAGGTTTTCGCGGTTCAAGCGGTCGAAGATGCAATTGAGGGCGCTCTCCAGATCGGGAGTTGGCGCCCCGCCCTTCTCGATGCGCCGCAACTCGCCTGCCCAGTCATAGACATCTTGATAGAGGTAGCGGTGAATCTCCTGAAGGTGCGAAGCATCGAAGCCGCCGCGAATGGGCGATTTCTGAAGTTCGGCCAGCCGGCGCGACGAACACTCTGTCACTGCTGCGGCAAGTGCATGAGGGTTTGCAATGCCCAGTTTGTTTGTCGGTGTGCTGGCGCCTATCAATTGGAAATCTTCTGCGTCGATCATCTTCGCTTCTCCGGGTTGGATTGAGATGCGCTTGGCAAACGGCCCAGAGCTGCAAGAATCCTCTGAACGTATCCGTTATCAAAGCCACGTGCGGTGTCGCCGGTGTTGTAGCGCGAGAGCGCGTGTTGCAAGGCCGTCTGGCCTGGACCGTAGGTGGCGACCTCAATTCGGTATGCGTCTTCGAGGATCTGCCAACCTGCTCGCAGATTGGTGCAGGGATCGAGCAGCGATTCAGGATCAATCTTGCGGCGCTTTGCTTCGTAGCTGCTGACCTGCATCAAGCCAAGATCGACATAGATTCCATAGGTCTGGAAGAAGCGGAGCCATGCGAGCGCTTCCTGCGCATTCGCGGGCTGGCGTTTGATCGCGACAGTTCCGGCTGGAAGATGCCATCGTTTGAGCAGCGTATTGGGAAAGTCGATTTGCATGGCGCTTTGATTGCCGCCAGATTCGACTCGCACGATGGCGTTGAGCGTCGAGAGTGGGGCTTCGGGTACGCATTTTCGGCCGAGCGCGGTAATGTCCACCGTTTGTGCGCGGCCATAGGCCACAAGCGCAAGGAGTACGGCGGCGAGCATTGTTTTCATAGATTCCGTGCCTCGTAGAGCGGAATCGCCCAAAGATCGGCCCAGTCCTGGGCGGCAAGATGTTGGATGGCTGGAATGGATGTATCTCGCGCCCAATAGAGATTTGAGGGGGCGATCAGCATCTCAGGGCCTGCGTGCCATTGTTTCGACAGCCGGCCAGAAAGTCATCTGCTCGTAGCAAAGGAGAACACCGGCGCGGCGATTCCAGACGCGAATAGTGGCCGGGAAACGGAGCGAGAGCGGAAAGCCGCGGCGAGATTCGCCAAGTTGCCACATCCCGAGAGGAATGGGCACGCGCTGAACGTAGGAGAGATGCTCTGTGAAGCCACGGGAGAGCAGGACGTTGCGGTTGGCTTGGGTGTTTGGAATCGGAATGGTTGTGCCGATCAGTACGCCTGTGCGCTGCGCGTTGAGTTGCGCAAAGGTGGAAGCCCAGCGCGCGTCGTGCGCGGCGCTCCAATCGGGAATCACCGATTCCGGGAAGATCAACAGGGTGTTGGAATGGGCGAGGGCGATTTGCTGCAATCTGTGCTCGGCGGCCTGCGCACCTGATCCGCTTCCATTGCCGACTTTGGTATCGACGGCAACGATATGCGGATCGGCGGTGGGGCGAGCGAATCGCGCATGAACAGCGAGAGATGCCAGGATGAGGACGGCAAAAACGAGCGGCATTTCCAAGCGCCTCTGAGCTGCAATCAAGATGAGCGGCAATGCAAGTCCGAACCAGCGAGTACCTGGGAACCAGAGTCCCGTGGCGATCAGCGGGTGAGCTACGGTCACAAGGCCCATGGGCGGCAGAGCAAGAGCTAATAGCGCGGCGATTGCTGAAAGAGGAAGAAAGCGCCGCTGGTACCGGATGGTCTGCGGCAAGGCTCGCAGCCGTCGGGAACTCTGGCGGCCTGAGCCTGGTGCGGGCGAGCAGTGCCTCGTTCATGAAATAGAGGCTCTGGACGCCGTAGATGGGCGCGACCCCGTTGATGAAGATGAGCATGTCGCCGGGGGCAATGATCTTGCTGTTGGGGTCGTTCGTGGCTTTGAGCGGAGGCTTAATGCGGCGGATTTCATCGACGGTGATGAGTGGGCGCTGGATTTGCTCAACACTGCGGAAGATGTGCTTGAGGTAGAAGTCAGTACGTTGGCCGCTGTAGTTGACCGTCTCCTTCTCAACGGTCATGTTGCCGCTCAGCTCGGAGAGGTTTTTACAGGTCTGGAGATTGTCGGTCTGGAAGGCGGCCTTGATGTAGCAGTTGTCGGTGATCGACTCGTTCGGTCCGTACTCTTCGACGATCTGTGTGAGCGTCTGTGCGATCAGGTAGGGTTTGATCTTGTAACCAGCCATGAGGCTCATCGCCGATGCCAGATTCGGAATCTTCCTCAGCTCCGGGAACTCGTCGAGCATCAACAATAGATGGTGGCGGTTCTGGTCAAGCTGCTCCATCAACCGGTTAAAGATAAGCTGAAGCATAAGCCGGACGAGCGGGCGGAGCCGGTCGCGGTCCGGCTGCGGAACCTTGAAGTAGAGGCTCATCGGTGATTTTCCGTACACGAGATCGCGCACACGGAAGTCCGAACGCGAAACCGTCTTCTGGACGATAGGGTCGTCGTAGAGCGTCATCGGCGTGACGATGCTTGACTGGATGCTCGACGCCTCGCGGTCGGCGCGATTAAGCTGCCGCTGAACAGCCTTGCTCACATAGGGGTGAGTGAATGTCGGCTTGCCGTTCTGATCGAACCATCGGAGACGCGGTTCCGATTTGCCACCGGGCATATGGACGGTCTTCTGCATTTCGACCAGTACATCGGTGAAGTCCATGCCGGGCGTGGAGTAGTGGGCGAGCACGTCGGGGAGAGTCGGTTCACGGGGCGGGGCGAGATTCCTGTAGACGTAGCCGAGATGGATGATGCCAGCCGAGACGAGATCGACGGCGGCGTCCTCGAAGTGCTTGTAGAGGTTGTCGTCGTCGCCGTGGCGGATGACGGCGTTGGCGATTGATTGGGCGTCGGCTACCTCATAGTCAGTCTCCCAGCGGATTTCAGAGAGCGGGTTGTAGCAGCAGCTCTCCGCTGGCAGGGTCGGCGCGAACTTGAGAACACGCTGACCGATAGCTTGACGGAAGCCCGCTGATTTCTCCCAGTTCTCGCCTTTGAGGTCGTAAACAAAAACGCTCTGGCGCCACTGGCAGAGCGTGGGGATGATGGCGGAGACGCCCTTGCCACTCCGGCTGGGCGCGAAGAGCAGGACCGGCTCCGCGCCAGAGTGGAGCAGGTAATGAATCTCCTCGGTCTTCGGATCGCGCCAGCCGCCGATGTAAACCCCATCGGTCGCGTCGAGCAGGCCGAGCTTCTCAATGTCCTCTCGCGTCGCCCAGGTTGCCGATCCGTGCAGATTCATCAGGCTGTCGGTGCTCTTGCGGTCGCGGATGAGCGAGAGGAACCAGTAGGTCAGATAGGCAAGGAAAAGCCCTCCGACGATGGTTACGCCGAGGGCGATCCAGAGATCCATGCGAACACCGGAGCTGATGAGACGACTGCCGGCGAAATGCTTCCAGAGCATCAGGGCAGCGAAGGGCTGATAGACCAGCGTGCCGGAAAGCCGGAAAAGTGGTTCTCCCATTTCGATGGGGTTGTGAAGTCGAATCGCGAGCCACTCGGTCGCCGCGCCCGCAACGAGCGTAAAGGCGAGAAGTGCTCCGAAAAGCGAGCGGAGATTCCAGCCGCCCTGCCAGCGGGGCCGATTGGGGAGCACGTAACCCGGAGGAGCGATTTTGCCGTTCTTCATGGAATGCCTCCACGTACAGGAGTGTACATTGCAGTATACGATTTGGCAAAATCGCTGGCGCTTATAGTTCTCCGTTACATATTCATGTCATCAAGGGGGGTAGACATACTCATTTGGCAGATTTCATTGCACTTGCCGACATGTATATACAAATCTGCCCGACTGAGCGTTCGACGATTCACATTCCGGTCGGGACCTTCACTTGTCACTCTTTACCAAGCCAGTGATCCCTGCGACGAAGAACAGAGATAATAACCACCCCAAGAGACGCTGGGCTACGAGCCATAAGCGGACCCAGATGGCGAAACATAGATGTACGGAATCTTGTGGGCTTCCGCCAGCAGACCAGTGGTTGGACATGTCGAAATTAACCACAGGAAGGGTGTGCTCAATCGTGAACATTGTCGCGCTGAAACGCGGGTAACTGTTTGGAACATATCCATACTTCACAGAAAAGCAATATGCATCTTTGTCCGCTGGAACAACAACCTTGGCATAATACCCACTGTATGAAATCACCCATCCCAGCGCACAGAGAGGAATCATCCAATAGAGGGTTCTCCACAGCTTATATCCGTAGCCAATCGTCGATTTCAAGCATTGATTCAATACCCACCTTCCACAGCTAAGAAGAAGATTTCTTTCGCTCTCTGTTTGGCGTCGACGCAATAGGCCTTCAAGGTGGTAGAGAACTTCGCGAGAGTTAGATGTCTCGCCTGACGTGGAATAGACTTGCGCAAGCTGTTTGTACGCACGTGGTGGATTTGTGCTGTCAAGTCTGAGCCAATCAAGGCGCGACTTGCAGTCTATCGGACAAGTAACAGAATCCTCTTGGGCCTCTGGAGTCACGCTGCCGAAGCGGTTGTAAGTGAAACTATCAAGGAAAAGATTCCCTACACCAGGCCAGCTATCTTTGTCATCGTCGATGGAATCGGTTGAGGCGTTTCTCAAGTTCAATTCAGAGCGTTGCGAATCGAGAAACTGGACACGTTTCAACCGGAGTGCCCGCCGCACAGTCGCATATCGCAAATCCACTGACATCAACTCCGCACCCCGAAACGATACATCGCCGGCGGTGACCGCACGAAGTTGGATTGCACCTCTTCGAGCCGTCGTACCTGCGAAAACAGCATAACCGGAAATTGTTGCTGCTTCCGCCATGAATGCAGCTTCACAATCCCCTTCAAAAGTGCTTCCGCTGCAATCGAGTACATCCATCTGAGCGTTGAGGAAGCGTACAGCACCTTTAGCCGAAAAACCATTCCGCAGGAACACCCCGCCAACAACCTTGATGCGATCAGCACGAATTGCAATCCCGCCTGGATTCTCAAACGTGCTGCCGTCACATTCGAGATTACTGCCGATGAAGGCGCCCGCGAGACCAACCTCCCCTTTGAACGTACTTCCATGGGCGGGCTTGGAGAGAAACATGCTCCCGTTCACCGTAGCTCTATCGCATCCCAACGAGTTCTTTGAGTCCTCGCCGAACATACCTCCGGCTTGATATTCGAATGTCGCATCCTCGGTGCGCATTGCACCGCCTATTTTTGCACCCCTGAAAAGCGCTTGCCCCTTAGAATAGAATCCGTTGTTGAGTAGAACGTTATTTGCCACATCTATTCCGTCGGCAAGGATAGTTCGAGTGCAGCTCCCAGTGAGAATCAAAGACGGGACCTTGGCGTTCTTCAGCGAAATATCGTCCATGAATGCACACCGTTCAAGGATTAATGGGTACGGGATGACCGCATAAGAAAGATTCAACACACCCGCGATTTTGGCTCCGTAGACCCAGACGCCGCTTGAGGAACTTTTACCGAAAGAGCCACCTTGCTTGCATAGCCACTCCAATACATCCGAACGAATGGTTCTAGATGAATCCCACTTTGCGCCATTTCGAGGATCATTTATCGGGTCAGAATCATTGTCATTGTTGCTGCAGACGGCACACTTTCCGTCAATAGCGGTGAGGATGCGCCGCTCTGCCTCCGAAAGCGGAGCGAACTTTTCCTCCGCTGATTTGAGAAGGTCCACTGTCATTTGACAACAATAATAGTCGCTAGGCGCTGCGTAGCGATAGAGTCAGTCTCAAGGCTCGAGTGCCGAAAAGAATCCGGTACACCGGTTAGCTTCGAGCTTGGGCGTTTCTCATCTGATTTGTACTGAAAAACGCGGCCAGCTCCAGGTTCCCATCGGCATCGTGTTTGCGAGCCTAGAACCCTCGGCTCCTCATTCTGTCCATCATCCTCGAACGAAGCGTCTTGTTGAATTCCCCCATCCATCCCTTGTCGGATTCGCCCGTGGTAAGGTTCATGACGCGCATCCGGCGCGCGATGAAATTGAGTGCCTTCTCGTCGCGCAGGATGTCTTTGTCCTTGCCCGCCGATGCGGCGTAGAGCCGCTCTGGGTTGCTTCTCAGGCTGTCGATGACGACAATGTTTCCCGGCTGGAGGTCACCGCTCGCCCAGGCGGAGCGGAGTGGCGCGTCGTGACGGATGATCTCGATCTTTCCCTCGGTCGTCTCAAATATGGTCTGGAGCGCGCCGGTGCGCTCGTCTTCGCTGTTGAGCAGGACGCGGCCAATGAGCTTTTTCGAGGCGAGAGAATACTCCATCGGCGCGTGGGGATCGCTGATTGCCACACCGCAACGGAATAGTGTTCGCGCTCGGTCCTGAATGTCCTTCATGTTGCGGAGTTGACTGAGGAAGTCGGACCGGACCTGCCATTCGCCGCCTGGCAATGGCTTGGCAAGCCCGAGGTGGCCAAGATGGTGCAAGCGGGAACTTTCAGGGAGATTCCCCGTGCTGGCGAAGTTCCGAAACTCTTTTCCCTCGGCGGCCGGAACCAGCCGATCAGCCAAACGGCGGTCAAGGGGCGTGACACGATTTGCGGTTAGCTCCGCCTGCTTTTGCGCTTCGATCTCCTCGATAGTGCGTGGACCGAGCTGCCGGGTTAAGGATTCTTGTACTGCCTCTCTCAGGCCACGCCGGATCAGATCGCGCGGAAGGGTGAACTCCGCTCCGGAACGGAGTCGGTCTCGGAGGACTATATGGACGTGAGGATGATCCGTGTTCCGGTGGACCACTGCTCCCCATTCAACTGTCCCAGAAACTTCTTTCTCGATGCGATGGATGACTTCCTGAGTTGTTCGCTCAAGGTCCGCGCCTGGGTCTTCCGGCGAGAGAATGATTTTGAAGAGACGCCGGTCGCCGGCCTTCTGCCAGCCGTCGGCGAGCGATCCAAGAGACTGCTCCTTCGCCAGACCAAATCGCTCGGCGTCGGGATTCTCTCGATCACCCTTGGCGCTTTCACGTTCGATGTAGGTTCCGTGGGCTTTCCAGCCTCCACGTGTCCGGGCGGCGGAGTATCGAACGTTGACGATGGCGCGGCGCTGGAAGGGCGACGTTCTGGGTGCGGACAGTGAATAGGAGGAAGTTCCGCCGCTCTTCCCTCCGGATTTCGAGGTACGGGCAACCATGCGCGCAAGGCGAAGAAGGTTCCGGGCAGTTCCGGTCATGCGTGGAAACGAAGATGGAATCTGCTTTACGCGGCCTGGGCGAAGCTGGCCGCTCCGTTCCCGGTCCTCTCCCTCCGCTTTCTGGCTTCGGATTCTCCTGGCCATTTCTGACTACTCCTTCCCGGCCTCGTTTGCCAGTTCCGTACCATCCGCCAAGCCCAATTCACTGGCGCGATAGGCGCCGGATTCTCGGCGACGCTGGAATTCCCTGGCCGCTGTCAAATTCACTTGCTCGTAGATTTGGGTTGCGCGGCTAGCCGCTGCATCAGGATCATCAAGAACCCAATATGCCGCTGCTGAGATGCCAGCGCCTGGTTGTATCCATGGCGCACATAGCTGGTGACAGCCTCGTACAGGCGTTGCTGAGCTGCATGGCGAGCAGACCATTCAACGGCCTGGAGCCTTGTGACGCGGGGTTTGAAGAGAGGCTTTCCCTCTGCGTCGATGGCTGCGCGCTTTTCTGTCCGAATTACGAATGGATGTACGCGCTCTCGCTGAACGCTACCTTCGTCCGGGAACGAGTCCCGATCCAAGAGCTGCATCAGGCGCATGAACTGATCGGTCTTGCCCTGATGGGGAGTTGCCGACAGCAGTAGCAAATACGGTGCCGCCTCGGCGAGCGCAGCGCCCAACTTGTATCGTGCAACCTGATCGGTACTACCTCCCAACCGATGCGACTCGTCAATGATGACCAAATCCCAGGAAGCGGAGATCAGATCCTCAAATCGCTCACGGTTGTAATTGTTTACCTGCTCCAGGCTCCAACCGCGTCGGCCTTCAATCGGTTTGACGGAATCGAGTGAGCAGATTACCTGATCGTGCAAGTGCCAAAGATTCTCATCTTCGGTCCGCAATTGCCGGAAGGCAGCCAGTTCTGCCGGTTCCACAAATTGCAGCCGCTCCCCGAAGTGCAACTGCATCTCAGCCTGCCACTGGCGCACAAGCCCTTTGGGAGCCACGACCAGTACCCGGCGCACCATGCCACGCAGTTTCAACTCGCGCAGAATGAGCCCAGCTTCAATCGTTTTTCCTAAGCCAACTTCATCGGCCAGCAGATAGCGAATACGGTGTTGGCTCATGGCGCGATTCAGCGCGTAGAGCTGATGCGGCAACGGGACGACACTGGACTGAATCGGCGCCAGCAACAGGTTCTCTTCTAGTGCATCCAGCAGTTTGGCCGCGGCGGCGGTATGCAGAATTTCATTCACCGTGGGCTGAAACGTGTCCAGCGCCGCCAGTTCCACGGAGCGTGCTCGCACCACCGCATCCTTGCGGGGAAGCCACACGCGATAGGCGGTTTCTCCCCACACATCCTGCCGGTCAACAACACGGCACGGCGTGGCATGGCGCAGATACGCACTTGTTACGCGCTGGCGTAGACATCAATACAATTCGTGCTTGGCTGGGACATGTGTCTCTCGAGACCACCAACATCTATGCAGAAACCGACCTTGAAATGAAGGCGAAGGCGCTCGGGATGTGTGAAATGAAGCACCAGACTCAAAGAAAGCGCTGGCGCGACAATCCAGATCTCCTGACGTTCCTAGCGAAGCTCTAGCTGAATTATGTGACGCCCGCCATCGATGGTGTCGCCTGTTTGCCCTCGCCTAGACGCTGGGCGTCACATAAGCAACACCACAACATAATCTTCATTATGTTATGCGCAACATAACGAGGACTTCATGTTCATGGGCAAGGCCGGCGAGATCATCCTCTACAAGCACCGCATCACGCGACGCTATCTGAACATCGATGCGGCGACCGGCAAATTCTATCGCTATACCAATGAAGAGTATGTCGAGATCGACCGGCGACAGGCCTTCGATTCTGTCTACGGTCACGATCAATGAAAAGGAGTGAAGCAAATGAGCAAGAGCGTCAACAAAGTTATTCTTCTGGGCCGCGCCGGCAAGGACCCTACGGTTCATATCCTGCGCGCGGGCACAATCGTCAATCTCTCGCTCGCTACCAGCGAACGCTACAAAGACAATCACGGCGAATGGCAGGAGCGAACCGAGTGGCGCAACCTGATCGGCTACCAGCGCACTGGCGAGATTCTACGCGATTACGTTCGCAAGGGCTCGCTGCTCTATATTGAGGGTGCCCTCCGGACGCGCTCCTGGGATGATCGGGAGACCGGCCAGCGCAGGTATCGTACTGAAATCGTCGTCACAGAGATCAGTCTCTTGTCGCCGCCGCCCGCCGCAGGCAATCGTGATAATGTCGATCACTTTGTTAGTGGACAGGGATTTGCGCAGCCAGAGTTCAGTGAGGAACCGGAGATCACGCAGGAGGAAGTGCCTTATTGAGCACAAACGCAGAATGCGCTTGCGACAAGGCAATCCATGTTTTGGTCGCCTCAGAGAATATTGGCGGCAATGGATGCAAGGCGCCCTTTGATAAGTGGAACTCGCTCGTCGTCGAGGACAAATCCAGGAAGAACGTCAAGAAATCTGGATTCGGCAAGCAGCATCTTAGCGGCATCCGCAAGATACCGTCGAAGCGATTGTGGAGACGCGGCGATCTCTTGTAGCAGCATCTCCCGTCCCTCGATGATAGCAACAAAATCTTCAAGATCGTGGCTCGCCTGAAAGTCCATCTTGCCCCGTCCCCGAAATGCTTCCATCTTTGTTCCAAGGAAGAACGGCGCGGTGATTACCCGGATCGATTGTCTGCCCGGCAAAGTAACTGTAAACGCATGTTTGAGCGCAGACTCATACCAGATGTTCGTGAACCCGAGCACTTCTTTGTTGAGCGCCAGCACATCCAAAGTCAGGCCACCATTGTGCTACCGGCACGTAAGAGGGTGTTTCGCCTTCGTCCTCTCGTGAAGTGGGCCTTGCGAAGACGTTCCGAGAAGGCAATGTAATCGGCATACGTGACAATTTCAGCGATTATATCGACATCGTTTGTTCCGCGAATCGGAGCGGCGGCCTTGTCGGTAATCAACAGCCCGAGCGTAATCCCGCCGACGAAAACGATCTCGTCAAGAAAAGGTGCGAGCTTGCGGACGGCATCTTCCAGTAGAGGCAGATTCGGATCAGGCATTGATCTCCTTTCCGAGAAGTTCTACCGCGAGGTTTCGTTCCCGCGTTCTTCCACTACGGATTGCATCGCAGAGAGCGAGAACACCATAGAACTTTGGATCGAGCAATGCGGCCTTGGGCGCACCCTTGTAGAGCGGGGCTAGCGACATTCCTCGGACCTTTCCTTCTGCATAGGGCCAAACTGCGGGAGGCTCACCATCCTCCAGTAAACGCGATTTGAGCGGTTCCGCCGCGGCGGCCGTGGGGACCCCTCGTACGAGAGGTCCCTTTGCGGGTGGAAAAACATACTTCAATCCATGCGCCAGAAACTCCATGAGCGCAGATCGGTTTACCCTCTTCTCTCCGCTGGACACGTAGAGCAAGCCTGAATCCGCACAGCGCTTCAGAGCCTTCGACACCTCGGAAGGAGAGATAAACAGGCTCTCCGCCAGGTTTTTCGAAGGCACCTGTGGCTCGTTCTGGATGGCGAGTTTGAGAAGAAGCGCAACGTCTTGTCCTTGCATATGCCCATTGTAGCCCACATTTCCAATTTGGAAATTGGAAATGTGGCCCAAGAGCGGAATATAACGTGAACAACAACTCGGAAATCTATGGCCTGAACCATAGGGAGCGCCCGCTGAAGCACTCTCAAACATTTGGTCTGAAAGCGTGGACTCCCAGCCGAAGGAGGTGAGGTATGGCCGCAACAAAGTTCACAGAAGCCGAGCGCGAGAAGCTCTTCGCGCAGCTCGAATCGCCGTTCGATCCGGCGCTGATCAAGTGGCGCGTGATGCGCACCTTCGACTATGGCCGGAGCGGCGTCATTCTGCCCTTCGCCGATCCGCGCGCCTATAGCCTATGTGGGACGGCACGGCATGGGCACTCTCAGCTACGAACCGGAACTGAGCCAACAAAGCCATGACGATTCTCCGCTCAAGCTCGATCAGCTCGCCGAAGAATCGGACGTCGTGCTGGCAGGAGAAAATGAAGAGGTCTTTGAAGATTTGTTGCGGCTCAATGGATCTTCTTCAGGCGCCCGCCCCAAGATCGTGGCGCAAGTTAGCGCCGACATGAAAAGGATCATTCACGGCCAGCAGGAGTTGCAACAGGGCTTCGCACATTGGATGATCAAGTTTCCGTCTTCTCTGGACGCGCGGGACGCGGGAGCCGTCGAATACGCCTATAGCCTGATGGCAAAGGCGGCCGGAGTGGAGATGCCCGAGACACATCTCTTCCGTACGAAAAGGAACAAATACTTCGGCACGAAACGATTTGACCGGGACATTGATGCCCGCATCCCGTGCGGCATCTTTTGGCTGTCTCGGAAGCACTGTATACCAATGGCGGCGTGGGGCGGACAATCCTGCTGGGATATGCGGACGATCTGTTTAACATCTTCTGGAGAATGGAGCCGAGCACGATGGCCGACGAGGGCTTTGCCTACGGCGGGCAAGGACGGCGCGACTTTCAGCAGCAGTACGGTGTGCTGGAGACTATCGAGAAGGTGCGGGAGACAGACAACGCCTGCTCGCGGGCGACGAAAAAGACGATCCAGGTGTTGAAGAAGCCTGGCGCCTCGCCGCTGCTGTTCGGGAAGTTCCTGATGAACACGACGGCGTTTCTTTCGCTCGAAGATATTGCGGACAACCTGCCGCGATACGACGAGAGTGTGCTTTCGATCGAGATGGACGAGGAACTTGCCAAAGCCTACGAAGAACTCGAAGAGGACATCCGTTCTGCCATACGGTCGCATCGGGGCAACAAGAGTCTGATGAGCATTCTGCTCAACACGCTGCTGCTCTATCCCGACCACCCGTATGGATTTGAGGACATCTGGGCACGGGCCTTTGACCCGGAGACCAAAGAGTATGTGCGGTTCCTGGTGACAACGCCTCAGAACTTGAAGGAGGACGGTCTCTACGCGAAGGAACGCGCGCTCATAGCTGATGTAAGTGAGGAACTCAGGCAGGGGCGGCGCTGCCAGGTCTATGCGACCTACACGGGCGAGAGGGATGTTACGCTGCGGCTGGAGTCTGTGCTCAGGCAGGCTGGATTCAGGGTTGCCGTGCTGCGCTCTTCGGTTGCTACGGACAAACGCGAGGATTGGTACGAGCGGCAACTGAAGGCTGGGGTTGAAGTCGTGATTTGCCACCCGAAGCTGGTGGAGACTGGGCTTGATCTTCTGGCCTTTCCGACGCTCTATTTCTATGAGACCGGCTACTCGCTGCATACGCTGCGGCAGGCCAGTCGCCGCTCCTGGCGCATCGGCCAGCGGCACGCGGTGCGCGTGAAGTTCGTTACCTATACGGAGACGATGCAGGAGACCTGCCTCCGTTTGATGGGCAAGAAAATGCTCGTTGCGCTGATGATGGAGGGCAAGTTCTCTGGTGAAGGGCTGCAATCGCTCGACACCGACGAAGACTTGATGAGCGTCATGGCGCGCGAATTGGTCGAGAAGGCCGGCGTCGGGGCCAGCGCCGATCAGATGTGGCGTGAATTAGAGAGAGAGCGGGAGCGAGTGCCGAACCGACTTACTTCGATGAGCAAACCTTTGATCGGATCAATGACAGGTCCATCGATCTACTGATCGGCTGCGTGGACACCAGAGCGGCGCGAAGCGTCATTGCGCGCGCGCTGACCAAGACCAGGAACCGCACTGCGTATTGGCTCGATTTCGGCAACAACGCGGCCAGCGGCCAATTCGTTCTCGGCCAGCCATTGAACGCGCGCAATCGCAGGAAGGCCGCACGATTGCGCACGGTCAGTGAACTCTACCCCGAGATCATCGACACTGAATCTGGTGAAGATCCGCTGCCCAGTTGTTCTGCCGTCGAGGCGCTGGATCGTCAGGAACCCTTCATCAACCAGACTTTGGCATCGGCCGCTCTGGCCATGCTGGCGCGACTCTTTCGCTATGGAAAGCTCACACACCACGGCGGCTTCTTTAACGCACAAAGTGGACTTATTAGTCCTTTGCCTGTCGATCCGCAGCTCTGGTCGAAGACCAAGAGGCGCGGGCGGCTCACGCCAACATTGTTCAAAAGGAATTGATGCGTCATTCCCGTGCAGGATGTATGTTTGGAGAGTATCGGAGGTTCGCCATGAAGATAACTCTCGACCATACTCTTGCGAGCGAGGCAAAAGCGATGGTTGCGCTGGCCTTTCGCAACGGTCCCATTGAAGCCTTGCACGCAGGGAAACCGTGCGCTGCATGCACCGGCGATTCGACCGTCTCTCACATCTCAAACGAGGAGATGAAGGCCATCATGAAGTCTGCCGTAGATACTGTTTACCGTCTCCTTTGGCAGCGAGAGAACGATTCAGAGCACTATCTAAAAAACATGGCGCTGGGGGAGCGATACACCGCGCGCTGGGATGATCCAGAAATTAAGGAACCCCGCGGAAGGGGATTCCTTCCTGAAACTCACAATCCATGAGGAGGATTTTCAATGTTCAAAGAACTTGTACCAGTCCTGCGCGACCGCGCGGTGTTGCTCACGGTCACGCTCGTCGATGCAGATCAGATACGGGTGAACATTGTGCCGAAGAAGCTTAAAGACGGCGACAATGACGCTCTTACCACCCCACTCAGCGTCACCGGCACAGCCCAGGATCTCGATGCCGAGTTGGCCTCGACCATCATCAGCTTCGTCGGCTCCCATCTCCAGATGAAGAACACCCTGGAGAAGGCCAAGGCCGAGATGGATGCGGCTTCCAAGGCTGCCCAGGCCGATGCGCGCTCAAAGCCCAAGACGTCGGCCAAGACAGCGCCGCCGAATACGGAAGTCACTCAGTATGCTCCGACCGCCAAGGCCGCCGAACCAGTAAAGCCAGCGCCCCAGAAACCCGCAAGCCTGTTTGATATGCCTGCACCGGTGGCCACTCCCACAACCGCGCCCGCCGAACCGGAAGATGACCCCGGATTTGCAGAGATCGACGACGATGAGCCAATCGAGGAGACCGAAGAACTGGATGACGCGGCCTGAGACATCCATCTTCCAATTCTTTGCAGAATCGTCGAACGCATATCATGATGATTGAGGCCACGGTTGATAGTCAGGTCTGATAATGCCACTCACGACCAGATGCAGCCGACCCAATCCACGTCATGAATGAGGCAAGCCATGCCATGCAATCCCAACGAGTTGCGACACGTCCCTCTCTTCGAACTTCTGGACGATGATGAAGTTGAAGTTCTGGCGGCGCAGGTCGAAATCAAACGATTTGCGCCGCGCGAGCGAATCTTCCAGGCCGGCGACCCCGCGGAACATGGTTACGTGGTGATGTCGGGCAAGGCGCAAGTAGCCATGACGGACGAAGACCAGCAAGAAGTCGTGGTTGAGGAGCCGGTTCACGGGGAGTTCTTCGGTTTTGCGTCGATGCTGCAGCAGAGCAAGCACCAATCGACGGCGGTGGCGATCGAAGAGACGGTCTGCCTGGAGGTTGGGCGCGATGACATTACCGAGTTGGTGATGCATATGCCGATGGCGGGCATGGATATGCTGACCATGCAGGCGCGGCAGCTCCATGCCTCGCAGAATCTGGTGCGGAGCCGGACCAGCCGCAATCCTAACGAAGTCATCGAGGAAGAGTCGACCTTTGGTGAGCATCTTGCGGACTTGGTGGCGCGCTTTGGGGGCTCGTGGTCGTTCATCATACTCTTTGCGATTGTGCTTGTGGCGTATTCATCGATAAACGTGGCGCTACACAACCGTGCGTGGGATCCATATCCATTCATTCTGCTGAACCTGTTCCTGTCGATGCTGGCTGCGATTCAGGCTCCGGTGATCATGATGAGCCAGAACCGCCAGGACTTGAAAGACCGCGTACGGAGCGAGTTGGATTTCCAGGTGAACCGGCGCGCTGAGGCGGAGATTCAGTCGCTTTCGCACCAGTTGAGTTTGCTGATGGGCAAGATGGAAGATGTGGTGCGCCAAACGGCAAGTCAGGAGGCAAGAGCCGAACCTCTCAACGGCGTGAGCGAAGCAAAGCCTTGACGAATCTGTGTGGGAAAAAGGGTCATGCCTATCCGTCTCAATCAGACGCCGGCGGAGAGCAACGACTGCCGCGGATCAAAGCCGACCAGACAGAGTGGGTTCCGCCCAAGTTCCTGCCCACCACAGGGAAAGGCATTCTCTTTCTGGACGAACTGACCTCCGCGCCGCAGATGACGCAGGCCGGATGCTACCAACTGGTGCTCGACCGCAAACTCGGAGAGTATATGTTGCCTGACGGCTGGGTGGTCATTGCCGCGGGCAATCCGGCGTCGGAGCGCGGCGTTCACTTCGCGATGCCGCGGCCGCTGCGGAATCGCTTTGTCCATCTCGAACTTGAAGCCGATCTCAACGACTGGTGCAAGTGGGCTGTGGGCGCGGGCGTGCGGTCGGAGATCATCGCATTTCTGCGCTTCAAGCCGGACCTTCTGCATACCGCCGACGCGACCTCGGACGCCAATGCGTGGCCCACTCCCCGATCCTGGGAGATGGCCTCCAATGTTCTACGCGGAATTGCCAACCGGCAAAAGACCACCTTCCTTTCAGGCGCGAGCGAGTTCGAGGCGCAGTTGCTCGACGGAACGGTGGGGCCTGCGGCTGCCGCTGAGTTGATTGCCTTCCTGCGGCTCTTTCGGCAGTTGCCTTCGATTGACGAGATTCTGCTCAACCCCGAGACGGCACCGCTGCCCACGGAGACCTCGGCACAAATCGCAATTGCCACGGCGCTGGGCCGGGCCATGACCGACAACTCAGTGGCCAGAGGGCTGAAGTATCTGGACCGTATGCCGACAGAGATGCGCGTCATGGCAATGCGCGATGCGGCGGCGCGGGACCAGACGCCAGGAGATCGCTGGATCGGTCCCGTGGTCAACCGTCTCTGAAATGGAACTGCGCGCCGCGGTCGAGGCACTGCGCCTAACGCCAGCCGGTGCGTGCATAGAGCTGCGCTCTGACTCGGAGTTGCTGATCGACGGAATGCGCTTCCGAGTCTTTCGATGGCAGCGGTTTGGCTGGCGCAATAGCCGTGGCTTCGAATTGCAGCACCAGGAACTGTGGCGCGAGTTGCTCCTGTTGGGCGCAGAGCGAAATATTCGCTGGCAATGGATCAGAGGACACAGCGGCCATCCCATCCAGTCCCGCGCCGATGCGCTCGCCTACCAGGCGGCCAGAGCCGTTGCCGTTCAGGAGCAAATAGCCGCCTGATGCTGTTGGTAGACCACAGCTTCAGTTAAGGGGGAAAACCATGTCAACGATTGCTGATACGAATTCGCTTTTTGAGATCGACACAGAACTTGATGGCCTTCTCGATGCGATCGAGGAGCAAACAGCACAGGGCGGCGAACCTGCCGAGGAGATCGTCGCCCGTTTCCAGCAATTCTGTTCGGCCCACGGTGAAAAGGTAGACCGGATCGGGCGCTTCCTGCGCCGGATGGAAGCACATGAGCAGTTCTGCCGCGCCGAGGTTGTCCGGCTCAGCGACCGGGCCCGCGCTGCTGCCGGCAAAGTGGAGCGAACCAAAAACATGGTTCTCTACTATCTCATGAGCCGCGAACTCAAATCGATCGAGGGGCGCGAGTTCACCCTGCGCGCCCAGAAGAACAGCCAGGACTCAGTTCGGATCACCGACGAGGCTTCACTACCGTTGGCCTTTCGCAAGATCGATGCCCGCATCGGCGGCGTCCTCTGGGAAACCGTTCTTGCGAATCTTCCAGACGAGCTTGGCAAAATGCTCGAGAGCCCATTGGAAGAGTCAAGACCGGACACTGATTCGATCAAGGCGGCCATCCTGCACGAACAACAGGTTCCAGGGGCAGAGCTGCGGCGAGGATGGCACCTGAGAATCAAATAGCAGTGACCAAACCGCTGAGAATATGAATTTCTCAGGGGCTAGCCGACCGAGAATCTCCCGCAGAAATTTGGGAATATATGCCGACATTCGAGGATTTATTTCGGCAAGATACTGTAAGTGAATGCTCCACCGCCTAACAGGCGGTGGCTTCGGTTACGGCTTAAAGCCGGATTGATCGGCCATGCGGCCGATTTGTCTGGCTTCTGCTGATGAACTTCTTTCCTCTTCCCGAAGTCATTCGTTTACGCCAAAGTCTCACCGAAATGCAAACAGACAACCTGTCGGCGAAATACACAATCCTTCGCCTAAAGGCGAGGGGTTACCGATCCCCGATCAGGGACTCTAAAAGAATAAAAAACAATCACGTCAATTGTCGCCTGGATTCTGAGCAAAACTGAGCATACAAACGCAGTGGAATACAGCGATTCTGCGAGCAGCACATTCTCAACAGTGCGTGGGCGCGGAGTCCTGCATGTCTGAAGTCGGCTATAGCTCGGATGTCCAACACATTGGTGCCGGTCACCAATTGTCTTCGCCTTCACCCTGGTATAGGAAGCGGTGGATTCTGTGGACGAGCTTGCTACTCCTGCTGATTCTGGCACTGCTCGTCTTGGTTGTCATCCACAATAACGATACCAAGGCAGCGGCTGTGAAACGCGCGCTCATCGCTGTGAAGCCATTCGTTTCTGCCACGGTAGCTACAGCAACGAAGGGCAGCATTGGCATTTACCTCGACGCTATCGGAACGGTTACACCGGTCTATACCGTCGCCATAACGGCGCAGGCAAGCGGAGTCTTGACCGCAGTGCGCTACAGCGAAGGACAGTTCGTCCAAAAAGGGGACTCGTTGATCGAAATCGATCCGCGTCCCTACCAGGCGCAGCTGATGCAGGCCGAAGGTGTACTGGAGCGGGATTCCAATGTACTGGCTCAAGCGCAGATGGACCTGGAGCGCTATCGTACGGCGTGGGCGCACGACGGAATCAACAAGCAACTGCTGGATGACCAGGAGAAAATCGTGCTGCAAGACCAGGGCGCGGTCAAGAACGATCAAGGCACCGCAAATTACGACCAGGTCCAGCTCAGCTATTGCCACATCAGCGCGCCGATTGCCGGTCGTGTCGGTCTTCGCCTCGTGGACCCAGGGAACGTGGTGCAGGCCTCCGCGGCCACGGTGCTCGCAGTCATCACGCAGATGCAGCCGATTACCGTGATTTTCACCATGCCGGAGGATAGCCTCGCCCAGGTACAGGCGCGCATGCGCCAGATACATACGCTGCCCACAGATGCGTGGGATCGCGCACAGACCACCAAGCTGGCATCGGGTAAGTTGCAGTCAATCGACAACCAAATCGACACCACGACTGGGACGGTGAAGTTGCGTGCCACTTTCGACAACAGAAACGGCGCTCTATTCCCCAACCAGTTTGTCAACACGAGGTTGCTGGTGAATACGCTCGACGGCGTCACGCTGGTTCCCACCAATGCCGTTCAGCACAATGGACAGGCCGCCTTCCTCTATGTGGTAACAAACGGAACGGCGAGCCTGCGCAACATCAAGACAGGTGTTGCGGACGCCGGGATGACCGCGGTCGAGGGAATCAACCCCGGCGAGGTAGTGGCGACCAGCAGTTTCGATAAACTGCAGAGCGGGAGCAGGGTCGCAGTGTCGAGTCAGACGTCTGCGGCCACACCCGCTGAAAGCAATGCCCCGTGAATCCATCCGGGCCGTTTATTCAGCGCCCTGTCGCAACCTCGCTGCTGATAGCCGCCATCTTGCTGGTGGGTGTGGTTGCATACACCCAGTTGCCGGTCTCTGCCCTGCCGGAAGTGGATTACCCCACCATCCAGGTACTAACCTTCTATCCAGGCGCCAGTCCGGATGTAATGGCCACTACAGTGACTGCTCCTCTCGAACGCCAGTTTGGACAACTGCAGGGATTGAGCCAGATGACCTCGACCAGTTCAGGCGGGTCGTCTGTGATCGTGCTGCAATTTGCCCTCAGCCTGAACATCGATATCGCTGAAGAAGAGGTTCAGTCCTCGATTAACGCAGCGCAGAGCTTTCTGCCTTCCAGCCTTCCCTCGCCACCGGTATATAGCAAGACCAATCCCGCAGATGCTCCCGTGCTGACCCTGGCCGTCACATCCAACTCGATTCCACTGTCGCAGGTTGAGGATCTTGTAGATACGCGGCTTGCGCCTAAGCTCTCCCAATTGAGCGGAGTTGGCCTGGTGAGCATTAGCGGCGGGCAAAAACCGGCGGTGCGCATTCAAGCAAACCCAACAGCGCTTTCGTCTTACGGCCTGAACCTTGAGGATTTGCGCACCACGCTTCTGGCCACCAGCGTCAATGCCGCCAAGGGCAACTTCGACGGACCACATCAGGATTACCAGATCAACGCCAACGATCAACTGGTAACCAGCGACGACTATCGCAAGGTTGTGGTTGCCTACCGCAATGGCGCGCCCATCATGTTGAACGATGTGGCGCAAGTGGTGGACGGCATCGAGAACAACAAGCAGGCGGCATGGATGAACGAGACGCCGGCGGTCATTGTCAATATTCAGAGGCAGCCCGGCGCCAACACCATCAGCGTGGTCAAGGCCATCAAGGCGATTCTTCCCCAGCTCGAGGTGAACCTTCCGGCCTCGATCAAGGTTACTCCGCTTACCGATCTCACCACGGCGATCAACGCTTCGGTCTCCGACGTCGAATTCGAGTTGATGTTGACCGTCGCGCTGGTGGTGATGGTCATCTTTCTGTTTCTGCGCAACCTGTACGCCACCATCATCCCCAGTATCGCCGTGCCGGTTTCCCTGGTGGGCACCTTCGGTGTCATGTATGCGCTGGGCTACAGTCTGGACAACCTTTCGCTGATGGCGCTGACCATCTCGACCGGCTTTGTGGTCGATGACGCAATCGTGATGATCGAGAACATCACGCGCTATCTCGAAGCTGGCGACACGCCCATGCAGGCTGCCATGAAGGGTGCGGAGCAGATCGGCTTCACCATCATCTCTTTGACTGTATCGCTGATTGCCGTGCTGATTCCGCTTCTCTTCATGGGAGACGTCGTCGGCCGTTTGTTTCGCGAATTCGCGGTTACCCTGGCCGTCACCATTATCCTTTCGGCCGTTGTGTCGCTCACGCTGACGCCGATGATGTGCTCGCGCATACTGCGCCACTCCCCTCCCAAGGAACAGCAGGGCCGCATCTTCAGGGCTTCGGAGCGCGTGTTCGAGAACATGATTGCGTTCTATGGACGCACGCTCAAGTGGGTTCTTGGGTATCAGACCATTACGTTGCTGGTAGCCACCGCAACGCTGGCACTCACGATCGTGCTCTATATCGTCATCCCCAAGGGATTCTTTCCTACGCAGGATACGGGCGTCATTCAAGGCATCTCGCAGGCGCCGGCGACCATTTCGTTTGCCGCCATGGAGCAGAAGCAGCAGCAACTGGCGCACATCGTCCTTCAGGATCCCGCAGTCGAGAGCTTGTCTTCGTTTATCGGCGCGGATGGAACCAACACCACGCTGAACAGCGGACGCATGTCCATTAACCTGAAGCCGCTGGGCATGCGCAGCCTGAGCGCCTCCGACGTGATCCGCAGACTGCAAGCCAGCCTCAAACCTGTGGATGGCATCGAGCTCTATATGGAGCCGGTGCAGAACATTACCGTGGACGACCGCGTGAGCCGCACCCAGTATCAATACACACTGGAGGATCCCGACCCAAACGAGTTGAATCTGTGGACCGGCCTGCTTGTCGCCAAGATGAAGCAGTTGCCTCAACTGGCCGATGTTGCCACCGACCAGCAAACCGGGGGCCTGGCAGTCTCGCTGGTCATCGATCGCGCCACCGCATCGCGGCTTGGGATCGCGCCGTCAGCCGTCGACAGCACGCTCTATGACGCCTATGGACAGCGCCAGATCAGCACCATGTACACACAGCTGAACCAGTACCACGTAATCCTTGAATCGGCCCCCAGTGCACAGCAGGGTCCGGGCAAGCTCCAGGATTTGTATATTCAGGCCAACGCGTCCGCAGGAGGTTCCGGGCCTGGCGCTTCGTCGTCTTTCGCATCCTCGGGGTCCTCGTCCGCAGGCTCGAATGCAACAACGGCCTCGGTGAAGTACACACCATCCTCGCTGGCGCTGACCGTGCCGCAAAATGCGCTTCAATCCGGCGTGGATGCAAATGGTTCTTCAACGGCCAATGCAGCCACCACTACATCCGCATCCAATGCCGTGCCGCTCAGCGCGTTCACACATCTCGAAAAGGCATCCGAGTCGCTCTCCATCAATCATCAGGGCCAGTTCCCGGCAGTAACCGTGTCGTTCAATCTGGCCCCCAACGCCGCGCTCGGAGGCGCAATCACGGCCATCGAGAAGGCGCAGAAGAACCTGAACATGCCGGCCAGCGTCCAGCATGGATTTCAAGGCACCGCTGCTTCGTTCCAGGGCTCGCTCGCCAATGAAGGCCTGCTGATTCTCGCTGCGCTGGCCGCTGTCTACATCGTGCTTGGCATCTTGTATGAAAGCTTCATCCACCCCATCACAATCCTCTCGACATTACCCTCTGCGGGCGTGGGCGCGCTGCTGGCTCTCATCCTTTTCAAGCAGGACCTCAGCGTGGTCGCAATCATTGGCATCATCCTGCTGATCGGCATTGTGAAAAAGAACGGAATCATGATGGTCGACTTTGCGATGGAGGGAGAACGCGAACACGGGAAGAACGCAACGGATGCGATCTATGACGCCTGCCTGCTGCGTTTCCGTCCCATCATGATGACCACGATGGCGGCGCTGTTGGCAGGCATTCCGCTGGCGTTGGGCCGGGGAATGGGTTCGGAGTTGCGGCGTCCACTGGGTATTGCCATGGTGGGCGGACTGTTGCTGAGTCAGATTCTCACGCTCTACACCACTCCGGTCATCTACATCTTCTTCGATCGCATCGGCCAGCGTTTCACCCGTGCGCCGAAGGCGATCGAGCCCGGCAGCGAGCCGCAACCGGTGGAGGAATCGTGAACATCTCCGCCCCTTTCATCCGCCGGCCAGTAGCTACCACTTTGCTTACCGGTGGCATCGTCCTTGTGGGAGCCATCGCCTTCAAGGTCCTGCCTGTATCTCCTTTGCCTCAGGTCGATTTCCCCACTATCTCGGTATCGGCCAGCTTGCCCGGCGGAAGTCCGGGGATCAATGCGTCCTCCATCGCGACTCCGCTGGAGCGGCAGTTCAGCCACATTGCCGGAGTGACCGAGATGACCTCATCGAGCTCGCTGGGAAGCAGCTCGATCACGCTGCAGTTCGATCTGAGCCGCGACATCGACGGCGCCGCGCGCGACGTGGAAGCGGCCATCAACGCCGCGCGCACTTACCTGCCCGCAAACCTGCCTGCCAATCCGACATATCGCAAGGTGAACCCCGCCGACTCGCCGATCGTTATCCTGGGGCTAACCTCGGACAAGTACGACAAGCCCACGCTCTATGACGAAGCATCCTCGGTTATTGCGCAGAAGCTCTCGCAGATCCAGGGTGTAGGACAGGTCTCGGTCGGTGGAGGCGCTGGCCCTTCAGTGCGCGTTGAAGTGAATCCAACGTTACTCAACAGCCACGGGCTTACAATCCAGAACGTTCAGTCCATGCTGAGTCAGCAGAACGTTCACGAGCCGGCCGGCCAGATTACCGACGGGACCACGACCGCGAATATTGTTACCAATGACCAGATCTCCCATGCAGACGAATACAAGCCGCTCATTGTGGGCTACAACAAGGGGGCCGCAGTCAGGCTTGCCGATGTAGCCGAAGTGTCGGATTCGACGCAGAACATTCGCACGGCCGGGTACCTGAATGGCACCCCGTCGATTACGGTCATTGTCTTCCGCCAACCGGGCGCCAACATTATCGAAACCGTCGATCGCATCCGGGCGGAATTGCCGTCGATCGAAGCGTCCATTCCGCAAGGCATCAAGACCACGATTGTGCTTGATCGCACTACAACCATACGGGCATCGGTCAACGATGTGGAACGCACTCTCATCCTCTCCATCGTCCTGGTGATTCTTGTCGTCTTCATGTTTTTGCGCAACTGGCGAGCCACGCTCATTCCCACCGTTGCCGTTCCCGCCTCGCTGATCGGCACGTTTGCCGTCATGTACCTTCTCGGCTTCAGCATTGACAACCTTTCGCTCATGGCGCTGACCATCTCCACCGGTTTCGTCGTCGATGACGCCATTGTGGTGATGGAGAATATCTCCCGCCTGCGGGAAGCAGGCATGCCTCCCATGAAGGCCGCGTTTCAAGGATCCAAGGAGATAGGGTTCACCATTCTTTCGATCAGCATCTCGCTGATTGCGGTCTTCATTCCGATTCTGCTCATGGCTGGCATCGTCGGCCGCCTGTTTCGCGAGTTCGCCATTACGCTATCGACCGCAATTGTTGTTTCGATGCTTATCTCGCTGACCACTACGCCCATGATGTGCGCCTATCTGCTCAAGGATGAGAGAACAGTGAAGCACGGCAGCGCGTACCGCATCACCGAACGCGGATTCGCGTGGATGCTCTCCGTCTACAGCCGCTCACTGTCCTGGGTGCTGAAGCACCCAGGACCCGTGTTGACTCTTCTGCTGCTTACCATCGGGTTGAACTTCTATCTCATCGACATCATCCCCAAAGGATTCTTCCCGCAGCAGGATACGGGAGCCATCACCGGCAGTGTCCGCGGGCCGCAGGATGCATCGTTTTCGGTCATGAACAACTCAATTTTGCAACTGGAGAATGTGATCAAGGCCGATCCCGCCGTCGCCAATGTGATCGCCTTCACGGGCGGCGGCGGTTCTTCGAACGGAGGCTCGCTGTACATTGCGCTCAAGCCTCTGAATGAACGCAAGGTTACCGCGCCGGCGATCATCGACCGGCTGCGGCCCAAGTTGAACCGGCTTCCGGTCGCTTCGGCTTTTCTGCAGGCAGCTCAGGACCTGCGTATTGGCGGACGATCGAGCAACGCCATGTACCAGTACACGCTGCAGTCCGATAGCGTAGCAGATCTAGCGCATTGGGGGCCGATTCTGCTAGCGGGGATGCAGAAGCTTCCAGGTTTTCAGGATGTGAGCAGCGACGCGCAGAACAGCGGCTTGCAGGAACTGATCAGTTATGATCGCTCCACCGCTGCGAGGCTGGGCATTACGCCGCAGTCATTGGACACGTCGCTCTACAGCGCCTTCGGACAGTCACAGGTCTCCATCATCTACACGCAGTTGAACCAGTATTATGTGATCCTGGAAGTGGCGCCGCCTTACTGGCAGGGTCCGGACGGGTTGAAGAATATCTATCTCAGCACCTCCGGCAGCGGAATCGTCCCACTTTCCACGGTCACCTCGGCGCAGGCGGGCACTACGCCCCTAGTCATCAATCACACCAGCTCGTTTCCGTCCGTAACAACTTCGTTTAACCTTGCGCCGGGGATGTCGCTGAGTGACGCCACCCGCATGGTGAGCCAAATGCAGGAGCGGCTGAACATGCCGCAAACAGTTCGAGGCTTCTTTGCCGGAACAGCAGAGGCTTATCAAACCTCCCTCAATAGCGAACCCCTTCTCGTTGGCACGGCACTGCTCGCAGTCTATATTGTGCTTGGAATCCTGTACGAAAGCCTTGTCCATCCCCTCACCATCATCTCCACCTTGCCTTCGGCAAGCGTCGGAGCCATGCTCGCGCTCATGCTGTTCAAGATCGATCTCAACGTGATCTCGATTATCGGCATCATTCTGCTAATCGGCATCGTAAAAAAGAACGCGATCATGATGATCGACTTTGCCCTGGTTGCTGAACGCGAGCACGGAAAGAGCACGGTGGATGCCATCTTTGAAGCGTGCCAGCTTCGCTTCCGCCCCATTCTGATGACGACGATGGCTGCGTTGTTTGGCGCGCTGCCGCTGGCCTTTGGCACCGGAACCGGCTCCGAACTCAGGCGCCCGCTGGGCATTACCATCGTCGGCGGGCTGATCGTCAGCCAGATGCTCACTCTCTATACGACGCCGGTCGTCTATCTGTTCTTCGATCGTATGCGCCTGCGTTTCAAGGGCAACCAACCGATAACACTGAGCCAAGAAACGGCAGGAGCGTCCTAGTTATGGAGTGTTCGTAATGAAGAAGTCAATTAAACAATCGCAAAGGTCTTTCGCGGCGTCCTCCGCACTCACTGTCGCTGTCTTCTGCGCGATGCAGACTGGATGCAATGTCGGGCCTAGATATCTTCCACCCACGATGACGGCGCCTGCTGCCTTCAAAGAGTCTTCGGCGCAGTTCAAGGAAGCCGATGGTTGGACTGCCGCGCAGCCCCAGGACGCGGCTCTACGCGGCAAATGGTGGGAGATATTCAATGAGCCGGAGTTGAATGCGCTCGAAGATCAACTCAATATTGACAACCAGAATATCCGCCAGGCTTTCGAAAACTTCATGCAAGCACGAGCCGCAGTGCGTGAGGCGCGTTCCCAATTCTTTCCAACAGTGAGCGTAGGGGGCTCCTGACACCCGATCGCAGACATCTTCCAATGTTGGGTCCGTGTCCAGCGCCGGCGTCTCAAGCGGCCAGCAGACGCAGGTGTTTTCTCTTCCGGCCGATGTGTCGTGGGAGCCGGACCTCTGGGGAAGAGTGCGCAACACAGTGCGGGCAAGTCAATATGCTGCGCAATTGAGCGCGGCCGACCTTGAGAACGAGCGACTGACCGAACAAGCCAGCCTTGCCGAATTCTTCTTTGAGATTCGCGGTCAGGATGCACTGGAAAAGCTCCTCGGCGACACGGTGGCAGCCGACCGGAAATCCCTGGAGATAGCGAAGACGCGCTATAACACTGGCGTTGACGACCAGATATCCGTGGTTGAAGCGCAGACGACTCTGGCCAGCGCGCAATCGGCGGCCATCAATCTTAGGATTGCGCGCGCGCAGTATGAGCACGCAATTGCGACGCTGATCGGAAAGCCTGCCTCGACGTTTTCTGTACCGGTAGAAGCGAAGACGAGCGTGCCTCCGTCCATCCCCTTCGGTTTGCCGTCGCAACTGCTCGAACGGCGCCCGGACGTCGCTGCCGCTGAGCGGAACATGGCCGCTGCCAATGCTCAGATTGGGGTCGCTTATGCCGCCTTTTATCCTGCGCTTACACTGTCCGCCACCAGCGGAGTGGAGAGCTCGGTCGTCAAGAATCTCTTGGACTGGCCTAGCCGCTTCTGGTCGGTCGGCCCATCGATTTCCGAGAATGTTTACGATGGTGGGCTGCGCCGTGCGACTGTGAATCAGTACATCGCGACATACAACGCAAACGTCGCCGCGTATCGCCAATCCGTACTAACCGCATTCCAGCAGGTGGAAGATCTGCTTGCGGCTGTTCACATTCTTTCGCAACAGATACCGCGCCAACAGGAAGCCGTCGAATCCGCTCAGACATTCCTGCGGCTCGAACTGGAGCGCTATGACAGCGGCATCGATCCTTACATCGACGTGGTCACAGCGCAAACCACCTTGATCGCGAATCAGCAATCCCTGGCGAACCTGAAGGTGCAGGAGATGACAACGTCAGTTCAACTGATCGAGGCCCTGGGCGGCGGTTGGGACCGGTCGCAGTTGCCCACGCCTGCCCAGATCATGCAGAAGCCTTTAAAATCCGAGACCGCGATTCAGCATTAGATTGCGGATGCTCTTTTTACGAGGACGAAAGCGGCACCATGAATCTCCAATTATCGGGGCTGGGCTTCCAAGTATTCCGGACGGATCAGCAAGCAAGGCCGGACGCCTGCTTGTAGCCTAAGGAACCTCTGATCTACGCCGAGTTATAGACCGGATCTCCTGGAGTTTCTTCCAGACCGTCTCAGCCGCTCGGATTTCGACGCAGAGGAGCGCTTTTTCTTGGACATTTTGTCCGGCGGAAGCCCATTCGGCTACCACCGGACACACTACGCCCCCACAGGGGACATGCTCTGGCCGATGCGCGCCAGCCGCTTGCGGTGTTGATAGATGTTAGCCGAGGCGAAGGCCGCGCACAACCATTCATGATTCTTCTTCAAGCCTCGGTAGCGCACCTTCACCAGCCCGATAACCCGCTTGAGGATGCGGAACGCCTGGCCAATACCTTTGCCGTGCAAATACAGAGGTCTGTTCAGATCATTTAAACAACAGATTTTATTGATACCGATCTCCGAAATGCGGTCCAAATCGAGGTCGATTCTCAACAGTGTAAAGGACGACTTCCCAGAGCTAGGCATCAAAGAACCGGCACGTCGATCTCAGCTCGAAGAATCCGGGCAATCTGATGTCGTCAATCCATGCTGGCCTATTCCGCAAATTCATCGTTCACAGTCTGGCTTTCGGCAAAGGCCACCCGCTCACGCTTGTCCCGGCGGACCGTCAGCAGTTGGGTGCCGATGGTGTGCTTGGGAACGAAGCAGTAGTTGTAGAAGGCCTCGAACAGCGCCATGCTGGGGATTCTCTTCTGCGCAATGAGTTCGCCGAGGTGGCGCGAGTAGAGCGCCCGAAAGGCCTCCGGTGTGATGACGTAACTCGGCCGTTTGCCATGCGTTTGTATCGTGGCTTCCAACCAGCCCTTGTCGATCCACGACTGGATCTCGGTTTTACGTACATGCAGAATACGCGCCAGTGAATCAATCGACATCCAATCGCAACGAATATCACGAACCTTCAATTCATTCCGTTGAAGCGCGCAGCGAACTGCCTTCGCGCTGCGCCCAAGCACTTTTGCGGTCTCTTCAACGGTGTGCGTCGCGAGATGCTCGCGCGCCATCTCGATCTCGGCCTCTGTCCAGCGCCGATGTTCATCGCGAATCTTCAACCCGGTTTGCAGAACAAAGCGCCAGCAGGCTTCTCTCGATCGCCCACTGTGCCGTTGCAAGCGGCGAACAAGCTGATCGAGCTTTTCACCAGACAGGACGCGGGCTTGAATGGCCATGGCCTTGGCCTCGTCGCCCCATGTATTGACTGCATTCTGATTTTGCGCAGCATTCATCGGGCACCTCGGGGAATGGAGATGCGGAGAACTCCTCTACATATAAAGCTGTCGAAAATGGAAAAAGCGAACACAAATGCGCAACTTATTTGCAAACCGCGCGTTTGGACATATAATGCGAGTACTATCCACGCGCGGCCTTGGTTTGCGTGGTTACTCGCAATCGTTCGGCATTACAGATTGGCTTCCCTTTCAAGACTTGAGCCATCTGCGCAAGTCCGGTCAAAGCACAAAAGATCAACAAACATATACTCGGTGTTCGATCTCTGCGATGCTTTGTTGGGATTGCTTTGGGAGATACGTCGGAAAGCTCGGCTGCTGTTTACGTCTGGGCTTTGATTTATAACCCATCCGGCATCCGCTCCTTCCGGTATCTGGTTCGGGATGACGGAAATCCCTGCTGAAAGATGGTCGAGATGCAAAACCCTACCCCCTCGGATCTATGCTGGAACGCCAAGTTCCCGCCTGAGCAGGAATGGATTGAACGAGCCGTGCACGTTGCCGTCGGGAACATCTGGCGACGTGCGCATCATGTTGCCCACGCGCAGTTGGGCGATGATTCCTTGGTGCCGGAAATAATGGAGGTTGCCATAGACGGGACCGTTCGCCGCCTAGAAACGGGTTCTCCGCAAGGCCCTGAAGATGTAGCGGTATTGCTGGAACGTTTGTTCTTGCAAGAGGTTAGGCGCAGGCGGAAAGCAAACAACCGGCTGGTTTATCTCGACTCAAACCAGGAACTGCCCAACGGTTCCGCTCAAAATCCACATGTGCCGATTGATTCCGCGATAGACTTGGATAGAATCTTGCACGACATACCGCCAGACGTTCGTATCGCCCTTTTACTCAGATATAGCCGATCTCGATGGAGTGAAGTTGCCGCGGTTCTGGGAACCTCGGAAGCTGCAGTACGGCTTCGGTGCAAGAGGGCGCTCGACAGAATTCGTAGAAATATGGAGGGTAAAATTCATGGGAGTTAATTGTTGCAGTACTGTGCGCAGTTGGAAAGGAAGCCGTGGCTGAGAATCATTCATCGCCCCTCGACGACGACAATGACACGCTTCTGTTTGAGAAACTACAGGAGCACGTTCTTGCTCACTACCCCAACCCTGAGCGCAAGGGATGTCCCGATCCAGCCGTCTTGAAGAGTTTGGTCGACGATCCGAAAGATGTAACGCTAGCCGCTCTCAACGATCTGCATGTTTTCAAATGCGCGGAATGTACCCGCCTGCTCATGGAACTGCGCCAAAAGAAGAAGTAGAGTGAAGCTTCCGAATAGTCAAAATATTGGACTTCAGGATCTATCCTCCCCCCCCTTCATTATTTTCGGCATTTTCTATCTATACAAAACAAGCATGAATTGAATATCTACTTACGCGGATCTGATTTGACTCTTCTTTCAATATGTTTTTCACACAAACCAGCACAAGTTTTGCCGAGCAGACCAATTTCCTAGGCTTTTACCGCTCTGAGCTACCGCATTGTTTAGCACTAGAAGAGCAACTGACAGTTCACCCGTGGTAGGATCCCCTATGCGGTGTCCTGACCACGGGCTACTGCTTCAAAGTCGGTACCTTCACCAGCGAAGCAGGCCGAATCGTTCTTCGCTAGTTGGAGTGCCTATTTTGCGTTATGAACGTGCTTTGTGCTGCCATGTGTGTGCTTCTTGGATGCCGTGGCTTTCTCGTCCAGAAGGGTTATTGAATCCTTGGCATTGAATGGATACAGCTTCACAGATTCTTGTCCCGTTGTGGACAGCGTAATATCCACACGGCGATTCTGAGCGAGGACGATCTTTGTCAGGTTATCCAGAACCCTTTGCCGCTCGCTGTCGGTAAGCTCAGGATTGTTCTGAATAAGATCCTTGACCTGATCTTGACTGAGTTCCTGGTCTTTGCCGTCTGCTTTCGTGTCGATCTCGTTTTCAGCGATGCCCTGTTCAACTAGGAATTGCTTCGCGCTATTCACACGACGTTCGCTAAGCGCTTGATTGTACTCTTCCGTTCCACGCACATCTGCATGGCTGGTGAGAATAAGATGGGCCTCAGGCTTGATTGCCAGATAGGCCGTAAAATCCTGCGCAAGAGTCTTCAGAGTCTGTTTCTGACTATCGACCAAGCCACCTTCAGGATGCATTGCCCTCGGCTGTGCCGTGGCGAAGAATACACTATGCAATGCCAGGCGCGCTTCAAGCCTTACCTGCTCGGGAGAGGCTACCACATTGGCCGGAACAATGACCGAAGGGGCGATTGTGACTGTTGCGACAGCCGCCGCGGAGTTGCCCTTGTCATCGACCACGTTGCAGGTAATCCCGACAGGACCTGACGGAACGCCTGCTGAGGAAAATGTAGCTGTAGCACCATTGCCGCTGATGGAGCCAGACTGCGCCGAGTAGCTATAGGTCAGCGGCCGGTTTTGCGGGCTTACACCGCTGGCCGTGACCGTGCTGCTCTCATTTGGTTGAATCGTGTTGGGGCTAGCCGAGCAATTGATGGTTGGCGGTTCAAATGTTTTTACTGTAAAGCTGGCAGAGCAGTTCGCAATTTCGCCGGGCTTGAGGCCGATCTTTTCGCCCTTGCCTTCACTGACCTTCCCATTTACCGTGTGGATGCCGGGCGCAAGCATTGCAGTCGATACCGTTACCGCTGCTCCATCACCTGTCACACCCTCTCCTGACCAGGAGTAAACAGCCCGCAGTTTCGGGTCCAGGTTGACAGCGGTTGCTGTTGCCGTTACCGGGTCACCGGGAAAGATTGAATTAGAGTTGACGGAACAGGCCAGAGTCACAGGCACAGGTGGAGCAAATGAACCGATGCGAAACACAACGCCAGCGCTCAAGCGAAGCATATTGAAATCAGCAATATCATCCTGGCGGTTGAACTGGTAATCTGCCTGAAACAGGCGAATTGCCAAACGGTGGTTGAAAAGTGGGGTGTTGTAGTCCAAGCCGCCACCACCCGTCGCCACCACGCCCCACTGATTCTGAAAATAGTAACTACCCGCATTTTCTCCGCCAACCAGGGCATGAACAAATGGTGTGAAATTGGCAGTCGGGTACCGCAGGATTAAGCCAGCCGACCCTCCAGAGAAGTCATAATTCGGGCGGTCTTCGTTATCGTCGTTATGGAAGTCTCCCTCAACTTGCACACCCGCATACTTATTGAAGTAGCGCGATACGCTGCCAATAGCGCCGTACTTGATGGCCGTGCCGTTGAAGTTATCAAACCCGTCAGATGCGGCGCGAGGTGACAGATAGCTGAATCCGGCAAAGATGTCCCACTTGGAAGCAGCATTGTTAGACGCGGGGCTACTCGCGTATGTCTTTACATCCGGCTTGGTCGAATCCTGGGCTGCCAAGGTAATAGACGCCATACCGATAAGCGCTAGGGCAAGGATGTGCTTTGCTGATACCGAATAACTGAAATGCATGCGTATACCCTCCGTACGTAATCAAACTCAATGAAAAAACTGCTTTCGGGCGTTGATTCAACTCGGACTGTCCTGATTCCTCAACGATAGAGAAAACATAAGACGCCCCGCCGCGCCAGCTAATACATTCATCCTGCGTTTCATGATTCGATAGACAAGATCAACCTTGCCATATTTTCAGAAAACGTCTGAATCGCTTGCAGGCAGTAATACAGAAAAGCATGATTTACTTCACGGCTTTCACTCTGCACTCTGGCCTGGTGAAATATTCGCACAAAGTGCAAAAGCTTCACGAGACGAGTAGCTCGCACCGAGTCTATTCGCGAAAAAGGCAAAAGCCTATCTGAAATGTACAACTCGTCTTCATCCTTGTCTGGTCTATTATGGACATTTGACAGCCAGTGTCAATTCAGTTTTAACAGCCACCTTCATTGAAATCGGATCAATGACAATTCTGTTCAATACAACGATGTGAGACAGAAATATGTGCCTGATTCGCGCGGATGAAATAGATATGTCGGCATTGCTATGCGCTCAAAGTGTCTAATCAAGTCTGAGCCTCCACGAAGACCAGATTTGAATTGATGTTTGAACTGATGGTCGTCATGCGAAGCAATGGAGGCGTCGGCGACCTATATCTGTTTTATGTGCGGCACATTGCCGCGAGCAACATCGTTTATCGGTAAAATGCCTGAATTATCGACACAGCTCTGGCTGTAGATGAGGCCAAAATAAACAGCGCGACTCGTACACTCGCGAGCAACTTCGGCACAACAGTGTTGTTAGGCACATATAACGCACCTGACTCTTCACACACGCTGGCTACCAGACTGAAACCACGTACAAAAACAAAGCACCCGACAGCGGAAGCTGCTAGAAGCAGAATATTATGCACGAGTCTGAGTATGCATTCTGAAAATCGTTTCATCGTGTTTAAACCTATTCCAAATGCCTGATAGCGTATGCGCATTCTTGCTCATAACAAGAATGATTCAGCGAATCAGATTACCGAGGAGAGGGGCGGAGGCAGTGTAAGAGGGGTGCTACCTTCATGGGGATATAGCCATCAGATCTGGCATCACTGCCGCCGCATTTGGTATGGGCACCTGTGTATATTGTGCGATTCCATCTAGATCTATGCCGAGCAATTCTGCTCACAGCCATAGGCTCTAAACTTATTATGTAGCGCCATGCCTACGGCCGAATTATTCGTTTGTTGTTCTGTCTGGCGCAAAATGCGTCCTTTGAGTTGGGAACGAACCTCGCAGTTTCTCGGCAGTAGCGTTCGATTGGACCCCTTACGCAATTGCGCCAACTAGCCACCCGATACCGGCTGTCATCGCCATTGCCAAACCACCCCAGAACGTTACGCGAACTGCACCCATGATCACCTTTGCACCTCCTGCGTGAGCCGCCAGTCCGCCCATCAGTGCGAGAACTGCCAGCGACGATAAGGAGACGAATAGGATCAATTGCGCCTCAGGTACGATCACAGTGACAAGGAGCGGCATCATAGCCCCGAGTGCGAAGCTGCAAGCCGCAGCCAGAGACGCTTGAATAGGACGTGCGCGAAACTTCTCGGAGATACCAAGTTCGTCGCGAGCATATGCGCCCAATTCGTCATAAGCGATCAATTGCTGCGCGACCTGATTGGCGAGTAGCGGTTCAAGTCCGCGGGCTATATAAATTGCGGTGAGCGCTTTGTGCTCGTTCTTGTTGTCTTGCTTGAGTCTTGTACGCTCGAGGTTCAGTTCAGCCTCTTCGGTATCTGCTTGCGAATGAACGGAGACATATTCGCTCGCTGCCATTGACATCGCACCGGAGACCAAGCCGGCAATTCCAGCGACCAGAATGCTGCGGTGAGTTCCATGAGCCGCTGCGACGCCGAGCACAAGACTTGAAGTTGACAGTATGCCATCATTTGCGCCCAAAACTGCAGCCCGAAGAAGCCCAATGCCGCCGGTGCGATGCAGCCTTCTGCTGCGCGTTGGCATATTGAATCGCTTGTGAACGAGGAACTTTTGAAAACGCCGAAAGGCATTCGGCCGCCCTCTGGATTCCATCAAGCGGCCTAAAGGCGTGGTTAACTTGCTCTGTCCTTGATCCATTTCAACCTCAGCAGCCAAACCTTGACGCCTTGCGTAAGGCCCGTGTAGGCGGAAATGTCTCTGCCGCACTTGTGGCGCTCAAGTTCGGCACAGCCGACGGACTTTCCGCAGCGTGACTTGGATCGGGAGTTGACATCGCTTCGATACCTTTCCGGACCAGGTCTTACACTTCAATGGCGTGCGGAGCTATTTCCAGCCTCCGCCAAGGGCGCTGTAAAGCTGGACCAATGAAAGCGCCTCTTGTTGTCGAGAGTTCGCGAGGGCCGCCTCCTCGGAATCTAGAGTCATTTCACTTGCAAGGACCTCCAGATAGCCTGTTCGCCCATTGTTATAGCGAGTAAGAGCCAGATTGCGGAGATCTCTCGCCTCTGTTGTTTTCTCTTCCTGTGCCACGCGGCTTTCTCTTGTTTTGTAGCAGGCGACGAGTGCATTGGAAACGTCCTTGAATGCAGTGGCGATCGTTTGCCGATAGGCAATCACCGTCTCCTTCTTGGCTTCCTCGGTCAGATGCAGATTGTTTATCAGCTTTCCGCCGACAAAAAGCGGCTGGGTTATGCTAACCACTCCAAACCAATAGCGGCTATTCGTGTTGAAAAGCTTGTCGAACTGGCTGGTGGCTGTTCCTCCCATTCCAGTGATGCTGATCTGGGGGAAGAACTGAGCTCTGGCCACATCAATGCGAGCATTGGCTGCGATCATCTTCGCCTCTGCCGCCTGAATATCGGGCCGGCGCTCCAGCAACTGAGACGGGATGCCAGGAGGAATCTCTTCGGGATTAGCAAGCAGTAGCGCCGACGAACCTCTACAGATTGGGCCAGGGTCGCGGCCAAGGAGAAGGCTGAGGCCGTTTTCCTCTTGATGTATCTGGCGCTCAAGCCCTGGCAGTGCAGCTTTCGTTCCGTCGAGAAGCTGCTGGGCTTGATGGACATCGATCATCGTTGCCGATCCGACATCTTCGCGAAGCGAAATGAGGCGCAGAGATTCTTGTTGCACACCTAGAGCCTTTTGTGTGATCTCCAACTCGGCGTCGAGAGTTCGCAACTGGATGTAAGAGGACGTAACATCTATGACAACGGTGCTCAGAATGGCTCGGTGTCCCCACTCCGTGGCAAGCAGCTCTGCGTGCTCCGCCTCGGTCTGGTGCCGATAGAGACCCCAGAAATCGAGGTTCCATACCGCAACGGCTGACAGTCCGCCTCCATGGAAAGTGGAAGCGGTTCCGGGACCCAGCGAGTTTTTCGGGACACCGATCGCATCGTAGGCTGCGCCTCCGCTGACGGAAGGCAAGGACTTCGATCGCGCGATACCGACCTTTGCCTGCTGCTCCAGCACACGCTCGGCGGCAATTCGCAGGTCGTAATTGTTGGCTATGGCTTCGGCAATCAATGCCTTGAGTTGTTCGTCCTTAAAGACCTCCGACCATTTTAGATCGCCTAACGATGGGGATGTATTCATCGGGGCAGTTCTTCCGGACGACGATGCCCGTGCGGCATCCCGATAAGTGGGGGGGGGAGTAATAACCGGTCTCTGGTAATGAGGACCGACCATGCAGCCGGTAAGAAGACCAGCCGCCACGAGTGTGCTCCCCCGGAGTATCAATCGATTCATCTGCATCCTTTCCAGCGCGCATCTTAGATCTTTGACACAGAAGCCATCGGCTTCGCGCTTTACGGTTGAACGGTGCCAATCGATCGACGGAAGCTGATCAATGCAGCAATGAAGAAGAGAGATCCGATGCCAAAGATTGCCAGAAACTGCGGCCATACGATGCTGAGACCCGCACCGCGATAGAGGATTGCCTGGGCCATAGTGACAAAGTGAGTGGTGGGCGCGAGGAGCATGATCTTCTGCACCAGAATAGGCATGCTCGCCCGCGGAGTGAGTGACCCGGAGAGCACTTCGAGAGGAAGCAGCACCAGAATGACGAGCAGCCCGAATTGAGGCATGGAGCGAGAGACGGTCCCCATGAGTATTCCCATGGAGGTGGTGGCCAACAGGGTAATCAGCAAGCCAAGCAGGAACAAAAGTACAGACCCGGTGACGTTGACGCCGAGGAAGCCCTTTACCACGACTTCCACCGCAAAGACGGCGGCCACCATGACGACCACGGCCATGGACCACACCTTGGAGGCGACAATCTCGAAGGGCCTAAGTGGCATGACGAGAAGATGCTCAATGGTTCCGTGCTCCCGCTCGCGTACCAGAGCCGCCCCGGAGAGAATGATCGAAAGCATGGTGACGTTGTTGATGAGTTCCATGACGCTTCCATACCACGATTGAATCAGATTGGGATTGTAGAGCATACGCGCATCGAGATTGACAGGCAGAGGCGTGGCTGCGCTGAATCCGCGCGCAAAGTCACTCACGTCGCCATCAACAATGCTTTGCATATAGACGGAGCCAATATAGGCTTCGTTGACCAGAGTGGCGTCGACGTTGAGCTGCATCTCCGGTTCACGACCGGCCATGATATCGCGCTGAAAGTTTGGCGGTATATCCAGAGAGAAGCTATACGTGCCGCGGTCCAACCCTTTGCTGGCTTCCTGCTGAGACGTAATGACCGGCGGCATAAAGTAAGGAGGATAGAGGCTGTCAGCAATGCGCATCGACAGCGGTGTCCGATCCTCATCGACAATTGCAACGGGTGCGTTTTGCAACGTCTCAGGCTGGCCTTTGGCTGCAATATAGATATCGAATGAAAAAGCGAAGGCAATCAGGATAAGCATTGCCGGATCGCGATACAAACTGCGGAATTCCTTGATGCCGAGATGGAAGATGTTCTTGAGGGTCGTCATGCGGTCACGCTCCTTGCTTCTTGAGCAGCAGGGTGCTGAGAATGGTCAATGAGGGGATCATCGCCAGCAAGACGATAAATGAGGTGGATAGTTCCGGGTATCCAATGCCTTTGGAAAACGCGCCTCGAGCGATGGTGAGGAAGTAGGTGGTTGGATAGAACCGTCCGATTACCGCACCGGCGCCTGAAAGGGAGGAAACAGGATACAGAAGGCCGGAAAACTGCAGCGCGGGCAGCACTGTTGCGATTGCGGTCCCGAAGATGGCCGCGATCTGGCTATCCAGAAACGTGGACATGAGCAGTCCGAGTCCGGTTGCGCAAACGACGTAGAGCAGCGCTCCCGTTGCCAGGGCAAGAAAACTGCCAGAGATCGGCACCCGGAAAAGTAAAAGCGCCATCAAGGTCATGAGCACAAAGTTCCCCATGCCCACTGCAACGTAGGGCAACTGCTTGCCAATCAGAAACTCGAACTTTGTGACCGGAGTTACGTAGAGATTCAGGATGGATCCCAACTCTTTTTCGCGCACAACGCCAAGAGCGGTGAGAATGGCGGGAATGAAGATCAGCAGCAGCGGAATGACTGCGGGCACCATAGCGGTGATGCTGGATACGTTCGGGTTGTAAAGAAAGCGAGTCTCGAGTTGGAAGATTGGGTCGGTCTTCATTCCCAGGCGATGCGTGGCAAGATTAACAAGGTACAAGTAGTGCATAGCTTGCACATAGCCGAGCACTGTTTCCGCGCGCTGTGGCATGGCTCCATCCACCCACAGACCGATGGCCGGTTGCGCGCCGCGATGCAAGTCCTGGCCATAGTTCGGCGGTATCTCCACGGCGAATGTAAGTTCGCCGTCGCGAATGCGCCGGTCAAGATCGCCATAGTTCGTGATAGCCTGCTTCTCGATGAAGTAGGGAGAACCCGCGAGGTTCAGCGCATAGTCCTGACTGGCCGCGGTCTGGTCGTGGTCGAGGATGGCATAGGAGACGTTGTTCACATCGAGGTTGATTCCATAGCCAATGACGATCATGAGCAGGACGGTTCCGCCCAGAGCCAGAGCCAGACGGATAGGATCGCGGCGCAGCTCGAGCGCTTCGCGATACGCATAGGTCAATAGCCGCTGCAAGCTGAAGGCGGAATGCCTCGGCGATGGCTTTCGAGGCTCGCTGGGAAGCGGAGCAGGCGTGCTCGCTTGAACGGAAACAGCGGTGGGAGAGTTGGCTTTCTCCGTTAGCGTCTGGGCATTGACGAGGTAGTCGATGAAAGTGGCCTCGAGTGTGTCGAGTTTGCGGGCTGCGACCAACGCGGCAGGTTCGCCCGTAGTCAGAATCTTTCCAGCATTCATCAGCGAGATGCGGTCGCAGCGGGCAGCCTCGTCCATGAAGTGCGTTGAGATGAAGATCGTCACCCCATCGTTGCGGGATAGCCCGAGCATCAATTCCCAAAAGATATCCCGTGCGATTGGGTCCACGCCGGAAGTTGGCTCGTCGAGGATCAGCATGGACGGGCGATGGATCACGGCAACGGCCAGAGATAATCGCTGGCGAATGCCCAGCGGCAGCCCTTCCGGCAACTGATCCAGCACCGCTTCAAGCCCGAATCGCTGCGTCATCTCATTTACACGCGCCTCGATTTCAGCTTCTGGCACGGAATAGAGTTGCGCATGCAGAAGCAGATTTTGACGAACGCTGAGTTCCGTGTAGAGAGAGAAGGCTTGCGACATGTAACCAACGTGGCGGCGCACCTCAAGATCCCCTGCGCTGACTGGCTTGCCAAAGAGAAGCGCCTGCCCATCGGTAGCCTTCAACAGCCCGGTCAGCATCTTCATGGTCGTGGACTTTCCGCTACCGTTCGAGCCAAGAAAGCCGAAGATCTCCCCGCGAGTTACGCTCAAAGTTACATGGTCGACTGCCATGAACTTGCCGAAAGACTTGGTGAGGTCTCGCGCTTCAATCACAACTTGTGCATCCGGCTTGCGCGGCGGTATCACCAGTGTGTGGTGCCCTTTGCGCTGATCTTCAGGCAGCAGTTGAATGAATGCATCCTCAAGTGTTGCCTGGCCGGTTTTTCTTTTCAGCTCCTGCGCCGATCCGCTCGCCATCACGCGACCCGCGTTCATGGCAATCAAAGAGTCGAATCCTTCTGCCTCTTCCATGTAGGCAGTGGCGATAATCACGCTCATCCCTGCTCGACGTTCGCGGATGTTTCCGATCAGGTCCCAGAATTGTCGCCGGGAGAGCGGATCGACTCCGGTTGTTGGTTCGTCAAGAATCAGAAGATCAGGATCATGAATCAGCGAGCAGCAAATGCCCAGCTTCTGTTTCATTCCACCGGAGAGCAACCCGACAGGCCGGTCACGGAATGCTATAAGTCCAGTGCTCGCAAGCAGTTCGTCAATGTGTTTCTTGCGCTCCTGTGCGGTGAGTCCAAAAAGGCGTCCGAAGAAGTCGATGTTTTCATTGACTGAAAGCGTAGGATAGAGATTCTTGCCGAGGCCCTGCGGCATATAGGCAATGCGGGGGCAAACGCGCCCGCGATGAGAGCGATCTGCCATCTTGCCGTCAAGGACTTCGATCGAACCGTGTTGTATTTTAACAGCGCCGGAGATAAGGCCCAACAGTGTCGACTTTCCTGTGCCATCGGGACCGATGAAGCCAACCATCATCCCAGCCGGAATATCCAGAGTCACATTGTCGACAGCGACCGTAGCCCCATAGAAGTGAGCAACATTCTGCAAGCGCACAACCGGGGCGGACGTGGGGGTCATTGCTGGGACCTGACAGCAAGCTTAGAGGGCCAGGCTACGGAAGGATCAAGACGAACGTATGCCATTCCGGGTAATCCGGATTTGATTTGCGATGCGTGCGAGACTAGAATTTCCGGGCTAATCCTGGCCTTGACCCGAAAGACAAGTTTTTCGCGTTCGCTTTGTGTCTCAACGGATTTTGGCGTGAACTGTGCAACGCTGGCAACAAAAGTGACTTTCGCCGGGATCACATCCTCCGGGCTTGCATCGAGAACGATGTGAACCTCCGACCCGATGGCCACCCGGCCGGCGGCTTCCTCTGGCAGAAAAAAGGTGATCGTGACATCGCTCAGGTCAATCATGCTGAGCACCTTGCCGCCAGCTGAGACAACTTCACCTGGCTGAGCGATGCGGTATTGAACCCTTCCGTTTCGCACTGCCTTCAACACAGTGTCATCGATCTGCGCTTGGATTTGAGCTTCAGACGCCTGCATTGCCGCAACGTTTGATTGCGCCCCAAGAACCTGGGCATTGGCCGCATCGATTGTGGATTGGGATGCATCGAGTTGAGCCTTTGCAGCGGCAAGGGCAGCTACAGCCTCTCGCCGGCGTGCCTCATCTTCATCGAGTTCCTGAATAGAAGCCGCATGCTGTGCGGAGAGAACGCGTGTTCTTTCCTCGGTTTTTTTAGCCACACTAAGTGCCGCCTCACGTTGTACGACCATCGACGCTGCTGCGGTCTTTTCGCTTTCATGTTGTGCAACCATTGCCAAAGCAGTGTTGGTTGCATGTCGCGCTTGTGACTCCTCTGCCTGTGCCTGCCTCAGTTGCGCATTGAGTACGTCAGTGTCCATTCTGGCGACTACCTGTCCAGCAATTACAACGTCACCTTCATCTGCGTAGATTTCACGAATACGTCCGGGAGCTTTTGCCGCAATATCCAGTTCAACAGCCTCAATACGGCCGTTTCCGCTGGAAAAACCTTCTCCCAGTCCCTTCGCCCGAAAGTGCTGCCAGATGAAGTATGTAGCGAGAGCGATGGCTGCGAGCGATGCAATGCCAAGAGCCGGCTTGAGATACCGGCGCGCCTTGCTGCCGGCATTGGGAGATTGCGGAGTTTCGGATTTTGCAGGAGGATTCCGGGATGCCTCCGCCTCTTTTGGGTTGCGAGTTCCTGGTGCGTCCTGTGCAGGAGTCTGCTTTGCTGGAGCTTCTTGCGCATGATCTGTTTGCGCCGCTGGCTCAATACTTGCAGTGTTGGCTACACCAGAGGTTCCCGAACCATCAGGTTTCAGATCGCTCTTGTCGGCATTGACCGGCTCTTGATTCTTTGGTGAATTCAGGGGAGGCACTGTGATAGGGGAATCTTTGTCGTCCGCGGTGATGACCATTGCGCCTTCCTTGCGATATCCGTGTCCATTGGACTGTGAGAAGTTGGAGTCTCAACTACCACATCGAGGAAAGGCTCTTGCACCGTGGGTCTTCCATCTCAATTGAAACGCTATTGCACCTACAGTCTTCTACCTCAATCTCGACTTGATGGCGCAGGTTTTTGTACCGTGGGTCGCGCGTAGGAGTCACTGCGCTATCAAGGAGGTATTGGCAACGACAATCGTCAGTCGCAGCCGTTTCTATTCTGCATCGACGCTCATCCATGTTCACGTCCTCGTGTTTACGATCATCGCTGTACCTGATCGCTTCTTAAACGAACTGAGTCAGAGTTGATACTTTCTGCGGGATTCGATCTGCTCAATAGTGGACACTTCGCCGGTCTCGGTTTTGAGTCCGGCATTGACTAGGCGCAAGTGGAACTAGCTATTTTCCGTGATCTCCTACGTAAAAATCTCTCTATCCCGGCAGTGAACCGTGTTGCGATCACTGAGCAATATTGCACAGTGTTTTCGAGTTTGCAGAGCCATCATCTTTTGTGGTGCCCACACCACAAGCGGCGGCAGCGATGCCGGATCAAGCGGCTACATCCCCTGAGGGCAGCACCACCTTCTACGCTGCCGCCGCCTCGTCCAACTGCAGCTTTCCAAATGAACTCTTTCAGCGAGCAGGAATGCACATTCATTCTAGATGGGTCGAAGTAAAGTGAGGCGATGAAGACATCGATTTCCAGCCGCATCCGTATATGCAGAGCAATAGCGTGGGATCTGTTTCTTTCAGCTGTTGGGTGTTTCGTATTGAGGTGTTGCTTGCGATTAGTCGCAGAGGGCGGAGCCGGCTCGGAGACAAAGCCGATCGCATGCGCTATTGGCCCGGTTCGCGATCCGCTCGCGTATCTTGGTGCGGCACTCATTCTCCTAGCCATTGCTGCGCACAAACCGCTAAGGCTTGTGCGTGCGACCTCTGAAACTGATTCCTGAAATGATGCATGGACCATCTGAAGTTCATCGATCCGTTATCTAGTTTCAGCCTTTATTGCAATGGGGCGGATATCCCATGCTGCTGCCAGCCACCACCGGCGCTGCGAGCGACATCATACTCAGCCGCTCCATCTCTGGCCCACACACGCTTGTCGTTGGCCTGGTCTGGTGGGGCTTTGGCATGATGCTGGCCATCGGCTACATTGTTTTCGTGTACGCCAAGTTTCGCGGCAAGGTGGATCTCCAAGATGGTGCGCACTGAGTGCTCCCGCTGCACTTCTTTTGTTTTACGATCCAAAGCTGGAGGCAATCAAAGACTCCACCGGTTTCAACTGTGCCCACTTCAACTGTCCTATCACCTGCAGCAGTATCCCATAACGAGCAATAGCGACCATCTTTTGCTTTCTTGATCGTCGGATAGTTGTAGAGAAGGAGAATCAAAATGAAGCCAAGCACAGAAGATCAGACGACAGGCAAACTTCACGAAGTCAAGGGAACAGTCAAGCAGACAGTCGGCAGGATCACCAATGACCCCAACCAGGAAGCCGATGGAAGAGCTGAAAAGAATGCCGGAAAAGTTCAGAACATTGTCGGCAAGGTCGAAAAGGCAATCAACCAATAATCCTATCAACATGGAACCCGGAAACGAGAAAGGTTAACAGGCAATGGCGCAATCAGTGTACGAACAGACAAGCGAGCAAATCGGCGACACAATTCACAAGGCATCGCGGGCGGCGTCTTCTGCGGCGGAAGCAATTGAGGATGGCGTAGGAGCAGCAAAACGCGCCGTAAAACAGGGCGGTTACGCGGCTGCGGAGCTTTACTGTGACGCGAAGAGACGTGTGCAGCGAAATCCGATTGAAGCAGTTGTCGCAACATTTGCAACCGGCATTGCAGCAGGCGCAGCGATCAGTTGGATGATGAAGCGAAAGCGGTGCTGCAACTGCGCAGATACGACTGAGAGAGTTTAGTAGCCTCGGTCTATGTTCTCAATGGTTCTCCCGTTTGCGGATGGCCATTCGATCCAAGCGAAGCTGATTTGGATTCTCCTTTGCCCGCGCCATCCAGCAGCCGACCTTTGAGATTTGGAATGGCACCAAGCCAACGTCGCGGTAGCCCAGCGAGCTTTGTATCATCGTGCCCGCTGCAATCAGGCTGCGCGGCGCGGCGAATACTCCCAAGAGATGGAGACGAAATGACTGGAAGCAAGCACAACCTGGAAGGAAATAGCGGCGACAGGGGTGAGCCTGATCCCGGTCCTTACTGGAGACGGATGCATCGTGACTGGCGCTTCTGGATTGGCGCTGTCTTCATGGCTGCGGCGCTCGCTATCTACATTTTGAGTGGCGATCTGGCGTGGGTTCCAAATGGCCATCGTCAACCTGCGATGCCTGCGAGCACTGCGAATTGAATCCCTACTTCCATCTGCCGGAAATCATCCGCGTAACAGTATCTCAGACTGGGAGATAAATGAAAAAGCTCATCGTGTTTGATTTTACGGAACCTTTGCGCCAAGCAAGTCGTCTCTTTCTCTCATACTCGACTGATCGACTCTACTTGATGCCAGCTCTGTGACTGGATGAGCAATCCTGCCAGGAGTATGTCAAAGAGGATGGTGAATGATATGGAAGAATCCCAGTGCAGAATTACGCGATGAGATCGGAAGACCTGAGGTGCAAAGGACTGATCCCTGGCGTGGTGGTCGAGATGTATCCTCGATATAAGGACCTGTGCTGCGGTGGGTCAATAGAGATGGAAGATTCCAGGTGCAGGATCGCAGTGACTGAGATGGAGGATCCGCGCTGCATGGGCCTGAATCGGGCGTGGTGATTGAGCCTGTCCTCGGATATCCAGAGCTCACGGAAGGCTGCCTGCGCGTTGCCTTAGTTGTTCCTCTCGACTCCTGAATCCAGCAATGTATCTTCCTGCCTGATGGTTCGGCCGTTATGGACTGGCAGCCCTCCGATGAGCCCTTGATACTCTGTGAGTCGCGTGTCGAGGAGCACTACGCCCCGGGATGTAATCTCATACTCGCGAATATCCTTGGCGTGGTTTCCGCCCCGCATCTTGATCACGGTCATAATCTTGCGTAGCTGACCATCGATGGATACGTAGCGAAGCCGAATGATGTCATCGGTCAAGAATGATATTGAGTAAGTGCTGAAAGGAAATTCGATGAAAGACTCATCGACTTCTACTGTGCTCAAAATCGTCACACCGATTCCGGTCAACGCGAAGATCATCCGGTAGAGTGACTCGCGAAAATCAGCGCGAAAACCGGGTGAAAGAGCCATTTCAAAACCCGCCAGGGAATCGATCACCAAACGCTTGGCGCCGACCTTCTGTACGGCAGAAAGTATCGAGTGCATGGTTTCGTCTACAGAAAGATCAAGGGGGCGGAGGTAGAGAATTTCCAGCTTTCCCTCGTTCTGCGGCTTTTCCAAATCCAAACCTAAAGTAGCGGCCCGCTCAGCATAGGCCTGCGGGCGCTCTTCAAAGACAGCGACAATTCCTGACTCTCCCTGGCGAATTCCCTCGGCGATGAACTGGGTTGCCAGAACTGATTTTCCCGTTCCCGAAGACCCTGCTACCAGAACACTGTCTCCTTCGCGCACGCCCCCATCCAGCATCTTATCCATCTCTGGAATGCCGAAGGAAAGACGTTTCAGGCCGAGCGCGCTCCTCCTGCCGGCTGTCAATCCAAAGGTGCGCGAGAAGGCTTGCACTCCGGCGTTGGTGATGCGGAACGTATGCAATCCAGGCACTGACGCCTGACCACGCAGTTTAACGATCTGCAGCTTGCGCACAATGGAGTTGCGCTCAGTCGTCTGGCGCAGCCAGAACAACCCATCGGCAACGGTGAAAATCGGGTTGTCGCGCAACTCTTCCTCGGCATATTCACCAATCAGAAAAGTCGTCGCCTGCCAGCTTGCCAAAAACAGTGCTAATCGCTGAATGAAAGCTTGCAAGTCCATTCCATCCTGTGGTCCACGAACCATGGTACGGAATGAGTCCACGACCACGACAGCAGGGTTGGACTTTGTAACTTCCTTGGTAATCTCATCGAGAACTGCGCCCAAATCCTTTTCCAGAACAACCTGGCTTAGATTGATGAAGCGAATCGAACTTGGCAGTAAAGAGGAATCAAAGAAAGTGTACTGTTGCTGGTAGCGCAGCATCTTGATTGCTGACTCGCCGAGGACGGTGAAGTACAGTGCCGGTCTCTCCGGGGTCGCATTGGCAAAGACGAACTGATGCGCCAGCGTTGTCTTCCCGCTGCCGGGAGCGCCGGCGATGATATTGAACGAGAATTCGGGAAGCCCGCCGCCGACAATTTCATCGAGGCCCGAAACACCGGTAGGCAGTTTATTGATTTTCACTTTATCTTCTGCGGTCATGATTTTCTCCCGTTCCCCGAATTGCGATCATCGAAGGCTGCATTCGGCCACGCATCGCGCAACAGGCTTAACGTTAATGCTTCCCCAAGGAATGTAAGAAGCAGACCAAGAATGCGGGCGATGAGAATGGCTCCATCTTCACCAGGCGGGTCTTCGCCTGACTGCTGGTTATCAGCCTGATCCTTGCCCATAGTGCCCTGAGGCTCAACGTTGCTCAGCCCCTGCAAGGCCCCGTCTGCAGCAACCCGCACCGAGCATAGACTGGGAACTTCCGCCTGGGCGAGCGTCAAAGCACGGGCCGCGATCGATTGAAAGGCAGCCACGCCCGCGATGGCCACAAGGCACTGGCGCAATCTCTCATAGGTGCGAAGGGTGGAAGACTCCATTGGCGTGGAACTCTTGTCCACTTCGGCTTCATAGGTAAGAAGTCGCTGGGCCAAATCTCGCATCTCTGGGGAAATCGTCATTTTCAATTCAGCATCATTCCAGGGTTGAGATTCAGAGATCCGTCAAGCACTTCACGAAGGATCAAGGAGACGGTTCCATCATATCGCAAGATACCGAACCATTGGATTATCTGCCTACCGGTCTTCAATGTAGACTCAAATGCCAGTGTTGGAAATCAATTCATGTAGCGATTCGTTTGCAGGCCTGGAATCTCATCTTGCGGGCCGCCTGCCTTGCTTCGGATGAGGGTGAATATGTCCAATACAGTAGCGATATTGCGGATGTTGCCCACAACGCTTGCAAGCCCTTGCTCCATGTCGGAATGTTTGTCTGCGAGGGCTTCGATATGATCGCTCACACTCCGCAAGCGGTTGATTTCCAGCAGTAGGTCTTCAAATGCTGCAGCCATTGCCGGTTCATCGACTGCTGAGGCTGACGTGTCTACTACTGCGGCCGCGACCAACTCTTTCCTGGCGTCAACCTGAAGACGCAAATCTTCGATTAAACGCAGAGTTGTTGCCTCGCCAAGGAAGGTAAGAAACAGCCCAATCAACTGCGTAATCAAAAGGACTCCGGCCTCGTCGTCCTCATCCGCACCTGTGCCCTTTTGCAATTCAACGTCACTCAGACCATGCAATTCACCACTTGCTGTGACCTGTACTGCGCTGAGCCTGGGAGACTGTGACTTGGCAAGGGCCAAAGCGCGCGATGCAAGCAATTGAAAGCCGTCTACGCCCACAGGCGCGCTCAGTTGCCGACGCAGCTTCTCATAGGCGCGTACAGTTGCAGGCTTGATATGCAGGCTGGTTGCACGTGCATCGGCCTCAGATGCAACGAGGCTGCGCGCCAAATCACGCGTCTTTTGGGGAGGAACCATCGATTCCACTCTTTCTTGTGATAACACGACTCATCTTCAACGCAAGGTACATCTCAGAATGATACTCTCTCATTCAGTGCCTTGTCGGCACGATTCACCGCGCCGTGCTGATGGCTATCGAGCGAGGCAAGCTGCAGAACCTGATCTTCGACAATCAAGCCCACTGGAATCATCGTGCCATGGCGGCCATTCTGGGTGTGATTCTCATGCTCCCCCCGTCATGCAAATCATGGCCAGCAAGCAAATGAAATCCCGCTACCTGGAGAAACTGATGCGCCCCCGAGACTTCGTCCATCTGGCTCATTGAGGAGAGAACATGAGGGCAGGGATTTCGTGGTATGTTGCGAATAGAGTGAAGGATTTGGGATTCATGGGATCATGATGTGCTGTCCCCATGGGACTCCGGATCGATTTTTGGTCGCGTCCACCCCACGCCGAAGCGCTTTCAATTACCCGCGCAATACCATTCAGCGATATGAATACAAAACCATTGGACTGACCACGTACCGGACGAATTTTCCGAAAACGATTGGGGTCGATAGGTCGACAGGCGTCAACCAAAATTGCTTATCACGCGTTTTGTTCTTCGATTGTTGCAGTCCAACTCGCATTTTCAGGATCACGTCCGCCGCCCTATCACTTGATTTGAAGCGGATAGCAGTAAGACGCCTGATCCTGCTCATGGGTCGTCGAAAGATAATAGGCCCCCGGTTTGGATTTCCGCAGGTCAAGATCAACTGAGACCTCTTCCCGGTCTCCACTACCGATTGAGGTTGCATTACCGTGGGCCAGTGGGTCATTGGCCGTCTGATCGCGCGTGACAGCGATCATGTAATGACCAGGTCTGCTGTAGCGGGGGAGGACGATTCTCACCTTGACCAATGCAGCCGGTAACGACACCGATTGCAACAAACTTGGTTCGGCTGAGTTGGATGGAATGCTCCGAAGCGTCCCGGCATTCGATAGGTCGATGGTCTCAGGAATCGCCGCCATAGTGTTGGCCTGGTGCGGCATGTTCGATCCGCGCCACGACACTACGACGAATGCGGAGACAAGCAGGAGACAACAACCAACAGCGGCGGTAAACACCAGTCTTCGCCGGCGCGACTGATGGCGGGACCGCAGTTCAAGCAACCGACTCATGCAGACAGGACAGTTCGCTGCATGATCGACTCTCGGGTCTGACAGGACAATTTGCTTGGACTGTCTGGCAATGCCTTCCAAAAACATTTCGTCAGGACAAGGGCCGATAGGCGCAGTTCTCCCGTCGAGCACAAGTTCTTGATGGCGCCTTGTGACCCATGCATCAAGGCGATCTTCGGCACGAGAGAACCAACGCAATTTCATCAACATTGAGACAATTCTCCAGGTTGGGAGAGATCATGGAGCAACGACTCCATCTCCCGGAAATATGCACGCCGAACAGCAGTGTGGTCCATTTCAAGATCCTCGGCGATCTTCCGCCACGAGTACCCCAGCGAGCGCCTATTTGCGATTGATTGTGCGAACGGGGAAAGGCGCTTGAAGATCTCGATTGCGTAGACCCTCAACTCTGCTTCTGGTTGTCCAATATACAACTTTTCCATGTCAATGAGAGAGCCAAATTGAATCTCTCGATTCCGCTTTGTGGACTGCTGCCGCGCGCGGCGTTTGATCACGCTCTTGGTGCGCAACAGCAATTTCTTCTCTGAGCAATCCGGATGACGAACGATATAGCCCGTAACATTCTCAACAGCATGGTCCATGATGTCGTAAGCGGCGGCGTGATCGTTGAGGAATGTCCAGACGCACAGAATCGCGTAAGGCCGGGCTGCATTGACAGCGGCCTCCATTTTCTGATCCGACGCCGGGTTCCCGGTCGAATAGGCCCAACTCCATGTCAGCTCCTGCCATGTGCGACTGCGTGGTTTCATATGCAAGTTTCAGCATCGGGGGGTAACCACTACAATGCCAAGAGTATAGCCCAGAACATGACTGAAAATATTACAAGAAAAATATTCTTTTTCCCTGCCCCAAACGTCTTGGCAAAGTGCCTTTAGTAGATGCAGGGATAGAGCAGCCAGATTGTCCCAGCATTTGTTTCTCGACAAATCAATAGGGGTTTTCTCCGCATTCCCCAGCGAAGAGATGTCCCCATGGCTGGTGATCACGGAAAGAGGTCTTCCGTCGTCTGGGGTCGGGAGGCGCAAAGGTTGGCGCTCCAGGCCCAGGTGTTATCAGGACCAAAGCTCGATCAACTCGTTCGTCGCTTGCAACGGCAGACAGGCCGATCCAGAGAAGCGTGTTGGCGATTCGTTCTCCAATTCGGTCTGAAGAGCAGAGGCGAGCATCGCCGCTGGACGGAAGAAGAAATTGAAACTCTGCGCGAGACGCTGTCCACGCACTCAGTAGAAGAGGCCGGGCGCATTCTCGGTCGCAGCCCGAACGCTATTCGTTGCGCATTGCGCAGAAACAGCTTGAAGGTGAAAGACATTCGGTGCGATTGTTTCTCGGTCGAAGCGCTGGCCAGGATTCTTCGCATCAGGAAATCCGAGATTCATGCCTGGATCGAGAAGAATTGGCTTGTGGCGACCACGCGGTTCACCGGCAAGCGACTGACGCACATCATCACGCCAGAGTCATTCCGCGCTCTATACACGCATCATCTCCGCGATCTCTTGGAGCAAAATAGGGTTCCGAGTGTCGCGCTGTTCGAGGCGTTCTACAACTATTGCTTTGTGCCGAAACACACGATTGGAACGCAACTGCTGACTGTTCGCCGGGATAAACAGGAGCGAGAGGCGTTCGCGGCAACACAGGAAGGCAGTGAATTTGACGAGGAGGAGGAGGACGAAGGAGAATACCGAGTCAGTCTTGGCGGTGATTTGGATTCCGAGCAAAGAGAGACAAATTAACCGACATTCCCGATGAATGGTAGGACTACAATCAGGAGTTTGCGATCATGACGCCGAAGAAGCCAAAAGAAACACAGCAGTGCCGGCCGACGCAAGGCTGAGCCATTCGTATCGGCCAAGCGCGTGCCGCACTGCCCAATGTCAGGAATCACAATCCTGCACTTTCACCCCGGTTGAGTAAGAAGTGCAGGACTGCCTTTTTATCGTTCACTGATTGCAGATCGAGTAAGGTCGCAGACCGTTCTTTGTAGAGCGCAAGGCTGGAAGGAGAATGTCTTATCGCGTCGCTTCGAACAGGAACCAAGCACGCCGCTCGGCCTCGTCGATCCAGATTTCGATCAGGCTGGTGGTTGCGTATTCTCGGGCTTTACTCGTGACTTCGTGCGCCGCGCGCAGACTTTCCACCAGTGTCTTGTTGTCTCCGAGCAACTCGCGCAGCATCTCGGTTGGACCAACAAACTCCTGGTCGTTGTCAGCGATCCTTTGCAAACTTTTGATGTGACCGATGGAACGAATTGTGGTACCACCCACCTTGCGCACACGCTCGGCGATGGTATCGGTAATGGCGAAGATTTGACTGGCTTGTTCATCCAGAAGCAGATGATAGTCGCGGAAGTGTTGTCCGCTCATGTGCCAATGGAAATTCTTGGTCTTGAGGTAAAGAGCAAATGCGTCGGCCAGCAAGGCGTTGAGCACGCTGGAGAGGTTCTTGACATCTTCGGGGGAGAAGCCGTCGGGGACCAAGAGTCGCGCTGCTTGCGAATCTTTTTCATGAGAATGTGCGGACATTGAAGAACTCCTCTGGAGGTAGTTCTCCATGATCGAATGCCTAACGACAACGCAATAAAGCCCGGCGTCCCCAATGCCCCGAGGCGCCGGCCAAAGCTCGCTAAGATCGTAAATCCCAGTCATGAATGACCCGTATTGAAAATGAAGCAATGACATACTCGCGGCAGAACTCAAGTGTGATTATCGGAGCAAGAAATGTCAGTTCTCAAAGCTTCCATCTTGATCGTAGAGGATGAGGAATCCGTGCGAACCTCCCTCGCAGAGGTTCTCGGGGAACTCGGACATCGCGTCCGATGTGCGTCGGGTGGCTTAGCAGCTCTGGCCGAGATTAACCAGGAGATTCCAGAAATTCTGCTGTCCGACCTTAATATGCCGGGCATGTCTGGCTTTGAATTGTTACCGGTAGTCCGCCGCAGATTCCCAGCCGTCCGTGTGATCGCGATGAGTGGTGCATTCTCCGGGAACCAGGTCCCATGCGGCGTGACGGCCGATGCATATTATGCGAAGGGTAGGCACGTTCGCGCATTTCTCCGCGTGCCACATCGTCGGCTAGGAGTGCGATTGTCGCTGTCGCGATGGCGGTTGGGCTCTCGAACGGCACCAGCATTCCGCGCCCATGGTCCAACAGTTCCGCGGCGTGCCAGTATGGGGTCGAGATGATGGCCTTCCCAGCGCCCATGGCATATGCCAGGGTTCCCGATACAGCCTGCGCTTCATGACAGTAGGGCGTGATGTAAATGTCGGCCGAGCCGACCAGCGAAGCCATCTCTCCCGGACTGACGAACCGGTTGACGAACAGGACTTGCCGTTCCACCCCAAGTTTCTTCGCCAAAGCCTGCAATTCAATCCGGTAACGATCTCCCTCCCGTGCGTGGATGTGCGGGTGAGTGGCGCCGGCAATCATGTAGACAGCGTTGCTGTGACTGGACAAGATGCGCGGCATGGCTTGAATCACGTTTTCGAACCCTTTGTTCGGAGAGAGCAGCCCAAACGTGAGAAGGACACTCTTGCCTTGGCAAGAGAAAGCTTCCTTGAAAATATCCGACCGCTCAAAAGGCAGGTCTGGGATGCCATGAGGTATCAGCTTGATCTTCTCGGCAGAAACATTGAACACCTCCCGCAAAACACGCGAGGAGTATTGGCTCATCACGAAAAGGCGCTCTGAGAGTGCGGCAATCTTGTACATCACAACTCGTTGGTCAGAATTCGGTTCACGAAGCACCGTGTGCAGAGTTGTCACCACCGGCATTTTAAGGCGTTTCAGCAACTCAATGATGTGGCTTCCGGATTTGCCTCCGTAGATTCCATATTCATGCTGCAAGCACACTAGATCGACATTGCTCCTATTCAAAAAGTCGGCGGCTGCCCTGTAAGACGCTATATCATCTTCGCTGATCTCGAATCGAACCCGCTCCGGGTATGAGTAGGATGATTGCCCGTCATTGACCGCTACGACTGATAGTTGGGCCGTTCCGTATTCGGCAGCGATCGCATCGCACAAGTCAGTGGTGAAAGTTGCAATTCCGCACTGCCTCGGAAGATGATTTCCGATCACCGCTATCCTGACCGGACGCTTGGGACGGGGCACCAACTGAAGAGAGGAAGCTGAATCAACTCCGAATAATCTGTGCCGCGCTTCTGAACGGTTGATACGGTTCGCCTGTGGGTCGAAAGTGCTGCTCGGAGCGGCCATTTTACATGTCTCCCAAATTTCGAGGTTGTAGTTGAAAACAATCTAAGCCCTCATAGGGGCGTGAAGCTGCTGCGCGATCTCAAGTGTCTTCTCAGAAGCTTCGGTCGAGTAGTCGTGAGCCTTTGAGCTCAGTTCCTCCGCGGCTTCGTGATCGCCACGGTGGTGTGCGGCGGCGGCGGCGGTGTGGGCGTGGGCTGCGTAGATGTGCAGGTCCGCCGCATTGTCATAATTGCTCTGGGGCATTGTGTCCTCCATTTTTAAGGAAGCATTTCTGTCTGTTGCATTTGCAGTTTTCCACTTTGCATTTTAAGGTGCTGAGCAATCGTATACATTGCCGCCAACTTGCTCCAATGCATCCAAATCCAGAATGAATACAAAGGGTGCCTGAGATTTCACGAGAGAATAGCAGCGCCACATTCCGCAGTGGACACCGTCCGCACATTGGCCGAGAGCCTGGTCAATTATAGACAGCAAACCCATGGCTGCCAGTCGTAGAGTCGTCTCACTCGATGTCACGTCCGTCCGAACCTATTACCGGTTCGTCGGTTGGAATTATGTTCGTCATTCGAGATGTCGGCAGCAGACTCGCACTATCCGGTGAAGACGTTTCTTAACTCACTGGCACCGGGCGAGACACCCTCAACAGCATATGTTAGGAGTCAAGCGATGTACTAATATTTTTGGGGAATGCATTGGTTTTGGTGGATGTTCTGGGTACTCCTTTGGATTGTATTCTTTTCGTTCATGATGCCCATGCGCAGAACTACTTATTGGGAAATGCAATCTCCCTTGCAACTCCTGCAAAGGAGATATGCCGCCGGGGAGATCACGAGCGAGGAGTACGAAGAACGGCGGGCCAAACTGTTACGGGATGCAAAAGTGAAATAGAGCTGCCTGCCTGGATTCAGCCAATCATAGTCTGAAGGATATCCGGTAAGCATTGTGGTGACCAGATATGTCTCTGTATGGCAACTGATCTGCAAGTAAGTTCTGACAGATACCACAGCGCTCGCACCATATGGTTGACAATTATTTCAGACTAACTTGGAGAACCATCTCGTCGATGAAGTATGTGCATCGCGTGAAGATGGAAAACTATCTTACTCAGATGCAACAATTGCACTCTCGATGGGCATCTGTATCTCTCCCATTTTCCGCTTACGGCTCTTCATCTGATTGTTTTACACAATCGCGATAGCCGGGGGCGACCTGCCCTAAAAAGTAATCCGCGAACATCAAGCGGTCGAGACAATCGCCGTATTTGGATTGTTCGTAAGGCCATGGTCGGTTTTGGGTCCAATGCGTGCGAGAGTGGAAAGAACGCGACCAGGCTCTCCCAGGTCACTCCAACCGAGGCCAGAACCTCGCATGACAGCAAGGCCATTTGGACTGACGGAGAGAACCTCATCAGAGAAGCTGGAGGATGGAATGACGTCATACAGTGCGGACAAGACAAGGCCTTCTATTGCCGTCTGGAATGATTTCCGAATGGATTCGAAGGAATTGTGTAAGCGCGGTATCGCCCTTTGAGTGAGTTCGAGAAATCTGTCAACCCGCCCGACCATAACAAAGCTATTCCAAAGGCAACCGCTATGCATTAAGTCAAAAGCAACCTCCTTGGTAGGCTTTTCCCAGAATCGCTTGACGTGCGCCACGGAGTTCCCGCAAGCGCTCTCGATACGAGGGCCGGGCTCGAATCCATCCATAAGACTCCTCAGGCGTATCAGGCTCAATGCCTAGCAGGATTACCCTCTCAGGGTTAGACTCAGCGAGCATAAATGCCAGCCCGATTTGGTCGACGAATGCTCTGTCATCCATAAAATGATGGTCGGACGGAAAAAAGGCAACCAGCCCCTTCGGGTCGAGTTCCTGGACTCGCATCAAACTATATAAAATGGCGGCAGCCGTCCCGCGGTTTTGTGGCTGGAGCAGAAGGCGCGACAGAGGTACGTCCGCGATTTGATCCCGATAGAAGCGCTCGTGAACTTTATTCATAACCAGAAGAGTCTGCCCGGGATCGACTGCTCGGGAAACTCTACGGCGGGTTTGCTGAAGCAATGTTGCCTCTCCAATCACTGCGCAGAATTGCTTGGGTCTGTCATCCCCTGCGATCTTCCGCGTTAGCGGAAGCAATCGCTTCCCATCTCCCCCGGCGAGAATCACACCCCATTGATGGTCGCGCTTACCCGCGCCTGTTCGATTTGAAAATGTCTGCATTATCTGGTCCGGCCTCTCTACAGTTTGTGGCGATCAATACTCAGTACAAGCGCCCAAAGTCCACACTTCAGACACGCGCAAACACGGACAGTCGTTTCAAAGGAATTCCATTGCGTAGAATCACAGTATTTCGGAGCAGTCATGCGAATCCTGACCACATTTGCTCACCGCTCCCTCGTGCCAGTTAAAAACTCAACTCGACAGACTCCCAGAGATGAAGGCTTCTGTTCCATCTTCGTGCTGGACTCATACCTCTGTCTTCTCGGTGTTGCTCGTAGGTGGCGGAACCGTTTGTGCATGCTTGGTATGCACAAGAACAAGAGAAGCATTTCTCGCACACTGAAAATTGAACCGGACTATTCATACCGCTGCAAAAGAGCATCTGCTCCAATGAAGTTTGTATCGCATACACGATTGCCAAGTGTGTTCAAGATTGAACATTCAGCTGGAACTGCCAACCGTAGCATCGGTCTTGTCTTCGATTTTGGAGAGGCCTGCCATGTTGATGCTGGAGTCGTAAGCGGCGCGGTGGGAGACCGACGGGGCCGTTCGTACAAATCTGAAAAGAAATGAAGCGAGCTACGTGATCTCGAAGAAATTCGCGACTTTCCTCTTTGCCGCCATGATCCTGTTTGCTTGGCCGGCGACAAACGTGGTAGCCCAGACCAACAGTTCCACAAAGCCAGCGGTGGCGACGAAGACCACCGGACACCCGGAGAAGTCAACCACAGCAGTGGCCGTTCACCAGACTGCAAAACCGAAGCCTGCGGCGAAGGCTGAAAAGATTCCCAAGACACCTCACGCAAACACTAGCTGGGTGGCTGGCGATTACTACTGGGACGGCGACAACTGGCAATGGGATGGCGGTTATTGGCTTGATAACCCTTGGTCAGAGGCCGCGTGGATGCCCGGCCACTGGAACGAGCGCTGGTGGGGCTGGTCATGGGTTCCAGGCTATTGGTACTGAGCGATGGCCAGGAATGAACGACTGGTCTCCGATGACAAGGTGATTTGGTGATCCGCGCTTGGGGCCATGCATTTACTCACAAGTCGGCAAGTAAGGCGACATTATTGTAGTAATCAAGCCCGCAATTTCGTATCATGAGTCATGCAGCGAGATGGGCGCACCTTCGATCACAAGACTCTTGAATCCATTCGTTTGATGGCTGTTGAACGCGTTCGCGAAGGCGAACGGCCCTCGTCAGTGATCGCCTCTTACGGGTTCAATCGCACCACGATCTACAAGTGGCTTGCTGTCGCCTCCAGTCTTGGCAAGGGTTTGAAAGCGCTGCGCTCGCGGCCTGCAACCGGGCGTCCGCGCACACTGACTCCGCGTCAGGAGAAGCAGGTGTTCGCCTGGGTCAACGGCAAAGACCCGCGCCAGTACGGTTTGGATTTCGGCCTTTGGACGCGGGCCATGATCGCCAGTTTGATCGAGCAGAAGCTTGGTGTGAAACTTGGCCTTACAGCGGTGGGCGAACTGCTCGCCAAACTCGGACTCACGCCGCAGAAGCCACTCGAACGCGCCTATCAGCGCAATCCGGAAGCGATTGAGAAATGGAAGCGAGAGACCTTCCCGTCCATAGCCAGCGCGGCGAAAGCGCAAGGCGGCGAAGTGTACTTCTGGGATGAATCGGGCTTTCGCGCCGACACCGTGCATGGCAAGACCTGGGGCAAAAAAGGCGAGACGCCGGTCATCGCGCGGCCCGGTCAGCGGCAGTCGATCAGCGCCGCATCCGCGGTGAACTCCAAGGGTGCCTTCTGGTATTCGACCTATCAGGGCGGCCTCAACGCCCAACTCTTCGTCACGTTGCTCAAGCAGATGATGCGCCATCGCACCAAGCCCGTTCATCTGGTGGTGGATGGACTTCCTGCCCACAAAACCAAACTGGTAAAGGAGTATGTGGCCTCGACCGAAGGGCGGCTGACGATCCACTTTCTGCCCGGCTACGCGCCGGAACTGAATCCGGACGAACTGGTCTGGAGTCATGTAAAGCGGACTGGGGTATCCAGAACGCCGCTACGCAAGGGTGAAAAGCTGAGCGAGAAGATTGAAATGCAACTGGCCGCAATCAAGAAAATGCCCAGTTTGGTCAGAGCCTTTTTTAATGCCCCGAGTGTCGCCTATATTACCGACTAGTGAGTAATGTGAAAGGTTAAAGTGATGAAGTCCCCACGAGAGCCAGAGATATATCTCTGGCCCTCGCCTTGTCTCAGTGCATTTTCACTTTTCTCTCCCACTGCATCGCGGACTACGATGATAAATTGGGGGCATTCAAATGTCACTGAAGTCCATAAATCACTTTGTACTCTCGAAACTCATCAGTGTTCAATGTTGAGCAGTCGCAGCTTGACTATCGGCCATACCATCATCTCACTCGATGCTTGAGTAGCCCGTGAAGAAAGAAGCTCTTTCATTCGCGAGCGCGGGCAGAGTAGAAGATTCTGAACGCAGATTATGACCTGACATGATCGTCGAACTGGGCCGAATATGCACGTTCACGAACAAATTACGAAGGATGTTCCAACAGCGGCACGCGTCCGATTTCGGGCCTGATCCGGGCTAAGATCACGCGCGTTCACAGCGAGATGAAAGAGGGCATAAAATGCAATGCTATTGGGAAGAGATAGGAGTTCTAGGCCCCATCTATGGGTTGATCGGGAAAAACCTGAGCGAGCGCGATATTGCTCACAACTTGAGCCTTCCAGAAGAGACTGTGAATGCTTGCATTTCCTGGATGATGCACTTCTTGAGGTGTAATAATCGCGCGGAATTGGTTTTATACGCAGCGACGACGCGGCACGAAACATGGGGCTTAGATTCGTTGTCTATTGCGTCATAAGCGGTTAGAGATACACACGAATAGTTGTGTTTCTCGAACAACTTTCTGTTTGGCCTTCATCAGCGCAAGAAACTGACAGACTATTCAGCAAGCAGCCGTACCAGATGGTAGATGGGGCAAATTGCATTGGTGTGCTGATGGCCGATGTCGTTGGGAAGGCGTGTCGTGGGCAACGAGCTATCTGGAAGTGCTTGTAAGCGATTCAAATACTTTTTCGCAAAGCTTACGCTGGTCCAGGATGAGCTCAGCGAGCGATTGACATTGGAGCAGTTGTATAACTCGTTGGGCGGGGAAGGTAGCCATAGGACCGTGCAGCTTTGTGCGAGCCAATATACATGACGACCATAGCTCAGCAAACGAACCGGCGCTTCTTGGAGTTGAAAAAGTATTTCTGTTCAGGGGGATTATCATGTCCACGAAGCGCATTGGCATTCTCACAGGCGGCGGCGATGTTCCGGGCCTGAATTCGGTCATCAAATCGGTTGTCTACAGAGGAACTGAAATCGGATACGAGGTTCTTGGCATACACCGTGGCTGGGAAGGACTGACACACGTCGATCTGAAAGACCCAGTCAGCCGGTCACGCTATATCGAGTCTCTCAATCGCGAAAACACTCGCACCATTGATCGCTCCGGCGGTACCTATTTGCACACTTCGCGCACCAATCCAGCCAAGATGCAAGAGTTGCCACCGGCTCTCAGCGGACAACAGTTTCCGAGCAGGCAATCTTTCAAGAATGGCGTGACCAGCACACTTTTTGACGTGACATCGGCGGTGCTGAAGAATATCGAGGCGCTGGGGCTTGACTACGTGGTGGCGATCGGCGGCGACGACACGCTTAGCTACGCCGCTGAACTTAACCGGCAGGGCGTACGGGTGATCGCGGTGCCCAAGACCATGGATATTCATTCCTGCTGGAACGGTTCACACCTTGGGCGGTGATGTTGTCGTCTTTGAGATTCAGCAGAACAGCGATGTGACATTCCGCCTCTACGATTGGGGTCATGTTGACGCAAAGACTGGGCAGCCACGGCCACTTCAGGTCGATCAGGCGCTTGCCAGTATTGATTTCGCAGACAGCAATGGTGGGCTCGTGACTCCCACTGTGGTGAGCACCATTCCCGCGGAGCGTGAAAGACTCTTTGATTGTGAACATTTTCTGTTGTGGCGCCTGCACGGAGAATCACCGTTTAACGTCGGTGCCGCAGGGATGCCGCGCGCGCTCGTTTGCATTGAGGGCTCGGGGTGGTTCGAAGGTGGCGGCTCCGCGTATGGCGTCAATAAAGGCGAAGTATGGCTCTTGCCTGCGGTGGTCGGCACATGTGAGTTTCACCCCAACAGCGCAGTAACATTGTTGGAGATCGCGCTGCCCGAATCCTCTTAGACAGTCCAATAACGAAGGAGCCAGCGTGGACGGACAATCCAAGTGAGGCTCAAAGAATATTGAGGTGGATGAATGGTAAAAAAGCTGATTGTCTTTGATCTCGACGGAACGCTCGCCGCAAGCAAGTCGGCCCTCGATGCCGAGATGTCGTCGCTTCTGCATGACCTGCTCGGCGTGGTCAAGGTGGCGATCATCTCCGGAGGCGCATGGCTACAGTTTGAAAAGCAGGTGCTCTCCCATCTGCCGCAGGACGACAGCCTGGCAAAGCTATCGATTCTTCCAACCTGCGGAACGGAGTTCTTTCAACACACCGGAGAGTGGAAGAAGCTCTATTCAGAGGACCTCACTGCCGCAGAAAAGCAGAAGATCGTCAGTTCCTTAAAGAAGGCCACCAAAGACGCTGGCTTCACTGTCGAAAAGACGTGGGGCGAGACCATTGAGGATCGTGGAAGCCAGGTAACGTATTCCGCACTTGGCCAGCAAGCTCCCTTAGAAGAAAAAGAAACATGGGATGCGGATTTCGCCAAACGGAAGAAGATCAAAACGATCCTTGACACATTGATTCCGGAGTTCTCGGTGCGCCTCGGTGGCGCGACGTCCATTGATGTTACCAAGCCGGGCATCGACAAAGCTTACGGGATCAAGAAGCTTCAAGAGACACTTGGCATTTCTGTGAAAGAAATGATCTATGTCGGAGATGCCCTGTTTGTAGGAGGAAACGACTACCCGGCTGAACAGGCTGGTGTCATCTCCATTCCAGTGCGAGGTCCTCAAGAGACCAAGCGGGTGATCGAGGCAATCATCGCGTGCTTGGACGACGGCGAACAGAGCCGCGCCATACTCTCGCGGACACGCGCCAACCACTTCTGCGGAAGACCTTTTTCATTCCGCTCATAGAACTCTGGAATGACTTCGTTCTCCAATGCAGCATAGACGGCTTCAGCCTCGGTACGATCCCAGGCAGGATCGTCGCCATGCTCTTTACCGTCTCCGATCGCCCATCCAACCTCTGGAGAATAGGCCTCTGCCCACCAGCCATCTAATTCCGATAAGTTCAAACCGCCATTGACAAGAACCTTCATACCACTCGTTCCGCAAGCCTCCCAGGGACGACGCGGTGTATTGATCCATAGATCGATTCCATGAACCATGTGCTGCGCCAGCATCATGTCGTAGTCACTCAAGAAAACGACTCTTGAACGAACCTCCGGACGCCGGATGAAATCCTTCCACTTCTTGATCAACGCCTGCCCCGGCAAATCCTGAGGGTGTGCCTTGCCGGCAATGATCAGTTGTACCGGTCGTTGTGGGTCAGAGAGAAGGCGTACCAGGCGCTCCGGATCAAGCAGGAGAAGATCGGGACGCTTATAAGTTGCAAAGCGCCGCGCGAATCCTAGAGTCAACGCATTTTCGTCGAAGATATTGTTCGCATCCGATGGGGCACCACCTTCCGCAGCTTGCTGGCGGGCATACCGTTTACGCAACCGCTCAATCAGAGTCTTTCGCTCCGTGGACCGCATCTGCCAGATATGTTCGTCGGTGAGGTTCCGGATGTCATCTTCGACAGTTCGATCTTCGCGCCAGCGTTTTTTGCCGCAAGCAGTGGTCCACAGCGTATCGGCCTCTAGCGAATCCCAGGTCGGCACATGAATGCCGTTGGTCACTGAGCCAATCGGGACCTCTACCTGAGGCCAAGCTGGAAAGAGCGTATGCGTCCGACCAACTACACGGTTGACCGAAGCGGCGGCGTTCAGATAGGTTACTTTGCTTTGCTGGCCGCGTAGGCTGCCGGGGTAAGTTGGTCGAGGCTTTTCACGGAACGGTCGGCAAGTCCAGGCAGGACGGTTGCCAGGTATTCGCGGATCGGCAGGCCAAGTCTGCGGCAACTTTCGACGATGGAAAAGATCGCCGCCACTTTTGGCCCGGCTTCTTTGCTGCCAAGATGCACCCAGTTCTTGCGGCCGATCGCAACCGAGCGCATGGAGTTCTCGGCCAGATTATTGGATAACTCCAGCTCAGGATATTCGAGGAAGATGGTCAGCTTTTTCCATAAATCCAAGGTGTATCGCGCGGCCTTGCCCGCGGCGCTTTGGGGCAGAACCTTGCTCTGCGCGGCCTGTATCTGCTTGCGCAGTTCGGCCACGAGCGCAGGCGCGCTTGCCATGCGCAGCGCATGACGTTCGGCGTGATTCATCTTCTGCGCGCGCGCCTCGGCATCGATGGCGAATAACTCATCCATCAACGCGACGATGCTTGCCGAGTCCTTGTCTTTGGGATCGACCTTGATGGCATCGATATACTTGCGGCGCGCATGCGCGAGACAACAGGCATGCACCATCGCTGGCCCGCCGATACCGTTTTCGTAGGCGGCGTAGCCATCGGTTTGCAAAATGCCGCTGAACTGGCCGAGAAATTGTTTTGGCCCTTCGCGCTCGCGGCCCATGCGGAAGTCGAAGATGACCGATCCACCCGGCGATCCATATTGCCATAGATAGGCTTGATGATTGCACCCGCGCTTGTCATGCGTCTGCACATCGACGGGCGTTTCGTCAGCCTGGATGTAGTTACCATTTAATAACTCACTGCGCATCACGCGGACGATGGGCTGAAGCATCTCGCCGACTTGCATCACCCAGCCGTCCATCGTGGAGCGGCTGATGTCAAGGCCCGTATCGCGCTTGAGAATCGCGCTCTGCCGATAGAGCGGAAGGCTGTTGCAATATTTGGCGACGACCGTGCCGATGATGATTTGATCGGAGACCAGTGACTTGGGGATGATCGACTCAGGCACCGAAGCAACTGCCACGCCTAACTCCTCGCACCGCTTGCAGGCGCGCTTTTCGCGCTTCGTCACGCGCACGAAATACTCGGCGGGCTTCACGTCGAGCACTTCGCTCTCTTCGTAACCAATGACCGCAGTTTCTTTGCCGCAGCCGCCGCAGATGCACTGATCGGGCGTGCAAACGATGATCTTCTCGACGCGAGTCAGATGCGCGGGCAGCGTCTGCCGGCCCGGATGCTTCTTCTTGTCTCGCTGTTGCGGAGAAGCACTTTCGTTATCGATTGCCGGCGATGATTCCGCGAAAGGATCACGCTCACTCTCGGCAATAACTTCTTCGCGGCTGACTCCGGCTCAGCTTCGAGTAGTTCCAGTTGAAGATCACTGAGCTTCTCGCTGGCCTTGCCGTACTTGGCGATGCGCATTTGCCGCAGACGCTCTTCGAGAAACTGGATCTTCAGTTGCGCATAGGCAAGCTCGCGTTGTAATTGTGAGATGACTTCGACGGAGAGAGGATCGGAGTGTGGCGAAACAATCGGTTGGAGAGGCACGCTCACCATGCTTCTTTTGTAACATATAACGCTGTGGATAAGTATGGAAATCAACAGTAATCATGCGGTCATTCGTGACATATTTGATTCCTCGCCAACAGGCTTGCGATACCACTTGCGCTTGCTTGTTTGCCCGAGATCGATGCCTCCCACAAGCAGCGCAAATTCTTCACGGCTCAACACCACCTTGCCTTGCTCGGCATCATCAGAAGGCCAGTGAAGGCGGCCTCGCTCGATTCGTTTCGCGCAAACCCAAAGTCCCGTGCCATCGAAAAACAATATCTTCAGCCGATTCTTTTGCGCGTTGGAAAACAAAAACACATGGCCGCTCATCGGGTTGCACAGCAACTGATCGCGCACCAGGCCATACAGGCCATTGAAGCTTTTGCGCATATCCGTAGCGCCAGGCGCAAGGTAGATGCGCGTCGCCGCGCCCAGGCCGAACACGCGCTACGCCCGATCCAACAGACTCACCAAACGCTCCAGCGTGGGTGCATCAAACCCGCGCCCCACTGCGATCCGCCGCCCGTTGGTGAACTCCAGCCACAAATGACTGCACGGTTCGTCCCCGCTTGCCGTAACTGCCGAGTTATCGTGCAATAACTCCACCGGAAGCAAACGCTTTGCAGCTCGCGCGGTCGGTTGGCGATAAAGCCGCCGATACTTATCCAGCGCCGCCACCGACACTCCGCGCCGCGAGCAAAACGCCTTCCGCGTCAATCCGCTGGTTTCATACTCGGCAACCAACTGCGCGGCTTCCGCACGGCTCCGGCGACGATGCTTCAAACTCACCGCTCCCGCTTCACTCATAAAGAAAGTTCATCACAAACTCAGCCCGCACAACAGATGCGGTTGCTCTGACGGATACTTTCAAGTACACCTTCAAACAGCAGGTTTGCCACGCTGTGATCTTCCATCTCGATAGCTTCACGAAGCACTCCGGCGCGAGAGCCGGGTCCTTCCGGGAGGGCCCAACTCAGTAACACTCCGTTCCACTCCAATCTGAGGTCGTAATGGAGGCGCGTTGCGCGATGCTTCTTCATAGCATAGGCGCGCTGGCAGAGAATGCGGCGGTTAACTTCCGATTCCATCTCGCGGGGTTTTCCTCCTTGGTGACCGCCACTTCGAAAGATACTCAATGATATCGCCGAGGGTATGTTGCTCCCATGATTATTGGAACCAGGAGTACCGCTTTTGAGTCAACCACCGATACATGAAGTGTCCACTTATTTTAAGTGGACACTTCGGGAAACACCGGTCAGGCAGCTTTGGATGTTCACCCTTGCGATCTGGCGAGTAAGCAAACCACACGGCGGGCGCGGTGTTTTCACCGGCGGCTCGTTCATCGCGCACATAAGTCCAGAGGCGACCAGACTTGGTTTTGCCATTACCCGGAGCGAGCACCGGAACCGGCGTGTCATCGGCATGAATCTTCTTCGCGGATAAGACATACTTGCGCAGCTCTTCGACCAATGGAGTCAGTAACTCGCTGGACGCGCCCACCCAACCGGCCAGCGTCGAGCGATCCAGATCGACGCCTTCGCGCGCGTAGATCTCAGACTGGCGAAAGAGCGGGCAGTGATCGGCGTATTTCGCCACCAGCACATGCGCTAGCAAACCCGGCCCCGCGAGTCCGCGCTCGATGACGCGCGCCGGCGCGGGAGCTTCAACAACGCGCTCGCACAGCTTGCAGGCGAACTTCGGCCGCACATGGCGAATGACCTTGAAGTTGGCCGGGATGTACTCCAGCATCTCGGCCACATCCTCGCCGAAGTTGCGCAACGCGCCGCCGCAAGCGGGGCAGCAGTCGTGACCTGGAAGATGAGTTACGACCTCGCGGGGAAGATGCGCGGGAAGCGGCTGGCGCGACGGGCGGGAGTTGGAACTAGGCTTGGCCTCTGACGCAGGTACTTCTATCTTTTCTTCAGCGGCAGCCTGTTCCGTCTCCGTCTCTTCCAGTTGCAGCTCAAACTGCTCAACCTGGATGACGGCCTGCTCGCTCTTGGCGCCGAAGATCATGCGGCGCAGCTTTTCAACGACCAGCTTCAGATGTTCGACATGCTGCGTCTGCTCGACAACCAATGACTTCAAAGCTTCATGATCAAGCTGATCGAGGTCTGGAAGCGCAACAACATCCATGCAAAAAGTATGCCATGTAGGTATAAGTAAGTCACTCATAATATGCGCATGAATACAGGGGAATCACGCTTGCAACTTATACCGCGATCTGCGGCGTCCAGGTTCTCTCCGACCTGCGCCAATCAATGCCTTCGAGCAGCATCGAGAGTTGCGCGCGGCTCAGTGAGACGGTGCCTTCGCTGGCTTGTGGCCACACAAATCTCCCGCGCTTAAGCCTCTTGGCAAACAAACAAAGACCATCGCCATCGAACCAGAGAATCTTGATCGTGTCGCCCCTGCGCCCGCGAAACACAAACACATGACCGGAGAAGGGCTGCTGCTGAAGCACCGTCTGCACCTGCACGCTTAGCCCAGGAAAGCCGCGCCGCATATCGGTCACGCCCTCCGCGATCCAGATGCGTGTGCCTGTTCGCAGTTCGATCACGTGCGCAAGCTCTCCAGTGCCGGGTTCGAGTCTCATGCCAGAGGTTATTCATTCGTCGCGACGATTTCTTCGTGAAATCTCTTTGCTAGGCGTTCGTGGTCTGAATCTCAGTTCACGACTAATGTGAGTGTTTGCGTAGAATTGACCGAGCCGCTCGATGCCGTGATTGTAAGCGTATAGGTCCCAGGAACGGTTGAGTCGGTGTGAGTGGTTGTGCCAGAGCTGCCGTTCGAGCCTCCCCCGCATCCAGCGATTCCAAAGCTTAGAAATGCAACCGAAAGCACAATGCAGGTAAGCCACAAATGCAGGACCCTCTTTCGGGATCGAAGCAAGAGGATGAGTGGAAGCGTCAACAGGCCGAATCCGCCCAATTCGAATCTCGAAGCATTCACAACCATAGCGGTCGTTGTGGTTTCTGTCGCGACACTCACCGTAAACGTTCCGGAGCCACCGGAAGTAAGCGTGAGGCTGGAAGGCGATACCGAGCAAGTCGCATACTGAGGCGCTCCTGAACATGACAGATTGACGTTGCCGGTAAATCCAGCGCTGCCATTCAATTGCAGGTTGTAGGTTGCCGTGCTGCCGCTGGAAACGGACGCCGACAGTGAGCCTCCGTTGGTCGCACCAACCGTGTAGGGAGCCAAGCCAAACCCCAATAGGCTTGCTGTTTGTCTGCCTGAGGGGGCACTGTCCGTGACCGTCAGGGTTCCCGTGATCGTGCCCGCACTGCTGGGCTTCAAAACCACACTGATCGTGCACGAGCTATTTGCCGCCAGGCTGGAGCCGCAATTACTTGTTGCAGTGTAGTCGCCTTCGGCAGCGATCGAAGTAATGGTCAGCGGAGATGTAGTTTCGTTGATGAGCGACGCAGTTTGCGCAGAACTGGATGCGCCAACAGTCAGGTTGCCGAATACGAGCGACGAAGTGGAAAGCGCAATTCCGGGAAGAATGACGACCTCGGCGGAGTTTGATGTTCCCCCTCCAGGCGCCGGCGTGACAACCAGAATATTGAGTTGCCCCCCCTCGTATAGATCAGATGCGGGAACCTGCGTCGACAGCGAGGAACTGCTCAGATACGTCGTCGTCAACGCAGCGCCGTTTACCATTATGCTTGAGGTATTTGTGAAGCCGCTGCCATTAACTTGCAGTGTGAATGCCGCGTCGCCTAAATGCACCTGGGTGGGCGATACCGACGAGATAGCTGGAACAGGCGCCGCGATGCTGGAGTTGGTAACCAGGCTGCTGGAGACAATTACGATCTGGTTGGCGCTGGGTTGCGATCCTGTGATATCGAGACTCCGGAAAGCGAACCCGTTGCTGCCCCAACGAACCATGTCAGCAACATCTGGGGGGTAGATGCTAAGGAAGGGCACTGTTCCAAGCAAGCCATAGCTTGCCTGGCTGTAGACATCGATGTTGACCGCCTGATAGTCTGCGTATTGACCAGCAGTGTCGAGAAAATAGGTGTGCCCGTTCGATGTCTCCGGTATCACGCTGGGAGCATAGAATATCGGGTTTCCATCAAGCGCCTCCAGATAAGTTCCCAGAAGTTTTTGCGTGGAAGGGTCCCAGACTTGGCCACCATTGGTGTACAAGAGCGTGCCATCGGAGCGGACGATGTGACCGCTCACCATCGGCGAAGACGCTGTGGGATTGCCCCCGCCGGTTAAGGTCAAGCCGGAGGCGCCGTTCTGTAACGTGTAGAAGAACGACTCTCCATACTGGCCGATTGCATAAATGTTCGACGCCGAAGTAAACGTGAAGCTGTCCGGCCAAAAGATACTATTGGCGCCATTGATGACGCTTTGTCCCTGAATCCAATTGACTAAGCCAGAGTCGTTGTAGAGCGCCGTGCCATCTTCTGCTGGATCGACATTCGTAAAAAGTTCAACCACGATCGATTGCGGCGTTCCGGGTACGACGTGCATTTCCTGAACGTAGGTCTGTCCCCACTCAGAATCGACGGGAAGATCGAACGACTTCTCCAGAATCATGGTTTTCAGATTGAAACGCTGTAACACGCCAGATGAAGCGACATAGAGTTCGCTGCCATCGTCGGATACAGCCAGGGCTCGCGGACCACTCGCGACCGTGATCGGCGTTCCAAGGAGTCCAGTCGAGGGATTGATGGGAATCACGGTACTCGGATTCTGCGTGGCGCTCGAAGGAATCGCGGCATAAAGCAGACCTCCGGTCGGATCGACAGTGAGAGCGCTCGCCGTGATGGGAATCGAAATATAGGCGATCAGGGGATATGACGCGCTAGCGCCACCACCGGGAGAAGGGTTCTGGACGGTCACGGGAATGCTTCCCATGGCATTCAGTACTGAGGAACTCAGATTGAAACTCAACCAAGTGCTGCTGTTGTATGTGGTGGTTTGCGCGACTCCATTTACATAGACCACCGAGGCAGGAAAGAAACCACTACCCTCGACCGAGATAGAAATAGGCGTGGAACCGCTGTTAATGGGGTACGAGGGATTCATGAGCGCGGTGATCGTCGGCACCGGGTAGGAACTGTATGCGGTTCCGCTAATCAGCGTACTGACGATCGGATTTACCGGATCGTTGGTTGAAACAGACAGAAACCCCTCACGTGTGCCGGCGGCGGTAGGAGTAAACGTGAGGGCAAACATGCATTGGCTATTCGCCGGCAAAGTGGTCGTGCAGGTTCCTCCCGAGGCTAATGCGAAGTCTCCGCTGATCGTGTCTTGCGCAAGATTGATCGTGAGCGGAACCGGACCATTGTTGAAGAACTGCACATATGCGACGGGACTGGTTTGTCCTACCAGCAGTGGTTGAAATACCGTGATGGGGTAGACTCCTCCCGATCCGAAGGATGCCACTGGTTCAGCGCCGGTTCCGCTGAGAGGAATCGTAGTCGTAGCCACCGTGGCATTGGAAGTGATGGTCAGGCTGGCGACATAGCTTTGCGCAGCCGACGGCTCAAACTGCACGGCCACCGTACAGGAACTACCGGAAGCAACCGTGCTGGTACAACTGTCGGATCCCGAAGGCACGGAAAACGCCGAATTGCTTGCGGTAATGGATTGGATGTCGAGCGCGCTGCTGCCGCAGCTTTGAATTGTGATCGTTTGTGTTGCCGATGTATTGGGAATCAAGTTGCCATAACTGATTCCGTAGCTTTCCCCATCTGTTAGACACAGGCTTGCGCTGCTCGCCGCCGGGTCAATAACCTCCGCATAGGGGTAGGTGTATTCGATGCTCTGCGGAGGCGGTGGGACGGAGCCGAGAAAAACGCCCGGCGTAGTGTAGAAAACGCCGCCTGTTGTTCCGGCGGCATGAACTTTTCCGGCAGGGTCAACGGCAATCTGCACTCCAGCAGTCCCTGTGTCTCCGATGAAGGTCGAGAATTTCAGCTTTGTTCCGGTAGTGTCGAATTCTGATAGAAAGCTGGTAGAACTTGTGCTGACGGTCGCCGGCGGTAGCTGAGTGACGATTGCGTTCACGAGTGGAAAGGAACTGTCTTTGGTAGTTCCGGCCAGCCAGATAGTTCCCTTGCCGTCTAGGCGAATGCCGTTGACGTTGTTATATCCGAAGGATTGCGTCCCGCCGAAGAAACTGGAATAGAGCAGTTGCGTGCCATCGGCGCTCAACTTACTGAAGTACATGCAACATGAGGTCGCCTGGGTTTGGTAGGCACCTGCGGTCACAGGGAAAGTCGTACTGTCGTAGTTGCCTGCAATATATGCATTGTTATTCGCATCGAGCGCAATGCCGCTGGCGTAGCCCGCTCCAATCAAGGTGGAGTAGGCACGCGCGGAGCCATCCGGCGCCAACTTGGTGACAAAGACCGACCTGTAGATCGGGGTTGAGGGTTGGCCTGCATAAGCGCCGGCAGTAGTAGGCCACAAAGCGCCCGCTCCTCCTGCGATATAGGCGCTGCCCTGGCTATCAACTGCGATCGAGGAAGAACCTGAACTGCCGCCTCCGCCGGTGTACGATACAGTATCGCCCACAATTGCGCTGTATACGAGAGCACCTGCGGAACTGAACTTGCTGACAAAAACGGCGTTATCCGGATATCCGGGAGTGAGTGCTTTCAATGCACCCGAGGTGATCGGAAAGACGCTTGAGTCCGTGCCGCCGGTGATATAGGCAGCCCCTTGATTGTCAAGGGCAATCGCAGAAGAGCTGGTCGAGCCTCCGCCCATCACGCTGGAATAGTTCAAGCTGCTGCCGTCGGCGGATAGAGAGGAGATAAAGGCATATGTGTCGCCATTGTTGTTCGTGATCGAAGAGACCGGATTCTTGACCGGGAAATCGTTTGCTTCGGTCCAGCCGGTTACAATCGCGTTTCCGTTGGCGTCTACCGCAATGCCAGTAGTCGCGCTGTAGTTACTACCCCCAAGGAACGTCGAGTACACCTGGGCTGTTCCAGTTGCATTCAGCTTAGTGACAAACACATCTGCTGTGTTGTATGCGCAGGCCGGGCACTCCGTCTGGAAGGCGTTTGGGGTTACTGGATAGGTGCCGCTAAAAGTCAAACCGGTGATGTAGGTGTTACCGTTGGCATCGGTGCCCACAGCGGATACTACATCGCCCATCTTATCGAGGTAGGTTGCAAAATCGAGGGCAGGATCGATGATCAGTGGCTGCTTGGAATCGAAGTGGCCCAGGCGAAAACGCACCGTCCCGTCATGACCCAGTATGAAGTGAGCGTTCACGGGGTGGCGGGTGTCACCCGTCATCTGATACGCAACTGGCCGGTTGAAGCGTATCTCGCCGTCCGAGACTGCGGTGACGAGAGCGCCGTCCGGGGTCAACTTGAGCTTGAGCGCGCCCTGCAGACGGAATGCGATTTGTTGTGGATCGGTACCCGGCTGCACAACAAAGTCGTGTTCCAATGCGCGTCCGTTACCGTAGAAGACAAGATCGATCCCGGAATATATGGCGCGGTACCGAAGTTGCGCATAGTTTGGCACGGAACGCAGCCAATGCAAAGGATCGCTTCCAAGGAGGTAGTTCGTATGGCTGTCAAGCAACTCCTTTCCTTCGATCACCGTATCCGGGCTTGCGCCTAAGATCTGCATTCGTACCCGAGAAACGCTCTTGTTGTGTGCCGGTAGCGCGAAAGAGACACCATCTTGAAGAAATTCGCCGCTCAACCTGCCATCGTGAAAAACATAGCGTGCATCGTCAACCGCTTGCCCCCTGTTGGGCTCGAAAACCATCGGCAGCCGTGCGACCTTGGTCTGTGCGAATAAAGTTGGGATCGAAAAAAGTGATATCAGCAAGGTGGCGAACAGCGAGGTTCTTATGCGAATGGACATGCACCTACCTCTGGTTAGAATGAGGCAACAGATCGGATAGTGAAGCTGAAAGCTTCCAGATTCAAAGCTTTGTACGCCTGTTTCCGAAGCTTGGGGGAATTATATCAGCTGCGTTTTAGCGTCGAATGAAGGGGTTCCTGGCTTGGCGAGGTAATAAAGATGCCCTACGCGACTCCCTTCGTCTAAAGCGCCTGTTGGCCGCTTTTTGAGCGTCGCGACTGGGCGATCATGCTCACGGATGCGTCGGTCCCTATCGCCGATTTTCGCCAATGAACTCATTGCATGCACTCTGACGGCCCCTTGAAGGATAAGTATCGGTAAACGGGATGCGTAGAGCCAAACTCTCTTTGCTAAAATGATACGCATGACCTCTTCCAGGGGAAGGAAACGGACATCAGAATTGAACCGATCATGAGCAAATGACAACCATTTGAGCGAGGCCCGGTCATCCCATTTGTTTCAAATGACATAAACAGATGTTGATGTGCACGACTCTACGCCCGGTACCTGAGGATAGACCCGTAAGCTCTTCTTGGGATTAGCTCACGATACGCTGAAAGCCCCAGAAAATGGTCGCCGGGCACGAAAAAAAGGCTCACCAAAGTATCTACACTATTGATTGCAATGAGGTTATTTGGTGGACCTGGTCGGGATCGAACCGACGACCTCTTCCATGCCATGATGTAACACAAACCGCAAATTATAGACGGCACAGTACTTACGAACCGGCATAACCGGCAAAAACGGCCCTCTGGGCGGTATTTGCGGGCAAAATGCGGGCAAAACTACAACCCAAGTGGCCAACGGGCTGGTCGTGTGGAATCAGCCCAACAATTTGGCAGATTCAATAAGCAGGCGAACCTCTACGCGCGAGTTCGCATGTGCGGTGCCGTTCGGTCCGCACCTCTTCCAGTAGCTTCCTGTCATCTGTCGCTTCAGTGCCAGATCAGGAATGGGCAATAGGCAACGCAAGTTGGTCTATTGCCAGTCCGATAAATCGGTCATTAAACAGGCGTAGCTTGCGCTCGGCAGCAACTTGTCCTGCCGACCACTGTCGCAACCCCGAGCGTATCCCAGCAACGGTCGCTTCGCAATGCTCCTTTTCGATCAACCAATCGACCGTTGCCAACAATTCCATGCCCAAAGGCGATTCGAAGCCATCAATACGCCTGCCGGTCAGTTCCAGGACATTTCTTAAAGGCTCAGAAGTCTCTTGTTGAAGATACAGATCCAAGCGCTGGCGACGTCCTTCGTCGAACCAGATCGTGTCTGATGGACCAGCATCGCTGAGACGTTTGTCGCAATGGAGGTAGGTTCCGTCAAGGGCATTGAGCAAGTGGCGCAGTCGGTCCGAAAAGGGACCGTATTTGTCAGCTTTGAACTGGAGGTCAAGCGGATCGTTGATTCCCAGCGAATGGATACTCCGCTCTAGAAACCATCCGAGCTTCTGTACCTCAAGGTAGGTGCACTCGATTCCGAGTACCCAATAGCGCCGGATCATCTCTGCGATGAGCGCTCTGGCAGGAGTCAGTTGTTCAACACCAGTCCGCTTGGCGACATTTTGGTACTTAATGGCTGGTTCGAAGACGAGAACCTCGACGCCCTTGAGATCGCCCAAAATACGTTCCACCTCAGGCCGCACCTCGCTCCAATCAAGCCCGCCATTGCCGGCCCCGAGCGGTGGCACGGCAATGGAACGAATCTGGTGCTCCTCAACAATCCTGCGAAGATCCCCAAGCCCCTCAATAATCCATTCCAGTTTCGAGGGATTCCGCCAGTGTTTCTTGGTAGGGAAGTTGATGATCCAACGCGGCCCGGAAAGGGTGTGGTTCTCCGTAACAAACATTTTTCCGACCGTGACTTCCTTCTGCTTGCAGGCATCCTCGTAGGCACGGAAATTCGCAGGGAATGCCTCTTTGAACATCAAAGCGATTCCTTTGCCCATCACGCCGACCGTATTTACGGTATTCACGAACGCTTCGGCGGGGGCTTCGAGCAAGTTGCCTTGGGTGAATTTCATCATCAGAAGTACCAACCCCTCTGTACTATTGATTGTAGGACGAGTTTCCGGTTTTGGAGTTCAGTCTTCACGTTCGCATCAACATCCGCGTTGCAACTGCAGATTCCAAGAAGTGCTGAAAGAGGAACGTGCTTCCAAATCAGCGCTTCCGCCTGATACCTCTCTTTCTTCCCTGGGTCGTCTGGGTCATGCTGGAAATCCTTTCGATTCAATAAGGTCCAATCTATTTTGCTCAGATCGCCCAGATCGGTGTAGTAGTTTGCCATTGCCGGATACGCGTGTTGATCCGTAAACACGAACGGAATTTGAAGCTCCGCTATCCTGGCCAGCGAGGAGACAACGATCAGAATCTCTTCATTCGGAACCTGCCGCACGTTGTATCCTGTGTGGATGTTGTACATCATGATCGAGAAGGGCGTGAAATAGAACGGCACATAGTCGCTCAACGCCCCTCCGGGACCAACCCGAACTTTCCGCTGATTTCGCCTTCCGATGAGATCGACATTTCCTATGTTGCGATAATTAGGGTCGGCGATCTCTCCATTGCTGGCGTGCAGTCCGTGATCCAGAATCCATGGCAGATTGTCCCGATGGATGATACGGAAGATCAGAGCTTTCTCGGGATTGAGAGTTGTTGCCATCTTGGTTGAATGTGCGACCTATCTTGGAGATTCTGAAAAGACAGCGGAATCACAAAAACATTTAGACGCCAGAAAATGAATGGCTTATGGCCTGAGAACACTGCCATGGATTCCCATTTTTATTCTATCCGACCCGGTTGGGTCCCGGTATCCTCACTTCCTCTTGAAGCGCTAGGCAGCATTATCGAACTCCTGATTCACCTCTGGATGTTCTGCTTTCACGTTTCCGAGGGGAATTTCTTGTCTTCAGCCAATCCGCAAGTCAACCTGATGAGCGGATAGCTGCGTCTGCTGACGTGGAAAAATTCGTTCATGTTGGCCTGGTGGCGACTATGACTGATGCCGCCCCCCCCCACCGAAAAATATTTTGACCCTGCTGTCGCCAAAACTACTTCTGTTTCGCCACTAGTTCATTGGAGTCAATTAAGTTCTCACCAGATGCGAAACATCATGGTGGATTTTCGATTCCGCAAGAGTTGGTGGCAAACGAATGGAGAAGCCCTCCACTTCCGTCTCGAACACGCCTCTTCCCCAGCGAGCCGCTCAATACGTGCGCATGTCCACCGAACACCAACAGTACTCTCCTGAAAACCAACTGGATGTGATTCGCAAATACGCTGCCGCTCACCAAATGGAAGTTGTTCGTGAGTATTCGGATTTTGGGCGAAGCGGACTGAATATTGCGGGACGCGAAGGCCTGAACCAATTAATGGCAGACGTAGAGAACAAGCGCGTTGATTTCTCTGCACTGCTTGTCTACGACGTCAGCCGATGGGGACGCTTTCAGGATGTAGACGAAAGCGCCTATTACGAATACGTGCTCAAGAGAGCCGGCATTCGAGTGCATTATTGCGGGGAGCAATTCGAGAAAGACGGCAGCATGTCCTCTTCGGTTCTCAAGACTCTAAAGCCCTCGATGGCGGCAGGATACAGTCGGGAACTGTCCGTAAAGGTCTTTTCAGGACAATGCCGCCTCATCGAACTAGGGTTTCGCCAGGGTGGGACCGCAGGTTACGGCCTGCGAAGGCAATTGATCGACCGAGACAAAAACCCCGAAGTGACTTTTGAGCAGAGGCGAGCGCAAGAGCCTGCAGACCGACCGGGTGATCCTGGTTCCTGGGCCTGAGCTGGAAGTTGAAACCGTTCGCCAGATTTACGAACTGTTCGTGGTTCAAGGCAAAACTGAGCGCGAAATCATGGAGGATTTGAACGGCTGTGGCGTAGCAGGAGAATTTGGACGCCCCTGGACACGCGTGTCAGTCCATCAGGGGCTCATCAACCCAAAGTACGTTGGTGCCAACGTTTACAACCGGCGCTCCTTCAATTTGAAACATAAGCGCGTCAACAATCCGGCGCAGATGTGGCTCTGGAGAGACGGCGCCTTCTAACCTCTTGTTCCGGCCACCCTCTTTGCGGAAGCGCGGGCAATCATTGATTCTCGTCATCTGAATCTCTCCGATGAAGAACTTCTTGAGCGACTGAGAGAATTGCTCCGAGTTCAAGGACGGCTTACTCTGCTAAGTCCGTGACGCCCGTGCGCGTTAGGTCGAAGAAGGGGGTTCTCTTTTTCTGCACGCATTCAGCCGCGTACAGGTACATGGCTGCTGACCACGTCTGCCAATCGCGGCCGCTCGGTTTGCCGGTTTGCGCGTGGATCCACTCGTTGAATCCCCACTCCGCCGCGTCTTCATGCCAGGGCTTGACTAGATCAGTCAATGCCAACAATTTGCGCTCTGCCAGATCCACTTGGCCTGCCGCTACGCACGCCGCGACATAGAAGCCACAAATAAATGGCCACACGCCTCCGTTGTGATAATCTCCAGGCCGGTTGTAGCGCTCGTATCGTGGCAGCCAATCCGCGTGATGGGGCAGAATGTACGGAAACAAACAGGGTGGCAGATCCACAGCAAGTTCTCCGCGACCCCGCATGGCTTCGCACTCGGCTTCGACCCAAAGCAGCATCTTTTCCGCCCGGTCATGTGACGCAATTCCAGTCAAAATGGCGAGACTATTGCCCAGAAGATCGAAGCGGTCGCTGCTCATGATTTTGTATGCATAGAGAGCGTAGTAAGGCGCGGAAGGCTCCACAAGAGCTTCCTGCTCATAGCTGTTCTTCTCGTCGCAACTAACCTCAAGGCGGCTCATCAATCCGCGCAATTGATCTGCGGAGTCGTGTTCTCCGTAGAGGCGAAGATAGGCATAGACAATCATGTTGACGTACAGCCCATACCCCATTACATATTGCTCATCACGCCAATCGCTGGTGGGCAACTGTGAAACCATCACTCTGTCGTCGGGACTCTGATACTGCATCCAGCGCAGCGCTTTGCTTGCTTCTTCGATCAGAAACTCTGGTTGATTTGTGGATATTCTGTAAAGAGCCAGACCGAAGAGGAAGAGAGGCGTCGAATCGCTGGAGCCGCGGTTGGCTGAATCGTGCGCGAGGGACGGAATGTGGCCGTGAGGCGACTGATTGTTTGCAAGCGCGACCAGTGTGCGCTCCAGAGCGTCCGAAAGCTTCTCGTTGCAAGTTGCCAAAAAGCCAAGCGAAGAGATCATCAGATCTCGTGTGTAAGGTTCTGGATATCCCCATCCAGCGGTTCGAGGAAGTCCTTGAAATGGTCCCTGTGCGTTATGCAGCAGGATATTGAGAGCGGCTTCTTTTGCCTGCTCGATAGAGATTCGTGACTTTTCGTCGAAAGACATGGACGCCTCGCTGGCGTGCTGATCTTCGAGGCGAGCACAAGCGCCGTCAAGCTGTTTACTGGATACCCAGTCGATCAGAGACTATCTCAACGAATTGCCTTGCAACCTGACGATAGTCGAATCGTTCGACCACGCGCTTGCGACCAGATTCACCCATGCGCTTTCGCAGTGCGCTGTCTTTCATCAGTTGCAAAAGATACTTTGCGATCTCGGGCACGCTGGCTCGATATTCAACAGTTCGTGGATTTGGAAAAACGATCCGATGACTGGACTGGTAGTCGTGACCTTCTCCGTAGAGCGCCTCAGTAATCTTTCTCTCCTCTGCCACTTTTGCGAGGAATGCTGTCTCACCGTGGACCATCGTATCGCGAAATGCCATCGCATCGATTGCGATCACCGGCTTTTCACAAGCGTTCGCCTCCACCTGGATCATGCCAAAACCTTCTAGCCGCGAAGGCGCAGCGTAGATGTCGCAAGCAGAAAGCAAGTAAGGCATGAAGTTCTGTGAAACAACATTGGTCGAGTAGATGACTTTCTCGCCGATGCCGAGATCCGCCGCCAGTTTAAGGTCGATCAGGTTCTGTTGTTCGGTGCGGGGTTGAGGCCAAACCTTGCAGACATACCTCCAGTCAGGCGCCTCAGCATCGATCATTGCCAACGCCAGCATGACCTCCTGCGCGCCTTTTGATGCTCCATCGCCGCCAGCAGTCAGGATCATCAACTGATCCTCTGATATTCCAAACTCCTCTCGGATCGATTGGACCTTCACATCATCACGGCTATGCGGTTTATATCGGTCTGTGCCGCAGCCAACCGGCAACACAACGATATTGTCGCTCCGAATGCCATCTCTGACGTACCTCCTTCACCCAATTGGAGGTGACCAGGATCAATGGCAGAGCATTCAGCACATCACGGTGTTCTGCAATGTACCCATCGGCTACAAGCCATGGCACAGCCTTCATTCCAAACTTGTGAGGATGCAGAACAAGATTGGGAAGATGGCCCCAGAATCCTACACCCACCACGATGTCCGGCTTGAACCAACGATAGTACCACTCCTTTTCCAACGTTGATTCCAGATGCACTGGGTGAACGTCCACGCCCATTTCGAACAGACCTTTGCACAGCAGTTCGCCTTGCAGGGCCAAGCCCGCCGCAGGTGCCGGGTATTCGCTCAATACGAGTACTTTCAAGATTGGGTCTCCAATAGTCCTATGCGATTGAGTGCTGCTTGCGGTGAATCAAAGCACCAGAAACCTTCTTCTCGTGGTGTACACTGGGCTTCCCAACTGTCGGCTGCATAACCGTAAACATCGGAAATCAACCTGCGTTTTTCAAGCCAGACACTCTCTGTCAGCGTGTCTCGCCGGTCCGCATCTTCACAAACGCGAGGCAAATACGTACGGTCACCATCTTCATAAGCAAAGAGCCACAACTGTCTTGTATCGATGTTGCCCGATTGCCAAAGCTCCACGACGGCTTGACAGCATTCCTCATGACGGCGATGACGCGTGTACTCGCCCATGGGACCATGAGTCAAAAGCAAGTCATAGCTGCGGCCTGCAAGCAGATCAGTGATGGTCTTTTGTACCAAGTCGTGTGGAAGAGGCATTTGTTCGGGGCCATCATCGAGATCTGCCATCTCTCCTTCTGCGTCCAATTGCTTTAGAACCCGGCGAAACTTTGGAGCACGGTCTGCATCCTCTGATCTGCATAAAGTCACAATCCGCCAATGGAATTCCGGGTGCGTGAGTATGTAGCCGCCACACCATAGAACTTCGTCATCAGGATGCGCAACAACAACAACTGCCCGCGAACGGGAATCGCGACTCTCTTTTTCGAACTGAGCGGAGGTCATCAAACTCTTCCCAATCACTTTCCAGAGAGCGCCATTGATTCCTCGGATGCGGCCAATCCAGGATAGTCGGTGTAGCCATGTGGGCCAGCAGTAAAGAAAGTGCTGAAGTCCGGCGTGTTGAGCGGAGCATTGTTCGCAAACCGCAAGGGAAGATCTGGGTTCGCGATGAACAATTGGCCGAAAGCGACAGCATCTGCTTCGCCGTCATGGATAACTTGGTCAGCGAGCGACTGAGTGTATTTTTCGTTTGCGATGTAGACCCCGCCGAACTCCTTCTTGAGTTGCGGACCTAGCCTGTCTGGACCAAAGTATTCACGCGCGCAAAGAAAAGCTAGCCCACGTTTGCCGAGTTCACGCGCCACGTAGCCAAAGGTTGCGGACGGATTTGAATCGTGGATATCACCAGAATCGCCGCGAGGCGCAAGATGCATGCTACGCGTTTGGCACCCCATACGGAGATCACCGCATCGGCGACTTCGGCATGGGTTTGGCGCGGTTCTCAATCGATCCACCTTAAGCATCCTTACGGTGATTGGAACCGTCTTGAAGAAACTGATCGATCAAGTAGCCGTGGCTCCGTGGATTTCCACACCGTCGAAACCAGCAATCTTTGCATTTCCGCGCCCTTGCGGAATCCCTCGACGACGTGTGGAACCTCCGAGATATTCAGTTCGCGTGGGGTCACATACTCAGTGATAGGACGTACGAGGCTGACATGACCAGAAGGACGGATCGCGCTTGGTGCAACGGGAAGTGTCCCTCCAAAAAGAGCGGGTCGAAGATACGGCCTACATGCCATATCTGTGCAAAGACGCGGCCTCCTGCGCGATGAACGGACTCCGTTACCGACTTCCACGCCTCGGTCTGCTGTGGCGACCAAATGCCTGGAACATTTGCATAGCCCACGCCCTGCGGCACAACTGGAATGCCCTCGGAGATGATCAGGCCGGCACCGGAGCGCTGTGTGTAGTATTCAATCATAAGCTCGGTCGGAAGGTGATCGGATGTGCCGCGAAGGCGAGTGAGGGGAGACATGATCACACGATTCGGCAGAGTGATGTCGCCAAGTTGGATGGGGTCCAATAGTGAAGGCATGAA
>CAWDQB010000070.1:0-53931 GCA_963804315.1 uncultured Acidobacteriaceae bacterium
CACTCTCGTTGCCCACCGACCACATCAGGATCGAAGGCGAGTTGCGGTAGCGCTTGACCATTGCATCCAGTTGCGCCAAGCCTTCGGGGTTCGAACTCATCTGGCGCGTCTCGCACATCATCATTACTCCCATGCGGTCGCAAGCTTCCACCCACTCCGGCGCCGGCATATTGTGCAAGGTGCGCACCGCATTGCATCCCATGGCGCGCAGCACGCCCAGCCGGAAGCTCTGCAAGCGGTCAGGCAGCGCTGAACCCACACCAGCGTGATCCTGATGGTTGCAGGTGCCCTGAATCTTCAGTGGTTTGCCATTCAGAAAGAAGCCCTTGTCCGCGTCGAAGATGGCCGTGCGTACGCCAAAGCTCACCAGTTCGGCATCGCGCACTTTGCCGCTTGGCTTCAACGGTCACAATAGCCGAATAGAGATTCGGCTCATCCACGGACCACAGTACCGGATCGGCCAGCTTGGCGGTTGCCGTGTAAGAAGCCTTGCCGTCGACGGCAATCATCTGCGCCGGAGCTTCGGCCGTAGCCACTATCTTGCCGGCAGCGTCCTTGATCTCCCATTTAACCTTTGCAGATTCAACCGCGGACCCCTCATTTTCAACGATGGTTCCAAGGCTCACGTTCGTTGATGTGATGTCTGCAAGAGGCGCGCTTGAACGAACCCAGCTCTCCCACTTTCCCAAATGCAGTGCATCGATCTTGGTCAGCCACACGTGACGATAGATCCCAGCGCCCTCATAGAACCATCCATCACCGAAGCTGGCATCAACCCGAACCACAATGTAATTCTTTGCGCCAAAGTTTAGAAAATCCGTCAGATCAAAGGAAAAAGGCGTGTAGCCATTGTCGTTGCGGCCGATAAAACAGCCGTTCACAAAGACCACAGCGCTGCGGAAGGCGCCGTCAAACTCAACAGAAATCCGCCGTCCTTGATCGCTGGCCGGAATCTCGAACTCTCGTCTGTACCAGCCCACGCTCGTCTCGGGATAGCGCCGCCCCAAAGGCTTGTATCCATGCGAACCTAGCTCTTCATCCCGCACAAAGGGCAGTTCTACCGCCCAATCGTGGGGCAGATTCAGAGTGCGCCACTTGGAGTCGTCAAAGCCGCTCTTGGCGAAATCAAAGTTTCCCGTTTTGGCAAAGTCGCCCTGGCCCTTGCCAAAGCCCAGATCGAGCGCCGGATCGCTGGCATTCCCCATTTGGAACTTCCAGCCAAAGTCAAAGAGCAACTGCTCGCGCGGCGCAATCGCCGGCACAGCCGAGGCCGCGCCGGAGGTACCACTCACCAATGCAGCCGCGCGTCCCCACGCCGAACGAGTCAGAAGCAAAGAGGCAGAAAGAACCACACCGGACGCAAGCAGCTCGCGGCGAGAGATTGTGGGCATGAAAACACTCCTTGGTTTCAGCTTGCCAGAATAAGAACGTATGGAGAGGCAAGCAATTTTGAACTATAAATCAACGGACTGCCGAGAGCAAACCATTTCTCGCTCAGGGCATCAGCATCTGATTTCTTCGGCGACTGCCGATCCTTTCACACAATTAATACGCTATCCGATTATGGGAAAAAATTGCCCAACCAGAACTCCTGAAACAACCTGCTGATACACTGCGCCACATTCATTCCGTGCTTTTTACGGAATGGGCGTGAGACTAAAAGCCTCAGCCAGCTTTGTTCATTAAGATTCGTAAAAGCTTTTTCCATTTCCTCAGATTATCGTGGAGGTCAAAGCCTCCGGTTGCGCGGCTTGCTCAGAACTATCCGGGCTGTTGCTGTCGCAGACCTGGTTGCGCCCGTTGAACTTTGCTTTATAGAGAGCCTTGTCGGCCAGTTCAATCAGATCAGGCATGTGCTTGCCAAACCTGGGAATGATGGTGGCGCAGCCGGCGGAGATGGTGACGATGCCGGGTGCATTGCCGCTGTGTGGCAGCCGCCGGCTGCGCAGAGCGTCGCATATTTCATTGGCGATGTGCAGGGCGCCTTCACTCTCGGTATTGGGCAGGACCACCACAAATTCTTCTCCGCCGAAGCGCGCAATCAGGTCGCCTGGGCGTGAGACCACATCCATGCAAGCCTCGGCAATTTGTTTCAGGCAGTTGTCGCCGCGCTGGTGGCCATACGTGTCGTTGTAGGATTTGAACTTGTCGGCATCGATCATGACGAGCGAGAGTGGCTGACGGTCTCGCTGGCTGCGCCGCCATTCCGTTGTCAAGTACTGGTCAAAACGCCGGCGATTGGCCAATCCTGTCAGCGCGTCGGTGATCGCAAGCGCCTCAACTGCGTTATAGGCTTCTTGCAGTTTCTTCTCCGCCTGCTTGCGCTCGGAGACGTCGCGGACAACGTTGAGAATTCCTGACGGTTGCCCTGTCTCAGGGTCGCGCACCAGCCGCAAACTAGCCTCTACCCAGATGAACTCTCCATCTGGTTGTTTGATCCGGCACTCGATCATCGCGCTTTCGATGCCGGTGTTGAGTTCATGGATGACGTTCTGGGCGCGCTGCTGATCATCGGGATGAATCATCTCTACGCCGCTTTGCGTCAGCAAATCTTCCGGCTTCCAACCCAGGTGCTCCCCCGCTGTTGAGACGTAGCTGCGGCAACCGTTGAGGTCAGCAAGAATGATCGCGTCGCGAGAGTTTTCACTGACCAGCGCATGGAGCGCGGCAATCCTTTCCAACTGGCGGATCACGGATTGTTCCCTCTCCAGCAGTATGGAGATGCAATAGAGTAGCAGCACCGCCGATCCGATGAAGATTTGCACCGTAAGGATCGGTTGTTCCGGCGCCTGTGGGTGCGCCGTCGCAAACGGCCCCTTGCCAAGCAGCGTTAACCAGCTTCCCGTTACGGCAACAAAGAGCGTTGAAAGCGCCGCCCAGCCCATACCCATGCGAACAAGCACCATGGCCAAAAGCGGAAAGAGAAAGAAGACGAGTGGAATCCGGTTCTGCATGAACACTGATAGCGTCAAGGCAAAGACCAGCAAGAGATAAACCCCGTGCCGCTTGAAAGTGTGTTGATTTTTGAAGTCTCCGCGCAAGATCGCCACACTGACCGGCGTTGCGACAGCTATGCCCAAACTATCGGAGGCGATCCATTCGAAGAATGGCGATGGCCGGACCGAAGCGCGGCCAGAGAGTCGAAATGAGCCAGAGGAGCGATCCAGACGCCAGCGGAGCAAGAGTCACAGCCAATCCGGCAAAGCGGATCAGGTAAGAACGTTCTGCAAACCGCGGAGGCTCCGTGGATCGCCCACGCAGCTGCAGCGCCGCTACGGCCACTTCAAACATATTCAGTGAAGTCAATAGCAGGTTCATTCGCCATGGCAGACCAGTCAGCGCGCTTGCCGCCAACTGCGCGGCAAATCCGGCGGCGATGAAGGCAGGCCAGCGCCGACGCGCGGCCAACAGCAGAAAGGCCAGCAGCACTCCATTCGCAATCCAAATCAAATGGGCTTCAAATACGAATCGAATCACCCCCGTTGCCAGAGCGACTGAGAGGCAACAAAGGGTCAGACGCAGACCATGCCCATGCCTCCACATCCACGGAAGCACACGACGGGACGTACCGGATGCAGCGCTTAAGCGCATGATCCTCCTCACTACTTGGTTTATCGGAGGAAAACGGAGAGGGAATAGCCTATCGAAGCCTAAACCTCTCTGGCTTTATTTGTTTCCTTATTCTTAGAAACCATTTATTCCGTGCGGGGTGTCAGATGAGAATGGAACTCCGCGCGACCACCCGGCTGTAGCACAATCTCGAATTGACCCTCTTGACGCTCCGAGAGCGCGGGGCCTTCAATCTGCTGTTGCTTCCCATCGCCGCCTGTGTATTGCACCTTGAGCGGACCGCTGCCGCGCAACTGAATGCGATAGTGCAATATGGCTCCGGGGGCCAGACTGTCGGCACCGAAGCTGGCGCTGGGATAATCAACCTCCAGCAGTTGGATCGCTCCGCCAGTGCGATTTTCTACCGTGGTATCAATGTGATATGAGTGGCAGGCGGCTAACCAAATCAGTATGGGAAGTAAGATAAGTGCCTGGGAACCCCATCCTTGGCGCGCTTTTGTATTTGCGCCCAGGATGGGAAACCACGAACCCCATACTGCCCTATGCCATTCTGCCCTAAATCTCATTTCTCGCCCTCGTTCGGCTCCTGCGCGACCAGCTTCTTCTCCACCCGGTCCAGCCGCTTTGCCAGTTCAGGAAGTCGTTGGAAGAGCGTTACCGCCCGGAGCCAAACGCGGTTGTCAAAGCCCGGCGAGCCAGAGATGACCTTGCCCGGTGGTATGTCGTGCGAGACTGCCGATTGCGCGGTTAGAATCACGCCGTCGCCGACCGTGCAGTGACCAGCCACGCCTGTCTGCCCGGTAAGAATCACGTTGTTGCCGATTATTGACGACCCGGCCAATCCTGTCTGCGCGCAGATCAGCGTGTTCTCGCCCACGTGCGAGGCGTGGCCGATCTGGACGAGATTGTCCACCTTGGTGCCGTCGCCGATGCGCGTCTCGCCCACCGTCGCCCGATCAATAGTGGCGTTGGCCTGCACGTCCACGCGATTGCCGATCCTCACAGGCCCTGACTGCGGAATCTTCTCCCAGCGGCCTTGCTCGTTCTTGGCAAAGCCAAAGCCGTCCGCGCCAATCACCACACCGTTTTCCAGCGTCACATCGTCGCCCAGAATGCAGAACTCGCGGACGATGGCGTGCGCGTGCGCAAAGAAGCGATTGCCAATTTCCACGCCCGGATAGAGCACCACATGCGGCAGCAGCGTAGCCTGCGCGCCCAACCTCACGTTGGGTCCTACGACTACGTACGCGCCAATGTGCGCGCCCGCGCCGATCTCGGATGTCGGATCGATCACCGCCGTCGGATGAATTCCCGGCGCATACTTCGGCGGCTGATAGAAGAGGGCAAGAGAGCGCGAAAAGGCCAGATAGGGATCTTTCACCCGCAGCGTCGCCGCTTCAATCTCTGGAAACCCTGGCTCGACCAGCACCGCCGCAGCCCGCGTCTTGCGCGCCAGACTCGCATACTTGGGATTGGCGACGAAGGTTACCTCCGCCGGCCCAGCCTCCTCAATCCCTTTGACTCCAGTCACTTCCAGCTCCGCGTCTCCGCGCAGCTCCGCATTCAGCTTCGTTGCCAACTCGCCTAGCTTCATAAGTGGAATTGTAGCGGAAGAGGCCTGTCCAAGCATCACACAACGTGATATTTACGTCTAAGAAATCCAGGTAAATACTTTTCATTTCGTCTCAACATGAAGGACACGAAGCTCCGGGTAAGCGCCGTCCCAGTCAGGCTTGACGGAATCGAAGATCAGACGGAATTCATGCTCGTCGCCGGGCTTGAGGGGTGCCGCTGCGACAGGCTCGACATCGATATAAGGTTCGCGAACGCGGATCAGTTTGATTGATTTGGTCTCGTTCTGCGTGACCTCGTGTGCGAAGTCACGGAAGAGAACCTGTACGGTAACGGCGGTAACAGTGCGCAAGCCGCGGTTGGAAATGTGGCCGTCAATATAGGTGACTTTCCCTCCGGCAAGATTGCCCGACTCGCTCAGCGCGAGGCCGTTCAGAGTCAGATTCGCCGCATACGGATCCAGAGGCGCATCGACAGGCATCACCTTCGCCGTGCCCCGGCCATTGCTGCCATTCAAGCTCAGAATTGCAATCACGACCACAGACAAGACAAGACCACCAGCCAGCAGCAACGGCAGCCAGTTGCGTTCTCGTTTCTCGTCCAAAGGAGGAACTTCGAATTCAAGGTTCACGTGCAAAATTCTACACCAGATTGCATGAAATATTTCCCTTAATCTCAAATAGAGGCATAATCTAAAGCTAAGAATCTGGGAAGTGTGAAGGTTGGTGATCCGAAGTTGTCGGAAAGGAGCAGGCCATGCCAGAAAACGAGAGCGAGAAAACACAATCAGGCTATCGATTCAAAGGTAGATCAGCCTCAGAAGATTGCTTGGGAGTCGCGTATATCCATCACAAAGAGGCCAAGCAGCTCTTTGAAAGCGCGCGATTGGCAGAAACCGAGGGCCGTCTCGAAGAAGCCCGGCTCTTGAACGATCTGGCAGTGGCGCGGGAGGCCACTGCCGTCGAGTTTGAAAAGACAGCCCGGGGTGAAACCAAAGACCCGATCGTTGGGGAGATCCTCGATTGGCAAGAAGATCTTTGCTCAGGCTTTGAGCCTTACAAACCAACCTTTATTACAGGAGATGAACCCGCGCCTCTTCAGCTCGTCGCGGAACTATACCAGCCTCCACCCGGACCGCTGGCTCGCTTTGTTGCCTGGGTGGGCCATTGGTTCGCTTGAATGGGCAATCAGGGTTTGACGGCCTTCCCAGAAGAATTCCCAGGCACTATCTTCGACTCTGTACAGGGCAAACCACCGCAAAGAGCGCCAGTGATTCCCTGCCCCTCCTTGATGGTATAGATACGGTTCACTGCCGGCAATCTTCACCGTCTCTATCTTTCCAGAAGGCCAATGAATCTCGGCCGTTCCGGCATCCTGCGCATCGCCCAGACCAAAATGCACGCGCGGATCGTTGGAAGAAAGATAACTTCCGCCGCTCAAAACATCGTCGCGCATGCCGCAGGCCATTTGCGGTCAAATAAACAGTCGCTCCAACCGCATCGCGCGGGACTCTTGAGACCGCCGATCAACTTCATCTCAACCCAGTTATGATGGTCCGGATTCACGTTGCGCAGCAGCACAGGAACGCCATCCATGTTATTGATGATTACATCGATCTTGCCATCATTGAAGATGTCGCCAAAGGCTGCGCCGCGGCCCACGCTGACCACCGCTAGGCCTGTTCCCTCCACCGCGGGAACCAGATCAAATTTACCGTTCTTCAGATTGTGATAGAGCAGAGGACGTTCGGCATAACTTGTCCCCCACTCCGGGTGCTTGTCAACCTCTGGATAAACATGGCCGTTGATGACCAGAAGATCCTTCCATCCATCATTGTCATAATCAAGAAACCCATCGCCAAACTTGACAAATGGAATTGACGGTTCGGCGATCCCCGTACGATAACTCACATCCGTGAAAAAACCCTTTCCGTCATTCTGAAGAAACAATGTATAGTCGTCGGAAAATGTCGTGCTCACGATGGATAAGTGGCCGTTGTTTTCGTAATCGCCCGCAGCCAGGCCCATATTCGCCACCTCGCGCCCATCGCTGTTCAGCGCGAAACCGCTCTCATAACTCTGATCATCAAACGTTCCATTTCCTTTATTGATATATAAGTAATTCGGAGTGGAATCATTCGCCACCAGAAGATCAGGCTTGCCGTCTCCGTTCACATCAGCAAACAAGGCTCCAAGTCCGTAGTATCCGTTCTTGTCGTCCACGCCGAGCTTTACACTAACATCCGTAAAGGTGCCGTTTCCATTGTTATGAAAGAGATGATCCTGCTCCCCCTTCAGGCCGCGCGGACCACACAGGGTCTGCACACCCCGGTACTGGCAGAAAGCGAAACCTACCGCCTTTGTCCCCGAGATTGGAGGATTATCCAGATCGATGCGGGCATAACCAGCGACAAAAAGATCGAGATTGCCATCTCCGTCATAGTCGCCAAATGTAGCTCCCGTGGACCAGGTTCCAACCGTGACACCCGCGGCTTCGCCCACGTCCGTAAAGGTTCCGTCATGATTGTTCCGGTAAAGGCGGTTCTTTCCATAGTTGGTTACGTATAAGTCCGGCCAGCCGTCATTATCAAAATCGCCGACAGCACATCCGTATCCCCACCGGAGGTTGGCCACGTTAGCCTTTTCAGTAACATCGGTGAAGGTTCCGTCGTGATTATTATGAAACAGCGCGGCCCGAGGAGCCGCGGACTTCCCCGCGAGCGCGTCGTAGTTCGAACCATTCACAAGATAAATATCAAGCCAGCCGTCATTGTCGTAATCCAGCAGGCAAACACCCGGTCCCTTCTCTTCAAGAATAAGTTTCTTTGCAGGCGTTCCTGCGGAGTGGTGCCAACTAGTGAGTCTTGCACTCTGGGCCACATCTTGAAACACGATAGGGCCGTTCTTGACGAATCCTCCAGCCGTAATCGGGCGGTGCTGGTTGTCAAACACTGCCTTCTGCGGGCCTGCGTTGGCCATTCCGCTTTGAGCGATACCGCTCGGCGGTTCTTGAGTTCCCTCTTGCCCTTGCGGTAAAGCACTAGCGATTGAAGTCGGACAGAAAGCAAAAAGTATAATCGCGGCAAAAGTACTCAAAGAACCAGCTCGAAACATCTATCAAAGTCCTCCAAGCCAGAAGTATACCGCAGAAGACCGCCCTCACGAGTATGAAACTACCTCTGCATATCCCGGCAGGAGTGCAAGAAAGCAATCAAGTCTGATAGTTCTTTGTCTTGCAAATCATCTCCAAAAGGCGGCATGCGGTTGCTTCCACCCACAATTTGCTCGCGAATTTGTTCCTTGTTCAATCTCTTGCCTACTCCCGAAAGATCCGGACCCTTCTTGCCACCTGTGCCGCGAATGCTGTGGCAATGCTCGCATCCCATTGCGGCATAAATCGATGCGCCCCGAACCCGCTGACGGTGCGAAAATGCATTCCCATCCATCGAAAAAGTCACTATGACAACCAATGCCAGTAAGCCTGCTCTCATTGAGTTACTTTCTCTCCTTTTGCTGTGGACTCCTCATTCAAGGCGCTATGAATGTGCCATGGGACGCTCTCCGATGTAATCTCCGGGTGTTTCCTCAAGTACTCCAGTGCGTACGTGCTGGCCGTAGGATCATCCTTCTGATCGGCAAACGCAGTTGCCTCGCGTGCTGCCTGATCTTTCATACCCAAACGGCGATAAACAATGGAAAGGATATAGTGCGCCGCCAGGTCGTCAGGATCGATAGATTGCAGCGTCTCATACTCGACTCGCGCTTCGTTATACTTATGCTGCTGATAGAGCGAAAAACCTAGCTCCCGATGCGCATCGCGAGATCTTGGAAACTGCGCGGCCACTTCGCGCAGATCGCTAACAGCGCCATCCAGATTGCCTTGCGTGCGCTCAACCAATGCCAGATAATAAAGAGAGCGCGCGTTGCGCGGCGCAAGTTTCAGAGCCTTCTCCAGATTGCGCCGAGCCGCGTCATAGCGTTCCCACTGAAAGTTCGCAATAGCGATGTTTGTAAATGCATCTGCATAATCAGGACGAATCTCGGAAACTCGTTCGAAAGCGCGCGCACTTTCGGCATACTGTTGCGCATCCAGCAATCCAATTCCATAATTATTCCAGCGCATCCACACCTTGTTATCCTGGTCATCGGGCAGCAGAGCTGGATTCAGGCCTAGATTAAGCACACGAGTCCGTGAGGCCATCTCGACCACCGGCATCTCATAGTGCCTGCCTAAACCATAATCGATGAATCGTTGATTGAATCGCCGATAATTGACTTTGGCTGTGATAGTTATTGGACTGACCGAATCACCAGGTAACATAAACTCGTAGCGAACAATCTGCGAGCGGCCTGACTGAATCGTGTTGTTGTAAGCAACAACCTTTGTATTCCATACTTGGTGGAGGCCGTTCAACTCGCCTTTGTCGTTCACGAGCCGATTTGTAAAACTGTGTGCGCCTGGATCAAGTGCGCCATTCGGTTGAATCGAACCCGAGTGAATCAGCAGGCGTCCCGATGCGTCCTTCGCCTCAAACTCCACCCAACTTTCATAGAAGTCGCGCTGTTCAGGCACAAAACTATGTGCGATACCCTTGTTTTGAATCACCACTGAGACCGTCAACTTGTCCCCGGCATCTATCTCTATGGGTTGAACCCCTATCGGTGCAATAATCGGTCCACCGTTACGTTCAATACCGAAGATGTCCACGTTGAAGACTCCATTACGAAGAAATGCAAGAGTTTTATCGTATTGTTCAGTGTACCCATAATACTTAGATAAAACAGTATTTGCACCCAGCCAGCGATGCGACGCCAACTTTCCATTCGTAGCCCCATAATCTGGCAGATGGATATCCTCCTGCTTCATGTGGCAGGTTTGGCACGTTGAAACCTGGTCTTTAACGTAGAAGGGAAGCGGCGATTCCTTTGCAAAGGAGGATAGCTGCCACTCATCATATAAAAAAATGGCGCGCTGCCACTTATAGTCATTCAAGATACGAGGCAGCGCGGCTTTGTGACAGGCCGAGCAGAATTCGCTGGAACGGTAAAAATCCTTCATCACGGCCTTGGAGTGGCGATCGAGATGAGCCAGTATCTCTTTGTCAGGAACTTCGCCACGAATCGGAATTCCATTGGCATCGACCATGACTGCTGATTGGCCGAGAATATAACTTCCCGTGCCTCGCGTATCAACCCGCTGAATCGAATGGCATACGGAACAGGTAATTCCATCGGCATCAAACTTTCGGTCCACCGGAGACCCCTTGGTCATTGCGCCGGATGTCAAAGCTATTGGGTTATGGCAGCCTTCACAGTGACGTGCATATTCTGTTCCCTTTGTATTCATCAAAACATTCACATTCTTGATATACCAGGGTGCGCGAAAGGAGTTCGCATGGACTGACTGGCGCCATTCCGAGTGCGCTTCCTGGTGGCAATGACCGCAATAAGACGCTGTAAGGAAGCTGCCAGGATTGATGAAGTTGCCCGACTCTGTTTCGGCATTGGAAGGTAGAAACGGCTTATCCACTCCAAATCGAAAGTTATAATGCTCCGCAATCGACTGCGAGTAGGAGCTTTGCGGCTTGGGAGAAACACTGTTGTCATTCGCGCGAGCATGGTCACTCTGAAACGCACAAATTCCAAAGGCCAAACTAATTGCAAGAATCATCCTGTATCTAAACAAAACGGATTGCATTCGATTCAAATCTGAATTCGAAGCAGTTAAATCTCTGAAGACCTTCATGGGAACCGACCTCCGCGTTGAGTGAGAATGAACTTGTCAAATCAAAAATGCAGCGTGCGATTAATCAAACTTGTGAGCTAATCCCTTACCTTCTGCAAGAGTCAGAATGCGATCAATTTGCGGTGCGTTGAAATGCTCCTGAAGACCGCTCGGCCAATGCACCTCAATATCGTCGATCGCTGTAGCATCGCCAATACCGAAGTGCAGCCGAGAATCGCTTGTAGAGGCATAGCTTCCGCCAGAAAGCACATCGCCTCGCTGACGCATTTTGTTGGCGGTCAGATAGACTGTTGCGCCGATTGCATCACGCGGACTCTTGGGACCACCTATCAGTTTGAGTTCGATCCAATGATGCTTGCCCGGCGATTCATTGCGCAGCAAGGCAGGAACTCCGTCTAAGACATTGATAACTACATCCAGCTTTCCATCATTGAATAGGTCACCGACGGCGAGTCCGCGGCCTACATAGGTTTGAGCGAGCGCCGTTCCCTCACCGGCTGGTACGAGATCAAACTTCTTGCCTTCGATGTTATGAAAGAGAAGCGGCCGCTCCGCATAGCTTGTGCCCCATGGCTCCTTGTCCACGATTGGATAGACGTGTCCATTGCAGACGATCAGATCCTTCCAGCCATCATTGTCATAATCGAAAAATGCCGTGCCCCATCCTAGAAATGGAATGGTGGGTTCCGCGATTCCAAGCTGGTAGCTTATGTCTGTGAGATTTGCGTCACCGTCGTTGCGATAGAGTGGATTGTAATCGTCCGAGAAGGTTGTGTCATACAGATCAATCAGGCCATTATTCTGATAATCTCCGGCGGCGATACCCATGGTTGCGGTCTCCCTGCCGTTCTCATTTAATGCGTAACCGGAGGCATAACTTATATCTTCAAAGGTTCCATCACCCTTGTTGAGATAGAGATAGTTCGGTGTCGAATCATTGCCTACCAGAAGGTCAGGGCGACCGTCGTTGTTGACATCGACAAATAGCGAGGTCAGTCCATAGTATCCGTTCTTATCGGCTACGCCTGCCTTTTCGCTGACATCTGTGAATGTCCCATCACCGTTATTATGAAATAGGTGGTCCGGTTCGCCTTTCAGCCCGCGCGGTCCACACATCACACTTTTTCCGCGAAACTGGCAGAAGCTGTACGAAATGCTCTTTTCACCCGACGCCGGTGGATTTTCCAGATCATAGTGAACGTATCCAGGCACAAAGAGATCGAGCCGTCCGTCGCCATCATAATCTCCCCAAGTTGCGCCCGATGACCAGTTTCCCAAGGCTACGCCGGCTTTATCGGCGACATCGGTAAAAGTTCCGTCATGATTGTTATGATAGAGTCTGTTCTTACCGAAGTTAGATACATAGATATCGGGCCAGCCATCATTATCATAATCGGCGACTGCGCAGCCGATACCCCACCGTCCATTCGCAACACCAGACTTATCCGCTACATTCGTAAAAGTTCCATCATGGTTGTTATGAAACAGAGCTGCTTTGGGAGGCAAGGCTTTTCCGCTTTGAGCATCATACGTGGAACCATTCACAAGATAGATATCCAGCCAGCCGTCATTGTCGTAGTCCAACAGGCAGACGCCCGATCCATTGGCCTCGATAATGAATTTTTTTTCTGGAGTACCCATGGTATGCTTCCAAGATGTCAGCCCAGCCTGTTTCGCTATATCTTCGAAGAGGAGCGGACCGTCTTTGACAAAACCGCCCGCGGTGATAGGCCGGTCTTCCTTGTCGAGAACCGCCGGGTGTTCCCCACCTGTATTGACGCCGCCTACTGCCGAGGGTTGTCCGCCTTCACGCGGCCTGTCAGATTGGGTATCCGCCGTATGAGAATCTGGCGTGGTTGATTGCGCAACCATAAGGCGCGGCGTCCCAAACAGAGAAAAGCAGACAAGCCATGCTGTTACTGTGAAATGGAACTGCCGCGAGGCTAAGAATTGGCAGGCTCCATCCCGCAAACCTGCCACTCTGGCCGCCTGAGACGAAGTGATAGACAGATGCCGGGGAAGTGGCAAGGTCATTGTTCCTCCACAAATTGAACTCTTCAACGATATAGAATCTTGTGGATTACGGACTCATCCGAAGGGTGGAGAGCGCTTCGTTGATTGTCACAGAGCATTGCCGATCCAATACATCCATGAGTCCATGGATAAATCATTCGCCGTTCCATTCTAGCGATTGATCCATCGCATCAAACCCTGCGGCTTCAAATCAAGCTCAAAGCATTTGAACGGTCCTTCCGCTTGCAAGCCGAGCGCCTCCGCAGCCAGGTGCCCTGAGCGGACTGCACTCTCCATCGTCGATGGCCAGCCGGTGTCAAGCCAATCTCCGGCGAGAAAGCAGTTTGGCCAAGGAGAAGCGGCATGAGGCCGCGCCCAATCGATCCCGGGAGGAACGCCAAACGTGGCGTGCATCTCTTTGATCAGTGCGACCTTAAGCAGCTTGGCATCCCTCACAAGCGGAAAATATTCCGCCAGTTCGCTGACGGCTTGCTGAATCGCCGCCTCGCGCGGCAGCGCTGCAAAGGCCCGCGTGGCGCTGACCACCAGCTCAATATAATGCCCATCGCGCCCTTGCAGCCTCGACTGGTTGTACATCCAATGAATCTCGCGATCCAGCAGTACCGCGTGCTCCAGTTCGGTGATCTCGCGATCGAACCAGAGGTGCACGCTGCATATCGGCCAATGCTCGTGGCGTTCAAGTTGCCGCGCCAGCTTCTCTGTGCCCTCTTCTGCGGGCAATCGCGGTAAAAGTTTCTGCAGAGCTTCAAAGGGCAGTGCCAAAACCAAATAGTCAGAAACAAGTTCGCCTGTACGCGTACAGATCAGCCACTTCCTGGAACTCTCATCCCAGGCCGCGCCTTCGATGGAGGTGTTCAGCAGCACACTGCCGCCGCGCGCGGCAATGAAAGGTGTAACCGGCGCATATAACTGGCTCAACGGAATCGTACTCATTCCCATGCTGCCCGCCTCGGCCGAATTCAAAAACAGCTCACGGATCACTTTGACCGCGTAATGAACCGCAATTGAGTCGATCTCCGCATTCAAAGCGCTGGCAATTACCAAACGCCAAAACCTTTTCAACGCCCCCTCAGTCTGTTTGTGCCTGCGCAGCCAGTCGCCGAGCGTCTCTCTGGAATCGTCCAATGCGCCAGGTTTCATCATCGCTTGCATCGCGCGGCCAAGCGAGATTTTGTCGGCCAGGGTAAAGGCTTTGGCATTCATGAAACTTGGAGCGCCGTGCAGCGGCGCAGGCAGCCGCAAGCCCGCAAGTTCAAACGGCTCCAATCTGGACCGTCGCCCGCCTGGCTCGATCATTGTCATCGCACGAGTCCAGTGAATACGGTTAGCGACGCCTATGCGGCGATAAAATCCCTGCAAATTGGTACAGCAGCCGAAGAGAACATGCTGGCAATTATCGATGACTTCGCCCACGCCCGGATGAAGATAAGAGCTGGCGCGCCCGCCCAAATAGCCGCGCCGTTCGACCAGTTGCACGCGAAAATCTGTCTCGGCCAAGGCGCAGGCTGCGCTCATCCCTGCCACCCCGCCGCCGATCACCGTAACATTTCTTTCTGAAGCCTTCCGCAACCCGATCAAAAATCGACCTCTCTCGGTTCCAATTATAGAGAAGAGCTGAAGTTGCTGTGGTAAATGTAATTGGTTTTATCTTCGGTTTTGATTCCTTACTCGATTTGTGAAAAATCTTATTGATCGGGCTGAAGCATCTGCGATAGGAAATCAAACGAATTGGTCGATTTCCGCGCCTTCAGGAAAGCGGCTCCCATGGTAGAGAAAGCGCCTTGGTTGCAAGTAACTGTCCGATCTAAGCTTCGAACTCGACGATCACCTGGCCAACCTTGACCGAATCACCTTGAGCCACTCGCACATTTTTCACTTTGCCCGCACTCTGCGCAGTCACGTTGGTTTCCATCTTCATGGCTTCCAGGACGACCACCAGATCGTTGGCCTTGACAGCCGTTCCCGGCGCGGCGTTCACTTTGATGACAATGCCGGTCACCGGGCTGCGGACAAGCTTGTCTTCTCCCGCGGTCTCGACGGTTGCAGCCGCCTGAACCGGCGCGCTCGCAAATGGCGCGACCGGCGTTGCCACGGCTTGAGGCAGACGAGGCGCAAATACCGGCTGGCGCGGGGTGGCGTCGTCTTCCAGAACTTCCACATCCACTTCGTACGACTTGCCGTCAATTCCGATTTGTAGTTTCAAGCTGCAACTTCCTTCCTTCAAAGACTTTTCAGTTGTCTATCGAGAATACTCAGTTGTGTGCCCCACCCTCGTCACATTTTTGTGGCTAAGGTGGAACACCACGAACTACGCATTCCAGAAAGATGAAAAACTAGCTCCTCAATCGCGGATGATGCGAGGCATGAACAGCGACCCGCCCCTGCTGCGCCCAGGCGCTCACGCCATTCGATCGCTGCCGGAGCAACTTGGCCGAGCGAACGCGAACCTTCTTGCCCAAAAATGCCGTCACCGCCGCGGCAATCACCACCAGCATTTCTGGAGTGACTGTCTCCTCTTCCCTCTGCACTTCTGCCGACACTGACGCTGGAGCGGCAGAAGGGCCAAAAACACCCAGCCGCGCCTCCAGGGCCTTCACGATCTGGGCCAGTTCGCCCAGTTGGCCCTCCATTGCTTTTTGCCGCTCGGCAACAGCCTGAATCAATTCTGTCAATTCCACTGCCATGCCTGTGCTCCTTAAATTGTCTATCATCCTGAGCGAAGTGTGGAGCGTTCTTTGCGACAAACGCAGTCGAAGGACTGCGGTTCCGATTCTCGGATTGATCTGTTTACAGCGGAATCAATCCGTGCTTCTTGCCGGGGCGCAACTCACGCTTGGTGTGCAGCGAATCAAGCGCATCCACCAGAGCCTTGCGCGTCTCGCCTGGGTCAATCACATCATCCACCAACCTGCGGGCAGCGGCAATCCAGGGGTTCGAGAATGCATCGCGGTACGCGTCCACCATCTCTTTGCGACGCGCGCTCTTGTCCGCGGCCGCATCAATCTCTCGCCGGAAGACGATCTCCGCTGCGCCCTCAGCGCCCATCACGGCAATCTCCGCCGTTGGCCAGGCAAGCACACGGTCCGCGCCCAAGTCTTTGCAGCACATCGCAATATACGCTCCGCCGTAAGCCTTGCGCAGCACCACGGTGATCTTGGGAACTGTCGCCGACGAGTAGGCAAAGAGCAGCTTGGCGCCGTGGCGGATAATGCCGCCGCGCTCCTGCTCCACGCCCGGCAGGAATCCCGGCACATCGACAAACGTCACCAGTGGAATATTAAAGGCATTGCAGAAGCGGACAAAACGCGCCGACTTGTCGGATGCGTTGATGTCCAGCACGCCAGCCAGGTGGTTCGGCTGACTGGCGATAATGCCCACCGGTCGGCCTTCCAGGCGTCCAAAACCGATCACGATATTCGCGGCAAACTCCGGCTGAATCTCAAAGAAATCCTGATAGTCCACCACGCGCTTGATCAGATCACGCACGTCGTAGACGGCTTTATTGTCCACCGGAACAATCCCGCCAATCTCCGCGTCGGATTCCGTCGGCAGATTGTAGTCCAGCCGAGGCGGGTCTTCCAGATTGTTCGAGGGCATAAAGCTGAGCAGCCGTCGGCAGAGCTGCGTGGCCTCCTCGTCGTCCTCGGCAATCAGATGGACCACGCCGGAACTCATCTGCGCGTGCGGCCCGCCCAACTCCTCGTCGCTGACCACTTCGCCCGTCACCTGGCGAATGACCTTCGGCCCGGTGATAAACATCCGCGCCGGGTTGGTCTGAATCACAAAGTCCGTCAGCGCAGGGCTATAGACCGCGCCGCCCGCGCACGGCCCAAGGATCAGCGAGATCTGCGGCACCACGCCGGAGAGCAGCACGTTGTGATAAAAAACGCGGCCATATCCGGCCAGGCTGTCGATGCCTTCCTGCACGCGCGCGCCGCCGGAGTCATTGATGAAGACAAACGGGCTGCCCGTCTTGAGCGCCAGCTTCATCATGTCCACGCACTTGTCGTTGTGCGCCTCGCCGGCCGAGCCGCCGCCCACGGTGAAATCCTGGCTGGCCAAATGCACCTGGCGCCCGTCCACCTTGGCGCAGCCGGTCACCACGCCGTCGGCGGGCATCTCCTTGCCATCCATTCCAAAGTAGGTCGAGCGATGCTGCGCAAAGATGCCAATCTCCTGAAAGCTGCCCGCATCCACCAGTGCCGCAATGCGCTCCCGCGCTGTCATCTTGCCGCTCTCGTGCTGCTTGGCGATGCGCTCCGCGCCGCCGCCCAGCTTCAACTCCGCGCGCTTGGCTTCCAGAGCCGCAACCTTTTCAGTCATTGTTTTAGGACTTGCTTCTTGCTTTGCCATTCTTGCTCCTGCTTCCGTCGGCTTTTCTTCTATTTTCCCGGAGCCACGCTCACCCGGTGTTCTTTGCCATTCAGCGTAATCACATAATTCACTTTGGCGCTCAGTGAAGGCGCCGCAGGCGCCTTGGTCTCCGCAGCCTTGGCCGCCGCCGGATCTTTGCCCACATTCTTCCGCCCCTGCGCCCGGCTCTCAAAGAACTTGGGCGCCACCTGGGGGAACATCGCATAGGTCAGCACATCCTCGTCGCTTCCGTTCGCGCCCTTGAGGGCATTCGCTGCCGCGCTCAAGGCCTCCCACTCCGGCTTCAGCAAATCCGCCGGACGAACCGTGATCGCCGGCTTCTTGGCATGCGCCTCGGCCAGCTTCAGCACTTCTGGGTCCTTGGGGCCAATCGTCGCGCCGTAGTAGCCCAGCATGAGGTCGGCAAACTCGCCCGTCAAGACTTTATATTTGCCCATCAGCACATTGAAGACCGCTTGTGAGCCGACGATCTGGCTGGTCGGCGTCACCAGCGGCGGATAGCCGGAGTCCTTGCGAACCCTGGGAACCTCCTCCAGAACCTCTTGCAAACGCTCACCAGCGCCCTGCCCTTTGAGCTGGCTTTCCATGTTGGAGATCATTCCGCCCGGAATCTGGCTCTTGAATATCTCTGTATCCACGCCGGTATTCTCGCTGAAAAACTCTTTGTAGCGCGGGCGAATCTGCGCAAAATGCCGCGAAATCTTCTGCACCCGCTCCAGATCGACGCGCGTCTCGTAGCCTGTCCCTTCCAGCATCTCGATCAGGCTCTCGGTCGGGTTGTGTCCTGGTCCCAGCGAGAGCGAGCTGACCGCCGTGTCCACAATATCGCAGCCCGCCTCGATGGCCTTCATCAGCGAAACCAGCGTTACGCCGGTCGTCGCGTGCGTATGCAGATGAACCAGCATATCCGCCCCGCACTTCTCTTTGATCGCCTTCACCAAGTCATACGCCGGTTGCGGACGCAGCAGTGCGGCCATGTCTTTGATGCAGATCGAGTTGCAGCCCATCTCCTTCAACTCGGCGGCCATCGCGGCAAAGGCCTCGACTGTATGCAGCGGGCTGACGGTGTAAGAGATCGTTCCCTGCGCGTGCTTGCCGGTCTTCTTTACGGCGGCTACACTGGTCCGCAAGTTGCGCACATCATTCAGCGCATCAAAGATGCGGAAGACATCGATCCCGTTGGCCGCCGACTTCTCCACAAAGCGCTCGACGACGCTGTCTTCATAGTGCCGGTAGCCCAGCAGATTCTGGCCGCGCAGCAGCATCTGAAGGCGGCTCTTGGGCATCAGCTTGCGGAAGGTGCTCAGACGCTCCCACGGGTCTTCATTCAGGAAGCGGATGCAGGAATCGTAGGTTGCCCCGCCCCAGCACTCCACCGACCAGTAGCCGGCGTTGTCAATCTCTTCGCACGCCGGGATCATGTCGTCCAGACCCATACGGGTGGCCAGCAGACTCTGGTGCGCATCACGAAGCGCAAGTTCTGTTATCTCAACAACGCGGGACATATGCAACTCCCCAAAAAAATAGCCCTCAACAGGAGTCCACTTCCAGAGACTGCGTCGATGGGCCTGCGTAATCGTGCACAAACCTCTCACATACTATCGGAGCCAGGTCAAGCTGGTAAAGCCCATCTTCCAGCCATTGTCAAGCACCTGCGAATGATGGAAGCCGATGGGTTAATTTTGAATGCACTTGATGCTTTGCAAAAATTCTGACGGGAATCTTAGAAGAGGTAAAGATGTTGGTAAATTGAAGAATGAAAGTATGAATAGGACTTAAGAGGCCTCGTTGAGTATAATTTCTCAGGGTAACCATACAGTAACTGCAAGCCCGGTTTTCGTCTCGTTGTTGATCAAAAATCCCTTGTTGAGCCAGAAAGCCTGCTTTCTCGTTGATGTCAATCAGCCTGAACGGGATGCTTTCTTGCTTCTACAAGGCGCTTTCGTCAGTCTTCGATCCTCTCGCGCCACGTAGATACAGGCTGGATCGGAAAGGAAGCTCTATGAAATACGCTGGTTTGCTGGTGATGATTGCCGGATTCTTTCTCACCCTCGCGGCTCTCATTCTCTTTCCTGATCTGGTGACGCGAGCCGCCTTCGTGGTTTGTGGACTGGCCGTCGAGCTTCTGGGATTGGCGGTTTCCATACGCGGACATATGGGTGCGCGAGGAGAAGGACGCCTATGAACACGACTCTGCTTCCCGAGACTGATGCGGCCTTCGCGCTCTCGCTGGCGCTGCTGCTGCTGGCGCCGCTGACCATCGCCGGCGTGGCGCTGATCAATGCCGGTCTGGGCCGCTGCCGCTCGGCCGCACAAGCACTGCTGGGCAATCTGGCAAACGTTGCCATCACGGCAATTGTTTTTGCTCTGCTGGGAGCCACCTTGATTGGCGGCGCGGGTCATGTGATCTTTCTCGCCGGAAAGCCTTGGAACTGGGCAGGGACTGGTCCCTATTTGTTGAGCGGGCTGAGCGCTGCGGCGCCCCACTCGCAATTGGCGCTACTCTTTGAGTTTCTGGCCGTGGCGTTGGCTGTGCAGATTCCCTGGGGGTCGGGCGCTGGCCGGATGCGGCTGACCGCCGGATGCGCAGGGTCGGCTTTGCTGGCTGCAATTATCTTTCCACTGGTTGCACACTGGGTCTGGGGCGGCGGATGGCTGAGCCAACTGGGCGTCAACTTCAACTTGGGTGCAGGCTTTGTGGATGGCAGTGGTGCGGCTACTGTCCAGCTTCTGGGCGGAGTGAGCGCGCTCGCCGTGGTTTGGATCGCCGGTCCGCGCAATGGCAAGTTTCCCAAAGAGGGCTTATCGACAGCCTTGCCCGGCCATAATGCCGTCTATGTGCTCTTCGGCTGCTTGCTGGCGCTGGTGGGCTGGCTGGCGTGGAATGTCGCCGGTGCACGAATCTGGCTTCATGCGCCGCTGAGCGCGCTGCCTGTTACGGCGATCAACACACTGCTCTCCGCATCGGTCGCACTCGCGGCCACCTTCACTGTCACCCGTGTGCGCTTCGGTAAACCCGATGCCAGTCTCTGCGCAAACGGCTGGCTGGCCGGCTTGGCCGCCTCCAGCGCCTACGCTGCACTTGTCACCCCCGGCCAGTCGCTCTGCATCGGACTCGTGGTAGGCATTACCACCCCGCTGTTGGTTGAAGTACTGGAACTCGCGCTTTCCATCGATGACCCCTCCGGCGCTGTCACAGTCCACGCTGTTGGAGGAGTTTTGGGGCTTTTGGCCGTAGGCATCTTTTCGCCGCAACCCGGTCAATTGCTGGCCCAACTGATCGGCATCAGCGCATTGCTCGGTCTGGCGCTGCCCCTTGTTTACCTGCTCTTCTGGTTGCTCAACCGCTTTGTCCCCCTCCGCGTGGACGCGGATGGGGAACGCATCGGCATGGACCTGCATGAGTTGGGTGGCGGCGCCTATCCGGAGTTTGTCATTCATCGGGACGAGTCGTACCGGTGAAGCCTTTCAGGGACTTTCCTTATTGTGCCTGTAAATCGATTCAGTGTGGCTTCCCAATCCATTTGCCTGTTTTGGGCGCGAATGGGTGGGAAAGAATGATTGCGTCTCTTGCCGCATCGATAGAGTGACCGATAAGTTCCAACCTTGGTGAGGCCACTAACTGTTTTTGAGAAACACCGCCCGCTTCCTCGACGGCACGAACTCGCCAAGAACACACGCTGTACACTGTCTTTATATGAGACTCGCTATTCTTGCTCCGATTCGTTTTCTCTGGAATTCGACGCGTGGCCACCGGCTCGCCCCTTGGAGCAGCCCCTACATGCGCTGGCGCGTGGAAACCTACTCCGGCAAGAAGGCTGAGACTCTGACGGCTCTGGATGTGCTTGGCTTCCTATGGAAAGAGCGCTGGGATTTTCTGAGTTATCTGGGCTGGATTGCCCGCATGGATGCTGAAGTGCATAAGCGGATGTAATCTTGTAGCTATATGAGATTTGGCTTATTTCAATTCTTTTGCTTCGCAACCTTTCCGCTGCTCGTGGCCGCCGCAATCTCCGCGCAGCAGTTGCCGCCCATCGAGCCGGCGCAGCCGCTTCCCGGGCAGCCGCGCCGGCGATGTCGCGGAGATCACCACGCTGCACGTGACGGCCAACGAGGTGCTCGTGCCTACGCTGGTTGAAAAGAGCAGCGGGGGCGTGATCTATGGACTCAAGCAGAAGGATTTCATCCTGGAAGACAATGGAGTCCCGCAGAAGATTCGCGTGCAGGAGGAGATGGACACGGCGCCGGTGGCCCTGGTCGTCGCCGTCGAGCAGAGCGGCGTGAGCGTGCTGGAGTTCGACAAGCTGGCCAAGCTGGGTTCGCTGCTTGATCTCTTTTTGGCCGATCACCGGAGCCAGGCAGCGCTGGTGGGCTTTGATGCCAAACCCCATTTGATCCACGACTTCACACATACCAGCGAAGAGATCAACGAAGCGCTCAAACATCTGGAGCCGGGCGCGGGCGGCGCGGCGATTCTGGATACCGTCAGCTACGCCGTCGACCTGCTGGAGACGCAACCCAAAGAGTACCGGCGCGTGCTGCTGCTCATCAGCGAAGAGCGAGACCACGGCAGCAAACACATCAAGCCGGCGCAGTTGATTGCCAAGATCGGCGGCTCGGATGTGCTGGTGCTGAGCGTTTCGTTCTCTCCCGTTCGCGCCGAACTGGGCCACGACATAAAAGACTCGGGTGACGACCGGGCGATGAATCTCTTCTCAACTCTGGCAATGATCGTTCCAGCTTTCAAAAAGAATGTGAGCAAGGAACTGGCGGCAATGAGCGGCGGCGAGTACCACGCCTTCACCGGCGATAAAGCCTTCGAGGCACGCATCGTGGAGAGCGCGCAGCACGCGCACAACCGCTATCTGATCACCTTCAGCCCGACGGATCCAACTCCGGGGCTGCACACAATTCGCGTGTGCACGGTGGAGGATTATGGCGCGCGGATTGTGGCGCGAGCGAATTATTGGAAAGAGCCTTCTGCGGTGGGGCCTGACGCTCGCTGATCACGCGCAAAGGTGGCTGGACTTTCCCTAAGAACAGTGAACCGTCACAGAAAAATTGAAGAAAAACATGACTGATCAGATCGTGACAATACTCGACCATCGCCTGATGTCTATTGCCTTCACCAGCTATGTAGCCACTCTTCGTCGCGGCCAATGCGGACCGGCGTGCGGAAGAGTTCGCTCAGTCGGGCTTCAGTGAGCAGTTCTTCGCGCGGTCCATCGGCCACGATACGACCATCACGCATCAGAATCACCCGCTCGATCTCCGGCAGAATGTCGCCCAGGTGGTGCGTCACCAAAACGAGTCCGGTTCCCTCCCGCGCCAGCCCTCGCAGAGACTCGCGTAACTCACGCTGCGCGGCCAGGTCGAGCGCGTTGGAAGGCTCATCAAGCAGCAGTTGACGTGGGCGGTGTACCAGCGCGCGGGCAATCAGGATGCGCCGCTTCTCGCCTGCCGACATCTCGCCCATGCGCCGGAGCGCTTCGACGGCCCGCTCGCGCATCTCTTCGGTAACGTGCAGGTTCGGCCAGAGCGTGGAGGCGGAAAAGAACCCTGCGATGACCGCGTCCAAGCCGGTCGTCAGGGCCGTCCGTTCGCCCGGCAACTCACCCAGCAGACCGGCGGCCACCACACCAAAGTGGCGGCGCAATTCGGTAAGATCCCAGCGCTCGCGGCCAAAGATGCGCGACTGCATTCCTGGCCTCACCATGGGATAGAGCTGGCAGCTCACAGTCAGGATCAACGTGGATTTGCCGCATCCGTTCGGGCCTAGGATGGCCACGTGTTCGCCAGCGCGGATGCTTAGGTTGATGTTATGCAGCACGATGCGCTCGCCGCGCGCCACGTTGACCTTGCGCAGGTCAAGAAACTCCGTTTGAAACTCATCAAGATTCTCGGACATTCAACCCCTCACCTGTTAGATTAAATGGGTTGAATCCCAAAACCTATCGATGACCCATATGAGCGATGCATCCCAATTCGTCATTCCGCGCGGCTTTCGCTTTGGCGCCGCCAAGGCAGGGCTGAAGGCCAGCGGCCGCACCGACTTTGCCCTGATTCTGGCCGACGAGCCGGCGACCGCAGCAGCCGCCTTCACCGCCAACCGTGTCACCGCCGCGCCGCTGATCGTGGACAAGATTCATCTGCGCATGACCGGCGGCAAGGTGCGCGCCGTGGCCATCAACGCCGGCAATGCCAACTGCGCCGCAGGCGAAGCGGGCATGGAGGCCGCGCGCAGAACCTGCTACGCCATTGCCCAGCAGTTTGGCTGCCCGCCGCACGAGGTCTTTCCCTCCTCGACGGGCGTCATCGGCATTCCGCTGCCCGCTGAGAAGATTGTTGCCATTCTGCCCGCGCTGGCGGGCAACCTCGGCGCGGAGTTTGACCACTTCCAACTGGCCGCGCAGGCGATCTTGACCACTGATACTGTCGAGAAGACAGCCTTTGCGCGCCTGGAGATCGACGGTAAAGAGGTTCGCATCGCCGCCTTCTGCAAGGGCGCGGGGATGATTCATCCGCAACTTGTCCCGCACGCGACAATGCTGGTCTACATCCTGACCGACGCGGCGGTTGAGCCAGCGGTGCTGGACGGCTATCTGCGGCCAGCCATTGAGATCAGCTTCAACCGCATCTCGGTGGACGGCGACACCTCGACCAACGACACAGTTCTGCTGCTGGCTTCAGGCGCGAGCGGCGTGCAAGTCGGCGCGAACAATGCGGCCTTTGGTACTGCGCTGACGCATATCTGCACCTCGCTGGCGCGCCAGGTGGTAGGCGATGGCGAGGGCATCTCGCATGTCGTCGAGTTGCACATCGAAGGCGCGGCAACCGACGCCGATGCGCTCAAAGTGGCCAAGGCGATTGCCCATTCGCCGCTGGTGAAGACAGCCTGGTCGGGCGGCGATCCCAACTGGGGGCGGCTGGCGGCAGCACTGGGCTACTCCGGCGCGGAGATCGATCCGGAGCGCTTCGAGATTCGCTTCGGCGAGCTGTGGATCTGCCGCAACGGCGGGCGGGCAGCCGAATTCGACGAGAAGGCCGCGCACGATTACATTGCGCAACGCGAGTTTTCGATCACCATCGACCTGCACGTGGGCAGCGGCTCCTGCATTTTCTGGACCACCGACCTGACCCACGATTACGTCAGCATCAACGCGGATTATTCAACGTAGGGTTTCTGGCATCCTGGACTTCCCATCTCTGAATTCTCGGAGTTGGGAAGTCCAGGATGCTGTTATTCCTGTTTTGTTGCGGATCATGAGACGCCCTCCGCCAAGTGGCACGCAAATTCTTCCCTTGTTAACATTCGATGATGCACAATCGATAGAGGGAGAACTGTCTTGCCGCGTATTCATTTTCAGATCCAACTGGCCGAGCTCAAGGACAAGCTGTTGGCCATGGCCGCGCTGTCAAAGCTGTCGGTCGATTCGGCGGTCGATGCTTATCTGCAACGTGACAGGAAGCTCTGCAAGTATGTGAAGCAGACTGAGCGTGCGATCAACAGCGCGCAGCGCGAACTGGACGAGATGGCTTATGACCTGATGGCCAAAGAGCAGCCGCTGGCCGGCGATCTGCGCTTTACTCTGGCGGCCATCAAAATCAATGGCGATCTGGAGCGGATCGGCGACCAGGCAATGGGCATTGCCCGCCGCACCAAGGAGATGATGAAACTGGAGCCGGTGGATTTACCCGTGGATTTTGCGGCGATGGGTGAGTATGCTGGGCACATGATCCGCTCGGCGGTACAGTCCATGCTGGATGGCGATGTGCAGTTGGCTGAACAGGTGCGTGCAATGGACGACGAGATCGACCGCATGAACCATCGCGCGCACGATGATCTGTTGAAGTTTATCGGAGAGCAGCCCCGCTATACGCAGCAAGCGATGCGCGCTCTTTTGGTGGCCAAGAACTTGGAGAGGATTGCCGACCACGCGACCAATATCGCCACTGACGTGATCTTCTGGATTCGCGGAGCCGATCTGCGCCACCAGTCCAGTATGGAGATCGATGAGGAAGAATCGGAGTTGGGCAGTGAAGCGGCCCCTGCGGTTTGACTTTACTCCACTTCAGCGACCGAAACCTTCCTGAGCGCTGACAGCAGGCTTTCGAACTCTCCGACGGGAAGTGGTTTGCTGGTCAGGTAGCCCTGAAAGGCATGGCAGCCCAGCCGGGCCAGATAAACCCGCTGCTCTTCTGTCTCCACACCTTCGGCAATCACCGGCATACCCATCGCCCTGCCCAGCGAGATAATGGTCTCGGCGATGGCCCCGCTGGATGCATCGGTCAAAATATCCTTCACGAAAGAACGATCAATCTTCAACTGGTTGAGCGGCAGGCGCTTCAGATATGTGAGTGAGGAGTAGCCCGTACCAAAATCATCCAGCGAGAAACCGATCTGATAGGAGCGCAGGTTGGTCATCTTGTGAATGACTTCTTCGATGTTATCGACGAGCATGCTTTCGGTCAGTTCCAGTTTGAGGTTCCTGGGGTCGGCTCCGGTGCGACGGAGTGCATCAAGAACCTGCTGCTCGAAGTCCGGCAGCCGAAACTGCAGGGCGCTGATGTTCACGGCGACAGTCAGTTGAGCTGTTTCCGGATTTCTGGCCCAGCGGGCGATCTGTTGGCAGGCCTCTTCCAGCACCCAACTGCCAAGATCGAGGATCAATCCAGTCTCTTCCGCCAAACCGATGAAGACGCCCGGAGCCAGGATGCCGCGCTTCAAATGCTTCCAGCGGACCAAGGCCTCAGAACCAACGATCTGTCCGTGGTTGACCTGCGGTTGATAATAGAGCACGAACTGCTTTTCACGGATCGCCTGCCGGAAATCCTCCTCCAGCTTGGCGCGAGCAGAGATCGCTGCTTGCAGAGCAGGTGTAAAGAATCGCAGCGTATTTCGCCCCACGGACTTGGCCTGGTCCATGGCGATGTCGGCCTGCTGCAGGGCCTCACTGGCGTCCTCTCGCTGCTCTCCAAGAACCGTGATTCCCATGCAGCAGGAACTCAGGCACTCCCGGCCATCAAGCTGATAAGGATGGGCAAGCGCGGCGATCAGTTTTTCACCCACTGTTCTGGCCTGCTCGGCGGCTTGCTGCACGGATTCGCTCAACTCTTCCAAAACCACAATGAATTCATCGCCACCGAATCGGGCCACCAAGTCACTCTGCCGTACGCTCATGGACAGACGCCGCGCCACCTCTTGCAATAATAGGTCGCCTGCATGATGGCCCATGGTTTCATTCAGCGTCTTCACACTGTCCAGGTCAATCAGCAACAGCGCGCATTTGCGATTGCTGCGGACGCTCTCAGCCAGCGCCTCGCGCAGCCGGTCCAAGAGCAGTTGCCGGTTGGGCAGGCGGGTCAACGGGTCATAGAATGCAAGATCTTCTATCTTCTCCTTGGCGGCTTTGGCTTCCGAAACATCCCGCACCATGCTGAGCAGGCAGTCTTCGCCCTCAATCTCGATCCTGGAAGATGATGTCAGGCTCCAGAGAATCTCTCCGTTTTTCTTCCTATATTGAATGTTTATATCGCGGAAGCTGGAGTTCTTCCTTATTTCTTCCATCAAGTTATCACGATCGCCCTTGTCGATCCAGATTCCGACTTCATAGGAGGTTCGCCCGATGACCTCATCGCGCCGATACCCCAGGAGATTCAGGAATGAGTTATTGACATCAATGTAATTGCCATCTCTCATTCTGCTGATGGTGATGCCGTCCAGGCTGGTCTCAAAGACTGTGTGGTAGCGCTCCTCGCTCAGCCGCATGGCTTCGGTGGCCGCGGCCATGCGTTCGGCGGCTGCTTTGCTCTCGGAAACATCGCGGGTGATCGCCAGCACGCAAGTGACGCCGTTGATCTCAATAGCCGAGGCGGATAGCTGGCCCCAGAATGTATCCCCATTCTTCTTCCTGAACTGTGTCTCCAGGCCCTTGCAACTTGAGGATCGAATCAGTTTTTCGCGCAGCCGCTGCCGGTCTTGACGACTGACCCACACGCCGAGTTCTTCCGAACTCCGGCCTATCACTTCCTCGCGTAGATAGTGAAGGCATTCAAGGTAAGCACTGTTCACATCGATGAAGACCCCATCGCTCAGTCGAACGATGCAGATAGGATCCAGGCTGGTTTCAAAGGCGGTGCGGTAGCGCTCCTCGGTGAGCCGCAGAGCCTCGCTTGCGGCGATCAGGCTCTCTTCGGCGGCCTTGGCCTCGGAAACGTCCCTGACCATCGCCAGATGGCAGATCTGGCCGTCCAGTTCAATTGACGAGACACTCATACGGCCAATAAATTGCTGCCCATTCTTCCGCCTGAATCGAGCCTCGAAGTTCCGGCAAACCGAATCCCGGCGCATTATCTGGAGCAGTTCATCCAGTTCGCGCGGATCGACCCATATATTCAACTCGTTTGATCTTCGCCCGACAACCTCATCTCGATCAAATCCCATGATTTCGACGAAGGCCTGATTGATGTCGATGAAGACTCCATCACTGATGCGGATGATTTCAAAGCAATCCAGGCAGGTCTGAAATGCCGTGCGATAGCGCCTCTCGCTGGATTGCAAAGTCTGGGTCATCGCCTCCAGGATCTTATCCGACTCTTTGCGGCGCGTGATGTCCTCAACAAAGGCAATGATGTGGAGCGGCTGCCCTTGGCCGTCGCGCAAGATGGAGATGGTCAGTTCCGCCCACACCCAGCGGCCGTCCTTGTGCTGGTAGCGCTTCTCCAGACAGGCCGGTTCCAAATGACCACTGGACATCTGCTGCAGCGTACGCGCGCCTTCGGCGACATCTTCCGGGTGCGTGAACTGCTGGAAGTCTTTCCCGACCAGTTCCTCTTGCGTGTAGCCGACGATTTCCGTAAAGCGCGGATTGCAGCGCATCCATCGACCGTCAAAGGAAGTATGAACAATGCCGATGGCAGCTTGCTCGAAGGTCGAGCGATAACGTTCCTCGCTGTCCTTCAGTTGACTCTCGATCTGCTTGCGGCTCGTTATGTCCCTTCCGTAGACGGAGACCCCAGTGGGCTTGCCGTCCATCAGTACGGGATGCACCGCGATCTCATAGATGCGGCCGTCCAGCAAAGTGTACTCGGTGCGGTAGGGGCCTTGCTGCAAGGCGCGCTGATAGATCAGCGGCCACGTTGCGGCGCGCTCCGGCGATAACAAATCAGCCGGGTTCATGCCTACTTCGATCTTCACGCCCAAACTGGCTTGAATGTAACGCTCGAAGTTTTGGTTGAAGACAACCATGCGATAGTCCAGGTCAACTGAACCCCACATATCTTCGGTGCTATCAATCAATGCCAGCAGATTGGCTTCCGCATTGCTCCGCATTGCCGCCTATTTCCCAATGATCCAAAAGGACCATAAGCAGAATATCGGCGGCAATCAGGTATCCATTATGGACATTTCTTTAGGGCATGTTAACACTACCTCATGCGCCGCCTGAAGAAGGATTGACAGGCCCTAAAGAAATTGAGGTTTCTCAAATGAATGCCTCGAACGCTTCCAGAGGCAGCGGCGGGCTGAAGAGCATTCCCTGGAAGGCGTGACAGCCCAATCCGGCCAGGAAGCCGCGCTGCTCTTCCGTCTCTACTCCCTCGGCAATCACCGACAGACCCATGGCTCGGCCCAGCGAGATAATGGTCTGCGCAATCGCGCCGCTGGTTACGTCCACCAGCATATCGCGCACAAAAGCACGGTCGATCTTTAACTGATCGAGCGGCAGACGCTTCAGGTAGGCCAGCGAGGAGTAGCCTGTGCCGAAGTCGTCCAGCGAGAAGCTGAGGCCATGCGCCTTCAGCGCCGTCATTTTGGCGATTACATCCTCGATATTTTCCACCAGCATGCTTTCCGTCAGTTCCAGCTTGAGGTTCTTTGGATTTGCGCCACTGCTCTCCAACGCCTTCAAAACTGTCTCAACAAACCCTTGCTGGCGGAACTGCAAGGCGCTGATGTTAACGGCGACCGTAAGATGCGTGATCTTCCGGCCCGCCCATGCGGCAATCTGATGGCAAGCTGCCTCTAGAACCAAATCACCCACCGGCAGAATGAGTCCCGTCTCCTCGGCCAGAGGAATGAAGGCATCTGGCAGCACCATCCCTTTCTTGGGATGCAGCCAGCGGATCAGCGCCTCGGCGCCGATCAACACGCCTCGCTCCACCTGTGGCTGATAGTAGAGACGAAACTGTTTGCCCTTGATTGCCTGGCGCAAATCTTCTTCCAGCGTGGCCCGCGCATTCACCGCCGACTGCAAGGCTGGAGAAAAGAAACGCAGTGTGTTGCGGCCCGCCAGCTTGGCCTGATAAAGCGCAATGTCAGCCTCTTGCATCAACTCATCCGTGCTCTGCGGGCCAGCACCGAAGACAGTGCTTCCGATGCTGGCTGTGGTAATGCACTCCCGCCCGTCCAACAAGCAGGGTGCTCCAATCGAAGCTCGAATTCTCTCGCCCACGTCCTGGGCCTGGGCCGCTGCCTCTTCCACGGATTCGCACAGATCCTCCAGCAGCACGGCAAATTCGTCGCCGCCCACCCGGCAAACTATGTCCGATTCGCTGATACAGCCGTTGATGCGCCGCGCAATCTCCTTGAGTAGCAGATCACCGGTTTGATGGCCCAGGGTTTCATTCAATGTCTTGAAGTGGTCCAGTTCCACAAAGAGCAGCGCCCTGGAATGGCCGGCGCGCGGAATTGCCTGTATCTGATAAAGCTTCTCGGAGAGAAAGCGCCGATTAGGCAGGCCTGTAAGCGAATCATAAAAGGCCAGATTACGGATGGTGCTTTCGGCCATCTTCTCATGAGAGATATCCCGCGTAATGGCAAGAATGCAAGGGACGCCGTCCACTTCCATCAACGAGGCAGATATCTCTCCCCAAAACAGCTCCCCATTCCTCCTTTTGAACTGAATCTCCATACAGCGGCAGTAGGAACCCTGGCGCAATATCTCGATCAAAAGCTCCCGGTCGCGAGAGTCCGCCCAGTTCTCAAGCTCCAGCGAGCTTCGCCCAATCACTTCCTCTCGCTCGTATCCGAACCGGCGCAAGAAGGTTTCATTCACATCGACATACTCTCCGCTCTCCACTTGGCTGATCGTAATGGTGTCCTGGCTCGTCTGGAAGGCGGTGCGGTAACGCAATTCGCTCTTCTTAAGAGCCTCGGCTGACTCGGTCAGCCGCTCCTCGGCATTCTTGCGCGCTTGAATATCCTCCACAATGGCGATGAGGTAAAGAACTCGTCCTTCGCTGTCACAGCGCGGCGTCACCGAAACTTTTACCCAAACACGGCTGCCGTCCTTGCGGATATACCTCTTCTCCGTGGTGATGCGGGCCGAACAATCCATCTGCAATTGCCTTTGCGCTTCGTCAGAGAGTTCCAAATCTTCCGGCACGGTGATCTGCTGGAGGCTCAGACCGGCAACTTCTTCCTGCGGGTATCCGATAATCTCCGCGAAGCGCTGGTTGCAGCGCAAATAGCGCCCATCGAGCGCCGCATGAACAATGCCCACGGGAGCCTGCTCGAAGGTGGCCCGGTAGAGCTGCTCACTGTCTTGAAGCAAATGCTCCGCCTGCTTGCGGTCGGTCACATCGTGCACGATGGCGTAGAGCAGCGTGCGGCCGTTCACTTCAATGGGAGACGAATATACCTCCACATCGCGCTCCTCGCCGTTGGAGCGCCGGTTTTTATAAGTAAAGAAGCTGCATGCGCTGTCAAGCGTCGACTGCCGGTCGCGGGCCAGTTGCTCTGCGGACGGGTTGTTGATCTGGTGAGTGTGCATCCCCACAAACTGCTCTTTTGGATACCCGTAAAACTCGCAGGCGGCTTGGTTGGCAGCGACAATCTCGCCGTCCTCGGGCGACAGCATCAACATCACCGAACCGTTTTCCTCAAAGAACCTGCGGAAGCGCGCTTCGCTCTCACGCAGTGCCTGGGTGGCCTGCTTCTGCTCGGTAATATCCAGCCCATACGCCAGATTCCGCTCCCCCAGTTTGACAAAACCCCAGACAACGTTCTTCTTCGCGCCATTCTTGCAAGCAACCACTGTCTCGATAGGCTTCCTTGCACTGCCCGGCGCGAAGGCGCGAGGAATCTTGCGCTGCCACTCGGCCATTACCCAGTTGCCGTATGCAGCATCTGGATAGGCCCGCTGCCAGAACTCGGCCGCAGTTGGAATCTCATCGCGCGTATATCCAAAGAGGTTGACAAAGGCAGGGTTCAAATAATCGATCCGATCCTCCTCTCCAGAGGTAATGACATAAGCCAGCGGAGAGTTCTCGGTGATCGCGCGGTAGAGCTTCTCACTGGCAAGGACCGTCAGTTCGGCCTGCTTGTGCTTGGTGATATCGCGAATTGTGCCGCGCATCTTGGTGGGATGGCCTTGCGCATCGAAATCGAGCCGGCCCATCCCATGCACCCACCGCTCGGCGCCATCCGATGCGCGCAGAATGCGGTACTCCTTGTCGAAGTTCTTGCCCGCTTCGAAGACCTCTTGATTGAAGTAGCCGGTCATCATCGCGCGGTCATCGGGATGGATCAGCTCCGCCCACCCATCCACACTGCGCACATAGTTCTGGTCGATGCCGAAGACTTCATCCAACTGTGGCGTGCTGGTCCATAATCCGATGGAGAAATCCAGCACATAGCAGCCCAGATCTCCGATTCTCTGCGCTTCAGCGAGGAAGTCCCGGCTCTCGCGCAGTTGCGCCTCGGCCAGCTTCCGGTCATGAATATCTTCGACAAAAGAAATGAAATGCAGTGGATTTCCAGCGCCATCCCGTTGCAGGGAGAGCGTCGATCTCGCCCAAACCAGACTGCCGTCTTTGCGCAGGTAACACCTTTCGGCTGTGGCGAAGGCAATCTCGCCGCCAGAGACACGCTGCAGCGCTTCCATGTGGGCTGCCAGGTCCTCTGACGCGGTAATCTGCGCGACCGTCAGGCCTGGGACTTCTTCCGGAAGATAGCCAATTATCTCGGCGAATCGATGATTCGATAGGAGATAAACACCATCAAAAGAACAATGAGCTATGCCGAAAGCTACCTGATCAAATGTGGCGCGATAAAGCTCCTCACTGTCGCGCAGTCGCTTCTCTGCACGCAAGCGCTCCGTAATGTCCTTGCCGAAGACAGAAACCCCGACGGCCTTTCCATCGACCAGGACGGGATTCAGGGAGAGTTCAAGGGTGTGCCCATCGGCTAGGATATACTCCGTTTGATAGGGACCCTCCGCCAGCGCGCGCTGGTAGAGAGGAGGCCATTGCTTCGCTCTCTCCAGTGGCAGAAAATCACACCCCGTCCTTTTAGTCACAATCTGAGCGCCAAAATTATTCTGGATATTCTCGACGAGCTTCCGGTTAAAGACGATGAGATGGTAGTCAAGGTCCACCGCCCAGACCAGATCCTGAGTGCTCTCGATCAAGGCCGAAAGATTCGCATCCGCCTTCTTGATCGCTGCTTCCGATCTCTTCTGTTCCGTGATGTCCTTGCCAAAGACCGAAACGCCAATGGCTTTGCCATCGACAAGAATGGGATTGAAAGAAAGCTCCATCCAGCCGCCATCGATCCGGATATACTCGATCCGGAATGGACCTTCTTCAAGAACGCGCTTATAGAACTGAGGCCAAAGCGCCGCCCTCTCTGGGAGAAGCACTTCATGAAAGCGCATTCCCTGCGCCAGCCGAACGTGATAGTCTTTCTCGATGTTTTGCTGCAACGCCTTGTTGAAGGTAATTAATCGATAATCCAGATCCACCGACCAGATCAGATCCTGTGTGCTCTCAACCAGCGCCGACAAATTGGCTTCCGTCTTCTTCAGCGTATCTTCAGCCCGCTTCCGCTCGGTGACATCCTGGATCGATCCTTCAAACAGGACGAGCTGGCCGCTGTTATTGCGCACGCAGCGGCAATTGAGCAAAACCCATATGAGGCCGCCGTCCTTGCGCTTGAAGCGGCATTCGTAATCCTGGATAAATCTGTTTTCTTCGATCTGCCGCATCACCCTGTCGCGCTCTTCCGCATCCACCCAAAGTTGATGGCCTGAATCGGTGAGGCTGACAATGGCTTCTTCCGGTGAATCGTAGCCAAGCATCCTTGCCAGCATGCGATTGGCAGTCAGCAGCTTGCCTTCACGCGTCGTCTGGAAAAAGCCTTCCAGCGCTCCTTCGAAGATGTCGCGGTATTTCTTCTCCGCCGCCTTGGTTTCGGTAACATCTTTTCCGAAGACGGAGACGCCGGTCGTCTCCCCATCCACGAGAATCGGACTAAAGGAAAAGTCGAGAATTCGACCATCAATGAGGGTGATTTCAGAGCGGAATCTCTGTCCCTTGAGTGCCTGCTCAATGAGCGGAAACCAAGAGACCGCGCGCTCCGGCGGAAGCAACTCGCGCAGACTCATCCCCGGCGCCACCGGACCGCCGAAATATCTCTCGAAGTGCGCCACGAAGGCGCGATTGAAAGTAATCAGCCGCAGACGCGGGTCCACCGAACAGATCATGTCCTCGGTGCTTTCGATCAAGGCCGACAGATTCGCCTCAGCTTGAATGCGCATTTCGACCTTTCATGGCCCGTACAGCGTTATCTTCATCCTTTAACCGCGAGTCAGTGTAAAGTCTTTGCTTGCCAGAATCCGTGCAAGGCGTAGTCCTTCCACCTCTCCGCTTGCCTGATAACTTCAAAGCAAAAGAGCGACAGGAACGGCAGTTAAGAATAGATGGCACAGAAAAATTATCTAGAGTGTACGCCGCAATACTAGGTTTTTCCACTGCATTTTAATTTTTTAATGGCATTTTTGGTACATTTTTTACTGTGGGAATTCTGCCGCTGAAGTTTCTGACCCCGTCCAAATTAAATTGAACTTCTGTGTGAGGCTCTGGAAATCCCTACCTCATCCAATTCGCGTCCTTGCAAAATGGATGGAAGGCCATAGGGCAATACGCCGCAAATGGACCAATCATGGACGAAATCCTCTTGGAATCTTTGCGTCGCCCAAACTTCTGAATCATCCCTCGCGCCCGAGTTCCAGCGCTCCGGTCAAACTGGCCACGCGCTCAACGCCTTGCGAGCGGCACCACGACTCCAGCCCTTTGGCCAAACGTTCGACGGCGCGTGGATCGGCATAGCTGGCCGTGCCCACCTGCACAGCACTCGCACCGGCCAGCAAAAACTCGACTGCATCTTCCGGCGTAACAATGCCGCCCATGCCAATGATCGGAATGCTGACGCTGCGGGCGGTCTCGTAGACCATGCGCAGAGCAATCGGTTTGATCGCCGGGCCGGATAGTCCGCCAGTGATGTTCGTCAGCCTCGGACGGCGACTCTCGGCGTCTATCGACATGGCCAGAAAGGTATTGGTCAGGCTGACCGCGTCGGCCCCGGCCTCGGCGGCGATCCTGGCCATATGCGCAATCGAGGTTACATTCGGCGAGAGTTTGACGATGAGCGGTCTTGCGCTGGCGCCCTTGGCGCGAGCCACTAAATATTCCAGAGATCCTGGATCGCTGCCGAATGCCATGCCGCCGGCGTGAACGTTGGGGCAGGAAACATTCAGTTCATAGGCCGCGATGCCCTCGGCCTGGTTGAGCCGTTCGATGACGGCAATATACTCGCCCACCGTGTAGCCAAAGACGTTGACGATGACATTGCACAGCGGATAGCGGCTGAGCGGAGGCAGCTTGTGCGCGATGAAATCCTCCACGCCCACATTCTGCAACCCGATGGCATTCAGCATCCCCGCCGCAGTCTGGATGATGCGCGGCGCGGCGTGCCCTGCCATCGGCTCCATCGAGATGCCCTTGGTGACCAAGCCCCCGATGCGCTCCAGCGAGACAATCTCCTCGAACTCAATGCCATAGCCAAAGGTGCCGCTGGCGGCGATGATCGGATTGACCAGTTCCATCCCGGCCAGCGTCACTTTCATCTCAGGTTTCACACACCGCTCCCTGCCTTGACGATGGGATATTTCATATCAAGTACCTTGTCCCTTAGTTCCCTAATCCCTAAAACACCTCTGCCGGCCCCTCCGGCGGAGGCAGGTGCTTGAGCAGGCCCAGTTCGCCGGCCAGCCGTTCCAACCGTACGCGGATCGCCGCCGGAGGTGGCACCAGCGGCAAACGAACATGATCAGTGGTCCGGCCCATCAGCGCCAGCACGGTCTTAACCGGGCAGGGATTCGAGTCCCAGAAATTGGCGTCGATCAGCCGCGAGTAGCGGCGTTCCAATTCGCGAGCCTCCGGACCATTGCCATGCAGTGCGGCGTGGATCATGCGGCTCATCTCGGCTGGAATCTCGTTGGCGGCCACGCTGACCAGTCCATGCGCGCCCACACCAATCGACGCCAACGCCAGGTTGTCGTCGCCGCTGAAGACTTTGAAGCCGCGCGGCAGAGAGCGCACCATCTCGGCAATCTGCGGCAGCCGCCCGCTGGATTCCTTGATGGCCTGAATATTCGGCGCTGCCTCGGCTAGGCGAACGGCTGTCTCCGGCAACAGATTCACACCCGTGCGGCCCGGAATGTTATAAATCACTACCGGCAATGGAGCGACGGCCCGCGCCAGCGCAAGGAAGTGCTGGAACTGGCCCTCCTGCGAGGGCTTGTTGTAGTAGGGATTCGCCGAGAGAACAGCCTCTACGCCGCGAATCTGCTTCAACCGGCTGGCCAGACGCACCAGTGTGCGCGTTGCGTTGTGCGTGCAGCCGGCCCACACAGGGACACGCCCCGCAGCCGCCTCGGCCACAACGCAAACCACCTTCAGCCACTCATCCTCTTCAAGCGTGGCCGCCTCGCCGGTTGACCCGCAGGCCACCAGAAAGTCGATTCCAGAATCAATCTGCCAGTTCACCAGCGCTTGAAGCGCCGCCTCGTCTACCGATCCATCCGCCCTGAAGGGCGTAACAATTGCCGTGCCGCAACCTGTCGTTTCCATACTATGAGAATATACTGAATCGGCGGCTGCCTCCAATGCGTGACGCGTATGAGGTTTCAACCCGGGCAGGTCGGGGATGCGGCTGTTTGAACAGCTCATTCTCTGGAGAATCCCTCCAAAAGCTGGAACCGCTACCCTCGCCTTTGCGTATCATTCAACAAGCGCCCTCCCTCGGCGTCCAAACGCATGCAGAGCTTCGCAGACACTCTCGCCCAGGTCTATCGCGCCATCATGGCCAACAAGCTGCGCTCCTTCCTGACCATGTTCGGCATTGCCTGGGGCGTCGGCTCGCTGCTAGTCCTGGTCGGCCTTGGCGAGGGCTTCCGCAGCGGCCAGCACAAACAGATGGAAAGCCTCGGAAACGACTTGGTCATGCAGTTCAATGGCACGATTCCGGCGCTCGCCAACCAGCACACAGGGATGCGCCCTTACGAACTGACGCTGGGCGATGAAGACGCGATGCGCCACCTGCCCGAGCTGCGCGCTGTTACAGAAGAGCTGAACCGCAACGATCTCTACGAAGTGAGCCAGTGGAGCAACACCTCCAGCCATGTTATGGGGACCGAGCCAAACTATCCCATCGTCCGCTTCATCCCCATGGATCAGGGCCGCTTCCTGAACGACCGCGATCTGAGCGAACATCGCCGCGTTGCGGTGCTCGGTTCCAAGGCCGCGCAGTTGCTCTTTCCCGGACGGCCGCTGCTGGGCGAAACCATCACCATCAACGACATCGCATTTACCATCATCGGCAGCGTCCAGCCCATCGGCCACGGCGACAATAATTACGATAATTCGAAGGTCTATCTTCCTATCACCACCATGCAAGAACTCTTTGCAATGAAGGGCGAAAACATCCCCCGCGACGCGCTGACTTCTATTCAATATCAGCCAACAACCAAGGGCGAGATCGACGCGGCGGTGGCCGCGGTTCATAAACTGATCGCCACACGGCACGGCTTCGATCCCTCGCTCGAAGACGCCTTCAATGAATTTAACACCATTCAGGATGAGAGGATCATCGCGACCGTCTTCAACGCGATGGATGTCTTTCTGGGCGGCGTGGGCATTGTGACCCTGGGCCTGGGCGCGGTGGGCATCATTAACATCATGCTTGTCTCAGTGACCGAGCGAACCCGCGAGATTGGATTGTTGAAGGCCATCGGCGCCACCAAGCGCAGCATCCTGGCTCAGTTCTTTTGGGAGGGACTGCTGCTGACCGGCATCAGTGGCTGCATCGGCATCCTTGCATCCTGGGCCTTCATGGGTCTGCTACAGGTATTGCTCACCGGCAAGATGCCCGGTTGGGATCCGCCTCGCCTGGTTCCTTGGTCGGCCGCGCTGGCCTTGGGATCGCTGACGCTGAGCGGTGTCGTGGCCGGCCTTTATCCAGCGAGCAAAGCAGCGGCGCTCGATCCTATTGAGGCGCTGCGGAGGGAGGGTTGACAAGTTAATAGGTTGACAAGTTAACAGGTTGACGGGTATTTCGACATTGGAAGATGGAGAACAAATGGTTCAGTCTTTTCGTGATCTTTTGGTTTGGCAAAAAGCGATGGATCTGACGGAGACCATCTATCGGCTCACACGCAATTTTCCGCGCGAGGAGATTTGTGGTCTTTAGGCTCAAATTCGTCGGGCGGCAATCTCCATCCCCAGTAACATCGCTGAAGGGCAAGGACGCTCTGGAGTCAAGGAGTTCCGGCAATTCTTGGATATTGCACGAGGATCTGTATGCGAAGTGCAAACACAACTTGAAATAGCGTGCCGTGTGGGTATCGGCCACCAAGTTGAACTCGATATAGCCATCGCACAATCACATGAAGTAGGGAAGCTGCTTTTTTTGCTCCTTCGTTCACTGAAAACAACTTCCAAACTCTAAGAGCAATGATTCAGCCTGTAAACTTGTCAACCTGTCCACCTGTCAACTTGTTAACTTGTCAACCTGCAAACCGTTCCCTGGAGCGACCATGCTCAAAGACATACTCGGCCAAGCCTGGGAGGCGATGCTCTTCAATCGCCGCCGCACGGCTATCACCATGATCGGCATGGCGTGGGGCATCGCCACGGTGGTGCTGCTGCTCGCGTATGGCGCGGGCTTCAGCCACGCCATCGAGACCATCTTCGCTCAGTGGGGCACCAACACCATCGGTTTCTTTCCCGGCCGCACCAGCGAGCAGGCCGGTGGCGATAAGGCCGGTACCCTGGTCCGCTTCACCCTTGACGATGTGGACCGCGCTCAAGCCAACGTTCCCGGCATCACCCATATCTCGCCCATTGTCTATTACGATGCCACGGTCCGAAACGAACTGCATACTTACACCTGGACCGTCGCCGGCATCCGCACCTCCTACCAGGACATCATCAAGCTCGATATCGATCAGGGCCGCTTCTTCAATGGCGCCGAGGATCAGCAGCGCGCCCACGTTTGCGTCGTCGCCTCCGAGGCCAAGACCAAGCTCTACTCCGGCGAATGGGCCGTGGGCGAGACCATCCGCCTCAACGGAGTCCTCTTCACCATCATCGGCGTGCTGAAACCCAAGATGCAGGAGGGCGACGACAATATCAATCGCATGGTCTATGTGCCTTTCAACACCATGAGCGATCTGGTGGATACCAAGTACCTGGGCGGTGTCTGGTTCAGCTACCACGGCGACTATGAGCTGATTGAAAAGATGCTGCGGGAGACGCTGGGTGAAGCGCACCACTTCCGCCCCAGCGATCACAACGCTGTCCACGTAGCCAATCTGATGACCCAGTTGCACCAGTTCCAGATTCTGTCTATCGCCTTGCAGGTGCTGCTCTCGTTAGTCGGAGCGCTTACGCTGGGCATCGCCGGCATCGGCCTGATGAACATCATGCTGGTGGCCGTGCAGCAGCGCACGCGCGAGATCGGCATCGAAAAGGCTCTCGGCGCGCAACGCCATCATATCTTGATCCAGTTCCTCGCCGAGGCGCTGGCCATCACCACCGTTGGCGGCACGGCAGGCATCGCACTGGCTTATCTGGTCTCGGTGTTAGTGGGCCGCATTACCTTTTATAGCGCCATGGCCAAGAATGCCGAGTCAGCGGATATTCGGCTGCTCATCTCGCCCTCATCAGTCATCATCGCCACCGTGATTCTGGTCATTACCGGCCTCATCAGCGGCATGATCCCGGCGATCCGCGCCGCAAATCTGGACCCGATTGAAGCGCTGAGATACGAGTGAGACGACGCACTACACCGGCGGCAGAGCATCAACAACCGGAATGCCTGACGGCGGATCAAAGTGGAAAAGCGAGGTCGCGAACGGCGCATTGGGCTGCTCTCTGCTGAAGGTGAAGCGGGTAAGCGCGCCGTCGGCCTCTTCGATCTCGATACCGGTGATAGTTCCCTCTGCCGTAACTGTCAGCGTGAGCCGCGACATACGCTTCTCCTGGCCCTTCGGCTGGCCAGTGAGTGTGAACTGCCCGCCTGAGGCCGCTGCAAGCTTCAGCCCAGTCAGCTCTTTTTCCAGCTCGGTGTGGCCGAGCAGAAAGCGCAAGGGCGAACGCAGATCGTCCAGTTCCTTGGCCGGAATGCGCTGCACTTGTGAATCGCCGCGCGCATAGAACCAGGCATGCTTGCCGTCCAGCAGAAAGAGCTTGCCCGCGGGTTGCGTATACTCCCACCGCATCCGCCCCGGCTTCAGCAGTAGAAGCGTTCCGCTCTCAGTGCGATGCATCCCCATGCCCTCGTAGCTCTCCGTGAAGCTGGCACGGAGGGAGTGCAACTGGTTGTAGTGGCGATCCACGCGCTGGGCCAAATCATGCGCGCTTGTCGAAAGCTGCTGCGCACCACAAATAGCAGCCGACAGCAACGCCGCGGCCAAAATCCAGCCGCAGGCGCCCCATCCTCGCCACGTTATTGTTTTTGAGGCTAGGATTGGATTCAGATCCGCACAACATTCCTTTCGGAGCATTGCTCTCATTGAACCAGAACTGTGCAGTTCGTCCCGCCCGTGGGGTCGGATTTTATGCCCGCGTCATCAGCGCAGAAGCCAAAATCGCCAGTCCTGCCCACTGTTTGCGGAACGGCCGTAATGGTGTAGCTGGTAATGCGGTCAACGCCGCCGTTATTCACCTTGGTGCAATTGCCGATTGAAAAGATATAGCCGTCCTTGTAGCCCGACGTCAGGTCGCTCTTCAAAAGCTGGGCCGCCGCCGGAGTCGGCGCGCCTGAACTCGGATCACCACCCAGAGCCGGCAGCGAGCAGGTATACCCGATCGCCCCATAATTCTGCTGATACATGCTCTCCGCCATCTGGATTGCCTGGATCGACTTGAGCGCCGAAATCTTGTTGACGCTCTTGCGGTAGGCGCCAACAGTAGGAATGGCCAACAGCGTCAGCACCACGACGATTGACATGACGATCAGCAATTCCATCAGGGTAAAGCCGTTGGGCTGCGCTTTGCGGCGGTTGCGGAGATTCGAACTGTTGCGATTCATATGGGTTTCCATTCCTCTGCGGGCGGCTGGCATTCTTCACCCCTTCCGAGAAAATCCTACAACGTATGGACGAGAAAGGGAAATGGAACGCTCGAAAGCAGGTTGCAGCCAGCATCTAACCGTAGGATAGCCCCAGACTTTCGATTGAAATATGTCACCTGCTCTTCAGCACTCCAGCCGCTCCCGCCTCAGCTTGACCCCATTCAGCCGCCCCAGCAGCGTTACGGCGATGCGTTCGGTATCGAAGAGCCGCTGGGCCATCGTTTGCACCTGATCGGCGGTCACATCGCTAATGCGGGCGATGATTTCGTCTACCGTGAAAAACTCGTGGAAGTACATCTCTTGCCGCGCCAGGTTGGCCATGCGCGCATTGGAGCTTTCCAGGCCCATCAGGATGTTGCCCTTCACTTGGTCCTTGGCGCGGGTCAACTCCTCGGCGTTCAACGGCTCCTGCTTCAGCTTGCGGAACTCCGCCAGAATCAGATCCACCACCTCCAACGCCTTGCCCGCCGAAGTACCTGCATAGACGCAAAGAGTGCCGGTGTCGCGGTAAGGACTGATGTCAGAGTAGATGGAGTAGGCCATGCCCCGCTCCTCGCGGATGGTCTGGAAGAGGCGCGAACTCATGCCCCCGCCCAGAACTGTGTTCAGAATCAGCGTGGCGTAGCGGTTTTCGTCGGTGATCGGCGGTGCGGGCACGCCCAGGCAAATCTGCACCTGCTCCAGAGATTTCTTGTTGCGCTGCACAATCCGCGCCCCGGCCTCCGGCGCGGCCAGCTCATGCAACGTGGCTCCGCTGGGTAGCGTGGCGAACTTGCGCATGATGGTCTCTACGAACTCATCGTGATCCAGATTCCCCGCCGCTGAGAAGATCATATTGCCGCCGTGGAAGCGGTCGAGGTGGTAGTCCATCAGGCTGCGCTGGTCCAGGCCGGCGACCGTCGCCGTCGTACCCAGAATCGGCCAGCCGAGCGGATGATCTTTCCAGAAGGCCTGCGTAAACAGCTCATGCACCAGCACATCCGGATTGTCCTCGTCGATCTTGATCTCCTCCAGAATCACCCCGCGCTCGCGCTCTATATCCGTTGCGGCAAAAACCGGGTTGAGCACCAGATCGGCCAACACATCCAAGGCGATGGGCACGTGCTCGGCCAGCGATTTGACATTGAAGCAGATCGTCTCCTTGCCGGTGAAGGCGTCCAGATTGCCGCCGATGGAGTCCATCTCGCGGGCGATATGCTGCGCGGTGCGCGAGCGTGTACCTTTGAAGAGCATGTGCTCTACAAAGTGGGAGATGCCGCTGGAGGAAGCCACCTCGCAGCGCGAGCCGGATTTGATCCACACCCCCATCGCCACCGAACGCATGAACTCCATGCGCTCGGTCAGTACGACCAGACCGTTCGGCAATTCAGTGCGGCGAAGATTTCGTTCAGTACTCATGGTCATCAGTTCTTCGATTGTAGGCTAAATCGCTCCACATCGCGCAGCGTTGCCAAGCAAAATGCTCTATCCTGAGCAAGCGATGCCAGAAGACTTCTCCCAACTTGCCCAGATCGAATCAGACAGCCTGAAGGCCGAGCGCCCTTCGCGAACGCTCTTTGGATTGGACGCGGCTGCGCTGACAGGGTTAATGGCAGAGGCGGGAGAACCAGCATTCCGCGGAAGCCAACTGGCAGAAGCCCTCTATCGCCAGCGCATTGCCTCTCTCGACTCCATCACCACCCTGCCCAAGGCACTGCGCCAAAGGCTAACCGATCAAGACTGGCATATCGGTCGGCCAGTGATATCCCAAACCTTCCAATCCTCGGATGGAACCGAACGCTATCTAATCCAGGTTGAAGGTGGAATGACGGTTGAGACCGTTTGGATGCCCGAAGGCGACGAAGGCGAATCCGGCAACGAGAGCGAATCCGAATCGTTTTTTCCATCCTTAGCAACCACACTGGGTGGCCCAGATCCGGATTTTCGGACCCGGGAGGCCAATGAACCCGCTCAAAAACCAGTCCATAGGGCCACCATTTGCATCTCTAGCCAGATCGGCTGTGCCGTCAACTGCCAGTTTTGCCTCACCGCCAAACTCGGTCTGCAGCGCAACCTCACCGCGGGCGAGATCGCAGGGCAAGTTTTGGCCGTCCTCGACCGTCAATCCGTAGAAATTGGCCGCGACCGCGTCAATCTGGTTTTTATGGGCATGGGCGAACCCTTCCTCAACTACGACAGCTTCATGGCTGCCGTCCGCTTGCTGGTCGGCGAGGCAGGCCTTAGCCCGCGCCGCATGACGGTTTCGACCTCCGGCATCGTCCCGGGCATCCTGCGCTTTGCCACCGAGGCGCCGGAATGCCGACCTCGGCTCGCCATCAGCTTGAACGCGCCCAACGACGCAGTGCGCACAGAGATCATGCCCATCAACCGCAAATGGTCCATCGCCGACGTGATCGATGCCGCGCGCCAGCTCCCGCTCCGTTCCCACGAGCGCATCACATTCGAATACGTATTGCTGGGCGGCGTAACCGATCAGCCCCAACACGCCGCAGAGTTGGCCCGCCTCATCCGCCGCTCAGGCCTCGCCGCCAAGGTCAACCTGATCGCCTGGAATCCCGGACCCGGCATTGCCTATTCCACACCGCAACCGGAATCCGTGGAAGCCTTCCGCAACGCACTTGTCAGCGCTGGCATTCCCGCCTACCTGCGCCAGCCCAGAGGCCGTGACATCTATGCCGCCTGCGGGCAGTTGAAGCGAACGGTGGAGGGATGATTGAGCCACAAAGTTTCAACTTGAAAACAAACGATCACGTATGCAAGGTAAACGGCCCTCCGCATGGAAGGCTGTTCTATGAATGAACACCATCTACAGTGAAAAATCAGTCGCCCTCGGCGGCATTCTCCAGTTTCTGTACCTTGCTGTGCTTGATCGAGTAGCCAAAATAGATCACCAGACCCACCAGCAGCCAGCCAATCATGACCACCCAGGTAATCAGCATGAGCCGAGACATCAGGTACAGCGCTGAGACGATGCCCAGAATCGGCACCAGCGGTACGAGTGGCGTTTTGAATGGCCTCTGCATCTCCGGGTGACGCACCCTCAAAACCCAAACGCCCGCGCAGACAATGGTGAAGGCCAGCAGCGTGCCGATATTGACCAACTGCGAGAGTTTATCGATGGGTAGAAAGGCGGGCATGAGGGCCGCGAAGACGCCAAAGACAATGGTCGTGATCCACGGCGTGCGGAATTTGGGATGCACTGCGGAAGCCCACTTGGGGAGCAGCCCGTCGCGCGACATGGAGAAGAAGACCCGCGATTGGCCCAGCAGCATCACCAGCATTACCGTCGCAAGGCCAAAGACTGCGCCGATCTTGACCAGCATCGAACCCCAGCCTACGCCTGTCGCGTCAATGGCCAGCGCAACGGGCGCAGAGACATTCAGCGTTTTGTAACTCACCAGGCCAGTCAGTACCAGCGAAACCGCAATGTATAGAATCGTGCAGACCACCAGCGATCCAAGAATGCCGATCGGCATATCCCGCTGCGGATTCTTGGCCTCCTGCGCCGCGGTTGATACCGCGTCGAAGCCAATATACGCAAAAAAGATCGACGCCGCAGCCACCGGAATTCCACCAAAGCCAAAATTGCCATGCCCGTCCGAGGGCGGAATAAATGGATGCCAGTTCGCGCTGGCCACTGCCGGATGATGGAAGAGGAAGTAGCCGCCAATGGCAAGAAAGATACCGACGATACCCAGCTTGATAATCACGATGGCTGAGTTGAAATTCGCTGATTCCTTGATGCCGATCACTAGAATCGTCGTGATGACCAAGACGATCAGCACCGCGATCAGGTTGAAAAAGCCTGTCACGTGCGGCAGTCCTGCGTCCGTAATGCCGGGCGGCAGCGAACTCCGATCGATCCAAATCCCCTGGTATTTCACCAGCACATTGCCTGTCGTCGTCGTCAGCGCCGGAGGAAGGACAATGCCCAACTGCTGCAAAAGGCTGTTGAAGTAGCCCGCCCAGCCCGATGCCACGGTGGAAGCGCCAAAGGCGTACTCCAGCGTAAGATCCCAGCCGATAATCCAGGCCACCAATTCGCCCAGCGTCGCATAGCCGTAGGTATAGGCGGAACCGGCAATCGGAATGATCGATGCAAACTCCGCGTAGCACAATCCGGCAAAGGCGCAGGTCAATCCGGCCAGCACAAAGCTGAGCGCCACCGCCGGGCCGGCATGAAGCGCGGCTGCCTGTCCGGTGAGCGTAAAGATACCCGCGCCAATCACCGCGCCGATGCCGAGAGTTATCAGGTTTAACGCGCTCAACGTGCGTTTGAGCGTGTGTTCGCCCTCTTCACCGGCCTCTTGCGAGAGCATCGACATCGGTTTGATTCGCAGCAATCTGGACATGAATGAATTTCTCCCTCCGCTGGGGTTTGAATCGTTTTGAATATCTCTGACAACAATCAAGTGCTGGGTGCCCCATCCTTCGTGTTTGTTTTGAAGGGTGGGATATCAGAACTTCGCCGCGACCACAAGAAAAAAACCGGAATGCCGAGCAGAACCAGTACCAGTCCCGGCCAAGTGTACTGAGGCTTGTATCGCAATAATACGATACAGATCCATCCGGCCATCGCAATGTACAGCGCGGGCAGCAACGGGTAGCCCCATGCCTTGTAAGGCCGCGCAGCGTCAGGCTGCTTGAATCGCAACACAAACAAGCCCACGATGGTAAGAATGTAAAAGACCAGTACCGCGAAGATAATGTAATCAAGCAACTGCCCGTATGAGCCTGAAACGCAAAGCACTATGGCCCATGCGGCCTGCACCAGCAAGCCCGCCACGGGAGTTTTATAGCGCGGATGCAGTTTGCCGACGGACTTGAAAAAGAGGCCGTCCTGACTCATCGCATAATAAACTCGTGCCCCTGCCAAAGACATTCCATTGGCGCAGCCAAAGGTGGAGATCAGAATCGCTCCGGCCATCAGGTATGCCCCGCCAGAGTGAAAGATCTGTTCCAGCACTGCTGTAGCAACGCGATCCTCGGTGGCGTGTTGAATCCCCCGCGCCAGAACCGTTGCGCCTGCCAGATCGCCGTGCATCGGCAAAACCAGAAGATAGCCGAGTGAGACCAGGAAATAGACCGACAGCACAAAGCCCGTGCCGAGAATCAGCGAGAGCGGAATGTTGCGCTTGGGATTCTTCACTTCGCCTGCTGTGAAGGTAATGTTGTTCCAGGCATCTGCTGAAAACAATGAACCCACCTGCACCACGGCCAAAATCACAGCCAGGTTCACCAGCACCATCGGCCCGCCCACGCCTACCTGCACCGGGTGCAATGAACCCCATCCGGCATTCCGCCAGAACTCGCCCCAGTTGGCTCCAAAGTTGGCCGCAACCGCCACGGCATTCCGGCCTACCGTGAAGGCCAGCAGAATCAGCGCCGTCAAGCTAAGCGCTTTAGCCGTAGTGAAGACGTTCTGGACTAGAGAACCCAGCTTGACACCAAAGATGTTGAGGACAGCCAGAAAGATCACCACCACAATGCCGGTCAGATTGGCGGTGTTGACGCCAATCTCCATATTGCCCAGCACCATCGGCCCCACCGCGAGCGCGGGGACGTGTGCGATATGCCACAACCAGTGGCTCGTCGAAACCGCTCGGAAGAAGACTCCGAGAAACTTGCCGAAGGCCACGGCAACGGCGGCAATCGTCCCGGTCTGAATGACAAGGAAGAGCGTCCATCCGTAAAGAAAGCCCCAGAGCGGACCCAGCGATTCGCGCAGGTAGACATACTGCCCTCCAGCGCGCGGCATCATCGCCGCCAGTTCGCCGTAACTGAGAGCGCCGATCATCGTCAACGCGGCTGTCACCACCCAGGCAGCCAGCAACAGCGCCGGAGAATTCGTGCCACGAGCAATGTCAGCATCGACGATAAAGATGCCCGAACCAACCATCGAGCCGACCACCAGAGCGGTCGCGCTGAAAAGGCCAAGACTCTGCATAAGCCGGGGAGCGCCCGGCTGGGGGCTGCCAGAAGCGCTTGCACCAGCAGCATTCTCAGTGCCTTGATTTAGATTCATCACTTGAAAAAGCATATACCATGGCCGGATGCGTATAAAAACCAGCATCTGCGCAAGAAAGGTCAAAGTAGCTCAGTAATGAACCTCGCAAGGCGCCATCCTGAGTCATGAAGAAGTTTCTGCTCGCCTTGGTTCTCATCTTCTGCTTCACTATCCCGTATGTGTCGCAGGCGCAGGTGGTGGTAGTCATCCACCATCATCACCATCATCATCACCATCACCCTCGTCTCAACCCTTAGAGTTCGTCCATTATGCTGGCCCTGCTTTGTTTAGTGCCTGTTCGCGTTGAAAGGCTGCTATCGGATGGAGAAGTGGTAACCCGGCAAAATGCCGGCCTCCTCTGCCATGCGAAAGAAAACCTTCATCCCCTCCAAACATTCATCGTCAAGAATGTAGTGGATGTTGGTCGTCAGGTACGCATGGATCGTCGCTGCTGGAAGCGGAATGCGGTTGGACCACTCAGCCACCAGAGCCGCGATGTTTTTGAGGCCGTGGTCGCGCGATTCGAGAAAGTCCGGCCCGACAATCTCAACCAATGACCGATCGCCCGCAAGGCACCAAACGGCGGAGACGAAAGGCAGTCCAGTGAGAGTGCGCCATTCGGCGGCCAGATCATGATAGACCAGCTCTTCACCTGTGCGCTCAAAGCGATGGGCGCAATCTTCCAGAGCCAGCAGCGCGGGATCACCGATAAGTACCGCGGCATCAGCGCGCTGTAGCATGGCGTCGAGATCAGCCACGGATGGTAAGAATTCCACGCCGGGATTCCCCCACTCGCGAAAGAGAATGCGCGTATAGGCCAGAGTGGCGCGACTGGCGGTATCAGCCGCCACGGTGCGCAGTTTCTGCAGGCTCCGGCTCGCCCTGCGAACCAGCAGCAGCGACCGCACCCGCCCTTTGGAAGCGATCACGCAGCCGGGCAGGATGCGCAGGCAAGGATTCGTGGCCAGCGCCGCGATGGGCACAAGGCCGATCTCGGCTCCGCCAGTCGCAAGCCGGTCCGCGCACTCGGCGGGTGACATTCGATCAATCCGGTAACGCTGGGCAAGCTGGGCCTGAAGCGGCTCATGCTCGAAGTCCCACATCAAAGGCGCGGGATTGAGAAAGTCGATGGCGGCGATGCGCAGGCGGGATGGCAAGGTCAAGGTCATTGGTTCTTAGACTACCAATTCCTGACAGTAATTTTCTTTGCATTTTCAAAGAAGCATAATTTTAGGTTTGACTTCTCTTAATAATAGAGATAATGTATCCTTCATTACCAAAGTTTACAGGTTTATATTTCCTGTAGAGAAAATAACCTGTAGAAATCCAGGACAGACACCTTCGAATGAACACGATCTCTCAAACAGAATTTCCTCCCTCTACTCATGGTTTGGACGAGAACCGGCTGGCATGGCTCGCTCTCGTGCTGGCGCCGGGGCTGGGACCTAAACGAATTCTGGACGCAATGAGGCAGATCAAGACGCCGAGCCAGATTTTTGAGATGCCTCTGACCGCTCTGGAAGCGCTCCGCTTCCCCGCCGAGGCGGCACAGTTTATCTTTGACGGCAAGGCGCGTCAGGCGGCTGAAGACGAGGGGGCGCGCGTTGAGGCCCAAGGGGCGACACTGGTGACTTATAGCTGTTCGGAGTATCCGGAACGGCTCAAAGAAATCTACGATCCGCCGCCGGTGCTTTGGGTTCGTGGCGCGACCAGTCTGTTGAGCCGCCCTGGAATTGCAGTAGTCGGTACACGGCATCCGTCGCCTTATGGTTCGGGGATGGCCGAGATGCTTTCGCGCGATCTGGCTGTCCGGCGGCTGCTGATTATCTCCGGCATGGCACGCGGCATTGATAGTTGCGCGCACAAAGGCGCGCTGGCGGCGCGAATGCCCACCGTGGCCGTTTGGGGTACAGGGATTGACGTTGTCTATCCCAAAGAAAACAAAAAGCTGGCCGAGGAGATTCTGGCCACGGGCGGGGCGATTGTCAGCGAGCTGCCGATGGGAACCTTTCCCGCACCGCAAAACTTTCCTCGCCGCAACCGCATCCTGAGCGGGTTGAGCGTGGCCGTACTGGTGGTGGAGGCGGCCGAGAACTCCGGCACGCGCGTCACGGCACGCTGTGCCGCCGACCAGAACCGCGACCTCTACGCCGTCCCCGGCAATGTGACCAACAAAGGTTCGTGGACCCCCAATACTCTGATCAAACAGGGCGCGAAACTGGTGGCCACTTGGGAGGACATCTGGGAGGATCTGCCCTCGCAGGTCCGCTTGGAGTTGGAAGCCGAAGCGCCTGCTGAGTCCAAATCCGCAACCACCGCCTCGCTGCTCCCCGAGCAGGTCCTACGCCCCGAAGAGGCAATGGTGCTGGAGGTACTGCGTCAGGACGACAGCTTGCAAATCGATGAGATTCTCGAGCTTCTGGAGACGCAGTTGACCTCCTCGGAGGTCTTCATGGCGCTCTTCGAGTTGGAGATCACCGGCCGCATCCGCCAGTTGCCCGGCAAAAACTACGTGCGAACGATATGAAAAGACAGAGTTAGAAAGGCAAATGCAGGCGTGACCATCAATATGTGACCCACGTCACGCAATGCCATCCTCCATCAGTGAAAATATGACAGAGCAGGCCCTCCGATTCTTATCGAGCTTGTTCATTCCCCGTTTTTATCGATGGAGGCCGCAAGTGAAATTGGACCCCTCTGCATTTGTCGCCGCCCCGGAGTTGATCCTGGCGCTTGCGAAACATTCCACTGTGATCTCCTGCAATGGCGAGCAGGTGCTTTTCCGGCAAGGGGAATATCCCGTCGGCCTATACATTCTCAACGAGGGCGAAACCACTCTGACCATGGCCTCGCCAAAGGGCGAGCAAGTGATGCAGATTCAGGCGCGCTCCGGCTCGCTGCTCGGTCTGCCGGGGTTGATCGGCAACGAGCCGTATACGCTGACTGCCGTTGCCCGCGTCGGCGCGCGGCTGGGCTTTGTTTCGCGGGAAGAGTTCACCTGCCTGATGCAATCGGATGCGCTGTTGGCGCTCAAGATTCTGGAAGTGCTGGCCGCTGAGGTCCGCTCCGCGCGCCTTGCCCTCTCCAACCGCGACTCCCGCTGAGACGCGCTGGCTTCTGTGCTTGCGCCTGCACCTGTTAAACTCACTCTGGTTATGTTCTTTCCCACTCTGCTCATCGCGACTGCCGCTTATCTTCTCGGCTCCATCCCGACCGGCTACTTGCTGATGCGCCTCTTCCGCCACGAAGACATCCGCCAGTCCGGCAGCGGCAACATCGGCGCCACCAATGTTCTGCGCTCTGGCGGCAAGGGCTTGGGCGCGGCCACCTTCCTGCTGGATATGTTCAAGGGATGCTCGGCGGTCTGGCTCGGCGCGTTCCTAGGCTCCATTCTGCTAACGAACGCTTCGCCTGCCACTCTTTATAACTCCGAGGCTCTGGCCGCTCTGATCGCTGTTCTTGGCCACATCTTCCCGGTCTGGCTTGGCTTCCACGGCGGCAAGGGCGTCGCCACTGGCTTCGGCGTTTTTCTGGCCGCTACGCCCTTGGCCGCGCTGGCCGCCATCTCCGTCTTCTTCCTCGTCACTCTGATCAGTCGCTATGTCTCACTGGCTTCAATTCTCGGCTCGGCAACTTTCCCGCTCTTTGCCTGGTTACTGGTGAAGGGTAGCCGCCCGCCATTCTTCATCGCCGTCGAGATTGCCGTGGCGCTGCTCATCATCCTTAAACACCATCAGAACATCCGCCGCCTGATTGCCGGCACGGAAGCCCGCCTGGGAGCAAAGAAAAGCGCATGAGCCGCATCATCGTATTGGGATCGGGAGCCTGGGGAACCGCCATTGCTCTTTCACTGCATCGTCGCGGCGGCCATGAACTCACACTTTGGGCGCACAGTCCGGAGTTTGCCCAAGAGATCATCGACGCAGGCGAAAACAAGCTCTTTCTCCCCGGCTTTCCTCTGCCGCTGGAGATCACCATTACCGGCGACAACGCCGCCGTCCGCGATGCCGAGATCGTTGTATCGGTTGTTCCATCGGAGTTTCTCCGTTCGACCTTTGAGCGCATCCGTCCGCACCTGCACGCAGGCCAGATAATCGTCAGCGCCACCAAAGGTGTCGAGGACCACACTTTTCTGCGCATGACGCAGGTCATTGACTCGAGCCTCGCCGAGACAGGACTCACCCTTCCCATCGGGGCATTCAGCGGTCCCAGCTTCGCGCTCGAAGTCGCTCAATGCCAGCCGACCGCGCTTACCATCGCCTTTGACGATCCAGAAATTGCCGCGCCGCATTCAGAACGAATTTTCCAGCGAGAGTCTCCGACTCTATACTTCGACAGACTTGATTGGCGTCGAACTCGGCGGCGCACTGAAGAACGTCATTGCCATTGCTGCCGGAGTCGCCGCCGGGGTTGGCCTGGGCTATAACTCCGCCGCTGGACTTATCACCCGCGGGATCGCCGAGATTACTCGATTGGCTGTAGCTTGTGGTGGACGCCGTGAAACCCTCGCCGGACTCTCCGGCGTCGGCGATCTGGTTCTTACCTGCACCGGATCGCTCTCCCGCAACCGCTCCGTCGGCCAGGCTTTGGGCCAGGGCCGCAAGCTGGCTGGAGATTCTTGACAGTCTGGGCGGCAAAGTTGCGGAGGGTGTTCTCACTACGCGCGCCGCACTTGGACTCGCCCGGCAGCACGGCATTGAAATGCCCATCGCCGAGCAGATGGAACTGATCCTGAATGAGGGCAAAGATCCGCGCGAAGCCATCAAAGAGTTGATGCTGCGCCCCGGCAAAGAAGAGATTTAGCGAAAGATAAAGGCCTCTCAAGCCGTTACTCGGGCTTTGAGAGGCCTCTTTTCACCTTTTCAAAGATTCAGAATTTGACCGATGGAGCCGTACGCGCCGCGGAACTAGCCTCGAAGTAAGCGTTGTTCACCGGAAAACGGCTGCCAGCCCAGAGGCTATTGGGAAACTGCTGCACGAAGGTGTTGTAATCGCGCAGGGCGTCGTTATAACGCTTGCGCGCTACACTGATGCGGTTCTCGGTTCCAGCCAGTTCGTCCTGCAAGCGCATGAACTGATCGCTCGACCGCAGTTGAGGATAGTTTTCAGTGAGCAGCAGCAGGCGGCCAATCGCCGAATCGAGCTTGCCGTTGGCCGCAATCTTGTCTGCGGGAGCCTGCGCATTCAACATTCCCGCGCGGGCATTGGCGATGTCGCCATAAACTGTGCTCTCCTCCTTGGTAAAGCCCTTCACGGTCTCCACCAGGTTGGGAATCAGATCCAGCCGCCGCTGCAATTGCACATCCACATCCGACCAAGCGGTCTTCACGTCCTGATCCTTGGCCACCATTTGGTTCCGCGCGCTCACGGCCATCAGCAGGATTACAACTACGACGCCCACAACTCCAAGCCAAATCCAAACTCTCTTGCTCATATTGTGTTTTCTCCTCCGGCCTGCCTTCAGGCAAGCCCCTTTGTCCAACCCAAAAATCTTACCAGATCGCCTCCGGCTCCGCCACCGCCAAAGCCGCCACCGTCACCACCGAAACCACCAAAACCACCTCCGCCTGAATCTCCTCCACCACCGCAAAGCCACCTCCGCCAATCCACGGTCCTCCGCGAAAACCGCCAAAGAGGCCGAAAGCCAGCAGACCGCGGAAGCCAAAGAAGAGCAGAACGATGATGAGCAAAATCAGCTTTCCAACATTGAAGTGTGGTCTTGCCGGTTGGATAGCCATGTCTGGCCCAGTGTCGGTTAGCGTGACCTTGGCGTCGGCGGCAATCACCTGGCCAACTTCGTCCACGGCTCCTGTCACTGCGCCGTCAAAGTCGTTGGCACGCAGTGCTGGCACCATCTCCCGGCCAATGTCACCAAGCTTGGCATCGTTCAGGATGCCTTCCAGCCCGTAGCCGGCCTCGATGCGCCGTTTGTGATCCTCCACGGCCAGGAAGACCAGTACGTAGCGATTCTCCGAGCCTTTCCTGCCCATCTTCCAATGGTCTTCAAGGGCGTTGACAAACTCAGCCGGGTCCGCGCCATCCAATGTGTGAACGGTCACAACGGCAATCTGCGCATTGGCCTGCGAGTGGTCGAGCTGAACGCAGAGGCGGTCTAGCCGAGCAATCGCCTCGGGCGAAAGTACATGAGCGAAATCGCTGACGTAATCGGTGGGCGGGGGCAGATCCTCAACCCGCTCAGCTCGCGCGGCGGCGGAAACAAAAACCAGAGCTGCCAACAGCAGCCCATCAACAACGAATTGTGCTCGGCGAAAGCCTTTCATCACTCTCTATTGTACGTGCCCTGTTGGCGAGCGGTTCCAGCCGCGTCTTCTCTCCCCTTGTAAGAGTCGCCGCTGTGTTGAACTTCAAGAATCGTTTGTTCTAATCAAAGAAATGGAATCTAGAATCGAAAATGAATTGCGCAGGGAAAGTGATATGCGTCTGCCCATGAAACAATCTCTTCATGACCGGAATCGACAACCACGCGCTCGGCTTATACATTTCGATTCCCTTCTGCCGGTCGAAGTGTACCTATTGCAACTTCGCCTCGGGCGTTTATCCGGCCAGCGAACACGCGCGCTATGTTGAGCGTTTGATTGGAGATCTGCGCGGCGCTGGAAGCTGGGCGCAGCGCACGGGCGTGGAGCTGCCGCGCCGAGCGGACACCGTTTACTTGGGCGGCGGAACGCCCAGTCTGCTGGCGCCGGAACTGATTGCGCAGCTTTTTGCCGCGGTGCGGGCGGAGTACGACCTGGACACCGGCGCGGAGATTACCGTCGAGTGCGCCCCCGGCCAGTTGGCCGACGAGACGCTGGAAGCGCTCGCCGCCTCAGGTGCGAACCGCGTCAGCCTGGGTGTGCAATCCTTCATCGACCGCGAGGCGGCTCTGAGCGGCCGCCTGCACAACCGAGCCGTGGTCCTCAATGATCTCCGCCGCCTGCGCTCGATGGGAATCGACAACATCAATATCGACCTGATCGCCGGTCTGGCTGGACAGACACTCGCCTCCTGGGAAGAATCACTGGCCATACTGGCCGCATCCGGCGTCACTCACGCCAGCATTTATATGCTGGAAGTTGATCAAGACTCCCGCCTGGGCCGGGAGGTGCTGGCGCACGGCCTCCGCTACCATGCGGATGCGGTTCCAGAGGACGATACGATTGCGCAAATGTACTCGCTCGCCGTCGAAAGGCTGAAGCAATCCGGCCTTCAT
>CAWDQB010000071.1:0-100254 GCA_963804315.1 uncultured Acidobacteriaceae bacterium
GAGTCCTATGTATTTCTCCGGTGAACGCGCCAGCTTTGCCCCCAGCGTGTTCACTACGGCTTGCAGTTTTTCCATGCGGTCCAATGCGGCCAGCCGCGCCTTCCGTTCCGCTCTTGCGGCTTGCTGGTGGGTTTCCCTTGCCGCTTGTATCGCGGCGGTCTGCTCTGGTGAAGGCGGCGGCCCTGCAAATAGATCACGCTTCGCCAGTTTCAACGCGGCCAGAATCGACTCCAGAGCGCATCCCGCACGGCACAGCACCAGTACCCGTCCATCGTCACCTTCTCGGATTGAGAGTGACGGGGAGCGGTCATTGTGTGCCGGACAGCGAGCCTTCCAGCGGCCCGCGCCGATGCGCTGCGCTTGCACCAGATCGGCGAAGGCATCGGCGGTCATTGCCGTGCATCCTGTAGGCGCGGACGGGTGTTCTCAGAGATAATCCGCGCAACTTCGCCCACTGGCACCAGCAACTTGCTGCCAATTTTCACACTGGCCACGGTTCCCCTGTAGCACCAGCTTCTAGCCGTCCAAACCGAAACCCCAAGACGGGCTGCAAAATGTTTGACCGGGAGCAGTTCCGGCTGTACTTCGATAGCGTTCGCCATTTCTCAACCTCATGGCCCTGTTGGGCTTGAAAATGACGATACTGAAGAATTCTTTGGCCCTGTTGATAATCTTGTTAGCTATTTTATATCTATTTGTGCTAACATTGTTTTATGCAGCAAAAACAGGACGAATACATTGACGACCTGCTCGATTTTCTCGACCCGTCTTTCCCTGAGAGGGATAGTCAGGGCTGGGATCATCTGAGTCTGCAAAAGGGGTGGATAGGACTGATATTGATTAAGCCGGAGGATGGCGGCGTACTGGCCGTGCAGAAAGTCTTGCGCTCATTTCTCGAAGAGTGGATCAATACTGGTTTTCACGCGGATGGCTCAGAATGGCCGTATGAGCGGAATTTTGCCCCTGAGATTCTCTCCCCTGGGACTAACTGGGAGGGGTGGAGCAGAAAAGGCGGCACGCCGAACCGCATTCCGCCCCCCCACGCATTGGAAGCAATGGCCAAGTTTTGCAACGGCACTTTACAGCCAAGTCTCATTAGCGGAACTTACGAAGTTTGCGGCAGTCAAGAATCCAACGTGGGCAGCAGTGTAACAATGTTTATCGGTCCAAAAGGCGGCATCATTTACGAGCCAAGCAGTTCGGCAACTCATAGGCATGACCCTGAAATGGTTGCGGCTGGAATGTTTCTAATGCTCTACCGCTCTGGCTCTGAGTGGCTGTTTCGGTTGATGCAATGCCGACAATGCGGCTCATTTGACGTTGTGAAAAAACCACGAAAGAGCTATATCGACGGCTGGTATTGCAGCAAAAAATGCCGGAACGTCAAGGCTATGGTGACCACGAAGGATAACAGGGGCGAAAAGCACGATAAGTGGTTCGACCTTGCTGTTCATGCTTGTGCCCGGTTTGATGCAATGGTTCAAAAACCGCGAACGGAGCGGATTGTCTGGATAACTGAGCAAGTCAACGAAAAGCTAGCACTGGTGAACAGAATTAAACGCAACACCATCAGCCACAATCTGAGAGAAATCGAAAAGCAAGTGAGGGAGCGCAATCATGCCAAAGGCTAAAGAGCGGGATGGAGTGTTTCAGCGGACAGATCGTAGCGGCTGGTGGGTTTCGTATGTGGACGGGAGCGGCAAGCGCAGGAAAGAAAAGGTCACGGCCTTTACACGCACTCAGGCAATGACGGCCCTTGCTCAAATCAAGACGCGCATCGAACGTGAGTCTATCCTTGGGGTGAAGTCTGCCAGCGAGATCACCACGGCGGACCTGCTCAAGCGATTCAAGACGCACCAGAAAGCACACTTGCGCCCTACTACGTTTGTCCGGTTGGACGGCATTCTGGAGACGCTCAAGGCCGCGTTGCCTACTCTGGCGAAAGAGATCACGCGCCGGACGGTGGCCGACTATATCCTTGAGCGGAGCGAGACGGTATCAGCCGGGACGGTGGCGAAAGAATTTGCCACACTTCGACACGCTCTCCAATTGGCCGTTGAATGGGAACTGCTCATAGTGAATCCGGCACAGGGCGCGAAACTGCCCAAAGTGTCGGAAGGCCGCACGCGGTATTTGTCTCCCACCGAATTCAAGGCCGCTCTGGAAGCCGCGCCGGAATGGATGCGCGGCCCGATGGCCTTGGCCGCGTTTACCGGGATGCGCCGGGGAGAGATTCTCGGACTTTGCTGGAAGGATGTAGACCTTGCCAACAATCGCGTATATCTGACGGAAACGAAAAACGGCACACTGCGGGTTCTGACGTTGAACCAGTTGGCCGTGCAGGTGCTCAAAAGTCTCCCCGTGGGGGAGCCGGGGCAACTGGTATTCCCAGAAGTCAACGCGGCCCATCTGAGCGTCTACACGCGCCGCGTATTCGCTTCCGTTGGCATTGAAGAGGCGTCTTTCCATTCACTGAGGCACACGGCGGCGAGTTGGCTGGTAATGGAAGGCGTAGACCTGTACGCCGTGGGCCGGATTCTCGGACACAAAACGCCGCGCATGACGCAACGGTACGCGCACCTTTCGCCCGGATACATGGCCGCTGCGGTGAACAAATTGGACGGGGTGTTTGCCGGATCACTGCCGGAACCCAAGTAAGCCTGTTTGGGGATGGATGGGGACAGCGTACCTCTGCGTTAGTCCCCGTAGCGTCCCCGCTTTTCAGGGTATTGCTCAAAATTGCTGTAAGTTGTTGATTATATTGGCGTCCCCGACGGGATTTGAACCCGTGTTATCGCCGTGAAAGTGGCTCAGAGCCTGGTAAGTTGTTGAAATCAGGTGGCATGGATAGCGCAGCAAGACACTTTCAGGCATAGTCGGAGCCGCTTATTGGACGCCTATTGGAACAACGCAGTGCGGTGCTCGGGAGCCATGCCTTATGGAACCGATGCACAAGAATATCCTCGAACCTCTCCCTGAAAAGCCTCCGCGCTCCAAACTGGAGCCCCACCGTGAACTGATCCGCGAGCTGCGCCGTAAAGGGCGGACCTACCGCGAAGTCGCCCGGCTCTTCCACGAGCGGCTGGGTCTGCATGTCGCACTCAGCACGCTTCACTCTTTTGTGAAGGTCCGCGCAAAGCATCGCAAACGAACGCAATTTGAGCTGCCGCCAATCGAGCCTGCCCGTGACGGAGTCGCCGGCGCTCGAACGCGTTGCCGCTCTCAAGGCAAAGCCCGCGGTGCGGGAAGCGAAGCGCGCCCGCTTCGTCTTCCGTGAGAACGAACCACTGACCCTGACAACCAATGGAGGTGAGCAATGACGGCCAATACGAAGCGTGTAGTTTTCACAATGGGCGGTAAAGGCGGAGTCGGCAAAACAGGCGTCATGGTCGCCCTGGCCGAATGGTTTGAGGCGAATCAGATTCCTGTCACGCTGCTCGATCTCGACACGGAGAACAAGGCGCGTGGCTCCCTGCAACATTTTTTCAATGGGCGGGTCACCAAAGTCAATATCCACACGCCCGCCGGGCTTGATGCCTTCGTTGACCATCTCGACAGCGACACGCCCATCATTCTTGCCGATATGGGCGCGGGTGCCGGACAGGTCGCGGCCGACTGGTTCGAGTCGATGTACGACGATGTCTCTGCAACCGGCGTCCGCTTTACTGCGGTGGGCGTGGTCACGCCGGACCCAGCCAGCGTTGAAAGCGTCCTCGCCTGGGCGAGCCGTCTTCAGGAACGGGTCGAGTATGTCATCGTCGAGAACGCAACCAGCGCCCTGGCGGACTTCACCTACTGGAAGTCTACGGAACAGGCAAATCGCTTCCGTGAAGCCTTCTCGCCGGAGATCTTGCAGATGGAGTTCCGGCTGGCCGAACTCGAAAATCCTGTTCGCCAGCATGGTATCCAACTCGGGCAGGTCGCAGATCGCAAGGCAGATGTCGATGAACTGAAAAGGGCGTCGCTAGTCATGCGCGCGCAGAGCTACCGGCGGCGGCTCTTCTCTGAATTCGACCGGGCAAGGCAGGTGTTTCTGCCATGAGCACGGAGCCGGAAACCACCAATGCCGTTGTCGCGGCGGGAGAGCCGACTCTGTTCGACTCTCTCGCCCGGCTCGTCCCGGAAGAGATGCAGGCCGCGTATTATCGCGTTCTCGCGCATACTCGCAAGCTCAGCCCCGATGACGAGATGCTGCGTATTCTCGAAGCGATGGGCATCTTGGCCCTGCTCACCCGGCAAACGCCGATGGAGATTGCCGGAGAGCGTGAGCGTTTTCAGGAGATGCTCGATCTTCATCAGCAGTTTTCAGACGATGCACAACAGAAAATGCTCGGCTATGTCTACAAGCTGGAGTCGCGGATCGCTCGATTGCCCGAGAAGATCGAATCCGGGCTTGATGCACAGAAGATTGCAAGATTGCTAAGTGAAAGTCTGCGCCAGAATTTCCTCGAATCTGGCCTGCCCGCCGCGGCCAGATGCCTGCAAGGAACCAGCGAGATGATGACGCGCGCCCAGAAGGAACTCTCTGCCGCGCTCGGCAATCTGAGTGATGCAAACGGCGGAGTCGTTGCTCAAGTTGAGTCTGCGAACAACCGGCTGACGCAGTCTTTGGAGAAGCGGGAGAATGCTCTTGATGCGCTTTTGCATCAACTGAACACCTGGTTGCTGTGTTTCTGGATTCCGCTGATTTCCACTGCGACCCTGGTAATCGGGCTGGTTGCTGGAATGGGGATTCGAGGTTGCATGGATTCGGGTCCCGCAGAGGCTGCATCGCATACGCCAACAGTGGTGCAAGCAGCGCCAACTCTTGAACCGCAAGAGAACGGCGGGGCGATTAGCAGCCCAAAGCTGCAACGCCATCGTCAAAGCAAATAGCGCCGCTGAACATGAGCGATAGAGGGGTTCTCTATCGCTCATGGCAGGCTGGAGATCAGCAAGCGACCGCCCTCCCATTGCATCCCCTAAGAATTAGCCGACTATGTCGTTATCCATGAATGCTTTAACGGGGTATTGCTCGATTCTTATACTAACCGACTGGTGTAATATCTACATTATGTTATAATCCATTTTGTGACACCCTTGCGGAGGTAGTGATGAATAATGCGATGCGAAATGCGGATTGCCGTGCAGTGGAGGGCTATTCTTCAGTTGCCGGCAATGGGGCGCGAAACGCCCTGTACGCTGCTATTCCGGGCAAAGACAGATTAACCGTGCGGAGCATTGCGGAGAAAACTCAGCCGGTCGCCGCTGCTGATGCTGAGCCTCCGAAGGCGCGTTTGCAGGCGCTATTGCCAGGCGCATTCTTCCCGGAGCCACTGCTCGACTCGGACCAGGCGGCAGCGATCTTGCTACTCCATCCCAAGACGCTCCAAAGGATGGCACGGAGAGGGGACATTCGCGCCTTGCAGATCGGCAAGGTCTGGCGCTTCCGCGCCTCCGTCCTCGACGAGTGGATACAGCGAAAGCTTGCCGGTTAATTGGATGCCGTTCCCGGCCGGCCCTGGCTGCGTCTGGCTGTACGCTGAAATCAACCTCCCCGTTTGTGCCACAATCCATTGGACTTGGTACGCATTGAGTCATGAGTTGGTGCCCACTGATTCGCCAGATCGGCGGTTGCGGCCTTGCCACGTTCGTGTTTTGTACACTTGCGATGAGATCAGAGAGGATTTGTGTGCACGATATGTGCCTGGCCGAGATCGCGTTGGTGCGCATACCCGACGGTCAGGGTCGTCGATCCAGCCCAGTTCTCGCTGTCTGATCGTGGAGGACACCGGAAATATCCTTTGTCTTCCCGCGTGGCGGGCCTTAACGGAGAGCAGGACCCGCGCCAAACACTTAGCCTGGGGGTTCGTTCAACCTGCCGGTCGGCATCGCTTTCCACAGGGAACCAACTCTGCTGTCCACTGAATGCCTATAGAATTGTTTTGATTTCAATGAATTCAAGGTATATCCTTCGAGCGACGGCGTCGCACGGATTCCGATTGTTCGGCAGGAACGTGGAGAGAGGAGCGAAGAATAGATGTACACTTGGATACCGTTAGGGTCCAGCGCCGATCTTTCCCAGCTTGCCTCGCATATTCCGTCCGAGTACAGCCCAGGAGTCGTAGCGCAGAACCTGGCCAGCAATCTCTCGAACGCAGTAAAGGCCGTCCTGATCGAACGCAACTACGTTGACAAGGACTATCGCAGCACCTACTACAACTTCTATGCAAAGAAGGGCCAGCGTTACCGCCCGGACTGCGTCCGTCTCCATTTTTTTGACGAAACGGTGGCATTTGACGAGGAAACGCTCCGACTCCGCTGTTTGGACAACCGTCTACAGGACCATTACTTCGGATACATGATCTTGCGGCCGACCGGGATCGCGACCATCGGCCGCAGCATCTTATCTCCCGATGTACGGAAGGGCGCAAGTGGTCTCATCATTGTTGCGCCCCACAAAGTGCATCTGCTGGGCTATCAGCTACTCGTTGAAGGGTTCCCGTCGATGGATCAACATATCGACATTTCGGTCTGCGCGCACGCTGCCTGCTGGTCGATTCTCCGCCACTACAGCGAGCGCTACAACGTTTATCGAGAGTTTCTGACTCACGACATTACGTTGATGGCGCAGCAGTTCAATCCCGGGGGACTGGTACCGTCAAAGGGACTGCAGGTATCCCACGCGGAAAGGGTCTTTCAGGAAGCAGGCACCTTTCCGGTTCACGTGGCGCGTGACATTAACAAACCGGGCGATCTGGCTTTCTACCGGCAAATGATTGCATACGTCGAGTCCCGCTTTCCTCTGTTTGCAGCAATGCACAATCGAGGTCATGCGGTGGCCGTAGTGGGCTATGAGTGGCGGACTCCAGTCAACTCTTGTTTGCCAGGACTCCGCTATGCCTGGGATGAGGTGAAGTCGCTCTCGGTCGTTGACGACAGCCAACTCCCCTATCTCTCGGTGCCCGCCCAAGCTGGAAGCGCCGCTTATTGCGCCCTTGATATCGATGCATTCATCGTCGCGCTTCCAGAAAAGATCTTCTATCCTGCCGACGCTGTGGATCGGCTAGCTCCGGCGCTCTTCAAGCTGGGAGCTGTCGTCGGGTTACCTAAACAAGATGAAACAATCATCCGCTATTTCATCACTACCGGTTCGGCACTGCGTCGCTTTGCTCGGGGCCGCGAATCAGAGTTTGACCCCAAGCTCCTGCAAACCATCATGACACTCCCTTTTGCGCAGTTTGTGTGGGTCGTCGAATTCGCAACTGAGGCCCAATGGGCGACCGGCCAGATCGCGGCTCGCGCCGTGATTGACGCGACCGCCAGTCTGCGGGAGGTCATGCCCCTCTGGCTCCTGCATTCACGTACAGAAGCTCTGGTTTTTGATCGTCAGACCGTCAACCTCAATTTGAGCACTGGGATCCGTGCCCTGAAGCTTGCCGGCATGGGACAAACGGCATTTACCCGCATGGAACAGAATCTGCGAACGACCCAGACGAAGTAGTTTCATCGCAACAAACACCAACAATGAGGGCTGTTTACTTGAGCGAAACGGAGTCAAATATGGACAAAAAGGAAGACAGCATCTTCGATATCATCGAAGGCCTAACGCCAGTCGCCCCCCATCAACTCGCGGAATTTGAGCAGGCGATGAACGATGATGTCATTCCAGAGATTGTTCGCGTCGTCGAAGAGCGCCGCTTGCTCGCGGTCGAAAGCCGCAATCGGCAGCTCAAATGCTAGAACAGAATTCGACTCGCCTGATCGCTAGTTTTCCACCTTGCGGAACCGTTCATAGGCCGCTTTGACGATCGCCTCAAGCGCCTCCGCGGACTGCATATCCAAATTGGGATCGCTACGAAGAAGTGTCGAGATTTGTGCAATGGCTTCCGGTTGCGACGTCTTATAGGGTGCTTGGACGAAGTCTGACGGGTTCAAACCGGCCCAGGCAGAGAGAGCGGCCAGGCTGGCCGCATCCGGTCGCCGTCCCTGCGCCATTCGTGTCAACGTCGAAGCACTGACGCCGGTCTCTGCGGCGACCTGTTTCCAGGTCTGCGATCTGGCGTCCACAGTAAGTTCTAGCGCTCGGTAGAACGCATCTCCGTCAAATCCCTTATCTTCCGACAATGTCGTCCCTCTCAAAAACTTGCTAAAAAGCAATTGACTTCCTAAACAGGTTGCGATACAGTCTCATCATGCAATTGCATTTTAGCAATTTCGCGCCAGGTTGGCAAGGAGAATACCATGAACCACGAATTTGGCAGCCACGAACCAGGGAAACCCGAACGGCATGAACACGATCACTCCGAGAATCGCCATGTCACCGTCTTTGTGAACGAACAGCCGGTGAAGTTGCATGGCAGCTCAGCTACGGGCTCTGCGATCAAGCAAGCGGCTATTGAGCAGGACGTGCCCATTGAGGAGAGTTTCCTCCTGCACGAACGGCTTCCGGACGGAGGCAGCCGGTTGGTGGGAAACGACGAGCAAGTCCACTTGCGGGAGCACCTTCATTTTCTGGCGGAGCCGGAGAAACATGAATACACGGTGACGGTTAACGAACAGCCGGTCAAGCTGCACGGAAATGTGGCGACCGGAGCCGAAATCAAGGCGGCGGCGATCAAGCAGGGAGTGCTGATTCAAGAGAACTTCATCCTCCAGGAAGAACTCCCGAACGGAACCAGCCGTGTCATTGGAGACAAAGACAAAGTGCATTTGCGCGAACATCTGCGCTTTACAGCCATTCCACCGGATGACAACTCGTAGTGAGGGACTGCTATGAAAGTTGAAGTCGCCAAGGGCATAGAGGAACTGAAGCGGCAATTCAGTCCCTCTGCTTTCAATGTTACCGAGGATGGTACGGGCGGAGCGTATGTCGTCATTGAGACCGTCCCCCTCGGCCCGCGTTTCCGGCCCGACCATGCCTGGCTTGGATTTCAAATACCCGCGCAGTATCCATACGCTGATATTTACCCCATTTTCGTGGGCGCCGAATTGAACCGGGCGGATGGAAGAGCGTTCGCAGTTCCCGTAACGCGCGGACACAACTTTCAAGGCAGAGCCGCCATTCAAGTGTCCCGCCGCAACGGAGCAGCGCAAAACGGCCTGCAAAAAGTGACCGCCAAAGTACTCAAAGTTCTGGATTTTTTAGAGAGACTGCCATGAATCAAAATTGCCGTATTCGTATCGCACGCGATGAGTTTACCGCCCTGTACAACCACCTGTTTCCAGGGGACGGCGACGAGCACGGAGCAGTCCTTTTGGCCGGCATCTCTCAGTCCGAAGATCGGCCAACGCTGCACATCCGTGAGGTTCATCTCGCCATCGAGGGCGCGGACTATACCGAAGGGAAAATCGGCTATCGCGCACTCAACCCTAAATTCATTCACCGCATCATCACGCGGGCACGCGACGAGCAACTCGTCTATCTTGCCGTGCATAATCATTCGAGCGACTGGTACGTCGGCTTCAGCCAAATCGATCTCGACTCCCATGAGCGGGGTTATCCGGCCTTGCTTCAGATTACTCGCGGAATGCCGGTAGGGGCTCTGGTCTTTGGCCGTCGATCAATTGCTGGAGACATCTGGATGTCCCAGACCGAGCGGCTCGCTGTCGATGAAACGGTTGTAATCGGGACCATGATCGAGCGGCTTAGGCCATCGCTAAAGAGCGCCGATTCTGGCGTATCACAGAATCATGAGCGTCAAGTGCGAATGTTCGGCAAAGCCGGACAAGCCGAGCTTGCAGATTGCCACGTTGGCCTCCTCGGTCTCGGAGGAATCGGCAGCCTGATAGCTGAGTACCTGGCGCGACTGGGCGTGGGAAAGTTCACTTTGGTAGACGACGATGTTGTGGAGGAGAGCAATCTCTCTCGCATTGTTGGAGCTTCTAGGTCGGATGCCCTCGGCGAGGTCGCCAAAGTTGAAGTTGCCAAACGGGTCATCCTTCAAGCTAGCGAGCATGCGCGCATCCGAACGATTGTGGACGACGCCGCGAAAGAATCCGTTGCAAGAGAGCTGGCCGGATGCGATTACCTGTTTCTGGCCGCGGATTCGATGCGCGCCAGGCTGGTATTCAATGCGCTGATTCACCAGTATTTGATTCCAGGCGTACAGCTAGGTTCTAAGATCCGGCATGATCCTAACGGGGTGCTGATCGATGTAATGAGCGCCAACCGTCCGGTCCGTCCGGGCAAAGGATGCCTCTGGTGCAACCAGTTGATAGATGCGACGGCACTTGCAAAGGAGGCGAAGACTGATGCCGAGCGAAAAGCGCAGGAATATGGCGTCGAAGAGCCGAACCCGAGCGTCATTAGTCTGAATGCAATTTCCGCAGCACACGCAGTCAATGATTTTCTGCTGGACTACCTTTCGCTCCGAACAGAGTCCGACCTGTTGCACTACGAGCACTTTCACTTTCTCGCGCGCACGCGCAGTCTCGTCGAACCGCGCAGAGACAGCAATTGTCCGGAGTGTTCGCGGGGCGGGCTGCGCTTTGGGCGGGGTGATTCCGTTTCGTTACCTTGTATCGAAGGCTGAGTATCAGTGCAATCGAATGTCAAACTCCGGCGGCGTTCAGTCTAATCGCGGACAACGTTGAGATCAGAGCCTGCATTGCTGCCTCCTCGGTGAAGATGGTGTTTGGCCCTGCGGAGAATTCATCTGTGAATGGCGATGAGTAAAGCTGCTCCGGGCGCATCCACCCGCATTGCGTCAAATGGTCAACAATCAGGTTTACGAAGTCAAGCTGCTGGGCGTTGAGTTGGCGGTCTTCCAGAAACTTCGAGAAAGCCCGCTTGGCAGCCGCCCGGTCCAATCCAACCAGAGAACGGACAAACAGTCCCAGCCCGTGCTCCTGTTGCGCTACCTTTTCGATCTCCTCGGCAGTTCCAACGCCTGCCTGGACGAGCATCTGTTCGAGCGCCTCCAGGTCGGCCGTGGTGAGCGGTTCGTTCCAGCGAACCTTATGTATTGCTGGCTCTTCCAGTTTGTCGCGCAGAAAGGCCAAGGTCTTTGCGCGGAAGCGTTCAGTATCGACACCCGTCGAAATGCCGGGTAGAGCGATGATCTCCGATCCCCGTAGCGTATCTTCAAAATTCGTGTACACCGGCTCACGGCGACTCTTCTCAATGAACTTAACCAGCGCCCGCAGCCGTATTCGCACTTGCTCCAGTTCCGGCAAGGTGACCGCTTCCCAGAACTGATCCGTCTGCACCTCTTCGATGAGCATGATCTGGTCGCGAACCATGGGAATCGCCTGTTTCTCCATGAGTGCGCTTGCGATGGCGATTACCCCTTTCTTCAGTTCCTCGAAGCGTGGTTCCACTCGCAATACGGTGAGCTGTAGGCTGAGCATCAAGAGGTCAAACTGCTTGGCGTCCTGGTCTGAGTCCGCGACTGCGCTCGGCAGCGCCGCTACTTCCCGGACCAACTCTCCCTGTTCGGGAACACCGAGTTGGTTCCAAGCCTCCTGGTCAGAGTACTTCTCAACCAGCCTCCGCTTGGCTCGTACCAAGAAGTTGTCGGGCGGCATGGCTGCCACCTGCTCGCGCAATAACGTCGCCGTGGTTGCCCTCAGTGCGGCAAGCGCGTCGTTAGGTTGGCGTGCCGCTGCCGCGTCCAGTTCGGCAATCAACTCGACTCGTTGCCCGAAGATACGCTCGCTCAATCCGGGTAAGCTGCCACCCGCGGCTGGTGGAACCGGCTGGCTGAAGAACTCCAGGTTGCCGCAGACATCGAAGATGAAGAAGTTCTTCTTGTCCTTGCAGGGGCCGAACAGGTCGGGGCAGAGCCGTGTACCACGCCCCACCATCTGCCAGAACTTTGTCCTGGACCGGACCAGCTTGAAAAAGACGAGATTCACCACCTCCGGCACGTCGATGCCGGTATCAAGCATGTCCACGGAGATGGCAAGGTGCGGCGGTTTCTCCAGCACGGAGAAGGAATCGATCAGGCTTTGGGCATACTCCACCTTGAAGTCGATCACCCGCGCAAAGTGGCCGGCGTAGTGCGGATAGTTTGCATCGAATCGCTTGGCGATAAACTCCGCATGATCGTGGTTCTTGGCAAACAGGATCGTCTTGCCCAGCCGGTCGCCGCCTGCAACCTTGTGGCCCTGGGTCATCAGATGTTCCAACACCTTGTCCACGGTATCGGCGTTGAAGAGCCAGCGGTTCACTGCTTCGGCATTTACCCGGTCCGGGACGCCGCCATCCTCAGCCCATTCGATTGCATCCCATTCCTCTTTTTCCTCCTCGCTCAGTTCGTTGTACACAATGCCTTCGCGGGGAAACTGCATCTGAATCGAGATCGGGACCGACGGCACCAGCCACTTGTCGCGCACGGCCTCTTCCAGGGGGTATTCATCAGTGGGTACGCCGTTTTCCAGCTCGAAAAGTCCGTAGGTATTCCGGTCCACCTCGTCTTTGGGAGTGGCCGTCAGCCCCACCAACAGCGAATCGAAATACTGAAAGATTGCGCCGAACTTCTTGTAGACCGAGCGGTGCGCCTCGTCGATTACCACCAAGTCGAAGTACCCCGGCCCAAACCGCTTCTGGCCGCCCTTCATCTCATCAATCAGGCCCATCATCGTCTGGTAGGTGCAGACGTAGACACGGCCGTCCTCGTCGCGCTCGCTCACCAGGTTCACAGGCGAACTGGTAGGCAGGTGCCGTTTGAAGGCATTCCTGGCCTGGATCACCAGCGCGTTGCGGTCGGCCAGAAAGAGCACCCGCTTCACCCAGTTGGCGCGTTGCAGCACATCGCACAGGGCAATCACGGTCCGTGTCTTGCCCGCGCCGGTGGCCATCACCAGCAAAGCTTTGCGTTGCTTCCTGTCCAGAGCGGCGGCAACTTTGCGGATGGCCCGTTCCTGGTAGTAGCGTTCGACAATCGCCTTGTCCGACGCAACCGCATCGAGCGGCTTGCGCGTGGTGCGCCGGTCGATGGCCAGCTTCAACTCGTCGCGGGTATAAAAGCCCTGAACCGGCCGCGGTGGATAAAACGCATCATCCCACAGCCAATGCTCGTAACCATTCGTGTAGAAGATCACCGGACGCTGGCCAAACTGCCGCTCCAGACAGTCGGCATAGAGCTTGGCCTGCTGCTGGCCCTCCCCGGCGTTGCGCTTGGTGCGCTTGGCTTCCACCACGGCCAGCTGCTTGCCGTCCTCACCCCACAGGACGTAATCCACAAAGCCCTCGCCGGTGGTGTTCGGCATCCCCTGCACGGGAAACTCGCGGTCCCGTGGCTGGTCGAGCGCCCAGCCAGCCTCCTTCAACAGCAGGTCGATGAAGGCATCGCGGGTCTCAGCCTCGTTGTAATCGTGGGTGTCGGGAGTGGCTTCATTCGCGGCCTTGGCGGCGGCAACCTCGGCGCGCAACCGCTGAATCTCATCGTCCAGCGCCGTCTTGTCTTTGAGCAGAGCGGCCAGATTCTCGTCTTTGGCTACCAGCGAGGCTGCCAGCTCTTCCAGCTTCTTCTGCGTCTGCGCCGGAACGGGCGAACTCTTCGGCAGCAGAGCATCGTTGAAGGTCAGTTCCGGCGCGGGCCGAGCGCCCCGCGCATAGCGGTGTGCCAGCCAATAGGTGAACTGGAAGAGTTCGCGGCAGGCGGTCAGCGCGTCGTACTGGGTAATCACCTTCTGCGTGTGGACGGCCCGGTTGCCGTGATCTTTGATGATCCGGGCCTTGGCGGCAATGCGCTGCGTGGCCAGGGCAGTAAAGGTGGGTTCGGCCAGCAACGCGGCCAATGTGTCCTGATAAGGCAGCGTCAGTGCAGGCTCGGCCTTGTAGAGCCATTGGACGGCGAACTCCAGCGCCCGCCGCGCATAGAAGCACGCCGAGCGCGGATCGGGATAGACCAGCGACTCCGCCTTCGCCGCAGATTCAAAGACCAGCGGCCATTCGGACTGCAGGAAGGCGAAGTTGCTCATGCGTTAAAGTTCTCCTCGGAAGGCGCGGTGCTGAAGGCTGCCAGACAACTTCTCAGCTTTCATCACCGCTGCTTCTGACGTTTTCCGATTCGCTGCGATTTCTTCTAATGCCGCAACAAAACGACGTTGAAGGGGCATTGCCGGGAGAGGGATGACGATTTGTTTAATCATGTTTAAGTTCAGATTTTTCTGACGAACACCTCTTTGAAGTCTACGAAAATGTTCTCTCCCAATCGTGATCGCATAGTAGACATAACCTGTCTGGGCAAATTCATTGTTGATTTTCGCGAAGGCTATGGCCTGATTGCAGGAGCAATCAACAGATGCGATACTAGCCTTCAAGGCCGCTGTATCATACATACCAAGTAACAATGAGCCACTTGGCACAGCCTTTACAGAGGTTTCACTCAGCGCCGCCTTGGTTATATATTCTCTGCTATTGGCAACGTACATAGATTCGAGTTCCCCGGATGAGAACCACGGGATGCCTCCCTCAAAATAGCTCTGATTCGAACGTGGGGGAGTTCCACCACTTTGCCACTTTCCTAGTTCTCCAAGTGAAATTATCTCAAAGCATTTTGAGTTTGTCGTAGGGTCGCCGAACATATCGAAAAAGATGGCCAGTATGAGGGAGTCGAGTTTCTGGAGGGCGATGCGGCGCTTTTGGCGCAGGGCATCCGCCTTGTCCAGAATCGCCGCTATCCGCCGCTGCTCTTCCATTGGTGGCAGCGGGATGCGCAAATCAAGAGCCTGGTTCAAATCCAAGTTGGAGATGTTCGTCGTCTGCCGAGCACATCCGCGCAACTTTGCTTGGATAGGAGCGAAAGAAAACCAATGATAGAGAAACCGGGGGAACACCTCGGTTCGTTTTGGACGTAGTGCTGATATGAATCCGCCAAGAGTGGCAGGCCAGTCAAGGCGAGGCACCCAGCAGCACTTGCCAACCAGATTCCAACTGTTTGCTGTGGAGATGAGTAGATCACCTTCTTGAAGAATCTGCTCGTCGCGGTTAACGGTGCTGCTTGGTACTGCCCATACATCATTCAGATCGATCTCAGACTGAACATTTTTTGTCCGGAAACAAGCAATCGTGTTTTCAGTTCCTAACGGCTGAACATCATCCGGTTTGAAGCTAACTCCTCGAATAAAGTCTGCAACTGTGCCCAGGCGTTTTGTTTGAAATGTCATCCGAGCATCCCCTCCAACTCCTGGAGTCCCTGCAATATCTCGGCTTCGAGCTTCTTCAGGTCGGCAAGAATTTTCTTGGGCGGGTCGTGGTGGACCTCTTCGTGGACCACTTCCTTGTAGCGATTCAGGCTCAGGTCGTAGTTCTTTTCTACAATCTCAGCGAGCGGCACACAGAAGCTCTGCGCGGTGCGTGGGCGTTTGCGCTCGGAGCTGTCGCGCTTATCCCAGCGGGCGAGCACGTCAGGCAGGTTGTTCTTGGCGTGTTCTTCCTTGCTGAGGGTCTTCTCGGGCAGAGCGCCGAGTTTCTCTTCGCCGAGCAGTGGCTGGCGCTTGTCGTCGAGCGACCATCCATCAGCCTGCACATCGTAAAACCAAACATGGTCCGTGCCACCGGAGTTGGTCTTGGTGAAGAGCAGGATGGCCGTCGAGACTCCGGCGTATGGACGGAAGACACCGCCCGGCAAGCTGATGACCGCGTCGAGTTTCTGCTCCTCGACCAGGATGCGGCGCAACTCGCGATGGGCGCGGCTAGAGCCGAAGAGTACGCCGTCCGGCACAATAACGGCCGCTCGGCCGCCCGGCTTGAGCAACCGCAGAAAGAGTGCGAGAAAAAGCAGCTCAGTCTTCTTGGTTTTGACCACGCCTTGCAGGTCCTTGGCCGTATTCTCATAGTCGAGCGACCCGGCAAAGGGCGGATTGGCCAGGACCAGTGTGTATTTCTCCACCTCGGAGGCGTGATCCTCGGCCAACGAGTCGCGATAGACGATGTTCGGCTGCTCGACACCGTGCAAGAGCAGGTTCATGCTGCCGATGCGCAGCATCGTGGAGTCGAAGTCGAAGCCATGGAAGAGATCGGTGTGGAAGTGCTCGCGTTGTTTGGCATTATGGAAGAGGTTGGGGTGATGGCGGCGCAGCGCCTCGCCCACGGCTACCAAAAATCCCGCCGTGCCGCAGGCTGGATCACAGACCACATCCTTGGGCGTGGGCTGGGTCAGCTCCACCATCAACTGAATAATGTGGCGCGGCGTGCGGAACTGGCCATTCTGCCCAGCGGTAGCGATCTTCGAGAGCATGTACTCGTAGAGGTCGCCCTTGGTGTCGCGGCCATGCATGGGAAGCGCCGCAATGAGGTCAACCACCTTGACCAGCAGCGCCGGAGTCGGGATGGTGAAGCGGGCGTCCTTCATGTGTTGGGCGTAGGTTGAACCGTCACCGCCCAGGGTGCGGAGAAAAGGGAAAACGTGCTCGCTGACCAGATCGTACAGCTCTCGCGCCTCAAAATCTTTGAACCTGGACCAGCGAAAGTCGGCATAGCGGCGGCCTTTGGCATCCTTGCCTTTGGGGAAGAAGCGCCACTCGACAGGCGTACCCAGCGTCTGGGCCTTCTGCTCTTCGAGCGTCTGGAGTTCGTCCAGACGGCGCAGAAAGAGCAGGTAGGTGATCTGCTCGATCACCTCAAGGGGATTAGCGATGCCGCCGGACCAGAACGCATCCCAAAGGCGGTCAATTTGATTGCGAAGATCTCCAGTAACCATGATTATGTTTAGGGTACTCCCCTATGCTTCCCTCTGAGTCCGTTTGCGTTGAGTTGGAATGCACTTTGTCAATGAATCTCAGGCAATGACAGTTCAACCAAGTGTGCTTGGAGGCCGATGCGTCCATTGTGGTCGGGACGACGCAATCATCGCGTTTCCCGATTCAATTCCTTTTCTCTCTTCTCCTCCACGGTTAGTCTTGTGGCAGTTTTTCCGGCTTGAATCGCTCGACTCTTCATGTAATGAACCCACTACTCCCCCGGCGCATCCTTCGCGGGAACTCTTTTTACGACAATCGTTTGCAGCGCGGCCTTCCATTATCATATACTAATGCTGTAAGATACATATCAACAAGGAAACCCTATGCCTGCCGCGAAGAAGGCTGCAACCCGACCGAAGCGCAGAATCGTTTCTCCCGCAGAGGAGCGCACTCAACTCCGGCTCACCATCGATTCCAAATTCACCAAGGCCCATTTCAACCAACTTTTTGCCGTGCTCAAAATCCGACGAAAGAATGCCCTGGCTGAACACATCATCATGAGTTTCAAAACCAAGGCCGCGCAGGCGCAGCTTGTTGCGTTCTACAACAACCAGTGGCTGAACATTCCATTTCAGAGCATCGATACCGCGTTCGTATTTCCATTGACGTTCGATATTGCCGACGAACTGGAAAGAGTTGGTGGGGAGATTCTCGGCGGGGTGAATCGGTCCAAGGCATTTCGCGTGATGGTGGCCTACCTTGCATTCGTCCATAAATTGAAAAATCAAACACAGACTACTCCCGCATAGCATCTTCAGCGCATCTTCCAAGCGAGCGGGCGCTGGCGCCTTCGAGCAGAATTCGTACCCGAATGCCGGTGCTCAGGCAGGTGCTGTGTGTGTGCGGCAGATCGTCGCCGTGTTAGAGATTGAGCCGTTGGAAGCCCTTCCGGCTGGTTTCTTGATCCTCGAACGCAGTGCGAACAATCTTCGATCATCTTCGATCACTGTTCGACGTTGTCCGATTGCCGTTCGATCTTTGTGGATTACGTCACCGTCCCTAAGCCGTCAGGCTTAGGGATGGTGTCTTCCTTCAAAGCGAGCGCAGCGAGAGTGTTTTTCTGCGTGTTTTCTCCAATTGATGCTCGCAGAATCAGGCGGCTATGGAAGATCACGATGTTAGATTGGCCTTTACTGCATCTCCATATATGGCCAGAGTGCATGAGGATTTGCATATTGCGCTCTTCTGGTTTCCGCATAGGGGTGTTTTTCAGCGAGGTATCGTGACACAGCCTGTTGCATTTGGATTTCGAACAGGGTTAGCGTTGGGTTGTGCTGACTTTGCGGGCCATGACGGGTGGTGCTGGATATGCTCAACGGCATCTGGAACACAGCGACTATTACGATGAAGGCCGTCGTGTGCAAGGTGAATGGCATGGCCAGGGCGCGGAGTTGCTTGGCCTGCGTGGAGAGGTTACGCGCGAGCAATTTGAGGCAGTTCGAGAGGGGTTGCATCCGGAGACGGGAGAATTCCTCCGCCCTCGCCACAGTGCTGACCGCCTTGATGCAAATGGAAGCGAACAGAGCAAAGGCCGGTCCCTGTACGACCTGACCTTTTCCGCGCCGAAGTCGATCTCGATTCAGGCACTCGTCGGCGGGGATGAGCGGTTGATTGCTGCCCATGACATCGCTGTCCGGGAGGCACTGGCTGAGGCAGAGAACTATGCCGCCGCGCGTGTCCGACTGAATGGTGCGAACGAAGACAGGGCAACGGCAAACTGGATTGTGGCCTCATACCGGCACGACACCAGCCGTGAACTTGATCCGCAATTGCACACCCATGCTGTCACGGCCAATTTGACCTATGACGGCGTGGAGGGCCGCTGGAAGGCATTGCAAGCATCGAGGCTGTATGAGCGCCGTGCGTATCTGACTGAGGTTTACCGGAACGCGCTGGCACGTGAAGTATATGGCCTGGGATATGAGATTGAGTCGCGCCGCGATTCCAAAGGCAGAGATCACGGCTTCGAGATTTGCGGCGTTTCCGATGTATTGCTCGAAAAGTACAGCGTGCGCAGCGCACAGCGAGATGCCGCTATCGAACGATTCACCGTGGAGCATGGCCGCAAGCCGACAAATAATGAAGTTGCCGTGCTCGTCCGTGAATCCCGCGCCGACAAACTTGCTGAAATTTCTACCGAGAAATTGCGGCAACAGCAGCGGGCGAGATTGTTGCCAGAAGAGGGCCGCGCGCTAAAACATCTGCACGAAGAGTCTGTTGAGCGTGCCGGTGAGATTCCGAATGAACCCACTCAAGCAGCGGAGTCGCTTCAACACGCGAAAGAGCATCTCTTTGAGCGCAGCTCGGCTGTGCGCGAACACGAGTTGATGACTGAGGCTCTGCGGCACGGACGCGGAAAGATTGATCGCCGTCAACTGCGCGGTGCTCTGGAGTTGGAACAGTCGCAGGGTTCACTCATCCGGGCCGGGAACAATTTTGCCTCACGCGAAAGTCTGGAACGCGAACAGCGCATGATTGCAGCGGTGGATGGCGGCATCGGGCGCTATGAACGTCTGGGCGGGAAGCGCGAATTCAGCGCTTCGGAAAGGCTGCGAGAGGAACAACTGCGGGCCGTTCATCAGATACTAGACTCGCAGGATTTCGCAGTCAATCTGCGCGGAGCCGCTGGGACCGGCAAGACCGCTACGCTCACGGAAATCGCCCGTGGTTTGCGAGAGGCTGGTCGCGAAGTTTTGGCAGTTGCGCCAACGCGCGGTGCGGTTGAGGAGTTGCAGAAGGTCGGTTTTCGCGATGCGATGACGATCTCGCGATTGCTGGAAAACCCAAAGGCGCAAGCCGCACTGCATGGCAGAGTGCTGGTCGTGGATGAAGCGGGCATGGTCTCAGGCCGTCAAATGGAAGGCTTACTCAAGCTGGCGGAACGTGAAGACGCGCGGATTCTGTTTTCCGGGGATACGCGGCAACTTCAAAGTGTCGAGGCGTCGGATGCCCTGCGCATTCTGGAACAGGAATCGCGGATGAAGAGCGTTTCACTGATGGCTGTGCAACGGCAAACGCAGGCGCAATATCGGGATGCCATACAAACGCTGCGGCATTCGCCGGAGCAGGGATTTGAAAAGCTGGAGCAGCTTGGCGCGGTTCGTGAGGTTCCGTATCTGGAGCGTGCGCAAGCGGTGGCATCCGCCTATCGGGCGCTCACGTCGGACTCAAGTCGCACGGTTCTGGTGGTTGCCGGAACGCATGACGAGATCGGCAAGATTACCGATGCCATCCGTGAGGATATGAAGCGGCGCGGCGAACTGGATCGCGGCATTGTCGCCGAGCGTTATGTGCCGCTGCAATGGACCGTGGCGCAAAAGAAAGATTTGGTGAACTACAAGTCAGGACAAGTTCTGCTCTTCCATCGCTCTTCGCGTGGGATCGAAAAGCATGAGGCGCTCATCGTCGAGCGAACGGACAAGTTGGGTATCGTTGCCAAGGACCAGCATGGCTTGGAACGTACAGTAAGTCCAACACAAGCGCGCTCATTTTCAGTGCATGAACGCCAACAGATCGAGGTAGCTCCCGGCGACAATTTGCTGCTGACGGGCAATCGCGGCGCAGCGGACTTCCGAGCCACCAATGGCGAACTGGTGAAAGTGCGCGATGTCGATGGTGGCCGGATTCACCTTGAAGATGGCCGGACGCTGCCGGCCAATTACCACGAGTTCGATCACGGCTATGCGGTCACCGCGCATCGCAGCCAGGGAAAGACGGTGGATGCGGTGATTCTTTCCGTCGATGCGATGAAGCAGGAGTTGTTCTACGTCGGGGCTTCGCGTGGCCGCCAGGAGATCGTCGTGGTGACCAGTGACCGTGAGCAGTTGCGCGACTTACTCGGCGTCTCCACGGCGCGGCCATCGGCAACTGAACTGGCAAGAGAACAAGCACTGCTTTATTCGCCGCCAATGCCTGGCTCTAAGCAGTCGCCATCGCAGACCATTGAACCGTCGGTGCTGCGGAAAAGGGATACCGGGAGGCATGATCTGGGAATGAGCCGGTGACTCTTGATAGTCAAAAGAAATGCCACTGGCCGGATACACCCTTGGTCCCTACTGCAAATCCTTCTTCTTGTCTGCCTCGCTTTCAAAGATATCGGCGATTATTGGCATTTTGCGGAGCCTACTTGTTCGCCTCGGCAAGTGCAGAATTAAAGGCCTCTCTATTCTGGACAACAACGGGTGTCTCGCGTGGATTATCCAAAGCTTGAGCAACGTCCAGTCGAAGTCGCTTCTGAAAGTAATACAGGAAGGACTTTCGCACCGGGATTGAGATCTTTCTCCCCTCCATGCAGTAGTCTTGCTCCACGACGTCTTGCTGACCTGGACTAAGCTTGGGATTCGGCACGAGGACAACATCAAAGAATTCCTGCCAACTTCGATCTGAATCGCTCGCTACCTCTTGGGGGCCGTCGCTATCTGCGTTGAGACAGCGTGGTAACAGAAAGTCCTTGAACCTTTGATCAAGATGGCAGAAGGCTCTGACATGCCAACGCAGGCCATCATTTGCAAATGCATGGGGACTGACCCATCTCCATAGCGGGTCGGGTCGCTGAGTATTCATTGACTGATACAGAATTCGCACTGAGCGTCCACGGCGAATCGAATCAAGCAGCTTCCTGAGAACTCCAACTTCAACCCTGCGGTGCGGAAGCGGCATGGACTCTGCCGCTGGTATTTGGGAAAACCAAGCGTCGGTATGGCCGGATATTTGGTCTGAAGCGCTGCGGAGACGATTCAGATATTGATCCGCATCCGGGACGAAAAACTTCGGTTTGAATGTCGGCGACGCGAAGTATCTTTTAAGGCTCTTGTCATAGACAAGATTTCCTGGGGCTTGCTCCTCGTATCTCTTGAGGTCGTTGGAGGCCTGCGGAATTGAAATTCCAAATTGCCGTCTCAACGAGGACCGATTGATACCCCCCTCCCAAAACAAGCGAAATTCTATGAATTCCAGCCGCTGTTCGATGCCCCAACGAATATCCCGTCCCAAATCTGTCATGAGTATAGTTTCTATACGCCACACCCAATATGCGTCAAGTTTATTTATTAGTATAGAAACTTGACTGATTAAGAAAGTATGTGTATTCTGTGACCATGCTGTAAGAAAGGAGGTCCAGGATGGGCAAGGGCAACATCTACGTGGAACGGCGTGGCGGGCGGGAATACGCTGTCGTCAAGCCTGATGCAGAGCGCGCCAGTGCGATCCTGCCAACGCAGGCCGAGGCTATAGAACGGGCACGAGAAATCAGCCCGAACACGCGGCCGGATGTGGAGCGAGTCCGCTACACGTCTGTTGGCAAACCGGATCAGTGGCGCAAGGGGTAACGAGGGCGGGGCACTCCTGGTGTGCCCCTGACCCTTCAACCTAGTGGGACCAACTCTTGTGAGGCAAGCATGGCAGCGTGCAAACATTACTTTGTACAACGCCAGCGCGATGGCAGTTGGGAGGTTATCGCAGAAGGAGCCGAACGCGCGAGTTTTGTATTTGACACACGCGGAGGCAGAAGAAAAAGCACAGGAGTTGAATCCCGAAGGACGGCCCAATGTTCGCCGTGTGCGGTACACGGACCAAGGACAGCCGGGAGAATTTCGAAAGGAAGATAACATTTGATGTGGCAGAGGCACCGGGAAATCATTTCAACACTGAGGATTGATGTATGAGCACGACGACACTGAACCACGTGACGACGCCACCTCCTGGCGATACCGCGCAGCGGACATTCGCCAGCATCACTAGCATGATGCAATTTGACGAGCTGGAAGTTCGCGGCATCATCCGAAATATCCTTGCGCCCACCGAGCACGAAAAGTGTTTTATCTTGATCTACTGGCGTGCCGCAGCGCAGGTCATGTCCCTTTCGAAGCTGAATGGCCATCAGCACTTCCAAGCCATCACAATGATCGCTCGGAGCCTGTTCGAATTGTCCGTTGATCTCAAATTGATCGACAAGATTCCAGACGGCGTTGACAAGATGATCGCATTTGTTGAGGTCGAGAAGCTTCGAGCCGCGCGAAAGATCGTCAAGTTCAAGCAGAAACACCCGGCGGCTAGGGTTGATGACAGTCTTTATCAGTCTTACATTGCCGGAGAGGCGGCGAGGATCGAGGCAACTAAAGCCAAGCTTTGGCCTGGTGCCAAGAAGATTGATGGCTTTGCGAATATGAATCTAGCGGATCGTGCGACATTGGCTGGTTTGGAATACGAAGAGATTTACGAGGTCGAGCAACCACGCATGAGCTGGCAGGTCCATTCCGGTTTGACCGGGGTCGCGAATCTTAAGCCTGAGACATTTACCTATATGGCAGGTGTAGGAATGGCGAGCTGCATCAAATCCTACGAACTGATCCTGAATGCACTGATCGACGAGTTCATGATCGGAATGGCCGACGACAAGATCAAGAAGAAGCTCACGGTATCAAAGCTTCTGCCATGGGCGGATGATCCTGAGCAAGCGCAGCAGCTTTACAACGAGGCGATCAGATAAGCGAAAGTCACCCGGAAAGAGTCGAAGTGCACCAACGCTTAGCCCTCAGCTGCCGTCCATTGCAGCTCATTGAACCGCCGCTGCTGCGGAAAAAAGCGATGGCCATAGACACGATCTGAGAGTGTGCCGGTGAAGCACAGCACAAAGTTGATACTGTGCAGGATTTAAAAGGATTCATAGAGTCTTTTCGGCTCATAATTGATCTTGTCTCATTGAAATGAAGAGGGGGAGGAAATGGCTACTTCCTTCGCGGAGGCAACGCAAAGGCTCCTTAGCGGCAAGACGCTGTCATGGAACAAGTTCGGTGGGCATAAAGGTGGCTCCGTCAACCTCGGTCACGCAGAGCAGCGGCGAATATTCGCATACCTGCTTTCGCAGAACTCCGCGAAGGTGGCACAAGGGAGCGAGGATCTGTTCGGGGGCCTCATTGCAGCATGGAAAATGGAAGAATCGGACCCTGCCTCTGAAGAAGTGGTGCAGGCATCGGGCGGCGAATCCGACGTGTGGCGCCTGGACCGTATCGAAGCGTCCGGTTTTGGTGGGTTAACCATTTTTGGCGGAGATCAATTCAATCTGTGGATCAATGGCGAGAATTGGTGCCTCGAAGGCCAAAACGGCTCCGGCAAGACTTCACTTGCGAGTGCGATTCTATGGGCAATCACGGGAAAGCGCATCCGCGAGCAGGACGGCCCTATCGACGAACAGGGCTTACGATCTCCGGTAACGAATGGTGAAGGAAAACAAATCGGGGAGTGGCCGTCCTTTGCCTCTTATCCCCCGCAAGTCGCGGACTTGGCCAAACCCGCCGAGGTGTGGGTTCGTCTCACATTTCAGAATAAGAAGGGTGAACTCGCGCTTGCCTATCGTCGGATGATCTGCCCGTTATCAGGTAGTCCAACTGTTGAGGTCCAGATAGATCCTCGGATTCTAGTGGCACCGGAGCTCATCGAAACAGGCCTCCTGATGCCTGCACGCATGGCACGGGTCGGTTTTGGGGAAAGGGGTCAATCTCTATATGAGGCCGTAAAGATGCTCACAGGCCTCGACCAATTGGCCGACATTGCGGATGGATGCAGCCAATTTACGCATGGCGCACGAAGGTTTCTCCGTTATGGCAAAGAAAACGGCATTGACGGTTTCCGCACCAAGTTCGAAGAGAACATGGCGAAGGTTCAACTAAAGGCGAAAGAACTGCGTTTTGTGTTGCCTGATGATAGCGCGCTCGACGACAAGAAAGTCGTTCAAAGCCTGAAGGCATCGGCAGCCAGCGCATCCGCTGAGGCCGGGGCGCACCTTGCAATGCTCAAGTCAGAGATCGCGCCTGCTATTGACACCGCTAAGCCCGAAGGAAGACTCCAGGTTCGGAATGCGGTGGGCGCGGCGCGCGCGATTGCCAATCAGGGAGCGAAAGGCATCGCCGTGTTCGATGCCTGGGCGGCACTCAAAGAAGCGTTCGAGCATTCTTCCTTTGCAGGGCTGCCTGCGGAGATCGAAGTAGTGCGATCAAAGCTCGACAGCGCGCTTGCCTGGCACAAGCGCCAGATGGCAGACACGAAGTTCCGTCTGAAGGCCTTGGCTGCTCAGTCCTTCGTTCCGCCACATGAGCACACCGATATATCCGAGTGTCCCCTTTGCGCCTCTGTGCTTTCATCTGAAGATCAACGCGCCTTAGCCGCAGAACTAGCAGAGTTGAAAAATGATGCGGAAGAAGCAGAAAGAAAGATCGATGATGTGTGCAGGGATCTGTGGGCGGAACTTTTGCAGCGTTTGCCAGCCGGTATAGCGCGGCACCGGGAGTTGCTTGCCGAAATGGACCCAAGGGATAGCTATGCCTCCGCCATTCTTCTGCGATTTTGCGTGGAGCCGCCATTTGGTGACACTCTTGTAGGACTGGCAGGACGCCTGAAGGCTGATGTGTTGATGGGGAAAACGGCGTTACCTTCATTCTCATTCCCGAAGTTTGACTACGCGGGAAGCGAGCCGACGGCAGTTACTGATTTGCGCCGCAATATTCATGAGATCGAGCGCCTAATCGCTCTGGTCAACTGGTGGTCGGAATACCGATCCCAATTCCGCAATGCATGGGGTGCTATTCTCGGCCAAAAGCAGGTCGATGGCTCATATCCTTCAAAGAGCATTGAGGGAGAGCTTCAAGTGATTGAGGAAGCGTTGGCGAAGGCCGAGCCGTTAGATGAAATCTCAAAGTATCTACTCGCGGCTGCTGATGCCGCCGAGAGCTGGGCGACTATTCACAAAGAGCAAGAGATCCGGGAAGCAATTGCCAAGTCTCTCGAACCTATGAAAGATTTGCGCCTCCTTGTTGGTGCTGAAACTGCGAACTCGATTGCAACCCTGTCTGAACGGGTTAGAGCGATTCTGGAGCGTATTCACCTGCACGAGCGCCTAGTCTATGAGGAAACGTCATTAGGCAAGAAAACGGTGAATGTTGCAGGCGGATTCGAGCCGGGGATGCAAATCGACGCGGCACTTGTAGCCAACACCTCCTGGCTTAGAGCGATCCTATGGGCCTTTGTCTTGGCCTTGCGCGAGGAGATCATCGAGTCTCTGGCCACAAACCCCTTTCCGCTCATGGTGCTAGATGATCCACAAACGACATTCGATCCTCGGAACAAGCGTAGGTGGGCACGGGAGATTGCCCGCCTTGCAAATATGGATCGTTCAGCGAAACAAGGGGCTCAACTTCTCCTGACCACCCACGAACGGCAGTTTTTTCAATGCATGGTGGATCACGAGAAGCTTGAAGGCCAGCAAGGGTTAATAGGCGGCGTGAACAAGGCTTGCGGCATTGCGACCATTGTCAATGGGGGCTGCCTTGAACGGCTATGGAGGGATGCATCTGAAAACAACGACGACGCGCGTGCCCGCGAGTATATAGGGCATGTTCGCATTTACTGCGAAGACTTGCTCAAATTCATGTTGAGGGGGGAAGGCCCAAACGTCCCTGATATGAATCTGGAGAGCCTAAAGAAGGAACTCATCCGTCTGGGCGAGGCACATGTAGCGCCTTTTGATCGCAAACCCTTCACCGACCTGCGCAATACAATAAGCGGCGGTGGCGGCGGCAAGCCAATGAAGTTAATCAATAACGTTCATCATAAGGGCGATGAATCGATTGGATTGGCGGAGGCTGGGGAAGTCAAGGAGTTCTGGGAAAAGACGCTCAAGGGTCGGATACACGATGCCTTCGAAGTTTACGACAAGTTCGAGTCCTTCTATGGCGAGCCGAGGACTTTCCCGTGGGTAAAAAACCTGATCGCATTCCCAGGAGGATTTACAGAGGAGATCAAGGCACTCAAGTTTCAGCAGACGGGGATTGCCGCTGCCGCTAAAAGCGACGGGTATGCCGGAGATGGCATCGTAACCGTAGAGGAGTGGAAGACCGGAACGCCAATCGTTCTACCCAACCATGACGTGTATCAACTTGCAGCCGGCACATTGGACCCGGTTGCCGGAATCGGGGATATTTTGATTGTTAGCAATTATGCTGACATAAATCCCCGCAATCTTGTTGTGGCAGCTATAGGAAACTCTCTTCTTGCCCGGCGCTACAATCGGATCGACGCGCACCCAGAGATAGTCGTTCTCACAGGACAATCTGTCGATCCATTGACGATTCCGGAGCCAGTCATCGCGCCGCCTGAAAGTAAGCAATTTAGAAAAATTGTTGGAACGGTGTTTGCATCTCACGCATTGCCGACGCCAGCGATGGATGCAAATCGCGAGTTCGTGCCACTCGCCGACCCAGTGTTTTTGACCAAAATGTTACAAGGAGTACGCCTCTTTCAGGTGAAGGGGCGAAGCGCTGAACCCATTGCACTGGAGGGACAGTTTCTGATTACCCGCGAGGCCACGAAGACACTCGATGAAATACAGGCACTTGATCGTTGCCCAATCGTGGCTATCGACGAAGATGGAACGCGCTTTTTCAAGCGACTGCGCTGTTCTGGGCAGATCGCCGTGCTGGAGAGCCTCAATCCCGACGGAACAACCGCTGCAGAGCTTCTGAGCTTTGACGGCTCACTGGGGCTACCAAGAATAACCCACGCTTTAGAAGTGATTGGTGTGCTTTTTGAACTTCCGTAGTATCGACCCGAAGGACGCACAATCAATTCGATTTCATATAATCAAAATCTTCCTGCGCCAATGGTTCCCCAAAGAGCCTTCAGTTTCCTCCTGCGCCATGATGCAATCCCTGTTTCCAGCAATGCCTCGGCGATTTTCCATGAGGTGCAAATTGCCCGTCTGGGCAAAATAGACACGCCCGACAATCCATTGCATCGTGGGAATAGGAGTGTACGAATAATGTTCGATTCCCGCCATCTTCTTGAACATCTACTCGAATCCGAACGGGCTGCGACCCTCGTGAAGGTGCATCCCAAAGCTTTGCTGCGTTACGCGCGCACCGGCCTCGTTGCCAGTCTGCGCGGCGGCAAGCAGTGGAACTTTCAGGCCCTCTATCTCGGCCACTGTCCGCCTTACGCGGTAAACTCGGAACAGCTATCCGTGCCGCCTCACCACTCTTGAATCGGAGAAGAAATGAGACGGACACGCTATCAACAAGGCAACCTCCAGCTTGCGGAGCGTAAGCGGGGTCCAAGCGCCTGGGAGTATCGCTGGTACGAATCCCTTGCCGACGGGAGCCGCAAACGCCGCAGTCTGGTTGTCGGAAGTGTGGAACAGTACCCGAACGAGGCAGCGGCGAAACGGGCCGTTGCGTCGCTTTTGGTCAACATCAACGCTGAGAGTCCGCGCTTCAGCCTCGAAGCGATCAGTGTTCAAACGCTTATCGAACACTACCGGGAAAAGGAACTGGGCAAGGACTCGAACAAAACCTTCGCAACCTGCGAAACGTACCAGGGCTACTTCAGGAAGTGGATTCTGCCCCGATGGGGGAACTACCGGCTGAAGGATGTCAAATCGGTTGCCGTCGAAGAGTGGCTACGTTCGCTCGATCTCTCCAACGGCAGCAAGGCAAAAATTCGGAACATCATGCACGCGGTCTTCAATCACGCAGTTCGCTGGGAGTGGCACGACCGGAATCCCATCACGCATGTGCGCCAGAGCGCCAAGCGCAAAGAAATTCCTACCGTGTTGACGCTTGCCGAGGTCGAGGAATTGCTTCTCTATCTCGAAGAGCCGACGCACACTGCCGTTCTGGTCGATGTGATGACCGGGCTGCGGGTGGGTGAACTGCTGGCACTCAAATGGCAGGACATTGATTTCGAGAAGTTCGAGATCAGCGTCACGCGGTCCATTTCACTTCAGCACGTGGGCGAATGCAAGACAGAAGCATCGCGCAAGCCAGTTCCATTGGATGCGCGTCTGGCGGAAGCATTGTGGCGTTGGCGGACCCTCTGTGCTTACCCGCAACCGGAGGATTGGGTCTTTGCCAGTCCCCACGTCAAAGGAACACAGCCGTACTGGCCGGGGACGCTCAACCGCTGGCACTTGCAACCGGCAGTGAAGGCCGCCGGAATCCAGGGCCGGATCGGCTGGCACACCTTCCGGCGCACATACGCGACACTTCTCAAAGCGAATGGGGAGGATGTCAAGACTGTGCAGGAATTATTGCGGCATGCAAATAGCTTGGTGACGATGAATCTTTACGCGCAAGCAGTGACAGAAGTGAAGCGTAAAGCGCAGAGCCGCCTAGTGAGCATGTTGCTCGACGACAACCCTCACAACGAGAGCACCGCTGCTATTGGAACAATACGGACGTACGAAAAAATCATAGAAGCGCGTAAGTTGCTGAAATGATTGGCGTCCCCGACGGGATTTGAACCCGTGTTATCGCCGTGAAAGGGCGGTGTCCTAGGCCGGGCTAGACGACGGGGACGCTAAAAAGGCGGCAAGCCTCTACTGGTTGGCCTGCCACCCATAAACTAATTTTACCAATTGTGTTAGGACTAAGTCAAAACTCTCTTCCCACACAAGGTGAGCCTGAAGGGTCGGTCATGCTGGGATGTGAACATCCGCATGGACAACGCAGAAAAGTTGAGTTTGGAGGCGATTGGCCAGTTTGTTACGGCCAGCGAGGAAATCCAGTTTGAGGCCGAAGACCGAAGCAGTTTTATGGCTGAGTGGAAGAGGTGTTGGTTGGACGGCGGTATGCCCAACAGAGCAAGGCAACGCGGGGTTTGGTGCGGCACTACATCGAGAAGATGAGCGGCCTGAGCCAGGCGCAACTCACGCGGCTGATCACCCGCTACACGGTCAGCGGGCAGGTCCAAGTGACGGTCTACTAGCGACGGCGTTTCGTGCAACTCTACACGTAGTTGGAGAATCCGTCACGATGCAACTATCGACAATGGCCAAGTCAAATCGTAGTTGAGTGCCATCAATAGCGTCTATCCCCAGAGTAGATAGGATTGCGACTACCCATTCGGGTAGTCTGTTCTTGCCATCATCGCATTGCAGATTCTTGACGGCTTGGGTCGAACGCAATCTGAGAAGTTTCATACACGCATCGACAGAGAGAGTGCGGCGAAAGCTTGACGTGATCATTCCGGCTCATAGAATAATATTCAAAGAATGTCGAAGTGAAGCGTCCGCGTACGTCATCCTTTCAGATGCCGGGAAAGGCGTTAATTTGAACCTGGAGGGACCTTATGAAGTACATGCTGATGTTCTACCTGAACCAAACAGAGTTTGATTCGCGGACTGATCCGAAGACGAGAGACGCCTTCTGGGGGAGTTTCATGCCCTACTTGAAAGCGGTTCGAGAGGCCGGCATCCTTGCTGGCGGCGCTGGGCTTGAACCTCCTGATACTGCTACCACGCTGCGAATTCTCGATGGCAAGCGTCTCGTGCAGGACGGGCCATTTGCCGAAACGAAAGAGCAACTCGGCGGTTATTTCCTGATCGATGTTCCCGACCTTGACACAGCGCTTGACTGGGCTGCTCGCTATCCGGCTGGCCCTGGAGGAGGAGTTGAGATAAGACCCGCCATGACAGGACCTGCCGAAGCATGACGGAGACGCATGAGGCAGTCGAGAAGGCGGCTCGCGATTCGTGGGGCCGCCTGCTTGCGTTTCTTTCGGCTCGGTCCCGCGATGTTTGCGCCGCCGAGGATGCGCTTGCCGACGCCTTCCGCGCAGCTCTTGAAACTTGGCCTCGCACCGGTGTGCCGGACAAGCCGGAAGCGTGGCTTCTCGTGGCCGCTCGCCGCAAATTGATTGATCTCGCGCGGCATCGTCAGGTGCATGAAGAGGCGACGCCGGCGCTGATCGCAATCACAGACGTCGCTCAGCAAATCGCCGATTCGACCGAGTTTTTTCCCGACGAACGTCTCAAACTACTCTTTGTTTGTGCTCACCCGGCTATCGATCCGAGTTCCAGAACACCATTGATGCTTCAGGTTGTACTGGGTCTTGATGCTGCGCGCATTGCATCGGCATTTCTGGTAAAGCCCTCCGCCATGGGACAGCGTTTGAGCCGCGCCAAGAACAAGATCCGCGTGGCAGGTCTGCGATTCGAGTTACCCAATGCAAGTGATCTGCCCGGTCGGCTTGATGCCGTGCTTGAAGCAATCTATGCCGCCTACGGTAGCGGCTGGGACGATGTTGCCGGCGCCGATCAGCGGCGCAAAGGATTGGCTAAAGAAGCAATTGATCTGTGTGCGCTGCTCTTACAACTCATGCCGGACGAACCAGAAGTTCATGGCCTGCTAGCGTTGATGTTGCATTGCGAAGCACGTCGCGAGGCTCGCCGTTCAGAGAGCGGCACGTACATTCCACTCTCGGAGCAGGACGTAACGCGCTGGTCGGTCACGATGATCGAGGAAGCAGAACGATTGCTGGCTAATGCTGCGCAATTTGGACGTGCCGGACATTTTCAGCTTGAAGCGGCAATCCAGTCGGTGCACGCACACCGTGCTCTGACAGGTCATACCGATTGGGAATCGATCGCACTGATGTACGGGGGCCTTGTTCATATTGCGCCGACGATTGGCGCATTGGTAGGCCGCGCGGCAGCCGTAGCTGAAAGCAGCAGTGCGGAAAATGGGTGGGCGCTGCTTGAAGAAATCCCTGCACAGTCAGTCGATACGTACCAGCCTTACTGGGCACTTACCGCACATCTGCTGAAACGTATGCAGCGCTTCAATGAAGCCAAGGCGGCTTACACGTGCGCCATTGGCCTCTGTGAGGATTCATCGATGCGCGAGTATTTGAAGCGAGAAGCAGCAAAAATAGTTTGAACGGCCTTGAAACCGAGTCCGCTTTTACAGAGCGGACTCGGTTTGCACGCAATGCAAATGGCCTGGCGATCTGAATTGCTTCAACGATTCAAGATTGTCCCGGCGGCGGAAGGAGACCGAGCTGCGCCAGCATTCCAAAGGTGTCAAAGACACCCCAATGTGCGGAGACCTTGCCTTCATCGTTGAAGCGCAAGATGTCAGTGCCATTGACTTTGAACTGCTTTCCCGTGGGTGGCGCGCCCATAAACGGACCTCGGTGGGTTCCCGTTGTCGAAACATAAAGCGCAATGCGGTCATCGTCGGCAACCGTGAATTGGACCTCAAGATGGAAATCGGGGAATGCCTCGACAAAGCCGCCGAGCACTCTCTTGAACCCCTCATGTCCATTGGCCATTTCGGGCGGTATCCCGTAGTCCGTATAGTCGATCCGGTCAGCAGCCAGGTAGCGATCGCATAGCTCAAGCTTGCCGGTGTTGATGACTTCTTCGATGAGCTTCTTCGCATTCGCAATGTTTCTCGCAGTGATGTTTGCAGTTTGCATGATAGTTGTCCTCCCGGTGAATTAGAGCGATCAATTTCGTCGCTCACTACCATGACGATCCTGTAGAAGCAATTTCGACATAACAGAACGGCCGCTCAAAAGATTTTTTTGCCCTTCGCAAAAAAGTGTCTGCTGAGCGGTTGTGCGCACAGACTCAGTTCATTTGGTCGTTGGCTCCTGCTTGAGTGCCTCTTTGATCTTTGCCACGTTCGAAACCACACCGGAGTCGAGTCGCCAGAGCGGAAACTGCGCGCCTCGCCATCCGACTCGGCAATGGCGACGGCAATCGTTTCGCCATGGACATCCGAGTCCAAAAATCGTAGATTTTTCTTCATGACCGGTTCCTCTCCGCTTGCGGCTCTGAACTGTGATCCTGCTTGAATCACAGCTTAACCCACGGTCAGCGCATTGAACCCGTCACTCCATTTTGACTAGCTGTCAGAAGCGCATACCACCATAACTCCACGTCTGGTTGGGGTGGGGCACTCAGTTTTGACTTGAAAGTTTTGTCGCCAAATTTATCGCATATCCCGCCAGTTCGTCCCAGACTTCAGATCGGCGATCAGCGGCACATTGAGCTTGACCACGCCTTCCATCTCCGCGCGGATCAGGGCTTCCACTTCGGCGCTCTCTTCCGCCGGTACTTCAAAGAGCAGTTCGTCGTGGACTTGCAGGACCATGCGCGTCTTGAGCTTGCGCTCGGTGAGCTGGCGGTCGAGGGAGATCATCGCCAGCTTGATGAGGTCGGCGGCGGTGCCTTGCAGCGGCGTGTTGATCGCCGTGCGCTCAGCAAAACCGCGCTGGTTGGGGTTGCGGCTCTCGATGTCCGGGATGGGCCGCACCCGTCCGAAGAGCGTGCGCACGCTGCCTGTCTTGCGCGTCTCTTCAAGGGTCTTCTCGATAAAGGCCTGTACACCGGCGTAGCGGGCAAAGTAGCGCTCGATATAAGCCTTCGCCTCGCTGACTGGAATGCCTAACTGATTGGCAAGACCAAAAGCTGAGATGCCGTAGACGATGCCGAAGTTGACGGCCTTGGCGCGGTTACGGGTCTGCTTGTCCATCTCCGCAGCCGTCACACCGAAGACTTCACTTGCAGTCAGCGTGTGAATGTCCTCGTTGTTCTGGTAGGCGCGCGTGAGCAGCGGATCGCCGGAAAAATGGGCCAGCAGGCGCAGTTCGATCTGCGAATAATCGGCAGAGAGAAGCTGCGTCCCCGGTGCGGCGATGAAGGCGGCGCGAATCTCGCGGCCCAGCTCGGTGCGTGTGGGAATGTTTTGCAGATTCGGATTGACCGAAGAGAGTCGCCCCGTCGCCACGGCGGCGGCGTTGAAGGTAGTATGAACGCGTGAGTCGGCATCAGCCAAGAGCGGAAGCGCGTCGATATAGGTCGATTTCAGCTTGGATAAATGACGGAATTCCAACACCAGACGCGGAACTTCGTGGCTTTCCGCCAGATTTTCCAGCACATCCTGCGCAGTGGAGACAGCCTTTCCCTTGCCTCGGCTTGCCGGAGCGGGCAGGTGCAGGTCCGTGAAGAGCACCTCACCAAGCTGCTTGGGCGAGTTGATGTTGAAGCGTCGCCCAGCCTGCGCGAAGATCTCCTCGCCGACACGGGTCAGTTCGAGAGCGAAGCGCTTGGAAAGCCCGTCCAGCACGCCCAGATCGATGCGGACCCCGGCCTGTTCCATGCGGAAGAGAACCGGAGCAAGCTGCAAATCCATTGCGTAAACCTGCTCCAGGTCGGCCTTTTCCACTTCGGCTTTCAACGAAGGTACCAGCGCACGAATCGCCGCCGCGCCCGCCGCCAGCGAGGATGGCGCAGCCTGTGAGTGGCGTGCAGCCACGTCGGCCAGCGCTTGCGTGGCGTGCGTCGGATTGAGCGCATAAGAAAGCAGCATGGAGTCATCGATCTCGCCGCGCAGAGCAACGCCCTGCGCGGTCAGTAGATGGAGCGCGGTCTTCCAGTCGTGCGTCTGCTTGGGAACGGAGGCATTTTCAAGCAAAGCGCGAAGCATCTCAGTCACCGGAAGTTGCAGAGCTGTTGATGCTTCCGCGCAAACTCCCACAGTAAAAACAGCCTGCTTTTCAGCCGCCTCGGCCACATCCAGCAACGACATCGACTGCTGCGCGTCCTCTTCAGCCTCCGGCGCAGGTGCCTTCGCGTCCAGAGTAAAAGCAAAACCCGCAGCCCGCCCGGCGGCGTAAAAAGCCTCCGCCTGCTCGCTCGTAGGCGCTTCAATCAACTCAGCCACTGGCGCGGTTTCGGTGGGAGAAAGCTCCCGCAGCATCGAAGTAAATTCCAGCTCGGTGAAAAGTTCACGGCAGGCTTCCAAGTCCGGCGGTTGAGTCTCCATCGCGTCCAGGTCCAACTCAAGCGGCACGTGGCAATCGATCGTGACCAGCTCTTTCGAGAGCAGCACAGCATCACGGTTCTGCTCCAGCGACTCGCGATAGCTCTTGCGCTTGACCTCGGCGGCGTGCTCGAGCACGGCCTCCACCGAGCCGAACTCTACGATCAAATCCACGCTACCCTTGTCGCCGATCCCCGGCGCGCCCGGAATGTTATCCACCGTATCGCCGCGCAGGGCCATCACATCGACCACCTTCTCCGGCGGAACGCCCAGCACTTCGAGGACCTTGGCGGGATCGAGGATCAGGTTGTCCTTCTGCGGGTTGAGGATCTTTACCGCAGTCGTCACCAACTGCATCATGTCCTTGTCGCCGCTGATGATAAAGACCTCATGCTCGCGCTCGGCGGCCTCGCGGGCCAGTGTGCCGATCACGTCGTCTGCTTCAAAGCCCTCGGCCTCCAGAATCGGAATCCGCAGCGCCTCCAGCGCCCGCCGAATATAGGGAATCTGCCGCCGCAGGTCTTCGGGCATGGCGGCGCGGTTGGCCTTGTAGCCCTCGTAGCTGACCTCGTCAAAGCTCTGCGTCTTGGCGTTCCACTTGCGCAGCGGCTTCATCGAGCGGGCGCGCTCATCGCGGAAGACCTCGCCGCTTACGTCGAAAACGGCGGCAAAGAGTTGCGGCTGAAAATCCTGGCGCAGCTTCTTGATCATGTTCACGAAGACAAAGACCGCCGCTGTGGGCAACCCCGAGCGGGTAGACATCGGCCGCGAGCGTTGCATCGCGTGGTAAGCGCGGAAGATGAAGCTCATCGTATCGAGCAAAAAAACGGGCGGTTTGGGTTCGGCGGGCACGGTTCGAGTCTATCAGGATCAGTTCTATTCGTCTGTTTTTGAGTATCTCATGTTGCAAAAACGAGAACTTATACATCCGCACGATCGCGAATTGTGAATGAAATCTCTGTCATATTCGACAATAATTCGATACACTGACTCGCAATGAAAGTTCTGGAGAAGTGTAATGTCTTCATCCAATCTTGATTGCAAATTCAAAGGTATCTGGTGTCGAGCGCTAAACGAGTCATCGCTAGAAAACCTAACGCCTGAACTCATAGTGAAATGGGCGAGTGACAAGTGGCTAGCCAATCCTGTAGCAGTCGTACGTGATGTCGGCAATTTCAATCCGACGCCGAGCATTATGTTGGAGATCGGCGGCAGTAGAGCGTGCTTCCCTACAAGTGCTGTAGGAGGGGATGAAAGATGGAAAATTCAGCGAAAAGCAAAAGATGATGAAGCACTGCTGTGGGAGAAAATGGAATGGTTCGCCCCTCTATGGCTACCAATGGGCGAGATCCTACAAATGTTATCCGCCGTTAAACACTGCACGAGGGAGAGAGCGATAGAGCTTTTCGATTATCATACATCGACGCTTTATACACTTGCCTTCCAGGCCGTATGTATTGCCCAAATCATGCCTCAGGCCAGGAGTCTGAAGGAATTTGTTCCTTTGGCACGAGAGGCCTATCTGGGCGCTTACAGCGGATATCGAGCGTCCAGCATCGCCGCCCTCATTCCTGCGATTGAAGGGAGTTTGACCAGAATTGTTTCGGATCTCGGCTCCCATGCTACTGCTCCAGAGAAGATTGATCACGCGATCAATCGTGCCATTCGAACTGCAGCCGATCTCCATTTTGAGGGAATGTGGGTTCCGAACGAATATAAAACGGTAGACTATCTTTTTGGGCAAGATGAACGCATATTCATCTTTGAGACTTTCCGCCGTTGGCTAAAAAACTATTTTTTCTGTCCCACAGATAAATATAAAGGTCTTACATGGCTCAACAGGCATATGTTTGCACACGGAACAGCGTCCTCCTGGCAGCAGATGACCAACTTCATTCGTATGATAATCGCACTCACTACACTTGCCGCTATCGAATCCTGGTACGACGCAAGTCACTGTGTGTCATTCATGTTCCCCGCTATGAATGACGACAGTACGCTCTTGTGGCAACAAGCACTTTTCCAAGCCGAAGCGCAGATGAAAATGAAGCTTATCGAACAAGATCGCTACCAGAAACATGGTCGGCTTGTCCCAGAGATGCCAACCGATAATGGTATCACTCTTCGTAAAGCGATATTGTCGGAAGTATGTATGCGCGATCTTGTCCGACCACTTCACGACGCCGGCTGGAGTGTTGAAGTAAGCGAACCCGATGAGGAAGCTCTTTATATGACGGTAATAGCTTCTCACGAAGAGAAACGTTTCAGCGTGGCCTTATTGTACAGTTGCGGTACCGATAACAGACTTTATCGGATGCTTGCTGAAAAATGTGCCGCAATTCTTTATTGGGGCGCACCATACCAGCAGGAATCATTCGCCTATGGTATTCCTGTGCATGTCGGCCCTGTTTTGGGTTGGCAGCCTCCGAGGGCATAATGATGAGGGCATCCGGTCCTTTCATCAGGCGGCTGACGCGCCATAAGTTTTTCAGAATCTTATCTTTCCAACAAAAACTGGGTGTTCCATCCATCGCGCTTTTTGCGATGGGTGGGAAACCACGAACCCCAACCAGCGCTTTTCTGATCCCTGATCCCTGATCCCTGATCCCTGACCACTCACTCTACGCAACGACCTGCAACCGAACTCCCTCATGCTCCTGAAGACACGCAATGATTTTGAAGAGGTTGGAGGCGGTTGGATTGCCCCTGGGGCCGAACATCTGATGCAGGGTCTTGGCGTGTATGCCGGTCTGCTCGGCCAGCGTGGGAAAGCCCACGGTTGCATTGATGAAATCGCGCAGAATCTCGCGCCCCAATGCACCCTCGCCCGCCAGCAGAGCATCGATGGCGTCGCGCAGCAAGCCGAGACGAAACTCTTCGTCGCCGCGCACCCGGGCCTGTACCGTCTCTCGAAAGTCTCTAGTCAACGCCATGACTCGCTCCTTTTCTGCAGCTTGTATGCCTGCCAGTATTCGCCTGCCAACGTTATGTCCTCCTGCTGACGCTGTTTCGTGCCGCCGCAAAGCAGAATGACGATCCGTTCTCCGTCTTTGCCAAAGTAGATGCGGTAGCCTGGACCGAAATCGATGCGGCATTCAAAGACTCCGCCGCCGACACTCTTTACATTCGAGAAGTTTCCCAAGCCCAGCCGATAGAGTGCGGTGGTCACTCGTCGAGACGCCTCGGAGTTGAGCCGGTCAAACCACTCCCCAAAGAGGTTTCGCCCGTCCCGCCCAAGACATTCTCGGATTTCGATCATCTGGATGATGGTAACATATATAACTCCATTGCGCCAATAGATTCGATGAACAAGGCAAGTTGGTGGGTGTCGCATCTAAAGTTTCTGGAATCTTGACCATCCCACGAAGCTTGGTGCCCCATCCATCGCATTCTTTGCGATGGGTGGAAATCCACGAACCTCCATCAGCCTTGTTCATGTTCGGCCCGCTATATCCGAAGATGCGCAGCGCTTTGCTTCCATCAAACAAGTGATGTGTAAGCCACCAGTCGAGTGGTCAGTATCTTCCTGCTCTCATCTCGGCCACGGCTTCCTGAATCGCCTGCTCGGGCACACCGTGAGCCCTAAGTCTCTGGCTGAACTCCTCGACGGTGCTGTCCTTTGCCCGTTGCGCTTCCCTCTCGGCCAGGTGTTTACGGAGTCCATTCGAGATATAGGCCCGGATGAGAGCTTGATACCCCCCAAAGCCAAGCGACGGAGCGACCTCTTTGAGATCATCGATCACGTGATCGGGAAGGCGAAGGGAAATCAGGGTCATGGGTTTGTCGGGCTGCATATTGCGCTTGATCCGTTCAGTCATTCTCATAGCGTCTCCTTTCCGCCGGTTCCGCAAGACGTGCGGAGATGAGGCGGAGCACATCTCCTTCGCGAATCACGTGGACGACGTACAGCAATCGATAGTCGGTTGTAAGGCCGAACCATGCCTGCCGTGCCTCTTGCTGGGGGCTGGCATCTTCGTAGCGGGCTAACTGATCAAGAAAAACCTCGCGGGCCTGCTCGAAGCGAATGCCGTGCCGCGAGGCATTGATGGCGGCTTTATCGCTATCCAAGATAAGCCTTGACCATCCAGCATGGAGTACACGTCCATATAGCCATTATATATACAACACCCACCTTATACAGTCAACCCAATCAGCTTTTCCGTAGGAGCGGACGTTCTGGCGCCGCGATTGGCGTGCGGCCAGGCGTGATCTGAATGGAAGAGGTTTTCAGCCTACCGGAATATACATGATTATCGACCGGAAAACTTATCCGCTACTACCGGATGAAGCGGTGAAGCGGTGAAGTCAGAATTGGCTTACGCGATCAACATGCAATCCCCGTAGCTGAAGAAGCGATAATTATGCTGGACAGCGTGAGCGTAGGCGGCGAGAACCGGTTCGCGTCCGGCAAAGGCCGAGACCAGCATCAGCAGGCTCGATTGCGGCAGGTGGAAGTTGGTGAGCAGGGCGCTGACCAGGCGGAAGTGAAAGCCGGGAGAGATGAAGATCTCCGTCTCGCCGGAGTGCGCTTGCAGAGGGCAGCCTTTTGTTTGCTGTGCGCAGTGCTCAAGGGTACGGACAACCGTGGTTCCAACCGCGACGATGCGCCGGCCTTCGCGGACGGCTCGGTTGATGGCTTCGGCGGCTTCAGCGGTGAGTGTGTAGCGCTCGCGGTGCAGGCGGACTTCGTCCAGGCTCTCGACGCGCAGTGGAGCGAAGGTTCCCAAGCCCACGTGCAGCGTGATGCGGGCAACTTCGACGCCGCGTGCGGTGAGAGCTTCAAGGATTTGCGGCGTGAAGTGCAGACCGGCCGTCGGTGCGGCTACCGAGCCTCGTTCGCGGCTGAAGACGGTCTGGTAACGCTCTCGGTCGTGGGCGGCATCGTCGCGGCGAATGTAGGGCGGCAGCGGAATATGGCCGATGCGGTCGAGTGTCGAGTGAAGAAGTCGCCCACTGGTTTGAAGCAGAGCAGCCGCTCGCCAAATTGGCCCCGTTCCAGGACTTCAGCTTCGAGGGCGACTTCGCCCGTAGGCTCTGGAAAGACGAGAATCTCGCCGACAGCGACCTTGCGGCTTGGACGGACCAAAGCGCGCCAGAGGTTTTCTCCGGCGGGTTCTGTCAGCATCACTTCAATGCGGCCCGTCGGCTTTTCCTTTTCGCGTCGTAGCGTGCGACGAGCATAGAGGCGGGCCGGGATCACCCGGCTTTCATTCAGAACCAGCAGGTCACCGGGGTTGAGCAGCGCGGGCAGCTCTGCAAAGTTTGTGTCGCGCAGAGCGCCAGTGGCCCGGTTCATTACGAGCATACGGCTCAATCCGCGCTCGGCGGGAGGCTGCTGGGCTATCAGTTCATCAGGCAGATCAAAATCGAAATCTACAACACGGAGGCTGCTCATGGACGTGGCTTCCCGAAGTAGTCAAGCGCGCGCAGGCGGGCGCGTTCGATGGCTGCCGTCAGCTCCTGGCGCTTGGGTTCGAAGCAGTCAGCGGCCAGATCGGTGGAGACATGCGTTGCGCGGACCCAACTGACGCAGATGCGCGTGAAAGGCTTGGGAATCAAAAAGCGGTCCCAGGAGCGGATGACCCAGGCGTGCTCCGGCTCCAGATGAAAGGCGCCGATGGGTGCGCCGGTCAACTGCGCCAGCTTGATGGGACCCATTTTGGTCTGATAGATGGGTCCGCGCGGGCCGTCGGCGGTGAAGATCGCGGTGCGGCCAGTTTCGACGGTGTGCTTGAGGCCCATCAATCCTTCTCGCGAGCCACGCGAACTGGAGCCGCGCACCGCGCCGAAGCCGAAGATCAGCAGGATGCGCGTAATAAGTTCGCCATCAAAGCTCTGGCTGATAAGGATGACGGCGCGGGAGGAGCGAAAGTAGACCGTGCAAGGCAGCACGCACTGATGCCAGAAGCAAAAGATGCCACTGGCGCAGATTACCCCTGAAGGGACGGGGGTGACGCCCTCTTCGGCAATCACCTCAAAACGCCAAGTGCGGCCCCAGAGGCCGAAGAGCGCCCAAACCAGCGGCGGAACAACCGCCAGAATCAGGCGCTGGGTGAGGGTGAAGCGGGGCTGGTCTTCGGCAGGCACACTTTCGATTTTAACTGTATCGCAGCCAGCGCATGATCTCCGGCAGCGTGGCGCGCTTGCCATACATCAGAATGCCAACGCGATAGAGCCGCGAAGAGAACCAGAAGCACACCCCAGGTGGTGAGCGCTAACAAGATCACCGAAAGCACAACCTGCCAGAGCGGAACCACGGCCATGCCCATGCGCGGGAGCATGGTGTAAGGCGAAGTCAGCGGGCAAAGCGTTGAGGCAATGCTCCAGGCGGAGTTGGGATCTTTAATCATCACTACAAGAAGGCCCATGGCAGTATAGAGCGGAACAATCGCCACAGCCATGAACTTCTGCAAGTCTGTCGCGGTTTCGCAAGTGGCTGCAAGGCCGGAGAAGATGGCGCTGAAGAGAGCGAATCCCAATACGAAATAGATAGGAAAGAAAACGCCCTCCTGCCAGGAGAAGTGGATGGCGATGTCGCCGGTGAGCAGTGCGGCGGCCAGCGAAGTGCCCATGAAGATTGTGGCGCACGTCAGCCAGATGGCGATCTGTGTGATGCCGACGCCGCCTACGCCCAGCAGCTTGCCGGCCAGCAGATCACTGGGCTTGGCCACGGCCAGCATCACCTCGAAGATGCGCGAAGTCTTCTCCTCGATAATTGCCCGCGCCATATCCAGCCCGTATAGCATGATGGGAACGGAAAGCAGAACCAGCATTAGATACGCTTTTATGACAGTTGCGCTCCCATTGCTTTTGCCGATCTTGCCGTCTTTATCCAGTTGCAAAGCCTCGATAGAGACTTTGGCCAGCAGTGCGTCGGCCTCGGTCTGGCTCAATCCTTTGCGGATCATCCGCTCGTTGACGATGCCACGGTTCAGCGCGCTTTGCAGGACGCCGTATGGAGTGACATCCGCGGCTGAAAGCGAGGTGAAGGTTGCGGTAATTTTTTGCGGATTGGAGGAATCAATCGCCAGTACTCCATCGACAGCTTTGGCGCGCAACTGTCTCTGCCACTCGGCGCGCTCGCCCGCGCTGACCGGCGCCGTCACTTCCACTTTGTACCGCGCGCCTTTGTCTTCGAGCAACTGATCCCGGACCTGGCTGGCCAAAACCGCATCATCGGCAACAATGGCGATGTGTTTGCCGCCATTGGCCTTGTGGTTCATATAGTGACTGAAGGCGAGCAGCGCGGCAACCAAAAGAGGCAGGGCGATGGTAGAGATTTTGAAGGCGCGGCCGCGGATCTGCTCCAGATACTCGCGTTTGGCGACGAGAAGGATATTACGCATTATTCCGGCCTCCCACGGTCTCGATAAAGATCTCTTCCAAGGACGGTTCAACCAGCTCGAAGCGGTAGATGGTGGCCCTGGCGGCGGCTTCATGCAGCAGTTTCTGTGCATCCCCGTGCGGCTTGAGCTTGATCTCGGCGTGGCCGGAGAAGTTCCGGGCCTCGGCAATCTCATCGCTGGTCAGGAATGCGGAGCTGCCCTCGAACTCAACGATCACCCGGTTGCGCTCATAGCGGCTCTTGATCTCGCGCAGGTTGCCGCCGAGCACCGCCTCGCCGTTATTGATCAGGCAGATCGAGTCGCACAGCTTTTCCACCTGCTCCATGCGATGAGTGGAAAAGACAATCGCCTTGCCTTGCGCTTTTAGTTCCAGAAGTGTCTGTTCCACCAGCACGGCATTCACCGGATCGAGGCCGCTGAATGGCTCATCCATCACGATCAGGCCCGGCGAATGAAGCAGTGTGGAGATGAACTGAATCTTCTGCTGCATTCCCTTGGAGAGTTCTTCCGTTTTCTTTTGCAGGGTTTCTGCAATCTCCATGCGCTTGGCCCAGGCGGTCGCCTGCTTCTCAGCCTCCTCGGCGCTCAGCCCATGCAGGCCACCGAAGAAGACCAACTGATCCAGGACTTTCATTTTCTTATAGAGGCCGCGTTCCTCGGGCAGGTAGCCGACCCGCTCCAGGCTTTGCCGCTTGAAAGGTTGATCAAAGAGCTGGATGCGGCCCGAGTCGGGTATCGTGATGCCCATCATCATGCGTATCGAGCTGGTTTTGCCGGCTCCGTTCGGACCGAGCAGGCCAAAGATCTGGCCGGCTTCAATCGACAGGCTCAGCTTGTTCACGGCAACCTTGCTCTCATAGGCCTTGGTTACTGCCTCGAGTTGGACAACTGGCATGAATTCTCCCGCCGTACAATCAGCAATTTAGGGGCCGTCTGCTCCTCTGTAAAGGCCAGAGCAGGCCTGGAAAGAGTGTACCAAAACGTTGCGAAAGCCGCGTCTCGCAGTTCTATCCAGAAACAAAGTCAAGAAATTCTCCTAGACACGGGTTGTTCGCCGACAGCAAAGCACAATCAGATTCCGATCTGCCCCTTTTGATTTTGCAAATTATTCTTGTTTACATTAGGGTTGATGAGAGGGCTGGAGCTGGCTGAAAGCGTTCACTGCTGGCGTGGATAACTGGCACATTCAGAGTACGAAAGTGTTTGTGGACAAAGGTTCCCATGCAGCGCTTCAGATCCAGAAAATGATAGGCTGAATGATGATGGCAACCTTTGATTTTTTGAAGTCGGAACCAATCCAAGGGCCCGCTCGCCGGCCACAAACTTTTGATGAATTTGATGTAAATCAGTCAGTCCTCGAAGATCTTGCCCTAAAGATTCTCTACCTGTCTGGATCGCTGTCCGTTCATCAGCTCGCTGAAAAGACCCAACTTAGCTTTGAAGTGGCCAAAGAGATCGCATTCCGCATGCGCTCCGAGTTGCTCTGCCAGGTGACCGGCATGAACGGCCATATTCCCCAGATCGCCATCACCTCCGAGGGACGTTCACGAGCCTCTGATCTGCTCGCGCAGAATCACTATACGGGTCCCGCCCCAGTCTCTTTGGAGAGTTATATCACGCAGACGAAGAAGCAGAGCGTCGGTAAGACGGAGGTGCATGAAGACGAGGTCAAACGCGCTTTTGCGCATCTGGTCATTGACCCCGCCCTCTTGCGGCAGTTCGGAACTGCGCTCAACTCTGGAAGCTCCATCTTTCTTTACGGTCCTCCGGGAACGGGAAAGACCACCGTGGCGGAGACTCTTTCCAGGGTGATTGCCGAAGATGAAGTCTGGATCCCCTACGCGGTGGAAGTGGATGGCGAGATCATTACCCTCTACGACAGCGCGATTCACAAGCGGATGGTCGATGAGGAACCAGAAGATTGCGACAGCCGCTGGGTGCTTTGTCAGCGCCCCGCCGTGATGGTGGGTGGCGAACTGACAGCCGAGATGCTGGACCTGCAATACAATCCAACCACCAAGTTCTACGTTGGTCCGGCGCAAATGAAGGCGAATAATGGCGTGCTGATTATTGACGACTTTGGCCGCCAGCGTCTTCGCCCGGAAGACCTGCTCAACCGCTGGGTGGTTCCCTTGGACCGCAGAATCGACTTCCTTACCCTCGCTGGAGGCAAGAAGCTGGAAATTCCCTTCGAGATGCTGATCGTCTTTGCTTCCAATATGGACCCGGCTTTGCTGGTCGATGAATGCTTCCTGCGCAGAATTCAAACCAAGATCAAGATCGGTGGGGTTTCGGATGCGCAGTTCACTGAGATTCTGCGCCGCGTAGCGCACGAACATGACGTCGAGATGGACCCGTTGGTTCCCCAGGATCTGATCTCCTTTATCCGCCAGGTATTGAAGCTTGAACTGCGCCAATGCTATCCCAGGGATATTATGAACCAGATTCTGTGGGCCGCTCGCTACGAAGGCAAAAAGCCCACATTGAATCATGCTTCGATGGCTAAGGCAGTCGAGGCCTACTTCTTGGCTAAACAATAATGGAAGATTGCGTCTTCGGCTTTGAAGACATCGAATGAACATCTTAGACACCACAGCCATTCGCCGCAGGTGGTGTTGATGCCATTCATTCAGCCCTCGCCTTGGACTGAGAAACTACAATTGAAATGAAAAAGTTACAGGTCAGGGGGCGAGCATGGACGGCAATAGGAAGCTGGCAGTGGTCATCATGGCGGCGGGAAAAGGGACGCGGCTGAAGTCGCAGCGCCCCAAGGTGCTGCACGAGATCGGCGGCAAACCATTGTTGACTCATGTGATTGCCGCTGCGAGCAAGATAGTCGCGCCTGCTGAAATCTTTGTCGTCATTGGCCACCAGGCAGAGAAAGTTCGTGCTGCCATTTCTGGCACAGGCGTCGGCTTCGTCGAGCAGACGGAGCAGCTCGGCACCGGGCATGCAATTCAATGCGCGCGCCAGGCGATTCAGGGCTTTGAGCATTTTCTTGTCCTTTCCGGCGACGTGCCGCTGATCCGCCCCGAGACGATTGAGCAGCTCTGGAGCTTCCATCAGGCCAAACAAGCGGCAATGACGATTTTGACCGCAGCGCCGGATGATCCATTTGGCTATGGCCGCATCGTGCGCCGGTCGCCAGACTCGCCAGAAGTCGAAGCTATTGTTGAGCAAAAAGCACTGACCGCGGCGCAGCAGAAGATTGGCGAGATCAACTCTGGCATCTACGCCTTCCAGACCGCCCCGCTGCTCAAGCATTTAGGCCGGCTCGACGCCAATAACGCCAACAAGGAAGTGATCTTGACCGAGATGGCGGGTCTGCTCGTAGCCGCGGGTGAGCGTGTGGTCGCCATTCAGGCAGCCGAGGCTATTGAAGTGCTGGGCGCGAACACCATCGCCGAATTGGTGGCCCTGGATGCGACACTGCGCTTGAAAACAGCCAACCGGCTGATGGCGGCGGGTGTGACGATCTTCCGCCCGGAGAGCTGCGTTATCGACGCAGAAGTCGAAGTCGCCGCCGATACGGTCATCGAACCTTTTGTGCAACTGCTCGGCGCTACAAAGATCGGCGCGGAATGCCTGATCCGTTCCTATTCCGTCATCGAAAACTGCACTCTCGCCGACCGTGTGCTGGTGCGCCAGAGCAGCATCCTGACCGAGAGCACGGTGGCCAGTGGCGCCAGGATCGGCCCTTTTGCGCATCTGCGCCCGCAGAGCGAGATCGGCGAAGATGCGCATGTGGGCAACTTTGTAGAGACCAAGAAGGCCAAGCTAGGCAAAGGCGCTAAGGCTAACCACTTGAGCTATATCGGTGACGCCGAAGTGGGTGAGCGGAGCAATCTTGGCGCGGGCACAATCACCTGCAACTATGATGGAGTGAATAAGTACAAGACACGCATCGGTAACGGCGCCTTCATGGGCAGCGATTCGACGCTGGTTGCGCCGGTCGAGGTCGGCGATGAAGCGTATGTCGGCGCCGGCTCCTGCATCACCAAAGACATACCGGCTGGTGCGCTGGCCGTTGCGCGCTCTCGCCAGTTCACCAAGGAAGGCTGGGCCACAGCCCGGCGCGCCCTCCAAAAAAAGCAATAGTTACTCTATCGATCCAGCGGAATGGCCACTTGTTCGACGATCTCGAGGCCAAAGCCTTCAAGAGCGGGAATGTGCATGGGTGTGTTCGAGAGCAGCCGGATGCGCCGGATTCCCAGATCAGAGAGGATTTGACCGCCCAGTCCGATGGCGCGCAGATTGCGTCCGGTACGCGCCTGTGAACCTTCGCGCGCGCGCAACTCCTTATGTAGTATCAGCCGCCCAATCGGGGTCTCCGAAGCGGCCTTCACAGCCGCCGAGCCGCTGGAGTTGAAGGTGGCGCCTGGAGCGGGCGGGTGATCGATCTCAAAGCCGTTGGAAGTACTGTGCAGATAAAGCACCACGCCGCAACCCTCCTCGGCGATCATGCGCATCGATTGGTCGAGCGTCTCACGGCAGCGGCAATCGGCGGCAAACAGATCGCCTGCTGTGCAGCGGGCATGCACGCGCACCAGCACAGCCCGTTCGCAGGGAGGCCGAGCGTCGGGATCGAGGGAAGCAGGTTGAGCTAGATCTCCGGGAACCGCAGAATTGGCCGGGCCGCAGTGGAAGGCCGGGCAGTCCACGCAAAGATCGCCGCGCACCAGTGCGATGTGGCTTTCTCCGCCGTTCACCCGGCTTTCGTAGGCAATCATGCGAAATTCGCCGTAGCGGGTCTGGATGCGGCTTTCGCCGGCGCGCGCGATGGTGCGCTCGTGGCGAAGCCGGTAGCGGATCAACTCGGCCACGGTTAATATCCTCAGTCCATGCTCGCGGCAGAAAGGGATGAGATCGGGAATGCGTGCCATCTCGCCATCGTCGCGCATGATCTCGCAGATCACGCCCGATGGATTGAGACCTGCCAGCCGCGCCAGATCGACCGAGGCCTCCGTTTGCCCCGCGCGCACCAGCACGCCTCCATTGCGCGCGCGGAGCGGAAAGATGTGGCCTGGCCGCGCCAGATCGTCGGCCGTCGAGCGGGCCGCAATGGCTGTCTGGATGGTGTGCGAGCGGTCGGCTGCCGAAATTCCCGTGGTCACGCCTTCGCGTGCTTCAATCGTCTCGGTAAAGGCCGTGCCGAAGCGCGAGGTGTTTTGCTGGGTCATCGGGAAAAGCCGCAGAGTGTCTGCACGCTCCTCCGTCAGCGTCAGGCAGATCAGTCCGCGCCCGAAGCGAGCCATAAAATTGATCGCCTCGGGCGTAACAAACTCAGCCGCCAGCGTCAGGTCACCCTCGTTTTCACGGTCTTCATCGTCAACAACAACGACCATGCGGCCAGCACGGATTTCAGCAACAGCGCCGGGGACATCAATAAAGGGAGGCTCGAATCTGCGTGTGGTTTCCGGCATCGGTTACTCCATTTTCGCCGATGGCAGGGTAATACGCAAAACCCCAGACCTTGATCCAATAGTCTATGATTTCAGTAATCCGAAATTGCGCAACCTTGAAGCGGGTAATCCAACGGACGAAGCCGTAAGATAGTTGCGGAAATCAAGGATTGAAACTTGGAAGTACCGGCCACCGGCGCCTCCTTCACGGTAGATGCGGCAGAGACTTTCCGGCAACCAAACTTGCAGGGAATAATTCTTTGTTTCACAGCACTTCCAGATGAAGAGCGCTCGGCAAACTTCACCTTTTGTCTACCCGTAGTTTTCAGGAATATCATGTCGCGATTGAATCCTTACGTCGTTCTGCTGACGCTCATCGCCACCTTGGGCGGATTGCTTTTTGGCTATGACACGGCCGTTATCAATGGTGCCGTGGGCAGCCTCAAGGCCTACTTCATTGATCCGCGCTTCACGGACCTAACCAACATCACGCAAGCCAACGCCGCTAATTCGCTGCTCGGCTTTGTCGTTTCCAGCGCCTTGATCGGCTGCATCATCGGCGGGTTGGCGGGCGGCTGGGTGAGCACCCACATCGGCCGCAAGCGCGGATTGGTTATCGCCGCCGTGCTCTTCCTGCTTTCCGCTTTGGGAGCCGCCGCTCCGGAATTTCCCTTTGCTCCCATCGGCCACGGCGGGCCGGGATACATGGCCGGCTTTGTGGTCTACCGCATTCTCGGCGGCATCGGCGTGGGCCTGGCTTCCATGCTGTCGCCGATGTATATCGCCGAGATCGCGCCGCCCAAGATTCGCGGCAATCTGGTGGCGTGGAACCAGTTCGCCATCATCTTCGGCATGCTGGTGATCTACTTCGTCAACTTCGGAATCTCCAAGACCGGCAGCGGCGACGCTTGGCTCAACTCCATCGGCTGGCGCTACATGTTTCTCTCCGGCGTCATTCCCGCGGCTCTCTTTCTGCTCTTGCTGTTCTTTGTGCCGGAGACCCCGCGCTTCCTGATGCTGAAGGGCGACGAAAGCGGCGCGCGCGCCGTGCTGGCCAAGCTGGTCACGCCGGAAGAGCGCGAGAATGAGCTCTCCGAAATCCGCGCCTCGCTCAGCGAACATCACTCCGGCGAACTGCTTTCCTTCGGCGCAATGCTGATCTTCATCGGCATCACGCTCTCGGTCTTTCAGCAATTCGTCGGCATCAACGTAGTGCTCTATTACGCGACCGACATCTTCAAAGGCATGGGCATGAGCACCAACGCCTCTCTGCTGCAAACGATTATTGTAGGCGCGGTGAACCTGATCTTCACTGTGGTTGCTGTCCTGAGCGTGGACCATTTCGGGCGTAAACCGCTGCAGATCATCGGTGCCCTGGTGATGGCCGTGGCCATGATTACTTTGGGCGCGAGCTTCTGGCTCGGCGGCAAAGGCATCATCGCGCTGGTGGCCATGCTGGTCTATACCGCCGGCTTTGCCGTTTCCTGGGGTCCGGTCACCTGGGTGCTCCTCAGCGAAATCTTTCCCAATCAGATTCGCGGCAAAGCCATGGCCATTGCCGTGGCGGCGCAGTGGATTGCCAATTACCTGGTGAGCTGGACCTTCCCGATTCTCGACGACAATCCTTATCTGGTGGAGCACTTCAAGCACGGCTTCGCCTATTGGATCTACGGAGTGATGAGCATCCTGGCCGCCCTGTTCATGTGGAGATTCGTGCCGGAAACCAAAGGCCGTACACTCGAGCAAATGGAAAAATTGTGGCACAAGGCCGGGAAGAAATTACCGCTGGCTGGATTGCAGGGTTGATCTTGCACACCAGTTCTTTTGGCCTCTCCAGCGCTATGGAAGAAAAACGGGGTTATTCTGAACACAAAGCGCCATCGTCTGCAAGCGGGCCATGGCGCTTTTTCTATGCTCCCGATCAGATCCGTCGATCCTAGTGAAGCGTCGGCCACCTAGCCGGATGCGGCGTGGACCTACCGGTTCAAGCCGGTCTTTTTTAGTCCGGGCATCGGTTCGCTGAATAACACAGGATGAAGCCATTGGTCAGCTTGAATTACCCGTTCAACTGCCCCTGCTCCGCTTCTGATAAAGTGATAGCAAGTCCTGAAGCACAAAACGCACTCTGAATGAGGGTTTTGCTCAAACCATCCGGGACGTGAAAACCATCCTTATGCCTCACGATTTACCCAAAGCGTACGACCCCGCCGGCCTGGAGGATCACTGGGCTGAATACTGGGTGCGCGAAAAGCTCTTTGCGCAGCCGACACCCGCTGTTTCGCCCACAAACTCTCAGGATCAAAGCCCGGACGGCCAGTCATTCACGATCCTGCTGCCGCCACCCAACGTCACCGGCCGTCTGCACATGGGCCACATGCTCAACCAGACGGAGATGGACATTCTCTCCCGCTGGCGGCGCATGAGCGGACGCAAGGCGCTGTGGCTTCCTGGTACAGATCACGCGGGCATCGCGACGCAGATGATGGTCGAGCGCCAGCTCACCGCCGAGGGAACCAGCCGCCAGCAGTTGGGCCGCGCGGCCTTCGTCGAACGCGTCTGGGAATGGAAGCGCCACTACGGCGGCGCAATCCTCGACCAGATGAAGCGTCTAGGCGCGTCGGTCGATTGGGATCGTGAATACTTTACGATGGACGAGAACTTATCGGTCGCTGTGCGCGAAGCCTTCGTCCGTCTACATGAGCAGAATCTAATTTATCGCGGCGCTTATATTGTGAACTGGTGCCCACGCTGTCAAACAGCGATAAGTGACTTGGAAGTGTTCCACGAGGAACAAAAAGGTAACTTATGGGAGATTAAATACCCAGTTATCGATGCGAATGGAAAAGATACTGGTGAGTTTCTAACTGTCGCAACCACGCGGCCAGAGACGATGTTAGGCGACGTTGCCGTTGCCATTCATCCGGAAGACGCGCGCTATCTCCACCTGCATGGAAAGAAACTTCGACTGCCATTGGTGGGCCGCGAAATTCCTGTCATCCTCGACGAATGGGTCAGCCGCGAATTCGGCACTGGCGCGGTCAAAGTAACTCCCGCGCACGATCCCAATGACTTTGCCCTCGGCGAACGGCATCATCTGCCGTCGATCAACATCATGGATTCGGAAGGCCGCATCAATGCAGAAGGCGGCGTTTATGCTGGACTCGACCGCTATGCAGCGCGCAAGAAGATTGTTGCCGAGTTAGAAGCACAAGGCTTGCTCGCCGGCATCAGGGACCATACGAATAACGTGGGCCACTGCGACCGATGCAAGACGACCGTCGAGCCGCGCCTTTCCACGCAATGGTTCGTCAAGATACAGCCGCTGGCCGATAAAGCTATCGAAGCGGTCAAGCAAGGACATATCAAGTTCACGCCCGATCAGTACGAGAAGACTTACTCCAATTGGATGGAGAACATTCACGATTGGTGCATCAGCCGCCAGCTTTGGTGGGGCCATCGCATTCCGGCGTGGCATTGCGCGGAGTGTTACAAGATCACTGTCGCCCGCGTCGATCCTACAGCGTGCGTCTACTGCGGCTCGGATAAGATCACTCAAGAGACAGACGTTCTGGATACTTGGTTCTCTTCGGGCCTGCTGCCGGTCTCCGTCTTCGGCTGGCCTCACTTTAACTCAGGCGTGGTGAAGGGTACGGGCTTTAGCCCGTACATCAGTCATCCCACAGGAGAGGGGGCTTTAGCCCCTGAGGGACAGAATCGCGCGGACTTCGACGCCTTTTATCCGACGAGTTTGTTAGTCACCGGCTTTGACATTCTCTTCTTCTGGGTTGCGCGCATGATTATGCTCGGTTGTTGGTTTGCCGCCGATGTGCCCATGCCCGATGGACGCAAGCGCTCGCTGGCGGATTCTGTACCGTTCAGAGAGGTTTACATTCACGCCCTGGTGCGCGACGCCAACCGCGAAAAGATGTCCAAGACCAAAGGCAACGTTGTTGATCCTATTGAAATCGTCAAGCAATACGGGACGGATGCGGTTCGATTCACACTGGCCTCGATGGCTTCGCCGGGAACCGACATCGCCTTCAACGTCGCCCGCACCGAGGGCTACCGCGCATTCGCCAACAAGATCTGGAATGCCGCGCGCTTCCTGTTTATGAACGTGGATCGTGCAGTCGAGATCGGTATCTTTGTTGACCACAAAACACTTGGTGGCCTGCCAACCGCAGGGGATGATGCACCGATTGAAGCGCGCTGGATCGTTGACGAGTTCTACCGCACTGCGGACAAGGTCAACCAATCGCTGGAAAACTACCGCTACGACGATGCTGCGAATGCTATTTATCAATTCTTCTGGGGCAGCTTCTGCGATTGGTATCTGGAAATCGTCAAATTGCGGCTGGATTTTGAAGCAAGTCAGCGAGTAGGTGAGTCAGTAGATCAGCACGATGCGTGGCTGTCTGGAACAAAATCGGCATTAACCACGTTGGTTCAAGTTTTTGAAGCTTCGCTCCGACTGCTTTCGCCCTTCATGCCGTTCCTCACTGAAGAAATCTGGCACGCGGTCTACGATGGCAACCCGCCAGTCAAGTCAATCGCACTCTGTAGTTATCCTGTGCCTTCGAAAGATGAATATATTCTGCAATTTGATGAAATGAAAGATGCATATCGCTTTGGACGCATGCAATCTGTTCAGAATCTCGTCAGCGATATTCGAAATGGGCGTAAAGAAAAAGGAATTCCAGAGAAAGAAGTTATTCCAATTGCCGTTTACGCTTTTCGAGATTATGTGAAGCAGACATTCGCAGAAAACCAGGATGTCATTCAGAAGTTGGCACGAGTCTCTGATATTGAATTCTCCAATACAGAACTTAGAGGCCCGGATGTAATTCGCCTGCTGAACAACTATGCGGTGGAGATAATATATCAAGCTCCTGAGCGCACCATCGACGTTCCCGCCGAGCGCGAGCGTCTAAACAAAGAGATTGCGAAATATGAGAAAGGTCTAATCTCCGCCGAGCGGCAGTTAGGGAATGAAGGTTTCCTCGCTAAAGCTCCGGCGCAGGTGGTCGAAGGGTTAAAAAAGCAAGAGGCGGAGACGCGGCTACTGCTGGAAAAGGCGCGCGCCGCGCTGGAAAAGCTCAAGGGGGAGGAGTAACCAATGTCCTGCGATTGTGGTCAATGCCGTCAGCATTTTCGGACGCTCGGCATCGCATACGGAGTGCCCTCGGAATCCGAGATTCAAGAGGCATATAACGAATCGGTCAAGCAATGGCATCCCGATCTCTATGAGAATTACGCCAGCTTGCGCGCAGAGGCCGAGGAGCGTTTCAAGCAGATTCAAGTTGCCTATCGTGAACTGAAGGAACACAACGCGGCAGGAGGGCCACCGCCCGTCAAGGCCTCTCCAGTTCAATCTACGCAACCGGCTGCCTATGCTTCATCAACCCAAACCGCTGAAGCTGCTCAACCCGCCGCCGCGCCGGAACTCTCGTTTGACGGCGCGCCCGGTTGCCTGAGTGCCTCGCAATTCAATGACGAGATTAAAGAGATGGTCGAGGGCCATTTGGGAAAGCAAGAGAAGGCTGTGGCGATCGTTGACCTGAGCGGCAGCCGCTCGCGCAATCCCAACTTCGCTCAATTCCTGCTCATCGGCAATCGCGGAATCATGGTGCGCAATGCCCGGAATCTTGTCTCCTTGCTCTGGTACAAAGACATGGGAGAACTCCGCTGGATTGAGGGGCAAGGCGCAAGCAAGTCCGGCTCATGGCAGAAAATCATTGGCAATCTCTCTGGGAGTCCCTCTGGTTGCCAGCTTCATATCAACCGCGGCGATGGCGCGCTCTTTTTATCTTTAACTGATCAAGTGGAGGACGCCGTCAAAAGAACTTTGTACAATTTTTTCCTGGACAGGAAAGCACAAGCCTGATCCCGGCTGCGCAGAGGAACCATGGACTGGAAGAACACCCGCATCGATGCATTGCTGGAAGAGGCGCTTCAAGAAGACAAGGCCGCCGGCGACACCACGACCAGTCTCACCGTTGACTCGGGATTGCGCGCCACCGCTTCCATCGTTGCGCGGCAAGAGTTGACCGTCTGTGGGCTAGGCGCAGTGCCGCGCTTTCTCGAGATCTTTGCCCGGCTTGACCGGCGCGCCCCCGCGCAGACCCGCTTCGAGGTGGTGAGCCATCCGGAGATATTTGACGGCGTGCGGGTTCATGATGGCCAGGTGCTGGCCGTCATCCGCCACAATGCCCGCGTGCTCCTGAGTTGCGAGCGCGTGATACTGAATCTTATGCAGCATCTAAGCGGCATCGCCACAGTGACCCGTCAATATGTGGATGCAATCGACGGCACGGGCACGCGCATTCTGGACACGCGCAAGACCGTTCCCGGCCTGCGGGCGCTGGAGAAGTACGCCGTGTTATGCGGCGGAGGAACCAATCACCGGCTCGACCTGGCCAGCGGTATCTTGATTAAAAACAATCATATCTCGCTGGGCGGCGGACTGCCCACGGTGCTTTCGCGGGCGCTCGAATACCGCCAGCAGAGCCAGCGGGTGCAGGTGGAGGCGCGTTCGGCGCAGGAACTGGAGGAGGCTCTGGAGTTTGGCGCGGAGGCCATTCTGCTGGACAACATGACGCCGGAGCAAGTCCGGCAATCGGTCGAGCGCATCCGTCAGTTCTCGGCGGAAAAGGGCGGGAGCGCGATTCCCATTGAAGCCTCAGGGGGGATGAATCTCGGCACCATCCGCGCCTATGCCGAGACCGGTGTGGACTTTATCAGTGTTGGCGCGTTGACCCACTCGGCCAAGGCCGCGGATATTTCCATGCGCATCGTCGCGGAGTCGGATTAGTGCGCGGAGCCGCGCGCGACTTGTATAACCTTGCCGCTCTGGAGGTCGCGCTCGCAGGCACGCTCTTTGAGGGCAAGCTGCATTTTTCGCCGGTGACGGATTCGACGAACTCCGATGCACAGGAGGCGGCTCGCTGCGGAGCGCCACACGGATCGGTCTACTTTGCCGATGAGCAACTGGCTGGCCGCGGGCGCGGCGATCACGCATGGCGCTCGGATGCAGGGCTTGGGCTGTACGTCAGCGTGCTTCTGCGTCCTCAGATTCCGATCATCCGTTTGCCGCTGCTTCCGCTGGCTGCGGGACTGGCCGCGGTCGAAGCGATCCACGCCGGTACCGGCCTCACGGCTGACCTGCGCTGGCCCAATGATCTGCTGATTGGTCCGCGCAAAGCCGGCGGAATTCTGGTCGAGGCGAAGAGTGCGCGCGGTTCGGTGGATTATGCCGTTGTTGGCCTGGGCATCAATGTCCATCAGCGCGGATTTGATCCTGATCTGGCGGCGATTGCGACATCGCTGGATTTGGAAATTGGGACTCCCAGCGACAGGTCTTTGTCGCTGGGGCGGAAGACAGGCCGGCAACTTTCGCGTCAGGATTTGCTCATTGCCCTGTTAAAATCGCTGGAGCGTGAGGCGCTGGGGCTGGCCGATCCGGCGGCGGGCGTCACGATTCCGGCGCGCGTCGAGCAGGCTTCGACCTGGATTCGAGGGCGAAAGGTAGAGGTACATGGCCCGCAGGCTTGCACGGGCGTTACAGAAGGGTTGGATGAGTATGGCTTTCTGCGGGTGCGGACGGAAGCTGGCTTGGTGACTGTGCAGACCGGTGGGATTCGCACGGCTGGTTGAGGTTCATGGTATCCCACCCATCGCAAAAAAACGCGATGGATGAGGCACTCTAACTTTGTCTGAAGTTTGGAAAACAATGCTGTTAGCAATCGATGTAGGCAATACGAATACGGTTTTGGGACTATACAGGCTCGATGGCGAGAAGCCGGAGCTGGTGGCGAACTGGCGCGTCACTACGCATCGCTCCCAGACCGTGGACGAGTATGGCGTACTCTTCGTCAATCTCTTTGAAATGAATGGCTTTGCGACCAATCAGGCGCACCACATCATCATCTCTTCGGTGGTTCCGCCGGTGGAGGGCACGCTGCGCCAGGTCTGCCAGAGCTACTTTCACACCGAACCGCTCTTCGTCGAGCCGGGGATCAAGACCGGAATGCCGGTGCTGGTGGACAATCCCGCCGAACTGGGCGCGGACCGGCTGGTCAACGCCATCGCGGCCTTTGAGCGTTATGGCGGGCCGTGCGTGATTGTGGACTTCGGCACGGCGACGACCTTTGACGTGGTCTCGGCCAAGGGCGAGTATCTGGGCGGAGCGATCGCGCCGGGGCTGGGCATCAGCGCCGATGCGCTCTTCTCCCGCGCCGCGCGCCTGGGCCGCGTGGACATCAAGCGCCCCGCCAAAGTGATCGGCACAAACACCGTAACTCATTTGCAGAGCGGGCTTTACTTCGGCTACATCGGACTGGTGGACGGCATTCTGGAGCGCATCATGGCCGAGCTGGGCGCGCCGGCGCGGGTCATCGCCACCGGCGGACTGGCGCGGCAGATCTCCGAGGACTCGCGCTTCATCGCCGAGATCGACGATATGCTCACCCTCGACGGCCTGCTGATTCTCTTCGAGCGCAATCGGGTCGCCAAGCCGCGCGGGAAAGCGCATTGAGGCGCGGGTCGTGCTGAATTACTTCAACTACTTCACCGAGATCGAGGATCGCTTCCAGCAGCGGCGCGGGGCGCTCTTGCTGCTCTCGACGCTGGATTGGGCGCTGATCGAGACCTGGCGCGAGGCGGGGATTCCGCTGGAGGCGGCGCTGCGCGGAATCGACGCGGCCTTTGACAAGTACGAGGCGCGGCAGAAGCGTGGCAGGATGCGGAAGATCAATGGCCTGGCTTGGTGCGCGCAGGCGGTGATGGAAGCCGCCGAAGAGCTGCGCGAGGCCGCCGCAGGCACCGCTCCAGCGAACGAGGAAGCTCCACGTGAATCGGGCTTTGAGCAGGAGCGCGTCGCCGCTCACCTCGAGGCCGCCGCCGCCCAGCTTTGTGCAGCGACAGTCGCACCCGAAGCTTGTGCGGCAACCGCTGCCCGGCTGCGTGAGCTATGCAATGAGCACAGTGAAGGCAGCGCGACGCCTGACTTGGAAGCGCTGGAGCGCATTCTTACCGTCCTCGAAGAGAAGCTCTTTGCCGCGCTGACTGCGGCAGCTCCCGAGGAGTTGCTAGTGGGGTTGAGGGAACACGCAGCGCGCGAGCTGGCGCCGTACCGCAGCCGCATGGGTGCCGTGCAACTGCGCCAGGTGGAACGGCAGTTTGTGCAGAAGCAGTTGCTGGTTCACTACAATCTACCCAGGCTTAGCCTCTTTTATATGAGTCAACAATGACGCCTAGAAAACAAATTACAGCGCAGCGCCGAGCCAAACAGGCCGCGAAGAAGCTTTCCGGCGGAAGGAAAGGCTCCGCGAAGAAGTCTTCCGTGGCTAAATCTACCTCTCCTATTGTTGACGTATCACGGGGATCAAAACCCTCGCTTCTCTTCGAGCCGCGACTCGTTCAGATCGAAAAGCCCGTCTACGGCGGCGCATTCCTAGCGCGGCTGGAGGGCAAGGCAGTTTTTGTGCCGCTGACGCTCCCGGGCGAACAGGCGCGGGTGCGGATGACGCAGAGCAAATCTGGTTACGCGACGGCTGAGGCTAGAGGCGATCTTGCGTGCATCGCCGGAGCGGATTCAGCCCCCTTGTCCGCATTTTGGCGCTTGCGGCGGCTGCCACTACCAGCACACCAACTACGCCAGCCAACTGGCCTTCAAGCAGGCGATTCTGCGCGAAACACTCCTGCGCGGTGGCGTGCCTGCGCCCGAAGAGATCACCGTACTCTCAGGCGAACAATGGGGTTACAGAAATCGCATCCGGCTGGCCCTGGATGCGGCGGGAAATCCAGGCTATCGCGGCCGCCGCTCGCACGCCGTCGTTCCCCTCAGGGAATGCCCCGTCGCAGCGCCATTGCTGGTAGAGGCCGCGCAGGCTTATGCCGAGGTTGCGCGCCAGTTTGCTCCGGCGCTGCGCCCCACCGAACTTTCGCTCTTCTGCGATCCAAACGAGACGGCACTGCTGGCGACGGTCTTTACTGAAGGCCTGCCCAAGATGCGCTTTGACGATTTCGCGCAGGCTCTGCAAGATCGAATTCCCGCGCTCATCGGCGCGGAGTTGGTGGTCGAGGGGCGTCCAGGCGATCAGCCTCATACCCTCGCGCAACGGGGCGCAAGCTCGCTCGACTACTCGCGTTGCCGGATTCGATTATCGCGTCGATCACGGAGCTTTTTTTCAGGTCAATCGCTGTCTGGTAGATGCACTGGTCGAGCGGGTGATTACCGGCCACAAGGGCAAGCTGGCATGGGATCTGTTTGCCGGCGTCGGCCTCTTCGCCCGTCAGCTTGCTTCGCGCTTTGAGCGTGTCGTCGCCGTCGAGTCTGCTCCCGCCTCCACCCAGGCGCTTGCCGCCAACTTGCAAGGCTCATCGGGAGTTGCGGTCAAAGACGAGACTCTCAATTTCCTGCGCAGTCAGGCAATTCGCCGCGCAAACAGCGAACCTGCCCCTGACCTGATCGTTCTGGACCCGCCGCGCGCCGGCTTGGGAGCAGAGACCTGTGCGCTGCTCTGCGAGATCGCCTCTCCTGCTATAGTCTGCGTCTCCTGCGACCCCGCAACGCTGGCCCGCGACCTTCGCGCGCTCATATCCTCCGGCTACCAGATTCACGCCATTACTCTTGCCGACCTTTTTCCGCAGACATTTCACCTCGAGACAGTGGTCCAGTTGCGTCGAACAAGAGAGATCCAACGGAACATGAACGCGAATAGTCTACTGTAAAAGTTGAAGCTTGAAAGGGCCAGAAATCACAAGTTACTGATAAATTCAATAAATGGATTGTTTTTAACTGGGCACGATTTTCAATTGTGCCGCATGATGATAATAAGGGATGGGCTTCGGCCCCTGAGGGAAGGTTTTCAGAACTTTCGACTTCCCTCCACCGTTTGCTAAGGCTGGGTTTGTCCACTGAGGGAATCATGGTTAGCCTGGGCTTGAAATCGCGAGTCTGCCTGCCGGTTGCACTTTTCAGCGCCTGCTGTTCGCTACCAGCCCAGCGGACGGAGCCAGTCTCACCGCTCAACATCTCCGGCCAAATTACAGTCGACGGTCGCTCCATCCCCTATCTCATTCGTCATCTGCCTGTCAGCTCCTTTCCAAATCTTCCGGCTCAGCTTACTGTCCAGCTCAATCGCCGCAACTGTTTGATTCCGCAAAGCTACGAAGCACATCACCCGGAAAATGTCATTCATGCCAGCTTGGAGCGCCCCGGCTCCTCCGATTGGGCAGTCCTTTGTTCGGAGGGAGGAACGGTCACGCTCTTGGTTTATCTTTCCAGCGTACCGGCTAACCTGTTCGTGCTGGCCGCTGCACCGGAGACTGAGCGCCTCCAAGTACACGACGCATCGGGCGCACTCGGCTTCAACTGGGCCATCGACCCCGCCACGCCCGAACAGATTCGTTCCGCTCAGATTGGCCTGCCGCATCGCCCCGCGCTCCTTGACCACGACGCCTTGGCCGATTCCCTTCTCGATCACCGTACCATTTATCGCTATTATCTGAAAAACACCTGGACCGTCCTGGAGATGCCGCATTGACCCTCCGCTTAGCGCCGCTTCAGCAGTGAGGCGATGCGCGGAGCAGTAGCTGCTCTCAATAGCATCACCATGGAAAAATCGAACGGGATTATTCTTTGGCTTCTTCCCGCTCCATGCGGCGCTGCTCGGCTAAGAGCGACATGGCCCCCATCAGGTTCTGCACGCTCACAATGCCGACGACGCGCCCGCTGTCGGCAATCGGAATCAGTGATAGGCCACGTCCGGTCTGAATGCGGCGAATGGTAGTTCCCAGCGAATCTTCCGGCCGCGCCACCTGGAAGGCCTTGGACATGGCTGCCTGCACGTAGCCGTTTCCTTCATTGCGCAGGGCGTCCACAATCCGCTGACGGCTGATAATGCCCACCAGTTGCGGGCCGCGCACCACCGGAAAATCCTCTTGAAGCGAATGGACGCAACGCACCAGCGCATCGGCCAGCGTGTCGGAGGGCGAGAGCGTGGCAAAGTCAGTCAGCATCACCTCGCGCATATGGACCGTGTCCACAACCGACTGAAAAAATACGCCCTGATCCTCGACTTGCGCGCCGATCATGATGAAGAAACCGGCGAAACTGAGCCAATAATCATGCAGCAGCAATCCGGCGATTACAGCGGCCAGCGCAAGCACCTGGCCCAATCCGGCGGCGACGCGTCCGGAGAGCGCAACACCGTGCTTGCCGGCGAAATAACTGCGCAGCAAGCGTCCGCCATCCAGCGGATAGGCGGGCAAACAATGCAGAAGGCCCAACCCAACCTGCATCCACACCACGCCACGCATCAGAAAGGCCGGCGAAATCCAAGGCCGGCTGAACAAAATGAAATCTCCGCTAGCGCCCATGAAGGCCGCCGCAAACATGATTCCCGTCGCCAGATTCGCGAGCGGGCCAACGACTGCAAGGGCAATCTGCTTGCTGCCGTTATTGGCGCCCTCTTGGCTTTCAGGATCGGCGTAGGCAAACAAGGCGCCGATGGGCAGCAGCAGAATCGCGCGCAGATGCAATCCCAGCCATGCGGCCATCAGCAGCCGCGCCGTCTCCCGCACTGTAACGGCAGCCACCAGCGCGATGAAAAGGCCTAGACCACCCCCTGCATTGCCGGTGCCGCTCAGTCCAAGACAAACCACCAGCAGAAGAGGAAAAAGAGGTGGATGCGCGCTTCGACGCCCATCCAACGGCCCAGCGGAATTGACCAACCACGCATGATTCTGATTGTAGATTGCCAGACCCCGCCGCGCTTCCCGTATGCTGATTGAGTGATGCGTATTATTGCAGGATCGTACCGTTCCCGCACGCTCGAGGCTCCCCCAGGCCTGGCTACGCGGCCCACCAGCGACCGTCTGCGCGAGACGCTTTTCAATGTGCTTGCACCGCGAATCGAAGGCGCGGCTTTTCTGGATTTGTACGCTGGCTCCGGTGCCGTGGGCATCGAAGCGCTTAGCCGCGGAGCGGCGCAGGTGGAGTTTGTGGAGCGTGAGCCAAAGCCGCTGAAGATTTTACGTGGCAACCTGGAAAAGCTGGGCATCGCATCGGGCTTCCGCATTCACGCCGTAGCCGTGGGAGCATTTCTCCGCCGCGCAGCCGCCTCACCGACACCAGAACAACGCCAAGTGATTTACCTCGATCCTCCTTGGGATGCAACTGCCGAGTACAGCTCCACGCTCGGCTTGCTGGGCGGCTCCGCAAGCGGATTGCTCGCGCCCGACGCTCTAGTCATCGCAGAACACCGGCGCAAGGAGCGTCTGGAAGACCTCTACGGCACGCTCGAACGCACCCGACTGCTCGAACAAGGTGACGCGGCTCTGAGTTTTTTTGCTGTTTGCGGGCTTTTGCATCGGTTTTCACTGATGTAAATGTATGGCTGGCGCTCACTTCGCCGATGCGAAACGCACTCTGTGCCATAAATATGGTACACTCCTCTCATGAGAACTACAGTCGACATCCCAGACCCTGTTTACCGTGAGTTGAAGGTGTGCGCCGCCAGCGAAGGCACAAGCATCAAAAAAATCATTCTGGATTGCGTTGCGGTTCGATTCCGCAGTCGGCAAGCGTCTCCAAAGAAAAAGGCTCAGCCCAGATTTCCGGTGATTCGATCCAAGCAACCAGGGGCGCTCAAGCTTGGCGAGGAAGGTGTCTACGAATACATTCCTTTTCCCTGATGTGAACGTCTGGTTCGCGCTGGCGCATGAGATTCATCCGCATCACGATGCTGCCAAAGCGTGGGGAGAATCGCTCGACGACGAGGCCATCGTCTTCTTTTGCCGTTTTACGCAGCTTGGGCTGCTGCGCCTTCTGACGAACAAAGCAGCAATGGGGGAAGATGTACTCACCCAGTCAGAAGCCTGGGAAGCTTTCGATGCGCTGCTGGCAAACCCCGGCAACCAATGGATGGAAGAGCCACGCGGAATTGATTCCATCTTCCGGCAACAGACGGACCGAAAAGAAGTCTCGACAAAGCAGTGGGCGGATGGCTACCTCTCCGCATTTGCAATCGCAGCCGGACTTCAACTCGTCACCTTCGACCGCGCGCTGGCCGGAAAGGCGAAGGGGGCGGTGCTGCTCTCGTCATAAATACAATTCAAACGAGGGCTGTTTTACTCCCCCTATTCGAGTAGAATTCCTATCAGACTATTTTTGATTGATCGGTGAGAAAGATGCATATACCAGACTTTCAAACATTGATGCTGCCCCTTCTCAAGATTTCAGCAGAGAAAGAATGGCGTATTTCTGAGGCGGTAGACCGTTTGGCTGATGATCAAAACCTTTCACAGGAAGAAAGAACTTCCCTAATTCCATCGGGACGTCAAACCACCTTTTCCAATCGAGTGGCTTGGGCAAAATCTTATATGGTTAAAGCTGGCCTTCTCAATCCAACCAAAAGAGCGCATTTTTGTATTACCGAGAGAGGGAGACAAATTCTCCTAACCCCTCCTGATCGAATCACTATCAAGTACCTGAGCCAATACCCAGAGTTCCAGGAATTCCGAAAAGCAAGCGATACTGAGATTGAAACAAGCATACAAGAATCTCCGGATTCGGCCCATTATTCAACTCTGACTCCAGATGAGACTATTCGTAATGCGCATATGCAGCTTGAGCAGGAACTCGCCGATGAGTTATTAATTAAGATTCGAGCAGGAACTCCAGCCTTCTTCGAGAATCTGGTCGTTCGCCTGCTATTTGCGATGGGCTACGGCGGGTCGGTGACCGAAATCAACAAGTCACTTGTGGGTGGATCTGGCGACGGTGGAGTAGACGGTGTCATAGATCAGGACAAGTTAGGTTTGGATCGTATTTACGTTCAGGCCAAAAGATATGCGGATGGAAACACTGTCGGGCCTAGCGCAATTCGAGATTTCTTCGGAAGTCTTGATCGATTCAAAGCATCAAAGGGTCTATTTGTAACGGCATCTACTTATACGCCTTCGGCCCGCGAAACAGCGGGAATGTTGAGCAAGAGGATAGTCCTTGTTGATGGAAGCCAATTGACACGTCTGATGATTCGTTATAATGTCGGCTGCCGGGTTGAGGAAACCCTCGAAATCAAAAAGATTGACGAAGAGTTTTTTGAGTAGGTTTCCTCAACGAAAGGCAACCGCTGGTCCTTCGACTCCGCTGCGCTTCGCTCAGGATGACAGATTATTGGTGAGCGTGGGAGTTTCGCCGACTTCGGGGGTAAGGCGCTGCTGCCGGTTCTTGTAACTCGCAATCACAAAATCGCGGAAGAGCGGATGCGGCTCCAGGGGCTTGGACTTGAACTCTGGATGGAACTGGCAGCCTAGAAAGTACGGATGGTCCGGCAACTCGACAATCTCCACATACGTCGCGTCGGGCGTCGTGCCGGTCAGCTTCATGCCCGCGCCGGTCAGCGCGGCTTCATACTCGCGGTTGAACTCGTAGCGATGGCGATGGCGCTCGCTGATCTCCGTTTTACCGTAGGCCTTGGCTGCCAATGAACCCTCCTGCAAGATGCAGGTCCACGCGCCTAGACGCATGGTTCCACCCATCTCTTCCACGCCCAGCAGTTCGCGCAGCTTGTAAATGATGCGATGCGGAGGAGCCGAGTCGAACTCGGTCGAGTTGGCGCCCTTCAATCCGCAAACATTTCTTGCCAACTCAATGCACGCCGTCTGCATTCCCAAACAAATTCCAAAATAAGGAACCTTCTTTTCGCGCGCGTAGCGAATCGCATTCAACATACCCTCGATGCCACGCTTGCCGAAGCCGCCCGGAACCAGAATGCCGTCAAAGCCTGCTAACTTCTCTTCATAACTTCTATCTTCAGGAGTCTTCGATTCCAACCCTTCGGCCTCGATCCAAGTTACCTTGAGTTTGAGGTTCTGCGAGATCGCGCCATGAGTCAGCGCCTCTTTGAGTGACTTATAACTATCCTCATACTCCACATACTTGCCGACAATGCCAATATGTACCGTGTCTTTGGGATGGTGGACACGTTCGATCAGAGCCTTCCACTCGGTCAAGTCAGCTTCCGGCGCATCGATACGCAGATACTTGAGGATCAGCGCGTCCACGCCCTCCTCGGCAAAGCCCAGCGGCACTTCATAAATCGACGGCACGGTCAACGCTCCAATCACCGCCCGTTCCTCGACGTTGCAGAAGAGGGCGATCTTCTTCTTCATCTCCTCGCCCAGCGGCCGTTCCGAGCGGCACATCAGCACATCGGCCTGGATGCCAATGGAAAGCAGTTCCTTCACCGAGTGCTGCGTCGGCTTGGTCTTCAGCTCCTGCGCGGCGGCGATCCATGGCACCAGCGTCAGGTGAACAAAGACGGTGTTGTCGCGGCCCAGCTCCTGCCGCATCTGGCGGATGGCCTCCAGAAAGGGCAGCGACTCAATGTCACCCACCGTGCCGCCGATCTCCACCAGCGTCACGTCCGCGCCATTCGACGCCACCTTGCGCATCGCGTTCTTGATCTCGTTGGTCACGTGCGGAATCACCTGCACGGTCTTGCCGAGGTAATCGCCCCGCCGCTCCTTGAGGATGATCTGTTCGTAGATGCGCCCGGTGGTCAGGTTGTTGTCGCGCGAGAGGGGCGCGTGCGTGAAGCGCTCGTAGTGGCCCAGGTCCAGATCGGTCTCCGCGCCGTCGTCTGTGACAAAGACCTCGCCGTGCTGGAAGGGCGACATCGTCCCCGGATCGACGTTCAGGTACGGATCAAATTTCATCATGTTGACGCGCAGGCCGCGGCTTTCGAGCAGGCAGCCGATCGAGGCCGCCGCCAGCCCCTTGCCTAAACTGGACACAACTCCGCCCGTCACAAAGACATACTTTGCCGACATGGATGCAACCTCACTTTTAACTTGTTGGGATTGGCCGAACGAGGTGGACACTTACAAGTATGGCAGAGTACTGCGGCAAGGGAAACTCTATCATCGATGAGGAGCGGGAATTTGCAAACAATAACAGGAACTATCAATTGCCTAATCAAAGGTTTATAAAAATGAAACTATATTTCAATCTGACCCAAAAACCCGCCTCCCGTACAATCTAATCAAGAGGCTGCCCGCCCGATGACACGAGTCTACATGGACGCAAACGCCACAACCCCCCTGCTGCCGGAGGTGATGGAGGCGATGCGCCCCTACTGGACGGAGCGCTTCGGCAACGCCAGCTCGATTCACTTGGACGGTCAGCAGGCTCACTCCGCCCTCAACCGCGCTCGGGCAACGCTCGCCGAGTTTCTCAACTGCCACGACGCCGAGGTGGTTTTCAACTCCGGCGGCACCGAGGGCGACAACACCGCCCTCTTCGGCCTGCTGCGACCGGGCGACCACTTCGTGACAACGGCAATCGAGCATTCGGCGATTCTCGCCGCAGCGGAGCGACTGGAGAAGTTTGGAGTGGAAGTCACTTACGTCGCGCCTGATCCAAGCGGCCTGATCGATCCGGCTGCGATTGAGCGCGCCCTCCGCCCAGAAACGCGCCTCATCAGCGTCATGCTCGCCAACAACGAGACCGGCGTGCTGCAACCTATTGAGGAAATTGGAAAGATCGCCAAGGTGGTGGGAGCTTACTTCCATATCGATGCTGTGCAGGGAGCGGGCAAAGTTGAAATCGATACCCGCCGCTTCGGCTGCCATCTCCTCTCCATCAGCGCCCACAAGATGCATGGACCCAAGGGCGTCGGCGCGCTCTTCGTCCGCCGGGGAACGCCGCTGGAGCCGCTACTCGTCGGTGGAAGCCACGAGCGCCGCCGCCGCGCCGGAACCGAAAACGTCCCCGGCATCGTCGGCCTTGCCAAAGCCGCCGAGCTGGCCATACACTCGCTGGAAGACGGAACCATCCCGCGCCTCGCCGCCCTCCGCGACCGCCTCGAAGCGGGCATCCTCGCCCTTCCGGGCACTGGCGTCAACGGGACATTCATTCCGCAAGAGCTGGGTGCTGGGGAATCGATGAACCCAATAGAATCGGGCACCATGGAATCCGCCAGCCCCATCCCCCGCGTAGCGAACACCACCAACATCTGGTTCGACCAACTGGAGGGCGAGGCGCTGGTAATTGCCCTTGACCTGAAGGGCATCGCCGTCAGCGGAGGCTCGGCCTGCCACTCCGGCGCAACCGAGCCAAGCCATGTGCTGCTGGCCATGGGCCTGGACAAGACCCGCGCCCGCTCGAGCCTCCGCTTCAGCCTTCTCAAAACCGCCACCGAAGCCGATGTGGAATATGCTTTGAAAGTAGTCCCCGAAGCCGTCGCCCACCTGCGCGCCATCTCGCCGGTGGCGGCGGGAACTGCGGGGTGAAAGCTGCGCGACGGATCAATGCGATGGATAAGAGATACGGCGTATTGTTTCGCAACATTTGAAAGGGCATGGCTATACAGGCTGCAAACAGACTCAATCGCAAGCAGACCTTATAACAAGGCTTGACAGGTAGCCGCAGGCACATAATAACGCCGATGTGAAAGATGGGCGTCATCAGGTATTCGACCATCCGCACCTCCAGCCCGGTACAATCAAAAGAGAACTTCCGCAAGGGCGTCTCACATCAATGGACCAATAGAAGGGTTGACCGCAACACATGGCGCGCCGCAGACAGACTAGAAGAAGGAAAAGTTCTGGCGGCGCGCGAGTCTTGCGCCTGCTCTTCTTCGTCTTGTTGATAGCGGCGGCTGGGGTAGCTTGGCTGGTTTTTATGCCGTTTGGACCTTCAAGCGAAACCTTCGTCGAGTTGGAGAAGGGTTCATCCACACTGCAAATGGGCCGCCAACTGGAGGCAGCGGGCGTGGTGCGCAGCCAGTTTGCCTTCGATCTGGTGCGCTGGTGGAAGCGGGGAACGCTGAAGGCAGGCGAGTACCGCTTCGACCATCCGGCTGCGGTGACGGAGGTTTATACGCGCATCAATCACGGCGACGTGTATACGCGAACGGTGGTGATTCCAGAGGGTTCCAGCCTTTTCGATATTGCCGCGAGGCTGGAGCAGGCTGGGTTTGGAACGCGGCAGAGTTTTCTGGAGGGCGCGGCTAGGCAGGTGAACCTGGTAGCCGATATGGACCCGCAGGCGACCAGCTTGGAGGGCTATCTGTTTCCAGACACCTATCACTTTGCGCGCAAGTTTACCCCGGCGCAGATTTGCACGGCGATGGTCAAACGCTTCAGAGTAGTAGCTGGGCAACTGGGATTGAAAGGGAATGTACATCGCGTGGTGACATTGGCTTCGCTAGTGGAGCGGGAGACGGCAGTGGATGCAGAGCGGCCGCTCGTGGCCAGCGTCTTTGAAAACCGGCTTGCCCGCAAGATGCCGCTGATGACCGACCCTTCGGTGATCTACGGACTCGAGCTGGATGGCCGCTGGCGGGGCGCGATCTATGCCAGCGATCTGAAGCTCGACACTCCTTACAACACCTATCTCCATACCGGCCTGCCGCCCAGCCCGGTCGCCAATCCCGGCCTGCGCTCGTTGCGCGCGGCGATGGAGCCTGCCAAGAGCAATTATCTTTACTTTGTAGCTGCCGGAGCAGACCCACAGGGCCGCTCGCGCTTTGCCAGCACATTGGACGAGCACGCCAAGAACGTGGCCGATTACCGGCACGCCGTGAAGAAGGCGGGTGGCCGGTGAAGGCACGCTGTTCTCTCACATCTGTTTCCGCTCTGGTCTGCGCTCTGTTCCTTTCCGGCTGCTCGCTGCTGCCCACCACGCGCAAGCTACCGGTGCCCAAGCTGCCGCCCATCGAGCAGACGGTAACTCCGGAGGCGTTGGTCGAAAAGCTCAATCAGCGCTGGGCTGCTCTGGATAGCCTCAATGCCAGCGTTGAAATCCAGTCCACCGTGAAGAAGAGCAAGGAAGGCATCGCTACAGATTATCCCTCGATCCGTGGCATTATTCTGATGCTCAAACCTGGAATGCTCCGCGTCTACGGGCGGGTTCCGGTGATCGGCACGCGCGCCTTTGACATGGTCGGCGATGGCAAGGACTTCACTCTCTGGATCCCCTCGTCGAACACGGCCTACAAGGGTTCCTACGCGCTCACAAAAAAGTCCAGCAACGCATTGTTGAATCTGCGCCCCGGCTTCTTCCTCGATGCCATGGTGGTGCGCGGGCTGGACAAAGACGACGAGTACATCGTGACCGTAGATACGGATACGAAGGAGGACACGGTCCGCAAGCACATCTATTCAGTACCGGAGTATAAGCTGACCGTCATGCGCCGTCAGCCGAACAGCCTGCGCAAGATGCCGTTGCGCGTCATCACCTTCCATCGCGACGATCTGCTGCCCTATGAGCAGGATTTATACGACAGGGACGGCAATCTGGAGACGCAGGTCTCTTATTTGAATTACCAGGACTTTGGAACTACCAGATACCCCTCCAAGGTTGAAATCCGGCGACCCATGGATGAACTTGGGGTGGATATAACCGTGGACAAGGTGACCGAGAATCCACAGAATCCTCCCTTGACCAACGAATCGTTCGAATTGAAGCTAACCGACGAAACCAAGATTCAACGCCTGGAGTAGCGCGCGCTGTGTTACGATCCCGGAAAGCGCCTCTCAACGCATTTTCGGGAGTTTACGATGGAAACCAACCTCCGCCCATTGACCTTCGGTGAGATTCTCAACCAGCTCTTTCGCCTGTTGTGCTCGCACTTCAAGCTCTTTCTCGGCCTTGCCTTGCTTCCAATGACGGCCTTCCTTCTGGTCTACGCATTGTTCTTTGCGGCGTTCCTACTTCCAGTCATTGCGCATTTTCCCGCGCAGCCCGATCCGAATGAGATCTTGCGCTGGTTTCTTCCCGCGCTGCTCATCCTGACCCCATTATTTATGGCGATCTTTTCCTTCTACCTGGCAGCTTCTATCCATGCCGGGCTGCAAGCCAACATGGGCCTCACGGTCACGCTCCGCGAGTCGTATCAAGTGGCGTGGCAACGCTTCGGACGCTATTTCTGGCTTCTGTTTCTCTGTTACCTCATCGCCTTTCTTCCCCTGCTGATCGTTGAGTTATTAATGTTTGGCGGCATGACGCTCGGTGCAATGCATCATGCGGCTCCCGGACCGGCATTCTACCTTCTGCTGCCCTTGGAGATCATTCTCTTGGTTGGCGCAATGGTCTGGGGATTCATCCAGGCGATGCGCCTATCGCTGGCCTTTCCTGCATCGCTGGCTGAGGGAATCACCGCCCGTGAAGCCATCCGGCGCAGCGGTGAATTGACCCGCGGTGCAAAGGGCCGCATCTTTCTGGTTCTGATCGTGATCTACGCAATCGGCTACGCGGCTGAGTTGGTTGGACTCTTGCTGCTGGCGGCGATCATCGGAGTGGGCGCGCTGCTCATGGCGGCGATGCAGGTGAAACTGCTTTCCGTCTTGGGCATTCTTGGAGCTTCTCTGGCTCTGCTGTGCTTCCTGGCCTCCGTCTTTTTGTGGGTGGCGCTGCTCTGGGCGGCCATCTCCTCTGTCTTGGCCATTCTCTATCACGACCAGTTGTTGCGCAAATCTCTTCTGACCGCACAACAGGTTGCCTCCAATGCTCCCTTTCTCGAGGTACCGCGCTCAGACACGCCTCTTTCTGGCGGTGCAATCAAATGACCAGGAGATTCCCTCGTAGCCGTTGACTGGTTCGCTCCAAAGCTTCATCAACATGCTCCGTGCATTCCGCGTTCTTTGCGGAAAGAATGGAGCACTCATGGGAAAAGGAAGTCCATGATTTTCTAAGATGCTCAAGGCCTCTGCTCATTTTGTACGGCATCCTGTCAGGCGGATTTGAATCCCAGAAACCCAAGTCCTATCCCTGCGCCATACGCAGCATCGCCCAGGTGAGAACGCCGGTGACGGAGACATAGAGCCAGAGCGGGAGGGTCCAGCGGGCAATCTTGCGGTGCTGCGGAATGCGGCCGGTGAGCGAAAAGAAAAAGGTCACCAGAATCAGCGGCAGCGCCACGATGGCTAGGAGAATGTGACTGGCCAGCAGCGGCAGGTAGAGGGAGCGCAAAGCCGCATGGAGCGGATAACGAACGTCGCCGTGCAGAGCGTGATGGAGGATATAACTGACCAGAAAGAGCGTGGAGAAAATAAAAGCAGAAAGCATCGCCGCGCGGTGGGCGGGAATGCGGCGGGCGCGGATGAAGGTGAAGCCGATCAAGAGAGCCATAGCGCTGAGGCCGTTGAGCAGCGCGTTCAGCGCGGGTAGAAAGGCAAATCGAACGTTGGCCTGATCGGCGGCGGGATGAAGATAGATCAGCCAGAAGAGAAAGGCCGTGGCCGCCGCGCTGACGGCGAGAATGGCGGCGATGGCAGGACGTGTCTTCGATTGCTGAGCAGAGGTCGTCATGGCTTCCTTAGGCTTTCGCAACGGCGCAGAGCATCAGCGCGGTGAAGAGCAGCGGCAGGTAAAGGACGCTGATCTTGAGCAGATCGCGGGCCAGTTTGCGGCTTTCGTCTTCATCCTTCACGCGCAGGATGCGGGCGAAGCGAATGGTGTAAGCGAGATAAAGCAGGCCGAGCGCGGCGGCCAGAATGGCGTAGGTCAAGCTGGCCATGCCCAGCAGCCAGGGCGCAAGGCTGACGGGGATCATCACCACGGCAAAGAAGAGCGCCTGGACGACGGTGGAGAGGCCGTCGGGCTGGACGACGGGCAGCATACGAATGCCGGCGCGGGCGTAGTCGTCGCGGTAGAGCCACGCGATCGACATGAAGTGAGGAAACTGCCAGACAAAGAGGATGGCGAAGAGGGCGATGCCCGGCCACTTCGACCTGGCCGCGCGCGGCGGTCCAGCCGAGCAGCGGACCCATGGCGCCGGGAAATGCGCCGATAAAGGTGGCCAGGGCGGTGACGCGCTTGAGCGGCGTATAGATGGCCACATAGGCAAAGGCGGTCAGCAGCGCCAGAGCCACGGTGAGCAGGTTGGTATGGGCTGCCAGCCACCAAGCGCCGAGCATCAGCGCGGCCAGACCGGCCAGAACGCCCTGTGCTAGTGAAAAGCGGCCGGCGGCCATCGGGCGGTCAGAGGTGCGCTTCATGCGCGCGTCGATCTTGCGCTCCAAGGCCTCATTCAGCGCTCCGGCTCCGGCGGAGACAAGGCCAATTCCCAGCAACGTATCGAGCAGTCCGCGCTGCATACTGGTGATGCCGGAGTGCAGTGAGCCAAGATAAAAGCCGCCCCAGCCGGTGACCAGCACCAGCGCAACGACCTTGACTTTGAAGAGTTCGCGCAGGTCGTGGATCAGCGTGGCCGTGGCCCCGGCCTGGAGCGAGTGGCCGTGCACGGGAGCAGGTGCGGAAAGCTCGGCTTGAGAGATGGAGTTCAATGGAAACCTCAGTGAAAGATCCCAGAGCGGGAGTGCAGGGAGCTTGAATCGATGATAGCAAGCGAAGGGGCGAGGAAACTTTATGGACCAAGTGCCAAGCACAGCGCCCAAAGTCTTGCCTCCGTCAAATCAACAATCTTGTTGAAACGCCTATACTTCATCTATTGACAGAGCAACTGTACCCTCCTAACCTTCACTTATATAACTTCAACATTCGCCTGATACCTTGATGGCACCACCGATTACTTGAAATGGGAGAATACTAGCGATGGCGGGCTTCGGAATTTTCATGGAATACCTCTTCTATGGCGTGATCGGCTTGATTGCTGCTGGTGTGGTCGCTGGCATTTTGGTAGTCCTTGGCAGATGGTATCTTCCTGATTCTGTTCCGAATCGTAAGGCATTTCTCTTCCGGTGTGCGAGAACGCCATTCTTAGGTTTGGTCTGGGTGTTGGTAAGTTGGATCGTTTATAGCTATATTCTTGGGTTGGTTTTTGATCGCGATAATGGTATGTCTACAGTTCGAAAGGCACCTATACCAAACGGCTATACTGTGGGTGGCATCAGCTATGCATTCGGTTATCTTCGCGGTCCAGGTACTAGCCGTGTCGAGGATGGGCCAAACAGCGTGGCGTTGATTACCTACTTGCAAGAATCCGAGCCTTACTTGCTAGGGAGCCGGTTCCTTCCGGAACCCCGTATGCAATCTCTATCACTTTATGACAGAAAGTTCTTTCTGGTGGATACCCCGTCACGAAACGTCTTACGCTTCGATACGATGGACGAATTGAAAGTAGCAGCGGCGAAACGAAGGTGTTACAGTCGAATTCGGTGAGAACTGGTGTGGAGGGTTATGGAAAGTCTACTCTCGCTATCGGCCCATCTGGTTTGACTGGTTCTTTCCGATAATTTCCTTGGCAGGGCTTGCTTTTCTCACGGCATCTTTACTTCTTCACGCCAGACGTCTGCGCGGAGAAGTGATCTCTGCCTCTGACTGAATTACCCCAACACCAATCTTTGCGCGGCGAAGACCTGCTTCAGGCCCGCCTCGGCCAGATCGACCAGTTCATTAAGCTGCGCCCTCGAAAAAGAACCCTTCTCGGCCGTGGCCTGCGTCTCGATCAGGCCGCCGTCGGCGGTCATCACCACATTCATGTCCACCTCGGCCTGCGAATCCTCTTCGTAGCAGAGGTCGAGCAGCATGGCTCCGCCGACGATGCCCACAGAGGTGGCGGCGACCAGTTGCTTCATCGGCGATTGCTTGAGCGTTCCGGCGGTGACCAGTGCATTCAGCGCCAGTCCGAGCGCGACCGCCGCGCCGGTGATCGCCGCCGTGCGCGTGCCGCCGTCGGCCTGGATCACATCACAGTCCAGAATTACTGTTCGTTCGCCTAATGCCTTCATGTCCACAACCGAGCGCAGGCTCCGGCCGATCAGCCGCTGAATCTCATGCGTTCGCCCGCCGATCTTGCCCTTCTCGCTCTCGCGCGGGGTGCGGGTGAGGGTGGCGCGGGGCAGCATCGAGTACTCGGCGGTCACCCAGCCGCGCCCCGAGTTGCGCAGCCAGCCGGGAACGCCCTGTTCAATGGTGGCGTTGGTCAGCACGCGCGTATTGCCCAGCGAGACCAGAACGGAACCTTCGGCGGTCTGGACAAAGCTGGGAGTAAGGGTGAGCGGGCGAAGCTGAAGTGGCGTGCGACCGCCGGGGCGAAAGACAGAGGGAGAGTTGTTCATGGAGAGATTGTACGGGAAGGGGGCTTGCGGGGCGGAGATCAAAGTGATTAGCGCTCTCCAATCCCAGGATGGGAATTTTCCAATCTGTTCGACCCGGAAAAGGAATATCTGTCTAACTCGATTGAAAATAAACTACGTATAGAACATTCCTTCAATTTCTATTTCCCGTTTCGGGATCGTTTTCCACAAATTCGCTTTCAACGGGTCCAACCGAAATTGGAGGTTAATCACTTCCCTTATCAGGAACTTAATCCTCCCGTTCTAGTTTGGCACGCCGCGTGTAATAGAAAGGGACAACAGATCACAGTCGAGCAGGAACGGGAAGACAGGAAAGTGGGAAGCAAAAATCTGGGAACCCACAAATCTGGATCAGGGCAAGGAAAGGGTGCGGCTATGCAACAGGCGGTGCAAGCGACAGGATTCGATGCGGGAAGGGCGGCGGCTGGATTGGCCGGAGCAGCAAATGGAGTTGCCGGAGCCGGACTGGCTGGCATCGACGTGGCCAAGGGGAAGGGCGTGATGGCGGAGCGCAGGCGTGTGGAGGCGATAGTCGAGACTCTCTCCAACCTGCGCGGCACAAGCGAAAATCTGGCCGAGGTGGCCCATGACGCGCGGAATATGGTCACCGCACTGGGACTTTACTGCGATCTGCTGGAGGAGCCGGGAGTGCTCAATCCAACCTTTCAGCACTACGGCAGCGAGCTTCGCCTGGTGGCGACGGCCAGCCGCAGGCTGGTGGAGAAGCTGGTGGCGCTGGATGCGCAACCGGGTCTTCCGAGAAGCGCGGCTTCGCTCGCCCATCCGACGGGCCATCAAAATGGAATGGCGCAGAGCGAGAGCGGAGTCAACGGCGCATCCTCACAGGGCCGGGTGCACCGCTGGGATCTGTTGCCCGCCGAGCCTATCAACGATCTGGCGACCGAGCTGCGCGCCAGCCATAATCTGCTCGCGGCACTGGCCGGACCATCGATCACGCTCACCCTGGAGATCGAAGGTGGCGCGCAGCCGGTTCGCGCGCAGCCGGTTCGATTGACCGGCGAGGATCTGACCCGGATTCTGGTCAACCTGGTGAAGAACGCCGCCGAGGCAATGCCGGAGGGCGGAAGCATCCGGCTTGGCCTGCGGGAAAGCTCGACTGCCAACAGCTCGGCCGGGAGCGTCACGCTCACCGTTGAGGATAGCGGGCCTGGGATACCCAGCGAAGCATTGACCAAAATCTTTGACTCAGGCTTCACCACCCGCGCCATCGCTTCCACGCAACAGGGGGAGAGGCCGGTTGGGCACCGTGGACTCGGACTCTCCATTACCCGCTCGATCGTTGAAGCTTCGGGAGGCAGTATTCATGCCGCCAACCGGATCCCTTCTGGAGCCATATTCGAGATCAATCTTCCTCTCCGCTCCCTCCCTTCTCATTGAGAAGCAAGGCGATGCACTGCGGCGCGCCGGTCGGGAAACGTAGGTCTGGCGTCTAACTCACTCTTCCATTCAACTATTTGCATGTGAGGCGATTACAATGCTGGAGACAGTTCTGAATTCGAGAGTCATGGATTTTATCCCTCAACAACTCGCTGAACAGCCGGTGCGTTTGCACCTGCTGGTGGTCGACGCCGACACGGCGGTCCGCTCGGCCTGCGCCGAGATTGCCGGCAGCCTAGGCTATGCGGTTGAGAGCACCGGCGATCTGGGTCAGGCGCGCGGCATGCTGCGCGGCTCGACCGCAGACATTCTGCTGGTCAACCTCCCCGCAGGCTCCAATCAAGGTCTGGAGCTGGTTAGCGAAGTCAAGCTGCTCTACCCGCAGACCGCGGTGATTGCCATGACCGCCTCCAGTTCGGTCAACTCGGCCGTCGAGGCGATGCGTTGCGGCGCTTCGGATTATCTGGCCAAGCCTTTCGCCATCGATGAACTCTCCACGGTTCTGGATCGCGCCGCCGCCAGCCTGATCACCGACAATACCACCCGGCAGTTGCGCGAGCGCCTACGCCTCTCGCAGGGGCTGGGCGCCATGATCGGCCGCTCCGGGGAGATGGAGAAGCTTTACCGCATCCTCTCCAAAGTTGCTCAGAGCACCCATCCGGTTCTGATCCTGGGCGAGAGCGGCACCGGCAAGGAACTGGTGGCGCACACCATCCATGCCTATGGACCCAATGCGCAAAAGCCCTTTCTGCCGGTCGATTGCGGCTCTCTGGTTCCGACGCTGATCGAGAGCGAACTCTTCGGCTATGTGAAGGGAGCCTTTACCGGAGCCAACCGGAACAAGGACGGCTTGCTGGTCTCGGCCGAGGGCGGAACGGTTTTTCTCGACGAAATTGGCGAGCTTTCGCTTGATTTGCAAGCCAAGCTGCTGCGCGCATTGCAAGAGAAAGAGGTCCGTCCGGTGGGCGCGACGCATCGCGTGCCGATCAAGGCGCGCATCGTCGCCGCCACCAACCGCGATCTGGCGGTAATGGTGGAAAAGGGCCTCTTCCGCAAGGACCTCTTCTACCGGCTCAACGTGGTGAATCTGCGCCTGCCCGCGCTGCGCGACCGCCGCGAGGATATACCGCTTCTGGCAGCGCACTTCCTCGATCAGATCAGCCGCGAGCATGGCACCAAATTCACGCTGAGCGACGAGGCGCTGCGCACCATGATGCGTCACGATTGGCCGGGCAATGTGCGGGAGCTGGAAAACTCGATCGAACGGGCCTGCGCGCTTTCGAGCGGTCCGATTCTGCATCTGGGCGACCTGCCCACGCAGCTTCAGCAGCAGGGGCTGGAGGCACGGCGTTCGGCGGTTGCCAACGAGCAGGCCGCAGAGGGCGAAGCGCCGCAGCAGTTGACCACTTTGGCGGAGATGGAGCGCCAGGCGATTCTGGGAGCGATCCGCGTGCTGAACGGCGACAAGCTGCAAGCGGCCAAGCTACTGGGCATTGGCAAAACCACTCTGTACCGCAAGCTGAAGGAATACGGCATTGCCGACCCGCTTCGGGAAGAATGATCCCACTGGACTCAAGCCGGAACTAATCGCGCCGATAGGTTAATTACGGGAATACCCTCTGCTCCAGCCGGGAAAGCCGGCCGCGAGCCGCACACCCGCCCAGAGCCGCACACCCGGCCAGTGGCAGATGAGGAGTCTGGAATGAGCATATTGATTGTGACCGGAATCGAAGGCGCTCGTAACTGCGCCGCCGTAGTAGCAGCACAACTGGGCATGGAGGTTGAAGTGGCGGATGGACGCAAGGCGGCGCTGGCCGCGCTGCGCCGCCGTGAGTTTGCCGCCGTGGTGGTGGATGAGACGATGGCCGAGTGTGATCCGGCCTCTGCCGAGGCGATCTGGGAGCACGCCAGCCTGGCCATCCCGCTCCAGATCAACTTTGCCCTCTCCGGCGCCTCGCGCCTGATTCGCGAGATTCGCGCCGCGCTGCATCGCCGCGAGCGGGAACAATCACTGGCCCGCCGCGCCGCCGCCGCCGCCATCGAAACCGAGCTGAAGTCCACCGTCGCCGGTCTGCTGCTGCACTCCCAACTGGCGCTCAATGGCATCGAGGTTCCCGCGTCGGTAGCGGAGAGAATGCGGGTCGTGGCCGATCTGGCCGGGAGTTTGCGCCAGCAGTTGAGTTCACCGATGCTGAATCGCGTCGACAACGCCGCCTAACTTTGCACCGCTCTGGATGACGGGGCTTTATTTCGCAATGCAATTCAGCCGGATCAATCAAGTATTTTTGGCTACTTCTTTCCGTTGTCTTTGAAGTTCAGCGCAAAGTAGTAGTAATTGTATGAGTGGCTGGTGGTCACATTTGTCAGGAACTGGCCTCCGCCGAAGTGAGAGACGCCGCCGCCCAGGTTGAAGTGCTTGTTGAGTTCATACCAGGAGTAGCCATCGACTTCTGCTCCCACATGGCGGCCATGGTTGGTTTTGTTGGTCACAATCGCGCTGCCCGAAGTGTTATAGATCGAGTCGAGAGCGTCTGCCGCCCAAAAATCCAGCCCCTGCGCCGTGAAGCTGAGCCGCCGGTGAGGCTCAATGGTTGTGCCGACGCGCGCCGCTTCAATGTTCTGCCAGCCGAAGAGGTCGGTGATTCCAAAGCGATCGTGAGCTGTTGGGTAGATCGTATCGAAGGTGGAGTGCTTTGCATTCGTCGCCGGATTACTGTTGCCTGAGGCGTAGTCGTATTGGGTAAAGACGCGCGGCTTGGCAGCAATATCGAAGAACCGGTAGGCCGCGCCTCCCTGCACAGCCCAAGCGCCGATGCTTTGCGGTCCCACTGTGCCGCCTTCGTAGATCACTTCACCGCCATAATCGAGAGCCGTGTGGGCTTGCGCCTTGAAACGCAATCCATAAACCTTTTCGTTTTCCTTGCCGGTGCTCTTGCCTTTAGCGGCTTCCACCACCTCAGCCGGCTGCACGCGCCACAGGAAGAACGGCTCAAGGTTCGAGTGCGGCGCCAGATCATCGATGCGGCCGTAAGCTCCATAAATGTTGTTGCCCTCCTGATGCGGGCTGATGCCATAGCCCTGTGGCACAACAGCCGAGGCGGCGAAGATGCCCAGATGCTCGCGCTTGGCGTTCAGGTTCACCACCGCCGCATCGTAGGAGCGGCCTTGGTTGCGCCATTCGGAGTTGGCGATGATGGTGTTGTTGTAGTTGATCAGCTGCCGACCCACACGCAGGCTGGCCCAGTGTTTGTCTGGATTGCCAATCTCCGCATAGGCCAATTTCAGATCCCAGCGCACCGTATTCGGCGGGCCAATCGGCGGGTTCTGAAAACCCGACCGGGCGTCCTGCACCTGGGCCGTTACCCGGAACCAACTGGGCGTATGCAGATTTACTTGGAAGCGGAAGCGGTTCAGCAGGTAGGAATCGTCGGCATTTGCCTTGAAGCTGTTATTGTCGTACGCCTCGTACCGGATGCGCTCTTCGCCCTGCAAGTTAATCCATTTGGGCAATTTTGAGTCAAGATCGGTGAATGGGGCAAAGTCATGAAAGTCATAAGGCGCAGGATTGCCGGTAGTGCGCCAGGCCGGGCCATTCAAGTAGCTCAAAGGGTTGTTTGCCGGACCGGCGAGGTAGACGCCGCCCAACCCGGAGGTGGCGTGCTGGGTGGTAACGTCGTCTTGAGCAGCGAGGGGTAAGCCGGTTGACAAGACAAACAGAAAGAGCACGGCAGAGACGAATAGCGGCAACCGGCGCAGAAAAGCAGATGGAACAGCAGAAAGAATTTTTTGCACTTTGGACTCTCCTTGGAATTTGGGAAGCTGTGGATGGGCTGGGACCCAAGTCCTCTGGCCCGTACGGCGCGACAGAGTTTTATCGACAGGTGGGAAGACAACAACACGAGCAGAGCGCCGCTCCCGGCCTGTTCACGGCGCGGGCAGAGTCCTCGGAAAGGACTGCAATGATGGGTCTAGACAGGGGCATCTTTTGCTCGTAAGTTCAATAGGCTTTTGTATTGGGAAAAGACAACATCGCGGACCGGCCAGCGGGCGCTAGCGGCAACAACAACACGCGATTTGGAGTTTGAATCTCTGCAATTTGGATCAACTCTCTCCTAAAGGTAAAATAGATTTAATTTCCTGTCAATCCATTGTCTTGACTTTCGCATTCACCGCTCCTACCATTCAGGTATGTCAGGCTGCACCTGTTGTCGCTGTTGTTGTCTGCTTTGCGCGCGCGGGTGAACTGGGTCTAACGTCGAGTTCAAAATCCAAGATTTCCCCCGATGCCCGCGATCCAGCGATTGCTGCCGCGGGTTTCCTGTCTCTGGAGAGATGCAAAATGAGTGAAGTTGTCCCCGTAAAAGAGACCAATGCGCAGCGCGCCGAGCGCCTGAAACGCGAGAAAAACCCCTGGCTGGCCTTTGACGAAGTGCGCGAGTTTGCCCGTCAGGGCCGTGCCAGCGTCTTGCCGGAGTGGGCCAGCCTCTACTTCAAGTGGTGGGGCATTTACACTCAGGGCGACGGCGTGGGCGCCACAGGCGGCAAGGGCGGCGAAGGAATCACTTCGGATTACTTCATGATGCGCATCGGCATTCCCAACGGCGTGGTGAGCGCGCGGCAGCTTCGCGCCATCGGAGAGCTGTCGAAGAAATACGGGCGCAACCTGGCCGACATCACCGTCCGCCAGTGCATTCAGCTTCATTGGCTGACCATCGAGTCGCTGCCTGAAATTGTAGACGCCATCTACGCCATCGGCCTTTCTCCCATCGGCGCCTGCGGCGATGTGCTCCGCAATGTGACCGGCTGTCCACTGGCTGGTGTGGCCGCCGATGAGCTGGTGGATGGCTCACCGCTGGCTATGGAGATTTCCAAAGAACTGAGCGGCAATCCGGAGTTCTACAATCTGCCGCGCAAGTTCAAGATCTGTGTCACCGGCTGCCCCTCGTGGTGTTCGCATCCTGAGATCAACGACATTGCCTTCACCGCAACCAAGCTGAACAGCCAGATCGGCTACTCGCTGCGCGTCGGCGGAGGGCTCTCCAAAGAGCCACACTTGGCCGTGCGCCTGAATGCCTTTGTGCTTCCCGAGCAAGCCGTCCGCGTGGCGCGAACGGTGGTGGAGATCTTCCGCGAACAGCAGAAGCTGCGCGAGAATCGCGCCCAGGCCCGGATGAAGTACCTCTTCCTGAAAGAAGGCTGGACGGCGGAAAGCTTTCTAGCCGAGCTGCAATCGCGGCTGGATTTCACGCTATTGCCCGCTGCGCCGGAGCAAGTCCCCGACGACATCTACCGCGATCACGCCGGCGTTCATCCGCAGCATCAGCCCGGATTGAGTTCAGTAGGCGCGACGGTTCTGCGCGGGCGGCTGACCGGCGACCAACTGCTCGCCGCCGCCGAACTGGCCGAGCGTTTCGGCTCTGGCGCACTGCGGACCACAGTCTCGCAGAATCTGATCTTCATCGACATTCCCAACCAGAAAACTGAGGAATTGTTAAGCGAACTGGGCAAGATCGGCCTGCAAGTGGAAGGTTCGATGTTCTGGCGCGGAGCCGTCGCCTGCACGGGTACCGAGTTCTGCAAGCTGGCCATCACCGAGACCAAAGGCTTTACCCGCTGGCTGGTGGACGAACTGGAAGAGCGCTTGCCGGAGTTTGACCAGCAGTTGCGGCTCAACGTCACCGGCTGCCCTAACAGTTGCGGCCAGCATTGGATCGCGGACATTGGCATGGAAGGCAAAAAGATCAAGCAAGATGGCAACCTGATCGACGCCTACTACTTCTGCCTGGGCGGAGCCGTCGGGCAGCATGCGGCAATTGCCCGGCCAGTGGGCTTTCGCTGCCCCGCGCCGCTGGTTCCCGAGGCCATCGAGCGCCTGCTGCGCCATTACTTGGCGACGCGCGCGCCTGCGGAGAATCTGCGCGCCTGGTTCCTGCGCCATACGAACGAAGAACTCCGCGCGCATCTGGCCGGAGAGGCGGTGGAAGCTGTGGAGCGCGATCTGCCCTCTGCCCCGGTTCCGTACGGAGTGGCGGATTGAGTGAGTTATCGATGAGCCTGCTGCCCATCTTTCTCAAACTCGACGGACGCCGCGGTCTGATAGTGGGTGCGGGTTCTGTCGCGTTCGAGAAGATTTCCAGCCTGCTTAAAACCGGTCTCCGGTTGCGTGTGGTGGCTCCCGAATCGAGACCGGAAATCCGCCAGCTCGCCGCCGAAGGCCGGATCGAGCTGATCGAGCGGCCCTTTGAGAGCGCCGATCTGGACGGTAACTTCGTCGTCATCGCCGCCACCAGCGACTCCGAGGTCAACGCTACCGTCTATCGGACAGCCGTTGAGCGCGGCATCCTGGCCAATAGCGTGGACGATCCGCCCAACTGTGACTTTTACTTTGGCTCCGTGGTCAGCAGAGGCGCATTGCAAATTGCAATCTCAACTGCGGGTGAAAGTCCTGCGGTCGCTCAGCGGTTGCGCCGGGAGATTGACGAGCAACTGCCACAAGACATGGGTTCGTGGCTGGAAGAGGTGGGCCGCTTGCGGCATGAGGTTCTTGCCACGCATCCAAAAGGAGAGGCGCGGAGATTGCTGCTGCATGAACTGGCGCAGCGCCCGGCTTGCCCGGCAGAGTTCTGCCCCGCGCGACAGATGGCTCTGGAATCCCATCCATTTCACAATGTACGTGAAATGGATGGGGCGCCCAACGAAGACGCAGATCCTTCGACTCTGCTGCGCTCCTCTCAGGATGACAGTGTATGGAGTGAAGAAGATGACGATGCGCGGTGTGCAGAGTCTGCTGATTCAAGCGCAAAAATTTACTTGATCGGAGCCGGACCGGGTGACCCGGAGCTGCTCACAGTGAAGGCTTTGCGGCTGCTGCAATCCGCCGATGTCGTGCTGCACGACGATCTGGTTCCGCAGGCGATTCTGGATATAGCCTCGCCAACCGCCGAGGTGATCAATGTGGGCAAGCGCTGCGGCGTCAAAACCATTACGCAGTCGGAGATCAATGCGCGAATGATAGAGCAGGCGCGTGCCGGACGAACTGTCGCGCGTGTGAAAAGTGGCGACCCCCTGCTCTTTGGCCGCGCCGCCGAGGAGATTGCCGCGCTCGCCGAGGCTGGTGTGCGGTTCGAGATTGTTCCCGGCATCACCGCTGCCCTTGCCGCCGCCGCGGCACTTGGCTGCTCACTGACCAACCGAGAGTTCGCGTCCAGTGTCGTCTTCTCCACAGGCCATCACGCCCAGCCGAAAGATCAGGCGCCAAGGCTCTCGGAGAAGATGCGACGCGCGTTGTTTATATGCCGGGGCGCGACCTGGGCGAGTTGGCGCGGCAGTGGCTTGCAGTAGGAGTTTCCGCCGAGCTTCCCTGCGCCGTGATCTCTCATGCCGCGCAGCCTGAGCAAGAGATTCAATTGACCACTCTGGGCGCGCTCGGCGATGCTCCGCCCGCGCCTGCTCCCAGCCTGCTCATCGCCGGATGGGCTTTGCGGGAATCCATGCTATACCGTCCCTAGAAGGGATGCGCGAACCCGCTGCAACAGTTGCCGCTGAAGATCGCTGTAACCTTTTCTGCGCAGGGAACGTAAGTGCAGATAGAAAGGGAAGAGCGGATGGAGAGCGAGACGAGCGGCGTGCTTCAGGACTTCCGGCACGGCAGCGCGGAGAGCTTTGAAGCCGCCTTTGAGACGCTCTTCCATCAGCATCAGCGCGCAGTCTACGGCTGGATTCTGCGCATCACGCGCAACCCGGCGGCGGCAGAGGAACTAACCGTCGAGAGTGCGGAACGAAGCCCCTGATTCGCGAGGTACGTCCGATGAGACATTGCGAAACTCCGTCTCCTACCGACAAGATTAACGAGCGGGAGCTGAACGAACTGAAGAATTTGTCCGCTCACCAGGATATCGCCGCGGTTGCGGCGCTGGATTATTGCGTAGAGCACGAGATACCTCCGCCACCTTGGGTCACCGAGGCGGCCCTCCAGGTGTTAGTTGACCTGTTGAAGCGCGAAAAGTCGCAGAAGCGAGGCAGATCTGCAGGACGCGTGGCTCGCCTCCAACAGGATCAATGGGACTTGGAGCGGTGGGACGCCGTGCTGCAAGCACGCCGCATCAGAGAGCGGGCAAGGAAAGAACTTGCATTGCATAGGGAATATCACCTGGTGCCACATCATAGTCTCGAAAAGCTTGATGCCTGGCTCGACAATAAGACATTTGCCTGCGCGACTATGCTTCTGTCCGGTCGAAATGCTCGAGCCGGCGTCGACGCGATGAAAGCTAGCTACCGCAAGGTCAAACGTAATTTCGAGGATCCGACCGCGGCCACGAATTATCATGTATTTGACGGCCGTTTTCTAAAGAAGCTTGGCCTTGAAGACCTCCATGAGCGGAAGCCGGGTACGAAAATGATGCCATTGTATAACCTGACGCCCTAAAGGCGTTTCTGTCAGCCTCTCTGGCGAATAAGGAATCACCTTCGCCAGGAGGAACAGAGATGCGAGCCAATGAGCGTGAAAGGTTGAGGGCCGTCGAGGCCGCGGACTACTTGCGTGTGAGCCGCTCGACGCTCGCCAAATGGCGCATCAACGGCACCGGGCCGGTCTTTCATCGGTGCGGCCCGCGTATTGTGTACTACTTTAAGGACGAGATCGAACAATGGCTGGGCGACTGCGATCGCCGAGCTGCGTCCTCCTCGGGGACGGTCGCCTGAGACTGCGCCATGGAGCACGGCGCAGCCCAAGAGCGAATCGCCGAACTGGCGGATATGCTGGCCGCTGGCCTCATCCGTGTTCAAGCCCGGAAGTCCAGCGAAAAACCCCAACAAACCGGAGAAAGTTCGCTCGACTTCTCGGGCACCAAGAGCGGTCATCCTGCGGTCCCCAAGCGGAGAACGTCGGATGCCTGATACCGTATTGGCGCAGCTGGCAGCCCTAAAGGTCGCGCCGGTCGCCGATCTCAAGCAGAAATGGCGCGATTTATTCGACCGCGAGCCGCCCTCGTGGAAAACGACGCGACATCCGTCGCTCGCCGGGCCCCGGGAGTCGCCATCGATGATGCACCGCGTTTTGCCGCATGGATGACTCGTCGCCGCAGTCATGCTCGGCGTCTTCGCGGCCGATCGGAATATATCCTCCGTCGGCGCGGGCCCAGGTCAAGGCGGAGGAGACGGCAAAACGGCTCAAGCCGGCCGCGGGGCTGGAGGCGACGCTGTGGGCGTCCGAGCCAATGCTCGTCAATCCGACCAATATCGACGTCGACTCCCGCGGCCGGGTCTGGGTCGCCGAGGGGCTCAATTACCGGCTGACTCGCGGCGGCAACCAGCGGTTTCATCGCATCGAGGATGCCGACAAGATCAAGATCCTCGAAGATACCGACGGCGACGGCAAGGCCGACAAGGTGACCGTCTTCGCCGACCGGGTCTTTCCCGTTCCGATGGGCATCGCCGTTGAGGAACATCACGACAAGGCCGGCAAGTACACCGGGTGCCGCGTCTTCGTCGGCAACAGCCCTGATCTGCTCGTGCTCGAAGACACCGACGGCGACGACAAGGCCGACAAGCGCTATCCCCTGCTGACCGGCTTCGGCGGCATCGACTCCGACCACGGCGTCCACGGCATGGTGCTGGGCCTGGACGGCAAGCTCTACTTCAGCCACGGCGACGGCTGCTGCTCGGTGCAGCAAGATCATTCCGAGCGGGCGCAGAACTTCGACGTGGTCGACAAGAGCGGCCGGCATGTTTCGTCCGATCAACTGGCCAACACGCTGCGAGTGAACCGCGACGGCACCCAGTTCGAGGTCATCTGCGACCGCCAGCGCAATAATTACGAGACCAGCCTGAACTCGTTCGGCAACATCTTCACGAGTGACAACGACGACGACGGCAATCGCGGCTGCCGGGTGATCTGGGCGATGGATGGCGGTCATTACGGCTATCGCACGCCCGGGAGCCCGCGGCACTGGGGTGAAGAGGTGCCGGGCAACGTGCCCAAGCTCGTGGGCACCGGCAACGGCAGCCCGTGCGGCATCATGGTCTATGAAGGCGAGCTCTTGCCGCCCGAATATCGCGGGGCCTCCTCGAGGTCGACGCCGGCACGCGGCAGGTCAATTTTTCCCGCTCACCCGCAAGGGGGCAGCGTTTCGAACCCAGTACAAGGTCTTCCTCTCGGCAGGACGACCCATGGTTCCGGCCGGTCGACGCGTGCACGGGCCCGGATGGGTCGGTATTCGTGGCCGACTGGTACGACGCGGGCGTGGGCGGCCATGCCTTCAGCGACCAGACGACCGGGCGGATTTATCGGGTTGCGCCCGACGGGGCACAAGAGCCAGAAAGTCAAGGTCGACTTCGCGACGCCCGAGGGACTGATCGCGGCGCTCAAGTCGCCCAACATCGCCACGCAGGATGCAGCCCGGCGAGGCTGATCGCGCGGGGCAAAGACGACCGAGCGGCGGCCGATGTCGGCGACGTCGCGGTGCACTGACAACGACCCCATCTATCGGGCGCGCGGCCTCTGGGTCTGGCACGCGATCGAGGGCGACGCGGTGGCGATGGCGATGCTGATCCCGGCGGGTCAACAACGGGGATCCCGGCTCCGCGAACAGGCCGTCCGCATTCTCGGCCGCGACTGCCGTGAGAACGGGCGAGTCGAGTACATCAGAACCCGAAGCCAAGGCAGCCCGCCGCGGCGCTGGAGCATCTCGATACCTTGCTGGCCGATGGCCGACGATCCCGACGCCGGCGTGCGTCGCGAGCTGATCCTGGCCCTGCGCAATTTGCCCACGGACAAAGTCGGCGATGCGCTCCGCAAGCTGGCCGCGTCGTGGGACGGGCAGGATCGCTGGTATCTCGAAGCGCTCGGGCTGGCGCTCGAGAAGCGCGAGAGCGATACCTGCCCGAGCTGTTCGACGGCACGCTTTACGGTGATCTCAGTCTGGAGCGAAGCCGGCAAGCAGGGCCAGGTCGCGCTGCCGCCGTATTTCCCGGTCGACCGCAACGAGGCGTATATCGAGACCGGCACGCCTGACCTGCCGGCGAGCGCATCAGCAAGTACCTCGGTCTCGCGTGGCGGGTTCATCGGCGCGAAGTGCTGCCGCTTGCTCGAGCGGGTGATCCCCGCTCTCCGGGCACCCGAGCTGCAACAGGCGGCCGACGACATCCTCGAGCGGATGAACGAGCCCGAGACGGCCGGAACTGGTGGCCGGATGGCGATCGAAGGCCAGTGATCCGGTGCATCAGCGAGAGCTCTGGCGCTCCTGGCGCGACGGCTGGCGGGCAGTGGAACACGGCTCGCGAACGGCCGAGCGTTCTTCAGGTGATCCAGCAGGCGCTCGACGAATCCCGAGACGCGCCAGCAAGGGATCGCGCTGGCGGCGGCGACCGGCGACGGGCGTTACCGCGGGACTCTCGAGGGCTTCGCCGAAGATGCCAGGGCACCCGAAGAAGTGCGGGTGGCCGCCGTGGAGGCGATCGGCTCGTTCAAGATCACGCCCAACCGCGTGCTCGAGCAACTGGTCTCGTCGGTTCGCGGTAAGCCGAGTTCCAAGCCGTCGCCGAGGCGGCTGTGCGGGCGATGGCGCGGCACTCGGCGACGCGGGGACGGCTGACCGAGCTGTTGACAGGCCGCGAATACCCGCTGGGCCTGCGGCGGGAGGCACTGCGGAGCATGGCCCAGCTTCGCGACGGCGGCTGCCACGTGATCGAGCTGGCCCGCGCCGGCAAGCTGCCCGAGGATCTGAAAACCGAGGCGGCCACGTGCTCTACACGTCAGCCGACCGCCGCGTTGCGCGAGCAGGCGCGAAGGTCCGTGTTGCCCTGCCCAGGATGGCCGCCGGACGGCCGTTGCCGTCGATTTTCGAGCTGATTCGTCGTGATGGCGATGCCGACAAGGGCCGGGCTGTTTTCTTCCGCGCGGCACGAACTCGTGCGGCGAGCTGCCATCGAGTTCAGGGCAACGGGCAATGGGTCGGGCCCGACCTGTCGACGATCGGCGTCAAGTACGGCAAGGACGAGCTGATCCGCTCGATCCTGAGCCCGAGCGCCGCCATCGGCTACAGCTTCCGTTCGCTCGTGCTGGCGCTGGCCGACGGCCGGGTGGTCACCGGCCTGCCCGTCGAAGAAGACCGCCGACCGGATCGTTCTCAAGACGGCCGACGGCCAGCGAGTCGTTGTGCCGACCAGCTCGATCGAAGAGCGGCGAACCAGCGACGTCTCGCTGATGCCCGAGGGGCTGGCCCAGACGATGACGCGACCAGGAGCTCGTCGACCTGCTTGCCTACCTGTCCACGCTCAAGCAGCCGGTGAGCATCGTCGGGCAATACCAGGCGATCGGACCGATTCATGAGCCGGACGGGCGACCGGTCTTCGAGCCGATTTCAGGCTAAACCTGCACGGACCATTCGGGACGAACGGGGCCGCGAGTTATCATGGCGACGAGTGAGTGCCAACGCCGAGGGTCAGGCCGACCTGGCTCCTCTCGTGGCCGGCGACCAGCAAAAACGCGGCCTACGTGTGGGTGCCGGTCGTTTCGCCCGTGGCGCAAAAGGCGCGGCTCGTTTTTGACACACCGGTGGACATCAGCTGTCTGGCTCGATGGCAAGCCAGCGGTCCTTTCGCCACGGGCCAAGACCAGGCCGAGCCCCGGACGAAGGTGGTCGACTTGCCCGAGGGGTCGAGCACACTCTTGATTCGCGTGCCCAGAGCGGGCGTTCCAGCGCCCCGGCCACCCTCGTGACGACGGTGGTCGCCGATCGGCCGGTCGGGTTTAATGCGACGGAAACGGGCGCATCGGCGCGGGCGGTGAAGTAGCTTGATGGAACCGTCCGAGGAAGCACTTCGTGCACACCGGATTTTGGCAGACGCACCAGGTCACCCATTTCACAAAGACAACATCCTTGAATTCCAACGCAGAATCTGAGCAGAGCCAATGCCGCCCCGGATCGCCGTCGCCATTCCTTGTTATAACGAGGCCGCCGCGATCGCGACGGTGATCGCGCAGTTTCATGATGCGCTGCCCGATGCGGCGATCGTCGTTTACGATAACAACTCGACCGACGGCACCGGCGAGATTGCCCGGGCGCTGGGCGTGCGCACTGTCGATGTTCCCCGCCAAGGGAAGGGGTACGTGGTTCAGGCGGCGTTTGCCGATCTGGTCGATTATGACGTGGTCGTCTTAACCGACGGCGACGGCACGTATCCGGCGGAAGCCGCTCCGCTATTGGTCGCGCCCGTGCTCGCGGGTGAGGCCGACATGGCCGTCGGTGCACGCAGGCCAACCCCCGGTGCGGGGGCGATGACGTTAACGCGAGGGGTTGGCAACAAGCTGATCCGGGCGGCCTTTCGGGTCTTGATCGGACCGGGAACCACCGACCTTCTTTCCGGTTACCGCGCGTTCAACAAGCGTTTTCGCACGACGGTCCAGCTTCGGTCGGCCGGCTTCGAGATCGAGACCGAACTGGCCAGCGAGGCGGTCGCTCGCAAGCTGAAGGCCGTGGAAATCGCGATCCCGTATCATCCGCGGATTGCCGGCACCGAGAGTAAGCTGCGGGCGTTTCGCGATGGCCGCCGGATTCTGGCCACGATCGTGTGCCAGAGCTTGCGGCTTCGTCCTCGCCGCATTTTCCTCGCGTGGCTGTTACCCTGCCTGGCCCTCGCTTGCACGGTTCCGCGTGAGTATGCCGCCGCCGCCGCCGGGACGGGACTGATCGCGCTCTGGAGCTTGCTCGTGATCGACATCCGGGCGCGGCACGTGGCGGAAAGGACGGGCCATGGTTGAGATTTCACGCGACGACCGACGGCGACGGAACGCTTGCTGGCCGGGTTGCGGCTCGACGGCTGGCGGATCTATACTGTGATGCGATATCGCTTTCTGACCCACCCTCACGACCGAAGCCGCCGGCCTTGCGGCGCGACTCGTCGTGCGTCATTCCCACCCCAGGTTCATCGATGAGGGAACGTCTATCCATGCAATGTCTACCTTCGCCACGGACGCCGCTGGAGCACGACCGCGCGTCTTCGGGCTCTTGCTGGCGACCGGCGTGGTCGGACCGGCCCTGGCGGCCCTGCCCACCGTACCCGAGGGCTTCAAGATCCGCCTCGTGGCGGCCGTGCCGGCAGTCCAGTATCCGTGCCAGGTCGCGACCGCGCCCGATGGCTCGTTGTTCGTCGGCGAAGACCCGATGGACCAGGTCGGGCCGGCAAGCAAGCCGATCGACCGGATCCTGCTGTTTCGCGACGGAAAGGACCCGGTCGTCTTCGCCGACAAGCTGAACGCGATCTTTGGCATGGTGTGGCACAACGGCGCACTTTATGTCATGAACATGCCGCACCTGACCGTGTTGCGCGATCGCGACGGCGATGGCAAGGCCGACGAGCGCAAGGAGCTCTTCACCGATCTCGGTGTGCCGGCGGGCTCACCCAACGATTTCAATGATCACATCGTCTCCGGACTCAAGATCGGGATCGATGGATACCTCTATATCTCCGTTGGCGACAAGGGTGTTCCCAGAGCCACCGGGCCGGATGGCCGGACTGCCCAGGTCGTCGGCGGCGGCGTGTTGCGTGCCGGCTCGATGGCACCGGGCTCGAGGTTTTCTCGACGGGCACGCGCAATCATCTCGAGCCCAATCTCGACGATCGCGATAACCTCTTCACTTACGACAACACCGACGACGGCCTGGGATGGTGGACGCGGGTCACACATCATATCGACGGCGGCTACTACGGCTATCCGTTTGACTATCACACCCGGCAAAGACCGGATGCTTCCCCGCATGGCCGAGTATGGCGGCGGTTCTCCTTGCGGCGGGGTTTATTACGGCGAGGACGTCTGGCCCGCCAAATATCGCGGGCCTGCTCTTCTGGGCCGAGTGGGGCAAGCGCGTCGTGCGTGCGATCCGGTTCGAACCCGACGGCTCGACGTTCAAGGTGGCCGAGAAGATCGACTTTGTCGAACACGGCAAGGTCGACGACTTCCGTCCGCTCGACCTCGCGCTTCGCTACGACGGCACGACGATGTTTATCGCCGACTGGTCGATGGGGGGCTGGAACAACAAGACCGAGAAACTGGGACGCGTTTACGCGGTGACCTACGACGGGCAAGCCCGGAAGACTTCGTGCGCGCGGGAAAGACACCGACCCGATCGCGGCCCAGATTCGCCAGCTCGACCATCCTTCATTCAACGAGCGGTTTCGCGCCCAGACCGCATTGATCGGCAAGGGCAAGGGTGCACTGCCGGCCGCCACAGAGGCGCTTGCGAACGCCGCGACCGCGCCCGTGGCGAGGCGGCACCTCGTCTGGGTGGTCGATGCAATCGCGGGGGGCACGCCCGAGGCGAGCTATCCCCTGATCGATGTCCCTCAAGTCGCCGAGCCGGGACGTGCGTGCCCAGGCCGCGCGTGCTCTGGCGAGCGAGCCGTACCGATTGCGGTCGAGCCGCTGGTCAAACGGCTCAAGGATGGCGAGCTGTCGGTGCGACTCCAGGCGGTGATCGCGCTGGGCCGGATCGGGCATGCCGCGGCGCTTCCCGCCATCTTGCCCCTGGTGGCCGAGAGAAGACGCATTCCTGGCCTACTCGGCCCGGCAGGCGATACGACGAATTGGCGACTGGCGCGGTGGCCGCCCAGGGACTCGACTCGCCCGACCCCAAGGTGCGTGCCGGCACGTTGCTGGCCATGGAGCAAGTCTACGACGAGGCCGCCTCGAGCCGGCTGGCGGAGCTTCGCGGCCGCGACAAAGCGGCCGGTTGAAGAGCGGCTGAAGGCACTCGAGTATCTTGCCGAAGTCGATCGCAGACCGCCCCCATGGGACGGCAAGTGGTGGGGGACTAGCCAGCCAAACAGAAACGACCAGCCCGCACGATTGCCTGGTCGGCACGCCGCGCGTCGTCGCCACCCTGCGCGACCTTTCCGCAGGCGATCCATGCACCCCGAATTCGCACCGCGGCCATCGAGGCGCTGGCGGCGCTCGACCGAAGATTCGCGGTCGTTTCTTCGCGATCGGTTTACCCGCGAGCACGACGCGGGCGTCAAGAGCGCGATCGCGCGGTGCTCGGCAAGCTGGCCGATACCGAGGCGGTCGACCTGCTGACCGCGGCGCTGCGCGATCCTCATGCCCCCGAGCCGGTTCGCGACGCGGCGCTCGAGGCGGTCGAGAGAATTGGGTCGAAAAAGGCCGTCAACGCCCTGATCGAGCTGCTCGGTCAAAAGACATGGAACGCGAAGAAACGAGCGAGTGTGATCAAGGCGCTGGGACGGTTCAAGGACGCCGCGGCCATCCAGCCCTTGCTGGCAGGCTCAAGTACCCGGCCGCGGCGGAGCGGTCCGCGGCGGTCGATGCTCTGGTCGCGATCGTCAAGGACAAGAAATCAACCCCGCGCGATGACGTGGCCAGCGGCATCCGCGCTCTTGGACGATCCGTCGCCCGAGGTTCGCCACGTCGCGCATTGTCGCCGCGGTGCGATCGGCGATCGCCAGGCGATTCCCGCGCTGATCGAGCTGGCCGACAAGCCCGACACAGGCTTCGACGCGGAACTGGACTCTCACCGAGCTACCCGATATTCGTGCCTTGCAAGTTTATCTCCGCGGTTTGACTTCAAAAAACAGCGAGCTGCGCAAGGCATCGGCCGCGGCGATCGCCGGGATCCGCGAACCGGCGGCACCGGTTGCTCGACCAGCTCGCGAAACGCAATGAGCTGCCGTCGACGGTCTTGCCCGAGCTCCGATCCATCTTCGCCGGCATGGTGCCCATCTCGACGTGGAAGGTGCTCGGACCTTTTCCGATCGAGGGTGGAGCTCGTCTCGACCCGGACAAGCCGATCGAGACCTCGGCCACGTTTGAAGGCGTGGCGGGCAAGCGAGTGACCTGGAAGACCGCCAGGGCGGTGGACAAAAACGGCCAGATCGATTTGGGACGATTTTATAACCACGACGATGACCGTGCCGCTTATGGCTATGCCGAGATCACAAGCGAGGTCGAGCGGACAGCGCAATTTGTCGTGGGCTCGGACGACACGCTCACGGTCTGGGTCAATGGAAAGCAAGTGTACGACTTCTCCGACCGCCGTGGTTTTTCGGCCGACGCGAGACGTTTCGATGTCGAGCTTACATCCGGGCGTCAACCGCATCTTGATTCGCTGTGGCAATCGCGGTGGACCCTGGCAGTTCTCGGTGGCCGTCATGAGTGCGGCCGATTACGCTTTCTTGAAAGCCCCGCCGGCATGCGGCTTCGACCCGGAGGCCTATCGCGCGTCGCACTGAAAGGCAGGGTAACGCGACGCGGGGCCAGCAGTTATTCAGCGATCTGAAGGGCCTGGCGTGCGTCAAGTGTCACGCGGTGGGGAAGCAAGGGGGCGCGGTCGGGCCCGAGTTATCGACCGTGGGAGCCAAGTATCCCCGTGACGAATTGATCGCCTCGGTGTTGTATCCGTCCGCCAAGATCTCGTCTGGTTTCGAGCCGACGATGTTCGCCCTGGTCGACGGCCGCGTGGTCACTGGCATCGTGCGCAACGAGACCGATACCGCGGTCGAGATCCAGGACTCCGACGCCAAGCTGGTCCGGCTTCCCAAGGACCAGATCGACGAACGGAAACGAGCGACGTGTCGCTCATGCCGACCGGCCTCGCCAAGGGTTTGAGCCCGGAGGATTTCGCGGACCTGATCGCGTATCTCGAGACGTTGAAAAACACGAAGTAACCACTCAGGCCACCGAATTCCGGAGCACGATGATCGTGGAGCACGAGACTCGCCGAGCCAACGTCGGTTGATCGCCCGGTGCCGGGGAAATAGCGGCGGGCACGAAGGCGTTGGATTCGCCACTGCCCGAGGCCGTGGCGGTGCCAGTGTCGGTGCCGTCACCCCGATGGATGTGGTGGGTCGTCGTGCTCTTGTTCGTGATGCACCTGCTCGACTGGATCGATCGCTGGCTGCTGGCGACGGTGTTGCCCCAGGTCAGCGACGAGCTCAATCTGTCCGGCGTTCAGGCCGGCTGGCTGTCGACGGTGTTGCTGCTGGCACTGGCGACGACGAGCCTGCCGGTTGGCTATTTGGCGGACCGGCTCCGCCGGCCCCGGCTGCTGGGAATCGGGTTCGCGATCTGGAGCCTGGCCACGGTTGCCACCGGCCTGGCCCGGTCGTACGGCCAGATCCAGGCTCGCACGCGCCATCGGTGGGCATCGGCAGCGCGATCTTCGAGATCGTCGCAGTCACCATCATCATGGACCTGTTTCCACGCACGATTCGCGCGAATGCTCGCGGTTTTCTTTCTGGCGGCCCCGATGGGGGCGGCGCTGGGCTTCAGCGTGGCGCGCGCCTTCGCGCAGGTGACGACATGGCAGACGGCCTTTCTGGTTGTCGGTGCCCCGGGGTTGTTGCTGGCTCTGGGTGGCGCTGGTGGTGCCCGATCCCGTCCGGGGGTTGAGCGAGGGGGTCGACGTCGAGCCGGCTCCGGTTGCACGAGCGAGTCGGCCCGAGCCAGGAAGATTACATCGACCTCATGGTCAATTCCTCCTACACGTACTCGGTGTTCGGCATCACATTTTCGTCGTTCGCCCTCGCCGGACTGGTGTACTGGTCGCCGACCTTTCTGACCGTTGCCAAGGGATTGAGGCCGCACCAGGTGGGTTCTCCGCTGCTGATGACCTTTCTGGGCGCCGGCTTCGTCGGTACGGCCGCGGGAGCCTGGCTGGCCGACCGGTCCGCGAAGACCGACCCGCGGGCACTGTTCATTTTGCCCGGCCTGGGTATGATCGCCGCGATTCCGTGCACACTGGCGGCAATTTATGGACAGAGCCGTCCCTGGATCTTCGGCGGATTGTTTCTCGCCGAGGGGCTGATGTTCATGAACATCGTGCCGTGTTACACGATCATCGCGAATGTGGTGATGCCCAACATGCGCGCGGTCGCGTGCGGCGCCGCCCTGGCGTCCATTCACTTTCTGGGAGACATCTGGTCGCCCGACCTTGATGGGCTGGACAATCGATACGTTCGGACAGCCTGATTCGATGGCGACGATCTTCGGCACGATTTTGTCCGCGTGGGGCGGTCCCGGTCGCTCAGCGGGGGCATGATCCGGAAAACCTGACCGCCGGTATGCTCGTCGTCATCCCCGCGCTCTGCATTTCGGGAATCGTCTTGCTGTCGGGCTCGCGCCATCTTCCGCGTGAGATGGCACTTATGCTCGCCAAACTCAAAGCGACACCCAGCCGTTTGCGGCCCGTCCGCCCTCGTCCCGGCTCAGCGCGAGTGAGACCAGCCACCGCGTGCTCGCTCAGGCTTGCCACCGCGCAAAGTCTCCCAGATCGACCGACTTTGACGGCCCTGACGCTTGCGCAGGTTAAATCCCCGGCCGTTGTCGGCCGAGGCCATCTTGTTTCTTGAATAAAATCCTTCAAATTAGTGAGGCAACTTTGCGGATTGTGCTATGAGTTCTTCGGAGGGAGTCGATGGACACTTTTGCACGGAAGTGTCACATCGACTCTCGAAGACTACACCATGGCCTTTTCGGCACCTGGGCGCAGAAGACGGTTCGCTCCGCAGTTTATCCATCTCGAAGCACGTCGCCTCCTGACAGCGACGGCCGACGTGCCTCGGTCAGAATGGAGTCGACCTGGTCGGTCCGGATGCCTCTCAGGGATCCGACGGAATCCAGGATCGTGGATCTGCAGCTCTCCGGCCTCAGCAGGTCAGTTGGCGAGATCGTCGTTCAGTGCCCGGGGGTTTCGAATGGGCGACCGAGCCTGACCCCACGGGCGCGGCCCTTGCGGAATATTTTCCGTCGTCCACTTCCGGTCAGGGCGATCTGTACATTAACCCTCAGGTCAAGAGCGACCCGGGCCCAGTGGTCAGCCGCTGCCGCTCGGGGGCTCGACGGGAAGTCTGATCGACCTTGCCAATGGCATGACCCTGACGATCACGATCAACTATCAAAACCAATCCACTCCTGACGTCACCACCGTCGCGGTATCCAACCTCGTTTCAGCTACCGACCCGATGCCGGCTGCCGGCACGCCGGCCAACGTCGTGGGTACGTTTCAGGTGACCGACGACGGCCAGGATGGAACCGGACTTTCTTACGAGCAGGGGTATCGTCCATCTCGTGGTCACCGCCCCGGCCGGCGTTGAATTCAATAGTTCGACGTTCGCTCAGGACATCTGGCAGATCAGCGATCCCGTTGGCACCGTCTGGGACAGCACCAACGCCAGCCTGGGCCAGACCACGTTTACGCGAGCCTGCAGTCCGGCAGCGTGAACGTCGTCGACATCTACTTCCCCCCCGTGCGTGATGAGTCCCCGACCGCCGGCTCGACGAGCCCGACCATGCTCCTTCAGGTGTCGATATCCGGTAACAGCACCGTCTATCGCGACACCCTTCATGGGAGCCAACTGGAGCCTGACTGTGCTCACGCAACCGCTGAACTCGCAGCCAGCCCCGGCTCCGCCGACCACCGAGGCCGAGTTGCGCAGCGATCTGATGTCGACAAGCCCCGAATATGACACGATCGAGTTGCCGGCGAACACCACCATCGTGATCACCCAGCCCCTCGAGATCACGCACTCGGTCCAGATCATTGGCAATAACGCCACGCTGCTTTTCGATCAAGGCAGCACAGCCCCGTGGCCGGCGACTGCATCGGGCGCCATTTATGTCGACACGCCTTTTTACGATAACATTCAGCTCGATCTCGACGACTTCACGATCGAGTTTAACATGAGTACGCCGATCGCGCTGGAGCAATCCCCGCGGGGACGACGCCTTCGCTCTACGACCCGGAAGAACAACCCCGCCGGTATCCAGCACGCCGTCATCGACACGGGCGACTCCAATCCCAATACAAATATCACCATCTACACATTCGACAATCTCACGATCGACGGCCCGCCGGCGTTCGACGGCGGCTCGTACGCGAGACTCCAGAGCCAGCTCGCGGCAAGATGGAGAGACGGCATATCAGTATGTGGGCGAGCAAGACATGGATCTGATCCGGTCCAACGCGAGCGACAGCGGAACGATCTGCGAATTCGACTTTGCAGGGGGGCCGATCGAGCTCTTCGGCGGTCCGTGGAACATCACGAACAACACGGTGCTCGGGTCCACGGCCGACACGTATTCGCCCGGTGCGTTTGCCCTGCACTCGCCGCACGACGTCGTTGTCGATGGCAACCAGGTTTCGCAGTCCGATCCCGCCGGCCGTGAGTTCCGGCTTGGTGAACCTCGCGGTCTCGGGCATCGACAACATGATTGAAGATAATTCCTTTGGCGGCGGCGCCGGCCAGGTCGGCAACGAGATGACTTACCTGGCGAACGAGGGTCAATTTATCGGTATTAACAGCCCCGAGGTGATTCTGGCGGAGAGCACCTACGGCGTCCTCTTCGAGGGCCGGCCGGCGGCCGTCTCGGCCGACGGCGACTTGCTCGTGCTCTCCAATGTTCGCGCCCAGGCGTTTCCGATCGCGACCGGACCTGGAATGGTCGTCTCGATTCTGGAAGGCGTCGATGCGAACGGCACTGCCGACATGAGCAACGCCGGAACCTGGTATCAGGTTGCGCAGCAGGTCAGTCTCTCGAGCAACGGCACGCTGGTTCTGCTCATGCAGAATCCCTTGCCGGCCATGCCGCGAGGGGGCTACTACGAGATCGAGATCACGGGCGGCTTCATTGACAATTCCATCGTCGGCAACAATCTCAATCTTTCCGGCAAATCCTCCACCGGCATTCAGCTCGATGGCGAAGACTACGGCAGCCTGATCGAGGGCAACTATTTCCTCGGCGGAACGACCTACAATACGGTTTACACCGGAATGGCGATCTCGATTGGCGCCGCCATCAACTCGGCGGCGAGCGGTACGGGTGAGTTCCCCCTACCGCAAGGCTGGACGGCTCTGCCCAACCTGGGCACAGTCGTTGAGGACAACACGATCGTCGACTCGCTCGGTGGCATTTCCATCGGCGTTCATCACTCCGACAACTACTGGGGCACGTCGGTCCTCTCGGCATCCGAAACCGGCCGCGTCTACCTGACGGCATCGGTGACCGGCAACACATTCGAGTTCGACACGAGCTTTCTCGCTTCGTGGGCGACCGCCTACCTCGCGGACGGGAACGAGCCCGGACAGATTTCCACGCCCCCGACCATCACCATCGGCGACGGATTCAGCCGCGGAGGCTCCCGGCCCCGACGGCGATCCCCGATTCCCCTGGACGGTCGGCGGCGCCCTCACCGTAAACGGCAACGATTCACCCATCTTCGTCGACCCAACCGAGAACGTGGTGACGGTCTATTCAAATACCGTCGAAAACATCGGATCGAGCGGCGCGGTCACGCAGGTAAGCGGGCTCTCCGGGCAGGTTTACGCGGCCATCGTCAACGGCCAGACGATCGCACCGGTGCTGACTGCTCAAACTTACAGAACGAGCCGTATTATTCGTTCAATCTCGACAACCTCAACGTTTCGGCCTCTCCGACACCGACTCCAACACCGACACCGACGCCGACTCCAACCCCGACGCCCACGCCATCTCCGACTCCCACACCGACCCCTTCACCAACACCAACCCCGACGCCCACGCCGACCCCCACTCCCACGCCGGTCGCCTCGCCACCAGCGGCTCCGTCGAGTTTGACCGTCGCCCTGTCCGGTTTGAAGCAAATGGTTCTCTCCTGGCAAGCGTCACAGGGGGCATCAAATTACACCGTTGAGCGAAGTCTTGACGCCAGCATGTGGTTGGCCGATTGCGACCGGCCTCACATCGACATCGTTTGTGGACCCGGGCTTGGCTATTCGACGACCTATTATTACCGTGTGCTGGCGGTGTCCAGTAGTGGTGCCGCCGCCGCGAGCGCGGCCGTCGGCGCGACACATCGGCTCAACCCGACATTCTCGACGGCGCAATCCCTCGTCGTGAACCTGACCAGGGGGGTGTCGTTCACCGGGCCGATCGCGACGTTCGCGGACGCGAACACGACGACGACGGCAAACCTTCACCGCCACGATCAATTGGGGCAACGGCCGCACCAGACGGCAAAGTCAGCGGGAGCGACGGAACCTTCACGGTACTGGGATACGCATCTGTTTTCGCAGCTTGGCGTTCACGTGATCCAGGTCACGGTCAGCATGACGAGCCTGACCCGGTCGAATGTTGTCGTGACCAGTTCGGCTGATGTCACCGTTCGCTCGCGACATCGACCGAACGTTCGATGCCCGCCGGATTGCCCGACTCGCGAAGGAACTGGCCCATGAAGCCAGGAAACCGGCCCGCTAGGCACGCGGCGGGCGTCGCGTTCGATTCAACGGATCACGCTGCGGCTTTTCGAGCCGAATCACGCTTGAGCGTGATGGATCGCACATCAAGGTAACCGACCGCCGCGCTGATTTCTGGAACCAAGGTGATTCACCTCGCCGGCAGGTTCCACTAGAATCAGGTTCCGACTTGATGAATCCTCTTCGACGGAGTTACTCTGCATGAGCTCGCCAATTCGCGTCGCCGTTACGGGAGCCGGAGGCCAGATCGGCTACGCCTTGTTGTTTCGGATCGCTTCCGGGGCGATCTTCGGGCCCGATCAACCCGTGTCGTTGCAGTTGCTCGAGATCACGCCCGCGCTTCCCTGCTCTGAACGGAACCATCATGGAGCTCGAGGATTGCGCCTTCCCGCTCCTGACCGGCGTCAAGGCGTCCGACAAGGCCGAAGAGGCGTTTGACGGGGCCGACTGGGTGATCCTGGTCGGCGGCCTGCCCCGCAAGGACGGCATGTCGCGTGCCGACCTGATCCGCGCGAACAGCCCGATCTTCACCGGTCCAGGGCAAGGCGATCAATGCGGCCGCCGGCCCCAACGTGCGGGTGTTGACCGTGGCCAACCCGTGCAATACCAACTGCCTGATCGCCCGGTCGCACGCTCCCAAGGTTCCGGCCGACCGCTGGTTCGCGATGACCCGGCTCGACCAGAACCGGGCCGCCTCGCTGCTGGCCAAGAAGGCGGGCGCGCCGGTCGGTGCGGTCACGAACATGACGATCTGGGGCAACCACAGCGACACCCAGTACCCCGACTACAAGAACGCCAAGATCAACGGCAAGCCGGCGACCGCAGGTGATCACCGATGCGTCCTGGTTCACGGAGACCTACATCCCGACCGTCGCCAAGCGCGGCTCGGCGGTGATCAAGGCCCGCGGCGGCTCGTCGGCCGCTTCGGCGGCCAACGCGGCGATCGACAGCGTGCGATCGCTCCACGCGCCGACTGCGCCGGGCGACTGGTTCAGCGCGGCCGTGGTCTCCGACGGCAGCTACGGCATTCCGGCCGGCCTGATCTACAGCTTCCCGCTGGTCTCGAAGGGGAACGCAGCGTGGTCGATCGTCCGGGACTGCCGATCGACGACGACGCCCGGAAGCGGCTCGACGCCTCGGCCGCGGAGCTGATCTCCGAGCGCGACGCCGTCAAGGAGCTGCTCGGGCCCGGCAGTTATGAACGTGATCGCCGAGACGACTCGGACGCTTACACGCACTCGGCCCGTGGCCGATCGGGCCGGCGCCCGACGCGGTCGCGTTCTGGATCGAGCCCGATGATCCGGCTGCGCGGCCGGCTGCGATCGACGATGATCGGGCCCATGTCGGTCGTTTCGGCCGAGCCGCGATGGCCGACGGTATCGACGGCCTCGACCTTGAGATGGAACCGCTGGCGGAACGGTCGGCGGAACGGTCCAGACGTACTGGCCGGCGTTCTCCTGGGCATCGGCGATCGGTCTGCCAGGCTGGCGCCGGGCTGGTCGGGCCGCCAGGACAGCGTGACCGATTTGGGGGCAAGGTGAAGATCGCTGGCCCGCCAGGCGATCGCCACCTTGCCCGAGTTGACTGCCGGTTCCGACCTGGGGCGGCTGGAGCTGCACCGCGGGCGGCGGTGCTGTCGACCTCGACCCATGATTGAGGCGGGTCGCCCGGTGCCGGCGGCTGGTCGCCCAGCCCCGACGCCGATCGGGCCACCAGGCAAAGGCCGTAGGTGCCCTCTCCGCCCAGGTCGACCTCGATCGGCGAGACCCGGTCCGGGTCGTCACCCCGGCGGATCCAGGTCCGGCCGCCGTCCTGTGTGATCCAGAGCTCCACGGTCGCCGGGCCGTCGGGCCCGGCGTCATCGATCGCGTACTGGAGCTTGAACCTCGGGTTGGCGACGAGCAGTGTTCCGCCGCCTCCGTCGCGGACCAGGCGCCTGGCGTGAACGCCGGCGGGATTCGGCCGGAACCGGCCGCTGAGTCGTCCGCAGGCGGCGGAAAGAGATCTCGGCTGGCGGAGATCGCGACGGGGGGCACCGACCTGGCGACCGCGGGCAGCCCCTGATCGCACGATCCGATCCGAGTCCGATCCCGCCAGTCGGAGCGCGCCACGACGCTGTTCTTGCAGTCGCGGCCGGATCGCCTGACCCCGGCGATGGTTTTCTGCCACGGCGGCCGGCGCGGATTGACCGGCGTGAAGCTCGGACCGGCCGTGATCTCGGATGCGTTTCGTCGGAGATCTGCGTCATCGCCGGGCGGCCCGTCGTCTGCCGGGATCGCGCGTGACCAGGTCCGGCGGGCTCGCACTCCCTTCCGGCAGGTCGATCATGGCTTCGGCCACATTGCCCGCCTTGTCCGCGACCGAGGCCCGCACCTTGAGCGCCTCGGCCGTGCCCGCATCCCATTGCTGACCGCCGATCAATTTCGGCTTCTTGATCGGCACCCGCCGCCAAACCCCCACCCCTTCGACCTGATATTCCACAACCAGCGACTTCAGATCGAGATTCTCATCCTTGACCTCCCAACGCACCGACGCGACGCTTCCCCGGCGCTTGTCCGGGTCGAGCAGCAGAGTCGGGGGAAACGTATCGACCACAACTTTCAGGTTCGGCTCGACCGTGGAATCGAGCGTGGGCGACACCTTGCCGTCGATCGTCAGCGTCTGAACGGCAAACCAGTATTCGCCGTCGTGCGATGACCGGAATGTGAACGTCGGATGGTCCGGAAACGTCTTGCTGCTGCCTGCGCCAGTGGTACCCCTGGTCCTCCGAGAACAACAGGTGCAGTTCCTTGACCCGGGCCCGGTCCTCGGCAACGAGATTGAAAGGAATTCGAAAATTCCGGCCCTTGTGGTAAATCGTCTTCGACCCGCGCCACCGGCTGGTCGCGGATCGTCGGCCGCCCGGGCATGAGGTTGCGAGACCAACGCGACCGACGCGATGAACACGCCGAGCCTCAAGACCAGAGCCGACAGGCTCCGACCCGAGACCACCAGGCGAATTCCTCGCCGCTTCGGCCCCACTTGATTCGTCTCCCTCGCACTTCACGTTCGGACATGCTTCTGGATCGGCGACGCCCCGGTCGATTCATTTCTCGCTCATCCTCTGATCGGATGAGGCGAACGGCGCTCCTCGAACCCTTCGCCAAGGACGGACTGACGGCTGAAGATCGCTACTCCGAGACCGTATCCGTCGGCACCCGGCCACCGAGACCACCCGAAACGGGTTCGCACCAAGGGCGCGGGCCAATGACTCATGCCGAGTTTATCGTCCGTGATTCACGTTCGGCTTGAAATGAATCCGCCGGATGTGCGGATCGAATCGGTGGCACGGATTGGCCGAAGAATCTAGGCTATATTGGGCATGTAGCGTAAATCCAAAGACACACACAGACAGGAGCGTTTACGCAAACCATGCCGTCGCGGCCGCCATGGTCTCGCCTTCACCACGTGCCGCCACGAGCCCGACGAACGAGTGCGACGAATTGGGTGGCGGTTTCGCGGATTCGGGTGAAGTCGCCATTTGCAACCGCTTTCGCATCGACCAGAGAC
>CAWDQB010000072.1:0-54382 GCA_963804315.1 uncultured Acidobacteriaceae bacterium
CGCCCACCTTCTCGCCTGCTGCAGGAACATTTACTGCAGCGCAGACGGTAACCCTCAGCGACACAACGCCCATCGCAGTCATCTACTACACCACCGACGGCACAACGCCGACTACCAGTTCGACGCTTTACACCAGCGCGGGCATTACGGTTTCGGCCTCAGAGACGATCAACGCCATCGCCACGGCGAGCGGCTACGCTCCGAGCGCCGTGGCCAGCGCCGCGTACGTCATTAACCTTCCGCAGAATCCCGCGCCGATCATTGACAGCCTTGCGCCGGCCTACGCCAGCGCGGGTGGAGCGGCCTTTACGCTCACCGTAACCGGATCGAACTTCATCAACGGCTCGACGGTCTACTGGGGCACGACCGCGCTGGCCACGACCTTTGGCAGCGCAAGCCAATTGACGGCGGCGGTGACGGCGGCCGAGATCGCCGGCGCGGGCCAGGCGGCCATTACCGTCAAGACCCCCGCTCCGGGCGGCGGCGCCTCGAATGGGCTGGAGTTTGAAATCGATTCCGCCGGATCGACCTCGACCGCGCCGACCATCACGGTGGTCGTATCGGCGGTCTCGGCCGGCTCACCGGCGAGCTACACGGTCAGCCTGCCCTCCACGGTCGAGAGCGCCACGGTGAGCTGCCTCAACCTGCCCGCCGGCGCGGCGTGCAGCTACGCGGCCGGCACCTTGACCATCACCACCGGCTCGTCCACGCCCAAGGGCACGTACAAGGTCACGGTGATCTTTACCGAGACCGTGAGCGGGGCGGCCGCCGGTTGGATTCTGCTGCCCTTCTTGCTGCTTCCGCTGGTGCTGATGCGGCGGCGGCTGATGACGCGGGGCGCTTGGATGAGGGCCTGCCTGGGGCTGATTCTGCTGGCCGGGGCTGCCTGCTGCGCGACAGGCTGCGGGCAGCGGTGGCGGAGGCAGCACAAGCGGCGGCGGTGGCGGAGGCGGCGGCTCGCAGACCCACCAGGTGGTGAGTTCCAGCACCGTCACTCTTACGGTTCAATAGAAGCCAATCGCGCCGGAAGATGGCCGGTTGAGGTTCGTGCCCCAGGTCCCAAAACAGGGACCAGGGGCACGGCAGATGCTTCATATTCCTGGAGATATTTTTCGTGGTCGCCGAGATATTCTTCCCATTTGAGTTGAAAACGCTAAAATCATCTTTGTATGCAATCGACCAATCCGATCACCGGCGCCGTCGAAGCGCTTCCTGAATCTCAGCTCAACGGCAGCCGCTTTCTTCGTGCCTGCCTGCGTCAGCCGGTGGATCGCACCCCGGTCTGGTTTCTGCGCCAAGCCGGGCGCTATATGCAGGAGTACCGCGAGATTCGCAAGCACCATACGCTGGTTGAAATCTGCAAGCAGCCGGAGTTGGCCGCAGAGGTTACCATCACAGCCGCGGAAAAACTCGGCGTGGATGCGGCCATCATCTTTGCTGATCTACTGCTGCCGCTGGAGCCGATGGGCCTGGACTTCGAGTTTCAGGCCGGCGAAGGTCCTGTGGTTCATCATCCGGTGCGCAGCGCCGACGATGTGCGCGCCCTCAGCACGGACCGTGCCGGTGAACTGATTTACGTCGCCCGCGCCATCGAGAAGGTGGCCGCGCACTTCGGCAACAGGCTGGGCATCATCGGCTTCTGCGGCGCGCCTTATACACTGGCCAGCTACATGATCGAAGGCGGCGGCTCTCGCAATTACATTCACACCAAGCAGATGATGTACTCCGACCCCGATGCGTGGCGCTTGCTGCTGGACAAGATCATCACGGTGCTGACGGAGTACTGCCGTCAGCAGGTCGAGGCCGGCGCGGATGTCATTCAAATTTTCGACAGTTGGGCCGGTTCGCTCAGCTTGACTGACTATCGCGAGTACGCCTTTGAGGCTTCTGAAAGGCTGGTGCGAGCGGTTCAGCAGATGGGCGTGCCGGTGATCTACTTTGGCGTGGAGACGGCTGGACTGCTTGGGCAAATGGCAGCCACCGGCGCGGAGGTGATCGGCCTTGACTGGCGGCAGCCGCTCGACGAGGGCTGGCGCTCGATTGGCTACGACCACGCCGTCCAAGGCAACCTCGATCCCATCACGCTCTTTGCGCCTCTCGATGTTTTAGAGCGGCGGGTTCATGAGATTCTGCGCGCCGCAGCTGGCCGCCCCGGCCACATCTTCAACCTCGGGCACGGCATTGTGCCTGGCACGCCGGTGGAGAATGTGCAGGCCGTGGTGCGCATGGTGCGTGAATTTCAGCTTTCATGATTCCATAAATCGTCGTTTGAAATGGACAGATGGGAAAGAAGCGTGGGCAAGGACGCCGGCGCTAGCGTTTCCTGCGTGGCGCAACAGATTCATGTGCCGCAGGTTGGCGAAAGCCAGTGTTGGATTAAACTCAAAGCATGGGCTTTCAGGAATTTCTCGGCAATCCGGCGACGGTCACGCATCTGCGCGAGAGCATTCGCGCCGAGCGCTTTCCGCAGTCGCTGATCCTGGCCGGGCCGGCCGGGGCGGGCAAGTACACGCTGGCTCTGATGCTGGCTCAAGCCGTCAACTGCCTCCAGCCTACGGAGTCCGACGGACTGCCTGACTTCTGCGGCACGTGCGCCAATTGCACGCGCATTGCGCTCTCGGCGAATCTGGAGGCGCTGGTCGCCGAGGCTGTCGAAGCCCGCGACCTGATGCGCGATACCGACAAGCGCGAGACCCGTATCCTGATCCAGACGCATCCCGATGTGCTTATCATTCCGCCCGATCCGCCGCAACTGCTGATCAAACTTGGTCAGGTCCGTCAGGCGATTCACGTTGCCTACTATCGCCCTCCCATCGAGGCGCGCCGCACCTTCACGATCTTCACGTCATCTGCCTTCATGAAAGAGGCGGCCAACAGCCTGCTGAAAGTTTTAGAGGAGCCGCCCGCGCATACTTCGCTGGTTCTGCTTACCGAGAACCCGCAGGAACTATTGCCGACTATCCGTTCGCGCGCCATGGTGCATCGGCTGGGCGCGATTCCCATCACCGATCTGGAGGCTCTGCTGCTCAAGCGCCGCCCGCTGCTCAAGCACTCTGACCGCGCCTTGACCGCGCGTCTGGCCGAGGGCGCCGTGGGCCGCGCGCTCACGCTCGATCTCGATGTTTATCTAGCCAGCCGTCAGGATGCGCTCGTTCTGCTTCGCACGGCCTTGCGTGAACCGGAGTATTCCACGCTCTTTCACACAACCGAAAGCTATCGCGCCGGCGCCGACGGACAGGAGAAGACCATCAACCTGCTGCGCGCCTTGGGCAGCCTCATTGAAGACCTAATGCTGATCGTTGCAGGCACACCGCGGCTGATCCGCAACCTGGACATCGAGGCCGAACTTGCCCGCCTTGCCCAAGGAGTCAGCCTCGATTGGATAGACTCCGCCGCCCGCGCCATGGCGCAGGTTGAATCCGGAATGCGCCGCAATCTGCTCCGCTCGCTTTCGCTGGACTCGATGGCTGTTACTCTAGAGAGAAATTAGCCATCCTGTGTTCGGAGTTCGCCGCGAGACCGGGGTCCTTAGCGGATGATTTTTTATCCTTTGAGGCGGTTGGGCGGTAAACGGAACCGAAAGGACTGTAGTTGCTTTGCTCGTATTTTTCGATGATTTTTGAATTCACAGCCTAAGTCTTTCCCAAGGAGCATTGATGAACAACGATCCCATTCCATCCCGCCCTGAAAAACAATCTTCCACATTGGCCCAGGCGCGCACACGCACCCGCGCGTCCTCTGCGCCGATTCGGCTGACAGCCCACGAGCCGGAGTTGGACAGTTCTTTGCGTCAGGCCGAGTTCTTCTATCTGCAAAAGCAGATTCAGGCGCAGACGCCCATGGTCATCGTCCTGGAAGATGGGGAACTGCTCGAAGGATGCATCGAGTGGTACGACCGCAATGCCCTCAAACTCCGCAGCCGCCAGAAGACGCTGATCTACAAATCGGCTATCAAGTACATGTATAAACTAGGCGATGGTGGACGGTGAGATATCAGGGGGCAGTGAACAGAAACCAGAGATCAGAAAGACAATCCGCGTCCCCTTCACTCCGCGCGTTATGCGGAATGAAGGGGAAACATTGAAGCTTGACAAGTATGGCGCCAAAATTATTTACACTTCTCTCCGCCCCTCCATCGCTCGCGCCATCGTCACCTCGTCGGCGTATTCAATGTCACTGCCGGCTGGTACGCCCGTCGCTATGCGCGTGATCCTCACCGTAGAGCCGCGCAGCGCCGTCGCCAGCCAGTGCGCCGTGGCCTCGCCTTCGAGCGTGGGACTGGTAGCCAGAATCACCTCATCCACCTCGCCCCGCTCCACGCGCAGGAGCAGCGTCTGCGTGCGCAACTGATCCGGCCCCACCCCATGCAGTGGCGAGAGTGTGCCGTGCAGCACATGATAGACGCCCTGATAGCCGCCTCCCGACCATTTTGCCCGTTCGACTGAACCGATATTCGTCGCTTCTTCCACCACGCAGATCAGCCGGTGATTGCGGCCCGGATTGGCGCAGTAGGCGCAGGGATCGACATCCGTCACGTTATTGCAGATCGAGCAGAGGCGCAGATTGGCCTTCAGCCCGTGCACCGCCTCGGCCAGCGCCGCCGCATCCTCGTCGGTGGAGCGCAGGATGTGAAAGGCGAAGCGCTGGGCGCTCTTCGTCCCCACCCCCGGCAGCTTCTTCAACTCTTCAATCAGCCGCGCCATCGGCTCGGCATAGCGGGTCACGGATTGGGCCTCCTGGAAGCAGTTGTTAGTTCACAGTCCTCAGTAAAAGCCGGGTGCCCCATTCGCGTACTATGCGAATGGATGGGAGTCCAAGAACCTTACAGCGTCCGATACACAATCCCGCTGAACTGATCGGCGGTCATAAATCCCTTGCTCCATGCGCCGTCAAACTCCGCCGTTGGCTTCTTGGACACGGCCTCCTGCTCGCTGGCTCCGGCACTCTTCAGCGCGGCTACATTGTCGCGCACCGCAACCAGCATATCGCGATACCTCTGGAACTCGGCCTTCGTCCCCAGCGGCCCATGGCCGGGAATCATCTTCGTCGCGCCGCCCGCCACCGCCAGCGCCTTGTCAGCCGCGCGGATCATGCCGCCAATCGACCCGCCTGTGCCCTCGTCGATAAATGGATAAACACCGTTGAACCAGATGTCGCCCAGGTGCAAAACATCGGCCTTGTGAAAATAAATGTAGATATCCGTGTCGGTATGCGCGGGAGCAAAGTGAACCAAATCGACAGTATCGCCATTGTGAAAAAGGTTCATCGCATCGTCAAAAGTGATCGTCGGCAACGCTTCGGCCGGAGATGCAGGAATCTCACGATGAAACAACTTCATCGTCTGCGGTGCTGCAAGCCTCTTGCGTGTATTCTCATGAGCCGTGATGGTAAAGCCCGCCGCATGAAGGCCCTCATTGCCGCCAGTGTGGTCCTGGTGCCAGTGAGTATTAATCAGCATGAAAGACGCGTCCTTGCTCTGGGCGGCGATGGCCTGAAGAATCCGCGGAACCGCTGGTGCAAAGCTCGCATCGATCAGGATGTTGCCCTCCGCGCCGGTCTGGAGGGCCATGTTGCCGCCCAGTCCTTGCAGCAGATAAAGATTGCCATAGAGCCCGGTGGTTTTGATCGGCGTGGTCGCCGCCTCATCCGGCCCTGCCGTCCGGTGAGCGGCTGGCGTCGATTGAGCATTCATCCAACGCGGCATCATTGCCGCCGCGCCCGCCGTCAAACCTAGCTGCAAGAAGTTTCTGCGATCGATTGTGTTCATCATTGAGTGATCCTCCATGCACATTCATCTGCATCCTGAGCCGTTCGAATGGACAGCCTTTTGTAACTTCACAACTTAATGAACTTCAAAATTCTGTCCTCCAACCAAAATTCTTTCATCCTGAGCGGAGTTCGACGCGTTTATTGCCACAAAAGAAGTCGAAGGACCTGCGGTTATTTTTCGTTCCTATCGTTGCTTACCCCAACCCCGGCAGATTCAATCCGCCCAGTACACCTTTGATACTGGATTGCATTGCTTCCTCGGCCTTGCGTCCGGCGTCGTTGACCGCTGCCACCACCAGGTCTTCCAGCATCTCCACGTCCGGCTTGTCGCCGCCCAATCCAACCACAGCCGCAGGCTCAATGCGCAGCTTGAGCAACTGCTTCTTGCCGTTCATGGTTGCGGTTACGGCGCCGCCGCCGCTGCTTCCCTCGACGACCGTTTCCGCCAGCTTGCGCTGCACTTCTTCCTGCATCTGGTTGGCCTGTGAAAGCATTTCGCCGATCTTCAGTGGGTTGATCATGAAATCCTCGATTATATGCAGAGTCAGGGTGATTTCCTACATGGCGGGTCTGGCGCTCAACGCAAGGCGTTGTGCTCTTTGTCATCAGGCGGATTGGTTCTCTTTCTGCCGGTGATGAACATCCCAACAACCCCCAGTGCAAATGTTGTGAAGCAGGTAATTGCCACCGTGGTTTGATTCAAGTAAAGAGCCATTCCGCCCAGGGCGGCGATGATAAAGAAGGCAACAAAGCCAAAGATCTGCCCCCGGCTTTCAATCGCGCGACTGCTCTGTTGGTCCACTGTCTCCGACTCAATCATCAAGCGGGTCTGCGCCTGTTCTTCCTTCTCCCGGTCGATGCGTGCCAGTTGTTCCCTCTCGCCCTGTTCCAACAGGCGTTTTGCCCATCCGGGACAGACTCGCTCATACTCGGCCAGCATCTGGGGTGGTGGAATATCTCCAGAGTAGGTAACAGAGTATTCCCGGACAACGCTCTGGATCGTCTGAATCAGCTCGGGACGCCGCACCAAGTCAGGGAACTGTGACTGTATGCGGATTCTATATTGGCCACTAGTTCCGAACCCGGATCATCTGGTTCAATGATCGCTCCATCCGAATCTATCGGCACTGGCTGGGTTACGAGTTCTTCATCCATGAATTTTTGAAATAGCTGGTGGAATTTTTGAAATAGCCGCGGCCAGATCCTGATGAATCATCCATTCATCGAGACGGCGAGCCTGGCCTTCACTGGTTGCGGCAGGAACGGAACAAAGTTTGCTGGCCATGGCCGCACCTACATACTTGATTGCAATTTTTTTCTTGGCCAGCGCGACAATCTCATTCCGTTGAGTCGCCGTAGTAGCTTGAGCCAGTTGCTTCGCCAGAGAGCATTTGAATGGGGTTTGCAGAGGGGTCTTGAATACGTGGCCGACACAGCCGAAGCCTTCCGCAAAGCCTTTGACAAAGTGATCTTGGCGCTGAGTACCCGCAACCTGAATCGCGGGCGGATCATTTACCAGATTCTTGACGTACCTATCCGTTCTCGATTCCGGCAAGAAAGCCTTCGGGGAGATGTCAATCCCCTGTACAACGATTTCGTCATTGCCGAGTCTTTGCGCCATCGTAACCTTTCTGCAACTCTGATCATCTACTTACGAGATGCATATCGGCCAGCATCTGATCTTAATATTTTACATTCATTCCTGGCGAGATTGGAATTGTTACTTCTGCCTCATATCCACCACGCTGCGTACCTCGGCCTTGAAGATCTCTTTAGCCCGCTTCACCAGCGGATTGGCCAGCGCGGCCTCCTGAATGCTGCCCGCCAGAGGCGCGGCCATCGGGGCGGGCGTGCTGCTGGATGCAGCTCCTTCGCCGGGAACCACCAGAAAGCGCGCCGGCGCGCCCAGCCGTTGCAGCTCCTGGCGAATGATCTTCTCCGCCGCGGCATTCACTGTCAGGGCCAGCATCTTCTTGCCCATGCCAGCAACCTCGATGCGCAGGCTGGAGCCGTCGATCGCCCACACGCCCGCGCCCAGCAACTGCGCCGCCGAAACGTGCCCGCCCTCGACCAGCGCGCAGCCCACGGCATGGCGAATCGCTTCAATGCTCGGCTGGCTGGTCGGCGCAGCCGCTGCCTGCGGAGCCTTGGCCAGCGCGCCTTCGGTCATCGATTCACCTGCCGCAAACCCCGAAGCAATGGCTCGTGAGCAGGCGCGGCAGGAAAGGGCGTAGCGCCCTGGAAGGCGCTGACCGGCAGCGGGCGCGGGCCGCTCCATCGTAGCCACTGGCGCTGCCGCCGAGCCAGCCTGCGTACCAGACTCCATCTTTGATCCCCAGCCACCGCCCGCTGGACCAAAGGGCGAAAGCGGTTGCGGTGCGGCCGGAGCAGGGGTCGGAGTTGTGGTAGGTGCCGCAGAAGCTGCCGAAACAGGCGGTCGTGCCGACGAAGTTGGAGGCCGCAAGGCCGCATTCGCCGAGCGTGCAACTCCTCCCCCGGCGCTGATTCCGCTCAGCAGTTCTTCCAGCGGCAGCAGCCGCTGTGCATGGATCAGCTTGAGCAGCCCCAACTCCAGATGAAAACGCTGCTCCTGCCGGTAGTTCAGATCGTCAAAGGTGCGTAGCACAATTTGCAAATTGCGCGTTATTTCTTCCTCGGTAAAGAGCAGCGCCGTCCGCGCCGCCCGCGCCCGCTCATCGCCGCTGATCTGCAACAGCTCCGTCTGCCGCGCCGCCGATCTTGGCCATCAAACAATTTCTCAAGTAGCGCACCATCTGCCGCGCCAGCGACGAAGGGCTGTGGCCAGCGTTCACCAGCAGATTCAATTGCTCCATCAGCTCCGCGCTTTGGCCCGCTGCCACGGCCTCCAGTAGCCGTTCAAAGACCGCATTCGGTACCGCGCCCATCAGCTCGCGAATCTGCGCCGACGAGAGCACGGCCTTGCCATTCTCGGTAGGCGCCGAGGCAATCGCCTGATCCATAATCGACAGCGCATCACGCATCGAGCCATCGCCCGCCTCGGCCAGCAACGCCAGCGCGGCGTCTTCGGCGACCACATCTTCATTGCTGGCGATCATGCGCAACTGCGCCAGAATGTCGTCAAACTTCACCGCGTGAAAGCTGAAGTGCTGGCAGCGCGAGCGGATGGTCTGCGGAATATCCTCGGGCTGCGTGGTGGCCATCATGAAGATGACGTGCGCCGGAGGTTCTTCAAGAGTTTTGAGCAGCGCGTTAAAAGCCGCATCGGTAATCTGGTGCGCCTCGTCGAGGATATAAATCTTGTAACGGTCGCGCGAGGGCGCATAGCGGGCGGCGTCTCTCAGCTCGCGGATCTCGTCGATGCCGCGATTGGTGGCCGCGTCGATTTCAATCACATCGGTAGCGTTGCCCTGGCGAATCTCTACGCACGAATCGCACACCCCGCACGGCTCCGGAGTAGGGCGCGCTGGAGAGCCGATCTCCGTTTGGCAGTTCAACGCCTGGGCAACAATGCGCGCGATGGTCGTTTTGCCGATACCGCGATGTCCGGAAAATATATATCCGTGCGCAATGCGGTTCTGCGCGAGCGCGTTCATCAGCGTCCGCGTGACGTGATCCTGTCCGGCCACGTCGGCAAAGCGCTGCGGACGATATTTTCTGGCGAGAACCTGGTAACCCATGCAGAGCCGCTCCTTCAAGGCCTGCCCGGCGCGCGGATGGGCCTAGTGGAGATTCTATCGTTCCGGGCTGGCGGCGGCCAGCTTGCGCTTCGCCCCTGCCCAAAGCTCTTCCAACTCCGCCGGCGCCAGCTCTTCCAGCGGACGCTCGCTGGCCAGTTCCATCGCCCGGAAGCGCTGACGGAAGCGGAGGTTGCAACCGCGCAGAGCCATCTCCGCATCCACGCCCAGGTGACGGCCCAGATTCACAACGGTAAAGAGAAGATCACCCAATTCAGCTTCGACGGCGGGCTGGCGCGCTGGATCATTGCTGGCGGCTTCGGCCTCCAACTCAGCGGTCTCCTCGGCGAGCTTGGGCAGCAGGTCGCGCCACTCTGGCCAATCGAAGCCCGCTTTGCGCGCCTTGGCTCCCAGCTTTGCAGCTTCGGCGAGAGCTGGCATCGCCCGCTGCACGGAATCAAGTCTTGAAGCAGAAGCCTTTTGCGCCGTAGGCGCATCTGCTGCATGCAATGCTTCGGCGGCTTTGATCTCATCCCAGTTGCGCAGAACGGCCGCGGACGATCCCTCGACCGCCGCATCCACCACAGCCCGGTTGCCCGCCGCGCGACTAGCCTCCTCGCCGAAGACGTGTGGATGGCGGCGAATCAATTTATTGTTCAGGCTGTCCAGTACATCGGCGATGGTAAAGTGGCCGTCGTTGGCCGCCATCTCGGCATAGAAGAGGACTTGCAGCAGCAGGTCGCCCAACTCCTCAGCCAGGTGAGGCCAGTCGCGCCGCTCGATGGCGTCAAAGACCTCGTAAGTTTCCTCCAAAGTGTACTTGCGGATCGAGTCGAAGTTCTGCTCGCGGTCCCACGGGCAGCCGTCTGGCGCGCGCAGCCGCGCCATGATTTTGACTGACTCGGCAAACAATGCGGCTGCCTGTGCCGGATCGGCTGTGATCGGTGGCGCGGCGGGTTCTGCGGAGGGGTCTTCAGGTGTGGTTTCCATGCGCTTTCAGTCTATCGCGCCGAATCAATTCAAGTTGGAGCGCAATGAAATTCGATGAAAATCAGATCGCGCCGCGCAAGTGTGAACCCTGCAACAGGCTTGTCAGGATTGCAATTTCCCAAGCAGGGCCTCCGCGCCCGCAATAATCCCACATTGTGATTGGGCGTCTCGCCTGCCTGTGACATTTATCACTCTGGCCTTCACATTCGGCTGCTAACCTCTTAGTGAACCGCAATTTCCCCTTGCGAGGTGCAATCATGAGCGAAGCGACGAGCAAGAATCCCCTGAGTCCGGAACAGTTGGCCAAGATGAACGCCTACTGGCGCGCCGCCAACTACCTCTCCGTCGGCCAGATCTACCTGAAAGACAACCCGCTGCTGGAGCGTCCGCTGACCCTGGACGACGTGAAGCCGCGCCTGCTGGGCCACTGGGGCACGACGCCAGGGCTGAACTTTCTCTACGTCCACTGGAACCGGCTGATCCGCGAGCGCGACCTGAATATGATGTACATCATCGGCCCAGGGCACGGCGGACCGGGCCTGGTGGCGAACACCTATCTGGAAGGCTCCTACAGCGAGATTTATCCGCATATCGAGCAGAACAAGGACGGAATCAAGCGGCTATTCCGGCAATTTAGCTGGCCGTACGGGATTCCCAGCCACGTTGCGCCGGAGACGCCGGGATCGATTCACGAGGGCGGCGAGCTGGGCTACTCGCTGGTGCATGCCTACGGCGCGGCCTTCGACAATCCCAACCTGATTGTGGCCTGCGTGGTGGGCGACGGCGAGGCCGAGACCGGCCCGCTGGCGACGAGCTGGCACGGAAACAAGTTCATCAATCCGGCGACCGACGGCGCGGTGCTGCCGATTCTGCATTTGAACGGCTACAAGATCGCCAACCCGACGGTGCTGGCGCGCATTCCGCACGCCGAGTTGGAGAGCCTGATGCGCGGCTACGGCTATGAGCCGTTCACGCTGGAGGGCGACGACCCGGAGACCATGCACCAGCAGGCTGCGGCGGTCTTCGACACCATGCTGGACCGCATTGCGGCGATTCAGAAGACGGCGCGCGAGGCGGCTGCCAAGGGCGAAACCCTGGAGCGCCCGGCGTGGCCGATGCTGATCATGCGCACGCCCAAGGGCTGGACCGGGCCGAAGTTCGTGGACGGCAAGCCGGTGGAGGGCACCTGGCGCGCTCATCAGGTTCCCTTCAGCGAACTGCGCGAAAAGCCCGAGCATATGCGCCTGCTGGAAGAGTGGATGCGCAGCTACAAGCCGGAGGAACTCTTCGACGAGAAGGGCGCCTTCCGCGCCGAACTGGCCGAGATTGCGCCCAAGGGACGCCGGCGCATGGGCATGAATCGCCCACGCCAACGGCGGCCTGCTGCTGGAGCCGCTGAAGATGCCCACCTTCCGCGACTTTGCCGTGAAGATCGAAGGGCGCGGCGCAAAGGACGTGGAATCGACGCGCGTCTTGGGGCAGTTCCTGCATGGCGTGATGGAGGCCAACAAGGAGCAGAAGAACTTCCGCGTCTTCGGGCCGGACGAGACGGCCAGTAATCGCCTCCAGGACACGATCACCGGAACCGGCAAGGAGTGGATGGAAGCGACGCTTCCCGTTGACGAGAATCTTTCGCAGATCGGGCCGCGTCGTCGAGATGCTCAGCGAACATATGTGCCAGGGCTGGCTGGAGGGCTATCTGCTCACCGGGCGGCACGGCTTCTTCTCTTGCTACGAGGCCTTCATCCACATCATCGATTCGATGGTCAACCAGCACGCCAAGTGGCTCAAGGTGACGCGGCATATCCCGTGGCGCAAGCCCATTGCTTCGCTGAATTATCTTTTGAGTTCGCTGGTTTGGCGGCAGGATCACAACGGCTTCAGCCACCAGGACCCCGGCTTCATCGACCACCTGATGAACAAAAAGGCCGAGGTGGTGCGCGTCTATCTTCCGCCCGACGCCAACACGCTGCTCTCGGTGGGCGACCACTGCCTGCGCAGCAAGAATTACATCAACCTGATCGTCGCCGGCAAGCAGCCCGCGCCGCAGTGGCTCACGATGGACGAAGCGGTGGCGCATTGCACCGTCGGCATGGGCGTCTGGAAGTGGGCCTCGAATGATGAGGGCGCTCCCGACGTGGTGATGGCCTGCTCGGGCGATGTGCCGACGATGGAGGCTCTGGCCGCCGTGGTGCTGCTGCGCACGCTTGCGCCAGACCTGAAGATTCGCGTCGTCAACGTGGTGGATCTGATGGCCCTGCAGCCGCCCAGCGAGCATCCGCATGGACTGCCCGACGAGGAGTACGACCGCATCTTCCCGCCGCAGACGCCGGTGGTCTTCGCCTTCCACGGTTACCCATGGCTGCTTCACCGGCTCACCTACCGGCGGCATAATCACGATAATCTGCATGTGCGCGGCTACAAGGAAGAGGGCACCACGACCACGCCCTTCGATATGTGCGTGCTCAACAACATCGACCGCTTCCAGTTGGCGCTGGACGCGGTCAAACGCGTGCCTCGGCTGCGCGGACAGGCCGACGCCGCCGAGCAGTGGTACTCCGAGGCGATTCAGCGGCATAAGCTCTACGTGGCGGAGAACGGCGACGATCTGCCGGAGATTCGCGACTGGCGCTGGGCACCACCTGCGGTGGGGCCAACTGCCTCCGGCGCGCAGGAATAAGTTTTTTGTTGACGGGTGGGGCTTCAGTTGAAGGGTACGGGCTTTAGCCCGTACATCAAAGGTAGTAAACATTCTGGGCTTTAGCCCCTGAGGGATGTAGTCGGTGAAGTTTACATTCCCTCGGCGGCTAAAGCCGAAGATCAAAATTGATGTTTAATGTACGGGCTGAAGCCCGTACCCTTCATCTCAAGTTTTTAACGCTGGGTGCCCCATGTCCAGATTTTCGGACCTGGGAACCTTTCATCATCAACGCCGCATCAACTTTGAAAGTATCTGGAGACGGATCATGAAATTGAAATTGTTTGCGTTGTTGTTTTGTCTCTCCTTTGCGGCTACAGCGATAGCCAAGGAAATCGAGTTACCCGATTCTTGTGGTGACCCCAAAACGAAATTCGAGGTCACAACCCACAAGAGCACGACCCCACTGCCTGCGCCTGATGCTGGCAAAGCCTTGATCGTATTTATCCAACCGATTGAAATACCTTGCTTAGGATGCTTGACTCAAAGATTTGCCATGGATGGCCAATGGGTTGGCGCAACCAAAAAGAACTCATACTTCACTTTGCAAGTGGAACCTGGCCAACATCATTTCTGCGCTACAGGCACGATGCGATACACAATAGCGATTCGCTCGTTCGAGGTGAAAGCAGGCGCGACCTACTTTCTCCAAGCGAGATTGATTAATTTTGGCCCCATAACCGAGGAGGAGCACGATTCCCAGGTTGTCCCCGCAGGGAAAAGAGCTATTCCCTTTGGTATGTCTTTGCTGGATGAGGAGAAAGGCAGATACCTCATCAAAAGCTTTGAAGTGGCGGAGTTCAAGAAGAAGTGAATACTCCGTTGAAGGGTACGGGCTTCAGCCCGTACATCAAAGGTGCTAAACATTCTGGGCTTTAACCCCTGAGGGAAGTAGTGAGTGAAGTTCACATTCCCTCGGCGGCTAAAGCAGAAGATCAAAATCGAAGTTCAACGTACGGGCTGAAGCCCGTACCCTTCATGCCCTGTTTTTAATCAGATTACTGGTCATCGGGATTACTGGCTTGCTAACTCCGCTAACACGCGCGCAGCGCGGCTAACCACGCTAACTCTGCTGACTAGCTCAGCCCCAACCTCAAAGGATTTTACCAATGTCTTCTTTGCCCGTATTAGTCTTGAACAGCGGTTCTTCTTCGATCAAGTTTTCCGTCTATGAGGCTGGCGACGGCCAGCGCGACAAGCTCTTCGAGGGCGCGGTGGACGGCATCGGCACCGATCTGGGCAAGTTCTGGATCAAGGACGCGGCGGGAGCTAAATTAGTTGACCAGACGCCCGCTTTGCCCACGCGCGCCGTGGCCTTCAAGCTGGTGGCCGACGCCCTGCACTCCGGCGACTTCCCCGCGCCCGTAGCCATCGGCCATCGCATGGTCTGCGGCGGCCCCACGGTGCAGGAGAATCAGCTCATCACGCCGGCACTGATTGACGAGATGGAGCGCTATACGGCCTTTGCGCCGCTGCACACGCCCATCGCCTGCTACATCATGCGCGAGTCGCTGCGCCTCTTTCCCGGCGTGCCGAACTTCGTCTGCCTGGACTCTTACTTCCATCGCACCATGCCCGAAGTGGTGACGCATATGCCGATCCCTGCCGAGTATTCGGCGATGGGCGTGCGCCGCTACGGAGCGCATGGAATCTCGTATGAATCCATCGTCTATCAGTTGCAGCCCAACGTGCCGCACAAGTTGATCGTCGCCCACCTCGGCAACGGCGCGTCGATCTCGGCCATCCGCGACGGCCAGTGCCTGGATACATCGATGGGCCTGACGCCCACCGGCGGCATTATCAGCGGCACGCGCACGGGCGACATTGATCCCGGAGTGCTGCTCTTCATCCTGCGCAAGATCGCCGAGACCGGCGTCACCGCCGCCGAAGCCGCCGACAAGCTGGAGACCGTAGCCAGCAAGAAAGCCGGCCTGCTCGGCGTCAGCGAGTTATCGAATGATATGCGCGACCTGCGCGAGGCTATCAAGGACGGCAACGCCAAAGCGCGCCTCGCAGTGGATAAGTTCACCTGGTCCATTGCCAAGTGGATCGGCAGTTACATAGCAGAGTTAGACGGTCTGGATATGCTTGTCTTCACCGGCGGCATCGGCGAAAACGATATCAATGCCCGCGCGGAAATTTGCGCTGGCTTGAGCGCGCTGGGCATTGTGCTGGACCCAGTCCGCAATAATGTGCGCGGCGCGGCGGTCATCTCCAGCGAGCACTCGCCCGTCACCGTCCGCGTCATCCCGCCTGCTGAAGATTTGATTATCGTGAATCATGTGGTGCGGCTGCTGGGGAAATAATCGTCAAGGATATTCCCCGATTCGAGCCAGCGGCCTTCGGGTCGGCTGGCTCGATCAGCAACCCGCCCTTCACTTCATGAATGATGACCTTCATGCGTCCCATCCAGCCGAGTTCTCGACGCAATTCAATTGGGATGGTAATCGCACCTCTCTTGCTCACTGTTCGGATATATTGCACAAACTCGCTCCTCTTTGATCGCAATCTTCTATGCTTCAATCCTCATCGGCATCTAATCGAAGATTATTGAGTCGATTCACACCGCGAACTGCGGCAATGCGGCCCGCTTGTTCTACACTGATGAGGTTCCATCTGGAGCCTTTCTTTATGCCTGCAACCGCCGCTTCCGTTTCCGCCGAAAACCTGCCTTCGCCTGCTCTGCGCCGCTTTGCCTGGGCCGCGCTCTGCTACTTCATCGCCGTGATTCTCTGGGGCACGCTGGTGCGCGCCACCGGCTCCGGTGCCGGCTGCGGAGGCCACTGGCCGCTGTGCAACGGCACGGTCATCCAGCATTCAGCAAGCATGGAAACGATCATCGAATACACCCACCGCATCACCAGCGGGTTCACTCTCTTCACCGTGTTGGGCCTGCTGGTCTGGAGTTTTGCAGGCACCGTGCGCGGCCACCTGGCTCGGGCGGCTTCAGTGGCTTCAGTGGCTTTTACGCTGATCGAGGCGGTGCTCGGCGCGTTGCTGGTCAAGCTGGGCTACACTGCCGGCAGCCAGTCGCCGATGCGGCCGGCCTTTCTGGCGCTGCATTTGGCCAACACGCTACTGCTGTTGGCCGCGCTGACGCTGACCGCACACCTGCTCGGCCGCACGCGCGGCTACCTGCGGGGCAATGTGCGCCTCACTTCACCCTTCGCCGCCGCCGTGGGAATTTTGGTCGTCATGGCCGTCGGCGTTACCGGATCGCTGGCCGCGCTGGGCGATACGCTCTTCCCGGCCAGTTCGTTGGGCATGGCGCTGGCGCTGGACTTCTCCACGGCCAGCAGTTGGCTGGTGCGCTGGCGCTGGACCCATCCGGGGATCGCATTCGCGGCCAGCTTCTTTCTGATCTGGCTGCTGATCCACGCCGCGCGCCGCCGCACGCAGTGGGACAATCGCGGCCTGTCGGCATTGATCCTGTTGCTCTTGGCAGCCGTCTATACGCTGGGTTTGCTGGACGTGATTCTGCTGGCACCGCTCTGGGTGCAGGTAGCGCATCTGCTTGCCGCCGATTCGCTCTGGGCCGCGCTGGTGGTGCTGGTGGCGCGGCTGACGCTGGAGCCGGTGGAAGTAGGGACTGAGGGAGTAGGGAGTAGGGAATAGGGAACAGGGCACAGGGCACAGGGATCAGGTTACATGCTTGATAGTTTTGATTCATTATGGCGAAAGGATCAATATGGCGAAACTTCTTGAAGGCGATCAACTTGAACAACGGGCGCGGGAGCTTGGTGTGGATATTGCAGGCAGTCTGCGAACGCAAAGTTCATCCGGGCGTTCTCCGCGCGCTCTCGATTGTGAACTGCAACAACGAGTTTTGGAAGCAGAACGCAGTTTTCGCGAATCACGGCTATGGATTCTTGCGTTTGTCTCGGCAATTGCTTCGGTCCTAAGCGCAATTGCAGCCATTATTGCGGTCGCGTGGAAGCGATAATGTCGATCAATCTCAAGATGACCGGTGACTGGTTGTTCCCTATTCCCTACTCCCTACTCCCTGTTTCACCCGCACTCTTCCTCCCACACCCGCACCGAGCAGGTCGCCGCTTTCATGGCGAAAAGCCACGGCCAGCGTGTCTTCGGTTTGCGTGGGGCTGCAAAAGCCGTCTGCTTCCACGGCCGACTCAGGCACGGTCATGGTGCAGGGGCGGGGCAGGGAAGACTTGATGGTGCCGGCGATCATGTTGGCGATCTCCTTGGTGGCGTCCAGTGCGTCGGCCTCGGCCACGGTCTCGACTGGCTGCATCATCATCGCCGCCGTCGCATGGTAGGCCAGTGCTTCACTCATGCGCACCTCAATGCGGCCCTTCCAGACGCCGCCCAGTTGCACACTGCCTAAGACGTGCTTCGCGCCGACGCAAAACTCGCCGTTCGCAGGGACCGGATTGAGGATCATCGCCAGCATCTGCTCCCAGAACTGGGAGTTAGCCTTGATTACGCATTGCTCATCCACCAGGGCCTTCATCGTGCGCGTCTCCCATCCGAGCAACCTGCTGCGCTTCTGAGTTGCTTCTCATCTTATCGGGAGATTCTATGAATCCGTTAATCACAGAGCCTGAAGGCTATTCTTCTGCGGTCATTAGAAAGGTTTAAGGAACCTATCAATGCAAATGCTGCCGGGAAGTGATGGAGTCATCCTTCTAGATCAATTCAACGCCCCAAAGATCATGCAGATGCAAGACGCCTTCGACACTGTCCTCCGCACCCACCACCACCAGCGAAGTGATCTTCCGCTCTTCCAGAATCGCCAGCGCGGTGGCGGCCAACTCGCCGGCTGCAATAGTGCGAGGGTGAGCGTTCATCGCTTCGCCGGCCGTTCTGCTGAGTGCCGCGCCGCCTTCGCGCTCTAATAATCTTCGCAGGTCGCCGTCGCTGATCACGCCGCGCAGCCGTCCAGCCTCCTGCACCGTCGTCAACCCCAGCTTCTTCGAAGACATCTCATAGATCACGTCGGTCATAGGCGTGGCGGGCGCAACCACGGGCACATCCACGCCAGCGTGCATCAGGTCGCGCACCTTTGCCAGGCGTTTACCCAGCTTGCCGCCTGGATGCAGTTCGGCAAAATCCTCCGCCCGGAAGCCTTTGCGCAGGCTGACCGCAATCGCCAGGGCGTCGCCCAGGGCCAGCATCGCGGTGGTCGAAGCCGTCGGGGCAAGATTCAGCCCGCAGGCCTCGCGCTCCACACCGCAATCGAGAGTCACATCGCTAGCCAGCGCCAGCGTCGAATCCTGCCGGCAGCAGAAGCTGATCAGCGAGTCGCCCTTGCGCTTCAGCGTGGCCAGCAGGCGCAGAATCTCCTCGGTCTCTCCGCTGGCCGAAAGCGCGATCACCACGTCGCCCGCCATCAGCACGCCCAGGTCGCCATGCACTGCCTCGGCCGGATGCAGGAAGAGTGCCGGCGAACCGGTCGAGCTGAGCGTGGCGGCGATCTTCTGGGCGATGATCCCGCTCTTGCCCATGCCGGTGACCACCACGCGGCCCCGCTCCGCGCCGCAGCGCAGTATCAGTGCGACGGCTTGGTCAAAGGCCTCGGCCATCGGCCCTTCCAGCCGCTCGGCCAATGCCTCCAGAGCCGCCGCCTCGGTGCGAACCAGCGCCGCGGGTCCGTTGGGGCTGGGTTGATTTGCATGTGTACTCATCGGTTATTGATGGTAACAGTTTCGCCTCGCCTGCTGTGAAGCGGCAGAGTTGGTGGATGCGGAGACTGACTCAACAGCATGGTGGATTGAGGTTCGTGGTTCACAGGTCTCCAAAGCGAGATATGCAAAACCACGAACCTATAGCGAGAGGATGACGAGCAGTTGGCCGCACCACAGGGATCATCCCAGCGCGTGGGGATCGGGGGCGGTTTTCAAGCTCTTGTGGTGGCGGACATCGGCGCCCTGGACCCAGAAGATGACATCCTCGGCGATGTTGGTGGCGTGGTCGGCTATACGTTCCAAGGCGCGGCTGATCATCAGCGCATTCAGCGCCTGCGCGGCTAAGTGGCTTTCGTCTTCCATCACCTTGGTCAGCGCCTTGTAGGCGGCGCGGTTCATCGCGTCCACGGCGTCGTCCATGGTGAGAATGGCGCGGGCCAGTTCGGGGTCGCCCTCGATAAAGGCTTGCAGGCTTTTGCGCACCATCTCGGCGGCCAGCTCGGCCATGCGGGGAATATCCACCGGCAGATCGGCCTGAGCCATCTGTTCCATATTGCGCACGCGGTCACTGATGGCTTTGGCGGCATCGCCCACGCGTTCCAGATCGGCGTTGATCTTGATGACGCTCAAGATGAAGCGGAGATCGACGGCCATGGGCTGCTCCATCGCCAGCAGGTCGAGAGCCGCTTGATCAATCTCGCGCTCCAGCCGGTTGATGGCCAGCTCGGAGCGGCTCACCAGATCGCAGATGGACAGATCGCGCACACGATAAGCCTCAATGGCGCGCTGAATCGCCTGCTCCGCGAGACCGGCCATGCGCAGCAGTTGCTCCTTCAGTTCTTCCAGACTTTGTTGAAAGCGTATGCGCGTCATCCGAACCTGCCTGTGATGTAATCTTCTGTACGCTTGTCGCTGGGGTTGGTGAAGATTTTGTGGGTCGAATCAAACTCGACCATGCGCCCATTCAGGAAGAATCCAGTCTTCTCCGCCACGCGAGCTGCCTGCTGCATGTTATGAGTCACAATCACGATAGTATATTGCGATTTGAGTTGAAAGATCAGATCTTCGATCTTGGAGGTCGAGACAGGATCGAGGGCCGAGGCTGGCTCATCCATCAGCAGGACCTCCGGATCCACGGCCAGCGCGCGCGCAATGCACAGGCGCTGCTGCTGGCCGCCGCTCAAGCTTGCTCCGGATTTCTTCTTCAAATCGTCTTTGACCTCATCCCACAACGCGGAGTTCTTCAGCGAGCGCTCGACGATCTCGTCCAGCACATGATGGTTGCTATAGCCGTTCAGCTTGAGTCCCGCGGCCACGTTGTCGTAGATGGACATGGTGGGGAAGGGGTTGGGGCGCTGGAAGACCATGCCCACGCGGCGGCGAATCTCGACCGGCTTGGCGTCGGCATAGATGTCCAGTCCACCGATCAGCACAGTGCCTGTAACGCGGGCGATGGGGTTGGTTTCGTGCATTCGATTCAGGCAGCGGACAAAGGTGCTTTTGCCGCAGCCCGAGGGGCCAATCAGCGCCGTGGCATGGTTGGCCGGGATATTCAGATTGATCTCCTGCAGCGTGTGGTTGGTGCCGTACCACGCATTCAGGTTGGTCACTTCAATGCCAACGCCCACTTAGCTTGCCCCTTTCAAGACGCCGCGGCTAGTCACATAACGGACCAGCGAAACGGCCAGCACAATCAGCACAATCAAGACCAGCGCCCCGGCCCACGCGAGGCGATGCCATTCATCATACGGAGAGAGCGCGTAGACGTAAATCTGCAACGGCAGGGCGGCGATCGGTTCCGCAGAGTTTCTCGCTCCATCCTACATTGCCGAAGGCGGTGAAGATCAGCGGGGCCGTCTCGCCTGCTACGCGCGCAAAGGCAAGCATACAGCCGGTGATGATGCCCGCCGAGGCCGTGCGCACGGTAATGGACAGCACCGAGCGCCAGTTGGGTACGCCCAGGGCCAGAGCCGCCTCGCGCACCGCGTTGGGCACCATCAAGAGCATCTCTTCCGTGGTGCGGCAGACGGTGGGGATCATCATGATGCCCAGCGCAACGCCGCCAGAGAAGGCTGAGAAATGTCCCTGCGGAACAACGACGAGAGAATAAACCGCGATGCCCATCACGATGGAGGGAACGCCGTTCAGCACGTCAGCGGTGAAGCGGATCGCATTGGCGAGCTTGTGCCGCGGCCGAACTCGGCCAGAAAGATGCCCCCGGCTATGCCCATGGGAATGCCTATCAGGCTGCCTACGGCCAACAGAATCGCCGAGCCGACAATGGCGTTGGCCATGCCGCCGCCCACCTCGCCCACCGGAACCGGATTATGCGTAAAGAAGGCCCAATTGAGCGAGACAGCGCCCTTGTACACCAGATAGACAAAGATCGCCACCAAGGGCGCGACGACCAGCACAGTCGCCAGCACCGCCAGACTCGTGGCCAGCGCCGTCGATCAGCGTCCGTATCTTTGCTCGCAGCTTGTGTTCGTTCTTCAGTGTCTTCTCCCATGTCTTGCTTATCCCTGTTTCTAGTGCGCTGCCGAAGGCGTTCCGCGCGTCACCATCCAGACCAGCATGCGCGCAAAGGCGTTCACGATAATGGTGACGATAAACAGCGCCAGTCCCAACTCCATCAGCGCGCTCAGGTGCAGGTCGCTGGAGGCTTCGGCAAACTCATTGGCGATTACCGCCGACATGGTGCTGCCGTTAGCCAACAGCGAACGCTGAATCTGCGGGTCGTTGCCAATGACCATGGCCACGGCCATCGTTTCGCCCAGTGCGCGGCCCAGGCCAAGAATCATCGCGCCGACGATGCCGATGCGCGCATTCCTCAGTACGCCGGTCCGGATCATCTCCCAGCGCGTCGCGCCCAAAGCCAGCACGGCTTCACGCTGCGAATGCGGAACTGCGGTCATCACCTCGCGGGTCAGCGAAGAGATGATCGGCAATATCATGATGGCCAGAATCACCCCGGCGGTCAGGAAGCCCAGTCCGGTCGGGTTGTCGTCGGCAAAGAAGCCGGTCCAGCTAAAACCCTTTATCAGAAATGGATTCACATACTCGCGCAGCAGCGGCACCAGCACAAAGACGGCCCACAATCCATAGATGACACTGGGGATGGCGGCGAGCAGTTCGGTCAGGAAGGCCAGCGGCGCGCGCAGCCAATTGGGGCACATCTCAGTGAGGAAGACTGCCACGCCAATCGCCAGTGGAACGGCCAATGCCAGTGCCAGAAACGATGAAACCAGAGTCCCGTAGAGAAAGGGCAGCGCGCTGAAATGGCCATTCACCGGGTCCCAATACAACGGCCTGCCGGTGTAGGCGTCGATGTATGCCTTGTAGAAGAAGTCCAGCCCAAAAGAGTGCCAGGCCAGCTTGGAGCGCACCATCAACTCGGTAGCGATCAGCACCACAATGCCAAAGATGCTCAACGCGCAGAGCACCATCAGCCAGTGGAAGCCACGATCGGCCCAGGCTGAATTGCCGCGCGCGAGCAGGTATGCGCGGACCGCCGATGCCTCTTGCGAGGCAGGCCTTGCCACGGGCTGCTCTTCAGGCAAAGGAGGCTCGGTTAGTAATGCAGACTGGCGGATATGAATCTCAGGCACTTGGGCTATCACCATTCTCAGGCTAACCGGTCTAGATGAATAGGAGGTTACAATCCTGCAAAATGAAGCGCATAGGCGGGGAAGACCCAGCCTGGGCCGCAATTTCAGTTCATCCCGTAAACGACGGAACGTCAAGCTCCCTGCTCACTGGCAATCCCGATCGGAATATCTTTCGCCAGCAGGTTAACTTCCTGGCCCATGCACTCAACGCTGCCGGTATGGCTGACGGGCCCTAACTTCAATCGATCCCTGAAGGAAGCAGCTCCCGCCGCACTTGGGAATGTCGTGCGCGCGTTCGGTCACATTTCCGCACTCTCAGGGAATCATTGAAGTTAACGATCAACGCCAGGGAAGCTGCCTGAAGTCGGCGATCACCAAGCCCGGAATACTCTGAGGATTCTTTGTATCGGATGTGAAGTCCGGGCACGCTGGCCGTGAGTGAACAAAATCGGGTACCCGTCAAAACAGTGCTTGCGCTCCATCAGGCACAGCACGTAGAATGGTGCTACACACAAATAGGCGCTATGATGAAAGCCAACATCACACTAAAAATCGAAGAGGATCTGCTGCGGGAGGCCCGAGTCCTGGCCGCCGAAGAGGGATCATCGATCAGCGCCATGCTTGCGGCTCGGCTGGAGCAGGCCATCCACGAACGCAAAGGCTACGAACAGGCGCGCCGCAGCGCCATAGCCCGCCTGCGCGCGGGGTATGACTTGCGCTGGACTCCCACTCAACTACGGGGAGAACTGCATGAGCGGTAAGTGCTTTGTTGACACGGATATTCTGATTTATGCACATGACCGCTCGGCAGGCGTCAAGCACCTGCGCGCGCAGATGCTGCTGGAGCAGCTTTGGACCTCCGGATGGGGCGTCATCAGCACCCAAGTGATTGAAGAACTCTGCATTCATCTCTGCCGCAACGCTGGTCATCCGCTGGCCATTGAAGAAGTTTGCCTGCTGATTCGGGATTACTCCACCTGGGAGGTGGTTTCCAACACTCCCGCCTCCATCCAGCAGGCGCTGGATATTGTTCTGCGTCATAGAGTTCCGTTTGTGGATGCGCTGATCCTCGAGGCCGCGGAGCGCTCCGGAGCCTCCATCCTGTACTCCGAGCATATGTCAGCCACACCTCGGTACGGCGCGGTGCAGATCGTCAATCCTTTGATTGATCCCGCTACTCCCGTGGCTGGAATCGCCTCCAAGATTTAAGCCGCTCCCGGCATCTGTCTTTCGATTCCGACTGCGCGCAGTCCCTTCCACGATTGATCCGGCAAACAAATAATGTTACCGTCTTCCACCCAGCAAGTGGGAAGCGCGACACCTTTTCTTCCGGAAGATAGAGGCGGCGAGAGCCATGGTGCAAGCTGTTTGATAAATCCTTTGACACCCACATACAGATATAGTAGTTCTAACTACAGAAATAGGAGTAAGGAATGTCCGAGCCACGGTTGTCTAGGCTTGAATATCAGATCATGGAAGCGCTTTGGGCCAAAGGCGACTCCTCGATCCGCGAGATTCAAGAGTCGTTCCCGGAGAAGCGAAAGCCCGCTTATACCACGATCCAGACGACTGTTTACAGGTTGGAAGCCAAGGGAGTAGTCGAGCGCGTAAAGAAAGTGGGCAACTTCCACATCTTCTCCGCAACGATCTCGCGCGATTCGGCGCAGCGCAGGCTCGTGGATGATTTGCTGGCCATCTTTGGAGGACGCTCGCAGCCTGTCATGGCGCACCTGATCGAGTCGGGCAAGCTGTCGCTTGAAGATGTAAAAGAGGCCGAGAGAATGCTGCGCACTCTTTCCAGCAAGAAGATGCAGCCATGATGCTTCCGGCATTCCGGAACGAATCCTGGAGTGTTTCTGGGGCGCGGCGCTGGCCAATCATCTCTGGCTATCAACGGCGCTGACCGGAGTTGCCTGGATGCTCTCTCTTGCTCTGCGCAATAAACATGCCCGGATGCGCCACTGGCTGTGGATGATCGCCTCGGTCATCTTCGGCATCTTCCGTCCCTTGCTTCTGTTGCCGCACGGCATCGAAGACCGTTTAACCCAGGCGCAATTGAACGCGATCATCGCACACGAAATCTGCCACGTCCGCCGGCATCCACACTTCGCCGCCGTTGAGCACCGCCATTCAGCAGCAGATTGGACTTTGTCTCGACACAACAACAGCCTCGATTGATACGATTGTCATCGATCATGTTGAGAAGCCAGTTGCTAACGATCCGCTCGAAGTCAGGAACTAACAGATGACCCGCCTTTTCGATCTACGCCGATCTGATTCCAATCACGAACAGGGAGATGCCGTGTTCAATTCGCGTATGAGAACTGTGAAACGCAAGGATTCCAAGCGACACAAGATCGCCGTAAAGCTGCTGGCTCTCTTTGCTTTTGCGCCGGCATCTCCCTGGGTTTGCGCGCAAACGCCGGCTCAGCCCGCCAATCAAACCGTGGACATTTCGGCCAATGTCGATGAGGTTCAGCCTCAATATGGTGGTTCACGACAAGAAGAACAGGCCGGTGCTCGACCTGAAGCAGGGAGATCTTGCGGTCACCGATAACGGCGCTCCGGTTCCGCTGAAGAGCCTTCGGCTGGTCAGCAAGGAACAGCCGAGCGCATGTCTGATCACGCTGGTCTTTGACCGGCCCAGTCCGGCCATCAGCGAAACTCAGGAGTCCGATCCCGCGATCATGAAGAATGCCCGCGAAGCGGCGGCGAAGATTCTAAAGCTCTTTCCGGAGAAGAATTTTTCCTTTTCCGTTCTGAGTGTCGAGGGGCGGCTGCGGCTTCAATCGGGATTTACCTCGGACCGGCTAATCCTGGAGAAAGCTGTCGGCGAGGCCACACGGCCAGGTGAAGGAGTTGAACTCTAGCGCCGTCAGCGAAGCCGGAAAAGCAACTGATTGCCGAAGCGATGACCGGCGTTGCTCCCTCCGGCAAAGCCGCCAGCGCACAAGATCGCGCCTTGGCGCTCACGATGCTATCCGCCCTTAAAGACTCCGCCCGGATTGCGCAAAATCAGCACCTCCGGCCATTTTTGGCGGGTTTACTGGCGCTTTCTCAATCGCAGCAGCAGGTTTCTCAACGAAAAGCAATTATCTTTTTCACTTCCTTCCTAGGAGCGCATATCGACCTGCGGACGCGCGAGGCCATCGACTCCATCGTCGGCTCGGCAAACCAGGCTGGCGAGAGCATCTACATCATCGACGTGAATTCCTCGGGTTCAACCGAAGCGCAATTGAACACGAATACCTCCCAAGTCACGGGCTTTGGCGGGGCAAGCGTCAGTAACATGGGTGCTACGCTTGGCGGTACTGGATTGGCACAGGAGGGAAACCTGGGCAATTCGGACAAGTTGGACAATGAAGTGGTTCCAGATGACATGAAACATCTGGCCCAGGGAACCGGCGGCAGCTACCTCGACCATAACCACTTGCAAAAATCGCTGAACCAGATCCTTCAGGATATGACCACCTACTATGTGGCCACCTATGATCCGCAGATCAAGGAGTACGACGGAAAATTCCGCCAGGTTGCCGTTAAGCCTCTCCGCTCCGGGCTGAAGATTCGCACCCAATCCGGCTATATGGCATTGCCTCCGCACTCTGGGGCCGATGCCAAGCCGCAGCCCTTCGAGATACCGCTATTAAAAGTCCTCACACAATCGCCCTTGCCTGCCGATGTGCCCTTCCACGCCGCCATCCTGAATCTGGGCGATCAGCCCGAGGGAAAAGTCAGCACGGCGGCCATCGAAATTCCCTATTCAAGCCTGGAGATTCGCGACGATCCCAGCACGGAGATTTCGTCCGCCAGCCTGTCGATCCTCGCGGTCGTCCAAGACCGGTCAGGCCTGGTCATCGAGCGCTTCAGCGAAGATATTGCTCGCCGAAGAATCGCCAAGAAATCGGAGATGGACTCGCTCGGAGTCATCAGCTTTGTCCGCCACTTCAACTCGCCTCCGGGCCAGTACATTCTAGAAGCCGTCGTTACAGATCACTACAGCGGCAAGACGGGCGCGCAGCGTATCGCCTTTGAAGTTCCAAACTCCACCGGAGCGCCTTCACTGAGCAGCCTGCTTCTGGTTCGCAATACCGAGTTATTCCACCCCGACGACGATCCCGCCGAGCCGCTGCGTCATGGAAACAGCCGCGTCATTCCCAACCTCTCCGGCCAATTGCTGCCCAATGCCAAGGATGTTTCCGTCTTCTTCTCCGCTCACTCCGACCCCCATGCGCCGGAAGCCGCTTCGATTACTCTCCAAGTCTTCTTTGACGGCAAGCCCCTGGGCGGTCAGCCGATGGTCTCTCATCCGGAGAGCGGGCAGGAGTACTCCACCTTTCTCTCCCGCTTTTCCATCAGCCCACCCCAGGATGGTCTCTACGAGGTGAAAGCTACACTCAGTCAAGGCGCAAAGACCTCCGAAGCCAGCACCTCCTTCACGTTGACAGGCTCCGCCACGGCAACGGCAGGCGAGACTGCTGAAGGCAGTTCACCTCTTCCCGAGACCCCGAAGGGTCCGCTCAAGATCACCATTTCCTCAAATCCAGGCAGCCAGCCGACACCGGAGGAGGTCAAGTCCATCCTTGCCGATGCAACCAAATACGCAATGGCCTACAGAGACTCCCTGCCTAACTTCATGTGTGAGCAGGTGACCGATCGGTCTTTTTTTCGTATCTATCCGGATGGCACAAGCGGATGGAGTCACAAGGACAAGTTCACTGAACTTCTGACGTACTTGAATCACGAAGAAAACAGAGTCTTGCTGGAGATGGAACAAAATGGTTCCACGGACCAAGACAACCTTGGAAATCCACGAGGCGCACTCTCGCCGGAGAGTTCGGCATTGCACTTTCGGGCCTCTTCCGGCCGGCATCAAAGGCGGAATTTCAGTGGAAGGAAACGGGAATGCTCGAAGACGGGGTGGTCCAGGTCTTCGACTATCGCGTGGCCCGCGAGAATTCCACATTCGTTCTCCGCGGGAGTTCTGATAAGGTCATCACCGTTGGCTACCATGGCCAGGTTTTTATCGATAACGCCACCCGGATTGTCCGCCGCATCAATCAGGTGGTGGATGATGTGCCCGCCAAATTTCCTATCCAAGCAGTTTCCGTCAGCGTTGATTATGACTATGTCGTGATCAACAACCACGACTATATGCTTCCAATTGGAGCGCAGGTTACGGTCAAAAAGAGTCGTCATGAAACAGACCTGAATGAGATCGCCTACCGTGACTTCCGCCGCTTCAGCTCCACCTCCAAGATCATCTTCGATCCGGATCAGAAGTAAAGGTTATGCGGCAGCCTGCCGGGAGTCCTCGGAATCGATTTCCGCAGGGCTTCCGGCAACATTTTGAACTGCTCAATCTCCACTCTCCATCAGGAAAGACGGACTGAAAATAGAAGCGCGTGATTCTTCCCGCTCCGGCGAAAGTATCTGGCGATTTCTCTCCAGTTGTGAGAGCATTTTATGCTCCAACGCTTGCTTGTGAACGCGTGAAAAACTAGCCACTGTGCACTGTCTACTGTTCCAGCATCTGCAAATCCAGCGGCTCTTCCAGCAGATAATCCTTCTGGCGGATGCCGTCGAGCGCGCGGCGCAACGCTGAGCCGGTGCATGGCTCGACGGTGATAACAAAGGGCAGCGAGTGCTGCGGATAACCGGGCTTCTGCACGATGCCGCGAATGTTGATCTTTTCCTTCGCCAGCGCACCGGTGATTTCTGCGACGATGCCGGGCCGGTCATCGACCAGGAAGCGGATGTAATGCGGCACTTCGAATTCGCCCTCCACCTGCGACGGAGCTGCCGGAAGCTCGACCCGGCGCGAGCCATGCGCCAGGGCCAGCAGGTCGCTGACCACGGCCACGGCCGTCGGATGGCCGCCCGCTCCGTGGCCGCTGAAGACCACATCGCCACCGTAGCGCCCATTCAGGATCACCATATTCTCCGTGCCGCGCGAGTAAGCCAGCGGCGAGCGCAATGCCACAAGCGTCGGTCCCACGCTGGCCGCCACCTGCCCATCGGCTAACTCCGCCCGCGCCACTTGGCGGATCGTGCAGCCCAGCTCGCGCGCATAACTGAAGTCCACCGCCGCAATCTGGGTGATCGCCCGCGGCACAATCTCTTCCGGATTCACCGCCACGCGGAGCGCGAGGCGCATCAGGATTGACAGCTTGGCGCGCGCATCAAAGCCGCCCACATCCTCGGTGGGATCGGCCTCAGCATAGCCCAGAGCCTGCGCCTCGGCCAGCACCGGCTTGTACTCCGCGCCCTCTTCCATCTTGCTCAGGATGAAGTTGCAGGTGCCGTTCAAAATGCCTTCGATGCGCACGATGCGGTCTCCGGCCAGCCCCTGTTCGAGGCCAGGAATCACCGGAATTCCGCCTGCAACGGCCGCGCCATACTTTAGATGACCGCCTCCTGCTGCCGCCCGCCGTTCCAGTTCCACACCCTGAAAGGCGATCAACTTCTTATTGGCCGTCACCACGCTTTTGCCAGCCGTGAGCGCCGCGCGCACCCAGCCGCCGGCTGGCTCCAGTCCGCCAGTCAACTCGACAATCACATCCACATCCGCTGCCAATACCGCCTCGGCGTTGTCGCTCCACGCCACGCTAGCAGGCACCCAATCAGCGCGCCGCTTGGCCACGCTGCGCGCATAGATGTGCGTCAGTTCAAGGCCTTCTGGCTTGGTCTCCACCAGAATCCGCGCCGCCGAGCTGGCCACCGTGCCAAAGCCAAAGAGAGCGATGCGCAAAGGGCGCTGCATGCGGGAGTCGCCGACGAAAACTTCACTGGCGGGAGCGGGCAGATTCGATGCGGACATGGACAATTTCCTCGTGATTGTGAATAAAATGCGTAATACCTGATGATACCGGAAGCATCAGCCTCTCAGTTCAAAAGATGAAGCTCATCGCGCCTGCGCTGCATCCAAACTCCAGATGCGGCGTGGGCTGGCGATCTTCCTGATTCTGCTCTTTGGTTTGGTGCCGCTGACGGCGGCGCTAGCGGCCAGCGACGAGTCGCGCCTGCCGCCCTGCTGCCGCCGCCACGGCGCGCACCACTGCGCAATGATGGCTCGCTGGCGGGCGCAGATCGACTCCGGCAAACCCGTCGTCGGCACACCATCCACCTGCCCGCTTTATCCCGGTTATGGCCTGCCCTCTATCGCCACGCTGGATGCGCTGGCTGTGGATCAGGCCGCGCCGCCGGTTCTCTTCGCGCAGCGTCACTCCATCGCTGCCCCAAGCGACGCCACCCGGCTGACTCCCCTCCGCAGCCGCGCCGGCCGTGGACCTCCCGCCGCCTTTCTTGGCTAAAAAATACCTTCCTGCAGGGCGCATGCCCGATCTGCTTGTGCTGCAAGCGCGGCCTGACTGAAGTCGTGCCTTGACACGGGCAGTTATCACTTTCAAATCGGATCCATACCAGTGTTCATTCATTTTTTTCGGAGGTACTTTCCCTTATGCGTAACTTTCTTCTTGGCGTGGCTCTTATCCTGGCAACATCCATTCCATCGCAGGCCACCGTCTTCGCTACACTGCGCGGTGTCGTTCACGATCCCCACCACCACCCCATTGCTGCCGCTCAAATCACGCTACTGGCTGCTGATTCCAAATTTGCGCTCAACGCCACAACCAATGCCAGTGGAGAATTCACACTGCCCTCGGCCCCCATCGGCGTCTATCGGCTTACCGTCGCCGCGCCTGGCTTTGCCACGGCCACTCAGGTGCTTACACTGGCTTCGGGAACCAACCCCGTTGCGCACGTCGCGCTCACCATCGGCGCGGCCACGCAGTCGGTTACGGTCAAAGGGCTGGCCGGCGATCTCTCGGCGACGGATTCAGCGACGCCCACCACGCTCATCACGAGAGCCGACATCGACGAGACTCCTGGCGCAAACCGCACCATCGGCATGGAGATGATTACCGACTATGTCCCCGGCGCGTATATGACCCACGACATGCTGCATATGCGCGGCGGCCATCAGACCAGTTGGCTGATCGACGGCATCAGCATCCCCAACACCAAGATCGCCTCCAACGTAGGCCCGCAGATCGACCCCAAGGACATCGACTCATTGGAGACCCAGCGCGGCAGTTACGCTGCCGAAGTTGGCGACCGGACGTATGGCGTCTTCAACGTCCTGCCGCGCAACGGCTTTGAGCGTGACCGCGAAGGCGAGTTGCTCGTCTCCGCAGGTAACCTCTACACCGGCGAGACGCAGCTCTCGCTTGGCGACCACTCCGCCGCGACGGCCTGGTACGCAAGCGTGGCCGGCTCGCGCTCGAATTACGGCCTTACCCCGCCGATCCCAGCCATCTACCACGATGCGACAAACTCCCAGAGCGGCTTTCTCTCGCTGATCCGCAACCAGACGCCCAAAGATCAACTGCGGCTGAACGCGCAGTTCCGCCAGGATTACTTCGACATACCCTACGACCCCAACTCAAACGACTGGCTAAGTCAGTTGTACGACTCCAGCGGCTTGCGCGATGCCCAGACCGAGCGCGATGGCTTCCTGATCGCCAACTGGGTGCATACCTACTCGCCCAGGGCGCTGCTCTCCGCCGCGCCGTTCTATCACTTCAACCAGGCCGATTACGACTCGCTCGCTTCTGACACTCCAGTTGCCACCACCTGGCATCAAAGCTCGAATTATGCCGGCGGTCAGGCCGACGGACGCTTCGACGCAGGACCGAACAGCTTCTCCGCCGGACTCTATTTGTTCTTGCAGATGGAGGATGACCTCTTCGGCATTGTCGATACAACCACGACGCCACTTCCTACCGCCTACGGACCCGACTCCAAATCCGCCAACGCCGGTCTGGTGGAGTTCTACGTCGCCGATCACCTGCGTCTGGGCCGTTACGTGACTCTGCTCGGCGGAGAGCGCTTCTCCATCTATCGCGCCTGGCTGAACGAGAGCGCGATCTATCCGCGCATCGGCGCAACCGTTGAAATACCGCGTCTGCGCTGGGTGCTGCGCGGCTACTACGGCCACTTCTTCCAGCCCGCGCCGATCCTGACCGTCTCCAGCTCCGTCCTCAACTACGCCGGAAGCCTGGGCGGCGGCGAAGACACCTTCACGCCCATCCCCAGCGAGCGCGACGAGGAGCATCAGTTCGGCCTGCAAATCCCCTACAAAGGCTGGCTGCTGGACGTGGCCAACTTCAAAAATCGCGTCAACAACTTCCTCGATCACTCCAACCTCGGCGAATCGAATATGTATTTTCCCATCGCCGTGGATGGCGCTCTCGTCCGCGCCTGGGAGCTGACGCTGCGCTCGCCGGAGCTTGCCCGACTGGGCCGCTTCCATCTGACTTATTCCAATCAAATCGCCGAGCAGCGCGGCAACATCATCGGCGGCTTTACCTGCTCGATTGCCAATGACCCGGCCTGCGATCTCGGCTTCAACTACACGCCCGTAGACCACGACCAGCGCCAGACGCTCAACACCGGCTTCACCGCCAACCTACCCGCGCAGTCCTGGTTTTCGACCAATGTTTACTACGGCTCCGGCTTCTCCAATGGATCTGCAGGCGCGACAGATGCCAACGGCAACCTGATCAGTCCGTATCAGGGTAGCGATCTGCCCGTGCATACCACCTTCGACGTCTCAGGCGGGCACAAGATCGGTGAACACTGGAATCTTTCTGGCAGCATTCTCAACGTCACCAACCATCGCGTGCTGGAAGATACCTCCGTTACCATCGGCGGCTTTCACACCAACGACCCGCGGCTAATCTCGGTGGAGCTACGCTACCGCTTTCATTTTTAAGAGGATGGACCGCACCAGAGTTGTGTTCTATAGAGTGTCATATCGTGGGATACTGCTCTTGGAAAATTCTAATGATTTTCAGCATTTCGCCGATGAATCAGTTGTATTCGATTCTTCGGAGGATTTATGCAGCTCATCTACTCGTGCCTTACCAAAAGCCTTGCGCGGCGAACATTGGTAAGGCTGATGCAAACAGCCGCGCTGGCGATCGTTGTTGGATTGGCGCTCCCTGCCAGAGCCACGGAGGACCGCGAGGTGATGATCCGGGTATCTCCTGCGTACCCCGTGCTGGCCGAACGCATGAAAATTACAGGCTCGGTGAGAGTGGAAGTTACTGTCGATGCCAAAGGAAAGGTCCTCGATGCCAAGGCGCTCGCCGGAAACAGCATCCTGATTCCCGCCGCGGAGGAAGCGGTGCGCCGCTGGAGATTTGAATCGGGCACTGGCACCGCAAGTGTCGAAGTTGAAGTGAATTTTCACTCTGCTGAATAACCAACTTCCTGCCGGATCTCTTCGATCCTCACGCTGCGCTTGCTGCGGCGCGAGGATCGAAGGCTTCCAATGTAAATCCCTGCTTGAATATTTCTTGCAGATTATTTCTCGATGTGGATTACTATCTGTATCCATGACAGAAATCTTCGACAAACTCAACCTCAAGGATCAGCAGGAGATCCTCGTACTGCATGCGCCGGAGAGCTTTCAGCCGGAGCTTGCGCGCCTTCCCGTCCTCCACATTCACCAAGCCATCGAGTCCCTTCCGCGCATTGGGTTCTTTCTTGGCTTTGTCACGCGCTTGAGCGAAGTGGAGGCGCTGGCCGGGCCGGTGGCTGAGCGCGCCGTGGGTGATGCGGTGGTCTGGTTCGCCTATCCCAAAGGCACATCCAAAAAATACACGTGCAACTTCAATCGCGACACCGGCTGGGATGCGCTCAAAGCTCAGGGTTTCGATACAGTGCGCGCCGTGGCCATCGACGAGGATTGGACAGCGCTGCGCTTCCGGCGCGTGGAGTTCATCAAGCAACGCCGCTGATCTGGCCAGAAACGATTGCGAAACCGGGACGAGGCGGAATAATTCATTGGGGCTGGATCATTGTCCCGATTCAACTTCTTCGCGAATCGCCTCCAACAGCTTCTTGTCAACTTTATTTAAGGACGCGCCCGCCAGCAGATCGGGCCGGTTGGCGAGCGTTTTGCGCAACTGCTGCTCGTGGCGCCATTTGCGGATCGCTTTGTGATCGCCCTTCAGCAGCGGCTCCGGCACGCGCAGGCCGCCAAACTCCGCGGGGCGCGTATAGTGCGGATAGTCCAGCAGACCACCGGCTCCGTGCTGCGAGCGCGGAACCCCTTCTTCATCCGTGATAATCTCGGCGTCACTCACGCCAAAGCTCTCAAACTCACTCGATGCCTCGTTGCCCAGCACTCCAGGCAGCAGGCGCATCGTTGCATCCACCACCACGGCCGCGGCCAACTCGCCGCCGCTCAGCACATAATCGCCGATGGAAAGCTCCATGTCGCAATACAGATCGTTGATGCGCTCGTCCACGCCCTCGTAGCGCCCGCAGATCAACACTACGCGCTCCTCTTTGGCCAGCTCCCGCGCCGTTGCCTGCGTAAAGGTTTTTCCCTGCGCCGAGAGCAGGATCACGCGAGTACGCCCCGATCCCTGATCCCTGACCACTGGTCCCTGCTTCGCCGCGATCCCCAGTGCGGCCATCGCCTCGGCGAGCGGACCTGGCTTCAAGACCATACCCTCACCACCGCCAAAAGGTCGATCATCCACGGTGCGATGGCGGTCGTGGGTATAGGCGCGCAGATCGTGCACGCCCACCGAAACCAGCTCCTCGGCCAGCGCGCGGCGCAGGATGCCGTTCTCGAAGAAGCTGGTAAAGAACTCCGGAAAAATAGTGACAATCTCGAATTGCATACTCCTTGATGATAGAGGCCTGACCATCCAAATTGAAGATCGCAAGTAAAATGGCACGGAGTATTCAGCGATCACGCAAAGATAAATGCTTTGAAGATTCTTTATCCAAATTAGCGTGACCTGCGCACCGGGTCGTTACAATCACAATATCCGCATCCAAACCCCTGAAGGCCTCAAGCTCTTGAGGCGCAGGAGCGCGTGTTGTGCGCTTGGTTCCGGAAGACTGGAAACACTGTGGGAAAGAGAGGCTTGCCATGAGTTCGCCTGAGAGAGCTACAGAAGAACCGGAGGGTTCCAGCGAGGAGCCGTCGAGCGGCATAGCCGCAAAGTTTGCATCCTGGATGCCGTTCAAGGCGGGCGTGCCGGATTGGCTGGTTCTGGCGCTGCTGCTGGGCTTTGTTCTGTTGTCGCTGGCCGGCATTGTGGTGCGCGCCTTTTCGCCAGTCGAGGCGATCTACAACGAAGGATGGAATGCCTACAACGCACAAGCCGCACTGCAGCATCATTTGTATCCTTATAAGTATGGTTGGACGACGGTCAATTATCCCTTTCTATCTTTCTATTTGATTGGCCATCTGTCGCTTTATTTCGGCGACCCGGTTCGGATCGGCCGGATGCTTTCGCTGCTCTCGCTGTTTATCAGTTGCCTCTGCGTTGCGGCGATTGTCAAAAAACTGACCGGGCGCTGGAGCGGTGGGATCTTCTCGGCCATTTATTGCTTTTGGATCGTGATCGTGATGGCGATTGGGTATGTGGCGACCAACGATCCGCAGATCATGGCTCTGGCCTGCATCCTGCTTGCACTCTTGCTTTACATACGCGCGCCGGAGAGCAACCAGACTGTTCTTGCGGTAGCGTTTTTATTTGTGCTGGGCGGCAACATCAAGCACAATCTGCTGGCAGCGCCGCTGGCCGTCTTCCTTGATCTGCTCCTCCGGTCGTGGAGCCGCGCGGCGCGCTTTGTGATCTTTGGAATCATACTGCTGGTTGCTTCGCTCTATATCAATCAATGGGCGGGCGGGCCGTATTTCACTGCGCAACTGCTGACGCCGAGAACCTATTCGATCTCGAAGCTGCTGGTCAGCACAAGCATCATTTTTCCATTGGCGGTTCCATTGCTTATCGCCGCCGTGTGGTCGTTGCGCAGCTTGTGCAATGTCAAGTACAGAGTGATTGCTCTTTACTTTTTCATTTCACTGTTTCTAGGCATTGCGTTTTATGGAGGCGGAGGAACGACGGTCAATATGTTCTTCGATTGCTTCTTCGCGGTGGCCATCATTCTGGGCGTGCTGTTGGACCGCGCCTGGCAGTCGGAGACGCCGTGGCTAAAGAGGGGCGGAGCATGGCGTTGGGCTGTGCCGCTTCTACTCTTTCAGGTGCCTTGCGTTGACATTCCTCCCGTGCATCTTCATCCCTTGATGGGAGAGAAGAAAGAGTTCAAGGCAGAGGTCGCATTTTTGGCCGCGCAGCAGGGTCCGGCGATCTGTGAGAGCTTGCTGCGCTGCTATTACGCGGGTAAGCCATATATTCTGGACCCGTTCAACAGCGCTTCACTTGTGCGGTTGGGCAAACTGGACGGGAATGTGTGGGTGCAGCGGATTGCCAACAAGGAGTTCGGCGCTATCCAGACCTATCAGTCCGTGACCCTGATGGAACGGCCGAACGCGCGCTTTCCCGATGCGGTGCTGGATGCGATTGACAAGTACTACAAGGTGGCCATGCAGGATTCGAAGACGGTGATTTACGTTCCGCAGTGACCAATTTGCAAAATAGCATGGTGATTGCAAGAAGCGTCAGGGCACAACTTCAGTCGTGTCCTGACTCAAAGAGCAGAGGAGAATCGCTATAAAATCAAACGCATTCAATGGACTCTGAGACTTCTGTGTTAGTTTTGTGCTAGGCATTATCACCGTGATAAGCTGAAGTTTCTGCATCGGCGGTCATTCGCCAACTACCTTCCAAAAGGTGATGATCTAGCTGGGCCACGCGAGTTACTGTAGGATGGTCGGGGCATGCTTGCAATAGACTGGGATTTCGCTATAACACTCACCGTCGGACTGCTTGTCGTAGGTTTAACGATCTATGGAATAAACAGAACACGGAAGATTCAGAGGATCATTCTGCGTGTCGCATTAGAATCATTTTGCGTGGTATTGGCCCTATTGGGAAGTCTCTTCATTGTGCTTTTTCTCGCGGCGAATAGCTTTAATAACAATGATAGACATTCCGCACTAATATACTCGCCATCGCGAAAGATTGCGGTTCGCACGAACGACTTCGACTATGGAGCCACAGGAGGAGATACCTCAGTCACGCTACATTGGGCATATGGCTTGAGAAGCCACACTATATACTTTGGTGACTGGAAATCCGTAAGGTCGAAAGATATTCAATGGAAAAGCGATTCGTCTCTTACAATCTATTACGACGCACGCTATGAAGGGATAATGTACTTTTGTTCTTCAACATCCAAAGTGAAAGTGATTTGTGTACCTCGTTAAACGGGTACAGAATACTCTCTCAGCCCAAAATCGCCATAGTGACGTGATTGACGACCCAGGCCGCGCCCCAAGCCAGCGCCAGCATATACAGGAACTGCGCGGCCGGCCACCTCCAACTATTGGTCTCGCGGCGGACGACGGCCATGGTCGAGGTGCATTGCATGGCGAAGGCAAAGAAGATCATCAGCGCCAGTGCGCCGCCCAGGGTCATCTCATGGTGCAGCGCGGTTTGCAGGCTGAGCGCCTGGGTTCCGGGATCAGCGCCGTACAAAGTCCCCATGGTGCTGACCATCACCTCGCGGGCCAGCACGCTGGAGAGAAGTCCAATACCGATCTTCCAATCAAAGCCCAGCGGCGCAATGGCAGGTTCAATGAAGTGGCCCAGCTTGCCGATGACGCTATTGGCCAGCTCCGGCGCAGCGATGGCGCCGCTAGCCGAGTGGATCACCGGCAGATGCGCCAGTACCCAGAGCGCCAGAGTGACGCAGAGGATGATGGTTCCCGCCTGCCGCAGAAAGACGCGGGCGCGGTCCACCAGCCGCAGACCGAGTGAGCGCAGCGTGGGCATCCGATACTGCGGCAGCTCCAGGATGAAGGGTGCGTCATTGGATTTGAGGATGGAACTCTTGAGCAGCCATGCCGTGGTCATGGCGCCCACAAAGCCGGCCAGATAGAGGCCGAGCATGACCAGAGTGCGCAATCCGAGAAAGCCGTGCAGGTATGTGATGTTGGGAATAAAGGAGGCAATCAGCAGCATATAGACCGGCAGCCGGGCCGAGCAGGTCATGAAGGGCGTCACCAAAATCGTAGCGAAGCGGTCGCGCTTGTTCTCGATGACGCGTGTGGCCATAATGGCCGGCACCGCGCAGGCGTAGGCCGAGAGCAGGGGAATGAAGGCTTTGCCGTTCAGGCCCGTGGTGCGCATCACGCGATCGGCAATCAAGGCGGCGCGCGAGAGGTAGCCGGAGTCTTCCAGAATTCCGATGAATAGAAACAAGAGCAGTATCTGCGGCAAAAAGACCAGCACTGAGCAGATGCCCTTCCATGCGCCATCCAGCACCAGAGACTGTACCCATCCGGCGGGAAGCAGAGGACGGATCAACTCGCCCGCACGCGCCAGAACGTCGCCAAAGCCATCGGAGAGCGGCTGGCCGATGGAGAAGACCACTTCAAAAACGGCCACGACCACCAGCAGAAAGAGCAGCGGACCCCAGATGCGGTGCAGCAGCACATTGTCGATCTTGCGGGTACCCTCGACCGAAAGCGGGGCGCGGTAGCCGGTCTTGCGGCTCAGTTGCGCGGCCCAACTGTGCGCGCTGGCGGCGTTGCCCAGCACCGGCAGAGTGAGCGGCTGGGCGGCGGAGCGCTCGGTCTGTTGATGCAGAAAGAGCGGAATGGCGTCCAGGCCGGTGCCTTTGACGGCGCTGATCTGAGCCACCGGCGCTCCGAGTTCGCGGGCCAGTTTGAGCGCGTCCACCTTTCCGCCGCGCTCTTCCATCAGGTCGCTCATATTGAGCAGCACCAGGGTGGGCAGCCCCACGGCCAGCACAGGCGCGGCCAGCATCAGTTGCCGCGTCAGATGCAGCGAATCCATCACCAGCAGCACGGCGTCCGGCTTGGGCGTGCCGGGCATCTCGCCGCGCAGTACGTCAATCGAGACGCGCGCGTCCTCGCTGAAGGGATCGAGCGAATAGATTCCGGGCAGATCGATCAGCGTCAGATCCTCGCGGCCTACCCCAGCCATCAGGCCCATACGCTGCTCGACGGTGACACCGGGGAAGTTGGCCACCTTTTGCCGTAAGCCGGTCAGCCGGTTGAAGAGCGTGGATTTGCCGGAGTTCGGCGGGCCGATCAGCACTACGGTGCGCAGCGCGGCGTCGAGCGGCGGCGCAAGTTTCGAAGCCAGGGGCGCTTCAAAGGTTGGGGTCTCGCAGCAAGCGTTCATCGCGTGGCCTTTTCCCTCTCCGGAAGCTCATGAATGCTGAGTGCCCCAACTCCGTGTTTTCGGAGCTGAAAATCCAAAAGATCCATCTCATTTTCTTTATCGGCAGCTTCCGGCTCCAGGCTAGCGGCGCTGACGCGAATGGATGCGGCCGTTTCACGGCGGAGGGCAATCTCCATGCCGTCTACGCCGTACACGGTGGGGTCTCCAGCCGGAGCGCGGCGCAGCGAGGTCACCAGTGCATTGGGCACAAAGCCCATATGCATCAGATGGTTCTGCACGGATTCGGGCAGATCGAGGCTCAGCAGAACCCCACTCTCTCCGACATTCAATTCGCTCAGCACACTCAATTGCCGCACTCCACAGGGACGTGAAGACCCAGGATTTTGAATTACGACTAGATTAGTCGTAATTTAGTATACGGCCATTCTTGTCTGATTTGCAAGATTCTGCTCGTTGGCCCAGGAATCATCGCATTCGCGCCGTTGAAGGATTCGGTGGAGTGAAATCATCTCCGAAGATTTTTCCAGCATTCGCTGCTGCCGGTAGAATTGAAGCATGACCCTTACAACACAGGATCGCGCGCGGCGCATCAAGATCATTCTCTTCGACGTGGATGGCGTTCTGACCAACGGCAGCATCTGGATCATTCCGGTACCGGTCACCGGGCCGGAGGGCGTAACCACCAAAATGGTGGAGGCCAAGGGCTACAGCGCCCATGACGGCGCGGGCGTCACGCTGGCGCGGCTGGGCGGCATGAAGCTGGGCATCATCACCAAGCGCATCAGTGAGACGGTGGCCTTGCGCGCGCGCGATTTGAAGCTCGAATTTGTTTACCAAGGCGAGGCCTTCAAGATGCGCCCGGTGCGCGAGATCATGGAGCGCGAGGGCGTCAGAATGGAGGAGATCGCCTATGTGGGCGACGACGTGATCGACCTGCCGGTGATGCGCCTCTGCGGGCTGGCCGTCGCCGTCGCCAATGCGCGCGAGCAGGTGAAGGCCGAGGCTCATTATGTGACCCCGCACAAGGGCGGCGAGGGCGCAGGACGCGATGCCATCGAGTTCATTCTGGAGGCCAAGGGAATATTGGAGCAGTGCATCGCGGCCTCCATCGACGCCGATAATCCGCTGCCGGCCTCCATTGACATCGGCAAAGGTGGGGACTTGTAGTGAATTGCAGCGAACCGACAGCCGCAAAGAAAAGTCAGTTTTTCATCTTCGCTTCGATCGCCTCAATGCTGCGATTGCCCTGGAATCTCCGGCTTGCCGGGTTCATCCAGAATCTGCACCGCAGTCGCCGGGCCGAGCTTCGCCCAGTCGCGCAGAACCCAGACCACCTTCTTTTCTGGAGTCACTTCGACCAATTGCGGCCCTTTGCCGTCATCGCCGCGTGAGCAGATGATCGTGTTACCGTTCTCTAGCCGCGTGGCGCTCTGCGTGTTAATGTAGCGATACTCCTCTGGCAGATCAGCAGGCCTCAACTCCCAAACCGTCTCGCCTTTGGGATTGACCTCGCGGGTCAGAATGTCGTGCTCGTCGGTGATCAAAGTATTGCCGTTCTTGAGCCGGATCGCTGCCCATGGACTCTTGATCTTGTACGTCCAAATCGCCTTGAAGTGCTTGTCATATTCAATGATCTGATCCATCTCCAGAAACGGCAACAGGTAGGTTCCCTGCGCAGTATAGCGCGCGCGGCGAAACTGTCCATGGACCATTCCGGTGGTGCTCGGCGCGGGCAACTCGTGCTGCACCAGAACCTTGTTGGTCTTGATGTTCATCACTATCAGTTTCGGCGGCAGACCATTCAGCACAAACATCACTTTGTTCAGGCCGATGGGCTGGCAGGTGTGGATCTCAGTCCCCTTGGGCGCATCGTAACGCCAGACTACTTGCTTGTTCGGCGTGACCTCGGCCACGTATTGCATGCGGCTGAAGAGGATGTTGCCATTCGAGAGCATCCACACATCGTCGTACTCCCAGCCGCCGCCGGTCGAATAGGTCCAGACGATCTTGCCGTCTTTGACCAAAAATATCTTGTTATAGCCTTCGCCGATGTAAAGCATCGGGTGCTGTGCAATCCCGTTTCCAGGCAAGCCTGATGGGATCGGCTGATCCCATACGCGCGGCGCAACCTCAGTCTCGGCAACTCCCAGAGCCGGCACATCCGCGGCGGTGAAGCGGCTCATCTGTGTCATGAGCGGCGCTGCCTTGGAAGGCTTCGAAGATGCGTCCTGAGCTGAAGAAACTGTAGCCAATGCAAAAAAGAAAGCAACGATGGATGCTAACAGCAATTTGTAATTCAATCTGATTCTCCTGTTCGACAACAAATCTCATGGTTAGAAGGTATGGCGCATGAATCTTTTCTTCAAAGTATTCTATATCCGATTCTTACACGACACGTTGGGCGGGCGGCGCACCTTAAGTTATTGAAATCTTAGTCTTCCCGCCAAAGCGGCTGCGCCATTCCCTTCGGTCTTATTGATTTTCGGGTTTGCTGCCGACAGGTCTTCGTCGTTGGGGTGCGTGGATGATGGAGTTCACGAACCTCAATCCAAATGGCAATCTCCTTTGGACACACCACGGAGAACCTCTGAACCACGACGTCCTTAGCCTCGGAAGGACAATTCGCGGAAAGATAATTATTGGTGGGTACTAAGGTTAATGAATTGACGTTTTACATTGCACTTTAGTTCTATATTATGTTACAAAGGTTTGCGCTGGTAATTTCAGGAAAGAGGAGTTCCGAGATGGTCGAAAGTTGGCTCGACTTTGCCAAACAAGAGACAGAGCGGTTGGAAGTGGAGATAGAAGAGCTACAAGGGAAGATCCGTCTCCATAATGAAACCCGAGATGCTTGGGATACGATCTTGCGCAATGCTGGAAGCGAATCCCGCGCCGCTTATTTGGGTCTTGCCAATGCCGAGGCGGAGCGGTTGAACGGTGAAATTGAGGCAGTGGAGGATGAGATTCGCCGTCACCTCGAAACCAAGGATGCTTGGGAGACGGTCTCGCACAGCGCAGGGAGCCAACCGCGCGCCTACCGCGGCACGGATTATGTGAAGGGTGAGGATGTCCGATGGCACTTGCAGCGGCTGGACATTGAAATTGAAGCGCTGCAAGAGGAGATTCGCATTCATAACCAAACCAAGAGTGCCTGGGAAACGATTGTACGCGACACAGGGAGCGAATTGAGGGCCGTTTGTCTAGAGCTTGCCTGTTCTGAAACAGCTCTGTTGGACAGAACCATTGAGGCTGTGCAGGAAAACATTCGCCGTCACCAGGAGACCAGGGGCGCATGGGATACCATCCTGCGCAACGCAGTCAGCGAATCGCGCCATTACCAGGGTTCAACCTATGTGAAGGGTTGGGATGGCCAATGGCATCTACAGCAGAGTCAGGTGAGTGAGTCGAACGAGGAGGATTGGCGGACGCGTGTGGAGGATGACCGGAGCTGGACAAGCGATGCCGTTTCAAAGGTCAACTCGGTGCGGCAGGCCCTTTTGGATGCGTGTGAGAGAACTTTCCGCGCTCCACAGAAGCAAGAAAATATTCCCGCACACGGCAAGGAGCAATTCCAGAGCTTGGGACTTCGATAGGCGGTTGGCGCAGGTCTCCCTTTTTTCAGTCTTTGATCCTCCAACGCTTTTCACTCGCTCTCCGGCAACTTGAAGGGCTTTTGCAGCCATTGCCGCGCCTCGTTCAATGCGCCCTGGGTGTTGTCGTTGGTCTGTACGGCTAGGCGGTATTCGTTCACCGCGCGGTCGCGCTGTCCTGTGATGTCAAAGATCTTGCCGATGGCGATATGGCTCCAGACCTCGGTCCAGCGCGGCTCATCGTCGCCGCGCAGCGCATCGCGGTAGGCGTTCACGCTGGCCTGATAGTTATGTTGCGCAAAGAGCAGTTCGCCGATGCGGAAGCTGGCCAGCGAACTCTGCGAGTTAGCCTCCAGCGCCTTCTGATACTCGGCCAGTGCGCCGACGCGGTCGCCCTGCGCCACCAGTTGCTGACCTTTGAGAATGCAGATGCGCACCTGCAAGTCAGGCGTGTTCTTGAGTACCCAGTTCTCCGGATCGATGCTGACACGGCGTGGGCGGCCGAAGGTGTCCACGACAAACTGCGTTTCCGTGCCGACGATCTCGATCCGCTGCGACTCCGTCTTGCCGTCGGTTTCGATGCGCAGCTCAACCGGCATACGGAAGAGGTCCAGATCCTGATCGATCTCGCCGACGGTGCGGAAGCCCTTGTTATTGCCCAGCCGGTAGATGGCGTACTTGTTGGTGAACTGCGGCGCGCCGGTGCCGTCGATCCATTGCGCAAAGAAGGGGGTCAATTGCTGCTGGCTCTGCGCCTCGGCTATCTTCTCAAAGTCAGCCGCACGTATTCCGCTGTCGGTGTACTGACTCAGCGCGTCCTTGAGCGTGGCCAGAAAGGCTTTGTCGCCGATCTCCCAGCGCAGCATATGGAAGATCATCGCGCCCTTTTCCAGCGTCATCGACTGGAACTCCGGCGAGAAGGGACTGAGGCGGCTGACGGTGGAGAGCGGAATCGTGTCGTAGGCCAGCGCGCCCGCCGACACGTCCAGCAGCGCCGTCTTCAGCGCGCTCTTGCCGTTCTCGTCCTCCACGTACATTAGCTCGCCATAGCGGGCCATGCCGTTGGTGATCCATGCGTCGTTCAGTGTACGCGGGCTTACCTCTGAACCCCACCACTGATGCGCGATTGTGTTGGCCAGCAGGCGGATGCCGCTCTTGTCGCCGACGCGCGAACCGAGAATGGCCGCCAGCTCCGGCGCCCAGACGGCAGGCAGCGTGTCGTCCGGCAGCTCGACGACATTCAGCCGGTTGCTTTCATTTGCGCCAAAGTTCTCGGAGAAGAAGTCGTACTCCCGCGCCGCCGTCTGCGCCAGTGCGCTTGCCGATTGCTGATGCGCAGCGGTTAGCCAAACCTTGACATTGCCCGCGCCTGCCGAGACTGCCTCCGTGTAGCGTCCAACAATCACCGTGCCGGGAAAGCCCGGTTTGCTCCAGTTGAAGTCGTACTGCTCGCCATCCTTGCCGTTGGCGAGGGTCACTTGTTTGGCCGCGCCCGCGCTGCCGCTGGCAAAGACGCGCATTCCCCGCGGCACTCTCAGGTGCAGCTCCATGGTGAAGCGGTTGGTCATGTAGCCGACCGTGGGAAACCAGCGCGCGGGATATAACAAATATGTAATCGGCTCCTGAATCGCTGCCAGCTTCAACCCCTCAATCGGCCCGTCGTCGTTGCCGGTGATTGCGCCCGCGTACTCGAAGCTCCAGTGGGCAGGCTGGCCGGGGACAAAGGGCGTGGCCGGAGTGATGCGCACCGAGCCATCTGGCGAGCGCTCGCCGGTGAGCATTGTGCCGCTTTCGTCGGCAATTTTGGTGATCTTCAGCGCCAGATGAAAGCCAAAGGTGACCGACTCGGCGCTCTCCGGCGCGGTAAAAGTCACGGTCGCCTTGGCCGCCAAGTTGTGCGTGACAGGGTCAATCTCCGCGTCGATGACGTAGCCGGAGACGGTCAGCGTTGACCGCTCCACGCGCTGAGCAGCGAGCGGCGCGGCCAGCAGCAGAGCGCAGGCCAGAGCGGACGCTATCGGCGTGATCTTGATTCCTATACGCATCGCAGAACTATTCATGCACATAGTAAACCTGCTTTGTAACAGGGCACGACTTTAGTCGTGCCGCAAATGCCAACCATCATAGACCGGGCTTTAGCCCCTGAGAAAATTCCATCATCATCCAACAGGCTCATGTTATAGCTTTGCTCCATTTATAGCTGAATCACGAGTACTGAGTTCCTCACTAAGGAAATGGCTTGAAATTACGAACGCGATAACGAGCGATGCCGTGTCTGCCCTGACCATCAATGACAGTATCAAATATCTGATAGTCCGGATTTGCACATTTTCTGCATTGATTGACGTGATTGGGTGTAGGTTCGGCATGATCTGTCGGAACTACGCTCCCATCTGGAAAGCCTGGGAATATCCGTTGCAGAATGTCTTGCATCTCTCGCTTGGAGAACGTATTCCCTACCTGATCTCTGAAGGCCATCTCAAAATCAAGATGTAGGTTTTTCCTCTTCATTTTCCATCCCCTTATCACCCGCGGTTAAAGTTGAAAATCCCGAAAAAACGTCCCGCAGGGGCTAAAGCCCAGCTCTTTTTGCGGCTCTTGCGGCACGACTAAAGTCGTGCCCTGTTACAAAACCGCTTCCATCTAGAATTCGTCGTAACCATAAATCTGGGTGCCCCATCCATCGCGCTCTTTGCGATGGGTGGGAGACTACGAACCTCAAGCGAGCGAACAGCGAGCAACTAGCCCCACCGCAGGTGGTCCAGAGTAACCTCCGCCACACGTTCAATTGCCCCACCCACCGACTGTCTGGCCAGCAAACCTCGTACCCGCTGAAGCTCCTCCATCATGGACTGGCGCGCGGGTCCGTCGGCGAGCAGTGGTGCAATCTGTTGGACGATATTTTCCGCGGTAAAGTCATCTTGAATCAGCTCCGGCACGACGCGCTGGCCGGCGATCAGGTTGGCCATGGCCACGTGCGGCACCTTGACCACCCGCTTGGCGATGGCGTAGGTCAGCGCCGAGACCCGGTAAACAACGACAAAAGGATTGCCGATCAGCGCCGCCTCCACGGTGGCCGTTCCGCTGGCGACGACCGAGGCGCGGGCGTGCAGCAGCGCGGCGCGAGCACCACCCGCGGTGGGGCCAACTGCGCCTTCGGCGCCAAGGTCATCGATCAGACGAAGCGTCAGGCCGGAACTGTGCTCGTCGGCGATCTGGCGCACCTCTGCCCGCTGCGCTGGGTTCAGCGTCGGAGCAAGAGGGATGATGAACTCAAGGCAGTCGGTCGCGAAGGGTACGGGCTTTAGCCCGTACGTTGATTGCTCGCTATTATCTGGGGCTTTAGCCCCTGAGGAAGGTTTTCCCTCAGGGGCTAAAGCCCGCATCGATTCTGTCTGTTCGATGTACGGGCTAAAGCCCGTACCCTTCAAGCCCGTACCCTTCAAGCCCGTACCCTTCGAAGAAATCAGTCCAAGCGCTGCCCGCAACATCTCCGGCAGAAGCTCGCGAATCTCTTTGGGACGGCTGCCTGGGAGCAGCCCGATCCAGGTTTTCGCCGGGTCGAGACCATTCGCGTTCGCAAACTCCGCGCGGCTCACCGGCGGCAGCGGCAGCTCGGCCAGCGGATGGCCGACGAACTCCGCCTCCACGCCATGTTCGCGATAGAAGGCCTCCTCGAAGGGAAAGATCACCAGCATCTTGTCAAAGTACTTCTGCACCAGCCGGATGCGCTTCTTCTTCCAAGCCCAAAGCTGCGGACTGACGAAGTATATGACCGGCACGCCCTCGCGGTGCAGGGCTTCGGCCAATTTGAAGTGGAAGCCGGGAAAGTCGATGAGAACGGCCACGGCGGGACGGCGCGCGCGAATGGCTTTTTTCAGCTTGCGAAACTCCCCGTAGATGTGCGGCAGGTGGCGCACTACTTCGGTAAAGCCCATCACCGCCATCTCCTCGGCGCGGACTACACTGTCCAAACCAGCCGCCCGCATCCGTTCGCCGCCCATGCCAAAAAAACTTGCCGCCTGCCCCGCCGCCGCAAGCTGCTTATCAAGCGCAGCGATCAGCAGCGCGCCGTAGTGTTCGCCGCTGGCCTCGCCTGCCGATATGAAGATGGTGGGCATAATCTTGGTACTGGTGACCATCATAGCGGGTTCGGTTTCGTCTCATCCCACGCATCTCGCGCTTGTCAATTGCCGTCCGTCCAACACCGTCAAAGAGATTCCAGGCCTGCTGTTACACTGGATACTGAATCATTCGCGGAATTTCGGCTCAATGAGCCAGCCACTCCGCCACACAGCGAGGCCAATACCCATGTCAGATTCGAACCAAGTCAAGCACACCGCCACCAGCCTGCGCCTCAAAGTCGGCCTCGCCGAGATGCTCAAAGGCGGCGTCATCATGGACGTGATGAACGTCGAGCAGGCGCGCATCGCCGAAGAGGCCGGCGCCACATCGGTGATGGCTCTGGAGCGCGTGCCGGCGATGATCCGCGCCGAGGGTGGCGTGGCCCGCATGGCCAAGCCCGCGCTGATCAAGCAGATCATTGCGGCGGTTTCGATTCCTGTCATGGCCAAGGCCCGCATCGGCCACTTCGTCGAAGCGCAAATTCTTCAGGAGCTGGGCGTAGACTTCATCGACGAGAGCGAAGTCCTCACCCCCGCCGACGAGGCTCATCACATCGACAAGCACGCCTTCACCACACCCTTTGTCTGCGGCGCGCGCAACCTGGGCGAGGCTCTGCGCCGCATTGCCGAGGGCGCGGCCATGATCCGGACCAAAGGCGAAGCCGGCACCGGCGACGTCGTTCACGCCGTGCAGCATATGCGCCAGATCACGCGCGAGATGCGCTCGCTCACCGTTCTCAGCGAGCAGGAGTTGTACGCAGCAGCCAAGGAGCATCAGGCGCCCTACGAACTGATCCGCATGGTCGCGCAGACCGGCAAGCTGCCCGTGCCGAATTTTTCCGCTGGCGGCATCGCCACCCCAGCCGACGCCGCTCTGATGATGCAACTTGGCGCCGAGGCTGTCTTCGTCGGTTCCGGCATCTTCATGAAGGGCAACGCCACGCCGCTCGACGTTGAGAACAATCCCGAAGAACGTGCCGAAGCCGTCAGCCGCGCCCAGGCCATCGTGCAGGCCACCACCCACTTCAACGACGCCAAGATTCTCGCCGAGGTCAGCGAGCAGGTCACCGGCACCATGAAAGGCCTGGCCGCCGCTGGCATCGAGCTGAAGGATCAGTTGCAGACAAGAGGGTGGTAGAACCCTATAAATGGGAAAAGCCTCTGGCGCGTTTTGAACGAAGAGCATCGCATCGCTGTCTTGAGGCCTTTTAGTAAACTTGATTGAGTTCTATGAAAAAACTCGCCATTCTCGGTTTCCACCGGCTCCATCGGTACAAGCACGCTCTCCATCGTCGAGCAGTTTCCCGAGCGCTACTCGGTGGCCGCGCTGGCCGCTGGGCGCAACTTGGATGAAGCCACGGCGCAGACCCTCCGCTGGCGGCCAAAGATTGTCTCCATGGCCACGGAAGAGCTGGCCTCCGAACTTACCAAACGGTTGAAAAACGATGGCGTTACCGGCGTCGATGTGGTCCACGGAACAGCAGGCACCGTCGCCTGCGCCACGCTGACTGAAGCCGATTTCGTCGTCTCGGCCATCGTCGGCGTTTCGGGCCTCGAGGCCACGCACGCGGCCATTCTGGCCGGCAAGCCTATCGGTTTGGCCAACAAAGAATGCATGGTCGCGGCTGGCGAAATCCTCACCCGCGCCGCTCGCGAGCGCAACGTTCCCATCCTGCCCATCGACAGCGAACACAACGCCGTCCATCAGTGCTTGCGCGTCGGCAAACACAATGAAGTCAAGACGATCTGGCTGACGGCCTCGGGCGGTCCCTTCCGCAAGCTGCCACTTGAGTTGTTTGACAGCATCACACCGGAACAAGCGCTGAAGCACCCTACCTGGGTGATGGGCCGACGGATCACCATTGATTCGGCGACGATGCTCAACAAAGGCTTGGAGATCATCGAGGCCTGCCGACTCTTCGACGTGCCACCCAGCCAGGTTCGCGTTACCGTGCATCCGCAGTCCACCGTCCACTCGCTGGTCGAGTACGTGGACGGCTCGATTTTGGCGCAGATTTCCGTCACCGACATGCGCCTGCCGATTCTTTACGCGCTGGCCTATCCAGAGCGGCCTGTCTCGAATCTGACTTTTGATCTGGCCGCGCTCACGCATCTGGACTTCGAACAGCCCGACATGGTGCGCTTTCCCTGTCTTCGGCTGGCCTTCGAGGCCGCAGAAAAAGGCGGTGCGCATTGCATCGCACTGAACGCAGCCGACGAGGTTGCTGTCGAGGCATTCCTCGACCGGCGCATCCCATTCATGGGCATTCCGCGTACAATTGAAAAGGTGTTGGCCGCCACACCGGAAGCTCACCCCGCCACCATCTCCGAGGTGCTCGCAGCCGACCGCGAGGCCCGTCAACAGGCGCGTGAGATGCTGGTCTAATATTTGAGAGTTCTCCCGCACTCCGTGAATGGATTTGATTGGTACGGGCTTCAGCCGGTACATTTTGTGACAGATAGAGAGTTGGGCTTTAGCCCCCTGAGGGGATTCTCTACCGATTCCTGGACTCCCCTCGGCGGCTAAAGCCGAAAATTTAAGTTTGCATTCATCGGTCGGGCGAAAGCACGTCCCCTTCAATGCGCATTTTGAATATGCCTGAGCATACCGCTTTTTGAGGTAAAAACCGTAAACCTATGATCTTTCATCGACTTCTAGCCGCCATTGCCGCCATTAACCTGCTCGACCTGCTGATCACGCTTGCCGCCTTTATCGTCCTGATCGGCATCATGGTTGTGGTCCACGAGTTCGGTCACTTCGCCGTCGCCAAGCTCTGCAAGGTCCGTGTCGAGGCCTTCTCCTTCGGCTTTGGCCCGAGGCTCTTCGGCTACAAATATGGCGACACCGACTACAAGGTCTGCGCCCTGCCCCTGGGCGGCTACGTCAAGATGTCCGGCGAGCAATTCAGCGAACTCAGTGATGCCGCCGCCGGTACGGCCACCATTGCCCAAGTCGATGACCCCGGCGCGCTCACCTCTCATCCACGCTGGCAACAGATGCTCATTGGCGTCGCCGGCCCCGTCGCCAACTTCATTCTGGCCTTTGGACTGATGGCCTTCTACTACAACTTCATCAACGAGGTACCGGCCGTCGAGATCAAAGACACCGCCGTTGAGTGGGTCGTCCCCAGCTCGGCCGCCGCACAGGCAGGCATCCAGCCCGGCGACATCATCCGCCGCTTTGCCGATGCGGAAAATCCCAGTTGGCAAATAATCTTCTCAATGCTCGCCCTGGACCCAAATCAGACAGTTCCAGTGATCGTTGATCGCAATGGCCAGCTCTTGCAACTTTCCTTTCACGTTCCAGCCAAACTGGCGGAGGGCGATCTTGCAGGAATGCTGCCGCAGTATACGGCGGTCCCATTGGAGTGGTGAAGGTTCAGCCCGGCACTCCAGCCGACCAAGCCGGTCTGCGCCCCGGCGATGGCATTCAATTGGTTGACGGCCATCCTTTCCATACTGTCACCTCCTTGCTGGCCTATATGCAGGACGGCCAAGGCAAGCCTCTCACTCTGCTGGTTGTGCGTAACGGCGCTGCGCTATCGCCAATCTTGGTTCGCCCTGTCCAACTTGATTCCAATTGGCGTCTCGGCTTTGTGCCCAAGCCACCCGCTTATCGCAGCGATCCCCTCCCGCTGGGTGCGTCTCTCAATAAGTCCAAGCTCTTTTGCGTAGACAACTCGACGCTACTGCTGGAGATGCTCAAGCGGATCGCCACGCGCAAGGTTGCGGCCTCCAGCGCCCTGGCCGGACCTCTGGGCATTGCCCGCGCCGCCGGAGACGCCGCCGAGAGCAAAGGCTGGGATTACAAGTTCAATCTTGCCGGCGAGATCAGCCTCAATCTGGGCATCGTCAACTTGCTGCCCTTTCCGATCCTCGATGGCGGCATGATTCTTTTTCTGCTCATTGAGAGCGTCATTCGGCGCGAGATCAACATTGCCGTCAAGGAGCGCATTTATCAAGCGGCTTTTTTCCTGATCATCGCGCTCTTCGCCTTCTTGATCTTCAACGACTTCGCCAAGCTGCCCCTCGTCGAGCATCTTCTCAATCAGTGATCTGCGAATGGAAGTTTTCACTGGCACACCGAAAACTTCCATTCGCCACTTTCTCCCCATGAAGCGCTGTCATTCTGAGCATCCGAAGCGCGGCGCAGGGAGTCGAAGGAGATGCGGCTGCTTTTTCGCCGGCAGCAAAAACAGAATCGAAGCCCAGAAGCGTCGGAGCACCATTTCAATTGTGCCGAAAGTTTAACAAATATTGGACGTTAGTGCATGATGGATGTCTTTCGGCGCTCCACGCACCCGTTGCAGGATGCCGCCTATTATTTGTCGCCTTTGCTTTGTTCGCAATCCCTCCCTTTCTCAATGTGTCGCTAAAGATTAGACCTCTTTCACAACGGGGAGGGGAAAATTAATATTCTCAATCTCTTATATGAAATGAAATAATCCCAATGTGAAATCGGTAAATCGCGGAGCAGGCGTAAATGTGTTGGGGATTCACCATCCTCGCCGCATCCGCATAGGAGTGTACCTCATGTTCGTATTCTCTCCAGTCACACGTACGCGGGTTCTGCTCACAGCGGTACTCATCGCGGCAACGTCTTTGATGGCGAGCCAAGCCGTGCTGGCCGCTGCTCTTCCAGCATCGACTACCACGCAGTTGGCGATCACCTCCGGCGGCCAAGCAGTCTCCTCGGGCGGCACGGTTGCATCTGGCAGCGTGATTACGCTCACCGCAACTGTGATGGCTGGAACCACAGCGGTAACGCCGGGCCAGGTGAACTTCTGCGACGCCTCGGCCAAGTATTGCACGGATATTCATTTGCTGGGAACAGCCTTTGTGAATAGTAGCGGAGCTGCTACCTTCAAGTTCGTGCCTGGTTCAGGCATGCATAGTTACAAAGCTGAGTTTGTGGGGAATAACTTTGGCCTGAGCAGCTCCTCCAGCGATCAATCGCTGACTGTGGGGCCGTCTCCGGCCGTGGCGTATTCGGACACAACAGCAATCTCAGAGACCGGTCAACCGGGAAATTACTCACTGACCGCGACTGTGACGGGATATGGAGGTTCAGAACCGCCCACAGGAAATGTCTCTTTCCTGGATACCAGCTATGGAAACGCGTTGCTGGGAACAACGCCGCTGGGGACGAGTACCGCCGGAATCGGCTGGCAATTTGCGCAGACACCCACCGTGAGCGGTACACCGATTACCGAAGTGGCTGGGGATTTCAATGGAGATGGAATTCCGGATTTGGCTTTTCTATTGTACAGTGGAACTTATGGCAGCGGCCTATATTCTGTAACGATCCTCTTCGGCAAGGGCGACGGAACATTTACTACAGGCTCCACAACTTCGCTGGCATTACCGATCGAAATGAACGTTTCGAAAATGATCGTTGGGGATTTCAACGGTGACGGTAAGACGGACCTGGCCATTCTGAATTGGAATCAATACTCTACCAGCTATATCACATCCTTGCTAGGAAATGGCGATGGAACATTTGAGGCACCGAAAACCAGCACTGCGTACAACCAGGCGATAATTGGTGGTGATGTCGTTCCTGGATCAATGGTGACCGCCGATTTTAACGGGGACGGCAAGCTGGATTTAGCCATTGTGGGGGATTACATTAATTCCGGTGGTATCACCATTCTTCTTGGCAATGGGGACGGAACATTTACTTCGGCGGGACCGAACATTGACCTTAACGCATCTTTTGACTTTATTGCAACCGGAGATTTCAATGGGGATGGCATCCCGGACCTGATCGCAACAGTTGATACTGGTGCTACAGCTACCATTCTTCTCGGCAAAGGCGATGGGACATTTACAGCCCAAACAATGCCAATGACACTGAGTAATGGGTCAGATGAATATATCAATTCACTTGCCGTAGGAGATTTCAATGGAGATGGCAAATTAGATCTTGCTTTTTCAGGGTTATACGGAGCTGCTATTTTCTTGGGCAATGGGGATGGGACATTTAGCTTGACTTCAGCCAGCCCGATTGAGGTTCCCAGCGAACTCTCTAGCCTTGTAGTGGGGGACTTCAACCACGACGGAAAGCTGGATATAGCGGGCATAGACAACCCGAACGGTTTCGCCGGAGTTGTTGTTCTTGAGGGGGCTGGAGACGGCACATTTGCAGTTACCTCGACGGCCATCTCAACCGCTCAGAATTCCATGAGTCCATTTCAGATTATCGCAGCCGACTTCAACGGAGACGGTGTCCCCGACTTGGCCATGCTGACCAACAATGCCAACAATGCCAACACTGCCTCTCTTCTTCTGAATCAGACTGTGCAAACCGCTTCTGCGACACTTACAAGCATTGCGCCGATAGGTGCGGGGACGCACAATGTTGAAGCCAGCTATGCGGGAGATAGTAATTATCCTTTAAGCACTTCCAGCACCGTCGCGTTAACAGCGGGTGTGGCCGTGCCGGTCATTACGCCGGCGAATGGTGTCTACACTACGGCTCAGACGGTTACGATCACCGACTCCACACCGGGAGCCACGATCTATTACGCAGCCGAAGGAATTGTGAATACCAGCGGGTACGTCGTGTATACCGGGCCGATCACTCTGTCGATGTCAGGCGAGGAGACCATCTACGCCTATGCCACGGCAACCGGTTATCAGCAAAGCAAGTCCGTGTTATCGGAAATCACCGTGAACCTGCCGCTTGCCGCAGAGCCGGTGATTTCGCTTGCTTCGGGTACTTACTCCAGTGCACAGACTGTTACCATTACCGACACCACGCCTGGAGCTACGATTTACTACACGACCGATGGTTCTACACCGACAATCAACTCCCCGCAATACTCCGGCGCCATCACGATCTCCTCTACAGCGCCGCTGGTGGCCTCCGCATCGGCTCCTGGCTACTCGATGAGCGCAGATGCCTTCGCGCAGTACTTCATCACCGGCTCTTCAAACTCGTACATTTATACGGTTGCGGGCAATGAAACCGCCGGATACAGCGGCGATGGCGGCCCGGCAACCTCGGCTGATTTGAATTTCCCATTCGGAACGGTCCTCGACAGCGCCGGCAATCTTTACATTGCGGATACAAACAACAATGTCATCCGCAAAGTTGCCGTGGGCACCGGAATCATCACAACCATTGCCGGGACGGAAGTCGGCGGATACAGCGGTGACAACGGCCCTGCGACCAGCGCGCAACTCTGGAGTCCACGCGGCATAGCGTTGGACAGCAATGGCAACCTCTATATTGCCGATACCAATAACAGTGTTGTTCGCATGGTCTCAGCGGCAACGGGCGTGATCACGACCGTTGCAGGCAACGGAACCAGTGTATATTCCGGCGACAATGGTCCGGCAACCAACGCAGGGATTGTTATCCCGCTTGGTGTGGCTCTGGACGCCGCCGGCAATTTATTCATTGTTACCGTAGACAATCGAGTCCGGAAGGTAGCAGCGGGCACGGGTACGATCACCACCGTTGCCGGAAACGGCGGATTCGGATACAACGGCGACAATGGTCCCGCGATCAACGCGACACTTTTCGATTCCCAGGGAATCGCACTCGACGGCGCTGGCAATCTTTACATTGCAGACACCAATAACAACATCATTCGCGAGGTAAATGCAAAGAGCGGCATCATCACCACCGTGGCAGGGACGCCGCCAACCACCCAATTCGGAGGATCTTCCAGCGGCGGCTACAGCGGAGACGGGGGGCCGGCAACCAGCGCCAAGCTTAATATCCCCGTAGGGATAGCGATCGACGGCGCGGGTAACCTCTATATTGCTGATGATCAGAACGATGTTATCCGCAAGGTGACCGCCAGCATCGGGATTATCACCACTGTAGCCGGTAAATATCCGCCTTATAGCTATTCGTGGGGCGGGGACGGCGATTCTGCAACGGAAGCACACTTCTATAATCCTTCAAGTGTTTCCGTTGACAGCACGGGAAATCTCTACATCACTGAAGAATGGAGCAAAATACGCGAAGTAACTGTGAGCGACGTAACACCAACCACAGTCACAGCCGCGCCGCTCTTCAGCGTCTCCGCGGGAAGCTATGCCAGCCCGCAGACGGTAACGCTCACCGACCCCACGCCCGGCGCAGCAATCTACGTTACGTTGAATGGCGCAGCGCCAACCACATTCGCGGCTGGCTACCATGGACCT
>CAWDQB010000073.1:0-78805 GCA_963804315.1 uncultured Acidobacteriaceae bacterium
CCAGCAGCTTCATCTGCATTCCGGCGGGCAGCAGCGAGCTTCCCTCGCCCACTCCGCCCGGCCCCAGGAAGACAGTGCTGGGCGACTCCTTGCCAGAAACGCGCTAAAGGCCTTTATGTCTTTAGCAAAGGTCGCAGCGTCATATCCCTGTGGCGCTCCTCCTTGTAATGGGATGGTGGGTTCATTCATGAACTCGGTAGCAGCAATGGTTGCTCCCAAGCTCTTTGTGTATGCGTAGAGTTCCTGAGCCTGAGCCGGTGTCCAAACGCCGTCGGCGCCTCTCGCACCTGGACTGATGGCCACTGAAGAAACAATCTTTGCGTCCACCGCTCTTGAAAAATCAACAACGCCTTTCCATTGGGCGCGCTCAACACACCCTTGAAGCCTGTGGGCGGCTGCGCCAACGCGGGATTATCGTCGTTCTGAAAGTATGTTGAGTTCTGCCAGGTTCCGCTGACACGAATGTAAGAAGGTCCAAGAGCCGCCGCCAGCTTTCGCAGGCGCGCATTGTTCAGATCGATGGGCGAACGATATTGGTAAAGACTTGGGCTGACGCCGGCTTCCTGGTCCGGCTGCGCGGGGGCATCGGTCTTCACAGCATCCTTGTAGGGCTTCCAGAATCGTCCGCCGGTCACCTCAACCATCTCCACGTTGTAAGAAAGATAGCGAGCATCCACTGTGCCGAGCTTGGGCATCTTGGATGGAACCACCTTCATGGCTGTATCCTGCTGTGACCAGACACATCCCGCAAATGTAACGAGTATGCCCAAAGTGATTGCCATGCATACTCGGTTGCCACGCACCATCAAGTCCATCCGCATTCTCCTTTTCAGGCATTGCATCCGGTCTGTCAATACCCAAGTGGCATTCTAACAGTGCAATTACATTTGGAATATACATTGCCCCCCGCCGACATTTTCGCCAGGTTCTTGCAGATAAGATTCTTGATGGGGAAAAACAAGAGATACTTGAACGATTTTCTGCCTACTGAGTGGGGCATGCGGATCGATATCCTATGCTGATTGAGCAGGTTGCCATTCAGTTCTTGCCGATGCCGAAGAGTTTTTGCAGCAGGTTGCGATGCTCTGCGGGGTGGTCGCAGGTCTCGGTGGGAGCTGTACCGGCCAGGAAGGCGGCGTTGAAGCTAGCGGGGCATGACTCGTCACTGAGCAAATTGCTGGCACTATCGATGGAGACAATCTCCACGCCTTCGGGGATGGTGAATTCGTGGGTATCGGAGTATTGGGGCAGCGCAACAGCGCGCTTCATGAACTCGGCCCAGATCGGCGCGGCAGCCTGTGCGCCTTGCAGTTTGATGTCGGTGTAATCGTCGTTGCCCACCCAGACGATGCAGAGCAAATTAGTTGTGAATCCGGCAAACCAGGCGTCATGGTCGGTGCCAGTCTTGCCCGCCGCAGGGGAATAAAAGCCCATATTGCGCACGCCCGCGCCGGTTCCGGAGCCGGTCACGTCGCTGTGCAATACATTTTCCAGCATGCTGACGGTCAGGTATGCGACGCGCGGGTCGAGGACCTGTTTGGATTCAGGCGTATAGTCAGTGATCACATCGCCCGTTGGGATTGCGGACACTGGCCAGCATCCAGGGATCAATGCGCAGGCCGTAGTTGGCGAAGATTGTGTACGCGCCAGCCATATCGAGCGGCGTAGCGTCATACGAGCCAATGGCCATGGAAGGCGTAGCTTGGACGCCTCTGATGCCGGCCTCACGGGCCAGTTGCGCCACGCGCTCAAAGCCTACCAGCGAAGCCAGTCCTATGGTAGCGTTGTTCAATGAACGCATCAGGGCGTAACGCGCCGTGACCTGCTCATGATATTCACCCTCAAAGTTCTTTGGAGTATATGCATATGGCGTCCCCTCGCCGTAGGTGGTCGGCTCATCCTTGAGCATGGTAAGCGGCGAGAAGAGCTTGGTTTGGCCAGGCAGAATGGTGCCCTCGACAGCCGTCGAAAAAGCCGTCGCGTAGACAAAAGGCTTGAAGATGGAGCCGGTGGGGCGCTTGGCAACCGCGTGATTCAACTGCGAGCCGCCATAGCTGCGACCACCCACAAGCGCCAGCACCTGGCCCGTATGCGGATCGAGCGCGATCAGTGCCACCTGCGGATAGTCGTACTTTTCACCCTTCTTCTTCTGGCGGGCGTGCAGTTTGTCCACCTGCTCATCGACTACATGCATGGTGGAATCGATAGCCGCCGTAGCCTCGCGCTGCAGGTCGGGATCGAGCGAGGTATAAATGCGCAGCCCTTCGTGGTTGAAGTCTCGCTCGCCCAGCTTCTGCACCAACTGATCGTGGACCAGGTCTACAAAGTAAGGCGCCTCGCTGGCGTCCACGCTCTGCGGTGTCAGCTTCAGCGGCTCGGCTTTGGCGGTTTCCGCTTGCTCCTTGGTGATCGCCCCTGTCTCCACCATCGAATCCAGAACCAGATTACGGCGCTCGATTGTGCGTTCCGGATGATGAAAGGGATTGAAGTAGCTGGGCCGCTGAATAATGCCGGCCAAGAACGCGCACTCGGCCAGATCCAGCTTGTTCACGTCTTTGCCGAAGTAAACCTCAGAGGCCTCGCCGAAGCCGTTGATGGAGAAACTGCCGCGCTGGCCCAGGGGAATTTCATTGGCGTACATCTCGAAGATCTGCTGCTTATTGAAGCGGTGTTCAAGCTGGAAGGCAACGACAATCTGGGAGACTTTGTACTTTATCGTGCCGGTGTCGGCGACGATGAGCAGCTTGGCCAACTGCATGGTCAGCGTGGAAGCGCCGCCTTTGTGCTTGCGGTCGCCGATCAGATCGTGCCATGCCCAACCGATCATGGAGAAATAGTTGACGCCGCCGTGCTCGAAGAAGCGGCGGTCCTCAATGGCCAGTACGGCATTGACGGTATTAAGCGGAATTTCGTTGTAGACCAGCAGGCGGCGCTTGGTACGGTTGGCGTCGTCGCTCAAGCCAGTGATCAGCAGAGGCTCCAGCTCATAACTCGAAAGCGCCTGCCCATGCTCGTCGGCTATCGACTGCACCACGCCACCACTCACGCGAATGGTAGCCGCATCCGGCGCGTGGTACGACTGCGGGCCGGGACGCACGGTGATCGTCTGCGCGCCTGCCTTGTAGGTGCCGAGCTGGGAGAGAACGGAAGCCCCGTCGGCCGAGTAGCCGGCCTGACGCAGTTCGTCGGCGATCAGCTTTACGCTGAGCTTTTGGCCGGGACGCACCTCGCGCGGCGCGGCGTAGATTTTGGCCGTGTTGGCGAAGACCGGCGACTTGAGACGCTCGTCTAAAATGCGTCCGTAGGTGATGTAAAAGTAGCTGAAGGTGGCAATGAAGATCAGAGCGCAGGCCAAAAACCCGATCAACCCCACGCGCAACAGCAGCGACGCGATAGGGTGCCTTCCGGTGGGTTTCTTGAACCTGATCTTCAGTGCCATTTACGCTCCTTGAAACAGTGGACAACCGTCAGTTGCCAACGTGTAGCGCCGACCTCCCGGTCGGCTGTGACGTGGGTCTCCTGATCCACGTTTTCTTATTCGATAAAATATCTTCCCCTAAGCGCCAACCGCTCCCAGCAGCCCGTCTTCCGCCACGCGCTCTTTCACCAGCTTCACCACAACGTCTCAACTCCACATCCACGCTGGTTGAAGTCGCGCGCGTCACCAAGCTCCACCTTGCCTTCGGCGGCCTTCTTGCCGACGTTGATGCGATAGGGAATGCCAATCAGATCCGCATCCTTGAATTTGACGCCGGCGCGCTCGTCTCTGTCATCAAGCAGCACATCGAGGCCCGCGGCTTCCAACTCCGCGGCCAGCTTTTCGCCGGTCTCTTTCAGCAGCGCGTCGGTCATATTCGTCACCGTGACGACGACCGTGAAAGGCGCAATCGAAGCCGGCAGCCAGAAGCCATTTTTGTCGTTGGATTGCTCGACGGCTGCGGTGAGAATGCGCTCGATGCCGATGCCGTAGCTGCCCATGATCGGCGTCACTTCCTTGCCGTTGGGGTCCAGCACGCGCGCGCCCATCGACTCGGAATACTTATAGCCCAGCTTGAAGATGTGGCCGATCTCGACCGCCTTGCCGACGACCAGCTTGCCTGCGCAGCCATCTTTGGGGCAGCCTTCGCCTTCATTCACGGTGCGAATGTCGGCGCTGAGGGTCCAGGAAAAATCGCGGCCCGGCGTGACGTTGCGCAGATGATAGTCGAGCTTGTTCGCGCCAGCGACCATGTTCTTGCGGCCTTCGAGGGCTTGATCGAGGATAACAACCAAACCTGCGTTCATTGATTCTAGGAGTCCAACAGGACCTAGAAAACCAGCCGGACTATGAAAGAACCTCTGAAGTTCCTCCTCTTGCATCGGACGCAGTTCACCCACCGTCCTAGATGCAGGTCCGTGCGATTTCACGTATTCATTCAGTTGACCGATCAACTTTGTTTCATTAACTTGATGATCGCCACGCAGAAAGACTGCAACAAATAAACTGCTACCACCCGCGGAACCTGGCTCAACTCCTTGAATAGAGGCTATCGCCGCTACATACGCCACGCATTTGATGTCGTTGGCTTCGCTCATCTTGAGAAACGCCGCGATCTCGGCGATTGCTCCCATCCCCGGCGTGTGAATCTCCTCCGGAGTCCCATCCCCCATAGCTTCTAACTCAACCACCGGCTCCAGCTTCGACGTCGCCTTCTCAGTATTCGCCGCATAGCCGCAGACCGGGCAGCTTGCAATCAGATCTTCGCCCGCGTCGGTGTAGCACATGAACTCCTGCGACTGCGAGCCGCCCATCGATCCCGAATCTGCCTCGACGGCGACAAACTTCAGCCCGCAGCGCGAGAAAATCTTGCGATAAACCGCATCGTGCAGCTCGAAGCTCTTGTCGAGGCCCGCTTTATCGATATCGAAGGAGTAGGCGTCCTTCATCGTGAACTGGCGCACGCGCAAGAGGCCCGACTTGGGGCGCGGCTCGTCACGGAATTTGGTCTGAATCTGATACCAGATTTGAGGAAGTTGTTTATAGCTGCGCAACTCACCGCGCGCGATCACGGTCATGATCTCTTCGTGGGTCATGCCCAGGCACATCTCCGCGCCCTTGCGGTCCTTCACGCGGAACATATTGTCGCCCATGCCCGTCCAGCGGCCGCTCTCCACCCATGGCTCCTTGGGCAGCAGGGCAGGCAGAAAGAACTCCTGGCCGATCTGGTCCATCTCTTCGCGCACAATGGCCACGATCTTGTTGATGGAGCGCTGCGCCAGAAAGAGGTAGTTATACAGCCCCGCTCCGAGCTGGCGAATGTAGCCGGAGCGGACGAGAAAGCGGTGGCTGGCCACTTCGGCATCCGCCGGGGCCTCGCGAAGAGTGGGAATGAAGAGTTTTGACCAGCGATGCATAGGGATGAGAACGTGCCTTCCGGCCGGGCAAGCCGGCGCAAGATTCTGTCACTCCATTCTAAATCTTCCCCCCGCGGCTATAATCCAGGGATGGACTCTCTAGCCCGCACGGCGGTCAGACCGGCATGAAGAACCTCCTCCGCCTTCTGCGCTTCGGGCTGCCATACACATTGCAGTGGCTGCCCGGCGTGCTGTTGCTGGCCATGGTTGGCGCGCTCGATACCTTCCGCGTTCTGCTCTTCCAGCCCATCTTCGACCAGGTCCTCCGGCCCGATGCACCTGAAGGTCCTATCCTGCTTGGCATTCCCAAAAGCAATTGGAATTTCGACTTGCGGCAATTGGTTCCTCCGTTCGTGCATATGCATAACGCATGGAATGTGGTGGCCTTCGCGCTGGTCCTATCCACCCTGCTGAAAGGAATCTGCGACTACCTCGGCACCTACCTGGTCAACTATGCCGGCTTCGGCACTATCACCGATCTGCGCAACAACCTTTACGAAGCCACCCTGCGCCGGTCTTCGAGCTTCTTTCACAAGCACGCCACCGGCACCATCCTCTCTACGCTCATCAACGATGTAGACCGCGTGCAGTTCGCCCTCAGCTCGGTTATCGGAGAATTCCTTCAGCAGTTTTTCACCTTCATTGTAGGCCTGTACTTCGTCATCAAGTACGGCGGATACCTCAGTTGGGCGCTGCTCCTGTTTGTTCCCGTGGTCGTCACTTCTGCGCGTAAAATCGGTCGCGAAGTGCGCACACGCACTCGCTCGGGCCAGGATAAGCTCGCCGAGATTCAAAACATTCTCCATGAAACGGTGACAGGCAATCGTATCGTAAAAGCCTTCAACACAGAACTGTGGGAGGTTCTGCGCTTTCAGAAAGCAGCCAAGCGCCTCTTCCGCGCCAATCTGCGCAACGTGCGCATCCAGTCCATCAGTTCTCCTTTGATGGACTCGATCGGTGCGGTCGCCATCGCCATGTTCCTCTTCATCGGCCGCAATGAGATTCTCCATGGCCATATGACCATGGGCGCATTCGCTGCCTTCATCGTCTTGCTCTTCAAACTCTACGATCCAGTGCGCAAGTCCGCTTACTTCTACAACAGCTTCCAGCAGGCCATGGGCGCCTCGGCATCCATCTTCGGCTTCTTTGATGCCGAGGACGATGTCAAAGAGTGTCCCCACGCAACGCCGATGAAGCTTTTCAAATGCGCCATCAACTTTGAGAATGTGGGCTTCTCCTACTCCACCGAAGAAGGCGAGCATCAAATCCTGCACCACGTCGATTTGGAGCTGCGCACAGGCGAAGTAGTTGCGCTCGTTGGACCTAGCGGCGCGGGCAAATCCACCATAGCGAATCTGATTCCGCGCTTCTTTGACGTCAGCAGCGGGCGCATCCTGATCGACAGCCGCGACCTGCGCGATCTAACACTCGGCTCGCTCCGCCGTCACATCGCCCAGGTCACGCAGGAGACCATCCTCTTCAACGACACAGTGCGCAATAATATCGCGTATGGCCAGCCGGAGGTGCATTTAGACCGCGTCGAAGAAGCCGCTCGCGCTGCCTTGGCCCACGACTTCATCCTGCGTATGCCACAGGGCTACGACACGGTCATCGGTGAAAAAGGCTTCAGGCTCTCGGGCGGCGAGAAGCAGCGTCTCTCTATCGCCCGCGCCATCCTGAAGAATGCGCCGATTTTGATCCTGGATGAGGCCACGTCGTCACTCGACGCGGAGAGCGAATCGCTAGTCCAGGCCGCGCTGGCCAACCTGATGCAGAACCGCACTGTGCTGGTCATCGCGCACCGCTTGGGAACTATCCGCCGCGCCAACCGCATCGCAGTCCTGGAAGACGGTCGCATCACCGCCATCGGCCCGCACGAGGAGCTGCTGACCACTTCGCCGACGTACCAGCGGCTCTATCAGTTGCAGTTCATGGATATGCCGGATGGACAGGGATCAGAGATCAGGGATCAGGGATCGGGAACGTAGCGCCGGCCTCCGGGCCGGCTGTAGCGCGGGCGTCCTCGCCCACGCTTGCTGGAAAGATGAAAAGCATTACAGTCATGTATAAGGACTGTAATGTTCATCCGGGAAGTAATTGTATTGATCGAAGCAATCGTATTTGCTTTGTAACAAGGGTAGGGCTTCAGCCGGGCCGAAGAGACAACCAATTAAAATTGGGCTTTAGCCCCTGCAAGAATCAGATAATCAGGGCGAAGGACGAAAAATGCCAATCTACTCCATGACCGGTTTCGCGCGCGCACAATTCAGCGTGCCCCTGCCCAACGACGGCCAGCTTAACTGCACGCTCAGCTTGAAGAGCGTCAATCACCGCTTTCTTGACGTACAGTTGCGCCTGCCATCTGGTCTCGATGCGCTGGAGATGGAGTTGCGCAAAGCACTCAAGGATGCGCTCGTCCGCGGCCACGTCGATCTGACGCTCCAGATTGACCGGGGCAGCCAAGCTACGGCCGGTTATAACCACGAACTGGTCGCCGTCTACGTTGCCGCCTTTGCCTCGGCACGCGACGAGCACGGCCTCGCTGGCGAACCAGACCTGAACGCAATCCTGCGCCTGCCCGGAGCCTTGCAGAGCGACAATCGCTCCAACAGCGACGAGGACCAGGCCACGCTCACCGAATGCGTACGACTGCAGATCGGCCCGCTGCTCGACGAGTTGAAGCAGATGCGCGCCCGGGAAGGTGAGTCGTTGGCGGCGATCCTGCACAGCACGCTTGACCGGCTTGCTGAGGCCGTCGCAGGCGTGGCGGCGATGCGTAGCGAAGTCGAAGAGCGCTATCAGGCCCGCCTCGCCGAACGGCTGGAGGCGGCCGTCGGCCCGGAGTTCAATCAGCAGCGCCTGCTGGAAGAGGTGGCCGTGATGGTCGAGCGCAGTGACATTTCCGAGGAACTGGAGCGCGTGACCACCCACATCGGCCACTTCAGAGAATTGTTGAAGGCCGGCGGCGAGCTGGGCAAAAAGCTCGACTTCCTGCTGCAAGAGATGAACCGCGAGGCCAACACGCTGCTCTCCAAGACCGGCGGCGCGGGCGGCAAGGGAACGCGCATCACCGAACTAGGCCTGGCTATGAAAGCGGAGATCGAAAAGGCGCGCGAGCAAATTCAGAATTTGGAGTAAAGCTCCCCCTGCACTGCCGCATAAGCGCTAACTTGTTTAACGAAATCCTTGTTCCTGTGTTTTCCGTTTGCGAGGCGCTTCGGCAAGGCTTTTTGTGATCTGATTCCACTTTGCCAGCATATCGCTGAGAGTTAGGGCCGGTTCGACTGCTTTGGTGATTTGGTGAAACCCAAAGGAAAACTCACGCCAGCGGCTGGCTGGGCGCTTGGCCGGCCAATGGGAATCCCCAGGGGGAAAGGCCGCCGGCGCGCCGGATAAGCTTCTCGGTGAGCAAGGTTACGAACAGTTTTCCGTAAAGCCAGGCTTGGGCGCTCTCTTCATCGTATTTGGGCAGGTGGCCGAGTTGTGCGATCTGCTTGAAGCGTTTGAAGACCAGTTCGACTTGCCAGCGGAACCGGTACCGTTCGAGAATCTGTTGCAGAGAAAATTCTTGTTGCGGAAATCCTCGCCAGCAGCATTGGCAGTCAGCATGACTTCAACGGTATCGGAATGAACCCGCCAGCGTAATAAACGAGTTAGCTCTTATGCGGCCCTGCACGGGTAGGACCCGTGCAGAATAAGACTGTCATCTTGACCGAATCCGATGGACCTGCAATTTCTTTTCGAAAAGGTACAATGTATTGCAACTTCACCGCCCATTGGAGGCCTGAAGAAGTTGTGAAGCCAGTGAGCAAAGCCCCTGGCGGAAGACCTCTCGTGCAGCTTCCGGAGTCCATTCCGCGGCTTCCGGCCCAGCGTGGTCTTTGAGCAGTTTGGCTGTCTCCGTGGCAGACAATCCAGCCACCGCGCGCAGCACAAAAACCACACGCATCCATGTCGGCAAGCTCTCCAGCCACTCCCGCACACGATTGCGCTCCGGCCCGGCAATCATGCCTTCCAGTTCTTCACTGGAGATGCCTGCGGCAGCCAGATCATCTTCATCGATGCACACCGAAGCCGACGTCAGCCCTGCTGGCGCGGTCAGGCTGGCCGGATCGCGCTGGCCAAGCACCTCCAGCGCCGCAGCGCAAAGTCCCCTTCGGCTGCTTCGCCGCGCGATCTCCGGATTCTGGCAAACCGAGACCTCGGCGTTGGCCACGGCATCTTCCACCAGCCGCACGCTCTCTTCGCCCTCGCCCACCAGCATAGCGGCCAGACTGTAGAGTCCAGCGGCAACCATCTCGAAGACCTCTTGCAGATCATCGTCCATCTCTGGAATCGGTGGCTGCGGGATCAGGTTGAAGAGCGCGGGTTTCGATTCCTGGGGCATAGGGAACGGCTCCTTCCGAGCGAGCACAGACAATCAAAGAATCTGCATCGCTGCAAAATCCGTCGAGCTTGCTCCTTTCTATCCTCAACCCGCCGGGCGGCATGGGTCAATCTCTTTCCGCGTGTCAATGCCCGCGCGCTTGGTGGATTCAACCGCGTTATCATATAGATGTATGGCTTTTCCGATTAAAACATGCGTCGTTTGCTCGGAAGAATTCGAGCTGAGGCCGGATAAGCCCGGCTTTGCCAACCGCTGCCCGGCGTGCAGTGAACCGGAGGCGGATGCAACTGGCGAAAAAGTTCGGCTAGATGCCGCGGCCCGCAAAGCCGAGAGCGAATTAAACGAAGCCCGCCGTAAAACTATCCGCGATATGCTCTATCGCAAAGAGAGCTGAAGGACTATTTCATCATCCCTTATACCTTCGGCGACCATGAAGATATGCCGTCCAGGCATTTGATCGCCGCGAGTTGGATGACCTGGAAGCGGCGCTTGCTTCCATTGCTGCTGGGGCTAGTGACGCGGGTGCCGTGCGCAACACCGCCCGGCAGATCGTTGCCGAAGGAATCCAATCCATATCTGATTAGAAAATTGTTATTTCTTGAACGGGCAACTCGCGCAGCTCTCGGCAAAGGATTCGTCGGGCGACGACGACGGCCATCCGATCATCACCAGAAAGACATCGAGGACAAATAGCGCAATGGCAAAGTCGTTATAGAGAGTTGCCTGCGCACAGTTGGGCCAAAGCTGATTGGCTCCCCAAAAAAGAAAGGCCACTGCAAGCAGCACTGCCTTGAAGAGTTCCTTGCGCGGTGGGTGATGAGCGGACTGGTAGGCAAGATAAGCAATTGCGATTACGGTCAGCGGAAACGCGCCGAGAAGATTATGAGCATTGGCCGGAAAGAATCGAGGAAATGCATCCCAGAGCAAAAGTACTCCAACGCTGGCCATTGTGATCGCGCCAAGCAGCACAGGAAGAGCGCGGTGAGTCCGATCAAGTCGAGTGTACATAGTTCATTCTGCACCCTCGCCCATAAAAACCTTATAATAAAATGCTCGCTCAGCCTCGGCGCAGCGTCAGTTGTGTAATCTCAGGCAAGCAATCGAGACGAAATGGAAGCCCAGATGTTCCGATGCCGCGATTGACATAAAGTTGCAGCCCGCCCAGTTGGAAACTTCCCTGAATATACTTGTGCCCCAGCGTATTCGTGAACAATGCACCAAGCAGCGGCAGGCGAACCTGGCCACCGTGTGTATGCCCGCTCAGCATCAACCCAACGGCGCTACCCGCCGGATGCCGGAGCAACTGGTCGGCGTAATCCGGAGCATGGCAGAGCAGAATGATGGGTTCATCGGCCAGATTACGAATTGATGCGGGAATCGCCAGCTCCGGCTTCGGTTGGCCAAAAACAGGATCATCCACCCCCGCCAGCCAGAATCTGCCCCCGGCGCGCTCGATTGCTAGATGGGAGTTGTTCAGAACCGTAATGCCATTCGCGGTGAGCGCCTCGGTCACCGCATCGGCTCCTATCACGAGGTCATGATTCCCGAGCGAGGCAAAGATCTGCCTGCATTCCAGTTCTTTCAGAATATTGGCGCACTGCCAGCCCGCGCCGATCGCGTATTTTCTGAATCCAACTCCGTAACTGACATAGTCGCCTGTCAGGAAGATCGCGTCAGGATGCAATTGATTGACTTCTTCAACCACCCGCCGAAGAAAGAAAGGCTCTGTGAATTCATCCATATGAATATCGCTGAGCTGGACAATGCGATAGCCATCAAAGACCTCCGGCAATCCCCGTAATGGTATCTCGTGCCTGGTGATCTCAATCCGATGCCGTTCCAATTCACCAGAATAAAGCGCTAGAGCAGTTGCCGAACCGAGGCTCGCCTTCAGAAAGCGCCGGCGGCTGATCGGTGGATGTGAAATGGACTTAAAGAGTTCCATAGTCCATGATACAAACTTCAGATACAAGACTGGGACGGGGTTGCCAGTCAATGGACTATAAACCAATGAAAAGGCCGGCTTTTACGCTGGATTTCGGATGTCGTTGAATTCTATTGGATGATGAAAAGGTGGAGGCGGAGGGAGTCATACTTGCCTTCCGCATTGAAAACGCTCAACTTATTGATTCTGCAAATGCCTGCAATGTACTAAAATCGTTGAGCAATCCCACTATGTACAAATCGCGTACAAACTGATCCGAGAACACCCTGAACTCCAACACCTGATCTTCCACTCTGTCCCTGCGGACGCTCTGAAGCTATTCATCCTTATTGTGCCCTGTTTTTCCTAATCATGGGCACCGAATTTCATTCGTCCGAAGACGCTCTTCCCAGAGCATTTTTTCAAAATCAACTTGGCACCTGGCTTCACCTCGCCATGATAAATAACACGGCCAAGATAATTATCATGGCCAAGATAAAACGATGCGCCCTTCTCGATCCAATGCGCTGCCGGGTCCACGTGAGGAACGAGACCCACCTCGGCCTGCTCGCCGATCACTTCCGGCAGAACGGCTGGCGGGTCAAAGTCTCGCCTTCGGTCGGCGGCAGATCTGCCGACCTTGCTGTTTCGTGCGAATGCCTCCTCCGAGTCGGCAGTTCCTTTGGCAATCGTTGCAGCGCCCGTAATTTCTCCGAGCGTCGCCGTGGGATTGATGCGTTTCCTAGCCGATTTTGTGCCTGATGCCGCAGCCGGAACCATTGACAATGAGGGCCTTCTGCACTTCGTCGGCCCAGGCCTCGAACGGCTGAATTCTGCTCCGCCTCGCCCGGCGCGCCGTCGGAAACTGGTCCCATCGGATTCTACGTACCTATTCTCCGATCTCAAGCATTTGAAGGGCGATACGCAACCCCCAAAAGTTTGGACAGGAATTTTCCGTGATACCTTTGCCGATGCGCAATGTGCCAGATTCTATGCCGATGACATTGGTGGACCGGCTCTGGCTCCGGACGTCACTCACATAATCATAGGAGATGAATATGACCACCAAAGTTCAAACTGATTATCGTAACGTGCTACTTGCCAACCTCAACGATTCGGCCAAAATCCGCGCGGCACCTTTGCTTCGTAAAGACCTACAAAGTAATCGAAATGAATCAAGGCGTTATACTGCGACAAGCAGGCTTTCGGCGAATGCCCATTCAACATCTACCCATTGTTCAACGCATGCGAAACCGGTTCGTCGTCCCATTTCCGCGGGTTCATTTCTCGCATACTTATGACAACTCTCCGTCCAGATGGTTTCGTCGCAGCGCAGCGTGAATTTGGTTTCGTCGACGGTGACAGTCTGAGTTTCAGTGGAGCGGAGATGCATTTCGATGCGGCGCTCGCGGGCATTGTAGAGGGCGACATGCTCGAAGCGGGATAAGTCGAAGTCTCCTCCAAGTTCTCGGTTGATGCGGGTCAGGAGATTGCGATTGAAGGCGCTTGTCACACCGAGTGAATCATCATAGGCGGGAATAAGTTGGGCCAAAGGTTTTTCGAGATCCGTGCCAAGCAAAAGACTATCGCCTGGCTCAAGCGCATGGCGAATCTTTCGCAAGAATTCTTCGGCAGGCCCGCGATCAAAGTTACCGATCGAACTGCCCAGGAATAGCACCACTATGGCAACGCCGGACTCGCGGCGAGCCACTGCCTTGGTCAAGCCTTCAAGGTACTCAGACTCAAAACCGAGAATGCTGACTTGAGCCAAATCATCGAGTTCGCGCTCGCAACTCACAAGAGCTGAAGTTGATATTTCAATAGGGCAGTAAGTCATCGATTTATGCTGGGCAAGCGCCTCCAGTATCTGGCGTGTCTTTCGTCCGCTTCCGCTTCCAAGTTCCACGACCATGCCATGTGCCGTGAGATGCTCAGCTATATCGTCCGAGTGCTGCCGCAGAATCCGCTCCTCCGCCCTCGTCAGTCCGTATTCCGGGAGCCGAGTGATCGCTTCAAACAAGGCCGAACCGACGTCATCGTAAAGATACATCGACGGTAACGCCTTTTGTCCAGCTCGTTCCAACCCACTTCGTACGTCTTGGGCGAATGAATTGACAGTCATTGTTGCGCCATCGCGGATCAGCATACTGTTTCCCTTCAATTCTCTACGCAGCGGAAAGAGGCATACACGTACGGATAGTGCGGCTGAAACCAGTTGCGAAACGAGCGCCGCAACATACACGCCGCCGTCCGCGGCGAAGCACCCGTAACAACGTAATGATTTTCATCAAAGAAGTCTGCGGAATAGCCTCTGTAAAAGGGAAACGGCTCAAAGCGGGGGTAAGGCGCAAAGAGCGAAGCGGTCCATTCCCAACCGTTGCCGAGAGGTTCCTCCAACCCGAATGCGCTCCGCCCATCGGGATAGCTCCCCACCGCAACCGGGTCCCAACGCTCGAAGTCAAAGTTGCCGCGACCGGCATCGGGAGGCGCATCGCCCCAAGGATAGACTCTCTCTATACCGCTAGGCGTTCCGTAAGCGGCACGATGAAATTGAGCTTCGGTGGGTATGTCCTTGCCGACAAAACGCGCATAGACAGAGGCTTCCGCTTGGCTGACGTAAACCGGCCAATCAAGAGGCAAAGGCACTTCCTCAAACATGGTTCGATAGAACCACTGGTCCTGGCGTTTGAACCACAGACTTGGATGGGCAATCTTTTTTTCTTTGATCCAGACCCAGTCCTCAACGCTCCAGAGATGCCGATCGTCGTATCCGCCTTCGCGCACAAACTGGAGAAACTCCCCGTTCGTGACTTTGCTGGAGCTAATCGCGAAGGCCGGCACTTGCGACGGAATGCTCTTCGAACTCGTTGTCCCAGCCAAACGACATCTCCGCCGCGCGGAATTCCCAGCGTGGCAAATCCTGCTGGGATGTCGATCATCCGGGCGGCGATCAATGGTTTGGCTCGATGGGAATCCGCAGCGCGATAACCGCGCGGCACAATCTTCCGATCCGGATTCAGTTGGTGCAGCATGTACGCCAGAGTCTCCGCATGCATCAATCGATGTTCGATCGCTACGTTCAGGATGAGTTCCTCGGGGTATTGCCAATGACTCGCCGAAGCCTGCGAATGATCCGTGAGAATGTCATCGAGTCCTTCCCGGACGCGCAGGTTATAAGCGCTGATTTCCGAGAGCCTGAGGCCAGTCGGAAGGTCTGTCCTGCGGCAGACCGCCCTCGACTGGATCGATGCCAAAAGCGAAGAGGCGATCAAGTTCCTTGTGAGCGGCGCCGAGGCCGAGCGCGTGGCCTGCGATCAAATTCCAATCGAATGCCTCAAGATGGCCAATATAAAAAACAATTCGGTGTCTTTCAGGAATGGGCCTATCGTAGAGTGCGTCCGTTCGCACCATTCGAAACAAGTCGTCAGTTATCGACCGCGATTCAGCCAGCCGCAGCAAGAGCTGTCCCGAATCTCTGGTTGGCTCACCGTCGCATTCATTTCGCGCATCCTTCCTTTTCGATTCCGACTCTGCTTCAGCCATTACGAAAACGGTTCAATCATGACTTCGTCAATGTAACACCATCCCCAATCCTCGCCCGGTTCAAGTGATCGCATGATGGGGTGCTTTGTCTTTTTGAAGTGCTTGGTGGCGTGCCGGTTCTTCGAGGAATCGCAGCAGCCGACGTGGCCGCAGATTTCGCAGAGGCGCAGATGAACCCACGAATCGCCCATCTGCAAGCACTCCTCGCACCCATCGGTCTTAGGGGATGGGTTTTGTATCTGGTCCAGGTGTGAACAAGTTTCCTGCATCTTCTCCCTCCTCATTCGTTTGCGATGGCTGTGCTCTTCGGCTGAGTCAAAGGTAAGTAAACCTGGAAGCGCGTATCGCCAGGGTGCGAAGAAACGCTGTATCTCGCCATGATGATTCCTGATGATGCGGCCAACCGTATCCAGGCCTAGACCAGTTCCCTCGCCAACTCCTTTGGTGGTGAAAAAGGCTCAAAGATGCGGGGCAAAACTTCAGGCGGGATTCCGGGACCATTGTCGCCAATCTCCACCAGCACACGATCGAGTTCCCGCGCCGTACGCACCCGCAATTCGCCCTTCCCATGCATGGCCTCGATGGCGTTGGCCATCAGGTTGGTCCAAATCTGATTAAGCTCGCCGCCGAAGGCGCAGATACGCGGCAAGCTTTCGTCATATTCGCGAACCACGGTGATTCCGCCTTTAAGTTTGTGATTCAAAATTGTAAGTGTATTCTCGAGTCCCTGATGAAGGTCGACCTCCTTCATCGCGGCCTGATCCATGTAGGAATACTCCTTGACAGCCTGTACCAGATCCGAGATTCGCCTGGTGCTGATTTCTATCTCGTCGATCAACTTGGCGATGGTGAGCAGCGAAGCAATGCGGATCAGCGCATCGGACAATACCTCGTCGCCAACATCACCCGCAAGGCATTCCAGCTTCGCGATCTCTATGCAGGCATCGGCGATGGCTGGCGCAATCTTCCAGGCATCCGGCATATGACGCGCTTCAAGCCATGTGGTGATGCGTTCTTCACGATCACTCTGGGCCAGAGGGTCAGCGGAATTGTCGAGGAGCGTATTTTGCCTGCCGCTCAAAATTGAGTAATTTTCTCTCGCTGCTCAGTGGAAAGAGCGTGGCGCGCCAGCCGGATACTTGCCTCGCGCACGGTCTCAAGCGCCTCGCGAAGGCTTGCTGTTGCGCGTTGTGCGGCGGCGGCGGGGTTATTCAGTTCATGCGCCAACCCGGCGGAGAGCTTGCCGAGCGCCACTAACTTGTCGCGCTGCGTCTCAATCCGCGTGGTCTCGCGGATGCGGTCGGCCATGATCGAAACCAATCGCTGGCCGAGCAGGGGCATGCGCTGGAGCATCTCAGGGAAGAGGCTTCTGTGGAGGGTTGCGATTCGAGTGGGAAGCACCGCCCGGCTGGTGCCGCCGTAGTGCGTCAGCCGCGAGTACGGAAGCAGGCCGGTAACCTGCCCCGCAAGTCCTCTGAATGACTGATTTCATCGGCACCTCTTCCCCGTTGGATCCGAAGTTCGCCCTCAAGAATCACGATGAGATTGTCCAGAGGTTCGCCCTCCCGGCCCATGATCTCTCCTGGCTGGAAATGCACATCCTGAAGATGTTCTGTCAGCCATTCGAGTTGTTCAAGAGGCAGGTCCGCGAAGACCTCTATCTTGCGCAGATCGTCGATTGAAACTCTGCCCATTGCGCTCGGAAGAATTCTCCGCCAAGTTACACCTCACTGAGATATTGATGAGTGAATTGCACGGCAATCGAGCCTTCACCCACGCCCGACGCAACTCTTTTCACGGAACCGTGGCGAACGTCTCCCGCGGCAAAGACGCCGGGAACGCTGGATTCCACCCAATACGGATTGCGTTCCAACTGCCATCCCTTTGGCTTCTTTCCGTCGCGCATCAGGTCAGTTCCAGTCAGAATGAATCCGCGCTCGTCCCGCTCCACCACGCCGGAGAGCCAATCGGTGTTGGGTTCCGCGCCGATGAAAATCGACAGCAGGTTTGTGGGCGCCATTGCCGTATCACCGGTCTCCGCGCAATGAATGGAAACGGCTTCGAGGTGCGTATCTCCGTGGACTTCCGTGACCTGGCAGTGGGTCTCCACCTTGATGTTGGGCGTCTTCTTGATCTGGTCGATCAGGTACTGTGACATAGTTGCGGAGAGGGATGGGCCACGGACCAGCATCATCACTTGACGCGCATATTTGGAAAAGTACATTGCGGCCTGACCGGCAGAGTTTGCGCCGCCGACAATGTAAACGTCCTCACCTTTGCACTCTTGCGCCTCAGTCATCGCCGAGCCATAATAGACGCCGCACCCTTGCAGACGATCAGCACCAGGCACATTCAGCTTCCTGTAGGCAACACCCGTCGCGATGAGCAGAGCTTTGCAGCCAATATCGGATCCCGTGGCAAGTTTGATGGTCTTCGAGGGGCCTTCTACAGCAAGACCGGTTATCTGCTGAGGACTCAAAATCTCTACTCCGAAGCGTCTTGCCTGGGCCACGGCACGCCGCGCCAAGTCACCGCCGCTTAATCCCGAGGGAAAGCCAAGATAGTTCTCGATGCGGGAGCTCATGCCTGCCTGACCGCCCGGCGCTTCCATCTCGATCAGCACCGTGCTGAGGCCCTCCGACGCGCCATACACGGCCGCCGCCAGGCCCGCGGGTCCGCCGCCGGCGATCACTAAATCGTAAAATGCTACCTCCGGTCGAATGCGCAGACCAAGCCTTTCGGCCAGTTCATTCACACTCGGATCGGCCAACGATGTGCCATCGGGAAAGAGCACCTTTGGCAGACTGGCGGCTTCGGCTCCGGCGGCATCCACCAGGCGGCGCGCCTCGGTAGCCTGCCCCGCCGTTTCCACATCGATCCATTGATAGGGCGTTTGATTGCGCGTAAGAAAATCTCGAATCGCATAAGAATGAGGAGACCAGCGCGTTCCAAGAACGCGAACCCCCTCGAAGGGAGGCCGGTACGACCCCATCCAATCATCCAAAAGATCATCCAGCACCGGATAGAGGTGTTCCTCAGGAGGATCCCATGGCTTCAACAGGTAGTGATGGATGCTGGCGTCATTAATGGCGCGAATCGCCGCCTCAGTGTCGGCATAGGCGGTCAGCAGCACGCGTTTGGCATCGGGAAAGATCTCCATCGCCTTGCCAAGAAACTCCACGCCGGCCATCTGTGGCATACGTTGATCGACCAAAAGCAAGGCCACTGCATCGCCACGCCGCTTGAGTCCGCGCAGAGCTTCCAGTGCCGTTGCGCCGGAGTCCGCGCGCAATACACGGTAGCGCTCAGCATAGCGGCCTCGCAAGTCACGCTCGACAGCGCGCAAGACTTCAGGGTCGTCATCCACCGTCAGCAGTATGGGTTTCGCCATTTATTTTCCGTTGCTCGGGGTTACAAAGGCTTGCTGGGGAACCGATCTTTTATTCCCTCGCTTTGACAATTACTTGGATGAAGCTCCGGCCTGATCGGTTTCAGTCATATTCTTCTGACCAAACCTTGATCGGCGCAGATGGCTTCGGCAATCGCAGGCCTTGCAATATAACTAGATTGAGAATCAAGGGAAACAGGTTAATTTTTGTATTTCTGTAACGGCTAGGATACAGTGATTGGAAAGAGCACAAAGGGTAGTTGATTGTTCGAATAGAGGAGGACGGATGTGGGCGTTTACTTTTATCGCTGGCGTTGTTTGTCTGTTTGCGGTGCTGCTCGACGCCTTTCAGACAATCATTCTGCCCCGCCGCGCGAGCGGCCGTTTTCGGCTCACTCGCATCTTCTATGTGCTTACATGGACACCTTGGGTCTTCCTTGGCAAACGGCTTCACAATCCGCGTAAACGTGAGGCATTCTTCAGTTACTACGGACCCATGTCTCTGATTTTCCTTCTCGCAGTATGGGCGGGGTCGATGGTCGTTGGCTTTGCGCTTATCTTTTACGCCTTGGGCAGCCCATTCAACGACGCGGCGCAAGGGCCGGGCCTTCGATCCGACCTCTACGTCAGCGGAACCACCATCTTTACGCTGGGGCTTGGGGACGTAACGCCGCGCAGCGCATGGGCGCGCGAACTAGTCATCCTGGAAGCTGGAACCGGGCTGGGTTTTCTGGCTGTCGTGATGGGATACTTTCCGGTTCTCTACAGTGCGTTTTCGCGCCGTGAAGTGAGCATCTCGCTGCTTGACGCGCGAGCTGGCTCTCCGCCGACCGCTGCTGAACTGATGCGCCGCCACACTTACGAAGGCGGTGAAAGCGCCCTCGCACTGCTGCTGCTCGAATGGGAGCGCTGGTCGGCGGAATTGCTCGAAAGCCATATCTCTTATCCGCTGCTCTGTTACTTCCGCTCGCAGCATAACAACCAGAGCTGGATCAGCGCCTTGACGGCTGTGCTGGATACTTCTGCGCTGCTGATTGCCGATGTGCAGGGAAATGAGGCGCGTCAGGCTCAGTTGACCTTTGCCATGGCACGCCATGCGATGGTCGACCTGGCGCAGATTTTCTCGCTGCCTCCAATCAAAGATGCTCCAGACCGGCTCCCGCTTGAGCGTTACGAACAACTTTACAATCTGCTCTGCAAGAGCGGCGTAAGCGTCTGCCACGACGGTCACTCGTACGAGAGGCTTCGCGAAATACGTGCGCTCTATGAAGGCTATGCCGAAGCGCTGGCCGGTTATCTGCGTATGCCGCTGCCGCCATGGATCGCGGACCAGCCTCACAAGGATAATTGGCTGACCGTGGCCAGACTTCGTGCCCAGACCGAGATATCCAACTTGCAGGCCATTGCCGCGCTGCGAGAAGATCATCACGACTTTTGAAAAGAAGATGTCCGTTTTTAATTGTTACTTGGATTTGATCTGAATTTCCAGATTATAACCAAGCCAGTGGTTTCTTTCTGTCCAGTGTAGCGTCCAGGACAAACTGGATGTTTGGCTGGGCGCGGTGGCAACATCGGCGCTGAATCCCGCGCTGCCCAAACTCCGGCTGGCAGTCGTGTGTGTAGTCTGCCATCCATCGTCAGACCAAATCAATTCGAAGTGGTTTTCATCCAAAATGCGCAACGTGTCTCCAGCGGAGACCTTCTGAATGGGCCGTCGCAGGCTGAATATCTCCAGGTTTTTCCGCGTCCGTCCTCGCCCTTCAGCTTCGCAATACCGCGCATAGACTGGATCAATACGATCAAAGACCTTGCCATCCAAAGCCGAGCGCAACAGCTTCAGATATTCGGCATGCGCCCACACCAGCGGAACCGCCGAACCGGCTGGTTCTCCCAGCCGCATACTGGTGCTCGGCAGGTCTGCCTCATCCCAAACCTGCTCCGGCAGCATCTGTCCGCAGGTGGCAAAGCGCTCGTAAGTATTGATGAGAGCGGTTATATCTTTGCCCGCTGCCAGCTCATAGTGCGCCCGCTCGCCGGTCAGCAGCGGCCAAACGCGGCCTTGGCCCCATCCCTGAAACGGTCCGCCATCCGGTCTTTGCCCGTAACCGTCCCAGTTATAGCGCAGCCATCCAGGCCCCTGCGGCAGTTCGCGCTTCAGCACCGCATCCACGACCTTTAACGAATCGATCACCAATGGATCGTCGGCTCGCCGCACACCATAGCGCACCAGTTCCAGAAAACCCGCATCCACAATCTCCCGCGCCGCGAATTCAGTGCGCGTACCGGGTGGCCGGTTGTTCAGCCGGATCGTCTCTGTGCCGCAGCTTTCGCACGCATACGCCTCGCCTATCTCTGGCGGCCGGATGCGCATATAGTGCCGCCGGATCTCCGGATGCAATACACCCTCGTTGGTCGCAGTCCAGTCTTCGATGTGATGCTCGATCCAGTCGGCAAACTCCTCGAGAAATGTCGCCAGCTCTACAGAATCATGAGCGCGTACAATCTCCGCCGCCAGAGCAGTCCAGCGATTGCCGCCGCCAAAGTGGAGGGTGAATAACCCGCATTCTCTTCCCACCGTTCCTGATAGGTGATCGGAGCATGACGCACCAGGAATCCAGCCGCCTTCTCCACAAACGGGTAGATGTCCATCTCGCCCAGCCTGTCCGCCTTCCACAATCGCCAGGCAAGAATCAGCGGATATGCCACCTCATCCAGTTGCAAGCCAGACCAATAGGGCCTGCCGTCCAGCCAAAAATTCTGCGCAAAGCCGCCGTTCGGCTGCTGTGTGCAAGCCAAGTAAACCAGCGCACGCCGCGCCGTCTCCACGCGTCCGCAGGCCAGCAAGGCTGTGGCCGTCTGCACCATGTCGCGTGTCCAAACCAGGTGATAACCGCCCAAATCATCATCGCCCATTACCTGTCCCCAGGGAATCGACGCTGACGCCACAAACGCTCCAGAGAATGTCTTGTCTTCGTGAGCCAGCAAGACGTTGTGGCTGACCCGCATCAGCTTGCCGCCATCGCCGGAGTGAGCCGCCAGCCACTCCGGGTTCGCCGCTCGCTTCCATTGTTCGAGGAAACGTGTGCGGTGATCCTCATACGATGTGGCCAGTGCGCTCACCGTCTTTTGCAGCGCCGTGTGATTCCCCTCGCCCAAACCGATGGCCAGAGTGAACTCCAGCCTGCCGCCATCGAGTTTCTCTCGCAGGTCTAACTCCCCCATCACTGCGACGTTTCCATCCGTGGCTGAACCAAACTCCCAGTCCATGCGGAAGTTTTCCATCAGGTCGCGCCAGCCATCACTCGCGCCCACAAAGCCACAACTCAAACGCGAGAAACCGCAACTGGCCGCCATGGCCAAGGACCACTGGTTCTTCCAAGCCAGCAGCAATTTGTGTCCGGCAACCTCCAGCGCGCGTGCCGTATTGTTTGCCCCGCCGTTATCCAAATGCGGCGCCAGGAGCGCATAGACTTTCAGCCGCGGCAAGAGGCCTTCGTGTCCTTCAAGCCGCACCCGCATCAGCACTACCGAATGGTGAGGATCACAGATGATCTCTTTGGTGAGAGAGTATCGTCCCTCCGGGTCGCGATTCACATAACGGACGCCAAGCGCCTCCGGATGGATATACTCGAAGCTCGACAGCAAGTCGCGCTTCTCTTCATGAACAAACGTCTCCCCGTCTGTGACCAGAAACCCCATATCCCGGACCTGGGCCCGGTCGATTGTTGGGTGGTAGATTTCGTTCAATATCCCGTGTGAAGCGGTGAACCACACCCGGCTCGATGCGGAATAGGCCGTTCCTACCGCGTCCTTTACGCTCGAAGTCCAGCGCGGCTCCATGCCCGGCGCGCCAAAGGCCTCGCCCTGCTGGTCAAGCCAACGGTATCTAGACCAATCGAAGTGTGGCTGCTCTTTCATCTCTCTTGTAGAAGCCTTTGAACCTGGGAAGAGAGGCGCTAACGCCCTTTCCATTTCGATGTATTCAAATGCAAAAAGTTTCCTCCGACGAACGATAAGTGCATTCGACCATGATATTGAAGTTCTTGATGCCACGCGATTTCAGCCGCGCGTCGCCTCGAATAAGAACCAGCTTCGGCGCTGTGATTGGTCAATCCAGTTCTCGAGAAGACTCGCCGTGGCAACATCGCCTTCATCGTCACAGAGCGTATGAACCGCACGCATACTGAGAGTCAGAGCCTTTTCGTCCTCACGAAGTTCGCTCAACATATCAGCGGGAGTAACATAATCCGCGTCATTGTCAGGAATTCGTTGCAAGCGTGCGATATGCCCTATGGAACGAAGCGTAGTGCCGCCAATCTTCCGAACGCGCTCCGCAATATCGTCCGTCATGGCGAAAAGTTGATCTGCGTGATCGTCGAGCATCAGGTGGTAGTCGCGAAAGTGGGGACCACTCATGTGCCAATGAAAGTTCTTCGTTTTGAGGTAAATACTGAAGACATCCGCGAGAAGAGCGTCGAGTCCTCCTGTGATATCCTTGACTGCTTCTGGTTTGATATCCGAGGGCGTTAAGAGGGGAGCTTTCTGTTGGGCAATTCGTTGATCGGTGGATGGCATAAAGATTCTCCTATCAATGATTGAGTTTGTCAGCTTGCATAAACGCACAACCGAGGATTCTGGTCAGGAAACAGGGCTAAGGCCGGTGATATAACAATCAGCCGTTGCCATAGACCGGTATGGCCGCTCCGTGAATTGTTTTGGCGGCATCACTGGACAAGAAGAGTACGACTTGCGCAATGTCCTCAGGCTTCGGCCATTTTCGAAAGTCAGAATCTGGCATTGCCAGACGGTTCGCGGGAGTATCGATAATGCTCGGAAGAACCGAATTCACTCGAACCCCGGTGCCTGTGCAATCTGCCGCAAGCGAATCCATCAGCGCAACGGCGCCGGCCTTTGAGGCAGCATACGCCGCCGCGCCAGTTGCGTGATCCATTGCTGCTTTGGCCGCAATGTTGACGATGGACCCACGCCCGGCGTTCAACATAATAGGCAGCACCGCGCGCGCCAAGACATAGCCTGAACGCAGGTTAATCGCCAACATGCGGTCAAATATTCCGGCCTTCGTATCCCACAACTTCACACCGCCTGCATAAGCGCCGACTGCATTCACGAGCACGTTCAGCGCACCACTCTGTGCCGCGGCTCCTTCGATAAACTCGGCGATAGCAGATTCATCCGTGACGTCAACTTGCCCTCCTTCCAGGGAAGACTGATTCAGTGCGGCTAAATCTTTCAACGCTAGGAATTCTTCCTCTTTGCGGTATGCGACGAACACACGCGCACCTTCATTGAGGAAGGCGAGGCTTATTGCACTGCCAAGGCCACCTGTACCGCCTGCCACCACCACCACGCATCCCCGGAAAGTAATATTCACTTTAACTTCGCCTCCAAACCAAACTCATTATCTCCGGCCTACCACACTCTCTTGCAGTGAGAATACCTGCCATCTGGCGAGACTCGCTACCATTAGAGGAGGATCATCTCTTCTGAAGCATCGCTTGGATGTGCGCCAAGGTGCGGCACGTGAAAACCCTCACGGGCGTACAGATTATTCTTGCGGGACAACGATTCAAAATATCGGGTGAAATCTTTCCTGCATACTCTCATCTACAAGCAGTGCAGCACGCCATGGGAGTTGCATCAGGCGATCTGCCCATCGCAATAGAGGGAGCCGGTCGCGCCATCAGTATGCAGGCCGATCCGCTACCCCAGACGGACGAGGAATTGAAGGCCGTGATTTGGCCTCCGCGTGAACCCGGAGTCGGCAAACAACGCTGAAGCGGGCCTTCGTCAAATCAAAAGTCGTGTCGAGAAAAACCTGAAATCCGATCGAAGCAGCCCAAGGGAAAAGTCAGAATGCCGGGCATTGCTGCAACCTGCGTCAAATCAGTAAGCGGATACTCTGAAGCACATTACAAAGTGTGGTGGAGCGCGTTCTGCCTCTATAGATTCCTGGAGCGAACTTTGGCGTTATAGTATTGGCTCGTAACCTTTGTAGCCATTTCAACATCCCATGGTGAGCGATAATTGTAAGGATAGTTCTCAGGACTGAGCATGAGTGGCATTTCGGCAGATCGCAGTGCGAACGGCAAATCGGCGGAAGACGCTCTTATTACGCGTATTCTTGCCGGAGAGCGCGATCTTTTTCACGAGCTGATTCGCCCTCATGAGAAACTGGTTTATCGCATGCTCTTTTCGATGCTTAGAAATGAAGCAGAGGCCGAGGACGCGGCACAGATGGCGGTGATTCAGGCCTATACGAATCTGGCAAGCTACCGCGGCAATTCACGCTTCTCCACATGGCTGGTAACGATTGCGCTGAATGAAGGGCGCGCCCGTTTGCGCAAAGCTGGTTCTCTGCGCGAAGACTCCATCGAGGCGCTCAGCGAAGACACCAGCAGCGACTTCACGCCGGCGCTGTTGACCGATTGGCGGGAGATTCCTTCCGCAGCTCTGGAGCGCAAGGAAGTGCGCGGTCTATTGGAAAAGGCCATTGCGATGCTGCCCGTCATCTATCGCGAGGTTCTGGTACTGCGCGACGTGGAAGAGCTTGACATCGAAGAGACCGCGCGATGCCTCTCGATTACATCAGCATCGGTAAAAGTGCGGCTCCACCGCGCGCGGCGCATGATGCAGAAATATTTGGCGCCGGAACTGAAATCTTATGCGCCCAAAGGCAAGAGCTGGTTGGGAGGGTGGTCATGAGGATTGACTGCAAACACGTGTGGGAGCACATCTCAGATTATATTGACGGCGAGATAGAGCCGGCGCTGCGCCACGAGATCAACCGGCATCTGGATCATTGTTCCATCTGCTCGGCGACCATTGACTCCACGCGCAATATCGTTGTACTGGTTGCGGATGAGCGCGTATACGAGATTCCCGCCGGATTCAGCAAGCGGCTGCACGAGCACATCGACAAGGTGTTTCATACTGACAAACCAGAAGCGCGCTGAAACGAATTTCTATATGTGCCCATGATTGTGCAGATGGATCCCCGCCTCCAATACCACCAGAGCAATCGTCACCAGAGCCACGGCCAACTGAATCTTCTCTCGACGCATCTGCTTTGCGTCGATTTCACCGCGCCGCCATGCACTTGCTGGATTGGCGCGCAGCCGGCGCAGCCGCGACAACACCCACAGATTCAAGAGCGCACCCGCCAATGCAAGGGTGATCATCGGCAGGCGAATCCAATCGGCATGGAAGGCCACGGCCACCCGCAACAGGCTGGAGAAAGCCGTGAGCAGCGAGAAACCGATCAGCGCGCTCAAGCTGCCCAGAGCCAGTGCCAGCGCACAGACACTTTGCAGTACCGCAAAACCAATCGCTGTCCAGTTCAGCACTCTTACCCTTGCTTCAGCGAGATCCTCCATCTATCGTTACCACCTCTCCGGCCCGTTGTCTATCCCTATGATAACCCGCCGATTGGATGCGAACAGAATCAACCCAGCTCCCGTGTCGCAGAAAAAATATTCATTTTTTTTGTAACCAATTCTGCCCTGCTTGCTCAAAGGAGTGTGAAGAGAATTTTCCCGGTTTGAAGCTGCTCTTCTCGCTCCTTGGAAGCGATCTCCGCCGTGAATTTTCCCGTTTCCCGCGGTTGAGATCAACAAGTACATTTCAGACTATCGAGAATTGGGCTGTTCTTTCAGGGCAGTCCCCGCAGTTCACAACAATCATCCCCAGGAGGACGTATTTCGATGAAGAACACTGTGAAGGCATTGATACTTTCGGCGGCTGTTTCCGGCATTCTCAGCGGCAGCGCTCTGCGCGCACAAACCGCCAATGCAAACTCCGGAAGCAAGCACTTGACAAGCGCCAAAGTTGGCCTGACCTCGGGCAGTTTTGACGACAAGGACAAGCACGCCTGCAAAGGCAAGAACGATTGTAAAGGCAAGGGCGGCTGTAAATCAGGCGACAACGGCTGCAAGGGACAGAACTCCTGCAAGGGCAAGGGCGGCTGCGCCACCGACGGCTCCACGCCCAAGTCCTAACATGAAGCGCGGCAGGAGTTCGTGTTGCATCAATTCCTGCCGCATTTCTCCAGGTGAAAATTCAAACACAAATAAAATCTAATGCTGAGGCAACGGAGAGTCCCATGCCCGGAAACCGCTTCAACGATTATCAAGATCATGGCGTCGGCATTGGGCTGCGCATACCCCACTACGACCATATCTTCAACCACAAGCCGGTCGTCGATTGGTTCGAGATTATCTCGGAAAATTTCATGGTCGATGGAGGCCGTCCTCTTCATGTGCTGGACATGATTCTGGAGCGATACCGAGTGGTGCAGCACGGCGTTTCCATGTATTTTGGCTCGGCGCAGCCCGCGGATCGCGAACATCTGCGCCGCCTCAAGGCTCTGGTCAAGCGGACCAAAACTCCTTGGCTGACCGATCATCTCTGCTGGGGAAGCGTGGACGGAACCTACTCGCATGACCTGTTGCCGCTGCCCTACACATGGGAGGCGATCGAAAAAACGGCGGCTCGCATCCGGGAGGTTCAGGAGTTTCTTGAGATTCCAGTAGCGGTAGAAAACGTCAGCAGCTACGCGGAGTTTACCGACTCTGAGATGACCGAGTGGGAGTTTCTCAACGAGGTCGTCGAACATGCTGACTGCGGGATTCTGCTGGACGTCAACAACATTTACGTTTCGTCGGTGAATCATGAATTCGATCCGATGACCTATGTCAATGCGATTCCATCCGAGCGCGTTGCGCAGATTCATATTGCCGGGCACAGCCGCTATGAGAAGTACATTCTCGATACGCATGATCATCCGGTCATTGATCCTGTCTGGAAACTTTATGAGCGCACTATCGAACGCTGCGGCCCCACCCCGACATTGCTCGAATGGGATGATCACATTCCTTCCTTTGACGAAGTTCACAATGAAGCGCTCAAAGCGCAACTGTATCTCGACGCCGCTCATGAGTTGCAAATGGAAGGAGCCGTGCAATGAGCCTGCTTGAATTTCAGCGCCGCATGGCTGCCGATGTGATGCGACCGCTCACCGAAGATGAATCGATGCGAATATATCTCGAAGATGGTTCCTGTATGAGTGATCACGCGGCCACTTACATCAAGCCAAATCGCCAACTAGCCCCCTTCGAAAGGCTTGAAATCTACAATCGTCAATATTGGTTCCGCGTGCTGACTGCACTCACTGAAGATTATCCTGCGCTTGAGGCGGTGGTTGGTGCAAAGTAATTTGAAGTTTTGGCGCGGGTGTTTCTCACGGCGTATCCCTCGCGCAGTTTCACTCTCCGCAATCTCGGATCGCATCTGCCCGCGTGGCTGGCGGCGCATCCTGAGTTTGCCGGCGCGCGGCCCGAACTCGCCATCGATGTAGCTCAATTGGAATGGGCTTACGCCGAGGCCTTTGATCTGGCCGAGGCAGCCCCACTCGATCCGGAGCAGCTTTCAACGCTGGATGAAACTGCGCGAATTGGGCTTCAGCCTCATCTGCAATTACTGGGGCTGCGTTATCCGGTGGATGACCTGGTCATCGGCGTGCATCGAAACCGAACACGCGTGGAAGTATCCAGCCAGGCCAGCAGCGAAGCTCATGCTGACTCGCAGATTGTGATGCCGCCTATTGAACGATGCGATACGTGGCTGGCCGTACATCGTTACGAGTTAGTGGTTTATTACCGGAGACTCGCGCGTGAAGAGTATGAACTGTTGCACGCACTCCAAGGCGGCAGCACCCTTGGCGAGGCACTGGAATCAGCATTCCAGAATACATCCATGACATCACAGGAGCAGGCCTCAAGCGTGGGTGAGTGGTTTGCCAATTGGGCAGAGTTCGGCTGGCTCTGCTCCTGTCCATCCTCCGGCAAAGATCTTCCGGATGATCATTGTTTTCCAGAAAGGGTCGCATGAAAATCCCTGTACTACTTCTATCGATCAGCAACAGGACTTCTCTGTTGCTCAACCGCCTGCAATCGCCTTTTCTTCTGCTGATTCGCGTCTACTGGGGCTGGCAATTTGCGCAAGCGGGCTGGGGCAAGCTGCACAACCTGGATCACGTGGCGGAATTCTTTGCGACATTGCATATCCCCGCGCCGCATGTGAATGCGCTGGTAGTTGCGCTGGTTGAGTTCTTTGGTGGAATCCTGCTGACTTTGGGCCTGGGTTCGCGCGCGGTTTCGCTCGTACTGTTCATCAATATGTCGGTTGCCTATGTGACGGCAGATAGCGAGGCGCTGGGAATGATCCTCTCCGATCCCGGCAAGTTTTACGGAGCGGACCCATACACCTTCTGGTTCGCGGCTCTTTTGATCCTGATCTTTGGCCCAGGTGAACTAGCTTTTGACCGAGTGTTGAAAAAGCTTCTGGTACGGAATAGTCCTTCGTGATATGAATGTCGCCGCTCGTTTTTATCAGCCGTAGGGCGGCGCTCCCTCCGTGGACTCCCAGCCTCTCACAAGCCATCAAACACGTGCACCTAGCCAGCGGCCTCTTTAGGAAAGAAGCGTCAACCAGAACCCAGCCAATCATAAGAATTTCTTCAGCTTTCTTGAGCTTACGGATAACACCCATCCTCGTCCGCTAACTCATAGAAAACACATATTATAAAGCTCAAAGCCAACTGTCGCTAGGTTTGTGAGCGTCAATTCGCTAGCCGACTGAGTTAATGTTTATTGGTCCTAATGCAGCCACCGCAATCCAAGAGAACTCTTGGGCGGGACCGGCAGCACAATGTAGCCTTCGCGCCAGTGGCCCTCCTCGCGCCGTGGCGGCGTGCCGACGATGCGCGCTCCTGCGGTGTTGCGCTCTTCCAAAGCTAGCCCAGGGAGTCCACCGACAATAGCCTGGAGCTGATCGTGATTGGGCGGGCGGTCTACGGTGAGCGGTAGCAGCGAACGCAGCGCGCCAAAGGCCTCGGCCAGGTCGCTTACCTTGGCACGTCGCTTCGAGGGTAAGGGTCTAATTCCAAGAGACTTCCATGCTGCCTGCGGATAACTCTCCGCCAAAACGCGTTCTTGATCCTGCTCGGTGCTAGGCTGCTCGCGGGTAGCTAGTCTGTGCCAGCCACGCCGGCAGAGCGCATCATAAACATCCAGGCAGAACTCGGCAAAGGGCCGATAGCTGAGCGGTTTGACCAGACCGGGAAGCCCTGTCTTGGCCGCCGTATTCAACTGCCTCTCACTCGTCCGCGAGTGCTCCAAGCCATTCGAACGCGACTTCCATGCCTGCGGTCCGTCGAGCATCAGCACCCGGATGCCGCGCACGCCGCAGAGATGATTCAGCCGTCCGGCCAGCACCTCCGCCTCCACCGGGCCGGAATCGTTCCAGGATATGATCTCGCAGACAATGCGGCTCTCGGCCGGCTCTGGAATGCTGGCCGGGGCGAAGATCTCCTTCAGCGGCAGCCCTGCGCTCACCGTCCACAAGTCCGTGGCCCGCACTGCGCGGGTGCGCTCCAGCACCACAATGCCGAGATCGGACCAGCGGCGGATTGCGAGATCGACGGAGAGGACGGCCATTGTTTTAACACTAAGCTGCACATTCGCGCCGGACTATGGCGAACGATGGAAATTCACGCGGAGATTGACACAAATGAAACCGTTCACCGAAATGGGAGCGCCTAGGTCAAGGGTTCAAAATAGTGTTCAACAATCGGGAAGGGATCGTAAAAGTGGTGCAGTTGTCGTTTCCACGACTCGTATTCAAGAGAGCCGCGAAATCCCACTGTATGGTCCTCCAGCTTCTCCCACTCCACCAGCAGGATGTACCTGCTGGCTTGTTCCACGCAGCGGCGAAGCTGATGAGAGTGAAACCCAGGCATGTTACGGAGGATGGTGGATGCCTTTTGGAAGGCCGATTCAAAGGCTTCTTCTTCTCCTGGGATGAGATCGAGTATCGCAACTTCCAAAATCATGGAGATTTGCCTGCCAATCTTGCTGGATCATCGAGTCTATGAAGCTTCCAATAAGGTATCATCACAGGCCTGACAAAGATATCGCTTTTGCGCTATAATGGATGGAGCCTCAAGAGGGCAGGGGAAGCTCTGTCTCACGGGCCATGCGGAGGGTTCAAACTCTTCGCCCAAATCGAGAAGAAAAATGCCCAAGTTGAAGACCCATACGGGCGCGGCCAAGCGCTTTAGCAAGACTGGCACCGGCAAAATCAAGCGGGGCCAGACGAAGACACGGCACATCCTTACTTCGAAATCGCCGAAAGTGAAACGCAAACTGGGAAAGACCCTGATGGTTTCCGATGGCGATTACAAGAAGGTAGCGCGCATGATTCCTTACGCCTGATCGTGGCCTTCTCTCCGCTTGGAGAGGGCGCTACCGGGCCTCGGCACACGCGTTGCCCCGGCCCCCAATTGGCAGATAGTATCGGCCAGTCGTGAGATCAAGGCTTGTATAAAGCGAGTGAAGAGGTTTACCGTGCCGCCCCATCCGGGAAAGCGCCTCCTGCCTCCAGCCGCATCACCGAACGCAAAATGGAGAAATTGTTATGCCCCGCGTAAAACGCAGTACCAAGCGGAGTGACCGCCGCAAAAAGATTCTTGAGAGGGCCAGTGGATACTTCCTTACGAAGTCCAAGCTCTATCAGGCAGCGCAGGAGGCCGTCGAGCGCGGCTTGAAGTTCGCCTACACTGGGCGCAAGCAGAAGAAACGCCAGTTCCGCTCGCTATGGATCGTGCGCATCTCTGCCGCTGCCAAGCTGAACAACTTCAGCTACTCGCAGTTGATCAACGGCTTGAAGAAGGCAGGCGTCGAACTGGACCGCAAGATCCTCTCCGACATCGCCATCAAGGATGCTGCAGGCTTCACTGGACTCGTCAACCAAGCCAAAGCCGCCCTTGCCGCCGAGAAGAAGGCCGCTTAAGTGCCGATTGGGAAAACTGAACGGCCCGGAATCATCCAGATTCCGGGCCGTTTCTCTTTTGAATACAGCAATATCCACAATGATCAATCTTTGTTTGAGACTTCGCACTGGGAGGTTGCCGAGTCGGCCTCGATTAACTCAATGTGAATCTTCGGCCCTTGCTCCACCTCGACCCCCTTCATCCAAACTATCCGGCCGTCCATTTCAAGAACAGGCCAGAATGCACGGCTGGAGCCGGTCACCTTCAGCCTCTCCAGAAGCTCTTTCACTTTGCGTGGACCGGAGGAGTAGCGGAGCTGCACGCGGTCGCCGGGCCTCCAATTGCGCAGGGTTGCGATTTGGCCTTGAGGCGATGGGGAGGGATGGGCATCGATCCGCAGCCGCAGCCCAAAGGCCGACACCTCGCCGGGAATTGCGAAGTTGATCTCATTGACTGCATCTGATTCAGCCCGCGAAGCCGGTTGAATCGAAAGCCTCAATTCACGCGGTGTCCGTTCGGCGCGCAATCCATGCGCCAACTCGCGTTTCTGGCCGGCTTTGCCGTAGAGCGCCAGTGCGCGCAAATCTTCCGTGGAAGTAAAGTCGAGAGTCGCGCCCAAATCCTCTGCCGCCAAGCGCAAGAGCCGCCTTTGCAGGGCCGGAGCGAGGTGGGCGAGTCGAGCCGCATCCATCGCCAGACCTTCGCTTGTCGCTCGTCCGCCACCGCGTACCGGACGGCCATGCAGAATCAACTGCGGAGCCAGACGCGCCAATTCAGCCGTCCACCAAGCCTCCTCATCGCGAGCCAATTCAGCCATCTGTGCCAGATGCTCGCGCAAGCGCGGGTTCCAGCTCTCCAAGAGCGGCAGCAGCTCGTGGCGGATGCGGTTGCGGGTAAAGGTCAAATGGCGATTCGAGGAGTCTTCCCGCCATTCCTGGCCCAGAGCACTCAGATAGGCTTCAACCTCGGCTCGCGTCGTTGCGAGTAGCGGGCGCAGAATTCGCCCTTCAGAGAACTCGACGACGGTATGAATGCCGCTCAGCCCTTCGGTCCATGCGCCACGCAAAAACTTTGCCAGCACCGTTTCTGCTTGGTCGTCCAGCGTGTGCGCCGTAGCGACAGCGTCGATCTCGCCAGCAGCCATCAATTCCCTAAACCAGCGATAACGCAAGCGTCGCGCAGCCTCTTCAATGGTCTCGCCCTTTTCTTTGGCTTCGGCAGAGCAATCCACCTGCGCCTCATGAAAGGGCAGCTCCAGTTCCGCTGCTAGCTCTCGCGCAAAAGCCAAATCGCCGTCGGCCTCTGCGCCGCGCAGACCGTGATGCAGATGAGCGACATGCAGCACCAGTCCCAACGGCCCTGCTTGCTCGGCCAGCGCCCGCGTCAGCGCCACCGAGTCCGCGCCGCCGGAAAGGCCAACAGCCAGGCGCAGGCCCGGCTTGAGCAGCGTTGTATTGAGAGCAAGCAAAGGAAGAGCAGAGCGCATTCCAGAATCATAATTTACAAATCAACTTGCGTGCCCCAGGTCCGGATCTTCGGACCTGGGAAAGTATAAAACCTGATCAGAATTTCCCACAGACAGAAAAGCTACTCGCCCAGCATAATCCGCTGAATGCGCGTGGCGCGGCCGGTCATCGGATCGCAGGCAATCAGCGCAGCGCACATCTTGGGGTTGCCTTTGGCGGCCTCGAATTTGCTGGGCATTCCGGTCAAAAATTTCTTCAGCACCAGCTCGCGCTCCACGCCGATCACGCTGTCGTAGGGTCCGCTCATGCCTACGTCGGTCTGGTAGGCGGTTCCTCCCGGCAGCACGCGCTCGTCGGCGGTGGGGATGTGCGTATGCGTGCCCAGCACGGCGGTGACGCGCCCCTCCAGGTGCCAGCCCATGGCCACCTTCTCGCTGGTGGCCTCGGCGTGGAAGTCCACTACAATGACCTTGGCCTTGATCGATTGCAACAGCGGGTCCACGGCATGGAAGGGATCGTTGGTGGTATTCATGAAGACGCAGCCTTGCAATTGAATCACCGCGTAGGGCGTACCGCTTTGCGTGGTGCCTTCGTAGACTCCCCAGCCGGGAACGCCGGGTTGCAGATTCGCGGGGCGCAGGACTCGCCGCCCGCGCTCGTGGCTCTCGGCGGGCGCGGCATTCATGGTATCGATCAGCTCGCGCTTGTCCCATACGTGGTTGCCGGTAGTCAGTACATCCGCGCCCAGATCGAAAAGCTCCTCGGCCAGCGACGGCGTAATGCCGAAGCCCCCGGCGGCGTTTTCGGCGTTGATGACGACCAGCTCGACGTTGTGCGCCTCACGCAAGTGCCCGATGTGCTCTCGCACAATGCGGCGCCCCGCGCTGCCGAATACGTCGCCGATAAAGAGAATGTTCAACAGTGACTCCAGAAGGGATAGGACAGAGATGAGGTCTGATAATCAAGCCCAGCAGTTGGCTTAACCGATTCGCGGACAGACCGCGAGCAAAGCGAATTGCGAAGTTCAATTCGCCGAAGAACGCACTTCGGCTTAACGATTGTCTTTCCGACTCCCTGATCCCTTAGTCCCTTATCCCTGGTCCCATAGTCCCTACTCTTTGCTCCTCATCAGCGGAAAGAGAATCACATCACGAATCGACTTGGAGCCGGTCAGCAGCATCACCAGCCGGTCGATGCCGATGCCTTCGCCGCCGGTGGGAGGCAAGCCGTAGGCCAGCGCGCGGACGTAATCCTCGTCCATCTGATGGGCCTCGTCGTCGCCATGGGCGCGATCTTCAAGCTGCTGGGCAAAGCGCTTGTGCTGCTCGATGGGATCGTTCAACTCGCTGAAGGCGTTGCCTAGCTCGAAGCCGCCGCAATAAAACTCGAAACGTTCGACCCAATCGGGATTGTCGGGATTCTGTTGGAAAGCGGCGAAACCGCTGTTGGGAATTCGTAGATGATGGTTGGCTGGATCAGATGCGCTTCGGCAACGCACTCAAAGACCTCCGCAATCCCTTTGCCTACGAGGGCTACCGTGCTTCATACGCGAATCCCGGGTTAAGTCTAGAGCCATGATCACTCGACCTGGAAACCACTCATTAAAATCAATGCGCTTTCTCGGCTTCTGGAATCACTTCATCAATCCACCGGTGCAGAGATTCGGATGTAGTCGAAGTCAGCCGGGATTGGACTACGACCTGCCTCTACTGGCCACCAACGGATGATTGCATCAACCATCGTGAGCCGCTGCCACTTACTTAATGATCGGCTTGCCGCATGGTCGAGCCGGGGACCATTACCGTACTTCATCTCCACCCATTGAAGTTAGTAATGTTGTTCCATTCACTTCCTTGGCGACAAACGAAATCAATTCTTCGGTCAGCGTCATCAGGTCGTGATAGTTGGCGTAGGCCTGATAGAACTCCAGCATGGTGAACTCGGGGTTGTGCTGGGTGCTGACGCCTTCGTTGCGGAAGTTGCGGTTGATCTCATAGACGCGGTCAAAGCCGCCGACGACCAGGCGCTTCAAATAAAGCTCCGGCGCGATGCGCAGAAAGAGGTCCATGTCCATGGTGTTGTGATGCGTGACGAAGGGCCGCGCCGCCGCGCCGCCGGCCACCTGCTGCATCATCGGCGTTTCGACTTCCAGATAGCCGCGCGCATCAAAAAACTTGCGCAGAGCTTGCAGCGTCTTGGCGCGCTTGACGAAGACTTCGCGGGCGTCGAGGTTGGTGAAGAGGTCCACGTAGCGCTGGCGATAGCGCAGCTCAACGTCGGCCAGGCCATGGAATTTCTCCGGCAGCGCCAGCATCGCCTTGGCCAGGAAGGTGAGCGTCTCGACGTGGATGGTCAGCTCGCCGGTCCGGGTGCGGAAGAGGTAGCCGGTAACGCCGATGTGGTCGCCCATGTCGAGGAGTTTATACAGCGCAAAGCCATCGTCGCCGACGGCATCCTTGCGGACGTAGATTTGCAGGCGCTGGCCGCCTTGTTGGAGCGTGGCAAAGCCGGCCTTGCCCTGCGCGCGGATGGCCATGATGCGTCCCGCGACCACCGCTGGCGGCTTTTCCCTTCCAGATCCTCGCCGGTCGAGCCGTCCCACTGCTCCCGAATCTTTGGGATGGCGATGGCCTCGGCCTCTTGCGAGGCCGGGAAGCGGTTGGGATAGGCGGACTGGCCCAGCTTTACGATCTCTTGCAGCTTTTCCTGGCGCAGCTTGAAGAGGTTTTGCTCGAATTCCGAATCGTCAAACACTCTGGTCTTCCTTTGCGTAAAGGTTCAATCATCAGTATATCGGGGCAAAGCGAAGCGCAAATTGGAGGCAGAGATTCAAAGGGAGGAATGCCGCATTCGATCCGCCCCTACGGGGCAGAGGCTATTCCGCGATGCGGCCATCCCAGGGTTCCGCTTCGCTTCTCCCTGGGCTATTTTCGTTTCCTCCCACCGGGAGGAATTTTCGATTCTTTTGGAGTCAGGATGTGATCCTTTCGGAATTTGGACGCAATTCTCTCGGAGTCAGGATGTGATCTTCTCGGAGGAAGGATGCAATTCTATGGGAGGAAGAATGCCCTATCGCCTGGAAGAGAGCTGATCGTGGATAATCACGAGAGATGCCTTTTCACCGCGCCATCCCGGAACAGAAACCGTCTGAGAAGTCTTCGGGCGTGCTTGCCGGGTATGTCGAGGCGGAAAAGCTGTTGAATATCGCTTTGGTCTTGCCTGGAGCAGTGGCCATCTGCGGTTTGGCGGGCTGGTGGGTTGCCGATCAGCTGCATCAACACTGGATTTTCGTTGCAGGCATTGTATTTGGCTGCGTTGCGGGACTGTATTACGTGATTCAGCAGGCGATTGCCGCCGAGAAGGTTTCCCGCAAGATGGACTCGACCCAGAACGGAACTGAGAAAGGAGACGGCGGTCGTCAACCATGATCCAGGAAACTCAGGCATGACTCAAGATAGTCACCCCATAGCTGAATTGTCCTTCGCAGATCTGGATGCGATGCTGCGGCGTGCACTGCGCAACACGCTGATTCTAGGTGCGATTGCCGCTTTGATCGTGTGGATCGGCGGAGGCTGGCCGAGCGCTGCACTGCTGGCGACAGGGCGCGCTGATCTCGGCCGCCAGCATCTGGGAGTGGCAGCGGCTGGTGCGCGTCATCAACGCCCGACTGGATAAGCAGAAGACGCCCGCGAGCACGCCGGTGGTGGTTCTCTTCTTTGTGCTCAGGCTCACCGTATTTGCCGGGGTGATTTATGGTAGCCTGAAGTGTTTCCATGGCTCGATTGTGGCGCTCTTCTTCGGAGTGGCGCTGGCGGCGGCTGACCATTACTTGGGAGGCGATCCGACTGATGCGCGGTTGATGGCCAGGGCGAATTCCACGGAAACAAGATTACAAAAGTCTCTGCGGCTGAGTTCTTAAGCCCGGAGGCGGAAAGATTCAAGGATAGATGCCGGAGACATTCATACTTGTACGTTTGCTGAACGCGCTTTTCATGGGCTTGGAGGTTCATGCCTTTCAATCGATTGGCCTTGATCCGGCCAAGGCTGCCGAGAAGGCCGTTGGTGTCAATCAAGCCTTTGCGCTGGAACTGTTGATTGCTTGCGGGCTGATCGCCTTCTTTCTGCTGGTTCGGATCAGCTTGTCGGTGGAGCGGGCCAATCCGGCGCAGCATATCGCTGAGATGATTCATGAGGCGATCGGTGGCCAGGCGGAGCAGGTGATCGGCCACGGCTACCAGCGCTTTCAGGCTTACGTAACTTGCATTTTTCTCTTTGTGCTGCTGAACAACCTGAGCGGGTTGATTCCCGGCCTGTCGGCTCCTACTTCGTCAATTATGGTGACACTAGGGTTGGCCGTTCCCACATTTCTTTACTACAACTTCCACGGAATCCGCGAGCAGGGAGTGGTCGGCTATCTGAAGCACTTTGCTGGACCGGTCTGGTGGATTTCATGGCTGGTTTTTCCAATTGAATGCATATCGCATATTGCGCGGGTGCTGTCTCTCAGCGTCCGTCTTTACGCAAATATGTTTGCCGGCGATATGGTGACACTGGTCTTCTTTTCGATTATTCCGATAGGAGTTCCTGTAATTTTTCTCGCTTTCCATGTTGCTATTTCAGTTCTTCAGGCTTTCGTTTTTATGCTGCTGACGATGATTTATCTCTCGCTGGCAGTGGCGCACGAGCACTAAAAAGCAGCTTTTAGCTATCAGCTATCAGCTTTGGTGTAGAACTGAAAACTGCAAGGCTTTGAACTGACGGCTGATAGCTGAGAGCTGTTTTACAAGATTCCGCCGGAGAGCGCTTCCGCTCCGGGTAAACGGTAGGCAGCAAGCGTGAGGGGGTCAGCTTGGTGAACCTCAACCACCCACTGGCGGCTAATTCATAGGAAGCTGGAGAACTATGCGTAAACTTCAGTATTTGTTTATGGCTTTGGCGGCGCTTTGCTTTGCCGTTCCGGCCTTCGCGGCAGACGGTGGGACTTTCGTCGCCAGTCTGGTGCCAATCGGCGCCGGTATCGGTATGGGCATTGCCGCTGGATTGTGCGGTATGGGACAAGGACGGGCCGTTGGCTCAGCCGTGGAAGCGGTTGCCCGCAACCCCGGAGCGCGCCCCGCGATCTTCACCTTCCTGGTTCTCGGTCTAGCGCTGATCGAGTCCCTCACCCTGTTTATGCTGATTCCCATCTTCGCAAAGATGTAATCAGACAAGGTTCCCTACACGCACAACGGCCTCACCCGAGCGGGTGGGGCCGTTGTGCGTATATAAAGCAATTACCGGCCTTCAGCACTAGTACGCAGCATATCAATCGCCTGACGGTAATTCAGGCTCGCCGGGACAGGGGCGAACTGGGTATAGTCCTGTACAGAGTCGGAGTTCTTCGCCTTCCAGAGCACCCTTCCATTTATGACCAGCTTGAGATGCACGATCCGCCACTGGCCTCCGCCCACATCGGCCTGGTTGATTTCCACCCAGCCGCCCTTGTCCAACTGAGCGATACCCAGGGCAATCTCCTTGTCCTGTTGCAGGCTGCCCGCCAGGCGCACCACGCGCTCCGCAACAGGGTCAATCCATATCTCACCGGCCATGGCGGTCAGCACGCCCGTCTCCAGGTCTGGCGGGTTGAATTGCGGGTTGGGCCGGAAGGTGAATTTTATGACGGCGCCTGTAGATGCCGAGCCGGTTCCTGCATATTGATAAAGAAACGCGGTGGGCAGCACGCGCAGAATCTTCAGCGCGCGCCCGGTGTCGTTGTCTTCACTCTGCTTGCGATGCTGCTGGAGGCGGGGATCACTCAGCAGCGCTTCGAGGCGGGCCTCTTCCCGCTGTTCGTCTTCGCGGCTGAGTGGCTGGTCGTTGATTTGCACCAGCCGAGCCACATCACCGTCGCGAGTCTCGATAATCTCCTTGGTTGAGGTCATGTGCAAGCTGGACTTGCGCAGCCGGTAGCGCAAGGGGCAGCCATGGCCCAACTCCTGTGCGGCCCGCGATTCAGTCGCTAGCGCGCGGCCTACCAGCGCCTGGGCCTGCGTCGGCGTAAGGGCGGTGACGTTCTGGCCTGGAGTTGCGGCAGACCATGAGAACAAAATTAGCGGTAAAAATAGACGCATAATCTCCAGTTTAGCTGGCAAGAACGATCCTTGACTCGAGAGTCATTCTCTTTCCCTGTTAGACGCGGAGAACAGATTTACAGTTCCGGGTTGAAGCAAGGGGCGTGGGTTGCGTATAGTTCGTGCAGGGCCAATTTCAATGAGCGCACTCTCATGGACCGAACCGGTTGGATGATGGTCACCCCTCCGCAGGTGGCAGAAATGCCCGAAGCCGGTCGTATGAAAGCTCGAAGAGATGGGAAGCCCACGGAAGGAAGCATATTATGGCATTGGAAAACGCTCCCGCGCGCATCGGCAAAAGCATTGTGATTTGCGGCGAAGTGAAGGGCAGTGAAGACTTGATTGTGGATGGGCGCGTGGAGGGAACCGTCAACCTGGCGGAGAGCCGGTTGACCATCGGACCCAGCGCGAACGTTGCCGCGAATCTATCCGCCAAAGACATCCTGGTTTTGGGCCAGGTAAAGGGCAATCTGGCGGCCAGTGGCCGCGTCGAACTCCGCGCCGGCTGCCTGGTAGAAGGCGATATTCGAGCGCTACGGCTGGCGGTGGAAGACAATGCAGTCTTTCGCGGCAAAGTGGACCTGACGCAGGCGGTCGCCAAGATCTTCCAACGAAGCAAGCGCACAGCAATCCAATGAGTAGACCCGCTTGGCAAAATGGTTTGACTGTCTTTCAAAGTCTCGACAGCAAGGGGTTTCGAGGGTGCTAGGCCGCTGGTTTGGAAAAAAATCGGAGCAGGAACCTCCCGCGCCCACCCAGGGCCTGGTTGGACCCAGGGTCTTGCGTCATTCGGGCGGGTGGGCGGCGCTTCGCCAGAGGCTTCAAACCAGCTCCAGTCTCAGCATCATCGATATTGGGTATACATCGCCAGCTAACATCAATTTTCTCACTAGCCTGGGCCATAGCGTTTTTCTGGCCGATTTGGTCCAGGATGCTTGCACGGGAGACTGGCAGAACCTGACGGATGAGGATGGCCATCCAGTCTGGAATGTCGAGGGCTTTCTCGATCATTCGTTGAAGTTTTCAGGCCGCAAATTTGACCTGGTTCTGCTGTGGACCGCCCTTGATTATCTGCCGGAAGCGTTTGTTTCGCCGGTGGTGGAACACCTCTATGAAGCCATGAATCCGGACGGTCAACTTTTGGCCTTCTTCCATACCCGAACGCAGGGCGAAGAGACGGCCCACTGCCGTTTTCATGTCACTGGCGGCGATGATGTGGAAGTGCAGTTGGCGCGGCAGTTTCCCATTCAGCGCGCTTTTACCAACCGCAGCATAGAGCGTCTCTTTGCCGCCTGGTCCGGCTACCGCCAATTTCTGGCCAAAGACAGCGTCTCGGAAGTGATTATCACCCGCTGACAACTAGAGTGCATCAAACTGCCAGAGGAGGCGTGACTATGACGAACCTGCAAGGAACACGCATAACCTGGCTGGGACACTCGACGGTGCTGGTACAGACCGCTAAGGGCACGAATATCCTGATCGATCCGTTTATCACGGGGAATCCCAGATTCCCGAAGGATTTTGTGTTGCCGGAGAAGATTCACTTCATCTTGGCAACCCACGGCCATTCGGATCACATCGGAGATGTTGTCCCCGTGGCGGAAAAATATGGATCTACACTCGTAGCCGTCTATGAGTTGGCAAATTATCTTGCTGCGGAGGGAGTAGCGCAGACAATCGGCATGAGTCTGGGCGGGACGGTGCAACTCAACGACGTGGCGGCGACGATGGTCGAGGCCAAGCACTCTTCATCGGTACAGGATGAGAATGGAGTTCATTACGCAGGTGTCGCGGCGGGCTTTGTCCTGACTATCGCCGACGGGCCGGTTCTTTATCATGCAGGCGATACCGCCGTCTTTGGCGACATGAATCTGATTGCTGAGCTGTATCAGCCGCAGGTGGCAGTGTTGCCCATCGGCGGCCATTACACCATGGGTCCCAAGGAAGCCGCGCTAGCTGTGAGGCTTCTTGGCATCAAGACTGTTCTCCCCATTCACTTTGGAACCTTCCCGCCGCTGACCGGGACGCCAGATCAGTTGGCTGCACTGGTGGATAAGAGCGTCGAAGTGGTGCGCTGGATGCCCGGGGAGAACGATCAAGTAGCCTGCTGGTGAACCGGCCTTTGCCATTATAGATAGCTCGGCGGCTTCGGAGACCGGCCAGGAAGTCCGGGCAGAGTGGTGTTTGCGGAGAACTCCGATACGCGGGGCTGAGCTGTGTTAGAGGCCTCGAGAGCGCGATAGTTGCGCAGATCGCGCAGGATGACCTCTTTCTCGCGGGCATACTGGCCGGCCAGATGAGTCAATGCGTAGGTGATAATGTCACTGTGGTGCAGATCCAGCATCGAGGGATCGCGGCGCATATTCAACCACAGGCGATGCACCAGTTGCACGTCGTCGGCGGTCAACTTGGGAGCGTGCGGGCCGATGAAGAAGACCTTGGTCTCGCCGTCATGTCCAATTACATAGAAGTTGAACTGGCGCTTGGGTTCAGGCAGCGCCTCCCAGGCTTGACCGAGGTGGAAGGCCTGATCCTCTGGGGTCATCCGGGAGGAGGTGCTGGAGACGACAGAATCCACCTCCAGCGAACTGGCTCCCTGCGCCAACGCCGCGTAGACATCCCCGGCTGGAACCACCAGGAGTGAAACCTTCTTGCCAAAGCTTTCGGCCACCGAGACGGCCTTGGTAAAGACCATCTGCTCGTGTTCGCTGAAACTTTGTTCTTCGGCGCTGAGATACTCCGGCCCGCCCACGCCCATCATGCGCACGCTGATAACCACTACATCCTGGTCTTCTGTGCTGGTACGGGAGAGCGTCCATTTGAGCGCGAGAGGGTTGGCGGCGTCGCGCATGGTCACCATGATGCCGCCAGGACGGATGGCTGCCGATTCGCTGCTGATCGTATCCTGATGTTCCAGTTGGAACTGATCCTTCATCTGCCGGGCGGTCAGCGCGTGCTTGCGCATATTGGCGCGCTCGGAGATGGTGAAGATGATAAAGAAAGCAGCGGCAAAGATGACGCCGCTCACCGTCGCCACAGACTTGGTGAAAAGATTCACAATGGCGGTGGACAGCAGAACCATGAAGACAGAGAGCAGCCCAACTGGGATCTCGGTCTTGCCGATGCGGAAGTTGGGCGGAACCTTCCAGCCGCGTTCGCCCTTGTACTTCCAGCGCAGCACCAGCATGGCCAGGCTATTGAAGGTGAACGACCAGATAACACCAAAGGCATACGCCTCGCCCAGGGTGATGATGTTTCCCCGGCTGAGGATGATGGTGGACATCTGGAGGATGAAGACCATGTTGATGATGCGAAAGCTGGTGCCGAATTTCCGATGCGGTTTGCGGAACCAGTCGGTCAGCACGCCGTCCTCCGCCACGCGCATCAAGACGCCGGTCGAGCCGATCATCGATGTGTTGATGGCTCCTGAAAGTATCAGGAAGCCAACCAGCACCACAAAGATACGAAAGGCGATGCGCCAGAAGAGCGGACCCACCATGTACATGGCCAAACCGGCGATCAGGTTGTCCTGGTATTTGACGTGTTCGCTCAACGGAATCAGCATCGAAGCCAGGATCGTCGCGCCACCGGTGAATATCAGGCTATAGATGGCGATGACAATGGCTGCGCGTTTGAGGTTCTTGAGCTTGGGGTGTTCAATCTCGCGATTGACCTGGGCCAGACTCTCCTCGCCGCTCATGGCCAGCAAGGAATGTCCAAAGGCCATCAGAATGCCGAAGAGGCCAAAGACTGGCACGAGCTGGGGTTCCTCTCAGGAAGCCCAGTGCGTCGTCACTGAAATGAAGATTGGAAGGCTTAGGCGGCGGCGGCAGGTGAATGCCTGGCGTAAAGATTACTGAAAAGATGCCCCAAGCGAAAAGAATCACCACCATTACCGTGGTGATCTGCATGACCCGCAACGCCTTGCCGCTGGACTCCTCAATCCCTTTGATGTTCTCCCACCAGTAATAGATGGTGACCACCGCGGCGAAGACAGCCGAGGTGTAATCCATATTGAACTGGAAGGGGTTGCCTTTGGGGTCCATCAGAGCCGGAGGCAGCCAGTGGCTACTGGCGGCTACGGTCATCAACTCGTTCATCAAGCCTGTAATATATTGTCCGGCAGAAACGCCCGAAATCGGTCCGGTCAGGATGTAATCGAACATCAGCGCTGAAACACTCAGCTTGGCGAAGGTGCCGCCCAACGCCTCCTTCACCACGCGATAGACGCCGCCGCGGGTAAACATCGAACAGCTCTCGACGTAGACCGCGCGCACCGCAAAGCTGAAGAGCATGATGCCGAGGATGAACCATGGCGCGGCCTCGCCCACTGCCTGTTCGGCGATGCCCCCGGCGTAAAAGGCAGATGACCCCAAATCGCAGAGAACAATTGCTGCCGCGCGCCAAAAGGAGATGAACGTAAGCATCACAGAGGATGCCACGATGAGCCGCACGCGGTTCGACAGAGGAGCTACGACCGTTCGGTTAGATGCCATCGCGAGTGTGCCGGCGCGGCGGCCGGCTTTCCTGGATTAAAGAGTGGATATTTTTGCAAACGCCCTGCGTTAATTCTATTTCCCCCATAGAGTGGAGTCAACGAAATTGCACTAGACATCAAATTCGGGCGGTCATCTGAAACTTGCGCAGAGTCATTCTTCGCGCGATTGCGGCGGTTCATCCTTGCCGATCAGTTCTTTGCCGTCTTCCACAAAGCTGATAATCACCACGATGGCAGAACCGGCGAGGCCAACAAAAAATGCAACTTCCAGAATGTGCATTGCGATTTTAGCCAGGAACATAACAAGATTGTAGCCTGTTTTTTCACCAAGAACAGAATTTTCATCGGGGCATCTTCCACTCTACATTTCTCTGCCGAGGCCGATGCGATACACTCTGCGCAGTATGCCAAGTAGGTTTTGGAAGTCGGGAAGCTGGAAGTTGTGGACAGCAGCCGGTCTCTCCGCCGGACTGCTTGAGTTGCCGTTTCCACTGGCTGGGCCATTGACGCTCTGGCGGTCGGTCTTTGCCTGGTTTGCGCTGGTCCCGCTGCTCTGGGCGCTCTTGTCGCCGCAGTGCGTGGACAGAAAACGCCCCTTGCGTCGCTGCTTTTTGCTCGGCTATCTCTGTGGCGTGCTGTGGTTTGGCGGCAACTGCTACTGGGTGCGCGATACCATGCAGCAGTATGGCGATATGCCGCTGGGCGCGCCGACTGTGCTGCTGGTGCTTTTCAGCCTCTATCTTGGCATCTACTTCGGCCTCTTCGGCTTTTGCGTGGCGCTGGTGCGCCGAGCCACCGGAAGCACGCGCTGGACCCTGGCCGCTGTCCCGTTTCTATGGGTAGCAATGGAACTGGCCGCCGCGCGTATCACCAGCTTTCCCTGGGACCAGCTCGGCTACTCGCAGATAGACAATCGGCTGCTGACCCAGATTGCGCCGTGGACTGGCGTTTATGGGATTAGTTTTTTGCTGGCGGCTTTGAATGCGCTGTACGCTTGCGTTCTTCTGCGCCAATTGCCAGGATATGCTCTGAATGGAATCACAGCGATTTTTCTTCTGTTGTCTTCAGGGACAAGTGCAATTTCTGTGTTCTGGCGTCCGCCCACACCAGCCCCCACCGCCGCGGCCGTCCTAGTTCAGCCCAACCTCAACGTCTCCGGCGACAACCGCTGGCTGCATCCCGGCGAATGGGAGCGGCACATCGCCGAATTCAAGCGTCTGGCCGCCGAGCAGTGCAAAACCTACATCATGGGAATCCCGCAGACCGGCGCGCCGAAGGGCGAGATTGTCTGCCCGCCGTACTCGACGCACCCGGACCTGATCGCATGGCCGGAGTCGCCCGCGCCGTATCTTGAAACTGATCCGCGCTTTCAAGCAGCGATGCACGATGTGGCCTCCTCGGCGCAAGCTCCGCTGATCGTCGGTGGAGAAGGCGTTGGATTCTCCGAAGAGGAACACGCGATGGAGGGCTACAACTCCGCGCTGGTCGTAGGCGCGGACGGCGCACCCTTGGGCCGCTACGACAAAATCCACCTCGTTCCCTTCGGCGAGTATGTGCCCTTCCATAAACTGCTCACCTTTGCCCGCTCCCTCACCGGCAACGTTGGCGAGATGGGCCGCGGAACCGAGCGTAAGGTCTTCCGCCTCAATGGCCATCGCTACGGCGTCTTCCTCTGCTATGAGTCGGTCTTCGCCGACGAGGTTCGCCAGTTTACCCGTCTCGGCGCGGAGGTGCTGGTCAACCTCTCTGACGATGGCTGGTACGGCGACACCAGCGCTCCCTGGCAGCACCTGAATATGGCGCGGATGCGGGCTATCGAAAATCGCCGCTGGCTGCTGAGGGATACCAACAATGGCGTGACAGCGGTCATCGACCCTTACGGCCGCGTGCGCCAGTCGATCCCTCGCCATCAAGTCGACGCGCTGCCCGCTCAGTTTGGCTTCCGCGACGACGTGACCTTCTATACCGCCCACGGTGACGTCTTCGCGTATCTCTGCGCCGCACTGGCCATGTGCGGCGTAGGTTGGGCGGCAAGAAAGCTGTTACGGCAGTGGATTGCTGATCCATCGACAGGCGGATAAATAGATAGCGCCCGTTGATTGACAATGATTAGAAACACTTTGATGCTCGGTTGAAAACCTTCCGGCAATACCCTGTGAAGCGCAGAATCGGGAGACAACGCTTTATGCGCGCGATCCTGCTTTAATAGCCGCCGCTTCCTCCATTGAGGGCAGGATCAACAACAATCGTTCGAACTCTGGATTCTGGTGAAGAGGTTTCAGGCGCGGGTCGGCCAGCATCTGGAAGAACCATGGACAACGGGATTCATTGGCCGCATCAAGCTCCTCGATAGCCGCTTCGAAATCACCCAGAGCCACATGGACAGCCGGAGTGAAAGACCGCATCAAGAAGCGTTCGCGGCTTAGCCACTGTAGCCGTTCAAGGGTGGTGCGCGCCTCTTCAACTCGGCCTGCGCAGGCCAAAGTATAGGCGTGAGCGGCGATAGCCGGATCGAAGAATGGAACTCGCTGCACAATATCCTTGGCAGTCTGAAGAGCACAGTCAACCTCTCCGTTATAGGCAAGAATGAGAGATCCGTAGAGGCTGGAAAATTCATGTTCGGGAAAGAGGCTGAGAGTGGTCTTTATCTGCCTGAGGCTTTCGCCCGCCTGGCCGCATAGATGGAACGCCCAAGCCAGCCGGCTTTGGAGCCAAGGTGCGTAGGGATCTTGTTGAATAGCCTCCTGCAATAGTTCGATGGCTTCCTGATAGCGGCCAAGGCTGAGCAGGAACATGGCGCGAATGCGCGTGGTCCAGGAGCCGTGGGGTAAATAGGCGCATTTTGAAAAAGCACTGCGAGCAGCATCTAGATCACGGTCGTAGTGGAAGTAAATCCAGCCAAGCGCGGGAAGAATGCCCTCGGCCTGGCTAGGGATATCTGGAATACTTTCCGCAGTTCTATGGATGTGGTCCGCCGCAACCGTAGCCGACATGAAGCCGAAAAAGGTTTGAGTCACGCAGAGATGAACCAGATCCACCTTGGCGGAGATCAGCGCGGGGTCCACTTCGATGGCTTGCAATAGCTGCTGCAAGCCGTCTTGCATCCGGTGGCGGTGCAGGGACTGCCATTCGTGGCGGCCGCGCAGGAAAAACTCATAGGCCTCCCGGCGTCGCGGGGGCGTCATTTCTTCAGCAGAGGCGGCCGCGGCAGAGATTGAGATTCCGTCCTGCTTCGATCTCCGCTCGTCAGCCTCGCTGCCTGATGCTGCTCCAACGCGCCCCGTCAAGCTGGCGGGTAGGCGAATACCAAGCCGCCATGCAAGCCGCTGCACCAGTTCCGACTCCAAAGCCGCAACGCTGTTCTGGTCCACTAAGATATCTTCGACCCAGATTTGCGTCCCATCTTCAATGCGGATCATCTCGGCGCGCAGCCAAAATTTAGAGGAATATGCTCGCAAGCTTCCGGTCAGGACAAAATCGGCTTTGAGCGCCTCGCCAATCTGCTGGGCAGAGAATCCGCGGTTGATCAGGGTAAAGACGGAATCCCGGGCCAGCACAGAGATGATCGGTGAGCGCGCATTCGTCAGTTGGGCGATGGTCTCTTCCGCAATGGCTGGTCCCAAATGTTTGGGTACAAAGTGCATGGTGTTGAACGGCAAAATGGCCAGCCGCGGAAGAGCTTCAACATGTGCTGGACTCAGACGAACGACCTCCGCGGTAAAGCGATATCCGCGCTTATACACTGTCTGAATGCAGTCTTCCGGCTCCAGCCTGGAGCGCAGCGAAGAGAGGCATTTTGGAACGCTGTCGCCGGTTACATGCACATCGCCCCACAAGGTATGCTTCAGTTGCAGAGGTGATACAACCTGACCGGCGTGCGCCAACAGCAATCGAAGCGCTGCCAGTTCCTTGGGAGTCAGATGAATGACGTCTTCGCCGCGCCAGAGCGTTCCATCCGCCTCAAGGCGGAAACCGGCAAAGGCACAGGCCAATACTTTTCCGCGGCGTCCCAGCCCCAAGGCAGAAATGCCGACATCGCCGCGGCGGCGGCCAAGTGTCGGTTCTGTAGAACCAAAATCTCCGCGGCGGCGGTTATACCCAAGCGTCGCAGAAGATTCGTTATCGGCGCTGCGTAAACTTGAACGGGGTTTTCCTATCGCAACCAACTAATTTCCTCGAGTCCTGGGCATAAAAATTCCGTCCTGCCGCTGATTCAGGCAGAAGCAAAGCAACGGCGAACAGGAGGTCGCGGGAGACTTCCGAAAAACCTGGGATTCGAGCGTCTGATCTCCCATCGATTCTCTGTGTTTCAATGAGCCCAATCGATCAATGGTTCCTAGATTATCCGCTTTTGGAGGAGGAGCGAGAAGAAAATTGCCGTATTCCTTTTATTTTCTAATGCTTGAAGTAACCAAAGTGCGTTACTACCATGTACTAACTTCAGAAATTATTCAGAGTTTTCTCAGACTATTAGGCCGTTTGCGGCTGGCATACTAGCAGTGGGAGTTTTTCATGACCAAGTCAGTATCGTACGCGCAGTGGTCTCTTGAACCCTATTGTATCGGTATGAAGCTGCGCTCGCTGCGCACGCGGAAGCGGCTCACTTTGGCGCGGCTGGCGGCGGAAACCAAGCTCTCCACGGCGCTTCTCTCCAAGTTGGAAACTGACCGCATGATCCCCACGCTGCCGACACTGGCTACGATCTGCCGCGTATACGGAGTGGGCATGAGCTATTTCTTCTCCGAGCCGGGCAAGCACACTCTGTCGATCACACGCAAGTCTCACCTGCAGGGCAACAGCCGAGGGCTGGAGTCGGTGAAGATTACGCCTCTGAACGTGCTGGCGGAGGGAACGCGCATGGTGGCGCAGATGATCGAATTTCCGGTGGGTGGAACATCGGGAGCATCGGATACCCGCCGCGCGGCAAGCAGCCTGATCTACGTGTTGGAAGGCAAGCTGCAGTTGGACGCTGGCGGGTTGCATGAATTGCTCGATGCCGGCGATTGCGCCTACATGGAGAGCGAGATGGCGCTGGCCTGGAGCGCGGCCGGCAAGCATCGATGCCGGATTCTGGTGGTGACGCCGACGGTCGGCCCGCGCGCTGAAGAGTGAGCAGCCGCGACCGACGTATGACCGCGCAGGCGCCTGAAAATAGCTTCGCTCCAGCTACGCAATCTGGCATTTTCGGGCAGACGGATTGCCCGCGCCATGGCGAGGCTGTAGGATGATTGAAATCAAGGAGCCTTGCCTCATGCGCCCCAACATCAATCTCATCAAAGCCACTTTGACCGGCGCGCTGGGCGGGCTTCTTTTCGGTTTCGATACGGTCGTAATCTCTGGAGCCATTGATGCGCTGGTGAGGCTCTACCATCTGAGCCCGCAGGGCAAGGGCGAGACTGTGGCCATTGCGCTGATCGGCACGGTAGTCGGCGCATTGGGCGCGGGCCATTTGGGGCAGAAGGTGGGAGGACGGGAGACGCTGCGCTTCACTGCCGTACTCTACGTGGTTTCCGCTATCGGCAGCGCGCTGGCCTGGAACTGGCCGGTGCTGATCCTTTTCCGCTTTTTTGGCGGACTGGGAATTGGCGCTTCATCGGTTCTAGGACCGGTTTATATTGCCGAATTGGCTCCGGCCAAATGGCGCGGGCGGCTGGTGGGTTCCTTCCAATTTAATGTGGTCTTTGGGATACTGGCGGCCTACACTTCGAATTACTTCATTCGCACCCTGCATCTGGGTACATTGGAGTGGCGCTGGCAGGTGGGCATCGCGGCGTTGCCCGCCCTTGGCTTCCTGGTGTTGCTCTTCGGCATTCCGCGCAGCCCGCGCTGGCTGGCTTCGAAGGGCCGAGACGAAGAAGCCCTGGACGTGCTGGATCGCATGGGCGAGCCAAGCCCAGTGACTGCTTTGGCAGAGATTCAATCGGCGTTGGCCGAGGAGCACGCCACGGCCCGCGAGCCGGTCTTTCAGAGAAAGTACTTCTATCCTCTTTTTCTGGCCATCAGTATCGGTGCATTCAACCAACTCGCCGGCATCAACGCCATTCTTTATTACTTGAACAGCATCTTTGCCGCGGCGGGCTTCAGCCAGATCTCCGGCGATCAACAGGCCATCGCCATCGGCTTTACCAACCTTGTCTTCACGATCGTGGGCATGAGCCTGATCGACAAACTGGGGCGCAAAATCCTGCTGCTGATAGGCGCGGCGGGTACAGCCTGCTGCCTTGCGGCGGTCTCGTGGCTCTTTGCCGTAAAATCCTATCCAGGCGCGCTGATCTGGGTACTGATGATTTATATCGCGTTCTTTGCTCTTTCTCAGGGAGCAGTAATCTGGGTCTATATCGGCGAGGTCTTTCCCAATGCCGTACGCTCAAAGGGCCAAGGCGTGGGCAATGCCAGCCATTGGATCATGAACACCCTGATCGCGCTCGAATTTCCGGTGCTGGTGGCGCATATTGGCCGCAGCGCGCCCTTCACCTTCTTTGCCGTGATGACCGTCGTGCAGTTTATCGTGGTGCTTCTGGTTTATCCGGAGACCAAAGGGCAGACGCTGGAGGCATTACAGCGCAAACTGGTGGTGGTGGAATGAGTGTCAAGTCGAAGGAATTGACTGTGGGGAGCTGAAACCAGCCGGCAAAATTCAGAGTCGATTCATCCAGAATCTGGATGTTTCTGAGATTCAGCCAGCAACCAGCGCCTGCCGCTGGCGATGCACCAGCAGCGGCAGCACTTGAGCCATGGCTGCATCCACGGTAAGGCCGTGCTTGGCGCGGAGGTCATCCACTTTGCCGTGTTCGATAAATCGGTCGGGCCAGCCTATGCGGACGACAGGAAGCTGACGGCCTAGCACTTCCAGCGCCTCAATCACTGACGAGCCAAAGCCGCCCATGATGACGTGATCCTCAAAAGTGACAAAAGCCGCCACTCGCTCGGCGTACTCCCCCAGCAACTTGCGGTCAAGGGGTTTGACGAATCGCGGATTGATGACCGCCACGGAGTATCCCTCGCTCTCCAGCCGTTCGGCCAGATCCGCCGCCAGCGCGGTCATCGGACCCAGACCGAAAATGGCCACATCCGAGCCGTCTTTCAACACCTCGGCCTTGCCGACAGGGATTGTCTGCGGCGTGTCTTTGAGCGCTGTTCCCGGTCCCACGCCGCGCGGGTAGCGGATGGCGCTGGGTCCCGGAAGCTGGAGAGCGGTAGCCATCATGTCGGCCAGTTCGTCCTCGTCCTTGGGCGCCATCAAGACTAGATCGGGAATGCTGCGCAGATATGCGATGTCGAAAAGACCGTGGTGAGTTGGACCGTCGTCGCCAGAGAGTCCGGCGCGGTCCATACAGAATAGGACGGGGAGTTTTTGCAGCGCTACGTCATGAATGATGCAGTCAATGGCCCGCTGAAGGAATGTCGAATAGATTGCGCAGACCGGACGGAGGCCACGCGTCGCCATTCCGGCCGCAAAGATGACAGCGTGTTCCTCGGCAATGCCTACATCGAAGTAGCGATTGGGGTGGTGCGGACGGAAGAGATCGAGTCCCGTGCCGCTGGGCATGGCGGCGGTGATGGCCACAACGCGCTCATCCATATCGGCCAGTTTGACCAGCGTCTTGGCAAAGACCTCAGCGAAGCTCAGTTGCCCGATGGGTTTGGTCTCGCCGGTCTCCGGATCATACGGTCCAAGGCCGTGGAATTTTTTCTGCTTGTCCAGCGCCGGTTGGAAGCCGCGGCCTTTTTGTGTCAGAACATGTAGAAGAACCGGGTGATTCTCCGCCTTGAGGAACTTGAAGCTCTCCACCAGCAGCGGCAGATTGTGTCCGTCGATGGGGCCAAAATATTGCAGTCCAAACTCTTCGAAGAGGATCGAAGGCCAGAGCAGGCTCTTGGCTGCCTCTTCGGCGCGGCGTGCCACCTCGACCGCTGTCTTGCCGCCGATCTTCTCCACGATGCGCCGGGCCGATTCGTGCAGATTCTTGTAGTGCTCATTGGTGACGATCTTATGTAAATAACGGGCAATCGCGCCCACGTTGCGGTCGATGGACCACTCATTGTCGTTGAGTACGACAATCATCCGTTTGGTCTGTTCGGCAATATTATTAAGCGCTTCAAAGGAAATCCCATTGGTGAAAGCCGCGTCGCCGGCCACGGCAATTACGTGCTCCTTGCCGCCAGTCAGATCCCTGGCTACAGCCATGCCCAGCGCGGCAGAGAGCGCCGTTCCCGCATGACCGGCACCGAAGGCATCGTGTTCGCTCTCGCTGCGCAGCATGAAGCCATTCAACCCACCCGGCTGGCGAATCGTCTCCATGCGATCCAGTCGTCCGGTAAGAATCTTGTGGATATAAGCTTGGTGGCTCACATCAAAGACAATCTTGTCGTTGGGAGTATTGAAGACCGTGTGCAGCGCCAGCGTCAACTCGACCACGCCGAGATTCGGACCGAGGTGACCGCCGGTTTTGGAGAGTGTCTGAATCAGGAACTCGCGAATCTCTTCGGCCAGCTCCGCCATCTGTGCAAAGTTCAATCGCTTCAGATCAGCGGGCGAGTGAATCGATTCCAGCAGCATTCCCATCCTTTTTCCTCCCCGAATATGAGCCAGGTAAACCGGCGAAAAGCAAATGACGCCGGTCACATACAATCCCGCTTTGCCTACAGATAGTATACCAATGCGCAGGATTCAGCCGGGCTGATTCGTCTGGCCAGCGGTCGGCAGAGTGATTACCGGAGTGATTAGATTTATGGCCGGATGCACTCAAACGAAAAATTGCTCCGGTACCCTAATTCGTTGGGGTGTAACTGCCGATGAGCGATAGTAGACACGCAAAGGCAGAAAAAAGCCGATAGTGTTGGGAGCAGAAGGAAGATTCTTGCTGGCTACCGATGTAGCCAATGCCTGGTGTGGCGTCTGGCTGCAGAATTTGCAGATAATTTCCGCGAATTAGGCTAGAACAAACACTGAGGAGGCTGTGATGATTACCGAGACCAACCACGAAACACTGAAGCTGGAAGCTGAATGCCATGAGTGGAGCGCCAAGCAGGATCTGGCGAGCGGCAGACTGAAAGAGTGCGTTCGCAATGCCATGCTGGCAATCAACTACTACAAGATGCTGCTGGAGCAGAGGCCAGAGTTCTAGAGTCTGTTGGCTCTACCTCATTGACCATTGCGCCGCACGCCGAGTCAGTCAGCCTCTATGTTGTATCGACTGTAGCAGTTGCGAGTCAGCAGGACCCGCGCAGGAAAACACAAGTCCCCGGAGACAGAGATCATCGCCGGGGACCAGGGTCTTGGCTTCAATCTCTCGGCTCTTCGACCGATTGAATTGGGGAGATTCTCTAAAATCCGCCCACGAAGCCTCGATAGATCAGCGTCCAATAAAGGTAAAGTTGCCCAATTGCACACGGACAGCGTCATTCTTTCTGGCGGCGCTGGTTGCGCCCAGATGTTCAATTGCCTGCTCATAATTCCTGTGAGTTGAAGGCAAAACCCAAAGCAGGCGAACCTCAACGAATGCCCCGGCCGGCAGAGCCTTGTCGATGCCAACAATTAGATTCCCTGAGGTGTTTGCCGGCACTTCCGCCTCGGTTGTCACCACTTGATAAGCGCTGGAGATCTTCGCCGATTGGGTGGGGGAGGCACTCGACAACTTCCTGTCTTCAAATCCCAGCGAAACCGTTGTTCCGGCAGGCACCTTGCTGCTATGCGCTTCAAAGACGAAGTGCTCTGCGCTTGCGTCCTGGTTGTAGAACTTCAATGTCTCTTCTTTGGCAGTCGAGGTATTGAAATTGCGCCAGCCGGCGGCTCCATCGTTGGTAATCAATTCATAGGAGTCCCAATTGCCGCCGGAATCCGACGGGTTATTGGTGAAGAACTCGGAACCGGCAACCGAGATGGAACAGTAATGCCCCGTACCCGGAACGGTGAGCGAAAATGCGTCATCCGCACCGCCATTCGCCGCTCTGCCGCCCACCTGGATCGGTCCGGGATTGAGTCCCTGCAATGGCGAAGTCTCGCTGCCGCTGCCGAATGTGTACAACTTGACCCATGTGCTCGGCGGAGGATTGAAGCCTTGTTCGCTATAGTACATACGCAGCACGGGCGAAGAGATGGGCACTTGTATATTGATGCTCTGCGCACGCCCGTATGCGTAGTTCTTGAATCCCGGCGCCTCATCCCAATGATAGACATTCCAGTTGTTGATCAATTGCTGGGTCGAGAGAGGCGCCTGACCATTCAGAACTACATCTGGGCTGTCTGTGACATTTCCTTGCCTCGGAATGGCGCCATTATCGTTCAAGAAGCCTCTTACGAGCAGCCCATACCAATTCGAAAAAGCGTAACTTGCAGCCTTCTGGCAGTCGGCGGCTTGATCCCCAGCGCGGCCTGCAGTTGATAAGCCAATAGCTTTTGATCCATCTTCGTCTGTGCCCAGTACGTGTCGCCGTAAAGGGCACCGATGATGGAGGCTAAGACATTAAGACTAAAGGGCGGCATCCAGGCGTTGTAAAGCGTCTGCATGGCTGTAGTTGCCGACTGCCCTTCATTGAAACTTTTCAGCCCGAGATCCCAGTACTTTTGATTCGGACCAGCCACTAGGGCTTCCTGAGTGGTTGAGAGAGAAGCAGTTGCAGTTGTCATGGAATAGATCCTCCTATTGATGAAGCGGAGCTTCACCTGTTGCGCTGCGGGGGAGTTCATACCAGGACATTTTCAGAGGTGCAGGCACGCGCAAACCGAAAGACAAGGAAGGCGATCCTTGTGGTTTTGCAAGTGGCGCGTCTATGTATTGACATACGGGGAATCTGAAAATGCCGTAGCCTTCGTTGTTCGAACACCGATCAACAACGTGCCCAAGGTAACACCGGCAAAGCGGGGAGTAAAGTTACTAATAACTCTATGCAAATTAGGTAATAGTAACGTAGTAAAAGAAGGTTTCCTCATCTTTTTTGGTTATCTGCCGACGGCATCTAAACCATTGTCTACATGAGCCTTATCAGCTTAACATGCGGTTAATATTGGACCATTTGAGGTTTCAGATTACGAGGAGAGCATCAAGCAGTCATAGTGGCGGATTTCCATCGCCGAAGTAGCGGTCACCACGATGGTTCTTGGAATGATCAAAGTCCGGATATTCGGATGATTCTCGGCGCTCTTTTCAAGGCTTTTTGCAAAGAACCCGCCCTTGAGCCAGCACGCCATCCACCAAGGCGCCAATCTCTGCAATGCTGGTGCGGTGGTTGACAATGGCGGCGCGAATGGCGGTTCGGCCAGCGATGCGCGTGGTGGAGGGAGCAACGATGCCCGACTCCTGCAAGGCCACGACAATTGCATCATTGATGCGGTTGGAATCGGCTGGATCTTTGGTGAGATAGCGGAAACAGACAATATTCAGCTCGACAGGGGCCATCAATTCCAGCTCCGGCGAGTCGGCTACGCGGGCCTCCAGGGTGCGAGCCAGCGTGCAGCAGTGCGAGATCGACGCGCCCAATGCCTCCGTACCCAGCACCTTCAGCGTGAACCAAACCTTCAAGGCGCGAAAACCCCGCGATAGATCTGGGCCGAAGTCGCAGGGCCAGGGAGAGTTGGCTGCTAAGCCATTCTTGGCTCGTTGCAGGTAAGATGCTGAAAGTGCAAAGGCATTCTTGTGCGCATCTCCATCCCGCACCAGAATAAAGCCGGCATCATAGGGCACCTGCCCCCACTTGTGAAAGTCAAAGGCGATCGAATCCGCGCGCTCGATGCCGTCGAGCCGCGGTGCGAGATCAGGAGCCAACCGGGCCAGCGCGCCAAATGCTCCGTCCACATGGAACCAAAGCTTCTCTCGCACACACAGATCGGCCAGCGCTGCCAAATCATCCACCGCGCCGGTGTTCACGGTACCCGCTGTTCCCACAACCAGAAACGGCGTTAGGCCAGCCGCGCGGTCGTGTCGAATGGATTCTTCGAGCGCCGCCAGTTGAATGCGAAAGCGGTTGTCGGTAGGTATCTGGCGCAGCGCGTCACTGCCCACACCTGCTATATCCATCGCTTTGGGCACGCAGCCGTGAACCGCATTCGAAGTGTAGGCAGTCAGCCGCCGCTGCTCCACCGCCACGCCAGTCGCGCGCACCTCATAGCCCAGCGCGGCATCGCGAGCGATAAGAACCGCAATCAAATTGGCCATCGAGGTTCCGGTCACAAACAGCCCTGTTGCCGCCTCCGGAAAGTCAAAGATTTCGGCTACCCATCGAGTCACTTGCCGTTCGACCTCGACTGGTATATGGTCGCGTCCTCCAAGATTTGCGTTCAGCCCAGCCGCCAGCATCTCCGCCACCATGCCCACCGGAGTGCCGCCGCCATTCACCCAGCCCATGAAGCCGGGATGCACATTGCCCTGTGCGTAAGGCAGCACGTTCTGCATGAACTCAGCGTGAACCTTAGCCAGATCTTCGCCAATCCGCGGCACGGCAGAGCGAAAACGGGCGCGGACCTGAGCAGGAATCGGCTGCCAGACAGGCCGCCCGCGAATGCCCTCCACATAGCCAAGCATATCGTCCAGCATCGCGTGCGCCTGCGCGCGAAAGGCTGCCCAGTCGGTGGGATCAAGGGTCTCATTCGCCGATCCTGCGGGAGCAAAGCTTTCTTGCGTGGCCGTATCGGTGTTGGGGGGCAGCGCCATTCATTCTTCCTTGCCTCTATTTTACTTGCAGACCGGATTCTGAGCGTGATTGGCCGGTTGCCGCGTCTGGAGTCATGTACCCAGCACTTGCCCTTGTGGTGCCTATAACGCAAATGAATCCCCGGCCTTCCGCTTGATGCGGTCCGTGGCAGGGGATTCATTTAGTTAGTTATTGCGCTGGATTCGCGGGGGCTGCGGGTTGCGAGGCAGCGGGAGCTGGGAGCGGCGTCAGCTTCGATGCATCATAGCGCTGCAGCTTGTAAAAGATAGGCGTTAACTCCAGTGGCATCTTGTCGCGGGGGTTCATATAGGCATACATAGGTGCATGGACCTGATGAACCTTGTCGTCCCAGGGATCGGTCTTCAGCCAACTGTTGAGCGGAAGAGCCGGACGCTGTGTGAGATCATCCCAGTTCAGCTTCGGCGCAAGATGCAGCAAGTCGGACATCCAGGGAGTTCCATCAGACTTCAACAGCGAATCGCCGAGTTTGGGCGTATTCAGTGCCTTGAGTTCATTTTCACGCTGTACAAGCTGCTCATAATACAGCCCCGCGGAAGGCAGACGATCCTTGTACATGGAGTTCTGCAAGTATTCCATCGCTCTCTTGGCGGCCTCGGCATTGTCATGATCCGAGTGATTCATATCGATCTTGCGGAAGGTCGATTCATCCGGGAAGAGCAACCGGTCGTTAAAGGCATACCGTGTATCGATGTGATGACCCATTACGATGTGGGCCAGTTCCATGGCCACCACTGAGGCTACGGATTCTTCGTTGGGCAAGGTATCGATGAGTCCCTTGCTGATAAGGATGGTGTTTCCAACCGTAGTGGCTTCAACAGTTGTGGTCAGCAGGATGCGGGTGTGCACTTGATCGGTGAAGGCTAGATTGTTCGGCACTTGAAGGTTGATGACCAACTGATCCAGGACCGTATTCTCATATCCGCCGGGTGTCAGCGGCGCTACCAGACCGGCTTCAACCAAGCGGTCGATGACGTTGTTCTCCGCCTCAGTGACCCAAGCGCGCGTGGCTTGGAGCGGACCCACGTCCTCCGAGTCGTCGCTCTTGTCCACGGCATCATCCACCTTCACGCTCACATTCTCGCTCTCGCGCGTGGGCAGTTTCAGTGAATAACCCCAGAAATGCGTCTGCGCTCTCAGACCGGTCTTGTCGCCGGAAGTGCGCTGCGTCTCCTCCACATACACGGCCACCGGCAGCCAGATATCCGGTTGCACGTTCATCCGCCAACTGTCAAAGTGAAAGAAATAGCGTGCATCTTCACGGGATTTAGGGCCGATGTAGGTGCCGTTGAAGCGGACAATGTTTCCCTCTTGGTCTTCAATCCAGATGCGCCCCAGGAAGCGGCCCATGCCGGAGACCTTGGGATGCACGTCATAGACCCAAGTGCGCACCGACCCCAGAAACTCTCGCCGTACAAAGCTGAAAACATAGTGTTGATTGTCATAACCGGAAGGATCCACGAACATCATGGACATGAAGCCGTCGGGCATATAGGTCATGGGACCGCGGCCCAGCGCCCTGCCTAACCCTAAGAATGCAGAGGATGAACCCTTGAAGTAGCCATGCTTTGCCACGGTGCTGGGCACATAAGCCTTATCGTAAAAGACCTTGCCGAAATCAATGCGGCTCAACAAATACTCGTCTGAAACCGGAACCTGATACAGTTTGATCTCCGGTCTGGTGTTCTGAATATAGGTCTCCACAAGCGGAGTGCGTTGCTGGATATTCTTGATCAGAACCTTCTCGCGGCCAATGGATTTCTCCACGAGCGCCGCTCTGTTCGGGTGTAAGCTGATGAACTTGCGAGTACTTCGGTTCTTTCTTTTTCGCATTCGCGCAGGTGACGCTCAGAGTAATGAGCAGGAGGGTGAGAAAAATTTTCCGAAACGTCATATCAGGCTCCTATGATGAGACAATGATTACTTCCTACTGATTGCGCCATCCACTTATATTGTCGGCGAATTCAGCCAATGTTTTTTCTTGCAATACCCAATGCTACGCCAATTGAAAAGTGATGGTAATGTTGTTTGTGGCGTCCACCGGCTTACCGTCCCGCGTGGCTGGACGAAAACGAATCTGTTCCGCCGCCCGACGCGCCTCTTCATCCAAACCATGGCCCAAGCCATGCACGATGCCCTGCACCGCGATATGGCCGTCTGCAAAAAATGTAACTCGCAGAACCACATCCCCCTGCACCTTGAGTTGCCTGGCTTCGCTGGTGTACTGCGGCTTGGGCTTGTTATACCAACTCCACATCGGTGGGAGGCGGGCCGCCAACCGTCCGGGGAAGTTGCGCCACCGGCGTCGGAGCCGAGGAGATGGCCACCGCAGCCACTTTGCCCGTGCTGGCTTTGGGTGTATCAACCACATAGCCGCTGACTCCGGCCGAGGCTACCTTGCCCACTACACCAGCATTGGAACCGTATTTTGTCCCATTGCCAAAGCCCGTCGACCCCACTACCCATGGGGCGCAACGGCCGGACCCTGCATGCCCCCATAAGCGTTGCCGACTGCCGCTACCGTGGCTGGCCCCTTGGCATTCGGATTGGGCGCTACTCCAAAGGTCTGACCGAAGTGAACGGGCTTGGTAGACGGCTTTTGGCTGTTGTCCTGCGCTGGCATGGCCGCCGTGGCCATCGCATTCTTGGCCTGCTGCCCGGTAATGACATTCGGTTTGGCCACGCTAGCGGTGAATACGGATTTTGGCTGCGGCTGCTCGATCACCTTAGGCTTGGCCGCATTGATCACAGGCGTAGGCACCTTGATTTCGACCTGAACCGGTTTCGGCTCCGGCTTGGGCAAATCGATCTTGGGTGCCTCCAGTTTTACATCCTGAAGCTTTGGTTCTTCGATCTTTGGAGGAGGCGGCATCTTTACCTTGGGAGGAGGTGGAGTCGGTTTGGTGGGCACAACCAGCAGCGTTTCTTCGTATTTATGCTGATCGAGCGCCTTTTTGGCCGTTACTCCAAAGAAGAGCAATAAAGCCAGGATTATTCCATTGATTACTATACTGGTTATCAACGAACCTAAGCTGCGCTCCGGCTCGGGCAGCAATCCGAAATTGGCCTGATCTGGAATTTGTTTCACCGGCATAATTTCAAACCTCGTTCATAAAAGTAATAGCACTACACGCTTGCTTCCGGAAAATTCGCTCTTTGGAAGCCCTCGTATGGATTGCCAACATGAATCAAAATCTTCTATTCCTTGGGGGAAGTTTCGCTCGCCGCCCACGTATTTACAGTCATAGAACGCCTCGGCAAACCGCTTTCAGGCACAGTCACGCAGCGCGCCAAAAATGCCTGACTTGGCTTATATTATAAACTTGAGGCATCAATAAAAACATTCAGTTTGGGAGAGTTTTTTGAAAATTTTTGTGACTGGCGGTGCAGGCTATATTGGGGGCACTGTGTCCGGATTGCTCCTTGAAAAGGGACACAAGGCTGTAGTTTATGACAATCTGAGTCATGGCCGACGGGATCTTTTACCCGCGGGTGTTGAATTTATTCAGGGTGAACTGGCTGATAGGCTGGCGATCGAGGAGATTTTTAAAGCCGCCAATGCCCAAGGCGAGCCTTTTGACGGCGTCATCCATTTTGCCGCGCTCATCGAAGCTGGCGAGTCTATGATTCACCCGGAAGAGTTCTTCCGTAATAACACTGCTTCCACGCTTTCTTTGCTGGAAGCCATACTGGCACACGGCCCGCGGCGGCTGGTCTTTTCCTCGACAGCGGCGGTTTATGGAGAGCCGGAAGTGGTTCCTATCAAAGAAGATGCGCGCCTGCTACCCACCAATGCGTACGGCGAATCCAAGCTACTGGTCGAGCATATGCTGGGCTGGATGAACCGCATTCATGGCCTGCGCTCTGCCTCGTTGCGTTACTTTAATGTGGCCGGCGCTCCGGAAGGCCACGGCGGCATCACACGAGGCGAGGCCCACAATCCGGAGTCGCATCTGATTCCGCTGGTGCTGGACGTTGCGCTGGGACGACGCAAGTCCATTAAAATCTTTGGCGACGACTACCCCACCCCCGACGGCACTTGCATCCGCGACTACATCCATGTCTCCGACTTGGCCGACGCTCATCTGCTGGCCCTAAATGCCCTTGAATCTGCTCCTGAATCCGCAAGCCGTTTGATCTATAACCTGGGCAACGGCCAGGGCTTCAGTGTTCAGGAAGTGATTGAATCGGCCCGCCGCGTCACTGGTCATCCCATTCCCGCCGATCTCTGCCCACGCCGCGCAGGCGACCCAGCGGTCCTCGTCGCCAGTTCGGAGAAGGCTATCCGCGAACTCGGCTGGAAGCCACGCTACACCCAACTCGACGAGATCGTCCGCACCGCCTGGGTCTGGCATCAGAAGCGGTACGCTTGAACACAGCATGGAGGAGAAAGTGACAGAAAATGACAAAGGTATGCGTTGCGTGCGGAAAAGGTTTGACCAAAGGCACACGGTCACATGAGGATATCCTCCCAAAATGGCTTGCTAAAGAAATTCATATACCAAATCAAAGACTTAAGCGTTACCTCCATGACGAAGACGCAGATGGAGACGAGTTGCAGCATAGCCACGAACTGGCTAGTTTTACGATCCAAAATGTTTGCATCGCTTGCAATAACGGATGGATGAGCCATCTCGAGTGTCGAGCAAGAGAAGCGCTATTAGGCCTGATGAATCAGCAAATTAGCCTTTTGCAACTATCTTCGGCTGAACGCACAACTATTTCTGCATGGGCAATCAAAACCGCTTTTATGATTGCGAGCGCCCAACAGATTAAGACAGATCTGCCATGGCATCTGTTCCGGCAACTCGCAAAAGAACCGGAACGTATTCCCGTAGAATGTTTTGTACTCGCTGCCCAGCTCCCGTTTTTATCGGACGGCTTTCTTTACGCATGTCCAATGGATATAATGCCGCCAAATCAGGAGCCTTTTCAGATGCGGGTGGGGTTGACGATACGGCATTTGCATTTTGTTGTGGTTATTCCATTAATTCGAGCGGAAAGAGTGGTTAAAGCCTCCGGAGTTCACATTCCAATATGGCCGCTAGATCTCGAAATCAGAGTGGCCTACAAAAACTTTCCGATCTTCAATGTTCCAGGCGATCTCATCAACTTCCTAACGGACCTTGTTGAGGCTGGTATCCCAGTCCCCCGTCGTCCATATTCACAGTAACTTTGATAAATGTAGCTACATTTATAGATGCATCCGTGATATTCTCTATCTGTGGAGTACGAGTGGGATCCCGCGAAAGCTCAAGCCAACCTGCGCAAGCATAAGGTTTCTTTTCTGATTGCTTGTGAGGTCTTCAAGGACGACCTCAGGCTTGAACGTCCTGACACGTCCAGCGAATACAGCGAGGAGCGGTGGATTGTAATCGGGCGGGTTGAGCATATGATTTTGTTTGTGGTTTATACACAGCGCGGGCAGCGGATCGGAGCGTGTCAACGAGTTTGAGACAGGTGGCGTAAGAGTTTAGTGTCGAATTCCTTCTTTCGCCGGTGTTGATATTGGCGCCGGCGGATTGATCCAGACCGCAGTAGGCTGGGGCGGATGTTTTGGCGGGGCGTGGGTGAACCGTTCGGGATTTCGAGCATAGGCAGCGTCCAGAGCCAGTTGTCTCTGTTCGATGACTTTTCCGGCCATGCCGTAATGCAGCGTCTCCGGGGTCAGCAAGGCGATGCCGCTGTGATGATGTTCATGGTTGTACCAGGCAAAGAACGTCTGCCCAAAGGCGCGCGCATCCTCGATGCAGCCGAAGCAATCAGGAAACTCGGGCCGGTATTTGAGGGTTTTGAACTGGCTCTCTGAGTACGGGTTGTCGTCCGAGACGTGGGGCCGGCTATGGGTTTTGGTTACGCCCAGATCGGCCATCAACAGGGCCACCGGCTTGGAGGTCATCGAGGTACCGCGATCGGCGTGGATGGTCAGATCGCCAGCCACGATGCCTTGTTTGGCGCATGTATAGGCGATCAGCCGCTTGGCCAACTCGGCGGTTTCTCGGGGAGCCACCATCCAACCCACCACGTAACGGCTGAAGATGTCCAGGATGACGTAGAGGTGAAAGTAGGTCCACTTGGCCGGCCCCAGCAGTTTCGTTATGTCCCAGCTCCAAACTTGATTGGGCCCCGTGGCCAGCAGTTCCGGCTTCTTGTACTGCGGGTGCCGCAGTTGGTTGCGGCGTTGCTTCAACTCCCCGTTTTCAGCCAAGATGCGATGCATGGTGCGGATCGAGCAGAGGTAGATGTCCTCGTCCAGCAACGTGGCAAAGACCTCGGCTGGAGCCTTGTCGCAGAAGCGCTCGGAGTGCAGATGGTCGAGCACTGTCTGCCGTTCAGCCGCACACAGAGCCGCGCTGGCGTGGGGCGAACCCGGCGTGGGACGGCTGGCAACATGCGCCGATAGAGCGTGGCGCGCGGCACACCGAGGGCGCGACATGCAACCGCTTTGCCGACGCTGTCACCCAGTTCCAAAGCGGCGCTCATCAGTTCTCCTCGTCGATCTGGATGTTCGGAATCGGGTTGCCCAATAGCGCAGCCACTTTTTTTTGGACCTCGATGATCAGCTCGGCATTCTTCAGCTTCTTGGTCAGACGAGCATTGGCCGCTAGCAGATCGCGGTTCTCCTTGACCAGTGGGCTGACAACCACCTTGGGACCGCGCTTCTTGGGCGTGAGAGCGTCAATGCCGCCCTGCTTCCGCTGCCGCCTCCAGGTAGCCAGGTGCGAGGAGTAGAGCCCCTCGCGCCGCAGCAGAAGGCCCACGGCGCCAGCATCGTGAGCTGCATCGGCCTGCTCGATGATGGAGCGCCTATACTCGGCGGTGAAGCTCCGTCGGCGAGGGCGGGCGACGACTTCAGGATCGGGAACCAATGAGCAGGAGGCTGGCGGCGCGGCGCCCGCTGCGTTGGCAGCTTCTCCGCTACGCTCCGAAGCTGCCAACGCAGCGGAAGAAGAACTGGACTTGCTCATGCTTATCAAGGTGAGATTTCTTTCCCCGCCCTACAGTAATTGTTGAGGGGCTACTTGTCTCACTGATGTTGGCACAGAGGGGATCCGCTTAATCTCCGCACGAAGGGCAACACATTATGAACAACGAAATTACTGGATTGGTGACATACAGGCTTGATCCCGACAACCCTCCTGTCTTGTCGGAAGAAGAGCGTCAAGCGTGGGAGGAATTGAAGACGATGCGTGACGAGGACATCGACTTCAGCGACATCCCCCTCCAGACCGGCGGCGGCTGGCGGCGCGTCTCCGAGCTGGTTCCGGCGGAGAACAAACAGCAGATCACGCTGCGGCTGGACGCTGACCTGATTGCCTTCTTCCGCTCGACCGGACGCCGCTACCAGAGCCGCATCAACGCCGCGCTGCGCGAGTATGTAACTGCGCAAAAGAAGGCCTTGTAACTAGCAAGGAGCTGCCGCTCCTGTCCGAATCACTTTTTCAACCATACCCGTTCAACTCAATCCCGTCCATTTGCCGATCTGTCGCATCTCTAGTTAGAGTGGTTCCACGCGAAGCGCGGGATTGGAATGCCGCGGTTTTGCCGTACGCCGTTTTTCGATTCCCTCTTCCCCAAAGGACGGTTCGCATGACTTCCCTGCCCGCTTTTGAAGTTGCCGCTTCTGGCTCCGCCGTCGCCAAGCCTGCGCTGTCCGCTGCCAATCAGGACATCGACTCCACGCTGCGCGAAGACCGAGTCTTTCCGCCGCCGCCGGAGTTCGCCTCCAAGGCGCACATCAAGAGCCTTGAAGAGTACGAGGCGCTCTACAAGCAGTCCATCGACGATCCGGAGAACTTCTGGGCCGAGGCTGCCCTGAACTTGCATTGGTTCAAGCCATGGGAGAAAGTTTTGGAGTGGAATCTCCCATCGGCTCAATGGTTTGTGGGCGGGAAGTTAAACCTATGCTACAACTGCGTGGATCGCCACGCGCTGGGCGAACGGCGCGACAAGACCGCGCTGATCTGGGAGGGCGAGCCGGGCGAAGTGCGCCGTCTTACTTATGCTGAGCTGCACGTTGAAGTGCAGAAGTTCGCCAATGCTCTCAAGGCGCTGGGCATCCGCAAGGGCGACCGTGTGGCCGTCTATATGGGCATGACGCCGGAACTGGCGATTGCCCTGCTGGCCTGCGCGCGTATCGGCGCAGTCCATTCGGTTATCTTTGGAGGCTTTGCCGCCAACGCTATCGCTGACCGCGTCAACGATTCCTCATGCGTCGCCATCCTTACGCAGGACTCAAGCTATCGCCGAGGCAACGAGATTCAGCTCAAGCGCACCGTAGATGAAGCGATGAATGCCTGCCCACGGTAAAGCATGTGGTCGTCTTCCGCCGTACAGGCTCGCCGGTCCAAATGGTCAAGGGGCGCGACCACTGGTGGCATGAGCTGATGGCCACTGCCAGCGACGATTGCCCCGCCGAGTGGCAGGATTCTGAAGACCCGCTGTACATTCTCTACACCTCCGGCACAACCGGCAAGCCTAAAGGCTTGGTCCACACCACGGGCGGCTACTCGGTGCAGACCTACCTCACCTCCAAGTATGTCTTCGATCTGCGCGACGAAGATATTTATTGGTGCACGGCGGACATCGGCTGGGTTACCGGCCACTCTTATGTCGTCTATGGCCCGCTGCAGAACGGCACCACCGTGCTGATGTACGAGGGCGCACCGAACTGGCCTGACTTCTCCCGGTTCTGGAAGATTGTGGACGACCACAAAGTCTCGGTCTTCTACACCGCGCCGACGGCCATCCGGGCCTTCATCAAGTGGGGAGACCAGTACGTGGAAAAACACTCGCTGGCCTCGCTGCGCCTGCTGGGAACCGTCGGCGAGCCAATCAACCCCGAAGCCTGGATGTGGTATCGCGAGAAGATTGGCCACAACCGCTGCCCTATCGTCGATACCTGGTGGCAGACCGAGACTGGTGCAATCATGATTGCACCGATACCCGGAGCTGTAGCCGCCAAACCCGGCTCAGCGACGCGGCCCTTCTTCGGCATTCAGCCTGAGGTAGTGAATAAAGAGGGCCAGCCTGTGCCAGCCGGCCATGGCGGCCTGTTGATCATTCGCAAGCCATGGCCATCGATGGCCCGCACCGTCTACGGCGACCCTGAGCGCTATCAGAAGACCTATTGGAGCGATGTTCCCGGCTGCTACTTTACCGGCGACGGCGCGCGCCAGGACGCCGATGGCTATTTTTGGCTGATGGGACGTGTGGACGATGTAATCAACGTCAGCGGCCACCGGCTGGGAACCATGGAGGTCGAATCGGCGCTAGTGGCGCATCCCAAGGTCGCCGAGGCCGCCGTCGTGGGTCGGCCCGATGAGTTGAAGGGCCAGGCAATCTCTGCCTTCGTCTCTCTGGAGAGCGGCAATCAGCCAAGCGAGGAGCTGAAGAACGAGCTGCGCAAATGGGTTTCGAAAGAGATCGGCTCACTGGCACGCCCCGACGATATTCGCTTCACCGAAGCTCTGCCCAAGACGCGCAGCGGCAAGATCATGCGCCGCCTGCTGCGCGAATTAGCCACTCACGGCGAGATCAAAGGCGATACGACTACTCTCGAGGACTTCACAGTAATCGCCAAGCTGCGCGAGGCGGAGGAGGGGTAGAGTCAAGCCTGCATTGCGCAATGCGCTTGAGATCCACTAGAGAGCTGAGCCGGCCAGTATTACGCTGCATATCTGCCAAGATTGTGTCTCGGTGGGTAACAATGCGATGCACGCCCTTCCTGTGCTTTGGGCCATGAAATTGAAACAAGGTGCGAGAATCCGGAACCTCAGGCCGCAACTCTGGCACCGCTCCAATCCCTCCCAAAAAAAATCTCCACATCTGTACCCTATCGGGGGTATGATGATGCACCAGGCAGTTCATTTGTTGGCAGAGACCACTCTAATTTTTGCGGACTCCGCCAGAGTCTGGGGCTGAAGAACGAAATGGGGGGGAGTATGACGATTTTTCCGGTGATGTTATCCATTTGGGGAGTGGCGGCTCTTGTCGTGGCAGCTCTCTTCATCTATCGCACCGCTTTGACGCGCGACGAAGACGACCAGATATATCTGGATGAAGCCTTCCAACAGGAGAAGAATGCTCAGGAAGCAATCGTCGCCAAAGTCAACAAGATTGAACCCGCGCTGCGCATATCCCTATGGACTCTCGCGGCGCTGACGGCGCTCATCATTGTGTATTACTTCTGGGGACTTATCTCTGAATTCATGAAATAAGGCGCTACACTGTCTTTGATCCAGAGATGGCAGGCAAATGCCTGTTAGGCTTGGCCTGCCTTTGCGTCGCAGTGGGCTTCAAACTGATGCCTACTCCACTTCCTGCTTGGCGTTATAGCCCTCGCGGGCGATGATGTCATACTTGAGCGGCTTATGCTTTTCGTCTGTCATTTGCAGCGGGCGGCCCTCGGCGTCAACCAATTCAATGTGCAGCTTGCGGAATTTTCCATCCTGATTGCTGTTGGTGGGGTGATAAATCAATTGATACTTTGAGCGGATATTCTGATTGATCTCTTTGAAGATATCCGGCAGTTCACCTTGGAAGCGGAAATCGAACCACTTGCCTCCGGTGCTGGAGGCAAAGCTTTTCATCTCGTTGTCGGCCTGTAGATAATCCATCTCGCGCATCTGCGAGGCCATTCCGCGTCCACGGCCTTCAGTCATAACGCGCATTGCTCCGCCGGTCGAGACGGCAAAGATGGTTACGTTGGGCGTAGCCTTGACCTTTTTTAGAACCTTGTCGAAGGTCAGCTTCGAGAATGTATCCCTGCCGGAGGCGATCAGAATGATGTACTTGGGACCCTCGATGCGGCTCATCCGGTCCTCGGCTTCATAGAGAGCGTCAAAGAGATTGGTTTCATGAAACCCAGGCAATCGCAGCGAGTTGATTCCTTCCAGGAGCTGCTTCTTGTCTTGCGTAAAATCGGAGACGATCTGCGTATGCATATCAAATGTCATCAGGGCTACGTAATCCTGCGGCCGCAACTGGCTGACAAAGGTATAAGCGGAATTACGCATATCATTGATGAAGCTGTAGTTGTTGGCGGCAAACTCGCACACTAGCAGGGCGGTGATGGGGGCTTCGACACGCTTGAAGCCGATCACTTTCTGTTCGATGCCATCCTCGAAGATGCGGAAGTTCTCAGGCTTGAGTCCGGGGACAAACTGGCCAGTCTTCTCGATCTGCACGCCTACATCGACAGTGACCTCTGGAACATCCACATGCAGAGTAAAAGATGGCATTCCATCTGGGGTCTTGATCTTTGGAACTGCAGGCGCAGGCGGCGCGGTGTCGGTAGTCTCCTCTTTTTAGGCAGCGCAATGACTCCGGAATCGCCGCTGGGGCCGCCGGAATCTGGTGTGGCGTCAGGCGGTGCTTGGTCCTGCGGTTGCTGGCCAGCCGGCGGCTGGGTCTGGGCTTGGCCCACCGGAACGAAGGCCAGAACTAGAATAGTCAGAAAAAGCATTGCCGCGATCAGACGGGACAAACATAGGGTTTTGAACGCAATATCGACATGACGGCCTCTTTGCTCATCAGCATACGGGATTGGATGTTGACAGCGACAGCGCGGCGGAATGCGCTGCATTTGAATAGACGAATTTTTTACGTTTTCCGAGCGGAAGATTTATGGTTTCCTACACCCTTCAAACAGAATGTGACATGGATGGGGCGCGGACCTTCCTTGCAATTCGGCAGAGCAGTTTCACGTCTCGAAAGATGTTTCTCCGACTCCAAGTGGCTCCCGTGCGACTGGCGAAAAGCAGCATCTCCGGCTTGCGACCATTTTCCATGCAGTACGGGAAAAGCGCCTTGCGTAGTTCAAAGCTGATGGGAACCACTCGCTGTTTGCGGCCTTTACCGTCCAACGTGACAAGCAGGTTATCTAAGTCGATCTCCGTAATGTGCAAGCCGGTAGCCTCCGATATGTGGCATCCTGTGTCCAGCAAAGAAGAGGATGAGAACATGAAGTCTGCGCTGATACTTGCCCGTCGGCTTCCATGTGATGAGGCGATTAACTTGCTGCTCTGTGAATGTCGGGAGCGCCAATCGCGGCTCTTTCAGTTGGGCAATTCGCAGATGTATACAGCCCTGTCCACATTTGCGCTTATAAGCATGTTCGGCGCGCAGCCGCTCGAAGATCCGCTTGGCTGTGTGCCGTTGCTTGCGCGGTCGCTGCTTGTCGTCTTCCAGGATCGCGTCGATCACGCCCTGCCACGGGCCCAGCTTCGGCCTCCGCGCCGGCTTCTGCCGCTGGTAGCCAGGCGGTGCCGAATACTCCAGCATTTTGCCGACGGTCTTGCGCGCCAGGCCGAACTCCCGCGCCGCTGCCCGCCGTCTCACTCCCTCCACCAACACCGCCCGCCGAACTCTCGCGTAGATCTCCACTGTCTTCATGCCTCCTGTATTCCACAGAAAACACGCCCCCTCTAAGCACCGAATGAACATCGGAACCCAAAAAGAAACCTGCTTGTCCGTGAAAATCCTGCCTAGCGGGGTGGTCGACTTTTACTCCGCCACGTCACGCCGCTAACGCGGCGTCACGTGGTCTATTTTTACTCCGGCGCGTACGTCCACCCCAGAAACTCCAAACGTGAGCCGGCAAAGCACACGAAAGGAGTTTCAGGATGGACGAGTATGACAGCTTAAGTCATTCCAAGTGGGAGTGCAAGTACCACGTGGTTTTTATCCCCAAGTACCGGCGCAAGAAGTTGTACAAGGAGTTGCGCCAGCATTTGGGCAAGGTGTTCAAGCGGTTGGCAGAGCAGAAAGAGAGTACGGTCGTGGAAGGGCACATCAGGCCCGACCATGTTCACATTCTGCTTTCGATTCCCCCCAAGTACGCGGTCAGTCAGTGGTTGGATTCATCAAGGGTAAGAGCGCAATCCACTTGGCGCGGGTGTATAGGGAGCGGAAGCAGAATTTTGTGGGGCAGAGCTTTTGGGCGCGCGGGTTTCTGGTTTCAACCGTGGGCCGCGACGAAGCCGTGATCCGAGAGTACATCCTCAACCAGGAACAGGAAGACCAGCGCCTGGAGCAGTTGAAAATGTGGCAATGACCTGCCACCGATAAGGTGGCTCAACTCACCCGGGGCCGCGTCAGCGTCCCCGCTCAGGCCGCTTTGAGCGGCTCACACCGTAAATATCCCCCGGCAAAGCCTTTTCAATTACCCACAATTTCAGCCCCCATGATGACGCCCAGTTGGATATCGACAAGTCGCGTTAAACCTCTCCAGATGGTTTCGTTGCCTGGTGGAGGGTCCGAGTTGCGCGCCAGGTAGCCGCCCAGCCGCGCCAGTTTGATCAGATAGTGCGAGAGCAGTTGTTTCTGCGGGTGGGCAGTGAGCTTGTCGGCCACCAATCGATCCAGAATACGCAGTTCCAGATCCGTAAAAACCAATTCTGGATCGGCCCCCGGATCGATGCGATTGCTCATGGTGAGCCAGAAGACCCGCCAGCTCGAAATGCAGAAGACCGACAGAAGATTCGTCAGCCGTGAAGCGGTTCTGAGTCGAGTATCTTCGGCTCGGCAGCCCGATTTCAGGATCTTGTGGAAGACTTCGATCCTCCAGCGAAGCGCATACCATAGCACTTTTTCTACTGCCTCGCGGCGCGTACGCACCGTCAGGTCGGTGATGAGTTTCCAATCGATTCGGTCGCGATCTGGCGGCGTTTGTTGCTCTCGCGCCTCAATCACGGTCACTAACTGCTCCGGATAGCGTTTCTTCTTGCCCTTGGGCGTCTGAAGGCACATACGCCGGTAGCGGATTTCCAGCACTGCTTCCGACTCCTCGCCCTTGCGATTGCGCACCTTGATGCGGTAGAGGCCGCGGCGGGGGCTTTGCCCAACGGCCTCGGCTACGGTCTCCGGCCCGCCATCAGCCAGCCGATCGGCGCGCGTGCGGATCAGAAAGTGCGTTCCCAACTGCCGCGCTGTGCCAAACAGATCGAAGATATCGCTCTCTTGGTCGCCGACGTGTACCGAACGTTGCGGCTGCCCAACGCAGGGATCGACAACCGACGCCGGTCCGGTAAAGTCGAGCAGTGCGCGAAGCCGCTCGGCCTCGCTTATGGGAAGTGGGTAATAGCCCATCTTCAACCGTGCCGCATTTCTGGCCATGGTTCCTCCGTGGGCGAAAGCACTTGAATTTGAGTGGCTGGTGTATTCTTCGAGGGGAGGTGCTCAAGTGCACCATGGTGAAAGATTTTCTCGCTAAGATCGACGCTGAGATCGCTCGTCTCGAACAGGCCAAGGCTTTATTGAGAGCATCGGGCGCAGTTGTCGCCAAGCGCAAGCCCGGCCGGCCTGCGAAGATTGCTACTGCTGTGGCTCCAAAGGTTCAGAAGACTAAGAAGCGCCGCAAGATGAGCACGGAGGCGCGGGAGCGCATCCGGCAGGCGCAGATCAAGCGGTGGGCGGCGCTAAAGGAAACTCCCAAGGAGAAGAAAGCCGCTAAAGCGGCTTGATTGGATGGAACGCTTCCGCCAACTCAGGCCAGATGAATTCCGTGGATGCGCAATGCTTCCAGAAAATCCGGATCGTCCTCGGAAAGACTCTCTGATTGGGGATCCTCCAGCGGGAATGGCTCGAAGATCGCCCAGTTCTCAAGCGAGTGTCCGTAGCGCGAACGATAGAAAACACCGGCAAAGCTCATGCGGTAGGCTTGCCTTGAAGCAAGCTGAGTGAGCCTCCGCGGTTCCGCTGTCTCCAGCGTACTCAGATCGATGTCCCGTATGCCAAGCCGCAACGCTTCCGCAGCCAGTGTTCTGCGCTGTAGTCCAACCCATGCCGCAGCGTAAATGTCGGCAAAGATGCCATTGAGCGTGGCTTTGCCCATCAACCTGCCCGTGAGCCATTCGCGCGGGCAGCGTTCCCATGGGAAGAAAATCGTTGTCGCCTTCGATCTCATCCAGTTCCGCTAGCAAGGACAGATCTGGACGGAAGCGGGCCAGCGTTTCGATGAAGCAAGCCAAACGCTGCGACGAGGCATAGAGGACACGATAGTATCCATCCGGATCATCGAAGCGGTTGCCAAAGGTGCCGTCACTCTGCGCCAGGAACCAATCGGGCGGCTGCCATGCATCGGGACGCCGGCCAAGACGAAAGACAGGCCCTTCGGGCCGACGAGTTTCAAGTTCCACGAGCCTATTCTCCGGCGAGAAACGCGCGAGCGGCGCTCAGGATGGCTGGAGCCACCGCATCAATCTCATTCTCGCGCATCAGGCGCAGCGGCACTCTGTCTCCCAGTTCCGGGTTCACACCTGTCAGCCAGGCTTGGATGACGGCGGGCGAATCGTGCTCGCTCAAGGTGCGCGTTACCTGGAAGGCAAACCGCAGTCGCGTCTCCGCATCGCCATAAATCTCACCACCTGCGATCCAGCGATCAACAGCGCGCGCGTCCTTGACGCCACCGATATACGCCGTCAGTTTCCGCCCAACGATTTCAACCAGCCTCTCGACGACCTTCGCGGTGGGAAGCCGCAGCGCTTCCCGGTGGGCGAATAGATCGGGTTTGGGGAGCGATGCAGTTGCCAGTGTTGCCATAGCGCCCTCCTTGTGGAGCTTACATAGTGATTATCGCACAAATGAGCATTAAATATCACATAAATCACACTTAAATATCCAGTATTTGACTCACTTGGGCGATGAATCGCTGTATGTCGCTGAATCCATTACGCAGCCATGAGCAGCCCAGTGCCCCGTATTGAAACCAAGTGTGCAGCCGATGCGGCTCTGGGGGTTGGGTTGTTCGGCGGCTGGGGCACCAGTTCGGCCAGCGGCCAAACTGAGATGTTGCCACACAAGCCTGCCTGGAGGCAGACGCTAGTACGGCCTTATCGCCCCGTGTAGCTGGGGTGGGAGGTGCTCTTGCAATTCTGACACTGCCATTTCGCCAGGGTTGCCTGTAAGTATTGTGCCGGTATACTCCGCGACTTACCGCAATCCGGGCACACCAGCACATAGGACGAAGGCGCGGCGTTCTGGTTTACACCGGAATTTCTACTTGTATCCGCTGAGTTCTCCATTGAACGTCAAAGTTCTCCTGATTCAAATTCGTGATCTACCCAGCCCGCCTCGGCTCCACGCCGGGGCGGGCCTTTAAGTTGATCCCGCTAAAACGAGCGTGGATCAGATTTTGCCAAACCACTCTGGGGTAATGCTGACTTCTTCGACCATTTTGCTCGCGACACCTAGTTTGAGGGTTCGAAGGAGGTCGCACAGAAGGTCGCCATGGATCAGATCTATTGCTGGCGCTCCGTCGCGAGTAGCTTCCTTCTTTGCCTCGGCAGTAAACGTTCCTGTCGTAAGGAACAACCCTTTATCTGTGCGCCCGACCATCGCTCCGCGAAAGTCCCGGATCGCGCCAGCCGAAACACTGCCCTTGTACTTCTTGCACTGAAAGTAGACCTGGAATGACAGCAGCGACAGCCTCAAGACTCCCACCCCATCAATGCCTCCGTCGCCACTTCGCCCCGTTACTTCAACCTTTACAAATCCTGATTCTCGCAGAATGCGCTGCGCAAGCCGTTCGAACGCGTCAGACTTGATTTGGTTTATGAGCACTGCCAGCAACTCATCTTTCCAATTCTTCGACTCCGGTTGAAGGCCTTTTTCACTAGAGCCCCCTTTTGGGGTCTTTCCCTTCTCAGGTTTGTACTGCTTCCTAACCTCCGCTGGAATCGACTTGACCGCTTGCTCAGTTAGGGACTTGCCTTTTTCGGTTATTGCCCAAACCCGTGGGACGGGTTCTCCAGTGCTCCGGCCTTCCCAAGGTAGGTCTTTGCCCACGCGAGATTGTAACTAACCTTGGTTTGACGTTCGGTGTGCATCACATTCTGAACGGCCTCTGGAATATGTTCCAGCTCGATGACCTTTTCCAACAACTCTTCATGAGTTGCTGATCCGCCCAGCTCCTTCATCGCAACTAGAGCCGGCCACATCAATTCGTCAAACGTTGGCGCTTTTGGTTCTGAAGGCATTTGGATCGGCTCCGTTTCTTGAAACTCGCACAAGCAAAGCCATGTCATAGTGATTCTAGGTTCCCGGCAGAACCGCAAGGTTTTTCAATCGGTCCCGGATTCCTTGGCAAGCTGCTCGATAGTTGTCGAAGAACTGCTTATGAATCAAAACCTTATCACTGTCAGATACGGTAGGGGACGACAGGCGTTTCCATTCCTCGTCCGCTCCGTAATAGCAACGCTCGAATGAGTCGTAGAGCGAAGTGTCAAGGAATGCCCCCCATTCCTCGACTTTGGCGAGGTATCTGGCTGTAGCGATTCGCAGGGTCTCGATCAACCGAGATTTCTCTTCATCATGCTTCTCGTCACGGGAATTGAGGGGATTCAACGCTCGAAAGGCCACTTTGACTTCAGCCAGGCACTGATGGACCTCTCTCATAGCGTTGAGTTCGACCTCGAAGTGAGCGCGCGTAACGAATAGGGAGCTATCGAGCCGTGCCTGCAGGCGTTTCTGCTGTGCGGCAAGGCCGTCCTTGAGTGCTTCCAGTTCCTTGTTCCATTCCGCCTTTCGCTTTTCTAGCCAGGTATCGGTGACGAATTTCCATAGGGCCGCTCCGCCGCCAAGGCCACCGACTAAGCCGACTGCCAGACTCTCCAGGATTCCAACCAAATTCATCCTGCGATTTTAACGCCGGCGGGTTGCAACCCTGTCGCAGCGATTCACTCGTGGCTCTTGACACGTTTCGGGAGGGGGTAGCTAGTTCTTGATTCCACGGTACAACTATTTAGTATTTAATGACTTAAGTGGCAGACCGCATCGGCATCATGCTGATTCGGCTTTCCCGTTTTGACGCACCCCCTTTCAGGCCGGGACTGTGGGCTTGGGAATTGCAATCCATGGGGCGTAGAGCCGATATGGCGAATATAATACGAAGAAGCCCAAGAGCGCCCGCCCTACTTGAATGTCCGGGCATGGGTTCGAGCTGGCTTGCTTGCAAAATGGCCAACGGGTAAACCCTTGAACATAAAGTGCTGAATATGCGTCGCTTGCATTTGGTTCACCGATATGGTGAAATGCGGTGAAGAGTTCTTACGGCTTTACTTCAGGATCAGGGCGAAATGGGAGACGAAAAGAAGATGAGGGGTCAAAGCACGGCAACCATCCGCGCAACGATCAGTTTTCCGCCGGACGTCTACGAAACCTTGGAAGTCATTGCAAAGGACAAAAAGGTTTCGTTGGCTTGGGTCGTACGAGAGGCAGCAGAGAGGTATATCGCAGACAAGTGGCCACTTTTCAAGAAGCAAGCGTAGTGCCTACCGCCGGGGTGACGGGATGTTGACCAGCTTACTGCTCCCACAAATGGAAGAGGATTGCTCTGACCAACCATTGCCTGTCGATGTTTCCGGGCAGGGCAGGCATCGAGGGCCAGCGGAGGCGTGCACGCCGTTCGAGAGCTTTCCTCTTGCAGTGCCTCGTCAAGGCCACGTTCTCTCCACGGTCGTTGAGCGCTATGGGAACCCGATTCGAGAGGCCGTGGCAACTCTAGCCAGTTCTCTTGCGGGCAAGGAATGCTCGATGTACAAGGAGACTCATTTCCTGACCCGCAAAGAGCAGTTCTCGGCCATTATTGTTCGACCAGACGATGAGATGGCCGCGTGGACCATTGTTTCAATGTGGGTTGTTGGCGTAGCAGTCTGTGCAATTCCTCCTACCGCGTCTTTGTCGGACGCTGAGCGTTGGTTTTTCGGAGCAGACGCGCCCAATCGCTTGGTCAGATTAGCGCCACAAGAAGCCGTTACGAAGGCTGAAAACGCTCTGCGGTCGGAGGCGAATGTAACGGGGTATTTCCAGTTATTGCCATACATACTTGACCCGCATGGGCCAGGAAGTAGGGTGAGCGTACGCCGTGACCCAGCGACTAGCGCCACGCAATCGCGTAAACGAGCCGAAGGAGTTTTCTACACGCCGGCAGACGTGGCCGAGTACATGGCCAAGGCTTGCCTGTCGTCGCTAGACACCGAGACTTGTCCCACAGTGTTTGATCCGGCTTGTGGTACTGGCGTATTTCTTCGCGCCGCGTTCCGTGAGGCTAAGAACCTCTATCCCGGAAGAAGCCCTTTCCAATTAGCGTCAGAATCCCTTTTTGGCGCTGACATTGATCCTTGGCCACTCGATGCAACAGCCTTTGTACTTTTGGCGGATTCATGGGGTAACCTTGGCGATCAAGTTGGTGTGCCAGCGGAAGCATGGCGACGACTGCGCCAGAATTTGACGTGTATCGACACACTACTAATTGATAGTGCGGAAGACTGTAATAGACGAGATGGCAAGACCACTTCGGGTGGAGCAAACCGCCATCCTATCTCCGGTCTGTTTCCCGCGCTCAAGTGCGGACCAACGGTAGTTCTTGGAAATCCGCCATACGCGGATCTCGGATCGCGATCTGATCTAGCCGACCTCGGTCGCTGCTTTCAAACGCTCTCCGTCAAAATGTGCCCGAGTGCTGAAGTCTACCTGCCATTTATTGAGCAGATGACGCGTTTGGCCAATAGCAACAAATGTTCCGGCGCGCTTGTTCTCCCGCTTTCAATTGCCTGCAACGTTGGCGCGCAGTTTTCCAAGGCGCGCGAGCTGATGTCGAAAACGCCGGGGAGCTGGCGCTTCGCCTTCTTCGACAGGGAGCCTCATGCGCTTTTCGGCGAGGACGTCAAGACGAGAAACGCGATTATTCTTTGGTCAAAAGAACCGTGGGATAGAAAAGGCACTTTGGCCACCGGGCCACTTCGAAAATGGCGTGGTGATAGCCGTTCCGCGATGTTCCAGAGCCTTCACTTCACGACGGTGGAAGGTGATATTCGTGGCGGCATTCCCAAAATTGAGGGCCGCATTCAGGCCGCTGCTTACAAGACGTTGAGCGCTCAATGGGGGCGTCTCGGACAAGTAGTGCAAGGTATCGAACGCTCTAGCTTTGCGGAAGTCCCAGGCGCGGATGATCGGACCGTGTTTGTTGGCCCCACTGCTTACAACTTCATCAACGTATTTGTGAGCCCAGAACGCAGCTTGTTCGACACGGCAGAGACTCTCTCTGAAAACCCTTTGCAAGCTGTCAAATGTTCCTCTCGTAAGGATGCCTTTGCGGTTTTCGCAATTCTTTCAAGCCATCTCGCCTACTGGTGGTGGCATACGCATGGGGACGGATTCCACGTGTCGAAGCGCTTCCTAACCGAATTGCCCTTCGGTCTTGAGGCATTTGTTCCGGTAAGGGACACCCTAGCGGAGCGCGGTGCGGAGGGCTCTGGCAATTGATCGAGGGGAAGCCAATCAAGAGCCTGAATAAAGGGCGGACGTCCGTCGCTTTCACGCCGAACGGGCACGACGGAATTCGGCGAGGCATCGATTCTTTGCTTGCTGGCCAAGTTGGGCTTGATGAAGGGTTTGTCGACGAGATTCAGCAGTTCACTGCGCGGACAGTATCAGCCACGCTGCGCAAACACGTTGTTCCCGAAGCTGAGGAGAAGGCATGAGCATGACAAGGAAGATTGTGGATCTGGCGGTCACAAGGAAAAAGATTAAGGTAGCCAAGTGCGCCGCTCTCGAACCGGGTGCCAAGGAGAAGAGTAAAGTCACCAAAGAGGAGTGGCGAGAATACACCAAGACCGTCTGGAGCATTGCAAACACGAGCCACGACGACCATCCTGCAGTATTTCCCGCAGAGATTCCACTCCGCCTCGCGAAACTCTTCAGCTTCTACGGGGAGACTGTTCTTGACCCATTTGCCGGGACCGGAACGACGGCTCGTGCAGTCATTCCTCTTGGACGCCGTGCGGTCTGCGTAGACCAAAACCCTGCTTACGTTCAAACGATTAAGAAAGAGTGTAGCAAACTCCAAAACGGCCACGGGCCGGACTTTGAACCACTTGTTGTCGTCCGGGGAGATAGTCGAAAACTGGACTTTATTGAAGACAACAGCGTAGGGCTGGTGGTTACGAGCCCACCGTACTGGAACAAGGCGAACTACGGCGACTCCGAGTCCAATCTGGGCAGGATTGAGGGCTACGGTGCATTTATTAAGGGCATCCGCCCTGTTTTTGAGGAGTGCTTTCGCGCCCTCATGCCCGGCCGGAAAATGTGCGTCGTCACCGCTAACGTGAACCAACACACTGACCACGGACTCTTGACGTTCCCACTTGCTACCGACTTCGCAGTGTTGTTGCGTGACATCGGGTTTGTGATGGTCAACGAAATCATCTGGTCGAAGGACGGAACTGGCGGCAAATGGGGCTCATACGGCGCGCAAAGGCCCATTTTCGGGAGCTACCCGTATCCGCCCAACTTTCTGTTTAAGAATGTCCACGAGTATATCCTGATCTTTGCGAAGCCAGGATTGACCAAGACAAAAGGTCCTAAGGTGCAGGTTTACAGCGACTTAATAGCCGGCTTGGAGAGTATTGAGCCCACTAGCGGTCTTGGCCTGGACGGCTTATCCGAATCAGACAAGTTGCAGTAAGGGAGCAGAGGGTAGGGGCATATCCTGAATTCTCACAGGGTTCTGTGGCCTGAGCATGTCCTCTCGGGCCTGACGGAGAGACAACTGCTGCAAAGTGCCGGGTTTCAGCGTGTTATAACGGATGTGAACACTCTTGAGATTCTTGGCCTGCCTGTTCACTTCAGGCTTCTATAGAGGAGCTTGAAGTAAGGTCTGAGCGCGCAATCATCGGCGTTTGAGCTGGTTACTAGCGCGGTGCATTGACCAAAGTACCGTCTCAATCAGGGCAGGAAGGGACTACGGGGCTGCATGTCGGGTCAAATCCGACGTGAGGAGGGCTTTATTGTTCTATAACCAACCCTTACAAGTCCGGTTTGGCACTGAGCTTCTTCGCCACGTAGATCAAATGAACGATGTCGAACCCTTTTGGGACACGCTCGACATTGCCGTTGCATGGGTGAGAGCGTCGGGGATGGCGTACCTCGCGGGAAGTCTTATGAGCTTTCTTCGAAATGGTGGCCAGGTGTCAGTCATAGTTGGCATTGACCTCCGGAATACCACTCGTGAGGGGCTACAGGCTCTTCTTGACTTAGAGCGGTGCGGACGCTGCGAGACGTTTGTCTACCACAACGAAGCCGACAGCATCTTCCACCCCAAGCTGTACCTCTTCCGCAACGAGGAAGAGGCCCGGCTGATCGTTGGATCAAACAACATTACGCAGTCAGGTCTGTACGTAAATGTTGAGGCAGGTCTTCAAGTCGATACTCAAATCGACGATGGCGTTGTTACACAGGCACTTGATGCCCTGTCATCCTGGAAAGATACCTCCAGCAATCTCGCCTTGAGGCTTGATCAGGCATTGTTAGCGCGCCTCAGCGCTGAGGGCTATGTACCAGATGAGGCTGCCGCTCGGGACGAAATCCGCCGAGAAAGAACTAGGCGCGCATCGCGAACTGGTCCGCCTGTATTTGGTTCAAAGCGATTCTTGCCCCCAACCCTTCCCGCCGCTCCGCGGATTGCGGCGACGGCAACGCCTGCGGCGCGCCCCAAGGCACCGGCCGCAACTAGCCCTCAACCGACCGGAGCAGTATCGGCGGCACCAGCGGGAACTGTACTCCTAATATCCCGGGAGTT
>CAWDQB010000074.1:0-4477 GCA_963804315.1 uncultured Acidobacteriaceae bacterium
ATATTTATACGTTTTTCAGGATCGGCTAGTTAGCCTCATTTGCTCACTGGCATCTACCCTTGAGGTTTGCTGTTTTGGCGTACTGTGATTGGAAATCACCGTAACCGCAACTCAATCGGCGGGTGCTGCTTGCGGCACTGCGCCTGTGTGGAAGAGACTTATCAGCCACCGTTTTAACCGATCGAAGGCCAGATAGACGACCGGCGTGGAGAAGAGGGTAAGCATCTGGGAGACGATCAGTCCGCCCACAATGGTGATGCCCAATGGCTTGCGCAACTCGGACCCGACTCCCATGCCGATGGCCAAGGGCAGGCCACCGAAGAGAGCGGCCATGGTGGTCATCATGATCGGGCGGAAGCGTAAGAGGCAGGCTTGATAGATGGCCTCGACCGGCGGCAACCCCTGGTCGCGCTCGGCTTGCAGCGCAAAGTCGATCATCATGATGGCGTTCTTTTTCACGATGCCGATGAGCAGGATGATGCCGATCAGCGCGATGATGCTCAGTTCAGTGCCCATCAGCATCAGGGCCAGGATCGCGCCTACGCCGGCGGGCGGAATAGTGGAGAGAATGGTCAGCGGATGGATGTAGCTCTCGTAGAGGATGCCGAGGACAATATAGACGGCGGTAAGCGCGGCAAAAATCAGCCAGGGCATATTGTTCTTTGAATCTTGGAAGGCTTGCGCGGTTCCCTGGAAGGTAGGATGGATGGTTGAAGGCATGCCCATCTCGACCTGAACCTTTTGCAGTGCGTTGACGGCGTCGCCCAGAGCGTAATTGGGAGCCAGATTGAAGCTGAGCGTGACGGCTGGATACTGTCCCTGATGGTTGACTTGAAGGGCGGTGCGCTGCTGCTGGAATTTGGCAATAGCAGAGAGCGGAACCATGGCGCCGGTGGAGGATTTGATGAAGATGCCGTTGAGCGCGTCAGGGCTGAGCTGGTACTTGGGATCGACTTCCATCACCACATAGTACTGATTGAGCGCTGTATACATGGTGGAGACTTCGCGCTGGCCGAAGGCGTCGTAGAGGACGGCGTCAATGGCGGCAGCGGTGATGCCCAGGCGCGAGGCGGCATCGCGGTCGATCAGCAGGTTGGCGGCCAGACCCTGATTCTGCTGGTCGCTGTTCACATCGCGCAGCTCGGGCATAGATCTCATGCGGTTGAGTAGTTGCGGCGCCCAGGTGTTCAGCTCATCCAGGTTCTCATCCGAAAGGGTGTACTGATACTGCGCCGCGCCGCCACGCCCTCCGATCTGGAACTCCTGCTGCACCTGGAGATAGAGAATCGCACCGGGGACGCTGTTCAGCTTGCCGCGCAGGCGGTTGACCACCTGGTCGGCGGAGACGCGGCCGGGGCGCTGCGCAAGGGGCTTGAGAGCGATGAACATATTGCCGATGTTGGAGCTGCCGCCGCCCGGCCCTCCGCCGCCGACAAAGGCAGTTACCGACTGAATAGCCGGATCGTCCAGAACCATTTGCGCAAGCTGGTGTTGCTTGAGCTTCATGGAATCAAAGCTGATGTCCTGCGCTGCGCGGGTTTGCCCGCCCATACGGCCCGTGTCCTGCTGCGGGAAGAAGCCAAAGGGAACAATTGTAAAGAGATAAATATTCAGCGCGATGGTGCCGATGACTGTGCACAGAATCAAAATCTGATGGCGCAGAACCCAGCGCAGGCCAAGTGCGTACTCGTTGTGCAGCCAATCAAAGGCGCGCTCGCTCATCGCATAGATGGGTCCGTGGCGGCTCTCATCGCGCGACTTGAGAAAGCGCGCGCAGAGCATCGGCGTAGTGGTGAGCGAGACGAGCAACGAAACGGCGATGGCCACTGACAGCGTTACGGCGAACTCGCGGAAGAGCTTGCCGACGATGCCCCCCATCAGCAGGATCGGAATGAAGACGGCGATCAGCGATAGGCTCATCGACAGCACGGTAAAGCCGATCTCGCGCGAGCCTTTCATCGCTGCTTCGTAGGGCGAGTCGCCCATTTCGAGATAGCGCGTGATGTTCTCGATGACCACGATGGCGTCGTCAACCACAAAGCCTGTAGCGACGGTGAGGGCCATCAGCGAAAGGTTGTCGATGGTGTAGCCCAACAGCCACATCACGCCGAAGGTGCCCAGCAGCGAAAGCGGCACCGCTATGGAGGGAATGATGGTGGCCCAGACCTCGCGCAGGAAGAGGAAGACCACCAGCACGACCAGGCAGACGCTGATGATGAGCGAGATTTCAACGTCGCGCACACTGGAGCGGATGGTGGTCGTCCGATCCACGGCCACATCGATCTTGATGGTGGGTGGAATGGCGGCTTGCAAGCGCGGCAGCTCGGCCAGCACGCTGTCCACGGTGGTTATGACGTTGGCGCCGGGAATCTTGAAGACAATAATCAGCACCGCGTCTTTCAATTGGCCGCGGGTTCCATCGATGTTGATGCCGCTGACGCCGGCGTTACGGATGTCAGCCACGCTGTCGGTGACCGTGCCAAGATCCCCAACCCGCACCGGAGCGCCGGTCTGCTGGTTGTAGCCTACGATGATGGGCGCGTAGTCTCTGGCTTTGAAGATCTGATCGTTGTCGCTGATCTGCCAGCGATGACTTGCGTCTTGAAATGCGCCTTTGGGGCGGTTGGCGTTGGCGTTGGCAAGCGCCGTGCGCACGGCCTCCAGGCCGACGCCATTCGCGCCCAATTGCATGGGATTCAACTCAACGCGCACCGAGGGCGAGGAGCTGCCGCCGACAAAGCACTGGCCCACACCGTTAATCTGCGAGATCTTCTGCGCCAGAATCGAGTTGGCCAGATCATAGATCTGCGGCTTGTTCATCACGTCGGAGGTGAGGGTGAGAATCAGAATCGGCGCTTCGGCTGGGTTGGCCTTGCGGTAGCTGGGATTCTGCGGCAGGTAAGAGGGCAACTGGCTGCGTGCCGCGTTAATGCCGGCCTGCACGTCGCGCGCGGCGGCGTCAATGTTGCGGCTGATGTCGAATTGCAGCGTCACCGAAGCCGCGCCCAGCGAACTCGCCGAGGTCATCTGATTGACGCCCGCAATGCGTCCGAACTGCCGCTCCAGCGGCGTGGCGACAGACGAGGCCATCGTCTCCGGGCTGGCCCCCGGCATGCCCGCGCTGACGCCGATCACCGGCATATCGACGTTGGGCAGCGAGGCCACGGGCAAGATCGAGTACGCCACCGCGCCGGCCATGAGAAGAGCCAAGCTGAGCAGCGAAGTCGCTACCGGGCGCTGAATGAATGGTGCGGAGAGGTGCATTGGTTCGTCCAGGTGACAAGTTGACCGGTTGACAAGTTGTCAGGTTGTCAGTCAAAAACTAATCACGTCCTATCGCTTCCAGTTGAGGTTTGTTGGATCCCAGGTCAGAAAATCCGGACCTGGGGTACCCAGTTAATCGCCGGATTCAGGAATCTGATCCCTGATCCCAGTTTCCAGTTCCCTGTCTTTCGGCTTCAAATACTGCGCCAGCTTGTCGAAGTAGAGGTAGATCACCGGCACGGTGTAAAGAGTAAGCGCCTGCGACATAATCAATCCGCCGACGATGGTGACGCCTAGCGGCATACGCAGTTCAGCCCCGACGCCGCCGCCGAGTGCCAGCGGCAACCCGCCCAGCATGGCGGCCATGGTGGTCATCAAAATTGGACGGAAGCGCAACTGGCAGGCCTGGAAGATCGCCTCTTCCGGTGGCTTGCCTTCATTGCGCTCGGCTTGCAGAGCAAAGTCGATCATCATGATGGCGTTCTTCTGCACAATGCCTATGAGCAGAATGATGCCAATCAATGCAATCACGCTGAACTCGACGTGCGTGATGAGCAAGGCAAGCAGCGCGCCGACGCCGAGGGCAGCGACGAGATGATAGTGATGGGGTGAATGTAGCTTTCATAGAGCACGCCCAGCACGATGTACACGGTGATGAGCGCGGCCAGAATCAGCAGCGGCTCGTTCGAGAGCGAGGTCTGGAAGGCGGCAGCCGTGCCCTGGAAGCTGGCGTTGATGGAGGCGGGCATATTGATGCGTTTTTCGATGGCGTTGACGGCGGTCACCGCGTCGCCCAGCGCCTTGCCGGGAGCCAGATTGAAGCTGACGACAGTCGATGGAAACTGGCCCTGATGGCCGATGGCCAGTTGGGCGTGCGTCGTCTGCTCCCAGTGCGCCAACTGGCTGAGCGGAACCTGCGTACCGTTGGCCGATTTGACGAAGAGATTGTTCAACGTCGAGGGATCGGTCTGAAAGTTTTTGCCGACCTCCATCACCACATGGTACTGGTTGAGCTGAGTGAAGATCGTTGAGACTTGGCGCTGGCCGAAGGCGTCGTAGAGCGTGTTATCCACGTCGGCCATGGCGATGCCCAGCCGGGCGGCGGTGTCGCGGTCGATGACCAGTTGTGCGCCTAATCCCTGATCCTGCAAGTCGCTGGCCACATCAGTAACCACGGGTTCCTTGGCCAGCTCCGCGGTCATCAAGCGGGTGT
>CAWDQB010000075.1:0-13276 GCA_963804315.1 uncultured Acidobacteriaceae bacterium
CTAGATCAGCGAAACCCAACTGATTTGTTTATCGGCCAATCTTCGTCAATCATGAATGCAGTTCAAATCCATTTTTCAATACCCTAAAGTGGACGCTGAGCGCTGACTTGGGGTGGACCAGAGCATTCAAGAGAGAAACGAACTGGCCGATGTAAGCAAATGGGCATCTCCGATGAAGGGGTCTGTGCCCTGTGGAGCGTGCTGTGGCGGATGCTCAGCGGCCGGAAATAAGGAAATCGACCCTTAGCAGAAAAGTGTTGTTGATCTGCCTTGGATTGGGATCTCTGGTGGTACTTCAGGGATCTCTTTCACTTCTGACCATTTACCGCATCAGGACCACCATAAGCAGACTCAACCTGGACACTTCCTCCGCTCTCTATTGGGAGGGAAAGCTGAAAGGCGCGGCTCAAGACCAGCGCATCGCCATTGTTTTTTACCTCTACTCAACCACAGGAACGGAATTGTCGAAATATGAGGATGTGGTTGAGAAGACCGAAGAGGATTTGCGCACAATTCGGGAAAAGTACCCCAAGTTTGATCCCCGCGACCGTCAGGCCATTGCCAACACCGCCATCGAGCAGGCCAATTTCTACCAAGCATGGCTCGAAATCAAGGCGCTGAAGAGAGCTGGAAAGGATAAGGAAGCGAAGGATGTTTACGACACACAGTTGAAGCAAGCGGAGCTGGGCCGGCGGAAGATGGATGATTATCTCTCAGAAATCGATCAGGAGCGTGGCCAGCGATTGACGAAAGATGACTTGGACATGGTTTCCCAGCAAATTCCCATTGTTTGCTCCATCCTGTTTCTGACCCTGGTTCTGGTTACAGGAGCTTCTTTCTGGTTCTTGCGCTGGATTCAACGCTCTACTCAACAGTTGGAAGAACAGTCCAAGAAACTTTCTACTGCGTTGGAAAGTGACCAGGAAAGCAGCCTTGCGGAAGGCATGAATGGCTTTGTGCTGAACCCGTTTTCAAAGAGTGCCTTGCTGGATGCGCTGAAGAGATGGCTGCCCGTTGGAGATGCGCGAGCGCCAGCAACGAACCGGCCTGTCCCGTCCCAGATAGGAGAATGCCTCCCTGCTATCTTCGACCGGGCAAGCGTAATGGAGCGACTGGAGGGGGATGATGAACTGATCCGGATTATCATCGAGACGTTTCTCGAAGATGCTCCACTCCAGATAGAGCAATTGAAAAATCTGGTCAAGTGCGGAGACGCCGCTAGTGCAGGACGGCTGGCCCACTCGATCAAAGGCGCGGTCCCGCCAATATAGGCGGAGAACGGCTGCGCAAGGTTGCCGCGGAGATGGAAAAGGCTGCCCATGGCGGAAACCGGGATGCCGTCCGCACTTGCATGGAAGAATTGGAAGCGCAGTTTCATCGGCTTTGGCTGGCAATCAAGGACACGGCAGGCAGGGCCGAAAAGATTTCGATCTGACAAATGATTTGGTTGCCAGGTCGAATCAGCGCACTACTTTCCTTCCGCTTGAGTTTTCACAATGAACGCGGCCACGCGGTCATGCAACTGCTTCAGGCACTCCTCGCGCACATAGACCATGTGGCCCGATTCGTACCAGTCGTACTCGATGTTCTTGGCCAGCGATTGCGGGATGGGCAGGTGCTTGTCCTCGTATTGTGCGGCAAAAAACGGCGTCGCCAGATCGTAGTAGCCGCCATTGACCATGATCTTCAGCCGGGGATTGGTCTTCATCGCCTCGGCCATATCTGGTGCAACGTTGGTGCTGACCGGATTGCCGTTGTGCCTGAAATCCCACCGCGAGCCGCTGAAGAGTGCCTCGGCGAGATAGGTCTGCCCCTCGCCGTACTTCAACTCGCGGCGCACATAGTCGTTGAAAAGCGAGACATATGCCGAGGAGATCGCCGAACTCTGCGGATCGTACTCCGCGCCCTCGCTCAGCGCATCCAGCGTCGGCCCGCTGAAGCGCGTGTCCAGCCGCCCGGTGGTCAGATCCTGGTCGTCCTGCAGCGTCTTCTCGAACTCGCCGCCGTTGACGCGCAGATTGGCCTTGAGCAGGTAGGCCACGGGCAGGCCAGTATACTCGTGCAGCTTTTCGGCGACCTGCTGTTTCTCCTCCGCGCTCAAGTCCGTGCCCAGCGCCAGCGCGTGCGAGTACGGCACCCATGGCGAACTCTTCCACATCCTTCAGAAACGGCTCCAGTTCCGCCGGCTGCTGCGGCAGCTTTTTGTGGTACCAGGCCGTCGCCGCGTAGGTGGGCAGCGCCAGCACATAGGGCAGGTCCACGCCGGGATTGCCGCTGGGGATGTCAATGTCGGTGGTGAAGTTGAAGATCTGCGAGAGCAGAATCACGCCATTCAGGTCGATGCTCATGCGGTTTTCCAGAATGTCGGCCAGCACCGCCGAGCGCGTGGTGCCGTAACTCTCGCCGAAGAGATACTTGGGTGAGTTCCAGCGGCTGTATTTGGTCAGAAAGCGCTGAATGAAGCGCGCAAAGGCGTTGGCGTCCTCATCGACGCCCCAGAAGGCCTTCTCGGCATCCTTGCCAGTCAGCCGTCCAAAGCCTGTGCCCGGCATATCGATGAAGACCAGATCGCTTGTATCCAGCAGCGAGTAGGCATTGTCAACCAGTTTGTAAGGCGCGGCGGGCAGATGCTGTCGCCCGTCGTCACCACATGCTTGGGGCCGAGCGAACCCATGTGCAGCCAGACGGATCGAGCTGCCTGGACCGCCATTATAAAAAAATGTGACCGGACGCTCCTCTGCCTTCGCGTCCTTTTTGAAGTAGGCCACATAAAAGATATCGAGCGGCTGGCGCAGCGTCTTTGGGTTCCTTGGGTTCTTCCAGCGCAAGCTGGCTTCCCGGCTGTGGCTTGCCATCCAGGCCGAGCTGCGCGTCATCACCGTCGGTTGCGCCCACGGTGATGGTGCCGGCAACTGCCGTGTAGGCGATCTTCGCCCGCCCACCTCGACCGTTCCCTCCGTGGTAACCTCGGCGGGCGGCAGCCTTTTCGCCGTTCTTGTCAGCTGGTTTTGTCCGCGGCGGTTTTTTCAGCGGACTTATCGTCATCGGCGCGGATCAACACAGGGAACCAAGAGAGGAAACGCCAGCAAAGCGGCAAAGAAGCGGGAAATATGAAACATGCAGGAACCTCCAGGGGAAAGGAAATTGTTCAAAAAACAAGTATATAACTTGCGGGAAGAGGCGGGGCGAGAGGTGAGCGCATGGCTTGAATTGCTTAGTTCCAGAAAGCTCGGCCCATAAGATTCTCTCAATATGCACAACGAACAACCGGCTTCCGCTCCGTAGCGAGGGTCGCGCGGGAGCGGAAGTCAGCCGGAACGGATTCAAACCCGATTATTCTGGCTGCGGGCCTACCATGTAATCGGTCGCGAAGTTGGTCAGAGAAGCTCCGTTGGTACCGCCATCAAGCGAGATCTTGATGGTGGATTGAAGCACCTGGATAGGAGAAATGGTCACGCTGTCAAACTGTTTAAGCATGCATGCGTCCGCGCATCTGTCATAGACATCGAGTACGGCTGTATTGGTTGCCGCAGGCGCATTGGTTACTTCCTGAACATCGACGCTCCCAATGATTCCATCAACATGCGCACCGCCAAGATCAAGGGTCAGTGCGGCGCTGTCCGGAAGAGCCGCGGCAGTCGGCGGGAATGGGACCGCGTTGAATTGGATCTTCGACAGCTTGGTTTCTTTGGCGGCCACACTCCAGATCGGTTGCAGTCTGTGCCGAAAAATTAAGGCCCTGGAAGCCGGTTGGAACGGAAGCACGGCAGGAGTCACAAGGATATCTGGCCGGGTCAATGCCGTTGGCGGTTGGAGCTGCAATGTATTGAAGTCGTGGTAGAGGACGCTGCCGAACATACATCCTTCGTAGCCAAGTGCGATATAGCTTGCAAGCGTGCCCGATACACAGAGTGGAGCGCCCACAATAATCTGGGCGATGGAGGGTAAGGCAAACAGCAGCGAACACGCTGCCGCAAGAATGGTTTTGGTTTTCATGGTTGACATACCTCATGGGGGGTGAAGATAGACAACTGCGCCAACATTAGCCTCTTATTGGATTTCTGTCAAGAAAGGATTCAGCGAATGGTGGAAAACCGCGAGTAACTCAAATATAATGAAGCGATCACGTTCTCCAGAAGGAAAATCGACCGTCAAACACCGATAAAACATCATTTATTCAAATGCCCGTAACATTGGCCGCAGAGAATCAATCCGGCAGGAAACCTGCAAGGGAGAGCTTTGTGAAGAAGACGTTGGTTGTCATTGGATTGCTGATTGTTGCCTTGAGCGTGGCGCGGGCGCAGAAGTTGACCGGGGCGGGCGCAACCTTCCCTTACCCGATTTATTCCAAATGGTTCAGCGAATACAGCGCGGCACACCCGGGTGTGGAGATCAACTACCAGTCCATCGGCTCTGGCGGCGGCATCCGCCAAATGGTCGGCGGCCTGGTGGACTTTGGTGCAACCGACGCTCCGGCCACTGATGAGCAACTGGCCCCGGCCAAGACCAAGCTGATTCATATACCCACCGTACTGGGTGCTGTGGTTCCCATCTTCAACGTTCCCGGCATCAGCAACATACGCTTCAGCGCTGACGTTCTGGCGGACATTTATTTGAGCAAGATCAACAACTGGAGCGATCCGCGCATCGCCAAAGATAATCCCGGCGTGGCTCTGCCCAACTTGAAGATCATCGTTGTGCATCGCGCCGACGGCAGCGGAACGACTTACATCTTCACCGACTACCTGAGCAAGGTCAGCCCGGAGTGGGCCAACGGTCCTGGCAAGGGCGCCTCGCCCAGTTGGCCGACCGGCGTGGCGGGCAAGGGCAACGAAGGTGTGGCCGGCTATGTTCGCCAGCTCTCCGGCTCCATCGGCTACGTCGAGTTGATTTACGCACTGCAAAACAAGATCAGCTACGGCTCGATCAAGAACGCCGCCGGCAACTTTGTGACCGCCTCCATCGAGGGCGTCACCGCCGCAGCCGCCGGCATCAAGCAGTTCCCCGACGATTACCGCGTCTCGATCACCAACGCTCCGGGCAAAGACGCATACCCCATCTCCAGCTTCACATGGATGCTGGTGCCGCTGAAGTCCGCCGACCCGGCCAAGGGCAAGGTCATCAAGGATCTGCTGAGCTGGATCGTCAAATCCGGCGAAGACGAAGCCGCCGGCCTCTCCTATGCGCCGCTGCCGCAGAATCTGCGCGAACAAGGAACTGAAGAGCATTTATTCGTTGCAATAGTTCGAGTCCTCCAGTGTGCCCCTTCTTTTCCGCGCCGTTAACGGGAAGAGGGGCATGCTTTTTTTGAGCGGATCAGCTACGCTGTTACGACTTCAGCCATAGACTTTTTTGGGGATTTAGTTCCAGTTTGCGGGGCCAGTCTCCAGTATAGATATTGTGTTTCTTTGGCAAAGATGAAGGAGTGCGTAGACAAGTATTGAAGCAGGATGCGTCCAGCGAGCCGCTTTATGTATGGAATTTTAAGTGTACCGCTCTGTCGGCATTGGTTTCAGCGCGTGGATGTCTGCCTGCGCCGGAAGAGCAGAGCTGCCAGAAAGAGGAATCCGCTGGACATCAGGGTGAAAGTTCCGGGTTCAGGCGCGGCCGAGGACGAACTGAAGAGCGGAATGGTCCCTTGAAACTCATCGTTGTGAACTTCGCCGGTCTGACCGACCGACCCCACGATGAAGTTGCCGCCCATTTGCGCATCATCCGTGCTGCTGAGGACGGCATTCGGCGCCAACAGGGCCGCATCGAACTGTCCGTTGATCGTGACCGACGAGGCGTTTTCAAAGTTGAAAAGAATCAGATTGTTGTCGTCGTTGCTGTCGCCCTCCTGCGTGCCATTGACCAGGATTGCATTGTTCAGCACCGGGGCGGTTCCAATAACATTCACGATGATGGTTGCGGCGGACTGCGCGCCAGGCACGACAAAGTCAAGATAATCGCTCGAGAGCTGGGCTGCCGTCAGTGTGAAGACATTGAGCGTGGAACTGGTGCCGTAAAGGCCCGTCCACGAAGGGTTTCCGCCGGAGACAGTTCCCATGGTGCCATTCGCCGTCAGTCCGCTCAAATTCGTGTTCAACGTCTGCATTGCCGTTTGTTCAGTGGCAAAGTCGATCGGCGATGTGCCGCCGACGGTCAGTGTCTTCCCGTCGTTGAAGTTGTAAGTGGCATTATTGGTCTTCGCCCAGACGCCGCCGCCTCCATTGATATTGAATGCCGCGCTGCCTTTAGCAACATTTACCCCGCCTCCGGCAACCATGGCATAGCCATTGGCCAGCGAACCCCAGGGATCGCTGCCCAGATTCGTACCTATATTCAATGCATTGGTAAACTGACCGGCCGCCGCTACGCGGCCTTCATTATCCGCCGTGGTTGGGCCAACGATATTCCCGGAAAGCGCCACCAGATTATAGGCGCTTAAAGAACCGAAGGGGGCCGAGGTGGCATGTGCGGCAAGACCGCCGAATATATAGCAGGAAATGATGGCAACGACGATCTTATTTGTCATTCGATCTCCTTGGAGGAGGGGGAATTTCTCTCATGCATCAAAACGCAACTCTCAACTATCTGGTCCGACAGAACAGAAAAAATCAATTCAATCTTTGGCGGCAAATTCTTCCCAATAAATGGAGCAACCCACTCTTAAATTGTACAGAAAATATCCTCTCAAAAACCTCTTGAATGAGGACTTACAGTAATGCTTCCCATATTCTTTGGTAATCACAGGCAACGGATAAGAATTGATTTGCATCATCTTTCAAAGCCCGCCATAAAATTTTCTTCCCTAGCGATTGAAAAAGGGGAATATCGCATTACTGGACGCCGCAGGCACACCCACGCCAGATCCGTAGTCAGTAGACTCATCTTAAGGCTCAAAGATTCAGATTCTTGCGGTGTCAGGCCCTAAACGGCCACCGTAAAGCTGTCTTCCGTGCGCGTGACCGGGTGGTAGAGCGTATCGCGTTCGACCGGAATCCGGCCGGCCTCGGTAATCAGCCGGCAGAGTTCCTTGCGAGTCATGCCTTGCGGTGTGGTCGCGCCTGCATCGTGGTAGATCTTCTCCTCGACGACCGTGCCGTCCAGATCGTCCGCGCCAAAGCGCAGCGCAATCTGCGCGATCTTCGCGCGTCAGCATCTGCCAATAGGCCTTGATGTGCGGGAAGTTATCCAGCAGCAATCGGCTGACGGCCACCTGGCGAATGTCGGTCAGTCCGGTGGTCACGGGCAGATGGTCGAGCGCCGTGTTCTCGGGATGAAAGGCCAGCGGAATGAAAGTCTGGAAGCCGCCGGTCTCGTCCTGCAACGCGCGCAGTTTGAGCAGGTGATCGACGCGGTCTTCGTCGTTCTCAATGTGCCCATAGAGCATCGTCGCGTTGGATTTGAAGCCCAGTTGGTGGGCCAGCCGCGCCGTGGTCAGCCACTCTTCGCCGTCGATCTTGTGGTCGCAGATGATCGAGCGCACCCGCGCCGCAAAGATCTCCGCGCCGCCGCCGGGCATCGAGTCCACGCCTGCCGCGCGCATCCGATCAGCGTCTCTTCGATCGAGAGCTTTGCCCGCCGCGCCAGAAAAGCTACCTCAACCATAGTGAAGGCCTTGATGTGAACCTTTGGGAAACGCTCTTTGAGGCCGCTGACCAGATCAAGAAAATATTCGAGCGGCAGATCCGGATGCAGCCCGCCGACGATATGGAACTCCGTTACCGCCTCCGAATAGCCGCTGGCCGCCGCAGACCATGCCTCTTCCAGAGCCATCGTGTAGCCGGCAGCGTCGCCTTTCTTGCGCCCAAAGGCGCAGAGGCGGCAGTTGGCCACACAGACATTGGTGGGGTTGATGTGCCGATTGACGTTGAAGTAGGTTACGTCGCCGTGCAGCCGCTCGCGTACATGGTTCGCCAGCCAGCCTACAGCCAGCACATCCGAGGAGCCATACAGTGCAAGGCCGTCCTGGAAATCGAGCCGCTCCCTGGCCAGCACCTTGGCGGCGATAGGACCCAGTCGCGGATCGTGACTTTGAAAGTCGCGCGCGCGGTAGGCTGCGGTTTGTGGAGAAGAGTCTCTCTCGCTCTGCATACTCATATGATACAGACGATCTTGCCAACCATGCGAACGTTCGTTGCGGGCAGTTCTTGAATCTCTCTGTGAGTGCGTGACCGCGCTCACGATCAATCATTATGGCAGCGGAGTAAAATAAAGACGGCGTCGAGTACGGTAATTTCACCCGTGATCGCCGCACATCTCAGGGATTCGTCCCCGGCTCGGTCTATCGCCATTTGCGGGCGGCCGCGCAAAAAATCAATCAGGAGATTCATACGATGCGAGTTGCTTTGTTGACCGGTGGCGGCGATTGCCCCGGACTGAATGCGGTGATCTATGCGGCTGTCCGTAAGGGCATCAACCACTATGGCGATGAGTTCATCGGCTTCCTCAACGGCTGGAAGGGCGTGTTGGAGAACAACTTTATTCCGCTGACCCTGGAAGCCGTGGACGGAATCCAGCTCAAGGGCGGCACCATCCTGCACTCTTCGCGCACCAACGTGAAGAAGATTCCCGGCGGCATCGAGAAGGTCCAGGAAGTTCTCAAGGCCAACAAGATCGACGCGCTGATCGCTCTGGGCGGCGACGATACGCAGTCCGTCACCCTCTTCCTGAGCGAGAATGGCGTGCCCTCGGTCGGCGTGCCGAAGACCATCGACAACGACATCAGCGGCACCGATCAGACCTTCGGCTTCGACACCGCCGTGGCCATCGCCACCGAGGCCGTTGACCGCATCCGCACCACCGCCGACTCGCACAACCGCGTCATCGTCATCGAAGTCATGGGCCGCGATGCCGGCTGGATCGCCTATGCAGCCGGCGTTGCCGGTGGCGCCGACGTGACTCTCGTCCCCGAAAAGGACATCGATATCGACCATGTTTCGGCGCTGCTCAAGTACAACTATGATCGCGGCAAGCACTATGGCATCGTCGTCGTCGCCGAGGGCTGCCATCTGCCCGAAGTCGGCCAGGTCGTCAATCCCGACGCGCAACTCGACTCCTTCGGCCATGCCCGTCTTTCCGGCATCGGCGAGAAGCTGGCCAGCCTGATCGAGAAGAAGACCGGCTTCGAGACGCGCTCCGTCAACCTGGGACATACCCAGCGCGGCGGCGTTCCCACGGCCTATGACCGCATCCTGGGACAGCGCTACGGCCTGCACGCCATCGACATGGTCCATGACAAGAAGTGGGGGCGCATCGCCGTTCTTCAGGGGCTGGACGTCACCGACATCACCATCAAGGAAGCCATCGCCCACAACCGCCGCCTCGACCAGCGCTTCTTCGACGTGATCGCCGATCTGGAAGCGAAGGTTTAGATTTACTCGGTTCCAGAAACTGATAGCCCAGCTCCGAGTCTTCGGGCCTGGGCTATCAAGGTCTCTGATCGGTTTCAGCCATCCTGGCAAGGCGCGGAGGTTGACTGGCCAATCCGAATTAGAGCTTCTCGTAGAAATCGCAAACAGAACACGAGATGTAGACGCCGCCTGGGATGCCGCGCTCGCGGTCCTTTACGCGCTTGACGATGCGCGTCGGCTTGCTGCACTTGGGACAGTCGGTCGACTTCGTCGTGTCCATTACCTTCTTGCGGTCACCTGTTTTGGCAATTTTGGCCATCGGTAGGGTGTTTCTCCTTCTTGGGGTTGTCTCTGCACACACACGCTGGAGTTCAGCGCGCGGCTTCAACGGCGCGGACGCTCGCTTGCCTGGAAACTGGCCGCGGGACTCGCTACTCTCAGTTTACATTAAACCTTCTTCCAGGGCTGAGTGCCAGAAGGACACGCTTTTTGCGGACTACGCAGTTGGCAGCTAACTCACCGAACAGCTGAGTCAGGACTTCTAGCCGCTGAACGGGTTCCCTTCCACCGGCTTGAGCATTGTTGGATCGCGCTCCCCTGTCGGCTCCGGGATGGACCGGCTGCCATGGCCCGCCGTTGTCTGCATAAACGTGTTGAAGACCCGGTTAGGATCTCCAGGTAGAAGGTGATTTTCTTCCAGTGCGAGCCGCACGCGCCGCCGGAACTCACGCACCGGCGCGTACTGTTTGGTGGCCTGGGTCTTGAAGACCACAGGGAAGATCAGTTCCGATCCCTTGATTGCATCCACGCCCAGAATCTGAGGGTCGGCGACAAAAACCTCGCGGAAGTCTTCGCTCGTGCGAATCTCCATTGCAATCCCGCGCAGCAACTCCAGCACCCGGTCGGGATTGGCGGAGAAGTCCACGCTCACATTGACCGTAGCCACAGAGAAGCCCACGCTCAGGTTGGCCACGGTGGTGATCTGCGAGTTGGGAATGATGTACAGCGTTCCATCCATGTCGCGCACTGTCGTTTTGCGCAAGGTCATCGCTTCCACAACCCCCGAGAGTCCGGCTAGGCGCACCGAGTCGCCCACATTGAACTGATCCTCCACCAGGATCAGAATGCCGTTGAACATGTCGCGCACGATGTTCTGCGCCGCGAGGCCAATAGCCACGCCGGCAATGCCCGCAGAGGTAAGCAAAGGAGCCAGATTAAGCCCCACTGCGTCAAGGAATTGCAAGCCGACGATGGTGCCGATGATCGCCAGGCCGGAGGCACGGATCACCCCAGAGAGCGTCTTGACCTGCGCGATGCGCGCTGGACTGGGGGAGTGCTCTACTGCGATGCGGATCATCCGCGATGTGATCAGGCGCAACAAACGGCTCAGCACAAAGCCGATCAGCGCCACAATGAGCAAGTGAGGCAGCCGCGCGTGGACAAACTCCTCGGCATCCACGCTCCATTGATCCAGCAACCTCCCCAGAAAGCGCTCTTCGGCAAAGATCCCCGTCCGCATCGCCAGAAACAACATGAAGGAATGCATTGCGTCCTCCTCCTTCCAGAGTAACTTGTGCGAGGCCAGTCAGCCCATCGATCAAGCAGTGTGGGAATGATTTCGAAGTTGAGAAACCAATACTTATAACAACTCCTAATGGGATGTACGCCGATTCGATTGCCCTCCAATGGCTTTTTCCAAACAGGAATCAACCCTTTTTTCTATACTGGAAGGATGACCAATACTCCGCTCTGCGGTTGGACGCTGGAAGAAGGCGCGCGTGCGCGTGGCTCGCTGCGCATCGCAGGAGTGGACGAAGTTGGGCGCGGTCCGCTCTTCGGGCCAGTGGTGGCGGCGGCGGTGATCTTGCCCAGAGGATGCCGGCTGCACGGTCTGAATGATTCTAAAAAGCTGACCGAAAAGAAGCGCAATGAGTTGGATTTGGAGATTCGCGCGAGCGCTGTAGCTTGGGCCGTTGCCCAAGTGGACGCCGCGACCATCGACCGCATCAACATTCGCATGGCCTCACTGGAAGCCATGCGCCGCGCCGTCCTGCAGCTCGCCCTCAGCCCCGACTTCCTGCTCGTCGATGGCCGCGACACGATCGATTGGCCCGGCCCGCAGCAGGCAGTCATTCATGGTGACGGCCTCAGCTTTTCCATCGCCGCCGCCAGCGTCCTGGCCAAGGTCCACCGCGACCGCCTGCTCGTCGACTTCGACCGCGAGTATCCCGGCTACGGCCTCGCCCAGCACAAAGGCTACCCTTGCCCCGCGCATCTGGAAGCACTCAAGCGCCTCGGCCCAACCCCGCTTCACCGCAAGAGCTTTCATCCGGTGGCGCAGGCGGGGCTGGAATTCCCCGAGTGCTGAATAGACTCCGGTGGATAGTGATAGCGTTTCTCCAATCACTGTGAGCCGAAAGTTGGCACTCCCGTGATCTCCGCGGCGGTCTTCAGCGCGGCGGCGGCAACTTGGTCCATGTTGTAGTAGCGGTACTGCGCCAGGCGTCCTAGAAAGATCACATTGGGTTCGCTCGCGGCCATCTCTAGGTAGCGCTGATAAAGTTCCTGGTTGGCAGGTCGAGGCACTGGGTAGTACGGCTCGCCCTCGTCGGTTGGAAACTCTTTAACAATCGATGTTCCTGTGTGCAACTGGCCGGTGATCTGCTTGAACTCGGTGATGCGGGTGAAGTCGTGCTCGTTGGGGTAGTTGACGGTGGCGGCGGACTGGAATTGCGCGACCCCGGCCAGATGCTCGTGCTCGAAGCGGATGGAGCGATAAGGGAGCCGGCCCAGACGGAAGCCGAAGTACTCGTCGATGCAGCCCGTGAAGATGGTGAGCCTGGGGCGGAGACGCTCGCGGACGCTCGAGTACTCCACGCCGGTTTCGATACGGATGCAGGGATGGGCGAGCAGGCGTTCGAAGAGGGGTGTGTAGCCCTCGGCGGGCATGGCCTGGTGCTTGTCGGTGAAGTAGCGGCTGTCGCGGTTGGTGCGCGTAGGAATGCGGGCTAGAACGCTGGAGCTGAGTTCGCTTAGATCAAGGCCCCACTGCTTGCGGGTATAGCCTCGGAAGAACTTGTCGCAGAGTTCGCGGCCAACTGCGTTCAGCACAACGTCCTCGCTGGTGAGCGCCGGACTACGCTGCTCTCGGACTCCAGCCAGAAAGCGCTCGACTCCAGCCTCGTCGAGGTTCAGATTATAGAGGCGATTGATCGTCTGTTGATTGATGGGCAGTGGGTAGAGCTGGCCATCGACGGAGGCCAGGACTCGATGCTCGTAAGGCCGCCATGCAGTGAAACGAGAGAGGTACTGGAAGACCGTGTCGGCATTGGTATGAAAGAGATGCGGGCCGTAGCGATGGACGAGGACGCCGTGGCTGTCGAGGTGGTCGTAAGCATTGCCGGCAAGGTGGTCGCGCCGGTCGATGAGCAGCACCTCACGGCCTGCGCTGGCCAGCCGCTCGGCGACGACCGCGCCGGCAAAACCAGCTCCTACGATCAAGGTATCGACTGTCATGATTGCGCACTCCAGGCGGATTTATGAATGGAATAAGTCCATCTCTATTAAAAGCTTATCCTCAACAGCCAGATGGAGCAATTGCTGACATCCTAGCGTTGTGTTTGACGAAACTAGCCAGAGCAGAGACAATAGAAAAGTCGTTACTCGCGATAGTGGGCCTGTGGCGCAGCTGGGAGCGCGCTTCCATGGCATGGAAGAGGTCATCGGTTCGATCCCGATCAGGTCCACCAATTAAATCAACGATTTAGCGAATCGGCTGAAAAACGCACGATACGCTAACGATACGTTGAAAGATTAAGCGGCATTCCCAATTCACCTCACCGAAACATCTCTGGAACGATCCATAAGCAGATCCACAACTCTGCTCTGCGCTTCTCGCTTGGCTGGCGTCAGGGCTTTCGTGTAAATATTCATGGTCG